>CAKSOL010000017.1 GCA_934477125.1 uncultured Eubacteriales bacterium | reverse complement strand
CTGTTTGCAATCGTCATGCTGCACTTGCAGATTTTGCAGGAGGAAAAATATCTGACCGCGACATTCGGAAAAGAATACGAAGAATATAGAAAGCGCGTGTTTCGGTACCTCGGCAGAAAGTAAAAAGACGCAAGAATGCCTTTATGGTCGTCGGGCGGCTGCTCTCCGGTGTGCGTTGGCTGACCGATATTATCGGCGGTGTGCTGCTGAGCGTTGGACTTGTTATGTTCTATGCGTTTGCAATAAAAAGGCAAGGAAAGTCGAGAGATAATTCTCCCGGCACGGTATAATATTCCGGTAAGGAGTTGAGAAAAATGACGGAACAGGTTTTGGCTGTCCAGCGAATGCAGGACTACATAGAAAAGAATAAAACTGAGGAAATCAAGCTGTCCGATCTTGCGCGGGCATCGCTGTTTTCCCCGTGGTATTCCTATCGCCTGTTCCGGGACTGCCTTGGTCTTACACCGACTGAGTATATCAGAAAATACCGGCTGACAGAAGCGGCAAAACAGCTTCGCAGCGGAGATGTCAAAGTCATCGGCGCGGCGATGGATGCCGGTTTTACCAATGTAGACACCTTCACGCGGACGTTTTACCGCGAGTTCGGTCTGAATCCGAGCGACTATGTGAAAAATCCCGTTCCGATTACCTTCTTCATTCCTTACGGTGCAAAATATCGTGAACTGAGAAAGGAGACCATCGACTTGTCTAACATTCAACCGATTTTTATACAGATCGTCCGCAAACCGGAACGCCTGTGTATCATCAAACGCGGCAGGCAGGCGGCTGACTATTTCCCCTACTGCGAGGAAGTCAGCTGTGATGTCTGGGGCATTCTCATGAGCATGAAGTCACTCTGCGGAGAGCCGGTTTCCATGTGGCTGCCCGAAAAGTACAAAAAGCCGAACACCTCCACCTATGTGCAGGGCGTGGAGGTCGAAACCGATTATATGGGGATGATTCCGGAGGGCTTTGACACCATTCATCTGCCTGAGGCGGAATACCTGATGTTTCAGGGTCAGCCCTTCCGCGAGGAGGACTACTGCGAAGCCATCCGCACCGTGCAGGCGGCGATGGACAGCTATGATCCGTCCGTCGTCGGCTACCGCTGGGACGACGAGAACCCGCGTATCCAGCTTGAACCCCGTGGCGGGCGCGGTTACATTGAGCTGCGGGCAGTACGGAGGATTTCGGAATGAGCGAAGCTGTTTTTGTAGAAGGACTGACGAAAACCTATGCCGGGAAAACCGTGGTCGATCATTTAGATCTTTCGGTAAAAAGCGGAACGGTATTCGGATTGCTGGGTGCCAACGGTGCCGGAAAAAGCACCACGATCGAATGTATGCTCGGCACAAAACAGGCAGACAGCGGAACCGTGCGTCTGCTTGGAAAAGACCCAAAGAAGAAACGCCGCACACTTTTTCAGCGCATCGGCGTGCAGTTTCAGGAGGGCGACTATCAGAAAGAAATCAAGGTTTCCGAGCTTTGTGAGGAAACCGCAAGCCTTTACCGCAGCCCTGCCGATTGGCGCAATCTGTGTGAGCAGTTCGGTATTGGGGATAAGGCAAACACACCGGTCAAAGGTCTTTCGGGCGGTGAACGCCAGCGGCTTTTTATCGTGCTGGCGCTGATCCCACAGCCGGAGCTGGTATTCCTCGATGAGCTGACCACCGGGCTTGATGCAAAGGCACGGCGCGGCGTGTGGAAAACGCTTGAACACTTAAAAGAACAGGGTCTTACGATTTTCCTGACTTCTCACTTTATGGATGAAGTTGAGGCGCTGTGCGATGAGATCTGCATTTTGAAAAAGGGCACTCCCGTTTTCCGCGGAACCGTGGAGCAGGCAAAGACTCAATGTGGCTGTGAACGCTTCGAGGACGCTTATTTGCAGCTGTCCGATAAGGAGGTGGACGCATGAAACGCTTTTTTACATATCTTAAAACAGAACTGAAGCTCAGCCTGCGGGACATGAATATGGTGATTTTCGCCGTCATCATGCCGCTTGTGATTTTTGTCATCCTCGGTATCGTTTATGGCACAAAACCTGCCTATGACGGTGCGGACTATACATTCATGGAGCAGTCTTTCGGAGCCGTCAGCGCAGTTGCCATTTGTGCAAGCGGACTTATGGGTCTGCCGCTGGCAGTATCAGACCTTCGAGAGATGAAGATCCTCAAGCGGCTGCGTGTCACGCCGGTCAGCCCGGTTTTTGTTCTGGGCGTTGAGCTCGCCATGTATATCGTCTACTGTGCCGTGTCCCTTGCGACACTGTCAGTTGCGGCGCTTTTGTGGGGCGTGCAGCTGCATGGTTCGCTTCCGGCTTTTCTCGGAAGCTGGCTGCTTACCATGCTCTCGACTCTGTCCGTCGGTATGCTGGTGGGCGGCGTGGCGAAAGACACCAAGCAGGCAAGTGTCATTGCCTCGATCCTCTATTTCCCCATGCTGATCTTTTCCGGCACAACGCTGCCGATTGAGGTCATGCCAAAGGCGATGCAGAAGATCGTCAGCGTTTTCCCACTGACGCAGGGGCTTACGATGATGAAAAACACATTTTTAGGTGTCGGCACGGGCAGCATTCTGTTACCGATCTGCGTAATGCTTGGAGTTGCTGCACTTTGCACCATTCTCGCCGTTCGTTTCTTCCGATGGGAATAAGATTCTATTATACAGTTTACCAAAAGAGCCGGACGCTAAGACGCAGAGCCGATAACTCCCTTCGATGAGAATGCAAGCTCCCATTGTGTTTTTTTATTTAACAAAATATAATGTGCTATAAAACGATCCCTTTCGTACTACTGTGCGAAAGGGATTTTTTTCGTTGTCTTTTGAAAATGCAAAAATGTTCAGCTCAATACAAATCGTTTTCTGCCGCTTGATTAGTGGGGAGCTTTGAAAAAAATATAAGTTTCTTGTTTGTATTCCGCTAATAGTAGAACTGAGTTACACCCGAAAAATTTATCAAGAAAAATTGATGGCAAGGGGGATAATTTTCCGATATTTTTTCAGCAATCCAATATAGAGAGCTGAGAGTGAACAATAGCGATAAACCAAAAATTAAATCAAAATATTTTTTCTAAACTATGCATATTTTCTTTAATTTTTGACGTTTAGTGGAGGGACTGATCACGGCACCTTGAAAATTGAATGACCGGCTGAATGGAGATAAATGACGGAATAGACAGTGAGGAGGGCGAGAGCAAAATTGCCCCTTTCAAAAACATCTTAAACGAAATGTATGCACGGGATATATCCAAGAAAATTCGTTCATCGCATCGTTTGCGCGGTTCAATGGGTGAGCCTTTATCTCAACCGCCCTACGGATATATGAAATCCGCTGAAAACAAAAAGAAGTGGGTTATCGACCCGGAGGCGGCAGAGGTGGTAAAAAGCATTTTCAAAATGTGTCTTGAGGGCAAGGGCAACGAAACTATCGCGCGAATATTACAGGAGAAGCAAATACTTGTTCCTATGGCGTATTGGCAAAGCAAAGGACTGCCGAGAGGCGGAAAGAAAACGCAGCCTAATCCGTACAAATGGTGCAAGACAACAATTCAAAAGATTTTATCTCAGCAGGAATACTGTGGTGATGTAATCAACTTCAAGACCTGCTCAAAGTCTTTTAAGAACAAAACAAGACTTCCGAACGATCCTGAGAATTGGGCGATATTCAAGGATGTTCACGAGCCGATTATTGCACGGGGTGATTTTGAAAAGGCACAAACGCTCATAGCCAAAACAAAACGCCGTGCGCCAAAACCGAAAAACGGCGAGAAAAGTATATTCTGCGATTTACTGTTCTGCGGCGATTGTCACGGTAAGCTCCGTCATCATACGAATACTATCAACAAGGATATTCACTATTTCGTGTGTGCGAACAACAAGGTGGATTACCGAGGAGAATGTTCCGGCAGGCACTATGTCAGAGCAGATGCCATTGAGCAGGTGGTAATGCTGGAACTGCGGAGAATGGCAGAATTTTTGGTCGCAGATGAAGAAGCCTTTGCCGAGCTGCTTGCTCAAAAGACCGATAAAGAGTTTTTGAAGGAAAAGAAGTACGACGAAGCAGAACTTCAGAAAGCTATTGCTCGCAACGATACCGTATCCCACCTATACGAAAAGCTTTATAATGAGCAGGTCACCGCCTGTTCCTTACATAAGACCGTATTAAAATAGAAAAATCGAGTATTCATAAAGTCAAATCCCTTATGAATACTCGATATGGTTGCGGGGGCTGGACTTGAACCAACGACCTTCGGGTTATGAGTTCAATTATTATCGTTTAGTAATGTTTGGTAAAGTCTTGTAAAGCCCATTATTATGCGGTTTCTCGTTTGGTGCTGTTTAGTAAAATCTGTTGAATTTTAGTTGAATTTTGTAGACGAGTTGAATTATTGTTGAATTATTTTCTGCCCTTTTTATAGTATGTAAATACGGCTTTTTTATAGTGGGAAAGTGTTTGCACAAAAAGAAAAGCGGCAAGCACAAAGCCGCCGCTAATCTATAAGTGAAATATGGATTGATTATTCTGCGCTTATTACCGTTGCCGCCTCTGCCGTAAAAGCGTTAAATCCGTCATCGGTACAGAAATGATTTAACTGCGCTCTTGCGTTTCTGTCGGTTGCTGCGTTGTCAATAATCCACTCGGCACTATTAAAGAGCCTGTTTGCCGCTTCATACTTTGCCTTTGCCGTGATAGGCTTATTATATGCCGTGTTTCTCTTGGCTGCGTACTGTGCAATATATTCCTGTGTTGCCGTGTCCTTTGGAGCGGTTGCGGCAAGGTGGGAAAGCTCATCAGAGGAAAGGTCATCAAACGCCGAAAGGAATTTAACTACATTCTCATCAAGAAAGCCCACACGGCGCAGCGCTTCAATTTTCAAGTCGGCAAGTTCTTGTTCTTTGTTTTCTTTCAAACTTTTCTTAAAGTCGGCGGTCTTTTCTCTAAGCATTTGTACCGCTTCTTTGTTCCACTTGTAAAACGCTTCGGGGGTGTAGGTCTTTTCTGCCTCTGCTTTTGCTTCCTCATACTGGGCAAGCGTGCGGTTATAGCCTGTAAAGTTAATTCTAATCTTATTGTAATTCATTCTTGAATATCTCCTTTAATATGTACTGTAATTTTGCCGTTTACGATGTTGTTATCGTGGGCGGCTTGTTTAATTTTATCAAGTATTGCCTGTACTTCGGCAAGGTCTGACTTGCTTTTTATGCTTTTCTCTACGGCTTCAAGCCGTTTATTGATTGTCTGCATAGTATCGCACTTCCTCGCCAAACGAACGGCTCATTACTTCCGCAAAACCGTATTTTTCTTTATCTGCTGCCGGATAACAAACCTCTGTTATAGTTCCGCTTATAGCTTCCCTATAAAGGTCGAGTATCGGCAGCCGCTTTTTCGTGCCGTCTTTGAATGTTACGACGCTGTAAAGTTCGCCGTTTTCTTTCAGCTTTTTCTCGGCAAGTTTTAGCCGATTTTCAAAGTTTTTCATATTCTCACCCCCTTACAATTTCACTTTGTACCGCTTGCCGCCTGTTATATCATCAACAATAATATAACGCCCTGCTCCGGTAATAGTGATATTTTCGTTTCCTGCGGTTTTTAACTCGTTCGGCACTTCCTGTCCTTTGCGATGTAAAACAGCTTTAAAACGCCATTGCGTGCCGCTTATTTTATCGGTTATTTGGCAGGTGTGCCGCTCGCCTAATGTAATTGATATAGTATCGGTGTTTATGTCCTTTGTATGTGCCTTAAAATTGCTTGTAAGGCTTTTTATGCCCATACCTAATACAAACGCTACACAAAGGGAAAGAACGATTAAAATACATTTACAAGTTTTTTTCATTGTGCTTATTGCTCCTCTAATTGTTTTTCTATACGGTCAAGCCGTGTTTTTATTTGGGCTAATTCAACATATCGCAAGCCGTGCCTCAAAATGCTGTCACTTGCCGAAACTCTGATACTTGCGTTTTGTGTTTCATCTTCGGCTACAGAACAAAGCGTATCAATAGCAAGTGTTAAGCGTGCTGTAAGACTGTCGCAAGCCTCTGTCAAGATGTTGTTCTTTAATGCCTCGTATTTGGCTCTAAAATCGTCTGTATTGAGTCTTTTTGTTATGGCATATACAGACACGCCCGAACGCTCTGCGGCTTTTCTGACACTTCCGCAAGAGATAAGAGCGGCAAGGACTTTTTCGTCATTGATTTTCAAGGTATCACCCCCTTTTATCGTCTTTTTTCTTTTGGGTTTAATATAATCCATTGTCGTATATCCTCATTAGTCGAATTGCTCCACTGAAAAAATGGTTGATATTATAATCAGCATTAAAGTCAGTATTAAAATAACTTTCTATCAATGTGGGGTATTCTTCGGCTTCTATGTACATATCATCGCAAATAGGCAAACGCTCTATTATTTCGCCTACCTGTTGCGGCTTTAAATAGGGGTGTTCCTTGCCCATATAAGCCCTGTATGTATCAAAGTAATATCTGAATATGCTTAATACTTCATTGAGCGTATACGGGCAAGAAATGGAATTATATTGCTTAATGGCTATACGGTTAAAAATTTCATAATCAAACATAATAATCACCTTGAAGAGGGAGGGGCGCAAAGGTGAAGCCTTGCGCCCTTCTACCCTTATACAAAAACAATTTCAATTTCTTTTTCAATGTCAATATCAAAACAGTATCAATAACAATATCAGTATCAGTATCTATATCGGTAACTTTTGTATACGGTTATATTCGTTCGTATACAATCGTAGATTATTCTTCTTTGTTGTAGCGATTATTAACATTGTTTCTGTTTTTTTCGCAACGCTGCTTGTACTTTTCATTATCGCTGTCAAAGCGGCTTTTCATAAAGTTAAATATACCCTGTAAGGCTGCGTTTTCACTTTCAAAAAGAACGCCGTTGCAATGATAATCAAAAATAGCGGTGAATAATATACCCTTTTCCTCATTGCTGAAAGCCGATAACAAGCTGCACCAGTCGTTGTATAATACAAAACTGTTTTTCATTGGTTGACCTCTGACAAATACTTTTCAGCTGAAAGTGTGGCAAGTTTAATTTGCTTTAATCGACTGTGCATTGTTTTTGCAAAGCGTTCTACTTCGGCACGGTCAGCAGGTAGGAAAAAGCCGTTGTTTATGCCTGTATTTACCGAAAGAATAACTTTGCCGCTTCTCCTCAAATTGTGTATTTCCTGCGTTATACTGCGTGTATCGCAATTATAATACTTGGCTAATTCTTTTGCGGAGATAGCATTTTCTCTGCCCTCTTGGAGCAGTTCCATAATGGTTAGTCGCTTCATATCTGCACCGCCTCTCTGCTTTCCTTGTCAAGCATAGCGATAAACTGCGGATAATTCACTAAACATTTTCGTCCGGCATAGATACAGGGTAATTTTTGTTGTTTTTGTAATTGTCTGATAAAAAACTCGGGAAAATTGCTGACGGCTGCCGTCTGCGGAATTGTTAAAAATATTTTTTCTGTCATTTTTACTCCGTTTCCGCCCTTGCAAAATATAACAGAATAGGTTATACTATAACAAAGGCTATATTTTGTTGCTTTCAAATTGTGGTCTTACCTAATGCTATGAGCGGCAACTCATAGCATTATTTTTTTGCGTTTTCTTCTTGCAAACGCTTTTCGGCTTTACGCTGCCAATATCTCTTGTTGGCTTCTCTGACCTTATCTTTGTTTTTTGCTCGCCAATTATTGAGATATTCTCGCCGCATTTCTTTTGCTTTTTCGTTGGTTGTCAAGGTTTCACCCCCTCTCTGAAAATAATTATATCATTTTCCTATTGACTAATCAAGTGTTATTTGTTATAATAAGGATAATGAAAATCTTATTTTAACAGGGTGATGTTATGGCGAAAAAACCAAATGAAAATTCAAAGCGTGATGTTGCTGAAAAGGCAAATACTCCCCTTGCGAGGAATTTATCAGACCTTATCGGTAGAGATGTTTCAAAAATGGCAGAATATTTAAACTGTTCGCCGCAAGCGATAAATCAATATAAGCAAGGAACAGCAGTGCCGCAAGTGGAAAAATTGATTAAAATAGCAGAGTATTTTAATGTTTCTACCGATTATTTACTTGGTTTAAGCAATGTAAAGTCAACTGACACCGACTTAAAAGGTGTATGTGAATATACAGGACTTTCTGAAAAGGCAGTAAATGTACTGAAAAGGTTTAAAAATGAAGAACAAGTTATTGCTTTGTGGGATTATGTTATTTCAGAACGGCGTATTTTTACAGGCCTTGCCCTGTGGTTTGATAGGTACATAAAAAGCCGTCAATATTGCAAGGCTTTAAAAATAAAATATCGCGATTATGATTTGAAAACTGACGGTGTGATAAATATCTTTGATTTTGAAAAATCCGAAAAAGAAAACGCGGCACTTGCTAAGCCGAGAGAAGAATACAAACGAGAAATAGAGAATGAACAGCCTATTTGCTTATACAAATTACAAAAACAGTTTATAGAATTTATTGAGCAAATAGGCAATAAAAAAGAAGCGGAAATTACTTCTGTTAAACAATATGATGATGTAAGGGGTGTAAACAATGGCGAACATACAGGAAAGACGGAATAAAGACGGACAGTTGATTTCTTTTTCAATCCGTGTTCATCGTGGCAGAGGGGCAGACGGTAAGCAATTAAAGCCGTATACCGCAACATTTGATGTCGAGCCGACTTGGAAAGAAGAAACGGCACGAAAAAAAGCCGCTGCGTTTGCAGCGACCTTTGAAAAGGAATGTAAAGAGGGTATCAGAGCAGATACCCGACAAACATTTGCGGCGTATTGTGATTATGTCATTAACTTAAAAGAAAACAGGGGTACAAAACATTCAACGATTGTTCGGTATAAAGAATTGACAGAACGCATATATCCGCAAATAGGGCATATAAAGCTGAAAGATTTGCGTGTAGAGCATTTAAACAATTTATATACCTATCTATCCTCTGACGGCTTAAACAAGCGTACAGGCGGCAAATTGAGCAATAAAACGATAATAGAACATCACCGTTTAATTTCCGCCGTGTTGGAGCAAGCGGTTAAAGAGGGGCTTATCCCGTTTAATCTCGCTCAAAGAGCAGACAAGCCGAAAATGCAGGAACACGAGGTTAATTATTTTCAGCCGGAACAAATACAAGCAATTCGTGAAGCGTTGGAAAATGAGCCGTTAAAGTGGCGTGTACTTGTTCACTTGCTTTTGATTACAGGGGCAAGGCGTGGAGAAATACTCGGCTTAAAGTGGGATAGGGTAGACTTTGAGAATAAGCAGCTTTATATTTGCAACAGCGTTTTGTATTCTCCCGATATTGGCGTATATGAAAGTACGCCCAAAACCGAAAAATCAAAGCGTTATATTTCCGTTCCTGCCGAAACAATAGAATTATTGAAAGAATACAGGCAAGAGCAAAACAGGGAATATATGAAACAAGGCATACTATTCAAGACAAAAAACTTTGTTTTTGCCCGATATGACGGTGAGCCGCTGCACCCCGACAGCGTACCGAATTATTTGCAGAAATTCTCAAAGCGTTACGGTCTGCCGCATATAAACGCTCACGCTTTCCGGCACACTATGGCAAGTATGCTATACTTCAACGGTGTTGACAGCGTTTCTATTTCAAAGCGTTTAGGTCACGCACAAGTCAGCACAACGGCGAACATATACGCTCATATAGTGGAAGAAGCAGACAAAAAGAACGCCGATATACTTTCAGAAATATTCCTTAAAAAAGCATAGTTTTGAAATAGAGTTGAATTATAGTTGAATTATTCGCCTGTTTCAGAGCATAAAGAAAACCGCCTAACTTAGCACAAATGGCTTAGTTAAGCGGTTTTTCATTGGTTGCGGGGGCTGGACTTGAACCAACGACCTTCGGGTTATGAGCCCGACGAGCTACCAGCTGCTCCACCCCGCGATATTTTGTTTTCCTAACCGGTAATTGCTATTATACACCATAGGACAGTAAAATGCAAGTGTTTTTTTGAAATTAAAAAAATTTTTCTGTATTATTCGGATTTGCGCGTTTTAATGTATTAACCGGCATGTAAAAACGGCTTTTGCCATTCTTTTTGCAAATTTAAAGCGAATACTAAAATGCGGTACGGCAAAAGCCGCACCGCCTAAAAAGAACCGCAAATCTTACTTCATGCTGTTTTCATAAGATTCGATCATTTTCTTAACCATCTGTCCGCCGATAGAACCGGCCTGCTTAGAGGTAAGATCGCCGTTGTAACCCTGCTTGAGGTTAACGCCAACCTCGCTTGCAGCCTCCATCTTAAAACGGTTGAGAGCGTCCTTCGCCTCAGGTACTACATTTTTAGCCATTTCTTTTCACTCCTCTGTTTCTTTTTTGCGTTTGCAGTCTTATTTTGTGAGTAATACACGGGATTATAACAGGTAAATTATGCGGCAACTGTTATTTTTTAGCTTTAAAACTGAAAATATAAGTCCGCATTTCGGTAAATTACTTTAAAATATGTTTCATAGAATTTAACAGAATAAAACCGGGATGTTTTTCACAAACTATTTACGGCAGAAAAGGAGTGAGAAATATGTTTGATAAGATCTGCTTGATCCTGACGATCATCGGCTCTCTGAATTGGGGACTTGTTGGACTTTTCAGATTTGACTTGGTTGCATGGATCTGCGGCGGCTCCGGCAATATTATCGCAAGAATAATATATACCATTATAGCGCTTGCCGGAATTTGGTGCATCTCCCTGCTGTTCAAGGATTCGCGCGAGGCTGTGGGAGATTAAAGTATCCGCGGAAGATTTTGCGGATAAAGGAAAGAGAATATGAGCCTTATTCAAGCGCTCATATTCTCTTTTTTACTGTTATTTTATATATGAAACTTCGTATTTATCCTTAATGATTTTGAATATTATATCACCGTAAATATCGGTTCGGTATATGGTAACCCTTTTCTTTTCGAGCATGGAAACAGTGCTTTCGTGCGGATGAAGATAGGTATTCCCGTAGCCTGCGGAAATTACCGCTATTTTCGGTGAGCATGCATCTAAGAATTCCTCGCTTGAGGAGGTATTGCTGCCATGGTGCGCAACCTTCAGAACATCGCAGGAAATATCCTTTTTAGTTTGCAGCAGTCGCTTTTCGGCTTTTGTTTCGGCATCGCCGGTCAGCAAAAATTTCATTCCTCGGATTTCTGCCATAATAAACAGCGAACGGTCGTTTTCATCCTCCATATCGGGATAATAGCCTATAATCGTTATGCTGAAATCGCCGACCTCGACTTTCAAGCCATCAGCCGCCTGAAAAACTCTTCCGCCGTTTTCGGAAACACTTTTCTGCGCGGCGACAAGCTCTTCGGCGCCCTCAGGGTCGCCGATTATTTCGGGTACGATGATACATCCTGTCGGAAACTCATTTAAAATTTCTCTGCAGCTGCCCATATGATCCATATGAGCATGAGTCACAATGAGCGCGTCAATCTGCTTAACGGCGAACTTCCTCAGCTTTCTGCAAAGAGAGCCTGCGCTTTCCGGAGGACCGGTATCTATAAGAGCGGTTTTGCCGTTGCTGCAAATCAGGGTTGAATCGCCCTCGCCGACATCAAGAAAGCGGATATAATCATCCTCGGCTCTGTAATGGGTGCCGAAACCGAAAATATATGTTGCAGCGTTGAAATACGGCGAGTCTCCCTGAACTATGCAGCAAATAATAACTGCCAAAATCAGAAATCCGGCTATGATGGCGGTAATGATAGAGCGTTTTGAAATTTTGGCTAAACCGGATTTTAATAAAGACCTCATTTACTCCTCACCGGCCTGCTTTTCCAAAAGCTGTTCCTTGGAGATAAGAACCTTACGCGGCTTTGAGCCCTCATAAGGACCTATAACTCCACGTTCCTCCATTTGATCTATAATTCTGGCGGCGCGGGCATAGCCGAGTTTTAATTTTCTCTGGAGCAGAGAGGTTGAAGCCATACCGTTTTCAACAACAACGCGAATGGCATCGTCTATCATAGAGTCGCTGTCGCCGTCGTCCTCGGAATCGGAGGATATGGGATTCTTCTGCTTTTCGGCAGCTGCCTGACGTTCGATTTCGTCCATAATACTGTCGTCATAGTCAGCCTTGCCGCCGGTTTTTATGTATTCAACAACCGATTCGACCTCCTCGTCGCTGACAAAGCAGCCCTGAACGCGCGCCGGTTTGGTTGAGCCTGCGGGGCTGAAAAGCATATCGCCCTTTCCGAGCAGCTTTTCCGCGCCGCCGGTGTCGAGAATGGTACGGCTGTCGGTCTGAGAAGAAACGGCAAACGCTATACGGGTCGGAATATTTGCCTTGATGACGCCGGTAACAACATCGACAGACGGACGCTGAGTAGCTATAAGCAGGTGCATACCGGCTGCGCGCGCCTTGGCGGCAATGCGGTTTATTGAGTCCTCAACCTCGCGCGGAGCGGTCATCATAAGGTCTGCAAGCTCGTCTATTATTATAACGATATGCGGCATCTTCTGAACCTCCGGTTCGTCGGTCAGAGTTTCGACAAGCTTATTATAGCCTGCTATATTCCGGACATCGCGGTCGGCGAACATTTTATATCTTTTTTCCATTTCGCTGACAGCCCAGCCGAGCGCCCCGGCCGCCTTGCGCGGCTCGGTTACAACCGGAACAAGCAGGTGAGGAATACCGTTATAAACTCCGAGCTCAACAACCTTGGGGTCAATCATAAGCAGCTTTACCTCGTCCGGCGTTGCCTTATAGAGTATACTCATAATAATGGAGTTAATACACACGGATTTACCCGAACCGGTCGCACCGGCAATAAGACCGTGCGGCATTTTTGCAATATCTCCTATAACGACATTACCGGCTATATCGCGCCCCATCGCTATCGTAAGCTTACTCTTGGACGCGGCAAATTCCGAGGATTCTATTATTTCTCTTACGCCTACTGTAACGCTTGTTTTATTCGGAACCTCTATTCCGACCGCGGATTTATTAGGAATAGGCGCCTGAATACGAACGCCCGCCGAGGCAAGATTAAGGGCTATATCATCCGCAAGGCCGGTAATTTTGCTTATCTTAACGCCCGGAAGCGGCTGAAGCTCATAGCGGGTAACTGTCGGTCCGCGGCAGATATCGACTATTCTTGTTTCAACGCCGAAGCTTTTAAGCGTTGCAACCAGCTGTTCGGCGGTGTGGTCAAGCTCGTCGGCTACGTTATTGCTGTTTTCATACTGGGATTTTTTCAAAAGTGAGAGCGGCGGGAATTTATAGCTATCATCGTCCTCAAGCTCAATTCCTCCGGTTATTTTTTCGGCGAAATCCTGCTTTTCCTTTTCTGCATCAAAGGGGACATCATCCGAATTATTTTCTCCGCCTGCGCTTTTCGTATCGCTGAGAGGCAGCGGCGCCGTACGCTGTCTGGACTGTTCCTTCGCGTCCTCCAAAGCCATATCAAGCTGCTCGCGGTCCTCTGAGCCTATCGGAGTCTCGGCTGTATCGTCGGCAATCTCCCCGATTTCTCGTCCGGCAGTCTCCGCCGGTTCCTCCCTGCCCTGCGTATCGGTATGCTCCTCGGCGCCATCCTCGCCGTTATATGTGCTTATAACACGGCGCTGCTTTTCGCCAAGGCTGCTGTCTGCCGATTTCGGCGGGCGCTTTTTCGGAATATCGTCCACCGGAATGTCAACATTGAATTCGTGCTTTTTTTCGCCCTCCGCGCGTTCTGCTCTTGCCTGCAGCGCGCTTTCGGCTTGCTCGGAAATGCTTTTAACCGGCCGCGAAACTGCGCGGAACAGTGCGGAAAGAGTTGTTCCGGTTATTATCATAACAAAAATAAAAATCAGCAGCAGAACAGTTATAACAGCTCCGGTTTTACCGAATGCCATAACTATGGGTCTGCCGATAAGTGCGCCGAAAAATCCGCCGTTTTTGAGATGAGTTCCGCTTTTGTATGCGGCGGCAAGATATGAGCCGAAGCTCACCTTGGCTGCGGATGAACCGAAAATGTCTACAGCCGCTCCTACAAGCGCGGCGATAACCCCCACCTCGATAACCTTTGCCTTTATGGCTCCGGAAAATTTATCGAGAGCATATAAAACCGCTATGCTGCACAGCAAAAACGGATAAAAAAACGTTATGACTCCGAATAAGCCGAAGAAGAAATTATGTATTTCAGTCCAGATATTTTCACCCTTGATAAAAACGATACACAGTAAAAATACCGACGCCGAAAAGCAAAGTATCGATTTCAGCTGGTGCGACGCGCGCGCCTGCGGCTTTGCCGCGCTTTTTGCTCCGGCAGTAGTTTTTTTCTTCTTTGCTGCCATATGTTATCCCCCTTATATTGTACCGGTTAATATCTGTAAGTACATTCCGAGTCCGGCGGGCGGCGGGGATAAATTCACTAAAGCTTATCCCTGCGCCCTCTTTGCCGGACATTAAATATTTGTTTTGTCTATTTATTTCTCTTGTCTATCATTTCCGTCAGGCAGTCAAGCACCGAGCCGAGGCTTCCCAGCTCGTCTATCAGTCCCTCGCGAACCGCCGCCTCGCCGTCAAGCACAGAGCCGACATCGGTAACAAGCTCGCCGGTATTCATCATAAGCTCGGTAAACCTTTGCTCGCTCATACCCGAATTGCGCGCAACAAAGCCGGTTATTCTCGCCTGCATTCTCGCGAAATGGTTCATAGTCTGCGGAACGCCGATAACAAGACCGCTCATTCTGACCGGATGGATAGTCATAGTTGCGGAAGGGGCTATAAACGAACGCTTTGCCGAAACCGCGAGCGGAACGCCTATCGAATGACCGCCGCCGAGAACGAATGAAACGGTAGGCTTTTTCATTCCGGCAACAAGCTCGGCTATCGCAAGCCCCGCCTCGACATCTCCGCCGACGGTGTTCAGAATCAGCAAAAGACCTTCGATTTCGGGGTCCTCCTCGATAGCTACAAGCATAGGAATAACGTGCTCATACTTGGTGGTTTTATTCTGTTCGGGCAAAACGTTATGCCCCTCGATTTCCCCTATAATCGTCAGCGCCTGTATCCGCCGTTTTCCGCACGGCAGCGATACCGACCCCATATTTTTAATTTGCTCATAACGGCTGTCGGAGCAGCTTTGCTCCTGCTCTTTATCTTTTTCCATCTTCATTTCAGTTTCCTCCCGAATTATTATTGGAAAGAAAACCGAATGAATACATATAATTATACTATTTTTTAAAATTCTTTGCAAGTATCTATCTTAAAAACCCCGGAAAAGCGGATTTTAAAGGCTTAATTTTCCTTTTTAACGCCGGTCAGGTCAAAAGACGGAATATACTTCTCCTCAGCGCTTTCCTCATCCTGAATATAGCAGTTTTCAAATCCGCTTTCAATAATGACCGAGAGCACCTTTTCGTATTCCCGCCGCGTAACCCTGCGGTTTATTATGCTGTCCTGCGCAGCTCTGCCGCAGGGAACATACTGGTTCATCAGGCTGAAATATGCGCCGGGAGCATTATTCCTTGTCCATTTAAATACAGCTATCGCGTCCGCCGTTCCCTGAGGTAAAAGCAAATGACGGACGATAACACCCTTTTGAATTATACCGTTTTCATCGAATATACATTCCGGCTGCATTTTATGGCATTGCTTTATTGCCGCTGCCGCAGTCTCCGGGTAATCCGCCGCCGCCGAATACCGCGCTGCCCGCTCAGATGAAAAATATTTGAAATCCATAAGAAAAACATCGATAAACGGCTCAAGCATTTTAAGGGTTTCCTCGGTTTCGTAGCCGCCGGAATTCCATATTATCGGTATTTTCGGGCGGTAAATATTAAGAGCCTCGATTATAGCGAGAGAATAATGAGTCGGACTGACGAGATTTATATTATGCGCGCCCATGCTTTCAAGCTCGCCGAATATTTCCGCAAGTCTGCCGACAGATATGTCCGCTCCGGCGCAGCCGTGACTTATTTCCTCATTCTGACAAAAGCAGCAGCCGAGTGAGCAGCCGCTGAAAAAAACAGTTCCGGAGCCGCGGCTTCCGCTGATACACGGTTCTTCCCAAAAATGCAGCGCCGCGCGGGCAACGCGCGGCGTAAGGGAGCATCGGCAATATCCGGACAGGTTTTCGCTTTCGGTTCTTTCACTCAGACACCGACGCGGACAAATCCTGCACTTCATCTTCGGCTACCTCCTCAATGGGAATCAAACGATGCTTAACCTCAACATCGTCAAAATTTTTGCGGAAGCTTACTCTGCCGATAAATTCCTTTTCGCATTTTTTGCAGCAAAGCTTTGCCGAAAAATTGCGGTTGCGGTATTTCCAGCGGCTCATAGCCTTCAGCTTTGAGCCGCATTCCTCGCAGTAGAATTTAAGCTGCTCTCTATCCACTAACGGATCGTCCAAATCATTTAAATAATAGGACTTAAAGAAAAGTCTTTTATAAAACGACGAATCCGAGGTATCGCGTATCAGCGCGGAAAAGCGCTCGCGGTTATATGCCTTTCTGAGCAGAGAAACACAGACCATACTGTCATCCTGAGCCGTATGAAGCTCATAACCCTCGGTAGAAACATTAAATATACCCGCCGCTTTGCACAGCGATATCTGATTGCTGACGGGATTTCCGCTATAAACCAGCTCATTCTGGATATACTGCTGAAGATCAATATATTTTTCGATATGGAACGAAATGTCATCCGGCAGGAGACACCGGTTATCAAGAATTGCAAAAAGGTCTGAGGTACTCCAGCTCATAGTAACCGTATCTGTACCCGCCCACTCGTTATATTCGGAGACAGCCTTTACGAACGGTATCCCCGCGCGCATTTTTTCAGAGGTTATTCCGGTAAGATTTGCAAATCTGCTGGTAACGCGTGGCGAAATATCGGAGCATATCGTTAATTCAATGCTGTCTACCGTTTCGAGATTGCTGTTGAGCTTAACTGCGCCTATTTGCAGTATTTGATTTATGAAACGGTGAAAATCGGGATGGTAAACGCTGTCCCATTCAAGGTCAAGAACAATGTAATTCATCAGCGGTTCCTTGCCTCGAATTTCATTCTTTGCTCTTTATTCAGTATCTTCTTGCGAAGCCTGATATTATGAGGAGTTACCTCAACATATTCGTCCTGGCGGATAAATTCAAGCGACTGCTCAAGGCTGAGCCGCGTAGGAGGAACAAGGCGCAGAGCGTCGTCCGAGCCGGCGGCGCGGGTATTCGTCATCTGCTTTTTCTTGCATACATTGCAGACGATATCTTCGTTTTTCGGGTTTTCTCCTACTATCATACCCTCATAAACCGGCGTTCCCGGACCGATAAAAAGTCTGCCGCGGCTTTGGGTGTTGAAAAGTCCGTAGCCTGTAGCCTCGCCCTGCTCATAGGAAATTATCGAGCCTGTGCTGCGCTGCTCTATGTCTCCCTTATAAGGCTGATAGCTGTCAAAAACATGGTTCATAATACCGTTTCCGTTGGTGTCGGTCATAAACTGTGAGCGGTAGCCGAGCAATCCGCGGGCAGGTATCAGGAATTCGAGATGCGATGTGCCGCCGTCACGAGTTCCCATATTCTTTATTTCCGCCTTGCGGGAGCCGAGCCGCTCCATAACCGCTCCGACATAGTTTTCCGGAACCTCAATCATAAGCAGCTCGATAGGCTCAAGCAGCGTTCCGTCCTCACCGCGCTTATAAATAACCGTCGGCGGAGAAACCTGAAATTCATAGCCCTGCCGCCGCATAGTCTCAATCAGAATGGAAAGGTGCAGCTCTCCTCTGCCGGACACCTTAAATGTGTCCGAAGAATCGGTTTCCTCAACCCTCAGGCTTACATTTGTCATAACCTCTTTAAAAAGACGGTCGCGGAGGTTTCTTGAGGTAACGAATTTCCCGTCCTTTCCGGCAAACGGCGAATCGTTTACCATAAAGTTCATCGAAAGGGTAGGCTCGTCTATTTTAACAAACGGCATAGGCTCTATGCAGTCGGAGGAGCAGGCGGTTTCTCCGATTTCAAGCTCCGATATACCGGCAACCTCGATTATATCGCCGACCGAGGCGGTTTCAACCTCTGCGCGGCGAAGACCCTGCTGCATAAACAGCTTTGCTATACGGACGTTTGAGGTAGTGCCGTCCTTATGGCAGAGTACAACAGTCTGTCCTGCCTTGACCGTTCCGCGTTCAACACGTCCGACGCCTATTCTGCCGAGATAATCATCGTATTCAATATTTGAGAAAAGGATTTGCAACGGAGCGTCCGGGTCACCCTCCGGAGCGTCTATCGCGCTGACAATTTCTTCAAATATCGGTTTCATATTTTCGCCCTTGACATCCGGAGAATATGAGGCATAGCCGTCCCTCGCAGAAGCAAAGACAACCGGGAATTCTATCTGGTCGTCGTCCGCACCGAGCTCTATGAAAAGGTCAAGCACCTCGTCCACAACCTCATGCGGTCTTGCCATAGGACGGTCTATCTTATTTATAACGACAACGGCGCGCTTTCCGAGAGAAAGTGCCTTTTTGAGAACAAACCGCG
Organism: uncultured Eubacteriales bacterium; assembly: GCA_934477125.1. Taxonomy (GTDB): domain Bacteria; phylum Bacillota; class Clostridia; order Oscillospirales; family Acutalibacteraceae; genus UBA737. The sequence goes on along the minus strand of CAKSOL010000017.1, from coordinate 7,338 downwards.
TCTGCGGCATACAGCCCTCAAATGCGTCAACCAGCAGCAGAACGCCGTCCACCATTTGCAGTATGCGTTCAACCTCGCCGCCGAAGTCAGCGTGACCGGGAGTATCGATAATATTGATTTTTATATCGTTGTAAACAACGCTTGTGTTTTTTGAAAGGATAGTTATACCGCGCTCGCGTTCAAGGTCGTTTGAATCCATAACACGTTCGTTGACCGTTTCGTTTGCCCGGAAGGTTCCGCTTTGGCGCAGCAGCTGGTCAACCAGTGTGGTTTTACCGTGGTCAACGTGAGCAATAATGGCTACGTTCCGCAGATTTTCACGCTTTATGACAGACATTTCAGATACTTCTTTCTTATTAAAAATTCATAACTTTATTATTATAATGCAATAAGCGCAAATTGTCAAATAAAAGCGTTTTATCTATATGCAAACGGGCAAAAAATCCAATAGTCTCAGCAAAAACCGGTAACGCAGCTACGTTTTATCATTGCTTCTTGAAACTGCTTTTCAGCGCCTTTCTCATATTTTAATTGTAAGCTGCCGCATATCGTTTATATTTCCGCCTGCGAAAACCTCTGTTTCCGCCGATTCAACGGTAAAGCGGTTATCCGTTCCGTATATTTTCAGTTCTTCTGCCGACAGGGTAAATTCTATTTTTTTGCGCTCGCCGGCAGCCAGCTCCACACGCTTAAAGCCTTTAAGCTCCTTTACCCGGCGAAGAATACTTCCGCTTTTTGCATGGATAAAAAGCATAACCACCTCATTTACCGGCATATTGCTCTGATTTTCGGCGCATATCGAAAGCTTTATTTCTGCTCCGCCGCTGATTTCCGCAGCGGTATGGAGTTCATCCGCAGTAAAGTCTGAATATTTTACATCGGAATAATTCAATCCGCTGCCGAAAGGATAATCCGAAAGATGCTCCAAATCAATATATCCGTCCGGCATGGGGCGGCGGTTATAATATACCGGGAGCGCAGCGGGACTGTTCGGAACAGACACCGGCAGACGGCCGAAACAGTTCAGCTTTCCGAAAAGCGTATCTGCTATTGCGCGAGGACCCTCCTGACCGGGATACCAGGCGATAATCACCGCATCCGACAGCTGCATTACCTCGTCCAACAGATAGGTTCTGCCCTGTATCAATATTGAAATTACCGGTTTTCCGATTGCTTTAAGCCTGCGCAGCAGCTCAAGCTGGCTTCCAGGCAATTCGAGACTGCATACATCGCGCCCCTCGCCGCAATCTATAAAATTATCCTTGGTGGCTACCGCCTGACCCTTTTCATTATAAACTCCAGAAAAATCCCTTGCGCTGCTGCCTCCCAGGCAAATCACAGCCGCATCGGAAGTCTCTGCAAGCTGCAAAGCGTTTTCAAAGTCATCAGTGCCGCCGAAAAAGTCCCAGCCCTTTGTATATTCGGCATCGGGACTCAATAGCTTTAAAGCGCCGAACACAGTCAGCATTTCATCAGTCCTTTGCGGCGAGGTATAGTCGCCCAAAATCGGATAAATACTATCGGCGTGTTCACCGAATACCGCTAACTTCACAGGAGATTTAAGCGGAAGAACGCCGTTTTCATTCTTTAAAAGCACAAGACTTTCCGCCGCCGCGCGGTAGGCGGTATCCTGCGAAATTCCGCTTTCGATATATTTAGCGGACTGTCCTTTTTCTTCAATATACGGATTATCCATAATGCCGGACTCGAATTTTTTAAGAAGAATATGATAGACCGCGTTATCAACCGTTTGCATATCGGTATATCCGTTTTCAACAGCCGCTTCAAGGAGAGAAAACGCCGTATCTCCAAGCCCAAGCATAACTCCGGCATTAAGCGCCTGCGCTCCCGCCAGAGTCAGATTATCACAAAAATCATTGCCTGTGCGGTCAGCGCGGATAACACCGTTAAAGCCGATTTCATTCTGCAAAATATCCTTTAGGATGCGGCGGTTGGCATGACAGCGCACCCCGTCTACATCATTATACGATACCATAATAAAATCCGCGCCGTTTTCTACTGCTTTTGCCACAGACGGCAGATGTATTTCGTGAAGCTCACGTTCACCGATATTTGTAACTCCTCCGCAATGACCGCCAAGCGCCGCGCCCTGCGCGCAGTAATGCTTGCAGCAAATCATTATGCCGGTATCCTTATATCCTTTTACAATTTCTCCGCACAGCCTTGATGCAAGATACGGGTCTTCGGAAAGACATTCCTCCGAACGCCCGAAACGCGGGTCGCAAGCCATATCAAACAATGAGGAATTAGGCACCTGTATTCCGAAGCTTTTACATTCCTCGGCGATACAAACCGCCATTTTATAGGCAAGCTTTGAATCAAAGGCCGCTCCTATGCCTATATTCGTAGGATACATTACACTGTCAAGCACCTGAAGTCCGTGGGGGGCGTTTTCTTCAAAAAGCGCAGGTATTCCGAGCCGCGAATTTTCCGCAATATAGCGCTGCATTGTATTATAAGCCTTTTCGCGCAGCTCTATGCATATTCCGTTATCGTAATTACGGCCGGACCACGGATCGGCGCGGAAAAAGCTGAAAACCGTGCCTATTCCGCCATAAGCGGCGATATAATTCCTGAATTTTTCCGAAAGAATAATTTCACCGTTTTCTATTTTATATTCATCAAACATTTTAAACGGCTGCGCAATCTGCCCTACCTTTTCCCGCAAGGTCATTCTTTCAAGCAAATCCCTTGCACGCTCTTCATTGCTTAATGCCTTATCCCTGTATTTTTCCATTTGATTTTCTCCTTACAGCTCTATTAAGATTTCATATTCTCCGCCCGGAAGCTCAAACTCCTCATATGCGGTATTCCATTCGCCGCCTGTCGGGCGGTAAGACATTTTATTCTTTTTACCGTTCAAATGAGCGATACAACCCGTCGGAAATGAAAGCAGTCGGACATTCATAATCCGCATTCGGACGGTCGGGCGAATTCCAGTCTCCGAGACCGTAATCAACAATATTATCTTCGGATATTCCGGTTAAAAAGTCAATATATTTTTTCATTGCAGCATAATTCGCATCCAAAATATGTGTATTTCCGGTATAAACATAAACATACCAGGGTATCTGAATCAAAGCGCCGTCCCATACGGGACCGTTTCCCAAATTATATCAGAATCCGTTGGTAGGGATAACACCCGGAAGCTGACCTACCGGTTGAAAACGGCATTTTAAAAACCAATTTTTCAAAACCGCTCAAAATTCTCAAAAATGTTCTGCGCCAGGGTGCAAAGCCTATGATAGTTATAGGAAATGTACCTCAGGCGCTTTCGGATGAAAGAGATACCGAAAACGATTCCTACGCCTAGGGCAACCGTTGTCCGCCCGCAGATTATTCTATGTATTATGAATATATCAAAACACCCGCCTACTTTGCCGCACAGCTATGCAATAAGCTTTGCGGGCTTCCGTCTTTAGAATGTAAGTATACTAAGAGCGAAAGTTCCGCAGTTTGCTGTGTTTCTGCGCTTGACGCTTCAAAAAATAAGCTTTATATACTTTTATGCAATCATTATTTTGAGCGCGGAATAAACTCTAAGCTTGGTATAAATCTTAAATTTGACGGAATAAATCCATCGGAGGACTGTACTATCTATCGTATAGATGAATTACACAACAATTTTTCCGCAAAATGGCTTGAGATTTCAAAACACATACCGCGTATTGAAAGCGCTGCCGATTTTGATATTTTAGGTTCCGCAGCGGAAACCGAAATTTCAAAGACCCTTGCAGGCGAAGGACTGGCGTTTTGGAAAAATTTCAAAAATAACTATTCTTTCAACGAGCTTACAGGTGAAAAAATAAAATTTTCCGACTCTTATGAGATTTTACTTCCTTCATATGGTGCAGCTCTGCTTGAAGTCTCGGTAAAATAATTTACTTACACGCCGCAGTACGTTTCATAACAAGATTATTTTATATACGACAGCATATTTCATTTGCCGAAAAGCAAGTAAAAGTAAAAATTAAGAACCCGTTCACGTAAGTGAATGGGTTCTTGGGGCAGGACTACAAAAAAGATTTTTCGCATTTTTTGCACGAATTTAAACCTTCGCATAAATATAGCGTCAAGTGATATTATCCCCAACGGTAAATGTTTATATCGCCGTAACACAAAAGAGCAAGGTGTAGCCTTGCATCTACAATCGGCGGCGAAGCCGCACAGCACCTATTACATATTACATATTACTTCCCAAAAATCCCGTTACCGATTTTATTTTGAGGTAAGAGTGAAGAGGTAAGATGTAAAAAGTAAAAATCCCCATTCTTACGAATGAGGATTTTTGGTGGGAGAGGATGGATTCGAACCATCGAAGCTAGAAGCAACAGATTTACAGTCTGCCCCCTTTGGCCACTCGGGAACTCTCCCATATTTAGTTTTCCGCCTGTCAGCAGCGCCGAAAAAAATGGAGCTGGTGGACGGACTTGAACCCCCGACCTGCTGATTACAAATCAGCTGCTCTACCAACTGAGCTACACCAGCAAATTGGAATGCCTAAATAATATACCACAAACAGTCCGGCTTGTCAAGCAAAAAATTATACTATTATAAATTTTTTTGCAAATATCTTCCGCGAAATGAAAATATCACTGCAAACACGGCAAATTTCGTTAAAAAAGTACTTGCGGCAGCAAATACTTTTTTAACGGTTTTTGTTTTGGATATTGCTTTATAACCTTTACAAACCGGAATTTTTTCAATCTGCGAGTTGTTTTAACGTGTCGCCTGTAATACGGTAAACCGTCCAATCGGACATAGGCTCCGCCCCAAGAGAAAGGTAGAAATCAATACTCGGTTTATTCCAATCAAGGCACCACCATTCCAATCGTCCGCAGCCGCGTTCTACGGCAATAGAAGCTAACTTTTTCAAAATTGCCTTGCCGTATCCTTTACCGCGACATTCGGGCTTAACATATAAATCCTCAAGATAAATGCCCGCTCGACCGAGAAACGTAGAAAAATTATGGAAAAACAATGCAAATCCCACTTCTTTTCCATCCTCAAGCGCAAAAATAACCTCTGCTTTCTGCTTATCAAAAATCCATTCTTCAAGCGTTGCCTCGTCTGCAACTACTTGGTCTGACATTTTTTCATAATCAGCAAGCTCCTTTATAAACCGGAGAATTAAAGCAGTATCTTTACGTTCCGCATTTTTGAATGTTAAATTCCCGTCCATTTTTATTACCTCCGCAAATTTCGGGTATTTGTTTTAAATACCCGTCAATAACCTTTCCGCCATTACTTTCAAAAATCCGCATTGATTTTAATTAAGAATTAACCGGAGCGATACTGTTTGCTCCGTTCACAGTAATATTATACTCGCCATTGAATTTGCCGCAGATAATATCGCTGTGTTAAACATAATATCACTCGCCGCAAGGCAAATATAGCTGAAAAAGTACTCAGCTTTATGCTAAGTGCTTTTCATGTGACTGCGCGACGAAATAGCACAATGCGTTTAAGCCTTAAAACACAGCTCTTTCTTCCTAAATTATAATCCTATTCATAATTTGTATTAAAGAGACGAAATAGCACAATACTAACTGTTTTGACATTTATCGCTGATATGTAGCTTAGCCTTGTTCGCACAAACTTTTTATTTTATTCCATTCATCCATTATGTTAAAGTCATATAAGTACTTATTTTCGTTAATGTTATGTTTTTCAAAAAATTGACTTAGGTCGCATCCTTGATTCGAATGAGTAATTTCTGAATCATTTTTTTCGTTTACTATTAGTCTAAACAATTCCAGATCATCACGACAAATCGTTAATAACATTTCAAATTCCCTTATTGTAACGAGCCAATACTTTTTATCATTTACGAGGGAATTGTTAAGTTCAAACAACTCATCTAAACATTCGCTTTTATAATAATCCTCATAAACAAGTATTATTTTAATGGATTTTTATTTTTCTGCCCTTTTTAGTATTATCTAACTGTTTAACCGCTTCACCCCAATTTTTAACTATATGTTTTTTCATCTTTTCTATATCCGTTTGATTTTGCTTTATATAACCGTCATTCTTTTTTATTTTGCTACTTAAATACTGGCAGGATAGGTTATTTCCATTCATTAATTTACAAAGCTTATTAACGAATAATTCCCTTTCTTCTTCCTAACCTAGTTGTTTTCCCATAATAAAACCTCACTTATATAAAAACTGTTTTATTTGAGTTTCAAGAAAACATTAACGCAACCAAAAAACACTCTCAGAACAGAAAACATAGTTTTAAAAAATTATTCTTCAAAATAATTTATAGTTCCGATTTCCGGTTGGAGCAATAGTTTTACCGTTTCTTCATCAAAAGGCTCAACACTAGATAATTTTGCATTAATGTTATCATTTTCAAAGGAATCTGAAACAAAAACATTTTCTTCTTTACACAACTGCGTTGTTGCAAGTTTTACTATAACATTAAGCATTACCGCATCCACATACGAATGCAAATGTTCCCCAATATCCTTAATTAATTTATGCCTTTGGCCATTGTGTGCAATAGAATTTCTAACCCTATATATCCTAAATAAATGCCACGTCACACGTTGTGCATATCTTTCAGAAAGATTAAGATAAGCCCTCGTATTAGTTGAAAAATCATCATGAATATTTATCATTCTACTTCTAATTACCGGATAGTTAACGAACCCATCAGTAAATGTATCGAAATCTTTATTATATTTTTCTAGCAATAAAAACATAGCTATCTTTTCGTGATTAGATTTTCCCTCATCAATTTTACTGATAAAAGAACTAAATGCATCATCACCTAAAATAGTTTTTAAATTTTGCGCTAAGTCTTCCATTATACAAACGATATAATCTTTTTTGAGAATCGGCACTACCTTTTCAATTACCTGATTAATTTTATTGCCCTCTTTTTTAACGCAAAGCACTTCCAATATAGACCAAAAATTTAAAAAACCATTTTGCAAGCCATTATTAGAAATAGCTCTATTATGCATTTGGGTGATTTTATTAAGTAAGATCATTGAACATCTTGAACCATACACCAAACATGTAACTACTTTTTCTGCAACCTCACCGATTTGTATTTTATTGCCTTCTTCTACAGTGTTGTATTTATTACATGTACGGTAGAGAAGCACAAGACATGGATAGCCAGCCCTGCCACTATTCCGAAGTCAGGGGAACGCAATAGAAAAATTCATAGCTGTATGCTATACTTAATTAGCATTTGAACATATCAAGCTGACACAGCAATCTCTTTGCTTGCCGTTAATGCGCGTCTACCAATAGTCCGCAGAAAGCAAGAGTAGCGTAAAGGTATAAAAATTTCAAACTTCT
>CAKSOL010000016.1 GCA_934477125.1 uncultured Eubacteriales bacterium | reverse complement strand
TCCTATGAAGTGGAGCTATACGGTTGCAAAAGCATCAAAAAAAGCCGTAGCCTCTGAATGGAACATTTCAGAGGCTTATCTACCTATATCGGTCAAAATTCCCTTTACCTCATTATAGGGCATTCCGTAGCGTTGGGTGAGGTAGCGCATAGCGGCTCCGGCTTCGCCGTCAGGACCGCCGTACTGGGAAATGATAATTTTTGCATATCTCGGATTAGGCGTTTTTATCCTGACCGGATATTGCAGCTTTTTCTGATATTGCCACATAATTTCAACCCTCCTGTTCCCAAGGCCACGGAGATTCCAGCCAGTTCCAGCTGTCGGTTCCGCCGGCGTCGTTTACCGTCAGGATAAGCTTGCCGTATTTCTTTTCATATTCCGCCGTTATTTCGTCCTTCCAGCGGCGGTATTTTTCAAGCATAGTAAGAGCCTGAGTGTTGTCCGGGTGGGTATCCAGAAACAGCGCAAGCTCGTGAGCTGCGAAGGCGAGAGCGCTTATGCGGCGTTTCATTTTTTCCTGTTCGTTCATCTGCGCTCCACCTCCTTCCAAAACGGTTTATTAAGAGATGGGAAAAGAGTTCCCTCAAAAAAGCCCTGTTCGGGCTCGTATACTTGGTTTAACGGCTGAAATGCAACAAATGCCATTGCCAATATGGGTTCTTCGTTTGTTTCAGGCGTCATATTGTTCATATCCATAATAATTCAACTCCTTTTTACAGCCGTGGCTGTATACTATTATACGCCGCCGCAGTCTTTTGCGTGAAACTGCGGCGGCGTAAATTTTATTCTTCGGAGAATATTTTCTCGGCTAAAGAAGCGGCAAACGGCGGTATGCGGTCAAAATCCATAGCCGATATATAATATTTTTCAAGCTCGTCATGAGAGGCTTTTGCGAGAGCCAGAGTTTCGCAGGCTACGCTGAGCAGCTCTTTTGTTACTCTCCGCCGGAAAAGCAGACGCTGCTTAACCTCGCGGAGCTTTTTGGCATCGGTGAAACGTCGGGCATGAATACGCCGCTGTTCTCCGCCAAAGCGGAAATACGGGCTTTCGGTTATAAATGCAAGACCGATATCTGGAATAAGAATATGGTCTGTAATTTTATCCGGAAGAAACGCGCTTTTAACGGTTATTATACTGTAACCGGCGGCAAGGGCATATTCCCTTACAGTTTGCATAAACACATTCCCTACGCATCCGTAGGGGTCGGAAACTATAACCTGAGCGGGATAGTAATTGCGAACGGTGTCGGTGTATGTTACGATACCGAGCGGAGTTATACCCTGCAAAAAACGGATTTTTTCGCTGCCTTGCTTTCCTGTTTCGGGCAGCAGCCTTTTTGCGCACCTGAGAGCCGCTGAAATAATTCTGTCGGTGTCGGCGGCGGGGCGGGTGAGAGCAAGCGAGCTTTCCATAACCTGACCGGCAGCCCGCAGAAACGCCGATGCGGTTTTATGCAGCCCCTTGTTTTTCTCGGCGGCGGCTATAACGGCCCGTGAATTTTTGCGGAGCTTATCGGCGTTCCAGAATTCTCCCAAATTGATAATCTGCTCGCAAACTCCCGGAAGCTGAGGTTCAACAACATGCGGAGCGGTCGCGTCGAGGATAACTGCCTTTCTTTTTTCAAATATAACACCGTCAAGCGAAAGCGGGTCTGAGCTGCACGGACAGAGAACAGGCTCCTCTCCGTATTCCTCGCCCCTAAGGGCAAGATATTTCATAAGCGAGGATTTTCCGGTTCCGGGACCGCCCTTTATAAGATACGCGCGCCAGCCATCCTTTGCGGAAAAGCTATCGGAAAAATGCGATACAAACCCGTTGCAGGAATTTGCGCCTAAAAAGAATTTTTGCTGCTTTTGTTCCATAAATTTACCCCCAAAATAAAGTTTTGCTACATTTTAGTTTATTCTGAAAAAATTATTTTGACACAGCGCGTTAATTGTGGTATTATAAATTAGCAAGTCGGCCGTGCGGTCGCGGAGGCGTAAGCCTCTGAGGAAAGTCCGAGCCCCGCAGGGCAGAATAACGGCTAACAGCCGCCGAGGGTGACCTCAGGGAAAGTGCAACAGAGATATACCGCCGCATAATACAGCTTCGGGAAACCGTTGAAGCGCTTGCGCTGCCTGTATGCGGTAAGGGTGGAAAGGCGAGGTAAGAGCTCACCGGCCGTCCGGGAACGGAACGGTCCTGTAAACCCTATTCGGAGCAACGCTGACGATAGCGATACGCCTGCCCGGCGTGCTATGAAAAGCGGCTTGAGCGCAGGAGCAATTCTGCGTCGAGATAGATGACCGTGCAAGACAGAACTCGGCTTACAGACCGACTTGCTTATTATTCCGAAAAAATGCCGCTATAATAATTTTTAAGAGCGGCAGCCCGTTTTGTTCGGATATATTTTCTGAAATAAAAAATCGGAAATTCTCAAAGCTTACGGCTTTTGTAAATTTCCGATTTTTGTATTTCTTATTGCCTGTATCTGCCAAGCAGTATTTTGCATATAAATTGGTATGAAAGGGGCTGAACAGCTTTATGTTTTTTAATCAGCTATTGCAGCTTGCGGCAAGTATATATTATTTTGTTCTGCATGTAACCGGAACCGGCTCTTTTCCGCCGCCGCTTCCGGCGGCGAGGGAGCAGGAGCTGCTTGAACGCAGCCGAGAAGGTGACGAGGCGGCGCGCTGCGAGCTTATTGAGCATAATTTAAGACTGGTTGCGCATATCGTAAAAAAATACTATGCCTCCGGCTGTGATCAGGATGACCTGATATCGATAGGAACAATAGGACTTATAAAGGCAATTTCAACATTTAATTCTTCCAAGGGGAACAGACTTGCAACCTATTCTGCAAGGTGTATTGAAAATGAAATTCTTATGTATTTCAGAAACCTCCGCAAATCCTCGCAGGATATATTTATAAGCGACCCTATTGATACCGACCGCGACGGAAATACTCTTACTCTTATTGACGTTATTGCCGATGAACGCGATATTTCGGATGAAATTGATACCAAGCTGCGCCTTGAAAGACTTCGGGAAATACTTTGCGATACTCTCGACGCTCGCGAAATGCAAATAATCGTTTTGAGATACGGACTCGGCGGCAGCCGCGAGCTGACTCAGCGCGAGATAGCCGCGCATCTCGGAATATCGCGCAGCTATGTGTCGAGGATAGAAAAGGCGGCGCTTGAAAAGCTGCGGAAACGAATGTAGCTCAAAAAAATCTGTATAAGAATAATACCGCTCCTTTTTGAAAGAATAAAAACGGTAGGATTTCCGAAAATCGGTAAATTCTTCGTGAAAAAGGAGTGGTATTTTTATGTTGCCCAATAAAAACGAATATGCGGAAATGGTGAAAAAGGCGTCTCCGCCGTCAACCAAGCTCAAGGATTTTACCTGTGCATTTGTCGTCGGAGGACTTATATGCGTTATAGGTCAGCTGCTTGCCGAGCTTTATGATATGCTCGGAATAAGCGAGGATGTTGTTAAAATGCTGGTACCATGTTCTCTGATTTTTTTATCGGCTCTGTTTACGGGGCTTAAGGTTTATGATAAGCTGGCGCGTCATGCCGGCGCGGGAACCCTTGTTCCGATAACCGGATTTTCCAACGCAATAGCTTCTCCGGCAATAGAATTTAAAGCGGAGGGTCAGGTTTTGGGACTGGGCGTTAAGATGTTCTCGATAGCCGGACCGGTTATCGTTTACGGCACAGTTGCAAGCGTTTTATACGGCGTTATATATTACCTTGTAACCAAGGTGTTTTGAGGGTGAATAAAAAATGGCGGTAAAAATAGGAAACAGAACAATTCAGCTTGAAAAGCGTCCTGAAATACTCGGCTACGGCTCAGTGGTCGGAAAAAAGGAGCATAACGGTCCGCTGGGAGATGAGTTTGACTCCTTCAGCGAGGATTGCAGATTCGGAGAAAAAACATTTGAAAAGGCGGAAAGCCGTCTGCAAACCCTTGCCGCAGATAAGGCGATAGAGCGCGCCGGGGTCAGGGCAAATGATATAGACTTGATTTTTGCCGGAGATTTGCTTAATCAATGTATCGGCAGCGCTTTCGGACTCAGAGCACTCGGAGTTCCGTTTTTGGGACTTTACGGTGCATGCTCGACGATGGCTCTGGGAGCCGCTCTTGCGAGTGTTGCCGTTGAAAGCGGAACGGCGCGTTATGCCGCCGCTGTCACATCCTCGCATTTCTGTTCCGCCGAGAGACAGTACCGTTTCCCTCTTGAATACGGCAGTCAGCGAACCCCGACTGCTCAATGGACCGTTACCGGAGCCGGAGCGCTCGTTTTCGGTCAGGGCAGCGGAACCGGAATATATACCGATAAGGTAACCTTCGGAGAAATGGTTGACCTCGGAGTAACCGATGCAAACAATATGGGAGCGGCAATGGCGCCGAGCGCCGCCTCAACAATAACGCATTTTTTCCGCGATACCAGAACCTCGCCGGAGGACTATGACGTCATATACACCGGTGACCTCGGAGCGGTCGGAACAGGGCTGCTTTATGAGCTTTGCGACCGGGAGGGGTATAATCTGCGCTGTCATCACGCAGACTGCGGAATGATGATATTTGATTACGACAGGCAGGACGTTGCCGCCGGCGGTTCGGGCTGCGGGTGCAGCGCGTCGGTGCTGGCATCATTTGTTATGCACAGATTTGAACAGGGAGATTTTCATAATATTCTTTTTATTTCTACCGGCGCGCTTATGTCTCCTACGTCGTCACTGCAAGGCGAAAGCATACCGGGAATAGCCCACCTTTTAAATCTGAAAAGGGATTAACATTTTTATATAAAAAAGGAGCAGTAAAAAAACGTAAGCTTTTTTACTGCTCCTTAGCTTTTACTGCTTAACAAAAAATTCGTCGTACCAGACAAGGAATGTATAAACAGTCCAGATTTTTCTGCTCAGATCTGCTTTTCCGGCGCGGTGCAGGTCAAGCAGCCGCAGCAGGCGGGAGGTATCGAAATATTTTTCCGCAGCAGGAGAGGTAAACGCCTTTTTTACGGTGTTGTAATATTCGTCCTGCTTAAGCCATACGCGTATCGGAACGGGAAAGCCGAGCTTGTCTTTATCTGCGGTACGCTTCGGCAGGGTTCTCTCCGCCGCCTTTCTGAGAGCAAGCTTGGTTGTTCTTGTATTGACTCTGCATTCGGGCGGAATTTTCTCGGCAAGCTCTAAAACCTTTTTATCTAGGAACGGAACACGCAGCTCAAGAGAGTTTGCCATACTGGTTTTATCCGCTTTCAGCAGAATGTCACCCATAAGCCACATATTTATATCGAGATACTGCATTTTGGTAAGGGTATCCTTATCGCTGACCTCGCTGTAAAATTTGTCGCAGAGTATCTGCGGAGATACCGCCGATTTTGCCGTTTCGCTTTTGAGCAGAGCGTCCCGCTCACGCTTGCTGAAGATATCGGCGTTTCCGATAAAGCGTTCTTCTATCGTCTTGCCTCTTCGCACAAGGTAGTTTATACCGTGCTTCTGGGGAAGATGAGAGCATATTCTGCTTATAACGCGGCGGATGCAGAACGGAAGTCTGTCGTATGCGGTAAGGGTTATCGGCTCCTGATATATGCGGTAGCCGCCGAACAGCTCGTCCGCTCCCTCTCCTGACATAACGACCTTTACCGATTCGCTTGCAAGCCGGCTTACAAAGTATAGCGCGATAGCCGCAGGATCGGCGAGAGGCTCGTCCATATGATACTGAATTTTCGGGAAGGAGCCCCAATATTCCTCAGGCGTTATAACCTTGGATATATTTTCAACTCCTATTGTGTCGGCAAATTCCTTTGCAAAATGTATTTCGTTATACCTGTCTCCGTCCGGGCTTTCAAACCCGACGGTAAACGTTTTGTCAACATTTGCAGCCTCGGCGATATAGCTTGAGTCTATGCCGCTTGAAAGGAATGAGCCGACCTCAACATCGGCTATTTTATGGGCTGCAACGGATTCGCGGACCGCTTTATCGGTAAGGTCGGCATAATAATCAAGAACTCCGCTTTCGGAATTGAATTCCGGACGGAAATATCTCACCTTGTCAAACCTGCCGTCGCGGTAAATAAAATAATGAGCGGGCGGAAGCTTATAAACACCCTTAAAAAAGGTTTCCTCGGTAGGAGAATATTGAAATGAAAGGAAATGACCGAGAGCCTCCTCGTTAAGCTCCTTCTTGAAATCAGGATGCTCCAGAAACGACTTTATTTCCGAGCCGAAAAGCAGACTTCCGTTCATCTGCGCATAATAAAACGGCTTTATTCCGAAAATATCGCGCGCGCCGAAAAGACTTCCGTCCTTTTTGTTATAAATAACGAAAGCATACATTCCGCGCAGCCGTTTGACAAGCTCGGTTCCCCATTGCTCGTAGCCGTGAAGCAGAACCTCGCTGTCAGAATGGTTGGCAAAGGTATGCCCGGCTGCAATAAGCTCCTCGCGCAGCTCCTTGAAGTTATATATTTCACCGTTAAAGGTCAGCACCATCGAGCGGTCCTCGTTGAACATTGGCTGGTCGCCGTCAGCTAAGTCAATAATGCTCAGCCGGCGAAAGCCGAGAGCAATATTACCGTCAACATACTGTCCGGCGGAATCCGGTCCGCGATGAATAATTCTGTTCATCATCGCGCCGAGTACCGTTCCGTCGTCATTTATTTTATTGGTAAAGCCGGTGAATCCACACATAGCGGAAAACTCCTTTTAAACATAATAATAAATTATTATACACCATTTAAGCGCGTTTGTCTCTATTTTTTTGAAAAATATTGAAATTTCCGCTGTTTCGGTGAGTGTATGAAACGGACTTAATCAGTTTTCCGACTTATCCGCAGCCGCTTTCGCTTTTATTATTTCCCGCAGCTCATCTGCGGAGAAGGTATATTTTGAACCGCAAAAGCTGCATCCCAGCTCGGTCTCCGGCTGCTCGTCCGCCAGCTTCCGAAGCTCCTCGACCGATAATCCCTTTAATATTTTAAGGCTGCGCTCGCGCGAGCAGTTGCAGCGGTATTCTGCGTTTGCCTCGCTGAGAATTTCAACCTCAAAGCCGCTGAGAGCCGAGCGGACTATTTCCTCGATTCCTACTCCCTCGCTCATAAGCGCCGTTATCGGCTTTGCCTCGGAAATATTCTTTTCAAGCCTTGAAATAACGTCCTCGCAGCCGTCGGCGGCGGGGAGCAGCTGGATAATGTATCCTCCGGCGCATTTAACCGTTAAATCGGGGTTTATTAAAACTCCGAGCGCGCAGACCGTAGGGATTTGCTCGCTTGTTGCATAATATGATGTGATATCCTCCGCTATTTCGCCGGAAACAAGAGGAACGCAGCCGTTATACGGCTCGCGCATACCGAGGTCTTTAAGAACATAAAGACTGCCGTCCGTACCTACGGCTCCCGAAACATCAAGCTTGCCGTTAGATTTCAGCGGCAGCTCAACAAACGGATTTGTAACGCAGCCGCGGACATTTCCGCTGTTATCCGCTACTGCGGTTACAGTTCCGATAGGTCCGCCGCCGGTAATTCTCAGAGTGATGCTCTGGGCGTTATCCTTTAAGGCGTTTCCCATAAGCGATGCGGCGGTGAGCAGTCTGCCGAGAGCCGCCGTTGCAACCGCGCTTGTGTGATGAAGCCGTTCCGCCTCGGCGCAAATATCGGTGCTGTCAAGCCCTGCCGCCATAACGAGACCGTCGCTTGTAATGCAGCGTATAAGCTTTCCCATATTTATCAAACCTTTCTTGTAATATATACCGCGCGTTCACAATTCTTTTGCGGCGCGCAATCGGTAAACTCTCCGCATACCGATAGTATTTCAAGCCCCGCCGCCGAAATCGCTTTTTTGAGCAGGGCAGGGGAATAGTACCGTTCTTCAACGGTATCTCCGGAGCGCTCGTAACGCCCGTCGGGCTGCTCTGAAAAAAAGTCCAGCGCGGCGGTTGTTATGTGCCGCCGGGGGTCATATTCATTGTCCCATACGCAGTAAACTCCGTTTTCCTCAAGAACAAACGTGTTGTTTCCGAGTACGGTTTTGTGCTTGTAAAGGGTGTTGACGTCGAAAATGAACAGTCTGCCAGGCTCTAAAAACAGCGATGCCCTTTTGATTGCCCGGCAAAGCGTTTTGTAATCGGTTATGTGGTTTAAGCTGTCCATACAGCATATTGCGCCGTCAACCGTTCCGTAAAGGTCAAGCTCGGCGGCATTCTGGCAGAGATAAAGAATTTCAAGCCCCAGCTCCTGCGAGCGCGAACCGGCGATACTCAGCATTTCGGGCGATATGTCAACGCCTATTACCTGAATACCGCGCTTTGCCATTTCGTTTGAAAATCCGCCTGTTCCGCAGGCAAGGTCGAGCAGCAGCGTCGGCTTGCGGTCATATTTTTCAAACAGCCGCAGCAGCTCTGCGGTTCTTTTAGGATAGTCGGCGTCAGCCATAAGGCGGTCGTAAACCAAAGACAATCCGCTGTACATAAATCAACCCTCCGTTTTCATTTCGCGCAAAACGCTTACCGTCAGCGGAATACTTATCAGGAACGCGGCGAAATCCGCCCACATCTGAGACGACTGAAAGCCTGCCGCTCCGAAAAAGCGCCATAAAATCAGCATAATAGGCATGAGGGCAAGTCCCTGCCGGGTTACGGCGACAATAGTTGCCCGGACACCCTTGCCGATAGTCTGCATCAGCATATTTGACATAACGGTAAAGGAATTAAACGGGAAGGATATACACATAAACCGCAGAGCGGGTATTCCGAAACCGATAACCAGCGGGTCATCGGAAAAAACAGAGACGAGCTGACGGGAAAAAGCAATGCCTACGCCTGAAAGAATCAGCAGGAATATAAAGGTTACGCGCACACTGAACCAAAATGCCTTTTTTACACGGTCATATTTTCCTGCGCCGTAATTAAAACCGCAGACCGGCTGAAAGCCCTGCCCGAAGCCTATCATTGCAGAATTGAAGAACATAGTTATCTTTGAGCAAACGGTCATCGCCGTTATTGCGTAATCTCCGAAGCTCCCTCCCACAATGTTCATCAGAACCGAGGCGACAGCCGCAATGCCCTGCCTTGCGAGCGAGGGTGCGCCGCCGTTGAACATTGCAAAAAAGTATTCCCGGCGCGGAGTAAAATATTTTATTTTGGGAAACACTCCGCCGCTGCGGCGGCATCCGATAAGCAGCAGGAAAAAGCTGACCGCCTGGCTGACAGAGGTAGCTGCCGCCGCTCCGGTAACTCCCATACCGACGACCTCTATAAACAGGGGGTCGAGTATGCAGTTGAGAATAGCGCCGGTCATAATACCGACCATTGCAAAAGCGGCGTTACCCTGAAACCTGAGCTGGTTATTCAAAACAAACGAACAGCATATAAACGGCGTTCCGAGCAGAATAACCGCGAGATAATCTCTCGCAAACGGATAAATCGTATCGGTGGCTCCGAGAATATATGCAAGCGGCTTTAATATAATAAAGCCCGTAAGCGCAATCAGTATTCCTGCCGCGAGAGAGCTGTAAAAACCGGTGGACGACATTCGTTTCGCGCGTTCATCCTCTCCGGCTCCGAGCGAACGGGAAATAAAATTTCCGCTGCCCTGACCGAAAAAGAAACCGACTGCCTGAATGAACGCCATAAGCGGAAAAACAACTCCTACCGCTCCGGTTGCGCTCGTATTGTTAAGGCGGCTTACAAAATATGTATCCGCCATATTGTAAAATGTTGTAACAAGCATACTTATGACCGTAGGAACCGCAAGCCGCGTTACAAGCCGCCGCACCGGGGTTTCGGTCATCTGCGTATATTTATCCATTTCCCTTAAAAATCCTTTTTAAAATCTGCAAGCAAAAATCCTCCCCGGCACCGAAAATGCGGGGAGGTAATTTGGTTATTTCTCTTCCATAATCTCGCGGAAACGGTCGCCCGATATCTTTTCTTCCTCAAAAAGAACCTTCGCAACCTCGTGAAGCTTGGGCATTGCCTTATTGAGCAGCTCAATAGCGCGATTATACTGCGACATAACGATAGATTCGATTTCCTCGTCTATCATAGCCGCGGTTTTTTCGGAATAATTCGGAGTCGATGAAAAATCGCGTCCCAGGAATACTTCGTTGTTATCGTGACCGTAGGTTACAAGACCGAGCTTGCTGCTCATACCGAACTTAGTAACCATTTTACGGGCAAGCTCGGTTGCGCGGTCGATATCATTTGAAGCGCCTGTGCAGACATCGTCCTGAGTGAGCTGCTCAGCCGCTCTGCCTCCGAGCAGAGAGCAAATGTTTTCAAGTATCTGATTGCGGGAGGTATGTCCTTTTTCCTCGATAGGAAGATACATCGTATAGCCTGCCGCCATACCGCGCTGAATAATCGAAATCTGATGAACGGGGTCCTGAGTCGGCAGGAAGTAGGATACAACTGCGTGTCCTGCCTCGTGATAGGAGGTGAGCATTTTGTCCTTATCCTTAACGATATGGGATTTCTTTTCCGTTCCCATAACTACCTTTATGGTAGCCTCCTCAATCTCCTCCTGAGTTATTGCCTTGCGCTTATGGCGAACGGCGAGCAGCGCTGCCTCATTGAGAAGATTGGCAAGATCCGCTCCGGTAAAGCCGGAAGTGGATTTGGCGATAGTGGCAAGATTAACGTCCGGTCCTAAGGGCTTGCCGCGTGAATGAACCTTTAAGATTTCTTCTCTGCCCTTAACATCCGGGTAGCTTACGGTTATCTGACGGTCAAAACGTCCGGGACGCAGCAGCGCGCGGTCAAGAATATCGGGGCGGTTTGTTGCTGCCATAACGATAACGCCCTCGTTTGTTCCGAAGCCGTCCATTTCAACCAGCATCTGGTTGAGGGTTTGCTCGCGCTCGTCATGACCTCCGCCCAAGCCGGCTCCGCGCTGGCGGCCGACTGCGTCTATTTCGTCAATGAATATTATAGACGGAGCGTTTTTCTTAGCCTCTCCGAACAGGTCTCTTACGCGGGACGCACCGACTCCGACGAACATTTCAACGAAGTCCGAACCGGAGATTGAGAAGAACGGAACGTCCGCCTCTCCTGCAACAGCGCGTGCGAGCAAAGTTTTACCGGTTCCCGGAGGGCCGACAAGCAGAACGCCTTTCGGGATTTTAGCGCCGAGCTCGTTATACTTTTTCGGATTTTTGAGGAAGTCGACAATTTCGGACATTTCCTCTTTTTCCTCATCCGCGCCGGCAACGTCGGCAAATGTGGTTTTCTTCCGCTCGTCCGATTTGCGAACCTTCGCCTTGCCGAAGCCGAGTGTTTTGTCGGTTCCCATCGTTGAGTTCATACGTCTCATAACGATAACGAGGAAGAACACCATAATTCCGAAGGCAAGCAGAGTGGGAAGAAGGCTCATAAGCCAGGACGCCTGACCGCCGCTCTTCAGGTCGTATTTAATATCGTTTTTGTCAAGGTATTCGTCGATATCATTGAGCAGATACGACGGGCTTGCGACATTGTACTTATACACCCGGTTGCTTTCACCGCGCTTCTGATATGCCAGCTCTCCGCTGTACATATTCAGGGTGAAATCGGAAATTTCATCCTCTTTGAAAAGGTTGACGATCTCATAATATTTCACCTGAGTGGTGCCGGACATTCTTGAAAGCGCGAATAACGCAAACAGCATAACGCACGCCGCAAGAATACACAGCAGCACATTTCTCATTTTCTTATCCAAGATTTTCTCCTTTCCTACCGGTCGGCATAAACCCGCCGTGCCAGCACGCCAACAAAGGGCAGATTTCTGTATTTTTCATTATAATCCAACCCGTAGCCTATAACAAACTCGTCCGGAATGACCTTTCCGACATAGTCCGCGCTGATATCCGCCTGGCGGTTGCCGGGCTTGTCGAGGAGAGTACAGACGCGGATACTTGCGGCATTGCGGTCAGCCAGTACCCTTTTGAGATAGGAAAGAGTAATTCCGCTGTCAAGAATATCCTCAACGAGCAGAATATCACAGCCTTCGGGATTGATGTCAAGGTCTTTTTTAAATTTTACCACTCCTGTGGTTTTAGTGCCGCTGTAAGACGATACCGCCATAAAATCAATTTGGCAGTCGCAGGTTATTTCTCTGAGAAGATCGGACATAAAGACAACCGCGCCTTTCAGCACGCTGACAAGCAGCAGCCGCTTTCCTGCATAATCCTTTGAAATTTGTTCTCCGAGCCTGCGGCAGATATCGCGCAGCTCGTCCTCTGAAACGAGTATACGTTCAACATCGTCTCTGATAGACATAGAATTATTATCCCCCTTAAAAGTCCTGTTTAATAACAGAAAATCTTGCAATCCTTTTTGTTTTTAACGTAACCGCGCAGCGTTCGGCGGTTCCTATGGAGTATATCCATACAATTCCGCAATCATCGCATACGACCGGCAGATTTTCGCGTTCATCCAACGGTACCGAAAACTCATTGTAGAGCTTTTTCAGAGTTTTTGTGCATCCGGATTTCCTCAAACGGAGCTTATCTCCAGGAAGCCGCGAACGGACTATCAATTTGCCTACTATTTTATCATAGTCTAACGCGTTATTTAATAACAAATTATGAATTTTTTTTGTGTCTTTTGAAAAATCGGTGTTTTCTTCCGAAATTTCGGTGATAAAACGCACTTTTTTAATCCTGCCGTCTGTGATTGTAAGCGTATTATCCCTGCAAACGGCAAAAAGTCCGTTTGGCAAGCTGCATTTCCCGCCGTTTTTGCAAAGCTCTAAAAGCCTTTCGGTATGAAAGGCGTCGTTGTCGGAATAAAACTGCGCGGTGAACAGGCGCAGAACCCGTTTTGCAGCCGCCCGGTCAAGCTCTTTTAAAGCCGTTATGTCCAGCCCGCCGCCGCGCAGAGCGGACTTTAAAATTCCGTTTGAAATTCTGTCGAGATATTCTCTTTCCTCGGAGCAGAATTTTGCGCAGCGCGCCGCCGCTGTCTCAACCGCGGGGTTTATCTCCTTTAATTGAGGAATAACCAGATGCCGCAGCCGGTTGCGGGTGTAATCGTCGGAAAGATTTGTGCTGTCGGTAACGAACCGCAGTCCGTTTTCCCGGCAGTAATCTTCTATTTCCGCCCTTGTGCAGCTGAGCAGCGGACGGATTATCCTGCCCCTTACCGCAGGTATTCCGCAAAGCCCGTCCGGTCCTGTTCCGCGGGTCAGATTGAGAAGAACGGTTTCGAGCTGGTCGCTCGCCGTATGCGCCGTAGCAATAAGCCCGTCCGGAATTTTGCTTTCAAAAAAACCGTAGCGCGCCTGCCTTGCGGCAAGCTCAAGGCTCTGCCCGGTTTTCTCAGCCAGCGCCGGAACGTCCTCGCGTTCCACTGTCAGCGGTATTTTAAGACTTTCGCAAAGACTTCGCACAAACCTTTCGTCCCTGTCCGCCTCCGCGCCGCGTATCATATGGTTGAGATGAGCGGCAGAAACGGTTATGCCAAGCTCGTTTTGCAGACCGAGCAGAGCATAAAGAAGGGCGACGGAATCCGCTCCTCCCGAAAGCGCGACAGTAATCCTCCGTGAGGAGGAAAGCATATCGCAGTCCCTTATTTGCTTTAAAATTTTTCCTTTTATCATCTGAAATGATCCACCGATGTGAAACGGGTAAACTGACCGTCCCAATGCAGCTTTACGGTGCCGATTTCGCCGTGGCGGTTTTTCGCCACTATACATTCGGCGGAGGTCGGGTCGCTGCGGTCGTCACCCTCATCCTTTTCGTTGTCATAATAGGTGTCGCGGTAGAGGAACAGAACAATATCGGCGTCCTGCTCGATAGAGCCGGATTCTCTCAGGTCGGAAAGCGCCGGCTTATGGGATTTTCCCTTGGTTTCTGTTCCGCGGGAGAGCTGAGCGCAGGCAATAACCGGTATTTTAAGCTCTTTCGCCATTATTTTCAGATTTCGGGTTATTTCCGAAACCTCCTGAACGCGTCCCTCGGTTTTTTTAGCCGCCTTCATAAGTCCGAGATAGTCTATAATAACGAGGTCAACCTTTTTCATTCTCAGCAGCTTAGCTTTCATTTCGGGAACGGTTATGGTTGAGGTTTCGTCAAAGTATATCTCGCTTTTTGAAAGGTTGTCTCCGGCTTGGGCAAGCCTTGTCCATTCGTCCGGTTCGAGCAGTCCCGTTCTCAGCTTTTCGCTTTTTATTCCCGCCTCGCTTGAGAGCATACGCTGCGCTAACTGGTCGCGGGTCATTTCAAGCGAGAAAAAGCATACCGTTTTTCCGGCGTTTACTGCCACATTGCGGGCAATATTGAGCGCAAACGAGGTCTTTCCCATACCGGGGCGCGCTCCGAGAATAATAAGGTCGGAGCGGTTCAGACCGGTAATCATTTTGTCAAGCTCGCCTATTCCGCAGGGAACTCCGATGTAGTCGTTGCGGGTTTCCGGGTCGGTCATTTTCGCAAGCCGGTCATAGGTTTCATCGGCTATAACAGTCTTGATGTGAGTCAGTCCGCTGACCTCGCGCCCCGAACGGATGTCGTATATTTTTTGCTCGGCTGCCGCAAGCAGAGCGTCGGAATCGCGGGAATTTTCGTTTATATCCTTGATAATGCTCTGAGCGGCGTTGAGCAGAGCGCGTGCATAATAGCGCTCCCTGACTATGGCGACATATGTAAGAACATTTGCCGCCGAGGGAACTGTCTGAGCGAGCTGCGTAAGGTATGCCTTTCCGCCCGCCTCGTCATAAACGCCGTCTCTTTTAAGCTTTTCAAGCAGGGAAACAAAGTCAATAGTCTGACTCATTTCATACATTGATGACAGCGCCGCGTATATCTCCCTGTGCTGAGGGATATAGAAATATTCCGCTTTCATCTGAACGGCAATATCGTTCAAAGCCTTAGGGTCAACGAGAATTGAACCTAAAACAGCCTGCTCCGCTTCGACGGAATAGGGCTGCCGAACGCCGTCCAGGTCGTATATAACCTGTTCGTTAGGCATAATTTTACTCCGTAACCTTAACCGTGAGCTTGGCGGTTATTCCCTGATATAGACGTACCTCCGCCGTATACTCTCCGAAGTTTTTAATATCGCTCATTTGCATTTTTTTGTGATTTATCTCAACGCCAAGCGTTCTGCCGATTTCCTCGGCAACCTCCTTTGAGGTAACGCTGCCGAACAGCCTGCCGCCGGTACCGGCCTTGGCGTGCAGGGTAACGCTTTTCCCGTTAAGCTTGGCGGCGGCGCTGCGCGCCTCCTCGATTTCCTCCTGACGGTGGTGCTCCTTAGACTCCTCGCGGCTTTTCAGCTCCGAAAGAGCGGCGTTATCCGCCGGAACCGCAAGATTTTTCGGGAAAAGGAAATTTCTCGCGTATCCGTCCGATACCTGGCAAAGCTCGCCCTTTTTTCCTTTTCCTTTAACGTCTGCAAGTAATACTACTTTCATATTTATCTTCCTTTCGATAGGTTTTCGGTAATGCCTTTATACTTCCATTATAATAGGAAGTATCATCGGGCTGCGATGGGTTTTTGAGAAAATAAAGCGGGAAACGCCGTCCTTTATCTTTGTTTTAACCGTTGTCCAGTCCCGAATGTTCGCAATGTAGCATTTTTCGAGAATATCGCATACAAGCTCGTTTATTCTCCGCATAAGGTCCTCGGATTCCTTAACGAATACAAAGCCGCGGGAAACAACGTCCGGTCCGGCGATAACCTCATGGGTGTGCTTGTCAATAGATACCGTAACAACAATTATGCCGTCCTCCGCGAGATGCTTGCGGTCGCGCAGAACTATGCTGCCGACATCTCCGACGCCGAGCCCGTCAACCAGAACACGCCCCGCCGGAACAGTATCGGCGATAGCAATGGAATCGGAGGTAAGCTCTATAACGCTGCCGTTTTCGGCAATAACCGTGTGCTTTTTATCAATACCCATAGCCTTTGCAACAAGAGTGTTCTTATAAAGGTGCTTCTGCTCGCCGTGCAGCGGAATAAAGAATTTCGGCTTGGTTATCGCCGTCATAAGCTTGATTTCGTCCTGGCAGGCGTGACCCGAAACGTGTACGTCATACATTTTCTCGTAAACAACGTTCGCTCCGCGCTTCATAAGCTCGTTTATAACTCCTCCGACGAGCTTTTCGTTGCCCGGAATGGGGTTTGCCGAAATTATTATCATATCATTGGGGATTATTTCAACCTGACGGTGATCCGAAAAGGCTATGCGGTGGAGCGCGGAAAGCGGCTCGCCCTGAGAGCCGGTCGTGACGATAACCAGCCTGTCGGGGGGATAGTTCTTTATCATATCGATATCTATGAGTATTCCCTCCGGAACTCTCAGATACCCCAGCTCGCTTGCAACGCTTACAACGTTTAGCATACTGCGCCCGGAAACGGCAACCCGTCTGCCTACATGCGCCGCCTCGTCTATTATCTGCTGTATGCGGTGAATGTTGGATGAAAATGTAGCGACTATTATCCTGTGACCGTCCGCCTGCTGGAAAAGCTTTGAAAAGGATTCTCCGACAATTCTTTCCGAGGCGGTATATCCCGGACGCTCGGCGTTTGTTGAATCGGAAAGCAGAGCGAGAACACCGCGCGTTCCGTATTCTGAAAATCTTGCAATATCTATAACCTGATCATCTATCGGAGTGGTGTCTATTTTGAAGTCGCCGGTGTGTATAACCGTACCGGCTGGACAGGTTATTGCAAAGCCTACCGCGTCGGGAATGGAATGATTAACATGAATAAACTCTATCTTGAACTTGCCGAGCGTAACCGTTTCTCTCGGATTTATAACATTGAGATGCGCTCCAGCCAAAAGTCTGTGCTCCTTGAGCTTTCCCGAAATAAGACCTATTGTAAGCCGGGTAGCGTATATAGGAAGATTAAAGCTGCGCAGAAGATAGGGAATAGCGCCTATATGGTCCTCGTGACCGTGAGTTACGACCAAACCCTTGATTTTATCCTTGTTTTCGAGAACATACGTAAAATCCGGAATGATAATATCTATTCCGGGAGTGTCCTCGTCCGGAAAGCTCATTCCGCAGTCAACAAGGAACATATCGCCGTCATATTCGTATAACGTCATATTCTTGCCGATTTCTCCGAGACCGCCGAGCGGAATAATGCGCAGGGGCTTTTTTCTCGAATTATGACTTCCCGGTTTTCTGCCGCGCGCTGCCGGTTTATTCGTTTTGCCCGTGTTTGCTGCGTTCTGAGTTGAACGGGCTGTCTTATTTCCCTGAGCGGCAGACTGGGATTTCGGACGTCCCGGCTTGCGGGCGGGCGCGCCGGCTGCGCTCTTTTCGTTCTGGGAATCCGGAAATCCGCTTTTAACGACCCGATTTACCAGCTTATTGGCGTTTGACATATCCGCCTTTTTCGGCGCATTGAATCTGCTCTGTCCGGTTCCGGCAGAGCTGCTGCGGTTCTTTTTTACCTGTGTTTCACTCATTAAAAATTTTTCCTCCATAGCTATTCCGATATAAGTTCTGTAATAACTTAATCGGTATTTTATATAAGCCCGGCCGTCACATCCGGGTCAGTATCGTTTAATATATATTATGGCAAACAAAAAGCCCATATTAAAATATATTTTACATTTTAAGTATGGGTGTTGTCAAGTAGTTTATTAACAGTATAGGAGATTTCTTGCGTTTTTAGACAAAAACGGCTAAAAAAATAAAACTCCGCCTATCCCATAAAAAGGAAGGCGGGGTTTTTAAGCCGTTTATTTAATCAGTCCTCGGAGATAGCCTCAACGGGGCAGCCGGCAGCGCAGGCTCCGCAGTCGCAGCACTTATCGGGATTGATCTCATAATGCTCGGAGCCCTCGGAGATAGCCTCGCAGGGGCAGCCGGCAGCGCAGGCTCCGCAGCTTACGCAAGCGTCGGAAATTTTATAAGCCATTTAAAACACCTCCAGCCTAAGGATACCGGAAGAACCGGATAAAAACAACAGAAAACTTCTGCAATCCTATTTTAACATATTTCGACCAAATTGCAAGTAAAAATTCAATATACGGCAGAAATTAACTGAAATCCCGTTTATTCCTTTATCAGCACCTTTTGAATTTCGCCAATGAACATGGTGTGATAATCCTCTGCCGGATACCATCTGAGCGGCTCGCCGGTTGTGAAAAATTCCTTCTTCATAGGCTGAACATACTGCTTTTTGCAGATAATAACCAGCCTTGCCTGTTCAAAATATACTGTATCGCAGTCAAAAATCGGGGTAAGCCCGGTAAGAGCCGCTTTGTCAACGTCCCTGCCGGATTTTGAACCGCAGATTTTATGAATAACGTCCTTGCCGCGGCTGCCGTAAAAGCTGAGGGCGAAATTATCGTTTTTGTTCATAAATTCATAGGTATACCTCTGCGGGCGGACCATTGCGATAGCGCAGTCCTTTCCCCACATTTCGCCGGCAAAGCCCCATGATGCGGTCATCATATTGTAGAAGTCTCGGTTCCCTGAGCTTACAAGCATCCATTCGTCGGATATAATTTCAATAAGATTATCTTTTATTTCGCGCGCAGATATTTCTTTAAACATATATACATCTCCTTAATACTATATATACAGCCGAATGTTCTTTATATTCAAATTTTAGCGCGGCGGCGCAGTTTTGTCAAGAGATTGGAATATATGAATGTCCGGGGAATATCTCGTACTGCCGCGGCATATCTTTTAACAGGAAATATCAAGGAGTGTGGAAAATGGAGAATAACATTTTAAAGGTGCCGGTGTATACGGAATGCACGGTATGCCGGGAAACAGCTGAAGTGCCTATCGATATTGAGTTTACTCTGCCGGATTATTGCCCGGCGGTGTCCCGTATTTTCAAATGCGCGGTAAATCCGAGAATAACCTCTAAAAGCATCAGCGGTTCTTCGGCAAACATCGAGGGTAATTTCTGCGTCAATATTATATACGCGGATGCGGACAACCGTATATGCGCGTATGAGTATTCTGCGCCGTTCTCCCGCAGCTTTGAGCTTGAGGGAGAGGAAAAGGAGCTCAGGGCTGTTTGCAGAATGCGGGTGGAATACGTTAATTGCAGAGCCGTTACCGATAGGCGGATAGACCTTCACGGCGCGGCGGGAATAACCTTCAGGGCGGTCTGCCGGAAAGCGACTGATATCGTTACCGATTACGACGACCCCGACGGTCAGCTCAGGCGCGAGAACATACCTGCAACAACTCCTATGGGAGAGGCGGAAAAGTATCTGATGCTTGAGGAGGAAATAGAAATAGGTCAGGCTCAGCTGCCCGTGCGTATGCTTATAAGATACGATACCGCCGTTATGGTCAGAGAATGTAAGCTGCTCAACGAGAAAGCAATCGTTAAGGGCGAAATAGTCCTTACGGCGATTTATAACACCGATTCGGAAAAGCTGCAATCGGTGCGGTCGGTCCTGCCGTTCAGCCAGCTGCTCGAAATTCCGGGAGCAGGGGAGCAGTGCAGCTGCGACGCCGAGGTTACGGTATGCTCAAGCGAATTAAAGCCGAGAACCGGTGTCGGAGGAGAAATACGCAGCTTTTCATTTTCGGCAAAGCTGCTTGTAAGCGCAAATGCCTTCTGCGAAAGGGAGGTAGAGGCAGTTCTGGACGCTTACTCGCGCAAAAGAGAGCTTGATGTCAAGCGCTCCGAGATAACCTTTAGGAGAATTTGTCAGAAGCTTACCGAAACCTGCCAATGCAAAACCGAGCTTTCGTTTGCCGATACGGCTCTTTCCGGAGTGTCAGACCTATGGTGCAGCATAATAAACAGCAGTACCCGTTTTGAAAACGGAGATATTATAATTGAGGGTAAGCTCTCGGCGTGTGTTATAGCGCTTGACGAAAACGGCGCGCCGGTATTTTTCGATAAGGACGTTGATTTCAGCTGTCAGTATCCGATAGGAGATATCGAGGGAGCGTGGTGTGAGCCTGAGCTTCAGATAAGGAGCGTCAGCTATACTATGCTCGGAGGCGATAAGGTAGAGCTGAGGATAGAAATAGGAATTTTCGCCTGCATTTATTCGGTTAAGGGTATACCGGTTGTAACCGGACTTGTTCCCGGTGATGTCCGCTCGGACAGCGCCGACCGCAGCGCTCTGACGATATACTATGCCTCTGCCGGAGAGGATGTATGGGATATTGCCCGCCGTTACCGCTCAAGCGTAGATGAAATATGCCAGATAAACGATATCCGCGATAACCGTCTTACTGCGGCGAAAATGATATTGGTTCCTATGATTTAGCCGCGATGCAAAAAGAGAATTAAGCTTAAAAACCAATCCGGGCTGCCGCATTGACGCGGCAGCCCGGATTATCTTATAATAAATATGTCAGCACTTCTCGGCAAGCTCAAAGATTTTTGCCGGAAGCTCTTCCTCGTCGCAGGAAACCGTGAAGATGAAGTCAACATCCTCAATCGATTTCAGGCGATAGAAGAAATCCGAAAGCTCATCGTAATTTCTGCCGCCTATGCGGAGAGTAGCGTCTCCGAAAATGTGTGTAACGTCGTGGTTTCCGGCTTTAATGCCTGCGAGCATACCGAAATATTCGTTGTAGCCTGCTATTGCATAAGCCTCCGCGTCAATCAAGCGGACCTTATGAGTAACGGAATAGGTAAGGGTGTCGCCTTTCTCGATACATACGACGTTGCCGAGACTGCTTTCGGCAGCGGCGTTCACCATATCTACCAATTTTTTAGTTTTGCCCGAACCTTTTTTTCCGATAATGAGTTTGATCATTTATATCAGCTCCTTTTATATTCAGACCGCCGGACGGCGGCTGTTTCCGTTATTTGAGGCGAGCCTCAAGCTCTGCCTTCTGCGCTTCGTATCCCGGTTTTCCGAGAAGCGCAAACATATTCTTTTTATAGCTTTCAACTCCGGGCTGGTCGAACGGATTAACTCCGAGCATATATCCCGAAACAGCACACGCCTTTTCAAAGAAATAGATAAGTCTGCCGAGGTTTTCCTCGTCTGCGCGGTCTACCGCTATAACAAGATTTGGAACGCCGCCGTCGGTATGGGCAAGCACAGTTCCCTCAAAGGCTTTCTGATTTACATATGACATCGGCTTGCCTGCGAGGAAATTCAGTCCGTCGCCGTTTGCGGCATCGTTTCCTATAACAACGTCATCTCCGTTGTCGGCTATCGTAACAACCGTTTCAAACATAATGCGCGAGCCGTCCTGAACAAACTGACCCATAGAGTGAAGGTCGGTAGAAAATGTTACCGACGCCGGGAAAAGTCCCTTTCCGTCCTTGCCCTCGCTCTCTCCGAAAAGCTGCTTGAACCATTCCGACATCATCGTGAAACGCGGCTCATAGCTTACGAGCAGTTCAACCGATTTTCCCTTGCGGTAAAATGCGTTGCGCAAAGCCGCATAGGTGTAGCACGGGTTTTTATACATATCCGGCTCCGAATAATCCTTCATAGCATCGGCAGCGCCGCGCATAAGCGCGTCAATATCAGCGCCGGCAGCGGCTATCGGCAAAAGACCGACCGCCGTGAGAACCGAGAAACGTCCTCCTACATCGTCCGGCACGACAAAGCACTCGTATCCCTTTTCATCGGCGAGCGCCTTGAGGGTGCCGCGCGACTTGTCGGTAGTGCAGTAAATCCTGCTTGCAGCCTCAACCTCGCCGTAGCGGTCCTCAAGATAGCTGCGGAATACTCTGAAAGCAACCGCCGGTTCGGTCGTAGTTCCGGATTTGGATATAACATTGACCGATACGCGCTTGCCCTCGCACAGCGCCAAAAGGTCCGAAAGATTTGAGCCGCTTATGCTGTTTCCGGCGAAATATACCTCAGGGCTTCTTTTGCTCAAAGCGTTATAGTAGGGTCCTTTAAGAAATTCTATCGCAGCCCTTGCTCCGAGATAGGAGCCTCCTATGCCGATAACGATAAGAATATCGCTGTCCTCTCTGATACGGGCGGCGGCGGCTTTTATCCGCTCAAATTCCTCGCGGTCATAATTTTCCGGCAGAGAAACCCAGCCTAAAAAATCATTTCCGAGACCGCTGCGCTCATCGAGAGATCCGGCGGCTGCCGCAACCTGCGCTTCAAGTCCTTTCAGGTCGTTTTCACGCAGAAACGGTTCTGCGTATGAGTAATTGAATTTTAAAGACATCGCAAATACAAACCTCACTTAAAGAGTAAAAATTCTTTGTATTCTCATTTTACAATATTTTGCGTTCTTTTGCAAGGGCTTATTATAAATATTCATTAAATGTTTTAAATTTGGCGCTGCGGTCCGAAAAAGCGGGGTACAATACATATATAATATATGTATCGCGTTTGACGGGCTTGATTAGCAAACCGGATTGTGCTATAATTTATTTTAGTAAACAATATGTTGTATGCTTGCTGTGATATGTGCAATTCAAGAGGGGGAGAAGAAAATGAAAAAATTTTTATCGGCGCTTACCGATTATATAATATATATTGCAGGCTGTGCCGTTTATGCGGCGGCGGTGACTGCGCTGCTTGCCGCCAACGAAATTTCTCCGGGCGGACTTACCGGTATAGCAACGGTTGTTCAGCGGCTTACCGGAATTTCAAGCGGTATTACGCTGATGCTGCTCAATATTCCTATACTCCTGCTCGGATTTTGGAGATTCGGCGGAAGATTTATAATCAGAACATCGGTTGTAACGGTTATCCTGTCGGTTTTTATGTCGCTTGCCGAGGAGTATGTTCCGCCGGTTAAAATCGACCCTGTTCTCGCCGCATTGTTCGGCGGTATTGCGGGCGGCGCGGGACTCGGTCTTGTTTTGCTGCGCGGCGCTACCACCGGCGGCGTTGATATTGTTGCAAAGCTGCTTCACCGCCGCTTTCCCCATCTTTCGGTAGGAAGAATTATTCTTACTCTCGATGCCGCTGTTATCCTGCTTGCGGCTGCGGTTTATAAAAATATTGAAAGCGCACTTTATTCGGTTGTCGCGATGTATGCGTCCTCGCGGATTATGGATATTATTCTTTACGGCGCCGACCGCGGACGTATGATATGGATAGTAACCTCATTCCCTGAAAAGCTTTGCTCCGAAATCGGCAGTCTTCTCCATAGGGGCGTTACGGTTCTTCCTGCTACCGGCGGATATACCGGGGAGCCCCGCTCAATGCTGCTGTGTACCGTAAGACCTCACGAGGTATCGGAGGTTCACAGGATTGTAAGAGAGGGCGACCCGGCGGCGTTTATAATCGTAAGCGATGCGGGCGAGGTTATGGGCGAGGGCTTTAGGGCAATCGACAGCGAAAAATAAAAACGGAGAAAATTCCGGGTTTTTGGTATGCCGATTTCAGCATTATTCCCAAATACAAAAATTTCCTCAAATTATACTTGATTTTTATTTGCGGTATGGTATAATTGATATCGCTGACACAATATATTGTGCCTAACTGTTTTTGACGTTGGCACATTTAGGATGAATCTATGAAAGGATGGCAGAGATGAAGATTATAAAAAGAAGCGGTTCCGAAGTTAATTTTGACCCTGCGAAAATTGTTGTCGCCGTAACGAAGGCTAACGACAGCGTTGTTCCGAGCGAGAGAATGAGCGCGGTTCAGATTAAGCGTATCGCGGAGGATGTTGAAAGCGCGGCGGCAAATATCAACCGCTCTCTGAGCGTTGAAGAAATTCAGGATATGGTAGAGGATCAGATAATGAACCAGCGCGCGTTTGAGGTTGCGCGCCGCTATATAACCTACCGCTATAACCGCGCCCTGATTCGTAAGTCAAATACGACCGACGAGCAGATTTTGAGCCTTATAGAGTGCAATAACGAGGAGGTTAAGCAGGAGAATTCCAATAAAAATCCTACTGTAAACAGCGTTCAGCGCGACTATATGGCAGGCGAGGTAAGCAAGGATATAACCCGCCGCGTTCTGCTCCCGAAGGATATTGTCGAGGCTCACGAGCAGGGTATAATTCATTTCCACGACGCCGATTACTTTGCACAGCATATGCATAACTGCGACCTTGTAAATCTTGAGGATATGCTGCAAAACGGAACCGTTATCAGCGGAACTCTGATTGAAAAGCCGCATAGCTTTTCAACCGCCTGCAATATAGCTACTCAGATAATAGCGCAGGTCGCCTCCTGCCAGTACGGCGGTCAGAGCATAAGCCTTACCCATCTTGCCCCCTTTGTTGATATAAGCCGTAAAAAAATATATATTGAGGTACGCGAGGAGCTTGCCGAGCTCAAGCCTACCGAGGAGCAGATTAAGCGTATAACGGAAAAGCGCCTGCTTGAGGAAATCCGCAAGGGCGTTCAGATGATTCAGTATCAGGTTGTAACGCTGATGACAACCAACGGTCAGGCTCCGTTTGTAACCGTGTTTATGTATCTGAACGAGGCGAAGAACGAGCAGGAGAAAAACGACCTTGCTCTTATTATTGAGGAAACCCTGCGCCAGCGTTATCAGGGAGTTAAAAACGAAAAGGGAGTTTGGATAACTCCGGCTTTCCCGAAGCTTATATATGTGCTTGAGGAGGACAATATTTCAGAGGAAACTCCTTATTGGTATTTAACCCAGCTTGCCGCGAAATGCACCGCTAAGCGTATGGTTCCGGATTATATTTCCGAGAAAATTATGCTTCAGAATAAAATTGATAAAAACGGCGAGGGTCATTGCTATACCTGTATGGGCTGCCGCAGCTTCTTAACGCCCTATGTTGACGAAAACGGC
Source organism: uncultured Eubacteriales bacterium (assembly GCA_934477125.1). GTDB lineage: Bacteria > Bacillota > Clostridia > Oscillospirales > Acutalibacteraceae > UBA737. The sequence continues at coordinate 33,311 of CAKSOL010000016.1, read as the reverse complement.
AAGCCTAAGTATTACGGCCGCTTCAATCAGGGCGTCGTAACGGTAAACCTTGTCGATATAGGCTTGTCGGCGGAAAAGGATTTGGATAAGTTCTGGGAGATTTTCGATGAGCGTATGGAGCTGTGTCACCGCGCTCTGCAATGCCGCCACGAACGCCTTACCGGCACTCTTTCTGACGCCGCTCCTATTCTTTGGCAGCACGGCGCTCTGCTGAGACTTAAAAAGGGTGAAACGATAGACAAATATCTGCACGGCGGATACTCAACTCTTTCTCTCGGCTATGCCGGTCTTTGGGAATGTGTTTATTCGCTTACCGGCAAAAAGCTTACCGAGCCTGAGGGAGAAAAGCTCGGACTTGATGTAATGAAAAAGCTTAACGAATATACCGCGAAATGGAAAGCGGCTGAAAATATCGACTATTCGCTTTACGGCACGCCGCTTGAGAGCACAACCTATAAATTTGCAAAGGCGCTTCAAAAGCGTTTCGGTATTATTAAGGACGTTACCGACCGAAATTATATAACAAACAGCTATCATGTTCACGTTACGGAGAATATAGACGCGTTTGATAAGCTGGCTCTTGAGGCTAAATTCCAGGCTCTTTCTCCCGGAGGTGCGATTTCCTATGTTGAGGTTCCGAATATGCAGAATAACCTTGACGCAGTTCTGACTGTTATGAAGTTCATATACGAAAATATTATGTATGCAGAGCTTAATACAAAGAGCGATTACTGCCAGGTCTGCGGATTTGACGGTGAAATAGAAATCCGCGAGGATACCGACGGCAAACTTATCTGGACCTGCCCCAACTGCGGAAATACCGATGAAAGCAAGCTGAATGTTGCCCGCCGTACCTGCGGATATATCGGAACTCAGTTCTGGAATCAGGGCAGAACGCAGGAAATTAAGGAACGAGTGCTGCATCTGTAATGAACTATGCGGCTTTAAAAAAATTTGATATCGCAAACGGACCGGGCGTCAGGGTATCGCTGTTTGTAAGCGGCTGCCGGCACCGCTGTAAAAACTGCTTCAACCGCGAGGCGTGGGACTTCGGATTCGGAAAGCCTTTCGGCGAGGATACGGTTCGGGAAATAATATCGGCGCTCGCTCCCCGGCATATTTCCGGTCTCACGCTGCTCGGAGGAGAGCCTTTTGAGCCTGAAAACCGGGAGGGACTGCTGCCGCTCATAAAGCGCGTAAAGCAGGAATTTCCGGAAAAGGAGCTTTGGTGCTATACAGGGTTTGACTTTGAAAAGGAGCTTTTGCGCGGAATACCCGGAAATGCGGAGTCAATAAACGAAATGCTCCGGTATATCGACGTTCTCGTTGACGGAAGATTTATCGAGGAACAGAAAAGCGCCTCGCTGCTGTTCAGAGGCTCGGCAAACCAGCGGATAATTGATGTTCCGCGTTCCGTTGCGGCCGGGAAGGCTGTTTGGAAGCCGGGAATCTGGGAGCGTAAAATGGGCAGCGGAGATATCGGCGAAGGAATTGAAAACAGCGGAGGAAAAGTATGGAAACCGTAAAATTTATAAAGCTTAACGAAAACGCAGTCGCTCCGAGCTACGGCTCTGCGGCGGCTGCCGGGGCTGACCTTTATGCCTGCACAGGCGGCGAAACAACAGTATTCGCTCCCGGCGAAACAAAAATGATTCATACCGGAATTGCACTTCAGATTCCGGACGGTCTTGTCGGACTTGTTTATGCGCGCAGCGGTATCGCTACAAAGCGGGGACTTGCTCCCGCAAATAAGGTCGGCGTTATCGACAGCGATTATCGCGGAGAAATAATGGTGTCCCTGCATAATCATTCCGGCGAACCGCAGGAAATTGCCGACGGCGAGCGGATTGCACAGCTTGTTATCGCGCCTTATATAACCGCGCGGTTTGAGCAGACCGAGACGCTCGATGAAACAGAGCGCGGCAGCGGCGGCTTCGGCTCAACCGGAAGAAAATAAAAATATGCCTTGATACGGTAGTCTGTTCTGCCGTATCAAGGCTGTTTTTGTATATATCAAAATTATCGTAAAAGCATACGCTTTTTGCAGTCTCCTGAGGATTATTCCACAGCTTTCTGCATTTCGTTCCAGCTTTTCTCCATTTCCTCTACCAGCTTGAACTGAGTGCGGCAGCGGACGAGATTATGCTCCGGATAAGCCGTTTTAAAATAAGTATCTCCCGAAAGATAATCGGTAAGGAATCGCATACCGCATTCAACCGTCATCATTTTAGCGCCTACCGGCAGCAGCCGTCTTTCCTCATCGGTAAGTGTTCCGTCGCAGCCCTTTAAAAATCCGGCGGTATAGGTTTTGTACAGCGATATGTCAAAATGAACCTTTGTAAGATCTTTTTCGTCCTCGGGAGCGGTTGAAGCGCCGAAACGGATGGAATCTCCAAAATCGTTGACGGCATATCCCGGCATTATCGTGTCAAGATCTATAACGCATACCGGCGTTCTCGTATTTGCGTCAAGCATAACATTATTAAGCTTGGTGTCGTTATGCGTTACCTTTAGCGGCAGCTTTCCCGATTTTCTGCTTTCCTCAAGAATGCCGTAAAAATCGCGCCGCGCGTTTACAAATTCAATTTCCGCAAGCGCGGTTTTTACTCTGCCCATTGAATCCTCTCTGACAGCGGCGAGGAAATTATTGTACCGGTCGGGCGTGTTATGAAAATTCGGGATTGTTTCGTAAAGCTTTTCTGCCGGATAGTCCTTCAGCATATTCTGAAAGGAACCGAAAGCAACTGCGCTCTGATAAAAGTCGTTTTCATTTTCCGGAAGCTCCAGCGACACGGCGTTTTCGATAAAATCGTATACGCGCCAGACCTCGCCGTCCGCCGCAAGGTAGCTTTCACCGCTTTTGCAGGGAACAAGCGTTAATGTCCGCATACCGCCGGTGAGATGCTCCTTTAAATAGGCTGTAACGTTTATTATGTTCTTCATAACGTTTTCCGGATTTTTGAAAACCTTGCTGTTGACCCTTTGAAGAATATATTTTGTTCCGGAAGACGCGGTTAAAAGGTAAGTGTCGTTTATATGACCGTTTCCGTATCTTACAATGCTTTCAGGCTCTCCGTTTAAACGGAAAGCGGCTGCTGCGGCTTTTTCGTTCATAATTAAACCTCCGTTATTTTTACTGTTTGTATTATATATTATCCAATGATATAATAAAATGCGTTTAAAGCTCTTTTTACTTTGAAATCGGACCATTTCAAGTGATATAAACAGATTAAATGTGTATCTCAAAAACAACCGGGAGTAAAAAACTGCCGAAACGGGAGTTCTTTCGTAAATCGGTGTTTCCGCTTTGCAAATACGGGGTTCCGGGATATGCTTTTCTTGACAAGAGTAGAAGATTATGGTATACTGAGCAGACAGCATAATAATGCCAAAATGAGGAGAAATAATAGTGAGAAAATTATCGGCAAAGTGGAACGATACGGACAAGCCGTGGCTGCTTGAATGGATAATACTCGGATTTATAGTATCTTTTTGCTTTATAATGTTTAATCATCCGGATATTTTAGCAACTTCCACTCACGGTATGGATTTATTGGATATAACATTAAAGGGCAGGTTCTTTGATTTTTATGATTATACAGAGTCAACAGCAGTTTATCATATACTCATATATATAATCTTTGCTGTTTGGTCTATACCGGTTTATGCTGTTTACGGAATTGCCGGCATTCCTCTTTGGGGAAAGCTTAATTATTCCGAAATCAGTTACCCCGTTCAGCTTTGGTATAAGCTTCTGCCCTGTGCCTTTTGTATCGGTGCGGCATATTTTCTGTATAAAATTGGTATTGAAGTCGGAATCAGCCGCAAAAAAGCAAAATGGATGCTGTTTTTTTATTTTAGCTCGCCGATATTGATTTTCAGTCAATTATGCTTTGGGCAATATGACTCTATAAGTATGTTTTTTACGATGTATGCCATTTATGCCTATATGCAGAAAAAGTATTATAAATTTTCGGTTTTAATGGCAATTTCAATTCCGCTGAAGCTTTTTTCGCTGTTTCTGTTTTTGCCGTTGCTGCTGCTGGTTGAAAAGCGCATAATTCACATTATTAAGCATTGCGCAATAGGTATGTCAATATATTTGTTAAACAGCTTGCTGTTTTTTAACAGTCAGGGATTAAAGGACGCGAAGAAATTTTCTTCCGATATGTTCGGCAGGTTTTTCCTGGTCGGATTTCAGACTATTTTCGGACTTGTTTCGTTCTTCCTGCTCGGTCTTGCGGCATTATGTATATTCTGTTATCTGAAAAAGGTTGACTCTGAGGATAAGTTCTCTTACTGTCAGTGGACAATATATGTTTGCCTTGCGGCATACAGTATGCTGTTTATGTGTATTCTGTGGCATCCTCAGTGGGTAATACTGTTGGTTCCGTTTTTGATTTTAGCAGCCTTTATGAATGATAATTTTAAAATGTCGGTAATGATTTTAATAGCCGTATCAATAGGATATTTGCTGCTGGTATTCTGCAATTTCCCCGGGAATGTCGATGAATGTCTTGTGAACCGGGGACCGCTCCCGCATTTTATCCATCGCTTTTTGCAGGGAGGAAAGCTCAAGGATTATTTCACCTGTCCGGTATTTTTGGACAGCAATGTATTCGTAACGATATTTTTCGGCAGTCTGCTTATAAATCTTATTATGAAGGCTCCGACGAAATCGCGTCTGGAAAGCAGCAGAAAACTCATAGCCGAAGATGTGCTTAGGGTGGAACGCGGATATATATGGGTTCATATGTTTACTATATTTATATTCATTGCACCCACTATGTTCATATATTTCTTCAGGTATATTTATCCTGCCGCTTAGGAGCTTTTAAGAGATAAATCCTTACGCATACTGCAAAACGGATTTGTAAATATAATATTCACAGGGGAGTAAACGCATGAAAGTTGTTATTCTTGCAGGCGGTCTCGGAACGCGTATCTCGGAGGAGTCCCAGTATAAGCCCAAGCCGATGATAGAAATCGGCGGTATGCCTATTCTCTGGCATATTATGAAAGGATATTCGTATTACGGCTTTAACGAATTTGTAATTTGTGCAGGCTATAAGCAGCATGTTATCAAGGATTGGTTCGCAAATTATTTTCTGCACACGAGCGACGTTACCTTTGACTTCACCTCGGATAATAAAGTAACTATTCACAGTAAGCATTCCGAGCCTTGGCGCGTAACGGTCGTAGATACCGGATATAATACAATGACGGGCGGCAGAATTAAGCGCATACAGCCGTATATAGGGGACGAGCCTTTCTTTATGACATACGGCGACGGTGTCTGCGACGTAAATATTGCCGACCTGCTTGAATTCCATAAGGCAAACGGCAAGATTGCAACATTGACGTCGGTTGTGCTAAAGCAGGAAAAGGGGGTTCTTGATATCCGGGAAAACGGCAGCGTTAAGAGCTTCCGGGAAAAACGTATAAACGACGGAGCCGCCATAAATGCCGGGTTTATGGTGCTTGAACCGCAGATATTCGATTATCTTGAGGACGATAATACTGTTTTTGAAACTAAACCCCTTGAACGCCTTGTTGAAGAGGGACAGCTTATGAGCTACAGACATTCCGGTTTTTGGCAATGTATGGATTCCCTGAGAGAAAAACAGCTTCTTGAGGATATGTGGGAATCCGGAAAGGCGCCGTGGAAGCTATGGTAAAATCTGATTTGGAATTTTTCCGCGGAAAAAGAGTTTTCGTTACCGGTCATACCGGCTTTAAGGGCAGCTGGCTTTGTAAAATCCTTATAAACGCCGGAGCAGTTGTTACGGGATACAGCTTAGAACCCCCGACGCAGCCTAATTTATTTTCGCTTGCGGATATTGAAAACAAAATGAACAGCATAATAGGCGATATCCGCGATTTTGACGCGCTTAAAAAGGCTTTTTTTGATGCTGAACCGGAAATCGTTCTTCATCTTGCGGCGCAGCCTATTGTCAGAGACAGCTACCGCGAGCCGAGATATACCTATGAAACAAACGTTATGGGAACGGTTAATCTGCTTGAGTGCGTAAGGCTTTACGGAAAAACGAAAAGCGTTCTTAATGTTACGACCGATAAGGTGTATCATAATAACGAATGGTGCTGGGGCTACCGCGAGGACGAGCCGCTGGACGGTTATGACCCTTATTCAAATTCAAAAAGCTGCTCGGAGCTTGTTACTCACAGCTATATAAACAGCTTTTTTGCGCAAACGGATATATCCGTTTCAACAGCCCGCGCCGGAAACGTTATAGGCGGGGGAGATTTTGCAAACGACCGTATTATTCCGGACTGCATAAGAGCGATGGCGGCAGGCAGAAAAATAGGCGTTCGCAATCCCTACTCGACGAGACCCTATCAGCATGTTTTAGAGCCGCTTTCGGCATATCTTACAATCGTAAAAGCGCAGTATGAAAAGCCCGAGCTTTCGGGATACTATAATGTCGGTCCGGACGAATGCGACTGCCTGACGACCGGCGAGCTTGTCGGTTCTTTCTGTAAGTATTGGGGAAACGGCGCCGCCTGGGAAAATCAGGCTCAGGCAAATGCGGTTCACGAGGCAAACTTTTTAAAGCTTGATTGCAGTAAAATCAAAGCGACCTTCGGCTGGCGTCCGCGCTGGCATATTGACGAATGTATGGAAATGACCTGCCGGTTCGGAAAAATATTTTTGGACGGCGGAAGCATTTCGGAAGAAATGGATTACGAGATAAACGAATTTTTCAGAAATTGTTAAAACGGTAAGGAGCGGTTTCAATGTCCGAATGGAAAAATGAGGAACAGGCAAGAGAAGAAATAAAGGAAATGGTTTCCGAATACTATAAGCAGTTCAAGCGTAACGATAAGCCCTTTAAGGCAGGGGACCGCATTACCTATGCGGCGCGTGTTTTCGACGAAAAGGAAATGTGCGCCCTGACTGATGCCGCACTTGATTTTTGGCTTACTACCGGTCGGTTTTCGGATGAATTTGAAAAGAAGTTTGCAGAGTGGCTCGGCGTTAAATATGCGCACCTTGTGAACAGCGGCTCATCTGCAAACCTTATTGCATTTTCTGTTCTTACTGCTCCTGAGCTCGGCGACCGCGCGATACGCAGGGGAGACGAGGTTATAACCGTAGCCTGCGGCTTTCCGACGACCGTAACGCCGATACTGCAATACGGCGCAGTTCCGGTTTTTGTAGATGTTACGATACCGCAGTATAATATCGACGCAACGCGCCTGGAGGAAGCTTTGAGCGACAAAACAAAAGCAGTTATGATTGCTCATACCTTGGGAAATCCTTTTGACCTTTCGGCTGTAAAGGCTTTTTGCGATAAGCATAATTTGTGGCTTGTCGAGGATAACTGCGATGCTTTGGGAAGCGAGTATACCATTAACGGCGAAACCCGTTTTACAGGAACATGGGGCGATATCGGAACAAGCAGCTTTTATCCGCCTCACCATATGACGATGGGCGAGGGCGGCTGCGTTTATACGAATAACGCCAAGCTTAACAGACTTATACTGAGCTTCCGCGATTGGGGCAGGGACTGTATCTGCCCATCCGGCAGGGATAATTTCTGCGGTCACCGTTACGACGGACAGTACGGCGAGCTTCCCCGCGGATACGACCATAAATATGTTTACAGCCATTTCGGCTATAATTTAAAGGTCACGGACCTTCAGGCGGCTATCGGCTGCGAGCAGCTGAAAAAGTTCCCGGAATTTATAAAGCGCCGCCGCCATAACTGGGAACGGCTGCATAATGCTCTCAAGGCGGCAGAGGATAAGCTGATTTTGCCGCAGGCAGCCGAAAACAGCAACCCAAGCTGGTTCGGATTTCTGATTACCCTGCGGGACGGCGTTTCTCTCTCCCGCGAGCAGGTGGTCAGATATATCGAGGATAAAAACGTTCAAACGCGTATGCTGTTCAGCGGAAATCTGATAAAGCACCCCTGTTTTGATGAAATCAGAGGAACAGACGCTTACCGCGTCGCAGGCTCACTTTCGGAAACCGACCGCATTATGAATAATACGTTCTGGGTAGGCGTTTATCCCGGAATGACAGATGAAATGATTGACTATATGGCTCAGGTCATAAAGGAAGCCGTTAATCAGTAATGAAGATTAAAGATTTATTGAAAAACGAGAAATTTGCAGCGCTGATTCAGTTCGTTAAATTCGGACTGGTCGGCGTTTCAAATACATTGATATCCTACGGCACGGAAATGCTCTGCTTCTACGTTATCTTCTTAAATGCGGAATTTTCCGGTATTACTGCTTTTCTCTCCGGCATAGGAATAAAAAGCAATTCTGAGGATATAAAGATAATAGTTACAACGCTTATTGCGTTTATAATCAGCGTTACAAACTCCTATCTGCTTAATAACCGCTTTGTTTTTTCGAGCGGCTCCAAAGGGGCGTCCGAGCATCTTGTTTCTTATCTGAAAACGGTGCTGTGTTACGGTATAACCGGCCTTGTTCTGTCGCCTGTTATTAAGGTGGCGCTTAAAAACTTGGGAACACCTTATTATTTGGCAAGCTTGGGCTCGCTTGTCGTTACCATTCCTCTCAATTTTATTCTGAATAAGTTCTGGGCTTTTGCAAAAAGAAAGGAAGATAATAAATGAAGATTCGCTTGGCGGACTATGTTGCCGATTTCCTCAGCTCCCGCGGCGTTACCGACTGCTTTACTGTCGTAGGCGGAGGAGCTATGCACTTAAACGACGCTTTCGGTCATCACAGTAAGATAAAATGCACATATAACCACCACGAACAGGCAAGCGCTATTGCGGCGGAGAGCTATGCAAGACTTAACAACCGCATAGCGGCGCTTTGCGTAACAACCGGTCCCGGCGGAACAAACGCAATAACCGGAGTCGTCGGCGGATGGCTTGACTCAATACCCATGTTTGTAATTTCGGGACAGGTTCGCTACGATACAACGGCGCGCTATGCCTCGAATTTTACCGGCGGTCTGCCGCTTCGCGCGGTCGGAGACCAGGAATTTGATATAACCAAGTCTGTGGGCTGTATGTGCAAATATGCGGAAATGCTCGAAAAGCCTGAGGATATCCGCTATATGCTTGAAAAGGCGTGGCACCTTGCAAATACCGGAAGAAAGGGACCGGTCTGGATAGATATTCCCGTAAATTATCAGGGAATGACTATTGAAACCGACGGCTTGCGCGGCTATGACAGCAGCGAGGACGACGCGCTGCTGCCGCCGGAGGTGTCCGAAGAAACGGTAAACGAGATTATTGAGCTTTTAAGAAACGCAAAACGCCCGGTTATATATGCCGGCGGAGGAATAAGACTTTCCGGCGGATACGAAAGCTTTAAAAAGCTTGTTTTAAAGCTCGGTGTTCCGGTTGTAACATACTGGAACAGTGTAGATGTTATTGAAAGCGACCATCCGCTTTATTGCGGCCGCGCCGGCAATATGGGCGACCGCGCCGGAAACTTCGCTGTTCAGAACGCTGATGTTCTTTTGTGTATAGGAACCCGTATCAGCATACGCCAGGTCGGATATAACTGGCAGTCCTGGGCGCGCGAGGCAAAGGTTATAATGGTAGATATAGACCCGGCTGAATTTAAAAAGCCTACCATTCACGTTGATATGCCGGTTTTTGCCGATGCTAAGGACTTTATTGAAAAAATGCTTTCCGCAGCGGAAAAAGAACAGAGAACGGTTTTTGAAAGCGATTTTTGGACGGAAAAATGCCGCTATTGGCGGGAGCATTATCCGGTTGTTCTTCCGCGTCAGCGCGAGGAAAACGGAAAAACTGCCAATGTTTACGCATTTGTTGAAAAGCTCAGCAATGCGCTGCCAGAAAATTCCCTTACCGCTGTCAGCAACGGAGCGTGCTGCGTTGTGGGACATCAGTGCTGGAATATAAAGAACGGGTCGAGATTTATTATAAACAGCGCTATTGCGAGTATGGGCTACGGACTTCCTGCCGCGGTCGGTCTTTGCATTGCGGGCGGACGCCGCGAAACCGTATGCCTTGAGGGCGACGGCAGTATTATGATGAATCTTCAGGAATTGCAGACGATAGTTACGAATAAATTACCTGTTAAGGTTTTCCTTATTAACAATTCCGGATATCATAGTATAAGAATTACTCAGAGTAATTTGTTCAGCGAGCATTGCAAGGTCGGAATAGGTCCCGAAAGCGGTGACCTCTCATTTCCGGAGTTTTCAAAAATTGCGGCTGCGTTTGATATGCCGTATTTCTGCGCTCACAGCAACGCCGAAGCCGAAAAGGCAATAGAGGCTGCTCTTGCCGCTCCCGGTTTTGCGTTCTGCGAGATTTTTACCGATACCGCTCAGGTATGGGAACCGAAAAGCAGCGCGAAGCGCTTGCCGGACGGCAGCCTTGTCAGTCCGCCGCTTGAGGATTTGGCGCCGTTTTTGCCGAGAGAAGAAGTGCTGGAGAATTTATTTGTAAAGCCGGTTGACTGATGAGGTGATATTATGCAAACGGCAGTTGTAACCGGAGCTACCGGAATGATAGCGTCGGCGCTTATAAGAACCCTTGTTGAAAAGGGCGTAACGGTTTATGCTCTTTGTAAACCCGGAGAACCGAGAACCGATGAATTTTTCAAAAGCGAAAACGTTATTGCGATTGACGCCGATATTTCCGAGTTGGAAAATGTTTCGGGTGCTATCAACAGAAAATGCGATGTGTTCTATCATTTCGCATGGCTCGGAACATTTGGCGGAACCCGCGATGACGCATATATGCAGAATGATAATATCCGCTATACGCTTGACGCCGTTACTCTGGCGCATAAGCTTTCCTGCGAATGCTTTATAGGAGCGGGAAGCCAGGCGGAATACGGACCGGTCAGGGAAAAGCTTACGGATAAAACTCCGACCGCACCGGTAACGGGCTACGGCATCGCTAAGCTTGCCGCAGGAAATCTCAGCAGACTGTATGCGCAGAGTCTCGGAATACGCCATATCTGGACGAGGATTTTAAGCGTGTACGGTCAGAAGGGCAATCCTAACGCAATTATTCAATCTACTATTGCAAAGCTTGACAGGGGCGAACCCTGCAAATTCACAGCCGGTGAGCAGGATTGGGATTTTATGCACTGCGATGATGCCGCGCTTGCGTTTTACCTGATAGGTGAAAAGGGCAGGGACGGCGCAGTTTACCCGCTCGGAACGGGAAAAACGCGTAAATTAAGGGATTATATTACCGAGATACGCGATATTGTAAATCCGCAGGCATATATAGGCATAGGCGAATTGCCGTATCCGGAAAATCAGGTTATGTATCTTTGCGCCGATGTTTCAAAACTTGAAGCGGATACGGGATTTCATCCTCGGATAAGCTTTTCCGAGGGCGTTCGCAGAACCTATAAATGGTTAAAAGAGTTAAAGGATTAGGAAAGAGAATGGAAAAGAAAAAAGTCAGTATACTCATTCCGTGCTACAATGAAGAGGATAATGTCGTCCCTATGGCAAACGCCATACGCGATTTGTTTACATCGCAGCTGACCGCATACGATTGGGAACTGCTGTTTATCGATAATGATTCCTCCGATAACACCCGCCAACTGCTCACCGAGCTTTGCCGCGGTGATAAACGGATTAAAGCAATTTTCAATGCTAAAAATTTCGGTCAGTTCAATTCTCCGTATTACGGCATATGCCAGACCACCGGAGACTGCACTATCAGTATGTGCTGCGATTTTCAGGACCCTATCGAGCTGATACCGAAATATCTTGAGGAATGGGAAAACGGCTATAAGATTGTTATAGGAATAAAAACCGCGAGCCGCGAAAACAAGCTTATTCGCTTTTTGCGTACCTGCTATTATAAAGTTATTAAAAAGTTCTCGAATGTTGAGCAGATTGAGCATTTCACCGGGTCGGGGCTTTATGATAAAAGCTTTGTGGAGGTTTTGCGCGGACTTGACGATTCTTCGCCGTTCCTGCGCGGAATTGTGGCAGAGCTCGGCTTTAAAAGAAAGGAAATTCCGTATGAGCAGCCCAAGCGCCGCGCCGGAAAAACGCATAATAATTTCTATACTCTTTATGACGCGGCTATGCTCAGCTTTACCTCTTATACGAAAATAGGACTCCGCGTTGCAACCATAGGCGGATTTATTATGTCGGTCATCAGCCTTTTGGTGGCTCTTGTTTATCTGATAATGAAGCTTGTGAACTGGGATGCGTTTCCTGCCGGGAACACACCGATTTTGCTCGGCGTGTTCGTCCTCGGCTCAATACAGCTGTTTTTTATCGGACTTTTGGGCGAATACGTTCTGAATATTAACACAAAGGTAATGCACAGACCGTTGGTGATTGAAGAAAAACGTCTGAATTTCGATGAAAACACGCCGAAAATCATACCGGGAAGAAATTACGATGGACATTAAAGAAGAAGCTTTAAAAAAGCATTATGAATGGCAGGGGAAAATTGAGGTTTCCTCGCGAACTAAGGTGCGAGACGCTCATGACCTTTCTGTTGCGTATACTCCCGGAGTAGCGCAGCCCTGCCTTGAAATTCAAAAGGATTATAACAAATCCTTTGAGCTTACGAGACGTTCAAACCTGATAGCGGTCGTAACCGACGGCTCGGCGGTTCTGGGGCTGGGGAATATAGGTCCCGAGGCAGGAATGCCCGTTATGGAAGGAAAATGCGTTCTGTTCAAGGAATTTGCCGGGGTGGACGCTTTCCCGATTTGCATACGCTCAAACGATGTGGATGAAATAGTCAGAACCGTTTATAATATTTCAGGCTCGTTCGGAGGTATCAACCTTGAGGATATCGCCGCGCCGCGCTGCTTTGAAATAGAGCGCCGGCTCAAGGAAATATGCGATATACCGGTTTTTCACGACGATCAGCACGGAACTGCCGTATGCGTTGCGGCGGCGATGATAAACGCATTAAAGCTGGTTAAAAAGGATATCCGGAAGGTCAGGTGCGTTATTAACGGTGCCGGCGCTGCAGGTACGGCAATAGGCGAGCTGTTGCTCGGACTCGGAATAGGCGAGCTTATAATGGTTGACAAAGCCGGTATTCTCTGCGCGGGGGACGGCAGCTTATCGCAGGCTCATAAGGCGCTTGCAGAAAAAACAAATCCGCAGCGTATAACCGGCTCGCTTGCAGACGCTATGCGCTCAGCCAATGTTTTTGTCGGAGTGTCGGCGCCCGGAATCGTGAGCAGGGAAATGGCAGCTTCAATGGCGCCCGGAGCGGTGGTTTTCGCTATGGCTAATCCTGTGCCGGAAATAATGCCGGATGAGGCGCTGTCCGCAGGAGCGGCGGTGGTCGGAACAGGGCGTTCCGATTTTGCCAACCAGATAAACAACGTCCTGGCTTTCCCCGGAATTTTCCGCGGGGCGCTGGATGTCAGGGCTTCGGATATTAACGACGAAATGAAGCTTGCCGCGGTCTATGCTTTAAGCGGTCTTGTCGGAAATGACGAGCTTGCCGCCGACTATATACTGCCGCCTGCGTTTGATAAACGTATTGCACCTACGGTTGCAAAGGCGGTCGCCGATGCCGCAAGAAAAAGCGGAGCGGCGAGAATTTGATAAGGACCGACCTTGACCCGGCTTGCTTTTTCAGCGCGTCTCGGCGCGAAAAAAACTTGACAAACCGCGTCAAAAGCTATATACTTTAAAAAGTATGATATATTGCCGTAATGTGAACCGCATCTTCGGCAGCAAAACAGTTTATGTGATAGTGGAGGAATTTTAATTATGATAAGTGCCGGAGATTTCAGAAACGGTGTTACCTTTGAGGAGGACGGAAACGTTCTCCAGGTCGTTGAATTTCAGCATGTTAAGCCGGGAAAGGGCGCCGCTTTTGTAAGAACTAAGGTTAAAAACGTTATAACCGGTTCGGTTGTTGAAAAGAGCTATAACCCGACGGCAAAATTCCCGACGGCTTATGTTGAGCGCAAGGATATGGAATATTCTTATAACGACGGCGATCTTTATTATTTTATGGATCAGGAAAGCTACGAGCTTGTTCCGATTAACTCATCCGAGCTCGGCGATAACTTTAAATTTGTTAAGGAAAATATGGTCTGCAAAATCTTATCCTATAAGGGCAAGGTTTTCGGCGTTGAACCGCCGACCTTTGTTGAGCTTGAGGTAACCGCTACCGACCCCGGATTCAAGGGCGATACCGCAACCAACGCAACAAAGCCCGCAACTCTTGAAACAGGATGCGAAATCCGCGTTCCGCTGTTTATCAACGAGGGCGATAAGATTCGTATAGATACCCGCACAGGCGAGTATATGGAGCGCGCATAATTTATTTGTTTTCATTTTATAACAGGAGGTTTGCATTATGAATATTTCTGAAAAGGTTGCTTATATTAAGGGACTTGCTGAGGGTCTTTCTCTTGACGACAGCACAAAAGAGGGTAAAATCCTGAAGGCTGTTATCGAGGTTCTGGAGGATATCTCTGTCGAAATCGACGATATCGAGGAGAACGCTGCCGATATGGCGGGTCAGATTGACGCTGTTGACGAGGACCTCGCTTCCGTTGAGGAGCTTATTTACGATGACGATGATGACGATTGCTGCTGCTGCGACGATGATGACGACGCAGTTTATGAGGTTGAATGCCCCAGCTGCAACGATACTATTTATCTTGACGCCGATATGCTTGCCGAGGGCGGCATAAAATGCCCAAACTGCGGCGAGGAGCTGGAGTTTGATTTCGATGGCTGCGATGATGACTGCTGCTGCGGCTGCGATCACGACAGCGAAGAAGATAAGTAAGATTATCTGTTCAGCGGCTGCACTTTTCGGTGCAGCCGTTTATTTTTTGAGGTACTGTATGAAAAAACGTTTGATGGTTTCCGCCTGCCTGCTTGCCGTGTTCGCGGTTTGCGCTTACTTTGCGGTAAGCGGCAGATTAGAGCCGATTGAACTGCAATTTGCGCATTTTTTGAATCCGGGCGGAGCAAAAAGCCCTATAATACGGTATTTTACCGATATCGGCGAATTTTCCGGCGTATTCAGCGCTATTGTGCTTCTGCTTTTGCTCCCTGTGACCCGTAAAAATATCGGCTTGCCTGTAGGTTTTACGGTTTTTGCAGGCTGGATAGTACAGGTTGCGGCAAAAATAATATTTCACAGAGCACGTCCCGAGGAACTTTTGATTCAGGTCTCAGGGTATAGCTTTCCGAGCGGCCACGCTCTTAACAGCACAACGCTTTATATTTCCGTTATGCTTTTCAGCTGGCAGTTCTGCAAAAATACTGCTCAGCGGATAGCTTTGGCGGCGGGCTGCGTTGTTATTCCTTTTATGATTGGAATTTCGAGGATTTATTTTAATGTTCATTTCCTGACCGATGTGTGCGGCGGCTGGTGCCTCGGCACGGTATTTGCAATTTTTGGAAACAGTATGTATAATTTGTTTGTGAGCGGTAAAAGCAATGGAAGAATTGAAAACAAAAATTGAATTTAAATTTGAAAGCTGCGAGAGTGTTTCCGCATATCCGGTTATAGTCGTTGCGGCGGGTTTATCAAGCCGTATGCGCGGCAGGGATAAACAGCTGCTTAACCTCGGCGGCGTTCCGGTTATAATCCGAACCCTGATACAGCTGGAAAAAAGCCGTTTCATTTCCCGGATAATACTTGTAACGCGGGAAAGCGAGCTGCTGCGCTTGCAGCTGCTTGCCGGCGAATATAATATTTCAAAATTAACAGACGTCGTGTCCGGAGGAACCAATCGGCATGAATCGGTCTGCCGCGGAATGGAACGTCTGGGCAGTGACGAAAAAAAGGTCTTGATTCACGATGGCGCAAGACCGTTGGTTGACGATTTCGTTATAGGAAACGTCGCCTCGGCGCTTGAAACCCACAGGGCTGTAATTTGCGGAATTCCGGTTGCCGATACGGTAAAGCGCGTGGACGGCGGCGGAAACGTTATCGAGACTGTCGACAGAGCAGGGCTCTATTGCGTTCAGACCCCGCAGGGCGTCGATGCCGCGGCGTATCGCGAGCTTTGCGAAAGACTGCCGGATGCCGCCGCTTTTACAGATGACGGCGGATTGTTCGAGGCTGCCGGCGAGAAAGTATATGCCGTTCTCGGCAGCCGGAAAAATATTAAAATAACCGTGCCGGAGGATATTGAATTCGCGCGGCTGCTGCTCGGAGGGGAAGAAGAATGAGAATAGGACACGGCTATGACGTTCATCGCCTTGTTTCCGGCAGACCGCTTATAATCGGCGGAGTCAGTATACCCTTTGAGCTTGGACTGCTCGGTCATTCCGACGCCGACGTTCTTATTCATGCGGTTTGCGACGCGCTTCTCGGCGCCGCCGCGCTCGGAGATATAGGAAAACATTTTCCGGATACCGACAGCGCATATAAGGACATAGACAGCAGACTTCTGCTGCGCAAAACGGCAGAGCTTATAAAGGAAAAGGGCTTTAATACCGTAAATGTTGATATAACCGTTATAGCGCAGAGACCTAAGCTTGCTTTCTATATTCCGGAAATGAAAAAAAATATTTCATCGGATCTCAATGCCGCGCCGGATTGTATAAATATTAAAGCTACAACCGAGGAGGGCTTGGGCTTTACCGGCAGCGGCGAGGGAATTGCGGCGCACGCCGTCTGCCTTATTGACTGACGGGAGATATTAAACGGCAATACATAATTTATGTTCGTCCGCCATATACATTTATTGTGAAGTGTATTTTGGGAGAGAGCTTTATGTATATAACATTGACGCGGCGGAGAATGCTGTGCCTGCTGCTGACAGTCGTTTTGGGCGGACTTATAGTCTGCGTTTTTGTGAGGGTTTCGGCTGACGGAATAGACGGCTCGACCGATGCGGCGCGCCGCGGATTTGCGGACAGTCTTGGATGTACGGTAGGAAGCGCAAGCGAAAAGGAAATAATAATCCCTGCGGAGTTTTCCGATGTGTATATTAAATACAACGATATACAAAAGGCGGCGGGCTTTGACCTTTCTTCCTATAAGGGCTGCCGGGTTAAGCTGTATACCTTTTCCGGAGTGACATACCCGGGCTGCCGGGAAGAAACGCAACTGAATTTGATTGTATACCACGGGAAAATTATCGGGGGAGATATTTCTCAGACAGCGATAGACGGCGAGATGCTTCCGCTGACTGATGTAAAAAATGCAGGGAGTGAAAATGGAAAAGCAAAGATTGGATAGGCTGATTGCCTCCCAGACCGGTATATCCAGAAAGGAGGCAAGGGAAGCAATAAAGGCAGGAAAAGCTGAAATAGGGAACAAGGTATGCCGCGACAGCGGACTTGCAGTTGATATTGATAACGAAACCGTTATTTTTTGCGGCAAACCCATAAAATATAAAAAATTTATCTATCTGCTTATGAATAAGCCTCCGGGAATACTTTCAGCCTCGAATGATAAAACCAGAAAAACAGTGGTTGACTTAGTGCCGGAGCCGCTGCGCCGCAAAGGGCTTTTTCCTGTCGGCAGGCTTGACCGCGATACTACCGGAATGTTGATAATAACCGATGACGGCGCTTTCGCCCATAAGCTTATTTCTCCGTCAAGCCATATTCCAAAGACATATACGGCGGAGCTTGACTGCCGCTTGCCGGAGGACGCGGCGGAGCGTTTTGCAAACGGAATTATACTTGCCGACGGAACCGAATGCCGCCCGGCTCTGCTTGAAACGCTCCCGAAAAACCGCGCAAGGCTCACTCTGACCGAGGGTAAGTATCATGAGGTCAAGCGAATGTTCGGAACGCTCGGAGCAGGAGTTAATTCTCTTCACCGCGAGTCGATAGGCGGACTCAGTCTGCCTGAGGGTCTGAATATGGGGGAATGTGTCGAAATGACCGAAAAATGGCTTAATTTGGTTCAAAAATCGGTTTGCTATGCGTTTTAACCAAAATAGTTTTTACAACATTGGATAAAATAATTATAGTATTTTTTTAACCTTTCTGTTATAATATATGGGAAATGTAATTGTTTCAATTTAGGAGGTTTCATAATATGGCAAGCTTGTCTCTTCGCAACGTTTATAAAAGATATCCGGGCGGTGTTACCGCTGTTTCCGATTTTAATTTGGAAATCGCCGATAAGGAGTTTATCATTCTGGTAGGTCCTTCCGGCTGCGGTAAGTCAACAACTCTCCGTATGGTAGCCGGTCTGGAAGAAATTTCCGACGGTGAGATTTACATCGGCGACCGTCTCGTTAACGACGTTGCGCCGAAGGACCGTGATATAGCGATGGTTTTCCAGAACTATGCGCTTTATCCTCATATGACTGTTTTCGATAATATGGCTTTCGGCTTGAAGCTGCGCAAAACTCCGAAGGATGAGATTAAGCGCCGCGTTGAAGAAGCTGCCCGTATTCTTGATATTTCTCACCTGCTTGAGCGTAAGCCTAAGGCTTTGTCCGGAGGTCAGCGTCAGCGTGTTGCTCTCGGCCGTGCAATCGTCCGTGAGCCTAAGGTGTTCCTGCTCGACGAGCCGCTGTCCAACTTGGACGCTAAGCTCCGTGCGCAGATGCGTACCGAGATTTCAAAGCTCCATCAGCGTCTCGGAACAACATTTATTTACGTTACGCACGACCAGACCGAGGCTATGACAATGGGTACACGTATCGTTGTTATGAAGAGCGGTCTTATCCAGCAGGTCGATACCCCGAATAACCTTTATCTCTATCCCTGCAACCTGTTTGTTGCCGGATTTATCGGTTCTCCGCAGATGAACTTCATCGATGCTAAGCTCCTGAAGGACGGCGATAATTTCATCGTTGAGTTCGGCTCTGAGGATACAAAGACCCGCGCAGGCGTTAAGTATCGCGTTAAGCTGCCGGCAACCAAGAATAAGGACGGCGCTTTGGACGCTTATGTCGGCAAGGATATAATTATGGGTATCCGTCCTGAGGACGTTCATAACGAGGCTGACCTTATCGCCGCTAACCCGGATGGTGTTATCGAGGCTGATGTTGAAGTTACAGAGCTTATGGGTGCGGAAACCTATCTGTATATGAACTGCGAGGGTCAGGCTATCAACGCCCGCGTTTCGCCGACCAATACCGCCCGCCCCGGTGATCATATCACTATCGCATTTGAAACTCAGAAGATTCATCTGTTTGATAAGGATACCGAGCTCACCATCTGCAACTGATAAGGCTTTCAAAACAGAGCCTATCCGGCTGAATAATTGTAATTTTCAGGCAACCGCCAAACAGCGGTTGCCTGTTATTTTATAGGTTTCAAGCTATTGTTTAAACTTTTTTCAGTTTTAAAATATCTTAACTGATTTTATCCGGAAAATAATTGAAATAATTTATATTATATGGTAAAATCAATATATATGGGGCAGGAAAGGTGTAGGAATATGAATATCCGGGTAAAGCATAAGCGTGGAATAAGAATACAAACGCGGTATATAGTTTCCGCGCTGCTGCTGTTGCTGCAGCTGTTTGTGCTTTTTGCCGCAGTCTATAACCTTTCGGCTCATTCAAAGGCAATATATTCCGTCGCGGAGGCTTGCGGCGTTATAACCGTTATATATATCGTAAACCGGCGCGGCAATCCGAGCTATAAAATTGCCTGGATAATTTTTATTCTGCTTTTTCCTATATTCGGCGTTTCGCTTTTCCTGCTTTGGGGCGGAGGACGTGTTGTTCCCCGATTTAAAAAGAAAATGCGGGAATGTGAATCCCATTATTTGCCATTGCTTCGCGAACGCGAGGGAATTCATTCCCAGCTGCGTCGGGATGATGTTCTTCATTCCCGTCAGGCGGATTATCTAACCCGCGAATCCGGATATCCGCTTTATAACGGAACGGTTACGGAATACCTTTCTCCCGGCGAAAAATTTCTTCCGCGTTTTTTAGAGGAGCTTGAAAAAGCCGAAAAATATATTTTCATAGAATTTTTTATAATTGCCGAAGGCGAAATGTGGGAAAGAGTGCATAAAATATTAAAGCAGAAGGTAAGCTCCGGCGTTGAGGTTAAAATTCTTTTCGACGATTTCGGCTCTATCAAGCGGCAGCGCAGGGATTTTATAACGCGGCTTCGGAGCGAGGGAATAGAGGTTGCGGTTTTTAATAAAATCGGACCATCTATGAACATTTTTATGAATAACCGAAACCATAGAAAAAACGTCGTTATAGACGGTAAGGTAGCTGCTACCGGCGGACTTAACCTTGCGGATGAGTATATAAATCTTGTTGAGCGTTTCGGCTATTGGCTTGACTGCGCGGTTATTTTAAAGGGCGAGGCGGTAAACAGCTTTGCGGCAATGTTTTGCAGTATGTGGGAGTTTACAACCGGCGAGCGGATAGACCTAGCATCTCATATCGACGATACTCCCGTTCGGGGAACCGAGTATGTCCTGCCGTATTGCGACGGTCCGCTTAATAACGAGAATCCCGCCGAGGGAATATATATGCAGATATTAAGTACCGCGCAGAAATACGTTTATATAACTTCACCTTACCTTATAATCGACAGTACTATGATTGAAAGTCTGAGAATGGTGGCAAAAAGCGGCGTTGATGTCAGAATAATAACTCCGCATATACCTGATAAATGGTATGTTCATCCGGTAACGCAGTATAATTATTTAGAGCTGCTGGACGCCGGCATCAGAATTTATGAGTATACTCCCGGATTTATTCATTCAAAGCTTTTTGTTTCCGATGACCGCGTTGCAACCGTCGGAACGGTAAATATGGATTACCGCAGCTTTATTATGCACTTTGAATGCGGAGTATGGATATCGGGCGGCGATACCGTAGCCGCAATCCGCAATCATTTTGACGAGATACTGGAGGACTGCCAGGAAATAATTCCGGAGCAATGGCGCAGGCAGCCCTGGTATAGGAGACTTTGGCGTGCAATACTTCATCTTTTCGCGCCGTTCCTTTGATATGATAAAAACCGGCGCTGAATTTTTATTAAAAGAAAGGCGGATTTAAAATGAAAGAATTTTTTAAAGCAATGGGTGTAGCGGCTGCAATTTTTGCCGCAGTTATTGCGGCTCTTGCCGTGCTGGACGACGTATGCAATAAAAACCGGATACGCGCAAAATATATAGTCTGCGGAAACGGAAATACCGAGGATTGATTTTAAGCTCTGTGTATTTTTCCGCAAATAATATTGCTTATGTCTGAAAATAAGCCGTTTATTGTGCAAAATCAACCTATTATATTTCTAAATATCGATTAAATAGAAAAAATCTGTTCAAATCCAACAAAAAACAGGCAAAATATCGTTGCCGATTACACTTGAAAACAACTCCGGAATATTGTATGATAAAATGGTAAGAATAATAGAAACTGCGCTTTACTGGAGGTACGTTTAAATGGCAAAATATACTATTACACAGCTTGCGTCTATGCTCGAACGTAAACTTTCGCATAATTTCGGCGTAACGCCCGAACAGGCTTCCGACGAGATTTTCTATAAGGCTACCGCGTTGGTGCTTATAGATATTATGAGCGACCGCCGCGCCGCTTTTAAAAAGGCTACCGACGATCAGGAAGCAAAGACCGTGTATTATCTCAGTATGGAATTCCTGATGGGTCGTTCCCTTAAAAATACGCTTTTTAATCTTGAGCTTACCGAAACTATGTCCAAAGCGTTGGCAAAATTTAAGGTTAAGCTTGATAAGCTGTATGATTTTGAGCCGGACGCGGGACTCGGCAACGGCGGACTCGGCAGACTTGCCGCCTGTTATCTTGACTCGCTTGCGACTGAAAGCTATCCGGCAATGGGATACTGTATTCGCTATGAGCTCGGCATTTTCCGTCAAAAGCTGGTTGACGGCTGGCAGACCGAAATGCCGGATTTCTGGCTGCCGGGTGGGGGAGTGTGGCTGAAACACAGACCCGACGCCGCAGTTGACGTTCATTTTGACGGTAAGATAAACGAATGGTGGGACGGGAACTATCACCATATTGAGCATACCGATTATCATAATGTTCACGCCGAGCCTTACGACCTTATGGTTGCCGGACATGACGGAAAGACCGTAAACGTTCTTAGACTCTGGAGCGCCGAATGTCAGGACTTCGATATGTCCGCATTCAATCAGGGTGATTATGTCCGCGCGCTTGAGCAGCGCGCCATGGCAGAGGCGATATCAAAGGTTCTCTATCCTGAGGATAATCATATCGAGGGTAAATCCCTGAGACTCCGTCAGCAGTATTTCCTTGTTTCCGCCTCAATTCAGGATATCCTCAACCGCCATCTCCGCAAGTATAACACTCTTGACAATCTTCCGGATAAGGTTGCCGTTCATATCAACGACACTCATCCGACGCTCTCAATTCCTGAGCTTATGCGGTTTTTGCTTGATGAATGCGGATACAGCTGGGATAAGGCGTGGAGCATAGTTACGCGTACCGTTGCCTATACAAACCACACAATAATGTCTGAGGCGCTGGAATGCTGGCCCGAGGAACTGATAAAGGCGCGTATACCGCGTATTTATCAGATAATTAAAGAGATTGACCGCCGTTACCGTATTGAAATACAGACCAAAACCGGCGATAACGCAATCGTTGAACGTACTGCAATAATTCAAAACGGCGTTATACGTATGGCAAACCTCTGCGTTGCGGCATGCCATACCGTAAACGGCGTTTCCAAGCTCCACAGCAAGATTCTGACCGACGAGCTTTTCAGAGATTATTATGCTCTGACACCGGAAAAGTTTACAAACGTTACTAACGGTATCGCTCACCGCCGCTGGCTCTGCCAGGCAAACCCGGAGCTTACCTCGGAGCTTTGCGGACTTATCGGCGACGGCTTTATAAAGGATACCTCAAAGCTTGATGAGCTGACGAAGTTCGCGGACGATAAGACCGTCCTTTCGCGGCTTGCCGAAATCAAGAGGAATAACAAGGTGCGTTTCTCCGATTATATAAAGGAAGAGTGCGGAATTTCGGTTGACCCGGATTCAGTCTTTGATATGCAGGTTAAGCGGCTGCACGAATATAAGCGTCAGCATCTTAATGCGCTGCACATTATAACCGAATACCTTTGGCTTAAAAACAATCCTAATGCGGACTTTAAACCGAAAACCTATATATTCGGTGCCAAGGCAGCCCCCGGTTACCTTTTTGCCAAGGAAATTATCCAGATGATTCATCATCTTGCCGCCGTTATTGATAACGACCGCGCGGTAAACGATAAGCTAAAGGTGGTATTCCTTGAGGATTACCGCGTAACGCTTGCGGAAATGATGATTCCCGCCGCAGATATAAGCGAGCAGATTTCTCTTGCGTCAACCGAGGCGAGCGGAACCGGAAATATGAAGCTTATGATGAACGGCGCAGTAACGCTCGGAACCGAGGACGGCGCGAATGTTGAAATCCACAGCGCTGTCGGCGACGATAATATTATAATATTCGGTATGAGAACGCCGGAGGTGCTGTCTCTCCAGAAAAACGGCTATTCTCCGCTTTCCTATTATAATAATAATGCCGATTTGCGCGCCGCGCTCGATTTTATAGGCAGGGGCATCGGCGGAAAATCGTTTGATAATATCTATAATACCCTTAAAAACACAGACAGATATATGGCGCTTGCGGATTATGCCGATTATTGCAAGGCTCAGCAGTATGCCGCCTCGCTTTATGCAAAGCCGGAGGTTTGGAACAGAATGTCGCTGATGAATATTGCAAAGTCCGGAATTTTCTCCTCCGACCGCGCTATTGATGAGTATGCTAAGAATATTTGGCATCTCGAACCGGTTAAATAAATTATGCAGTATTATCCTTTTGATTCCCGTAAAAAGCTGTATAGGGAGCATATAGGCGCGGCAGCAGCAGGCGAGAGCCTGCTGCTGCGTGTGCTGATTCATAAAGACGCTCGGTGTGACAGCGTCTTTTTGCGTTTCAGAAGCGATTCCGAGGAGAATATGCGTGAGCTGCCGATGGCTCCGCGCGAATGGCTCGGCGATTACAGATTTTATGATTGCAGTATTTCGCTTGATACTGGGCTTTATTGGTACGATTTCCGTTATACGAGCGCATACGGGCAGTTTTTTATTGTTAAAACCGAAACATCCCTCGGAATTGTGTCCGAAAAGGAGGGCGGACTTTGGCAGCAGACGGTCTATGACGCTGATTTCAAAACCCCCGAATGGCTGAGGGGCGGAATAATATATCAGATATTCCCCGATAGGTTTTATTGCTCAGGTAAGCCTAAACAGGACGTGCCGGACGACCGCTTTTTATGCAGCGATTGGTCGAGAAAGCCGGAATACAGGCAAAACGGCGAAAAATGCTCCCTCGGAAACGATTATTACGGCGGCGACCTCAACGGTATTGCCGAAAAATTGCCCTACTTAGCCGAGCTCGGCGTTACCTGTATATACTTAAATCCTATATTCGAGGCTCACTCCAATCACCGCTACAATACAGCCGATTATGAAAAAATCGACCCTCTTTTAGGCAGCGAGGAGGACTTTAAGGAGCTTTGTGCCGCCGCCGGTAAATACGGTATTCATATAATGCTTGACGGCGTGTTTTCTCACACCGGAGACGACAGCAGATATTTTAACCGCCGCGGAAGATATAATGAATGCGGCGCTTATCAGTCGATGGATTCCCGATATTACAGCTGGTATAAATTCAGTAATTTTCCGGACAGCTATGCGGCATGGTGGGGTATAGATACTCTGCCGGAAACGAATGAGGAGGATTTTTCGTTTTCCGGGTATATAACCGGCGAAAACGGAATTTTGCGGCGCTGGCTGCGCTGCGGAGCGGACGGCTGGCGGCTGGACGTTGCCGACGAGCTGCCGGATGAATTTCTCGATAAAATCAGAGCGGCTGTTAAAGCAGAAAAGCCGGACGCTTTTTTGCTCGGAGAAGTATGGGAGGACGCATCAAACAAAATAAGCTACGGCTCGCGCCGCCGTTTTTTGCAGGGCGCTCAGCTCGATTCAGTTATGAATTACCCTTTTTCCGGGGCAATACTTGATTTCGTCAGAGGAGGAAGCGGAAATACCTTTAATGAAACCGTCTGCTCCCTGCTTGAAAATTACCCCCCGGCTGCTGCGGCGCTTATGATGAATCATATCGGAACTCACGATACTCCCCGCGCTCTGACTGTTCTTGCAAAGGGCTATCCGAATGGGGCAGACAGGGAATGGCAGTCGAGACAAACCCTGTCCAAACAGGAATACACCGCTGCGGCGCGGCTTTTAAAGCTTGCAGCCGTTTTGCAGTATACTCTCCCCGGCGTTCCGTCTGTTTATTACGGCGATGAGGCAGGAATGCAGGGCTACGGCGACCCGTTCTGCCGGGCGGCGTTCCCCTGGGGCGGCAACGATAAAAAATTGACTGAGTTTTATATAAGTCTCGGAAAATTCAGAAGAAAAAGCGAGGCTCTGCGGGGTACTGAATATATTCCTTTCGAAATTTCGGACGGATTTGTTTCCTTCGAGCGCACAGGCGGCAAGGAAAGAATTTTTGTTGCCGTCAACCCATCTGAAAGCGAATATAAAACCGTACTGCCAGACGGCTATTCCGAAGCCGAAACGGTTTTCGGAAAGGCGCCTAAAGGCGGTATCTCCGTTATCGGAGCGAAGGATTTTATCGTTCTTAGAGCAAAACGAGAGAAAAACAGCCGAAAAAATTAAAAATATTAAAATTTTTCTTGATTTTTTTCTCGGTTTGTGGTAATATATATAAGCATTTGATTTCACCGAGAACCTTTTCGGTGGGTTTAGTGCCGATTATTCGACATTGAAGCGGGCGGTCCTCTGGCTTTCGGAAGTTATGAACGTCTGGAAAAATTAAGGAGGAAATTATGGATATTTTAAAGGAACTTGCTGCCGAGCAGCTCAAAAAGGATGCTCCGGAAATTGCCATAGGCAGCACCGTGCGTGTTCATGTTCGCATTAAAGAGGGCGAAAAGGAAAGAATTCAGGTTTTTGAGGGAACCGTTATCGCTAAGAATAACAGCGGAATTTCCGAAACCTTTACCGTTCGCCGCGTTTCCTACGGTGTCGGCGTTGAGCGTGTATTCCCCGTTCATTCCCCGATTGTTGCCAAGGTTGAAACCGTTCGCCGCGGTAAGGTTCGCCGCGCTAAGCTTTACTATCTGCGCGACCGCGTCGGTAAGGCTGCTAAGGTTAAGGAGCAGATCGGCTGATTGCTGTGAATTATTAAACGAAGGAGGGAGAGCGGCATATGCGCCGTTTCCCTCTTTTTTGCTATTGCGGAGGTGTTTTACTACGGACGAGAATAACTTTAATTCTGAAAACTTCGGCTTTGAAAACGAAGAAACCGGAAATTTAAGCTCAAATTCTCAGAATGATAACGAATTGAACGAGAATGTCGGCGATATGACCGCTGAGCATTACGGCTCCGGAAGTAATTCCGATAAAGCCCGAAAGGGAATTTCGGAAATTTTTGAATGGCTGGACGTTCTTGTAACCGCAATGGTAGCGGTTGTCCTGATATTCAGCTTTTTATTCCGCATTGCAACGATACAGGGCAGCTCTATGGTCGATACCCTGCATAATAAGGAAAAGGTTGTTATATCTAACCTCGGATATAATCCGAAGACTGGCGATATCGTTGTTATCTCCAGAAACCAGAATAACTCGGTTGAGGATGAAACCAGCAGCGAGCTGCCGATAATAAAAAGAGTTATCGCAACCGCCGGTCAGGAGGTAGACATAAGAAACGGCAGCGTTTATATTGACGGTGAAAAGCTGGACGAACCCTACCTGAGCGACGGCGTTCAGACCTATGCAAAGCAGGGTCAGGTTGAATTTCCGCTTTATGTGCCGTCGGGGTATATTTTCGTTCTCGGGGATAACCGCGGCGACTCGACCGACAGCCGCAATCTTCAAATCGGAGAGCAGGGAATTATAAATACCGATTATATTCTCGGAAGGGTTATTTTCCGTATAATACCGTTCACAACGGCAGGAGATTTGAAAAAATAATTATTATAACGGGCTGCCGATTGCGATTGTTTCAATTTCGGCGCCCTTTTTGTCTATTGGGGAGAAGTGAATATGGGCGGATTAAGCGTAATGCTTCTGATGAGTATAATTTCATTTATCTATATTGCTTTTATCGCGGTTGCTGCTGCCGTAATTGTGTGTACGGTAATAAATTATATCTTTGAAAGCATATCGGTTATGTGCATACTGAAAAATATGCGGTATAATTACTCCTTTGCGGCTTGGATTCCGTTTTATAACAAGTATTTGTTAGGCAGATTGGCAGGAAATAAAACAGCGGGAGCAATATTGGGAATACTGAATCTCGCGTCGGCCTCGCTGTCGGTATTTTTCTATATACATAAAGAAATTGAAGTGGTTTTATTTTCAATTTTATTGGTATGCCTTATAATCGGCTTTATATTGGATACATTTATAGCTTATAAGGCGTATAGCAGAGCAACAAAATACTGCGATATACTTACGGTGCTGACCGTTCTGTCATGCGGACTGCTCAGACCGGTGATACTGTTTGTAATCAGAAATAAAATTATCGGAACGGAGCAATGAATATGAATCAAAAGAGAAAGGTAAGAGCGGAAAAGAAAAATGACGATAATCAGCTCGGAATTAACTGGTTTCCCGGTCATATGACGCGCACCCGCCGGCAAATTGAGACGCAGCTGAAGCTTGTTGACGCCGTTGCCGAAATTGCGGACGCCCGTATTCCTTACAGCAGCCGGAATCCTGAGCTCGGAAATATTATTTCCGGAAAGCCGAGACTGCTGCTGCTTAATAAAAGCGATATGGCTGACCCTGCGGCAACCGCCGAATGGATAAAGGTCAGCTCTGATAAAAATGTTCCGGCAATCGCAGTCGATTGCAGAAACGGTAAGGGACTGAATAATTTTAAAAATGCCGTTAAGGAAATTCTGTCTGATAAGCTGCGTTCCTATGAGGAAAAGGGAATGGCAGGCAAACCGCTGAGGGTAATGGTTGTGGGAATACCGAATGTCGGAAAATCCTCGTTTATAAACCGTATCGCGGGAGCAGGACGGGCAAAGGTTGAAAACCGCCCCGGAGTTACCCGCGGAAATCAATGGTTTACGGTTGACCGCCAGCTGGAGCTGCTTGATACGCCGGGTGTGCTGTGGCCTAAGTTTGAGGATAAAACGGTAGGGGAGCATCTCGCTTTCACAGGCGCCGTCAGCGACCGTGTTGTTGACACAGAGCTGCTTGCCGTGCGGCTGCTGGAGCTGCTTTGCAGGAATTATCCCGATTTGATTAAAGAGCGCTACGGCGTTGAAAATCAATCCGAGGATTATTATGAAACGCTTTGCAATATAGGGAAAAAGCGCGGTATGATGATGCGCGGCGGAGAGGTTGACTCGGAACGCGCCGCAAATATGCTGCTTGAGGAATTCCGAAATTGCAGACTCGGGAAAATAACCCTTGAAAGGGCGGAGGATTATGCCTGATTTTGAGCTTGAAACAGCGGCAGGAAAAGCCGGATATAAGAGCGTTTGCGGAGTGGATGAGGCAGGACGCGGTCCGCTGGCGGGACCTGTTTGCGCCGCCGCAGTTATTCTTCCGGAAAATTGCGAAATTCCGGGTCTTAACGACTCAAAAAAGCTCAGCGAGAAAAAACGCGGGGAGCTTTTTGAAATTATAACCGAACGCGCCGTAAGCTGCGCGGTAGCTTTCGGAACGCTTGAGGAAATCGAGAAATTCAATATTTTAAACGCAACGTTTATGGCGATGAAGCGCGCTGTCTCCGCTTTGAAAATACCGGCGGATTTTGCTTTGATTGACGGCAACCGTAAGCCGGCGGGACTTGAAATACCCTGCGAAACGGTTGTTAAGGGGGACGGCAAATCCTGCTCGATAGCAGCGGCGTCAATTCTGGCAAAGGTTACGAGGGACCGGCTTTTGCTTGAATACGACAGCCTTTATCCGCAATACGGCTTTGCAAAGCATAAGGGCTACGGCACAAAGGCTCATTATGAGGCTATAAGGGAATACGGCGTGTGTCCGGTTCACCGACTTTCATTTTTGAAAAATGTCCTGTGAGAATAAAACTTTTGCCGCCCGCCGCGGCGCGCAGGGCGAAGAAAGGGTTGCGGCGTATTTGCGTTCAAAGGGCTGCATAATAGTAAGAAGAAATTACCGCGACCGTTTCGGCGAAATTGACATTATCGCCGAAAGCCAATCATATCTTATATTTGTAGAGGTTAAAACGCGCGAAAAGGGCGCGTTGGTTTCGGGCTTTGAGGCGGTTGACCGCGCTAAGCAGCGGCGCGTCCGCAATACCGGAATTATGTTCGCAAAGCGGCTTTTCTGTAATCTTCCGCTGCGCTTTGACGTTGCTCAGGTTACGGTTGAAACAATGGCGGACGGCAGCGAAAAGTGGCATTTGGAATACCTGAAAAACGCCTTTTAAAAAGTAAGGAGCGCCTGCTTATGAATTTTTTTGACCTTCATTGCGACACCGCAACCGAATGTTATGAAAAAAATACGGATTTATCAGGCGGCGAAACGGCGGTTTCCTTTAGCGCGGCGGCAGCGTTTGAAAAATGGACGCAATGCTTTGCAATATGGATAAGGGATGATATTGAAGAACCGTTCGGTTATTACCGCTCGGTTTATTCTTCATTCTGCCGGAAAATCGCAGATGCTCCGGCAAACCTTACTCCGATAATAACCGTTGAGGGCGGCTCCCTGATTGAAAACGATATATCGCGCCTTTCCGAATTGAAAAGGGACGGCGTTTCTGCGCTTACTCTTACCTGGAACGGTAAAAACCGGATTGCCTCAGGCGCCGCCGAAAAGGGCGGTCTTACTCCGTTCGGCGCCGAGGTTATAAGGCAGGCGGAGAGTCTGGGGATATTCTGCGACCTGTCGCACCTTAACCCCGAAAGCTTTGACAGCGCAGTAAAGGTTACGAAAAGACCGATAGCAACCCACAGTAATTGCAGCGCGGTTTTTCCTCATCGGAGAAATTTGAGCGACAGCCGGATTTCGGAAATAGCGCGCCGCGGCGGACTGATAGGTATTTGCTGCTATCCGCCGTTTTTGGGCGGCGACGTTTTCGGCGGCATACTCGCAAATATCCGCCATTTAACCGAGCTCGGCTTTGAGGATAATATAGCCTTCGGCTCTGATTTTGACGGCGGCGATATGTCGTCAGAGCTTGACTGCCCTCAAAAAATTCCGCGGCTGTTTGAATGGCTGTATGAAAACGGTATTCCGCTTAAAACTCTTGAAAAGGTGTTTTATGATAATGCGCAGAGGTTTTTCCGGTCTTAGCCTGAAAATGCCGGCAGTTTTGCAAATTCGGATTTACTGTTGAAAAACAGATTTTTGTGTGCTATAATACAATCGGTTAGACCGCCGCACGGCGGCTTTTAAAAAGCATTGCGGTTAGCATATCCTAACCGACACTGGACAAGAGATGCTGAATATGAGACTAAAAGGACAATTTTAAATATCACGGTCATTTATCAGAGAAACAAATAATTTAAAAAAACAGGAGACGGGACTATGAAAATTCTGGTATTTGGCGCTGGCGTGCTCGGCTGTAATATCGCCAATAACTTTTTCCGGGCAGGAAAAGATGTAACGCTGCTTGCGCGCGGAAAATGGGCGGAGGAAATCAGAAATAACGGACTGCGGATTAAGAATAAGCTTTCTTTGCGTATGTCGGTCAGCCATATTCCGGTGGTGACCGGGCTTGCGCCGGACGATATATACGATGTAATCTTTGTTGCCGTTCGGTATACGCAGCTTGAAACGGTTGTCGGAGTCTTAAATGAAAACGGAACCAAGAATATTGTCTTTGTAGGAAATAATGTCCGTGCGGAGGAAACGGCGGCGCTTCTGCCGGAGAAAAACGTTATGTTTGCTTTTACAAATGCGGCGGGACATCGGGAAAACGACCGCGTTGTTTCGGCAGATCTGCGTAAAATTACGATAGGTCAGCTCAAAAACGCCCCGTCTGCTGAAAAGCTTATAAATCGGATTTTTGCCGGAACGAAATATAAAACGTTTTATGAGCCGAATATGGGGGACTATCTTCTGTGCCACGCCGCATTCGTTGTTCCGGCGGTTTTTGCCTGCTATAAAACCGACGGCAGCCTGAAAAGAGTGAAAAAGGATAATGTCTATCTGAATAGACTGATTGACGCAAATATTGAGGGCTACCGTGCCATTAAGAACGCCGGACACGAAATCCTGCCTGAAGCAGACAAGAATTTCGAGGGAGAAGCATACCGGAAAACCTGTTTTCGATTTTTTAAGCTTATGTGTGCAACAGGTATCGGAAAAATCTGCGTTTCAGACCACGCTATGAATGCGGCTGATGAAATGAGCGCATTGAACAGGGATTTGAAAAAATTCTTTGATGAAAACGGAGCGGAATATCCGGTATGGCGCGAGCTTGAAGCGGAATGCGGTGGTTATTTAAAATGAAACAGCTGTCCGGAAAGCTGAGCGCTGTATTTTGCGGAGGATAATGAATGTTTTGGGATAATGTGGCGTGGGTTTATGATGTTTTTGCAAATGTTATCAACCGAAAAGCAAATAAAAAACTGTGCGCCGTTGTAGAAGGTCTGATTTTTCCCGGCGACAGAGTGCTTGAATGCGCCTGCGGAACGGGACTTCTTACCGGCGTAATCGCGCCGCGCTGCAAAAGCCTTGTTGCAACCGACTTTTCCGAAAAGATGCTGAAACGGGCGGAAAAGAAATACGGTAAATACGGAAATGTTAAATTTGAACAGGCGGACATACTGCGGCTTTCATATCCGGATGAATGTTTTGACGCGGTTACGGCGGCTAATGTGATTCATCTTTTGGATGAGCCGTACAGGGCGCTGCGGGAGCTTGACCGCGTATGCAAGCCCGGCGGAAGAATTATTATTCCTACATATATGAATCAAACGGATAAGGGTACTACGAACGGCGTATCGGGCGTTATCGGCAAGGTCGGTGCGGATTTTAAGCGGGAGTTTACCCTGAGTACCTATCGGCAGTTTTTTGCCGATGCCGGCTATAAGAATATAAGCTGTACTTTGTGTGAGGGCAGAATACCCTGCGCGGCGGCAGTACTTAAAAAGCAGGAAAATATATAAAATTCTCTGTAGCTTAGTTTACAAAGGGCGAAAGGTTGCGTTGTATGGCGGCGCTTATGCGCCGTCATATCTTCCAAACGATGTTGATACTTTCGCTTGTGGCGTAAATTGCGGAAATCATCAAATCCACCACCCGACGCTTATCGTCAAAGTCCACTTCTTCCCATGTATCCAGATAGCCGGAAATTTCTTTGACCTGTTCCGGGCTGATGGTATCCACACTCAACTCCGCTATCTTTTTAACAAGCTCCTGCTTGCGTCCGTCCAGTTCTTCAATCTTGCTGTTCACATAGGAGAGCAGGACGGGATTTGCCCCGGTCAGCGTGTCAATGAGCGTTTCAATTTCATGCTGGATTTGTGCGAGTTCTACTTGCAGGGCGGTCAGCTTTGGATTGGACTTCATAGCATTTTTTCGCCCCTTGATGGTCTGGAACGGTTTTAGCTTTTTTACCATAGCGGCATAGATAACAGCTTCCGTATCGGGAATACGGAGCGTCCCCGCACCCTCACAGCTTTTGTTATCGGAACGCTTACTGCAACGGAAGTACCACCGCCCATAACTGCCCTCGGCTTTTAACGCTTTCTGGCACCTGCCACATTTGATTTTCCCAGCTAACCAAGTATTGACCGCTTTTCGTCCCGCCTGATAACTGGCGTTGGCTAAAATCTTCTTTCGGCATTTCAGCCACAGTTCAGAAGAAACCAAGCCCTCGCTGGGAGCCATAACCAGCGTATGTCCTTGCAGATTGTGTTTGGTGTCGCCTTTCATTCCCCGGCCACGATAGAAGTAGCACCCATTTGTGCCCGTAAAGTCAGCGGCGTCATTGATGATGACCGTCCCCTGACTTTTGAAAAACTCATAAATATCAAGGTCAGCCTTGACATAAATGGGATTGCACAAAAGGCTTGCGAGTGCCGGACGGGAAAAATCTTTAATACCATGCTCCGCAAAATGCCGGACAATATCGCCGTAGGAAGTTCCTGGCTCGGCGTACATCTCAAACATCAATTTGACCTGTTCCGCTTCTTCGGGATTTGCCACTAACTTCTTTGTATTGATACCGTCTATCTTGATTGGCTCCGTGTGAAACCCATAGGGAGCTTTGCCGCCCATGCGGAACCCCTTTAGGCTTCGTGAGTAGTAGGCATCGGCCACCCGCTTCTGTATCGTTTCCCGTTCAAGCTGGGCGAACACGATACAGATATTCAGCATGGCCCGCCCCATCGGGGTGGAGGTATCAAACTTCTCCGTAGAGGACACAAACTCCACATCGTACTGCTGGAACAGTTC
>CAKSOL010000015.1 GCA_934477125.1 uncultured Eubacteriales bacterium | reverse complement strand
TGGAAGCTCTATTCTGCGGTGTATGGCCGTCTCCCGATTTTTCTCTCCTATCTTCCCGCATTTCTCTCCAAAATCGGAAAAAATGCCGATTTGAACCCACTTTCAAAAAAGCCTGTCCCGCAAGGCTTTCCGAGCGAAAAAAGCCTGATTTCAAGCGGCTCTCGGCGGGTACGGGGCTTACAGAAACGGCCCCAAAACGGACACCCCCGTCACAGTTGCATAAAAGACTCGAAATCATGATGCCCCTTGAGGGACGAGGGTTCGAATCCCTCCGTCTCCGCCAAAAAAGTCCAGTAAACTCAAGGGTTTGCTGGACTTTTTCTTTTTGTTGGCAAGACATTGCTCTTGCGAAAAATCTAGCTCTTTTTCGGCTGATTTTTGCACGTTTGATAGAAGTAGTACTGTCCGAAAAGCCTTATAATATCAAGGCTTTTCTGGGGGCCTTGATTTTTTCAAGAACTAAGTTTACCATCCCATCCCTAGCTTTTGGTGTCCGGAAGCGCAAGAACATTGTCCATAACATTCGCAGAAGTGATCTTTGATTTGTAGTCCGGATGACTGTAAATTTAGACAAAGGTACTCATACTACAATTGCCGTAAATTTATTTTTAGTTTTTTGTCATTTGGTTTCTCCGGTAGCAATGAAACATCACTGATAAAAAGTATTTCAGAATTCAGCCCGCTATTTGCAACGCCATATACCATATCAAATTGCCACGCTTGCAACCCATTATATATTTTGTGTATTTCGGGTGCATTATCATATGTAACCATCCAAGGGCACTTTAGTCCAACAACCAAGTCATGAATATCTTGATGATCTTTTTCATCAAAAAAGTTTTTATATAAGTACTTTCCCTTTTTGTAGTAAGGAGGATCAAAATAAATAAATGCTCGATTTGAATATTTAGGGACATATGATTTGATAAATGAGCGAATATCATGATTATAAAGATGGATTTTTCCCTTATATTTTGCTATTTTCTGAATACGCTTAATAAGATCTTCTTTATTAAAACGTGCATCTATCAAATAATTGCCCGTTTGTTGATACCCTCCGATAGGTCCAGCATTTAAAATTCCAGATCTATTTGTTCGATTCAAATAAAATGTCGCAAATCCCAGTTCCAAAGAGTATTTATTGCCGCGAGAGGAATATACTTCTTTTTGACGATACCACTCATCAACCGTCACTGGTGTATTCCTAATTAGTTCGATAAATGCGTTCGTCTGCGTAAGGATTGCTTTCCACATAGAATAGATTGCCTTGTCATAATCATTAATCACTATTTCTTCAACGATACCATTAAAAAGCAATGAAAGGGCTATTCCCGCACCTCCGGCAAAAGGCTCAATATAGGTAGGATTTTTGATTTCCATATTGCCTATCACAGCAGCAACAAAAGGGTAAAGTTTTCCCTTACCTCCCGGATACCGTAGAGGAGAATAATTCTTCAATTTTATATTTTCTTTTTTCGCTTTGGGCATACTAAATACCTCCGATTATTCATCCTCTCGGTATGCGAGCGGTGAAAAGCAGTTAACTATTTTTGAAAGTCATAAACGAATTGGGTAACCAATCTGACAAATCATATGGATTGAAATACATATGATTTGAGGCATTTACTGCCTTTTTCATTAATGCAGGTACGACTTCAAATATTGGAAGGGTAGTTTTCTCAACAGAATCATCTTCTTCAATCAATTTGATTAATGGTGCCAAATATGCTTCTTGTTCAGATTCTGAATATTTATTTGGATACTCATTGTGTTCAGCATAATTCAAAAGCTGAAGCCCCAAATGGCGGTCAAATAGGGAATGATTCCGCTGATTATAGAAGTTATCAAGGCAGTTTTTGCATGTCCTTGAACAATCGCAATCGCTTAATATATGCCTAGCTCTATCGAGCACCTTGTCGAGGATAGAGCCAATCATTGATGAGTATCCGGCGCCGCTGGTTAGGTTGTCATAGAAAAACATTTCAATATGCGAATGACCGTCAGAGTTTATTTTAGGTCGCCACCCGCCATTGATTTCGTTATAATCTATTCCCAATTCGAGAGAAGCGGCTTTCTTTATTGCTTCATGTAAAGTGGTTACGGCAGAGCGAAGGATGGCTCGTTCTTCAGATGTCCTCATACTAACAAGTTTATTTGAGTCATAAGCAATGGCCAACATAAACATGTCTGTCAGGAACTCATACCCAAGCAGGATATTTGTTTCTACAGTTCCGTCATGTCTGCATAATGGTCTGTTATCATGATACGGCTGTGAAAATGTGTAGTTGCCGGTATCATTCTCGCTTGCAACTTCTGCACCACCGCATTTTTTGCAAATATTAAACCCATTCTTTTTCTTTCCCATATTAACCGTAAGTACATTCTTATCTGAAAGTTCAATGAATCGAATATTACTGGTTTTATATGGGGTAAACTGGTCAGAGCTATCCGGTACATACGAATAGTAGGGTGCCTCTGTGTAAGTGAACTCTTCATCCTCATCTTCATGGCGGACCGGATCACCTTTTACAGGAGCAAATCCCCATGGCTTTAGCATTTTTCTACGTTCAACGGTTGCACCACAATAAGGACATAATCCTCCTTCGTCTACGTCCTCAGATTTTTTTCCAAACCAGTTGCATTCAGTGCAGACATAAATGCTGGAATAGTAATCCTTACTGTTAAAATAGTATTCTGCTTGATTCGCTTCGTATCCCTTCGGACGAGGATTTGCGTATATTCCCCCACTTCGATAGATTTTTTTATCAATTGTAACAAATATACCGGGCGCATATTCGCTTAGTGCAACTGCGATATCACGTTCGGGAGAATAGTCAACGTCACGTGGGGCATTTTTCCCTCTCTCGGATTCTTTTTCAACAAAGAAACGAACTACGTTCTTGGGAAATGAATACGACGGAATAAAGCCCTCGCTGTAAAATACATCAAATGCGGAAGTTTCAGTATCTCCAGAAATGTACTCATTTCGCTTCCCATCAGCAAGAACTTTGGCTTTTATTTTCTCAAATAATCGAATCGTTTCAGATGTTGGAAGCGATAATCCTTTTGCAAACTCTATAAAGCATGCGCCATAAGTTTCACAAAATGTCACTATCCCTATGTCAATGATGCTATCATACCTTTGCTTCATGTCAGTCTGTCCCATAAAGGCATTTAAGACCATCATATTAACATGGCGCTGACGAATTTTGGGATTGTCTCTATCAATCCATGGCTTTCTAGGCGCACCGGAAATCATATCGTCTGGATGGGCAAAATAATGACCATCATGCACACCGCCAGACGCATAGGTAACAATCGTTGATATTCCAGCATTCTTTCGACCTGCACGTCCTGCCCTTTGCTGATAATTCTCTCGCATTGGCGGAATATTGCGAAGCCCCACAGCAGCCAATGAGCCTATATCAATACCAACTTCCATAGTGGTGGTGCAACTCAGTACATCAATTGATTCTTCTCCATGTTCCCCAGCATTTATGTCTTGGAAACGCATTTCATATTTTTCGGTTCTGCTCCAGGTGTCGCTCCTAGTTTCTTTGTGCGAGAGCTGAGCGGTATGTTCTTCTGTATCAATGGTCTGAATAGCATTGATCTTTTTAAGAGCGTTAAGAACGGGTATACGCCAAAAATCGAATCTGGAAAGATCGTCCGATGAAATCTCGGTGAGCGTATTTGAATTAAAGCAAGCGCCACACCAATAGCCGATTTTAAACGGAGACAATTTGCCACATTGCATACACCTATACCACACAAAGTCGTCATCTGTGAGTACAATCTTTACAGCCGAGAGTTTAATATAATATCTGTTCTTTTCTGATGAAGCAAAGAATACGTCTCTGATCTTGATGGTAAGGACTGACATTTGCTTGTCTGTAAGTTGCAATACTTCCTTTGCACGAGCAACAAAACGCTTATCAAATTCTTTGTCAAAATCGTATCCAAGCCCAAATTCATTTGCCTTGCTTCTACCTGGCAAATCCCTTCTGATATCATCCGGAATGGTTTCGCCCAAAGCAGCACAGTCGTCCATAACATCCCAGAATAAAAGGACAAGCAATTGATACATAACATCACGATCTATAACGATGTTGTCATCGTATTCTAATTCTTCAAGGAGTATATCTACCAAAGAATCAATTGGTGCTAAATATCCCAGTCCAATATCCTTAAATGAGCGTGGACTTTCTGTGAAAAACGTAAGTAATTGCTCGTAGTATTCGTCTGGAAGGATAGAATATTCATGTGCAACATCGGCGTAGTTGATGCCGCGTCCTCTTCTTTCAGCTCGTTTCTTTTTTGCTGAAAAAGTACGCATATGCTCTGCGAATTTTACTTTACTTGAGCCGCTAAAAAACGAAAGACTGTTTTGCAAACAGACATCCATGAATGCAGGATATAATTCCAGTAGCGAGTGTTCGTTTCCATCCGCACGTAAAAGAAGTGACGCAAGCATAACAGCCTGTCTAAAAGCGTCCGCATCGGATGACTTTGATAAATCTCTAGCAAGTTTTGCGGCATTTTGACGTGAATCCGAAAAAAGGAGGACCTTTTTTCCTTGATTAATCAAACTGCTTGTTTTCGGCGGCTGCATTTCAAACTGTGCTTTTGTCAAATTGTAGAATGGTATATTGCCTTTCGTGGAAAAATCCGACGGCTTTTTTAAATGCATTGGCTTTTTGCATTTAGGACATGTGGTCATAGTGAAAGATTGATTCTTGTCAGGCGCATCGGTATAAACGACCGTCAATAATTTGGGGTCGTCTTTTCTATTCAAATATAACTTTCCAGTATACGGGTCTAGGGAACCAATCTTATCTTTTGAACCTTTTTGATAGCCTTTAGGGGTAACAAACAATAACATCTCCTTAAGAGAATTGCTATCCCCGTTTAAGCCCCGATTCTGGAATACATACCAGTACGGTAATCCTTGGGAATTACTTGGCTGAACAAATACCTTAAGATACAATGCACCGCACTTAACATGATTTACAAGTTCATAAATTCTTCCGCCGCAGTCACATTTTTCTTTCGAAATCGAAATAACCTTTCCTAAAGGCAATTTTTCTGATTGTGAATAATTGGCATGCGGGCAAAGCGGGTTAGAACAAGCGTACAAACCTTGTAATCCGCGCAAAAACATGTGTAACCGGACAGGGAACAGAATGTTGCCATCTTTTTCAGCAAGGGATACCACAGAAAGCAACGCATCCAGCGCATCTGCTCCCTTTGTATCATCTCCGAATAACCCTTTACGTATATCATTATATGATTTGGCCCCATCTCTGCACAAAAGATTAAGCTTAACAAACGCTTCGTATTCAGGCAAATTATCATATAACCACTCTTGCGCTTGTATCACTGTAGCGGTTTCAGGAAAATCGAAATTAAATACGAGTTTGGCAAATCTTACGATCTTTTTCAGTTCTTCATCTTCATTTTGTGTTTGATCCGAACCAACCAAAACTAATGCATCAATGTTTGTTAAAACCACTATTTGGTCATCCGTTTTTTCCTTGCTTCCGGTTAATAACGCATATTGATCCTTTTCTTTTCCTGTCAATCCCGTGAAGAATTCATCAATGGATTTCATATCATCAAGGGGCATGCTGGCAGTTGTTAGAATGAACTGTACCTTGTCAAGCCCGATTTCCAAGCGCGAAAAAAGTCTTTCCAAAAGAAGCGCAATTTCGCCGCCCGCAGATCCTCTGTACATATGCGCTTCATCAAGAACAATCAAAAGTTTATTATCAGGCGATTCTTGTAGCCATGATTTTGTACTCTCCCAAATATTAGCCTCTCGTTGACGCATTAGCATATATTCGAGCATAGAATAGTTTGTAATGAGGATATCAGGAGGGCAGTTCTGCATTTCAAAACGAGTAATAAATTCGGGATCAAAGGGAGAAGGGTTGTGTATGTTTTTTTCTAAGTTCTCAACGAATACTCTTAAACCGTCCTCACCATTTCTTGCCGGAAACTTATTTATAGATTTCAATCCGGCAATGTTCAGCTCTTGTCGACGCTGTTCTTCTGCATCAGCGTCGGGAGAAACTAGATAACTATCTCTAAATGTATTAGCCAATTCTCTGCTGCTTGAAAGCTTTGTATCGCCAGCATAAGGCGTTCTTCCCGTATACATTCCAAAATGAGGAATGCGAGTTGCATGAGAAGCTTCAATGAAGAAATTCTTATATGTTTCAGATCCAAGGATTTTTCTGAATCGTCCCAATTGGTCAGAAACCAAAGCGTTCATGGGATAAATAATTAATGTTCTAACCCCTGGTTTCTTAAATGACTCAGGTCGGGCAATTGCTTCATCAATAAGTTTTGACAGTATGGGCCAAATAAAACATTCTGTTTTTCCTGAACCGGTACCGGTAGATACAAACAAGTCCTTTCCGGAAAGGTACTGTTCCAACGCAAAAACCTGATGTTCGAAAGGATCTGCGAAAACGCCCAGTTTGTTGTCAATCAGTTTCTTTAAAAATTGCTTTATATGATCAGGAATATATTGTGATTCAACAATTCCGTTTTTGGCTTTTTTATACGAAGCTGATGTTTCAATATACGGTTCTCTAGAAATATTAGTTCCAGCAGAGCATTCTTCGCCCAAAATATCATCAACATATGTAAGCAAAGTCTCGCTGTTTGCTAGATAGTCCGACTTTATATAGTTGGACAAACGGTTTCGGATTGCCTCATAGTATTGCTGAACGCCGTTGCCTTCCATAATTAACCTCCTACAGTGTCAATACCTAGGTTTTTCAGTACTTCATTGATAAAAAGTAGATTCTCTTTTTTTGTGATGAATTCGCATTTATTACAGTACATCCGACATGGCCAAGAACAAAGCAACATCAAAAAATACTCTCTGTTTGGTAGATGCCCACCCAAAGATATTTTGGCATATTGATTATCAAAGCTTTGAATTTGAGCTCTTACCGGATGCCCGTTGATATTCTTCAACGCAAAATACAGTCTCCGATACTCAAAATCTGTTAACCCGTCTGTACCAGGATTAGGGGCCTCTTCGAAATGCAGTATTTCATCGTTGTAACGCATAACTCGATAGTATACACCATTGGATACATTGCGAGCGATGGTCCTGTTTGTGACCATTTTGTCGCCCCAAGAGGATGAGGGCGCTGCATTTCCCTTAGGGTCAAAGTATTGTAAACTCTCTTCTGCCATATCTCTTTGCGAGAATATCGCCAAATCAAATGCTGACGATACATATTCCTCACAAGTCAAAGAATCTCTGAGCAGAGCTTCCCGCCATGGAATGGTATACGATACATCCTCCGAAAAAGAGCCAAGTCCTTCCATGTCGGCGTGGTTACTCAGTCCATAGAGCAAGTGCCTAGAACCAATTACAAGTCCACGGTGGTAACTGGCCAAGTGATTTCGGTTTTCCGAGTCAGTAATCAAATAACCCGTTTCTTCGTATAGATGACGAATAA
The DNA here is from genome assembly GCA_934477125.1 of uncultured Eubacteriales bacterium. Classification (GTDB taxonomy): domain Bacteria; phylum Bacillota; class Clostridia; order Oscillospirales; family Acutalibacteraceae; genus UBA737. The sequence goes on along the minus strand of CAKSOL010000015.1, from coordinate 64,157 downwards.
ATACTGGCAGCGGCGTTTCGCTTTCCTGAAATAACATTTCCTTGATCTCAGGAAAGAGTTTGCAGTATTTTCCTGTTAAGTCATTCAAGAGAATGGTCTGCCCGTGCTTTGAAATGCCCCCCTTAGCACGCGCAGCCTCTAAACACCATCGCCCAAGTGCGGAGTATATTATTCTATACACGAAGGATTTCCGTGTTTCTCCTTCATAAGGAATAATTTTCATGTCTGAAGACATAGCTCTGATTAACGCATTCATGCAGCAAACCACTCCTCAAACACTTTTTTATATGGGCAGCGATTAATGTATCTTTGAAGAGTTTCAGAAACATTAAATGCATTCTTTCCCATGACATCGCTCAAATATGGAATAATACTCAGGCTCAAAACTGCGCAAGCGCTTTTATCATCATACACAAATTCTGTAATTTTATCAGAAACGAGTCTAGAAAAGCCAAGTTCCAATGCAATAGACCGTACTATATCTTGATATCTGTTTTTTGCGGGAAAAGCAAACTGTGTGATTTCTTTTTCCGTTAGAATTGAAGGATCTTCATCAGGAATTGTTGCCCTGGCGAAACCAGAAAGCCGAGACAAATTGATATAGTGACAGTATGCGAGAAAATCCCTCGGCAGGTAAAACAGAGTTTTTTCATACGTGGCAGAGAGAATCGTTATTTTCGCTTTAAATTTATCAAGTATGGAAAGCAAAAGCGTTTCATTATAATTGCCCAAGAAATTCTCTAATACCACGATTCTCCCGCTCATATTTAATGCTGTGCAAATACGCTTTTCGTCAAGGTCGGATGAAAACACAATATGATTCACGGGCTCATTGTTGACTAGCGTGTTGGACAGACATCTTGCGAAAGTATCTGTACAAGTTCTGTTACATATAATTGGTTTTCCTTGGAAAAGAACGCATGACATATACGTCGTTAACAACGTTTTAAGCGGCAGATTGGAATCAACAACGCCGATACTATCAAGATTGTATGAGAAATAATCGACAAATTCATCCATGTCAACTGGAGCAATAGGATAAGATATGTTTATGCGTAGCGCCTCAGCTTCCTTTTCTTCTTCTATTCTGGTTCTAATTGAAGTCTCAAGTTGCGCCTTTTCTTTTTGAAGGGCTCCTACAGCTTCATTGAGCGAAAGGATTTGTTTTTTTAACTCATCAACTTGTGAAACGGCCAAATCCTTTTCTATTGTCGATTGCTCATAATCCTTTAGAAGCTCTTGATACTTCTTTTGCAGCGATTCCAACTCATTTTGCTTTGAAGTCAATTCTGCCAACTTCTTATTGGCTTTTTCTAATGATTTTTCGCTTTTCTCAGCTTTTCTTTCACAGACAGTTAATGCATCTTTAAGTTCACGAGACGAAGTTTCTAATTCGTGTTGTTTTTCTTCTATGTTTTTGAGTAGACCGACCATGTTCGCTATCATTGTCAACTGATCTTCACTATACTCCTTGTTAATTAGCTTAAAATAAGCAGACACATTATCAGAGAAAAATGACTGGTAAAGGGTATGAACATATGATATTATCTCTGACTCACCATTGTTTTGGTAGTTTTGAATAACAGACTGAATCTCCTTTAACCAATCACCTGCTATTTTCTCAACAAATGATGATATAAATCCACGTTCTCTGTAATTGACAAGTATCCTTAGTGCATCTTTGTTTTGAACGGCAGTTGCACGAAATCCGGGATGAATTTTGGAAAACTCTTTTGGGTTCTTCTGGAAGTATCCGACAATAATATTACGAGGAATAACTGAACAAATCTTCTTGTATTCGTCTTCTGATAACGATGAAAAGTTATACATTGCTATCCTCCTCAAGTAGTGTCGAAACCGCTTTATTAATGCATCCTTTCACTTTGCTTTCGTGTAGGTATCTTGCGATAACCTCCGGATAATGCCCTTCTTTCTTTTCCTCAAACGGAACAGAAACCCAATAATAAGCTAAAGCATCCAGCATTCTTTGGGTTAGCGTAGTTTCACCTTTGGGCAACGTAATCACCGTAGAGACATAATTTCCGCAGTATTCAATAATCGATGAAGTTTCAGTAAGAAAAACAACTTGTCCTGAGGATAGTTTTTCAACTCCACGAGAAGAAAAACGATAAAATTTCCTCGATTCAGGAACAATGAATTTCTCAGTTGTTACGTGCTTGACATTCTGTGAAATATACTCAGAATCAAATTCAGTTGTCACAACAGTCATTTCTACGTTTTTCTTTAGTATTCTTAGTTTTTCACTGATTTCAATTTCTGTAATGTTATCATCAACTTTGTGAATGGCATGACTTGGCACATTGGTATTTCCGTGTGCTTGCAATACAAATGAAGAAAAGACAAATACTTTGTTGGAAGAAACATAAAGAGTTTCGTCATTTTCATATGATGGGGGCCATAAAAGAGTCAATTCTTCAGAGGTGCTTAGAGTATATCCCCATGTTTGAAGTAAGGCGTCCAGTTGTGGATTTTTGTCCGTAAACGTTGCAACCAAGGACCAAACCATACAATTATTCATTGTTTTGAATTGCTGCAACTCATCAATTTCTACACCTGGTACTTTCGCTAATCTAATCTGTGCTGTGTTTTGTCCGGGCCAAGCGATGTAATATTTAACGTTTGTATATAGCGACTTGCTTTTTATGTACTTGGCGATATAGTCTGTATCTTCTCCTTGAATTTTAAAAAATGTGGGACCGGTTGTTCCAAACAGACTATATTCACGCTTGATATTGTTTAAGGTATTCGAAATATAGTAGGAAGATGCATACATCTCCAACATGTACTTTTCTGGGGAGTCATCATGAAAATTCGTGTGGTTAATTTCTTGCGAAAGGAATGGTCGAAGCGAACGGGATGATCTCACTTCAAGACATACACCTAAACTTTCATACGCTGCGATTTCAGCTTCACTAAATCTAAAACTTACATAAAAGCCCTTATGTATGTTGTTATAATAGAACTCGACCCTATTTGCTTTTTTATTTCTTTTCAAAGGAGAGGAGGGGCTCACGCTGTACTGTCCGAGATATAGTTCACAATCCTTATCGTTATTGCCGCTTCTGTGTCTAAAATGAGTTGCTTTGTATACGCTATCCTGAGCAGCTAAAAATACTTCTTCTCCACAGCAAAGGCACTCATATCGAAAAGCTTCGTTGTCACTATTTGCAGCCGCTGCATTTGCAGATACCGTCGTCTGCAATAGAGTATCAAAAGCTCGAAGCACCGTAATCCCTCCAATCTATAAAGTAATAGTCTAAATTACAATACAACCAACTTAATTATTGCTCTTTATGTGTCTTGTAAAAAAGGACTGACCCTCATTCGGCACAAAATCCATAATATCTTCTACGTGAACGTCAAGTGCTTTGCAGACAGCACCAAGCACTTCGGTAGTTACATCTTTATCTCTTGCAAGCTTACACATCTGATAGTGCGTAATTCCAGCCATTTCTTCGAGGTCTTTTTTCATCAAGTTACGGTCAATTAAGAGGTGCCAAAGTTTTTTGTATGTAACTGCCATTTTAACGCATACTCCTTAAAACAGTTTTCAAAATGCATAAGCGTTCGTGCTTATATGACTACATTTTATATTATAGCACAGTTTTCTCAAAAAATCAACGCAAGTATGAAATCTCAGACTTTCGTAAAAAATTCAATATTTCAATTGGTTCAAACTAAATGAAAACTCCTGTGAAATACCCGGTTGCGGGCAACCGCACCAAAAGTCATGTGTAGGTTTTAGTGGTCGGGGTTCAAATCGGCAGAAAGAAAAATGTGCTTTGCGTCCTCTTTGTTTCTTGCCGTAATGTAATCGCATCTTACTAAATCGACGGTTTTATGATACCGTACTTTTTTATTTTTCTGCTGCTTTCGAAATCAGGGCATACTATATTATGTATTTGCAAGATTGGGGAGAAAAATTAAAGATTATTTTTCAAAATTGTTCCCCAATACTTATTGACTATTGGGGAACATTCTGATACAATAATAAAAAGAATTGTTCCCCAAAAGGAGGCGCTGCAATGGCAGTACAATATAGCGAAATACAAGAATTGCTCAGAAGTCGCGCTGACCTCAATGCCAGACTGAGCTTAATGCCCTATGACGGCACGCCCGAAATCAAAGAACGCGGCGATGGAAAATACCTTTATGTGAGAAAACGTGTAGCAGGAAAACTGACATCTACTTATGTAGGCGCATATACCGAAGAACTGTATAATCTGCTTTTGCGCAATGCCAGAGAAGCCCGTGAAATCAGAAAGTCGCTTCGCAGCATTGAAAAGCAACTTGCCGCAGTCGGTTATTCCGAGGATGACCTTTCTGCCGATGTTATAAATAACATTGTCTTTGCACGTGCCAATATGAAAATGAACATCTATGATCAAGCTGTTTTGGAGGGTGTTGCAACATCTTTCCCTCAGACGGAAGAGATCATAGAGAACGGAAAAGTATCCGGTATGACAGCTACCGACGTGCAAAAAATTTTGAATTTAAAACACGCATGGGAGTTTATTTTGGACCGTGATGTAGTTGCCAGCCGTTCTGACTATTATATGCTCAGTCATATTGCAAGGCTCGTCAATGAAGGCTTTTTTGCAGAAGGCGGTCGAATCCGCGGTGTTCCGGTTACCATAGGCGGTTCGTCTTATGTTCCGCCCCTGCCGAATGAATTGGATGTGAAATACAAAATTCTTGAGATTATCGAGGAAGAGGATGATGCTATTAATATAGCCATCAGACTTTGTCTTTACTGCATGAAGACCCAGATATTCCTGGATGGCAATAAACGTGCTTCTGTTATCTTTGCAAACCACTATCTTATTGCTCATGGCGGAGGTTTTTTGGTCATTCCCGAAAGCGAAGTGCCGGAGTTCAAGAAACTGCTTGTGAAGTATTATGAAGGCGAAGACCCCTCTGTTATTGCGGGCTTTATGAAAGAACGCTGTTGGAAAACAATAGAGCGCTAAGCGTCATTTATTGGGGAACAAATCTCGATGTGAATTGCGAATTTGTTCCCCGATGTTATATCTGTGGTAAGAGTCGAGAAATAATTATAAAAACACGCCTCAATTGCTTACGGGGGGGTTATATGAGAATAACGAAAATTGAAATTGCAAATTACAAGTCGATAGAAGAGCCGGTTGAAATAAACTTTTATAATGGATTGCCGACCGTGCTGATCGGCAAGAACGGGAGCGGAAAAACCAATATTTTGGAAGCGCTGAGCGCCATTGCGGAGGCAAACGACAATTACTTTGGACTGCGCAAAGAACTTTCGATGAGTTATAAAGTGCATATCCGTCTTGAAAAAAAGATGCTGAAAAACTCTTTCCTGGCAAAAGCATTGATAAGAAATATGAATTTGTCGCTTGTTCAGGAGGAGATTGTAAAATAAATCGCATTGAATCGGAGTATTTCGTTTCGCTTTTGAAATCGGAAATCGAGGAAATGATTGCTCTTGGAAACGAATTGAAAGACGCTTTGGATACATATAAAGAGCAGCTGAACAAAATCGCTTACAATGAGCGCGATGAACAACCTCTGCGAGGATACCGGATTACAGATTTTCAAGATTCAACAACAAATTATGATAGCCTCAGATTTCAAGTAAAATTTGTTTTAGAGCAAACCGAAAAATTGACAGAATCACTTTTGCAAAACTTTTGCATTGAGGAGTGCGCTTTCAAATTCGGGTATATTCCCGATTATTATCAGTTAAGCGATTTAGAAAGGCTTTGTTTCAAACTCCGTTATGTAAAACCCGATTTAGCACCTTTCGAAGAAAAATTTATCACAATCAACGAAACGGCGATAAAGCGGGAAATTACAAAAATCAACAAGGCGACAAAAGCATCCTGCGAGAAAATCACTGTCTTGCTGCATGAGCTGGACGAACGGGCAAAGCGATTGAAAGCCGCCCTATCTGACGATCAAATAATTCCCGATAACAGCGGTGTATTTTATAAATTTATCCGTGAAGTCCGAAACTGCGTCGGAACAAAATGCGCTTTCCTGCGGAATGAAAGCAGCGAAGTCATTTTCAAAACAGATGACCCGGAGCACGAATATTTTCGAAACGATAGATTTCGCGTGATTCTGCAAACATATCTAAACCGAGTTTATTCCGGTCCCGATAAAGATGAAATTCAAAAACAGGTCAGCGAGAATAAAGATTTTTCTCTGTCCGAAGCTGCATTGAAAGAATTCGAGGAATACCTCAATACAACCATGCCCGAATTTGAAAACGGCATGTATGAGCGTATTGCGGTTGAACAGTCCGACGGGAAAATCCCGGCAATACTGCTGCACGAAAAAAGCGGCGAAATTGTTGATCTGAATTCGACAAGCGCCGGCAGACGGTGGTATTTTACTTACTATTTTATGAAGAATACGCTCGAAAACGGCGACCTGTTTATTATTGACGAACCTGCCGCCATGCTTCATCCCCTTGCGCAAAAAGAGGTTCTGAAAGAGCTGCTTGAACTTGAAAGCCGAGGCATCAAAGTAATTTACTCAACGCACAGCCCATATCTTATTCTAAGCGATTGGAAAAGCGTGCACTTTGTTGCGATGACGGATGTTGGTACAACCGTCACGCAGGAAGACAAATACGATGCTCTGAAGCAAGTCACCGGAGGAGATATATTTGACTTGCAGGAGCTTTTAGAACGATATCAAAAATGCGATAAAGAAGCCGTGGCTCATCAATGCTACCATGTTATTCTTGGTAGTTTTGAAAACATTAACAAAGCCGCAGAGAAATTAAATCTCGGTGTGTCTGCCATTGAATCTTGGAGAAAAAACATTAACAGTAAGAAATTCAGATGTCCAAAGTTTGAAAATATCATTTTAATAGCCGAAAAAACAGGACGGAATATAACCGACTTATTCTAACTTTGCCGGGGGGTACAATTGTACCCTGCCATTCCTTTCAGCGGTTCACTATAATATAGGCAGAATCATTGAAAGGAGGTACTCAAAATGTCAAAGTATAAGACCATTGACGTGTGGAACCGTGTTTTCGGTGCGAAGCAGGAGGCGTACGATTATACCGGACGGCTGATGAAAAAGTCCGCCTGCGGAAATCCGCGCAGTGCTTATCACCCAACGCTCGACCACATCCGTCCGCTTTCCATCGGCGGCTGCGACGTCCTCGAAAACATCATCATTTGCCATCGTGATACCAACGAGGAAAAAGCAGATCACTTCCCGCACTGGAAAGCGAACGGCGCCCATTACCACGCACGTAGAGTAAAAGGCTCCCGTGTGGAATACGAGATTATTGAAGATTAAGGAGGCAAATCTATGAGTAAGCATTTCTTCGATTATGACGACGGCAATTTTGCGTATACCGTTTCCGATAATATGGCTATCGACTCCGACGGCAATATGCTGATGCGCATGGGCGATAATATGGCTATGGACATGGACAGCGGAGAACTTCACATTATTTCGTCATGGGAAGATGAAGATGAGGACGATTAAAAAATCGTTATAAAGAGCAACGCAGCCCCGCACCTCATTCAAAAGGTTCGGAGCTACGGCTTTGACACTGCAAAAACCCACCCCAATAAAGGCTTTCCCTTATTTCCATTGCGTTTCCCTTAAAACACGGTGTAAAATAAGGGAATCTTTGTTCCGTTCCTCTCTTAATTCAATTCGTCAGAAACAAAAAAATGCTGCCCCACCGTTTCCGGTGAGGCATAAATTATGTACTCTCTTTCATCGTTTTCCTTTTCTGCCGCCGCTGTTCGTTCTCACGCTCACGGCGCTGTATGTATTTAAATTCCCAAATCAGTTCTTTATATTTTTCCGTGCGCGGGGGTGCTAACCTTTGCGGTGATGCCATAAAGTTTACGAATTCCGCTTTGGCGCAGTACTGTATGGTGCCGAGCTTGATGCCGGTTAAGGTTTCTTCCCGTATCCATTCGTGGATGCGCTGCGGGCTGTGGCCGACAAGTTCCGCCGCCGTCTGCGCGGGCAGAGCCTCCGGCAGCTCTGCCCACTGCGAATCGAGCCACCGCCGAAAGGCTTCGCAGTTTTCCGGCGTGGCTTCAAACATCGGGAGCGGATGCCATTCGGTGCGGTTGGAGAACATCCCGCTTAGTTCCGATAAAAATCCCGGCTCGGTATCCATGCGGGCTTTGAACCGCACCGTATCCTCTGTCCGCACCCGATATTTATGGGTCGTGTGTCCCGTGTTTTCGTGCGGGATATAGTTGTTATCCATCAGATATTTCATTTTCCGCGTGGAGATGTGCAGGTATTGGCGAAGCTCGCTCCCGCTCATAAATTCTTTTTGGGTCATATATAAAATCATCCTTTCTGTCAACAAAAAATGCGCTCCTCGACGGAGCGCATTTTTACTTTATTATATAATGTCTATTTTAAAACCGAAACGGCATCCGAAATGGTCTTTTCGTGAGCCTCCATACCGTATTTGTCAACCTCGGCTTTATTCTTCTCGCCGTGGGTCAGGCAGCCGGCGCCGCCTATGCAACCCCCGATACAAGCCATACCCTCTATAAAGTTGCCGTCGAGAACATTTTTGCTCTTTTTGAGCAGAGCCATACGGCATTGCTCAATACCGTCGCAGGAAACAGCCTTTAGGTCGAAATCGATATTCTGTTCCTTCAGTCCCTCGGCAACAGCGTCGGAAAGTCCGCCGCTGCGGGCAAAAATTCTGCCGAAATAGGAAGCGTTATCCAAAATACCCTCCTCAAGAGAGGTTATATCAAGGTCGCGGCTGTCGAACAAAGCCTGCAATTCCTCAAAGGTCAGAACAGCGTCTATATAAGGCTTTACCGTTTCAAGCTGCGCCTCAGCCTTTTTCGCCGTGCATGGACCGATAAAGACTATTTTGGCTCCCGGCGTAGTATCCTTAATATACTTCGCGATAGCCGCCATAGGAGAAAGGTTATGCGAAATAAACGGAACTAAATCCGGGAATGCCGATTTAACATATTTAACAAATGCCGGGCAGCATGAGCTGGTTAAAAATCCCTTTTCCGCAAGCTCCTTAGACTCCGCCTGAGCTACCATATCCGCTCCGAGAGCAGCCTCGACAACCGTATGAAATCCGAGTTCCTTGAGCCCGGTTATAACCTGACCGAGCCGGGCATATTTGAACTGGCTCGAAATGGACGGCGCGACAACGGCATAAAGCTTCATTTTTGGGTCGGCTGCGCTTTTTTTAAGCAAGTCAATAACGTTCAATATATATGAACGGTCTGTTATTGCGCCGAACGGGCATTGATAAACGCAGGCTCCGCAGGAGGTGCATTTTTCATCGTCAATTTTTGCCGCCTTGTTCTCGTTCATTGAAATTGCCTTTATCTTGCAGGCGTTCTGGCATGGACGTTTTCTGCTGACTATCGCGGTATAAGGACAAACCTTTGCGCAAGCTCCGCATTCAACGCATTTCGACTTATCGATATGTGCAACATGGTCGCGGTCAAAGCTTATCGCCCCTCTGCGGCAAACGTCCTCGCAGCGGTGGGCGAGACAGCCGCGGCAGGCGTTTGTTACCTCGTATCCCCCGACCGGACATTCATCGCAGGCGATATCGATAACCTGAATAACATTTTGGCTTTCGGTCTCTCCGCCCATAGCTAATTTAACGCGTTCCGCCAAAATTGCGCGCTCCTTATAAACGCAGCAGCGCATTGTCGGCTCGTTTCCCGGAACAATCATTTTCGGAATATCCAGTATGTTTTCGAGGAGTGTATCGTTCCAAGCCTGCTTTGCAACCTCGCGAAGTACTTTATATTTAAGGTGCTGAACCTTAGTATCAAATTTTCTCATTTATCATTCTCCATTTAAAAGTAGCTTACTTTTATCCGCTTGCCCATTTTTTTAAGACACTCGCTCAATTCCTTAACAAGATTCATCTTAATGTTGAAGTTTATCGGAAGATCCGGGTTCTGATGGGCAGGGTTGACAGCTCTGCCGACAAAAAAGTTAATATCGGTAGCCTCCTCAAACAACAGCTGGCAGATGAGCGAAGCGCCGTCGCGGTGGAAGCTCCATTGCTCGTATGCCTCGTTTCCGCTGAGGTAATCCTTAGCATATTCCAAAACCCTGTTTATGGTTATAACACCCTCCGTAACAAGGTCAACACCCTCTATTTCCGCAATCGGCGGAATATCCGAGCGTTCAAAATTGAGGCTTGCTTTAAGCGGCTTATGAAGATACTTTGCGGCAATGGAAGATGTTGTTCCGCCGCATACAATATGCTTTCCTGCCTTTGAGAAGAACAGGGACATCATCCTGTCGCAGTCGTCCCTGTTTGACGGAGGACCGAACAGCAAATTCATCGGTTCGCGCTTTCTTATGCGGACTATGCAGGCGGTAGCGTCGTCTCCGGGCTTTTCGCCGTACAGCTTATTACATTCGTCCACGAGTATCGTTGAAAGGGTTTTAGCCGTATACCCGACAGGCGCAAGAGCCTCCATAAAGCTTATAATATCCTCGCGCTTCCAGCCGAAATTATAGGCAATTCCTATTCCCGCGTGAGGACAGCCGTCGCTCATAGCGATAAAAATATCGTTTTCGCGAAGTCTTATTACCGAGCGGTATATCTTTTTGCCGCCGATATTCATTTCCTCTCTCGGATAATCGTAATTTGCCCCGTCCCGCAAAAGTATGACCTGAGGGTTATCGTACTGAATAACCTCCGCCGTTTCATTGTTACGGAGATGTATTATAGTAAAGGTTGAATACGCGACGCCCCGAACCGAACACACCGGCAGGGTTGCCGCTATCGTTGCAACACATTCCTCAAGAGGAAGTCCCTGCGCCATCATGGTTGAAATTATCTTTGAGGTGAGCGTTGAGAGAATACTCGCCTTTACACCGCTTCCGAGACCGTCCGCCAAAACAATAACCGTTGAGCTTTCGTCCTGCTCAACAATGTCAACATGATCACCGCAAAGCTGCTCGCCGTCGTGATTTATACTTTTATAGCCGATATCCGCGCATAAATCATTCATCTGATATAGACTCCTTGAGCTTTGTCAGAGCAATTTTGGTTTCAGCCGCCGTTTCTCCGAGCAGCGAGGCTATTTCCTGAACAATACGCATCTGCTTATCAACAACGCGGTCGGCTATTTCCACGGTCTGCTGACTGATGCTCTCCTTGCGCTCGCGGGCATTTTCCTCGTCGGTTATATCGCGCATAATCGCAATAAGCAGACGGTAATCCTTATCATATACGACCGTTTGCTCGACATAACGCTTATATTCGGCAAGATACGCGCGCTGATTCTGAATTGCCTTTCCGCTGTTGAGAACGTCCAAAAACAGAGATGGGTCGAGAATACGGATAACCGGCTCGCCCATAACGTCGGACGCGGAACGAATATTCATCATTTTCCTTGCGGCGTTGTTTATTTGCTGAACCTCTAACTTTTCATTGAGAACAATTAGCGCGTTGGGCGTGTTTTTAACTATCGTATCGGAAAAGCTTTCCGCTTTATCCTTGAGATACGGCAGACACATTGAAATTTCCGCCTTGCCCTGATAAATGGCAACCGCCTTTTCGCGGCAGGTGTCATAGCCGCAGGAGCCGCAGTTCAGCTCGTCCGACGGCTTGAATTTTCCCATCTGGCGGAGAATATCAGAAATTTCCGAATCGCTCGGCAGCTGACTTCTGCGCTCAATGGGCTCAAACTGTTTTTTAAGCTCTACCATATCGGGCTGCCGGACATTGAAATCCCGGCTGCCGGCGTATTGCGCGACCGCCATATAGTCCTTAACGGGAGCGCGGTGGTATTTTTCCATAACCGGACCGCCGATGCAGCTGCCGGCGCAGGCGGACATTTCAACAAAGCATTTATGTATTTTTCCGCTTTCTATATCCCTCAGCGCGGCTATGCAGTTTTCAATTCCGTCTATTGCAAGATAGCTGTAACCCGGCTCGTTTCTTTGCATTGTTTTCAAAATTCCGCCGGTTGTCGGGAAAAATCTCGCGCGGCTTTGCTCATTAGAATCAATTTCCTGCCGCAGCTCGATTTTTTCCTCCTCAAGCCATGCCGAAAGCTCCTCAAAGGTCAAAACAGCGTCGCAAATTCCGGCATAATGCTCCGCCTCGTCCTTCTTGGCGAGGCAAGGACCGATAAAAACGGTTTTAGCATCTGGAAAACGCTTCTTTATATCCGAGCAATGAGCCTGCATAGGAGAAAGAACATCGGCAAGCATTGAAATTTCCGACGGGAAATACTTCTGAATAAGGAGATTAACCGAATGGCAGCAGGAGGATATAACAACATCCCGCTTTTCTTCTCTTAAAATTCTTTCGTATTCGTTCTTTACGATTGTTGCTCCTACGGCAGTTTCCTCAACACCGGCAAAGCCAAGTTTTTTAAGCGCCTCGCGCATAGCGGAAATCCCTACGCCGTCATAATTTGCGATAAACGACGGAGCAAGGCTTACATATACCGGCTCGGCTCCCTGAAGCATAACCTTAACCTTTTCGGTTTCGTCCACTATTTCCTTTGCGTTTTGCGGGCAGACAACAAAGCACTGTCCGCAAAGAATACATTCGTTTCCGATTATATGAGCCTGGTTGCCCGAAAAGCGGATTGATTTAACAGGACAATGGCGAATACACTTATAGCAGTTTTTACAGTTTGATTTTTTCAGTCTCAGACAGTCCGGCATAGACCTTATACCTCTTTATTTCGGAATTTAAATTTTGGAAAGAACGTTTGTCTCGAAAAATTCCTTTGTTGTTTCAGGAGAAACCGAGAAAAACTCATCATTGAGAGTAACGCAGACTCCCTCCTGGCAGCGGCCCATACAGAAGGTTCCTGCAAGCTCTATTTTATCGCCGAGGTTATTATCGGAAATAAGGCGCTGCAATTCCTCGACAACCTGACGCGAGCCTTTTATATGGCATGAGCTGCCGATACAAACCGTTATTTTCATAAGTAATAACTCCTTTTATCAGGAAGCAAAGCGACGGCATAGTTCACCGCGCTTTGCTTCGTTTAAATTATGTGTTTTTTAGTGGCTTACCTGATTATTCGTAATCAACAACGTCAACCCATGAAAGGAGGAATTCGCGTTCTTCGGCGTTGCCCTTTACCGACTGCGATGCCGCTACAATCGGCATCCATTTCTGGACATACTGCTTCGCTGTATTGCTCTTGCGGCAGAAAAGATCCAAATATTCCTTAGCGCCGTCAATATCGCCGTTGAGCCAGAAAAGCAGATAGGTACGCGCGGCGTCGGCAGAGGCGTTGCCCTGAGTTGCGTGTGACCAGTCTATGATATACGCCTTGTCGTCAGGAGTAATGATGATATTCGAGGGATTGAAATCGCCGTGGCATACCTTATTGTGCTTCGGCATTCCCTCAAGGCGGGTATGCAGGTCGTAACGGGTTGTAGCGTCAAGATCGGACTGGCTTATCTTTCTGTTCATCTTATCCTTGAGCTTATTGAGCAGCGGGCAGGTCTTGGACTGAACTTCAAGCTGAATATCTACAAGTCTTTCGAGATATTTCTTCTTATTGTCCGGGTCCTCCTCCATAAGCTGAGCTAAGGTCTTACCCTCTATAAACTCCGATATGATAGCCCATTTTCCGTCTATCATTGTAACCTCAAGTATTTTCGGAATATTAAGTCCCGTTTCCTCAATTCTCGCCTGATTAAGCGCCTCGTTGAGAACGTCCGCCTTGGAATATCCCGCGTTGAACACCTTAATGCAGCTGTTGCCGTCGCGGTAGACGGTCTTGGTGTTTCTGACTGCGATAACTCTGTCAAGTTTCATTAGCTTTTCCTCCTCTTATTTAGCCTTGCGTGATTTGCGGTATACGGTTTTAACAGCGTCCGGCTTAACATTTGCCGCAAGCGGGTCTGCGTCCGGCATAGCCGGCTCGGTGAAATGCTTTCCGCCGTAATATGCGTTGAGATACATCTGACGTATCTCGCTCATAAGCGGATAACGCGGGTTGGCTGCGGTGCATTGGTCGTCAAATGCCTGCTCGGTCATATCGTCAAGTCTTGCAAGGAAGTCCTTTTCATCCGGAACATAGTCGCGGATAGTCGGTTTGATTCCGATACGCTCCTTGAGAGCGTTGACAGCTTTAATGAGGTTTTCAAGCTTTTCTTCATCCGTATTTCCGCCGAGTCTCAGATAATCGGCAACCTCAGCATAGCGCGCAAGGGTATGCGGATGGTCATACTGCGGGAAGGTTCCCATTTTAGCGGGAGCCTCAGCGGCATTAAAGCGCAGAACCTCCTCAAGCATAAGGGCGTTGGCAACGCCGTGCGGCAGATGGTGGAATGCGCCGAGCTTATGCGCCATTGAGTGGCATACGCCGAGGAACGCATTTGCGAAAGCCATACCTGCCATTGTTGCGGCATTCGCCATCTTTTCGCGGGCAACCGGGTCATTCGGACCGTTGTCGTATGCGCGGGGGAGATATTCAAATATAACCTTTAAAGCACGCAGAGCAAGCCCGTCGGTATAATCGGTTGCCATCATGGAAGCATATGCTTCAAGAGCGTGCGAAACAGCGTCTATTCCCGAAGCGGCGGTAAGACCCTTAGGAGCGGACATATGCAGGTCAGCGTCAACAATAGCCATATTTGGCAGCAGCTCATAGTCTGCAAGCGGATATTTAACGCCGGTCTTTTCATCGGTAATAACTGCGAACGGAGTTACCTCAGAGCCGGTTCCGGCAGATGTCGGAACAGCGATGAAATACGCCTTTTCGCCCATTTTCGGGAATGTATAAATTCTCTTGCGGATATCGATAAAGCGCATCGCCATATCCATAAAGTCGGCTTCCGGATGCTCATAGAGAACCCACATTATCTTTGCGGCGTCCATAGCAGAGCCGCCTCCGAGAGCGATAATTACATCCGGCTCAAAGGAGCGCATCTGCTCGGCGCCCGCCTTTGCGCAGGCAAGCGTCGGGTCGGGAGCAACGTCAAAGAATGTTGTATGCTGGATACCGAGCTCGTCAAGCTTATTCGTTATAGTCTTTGTATATCCGTTATGATAAAGGAAGCTGTCGGTAACGATAAACGCCTTTTTCTTGCCCATAACCGTATGCAGCTCGTCAAGAGCAACAGGCAGGCAGCCTTTCTTTATATAGACCTTTTGCGGCGTTCTGAACCAAAGCATATTCTCTCTCCTAACAGCAACAGTTTTTATATTAAGCAGATGCTTTACGCTGACGTTTTCCGAAACCGAGTTTCCGCCCCAGGAGCCGCAGCCGAGGGTAAGGCTCGGAGTGAGCTTGAAGTTGTAGAGGTCGCCGAGACCGCCGTGCGAGGACGGGCTGTTGACGAGTATACGGCAGGTTTTCATTCTTGCGGCAAATTCGGCAAGCTTCTCCTTTTCGTTTACTTCGTCGAGATATATTGAGGAGGTATGACCGTAGCCGCCGTCGGCAATAAGGTGCTCCGCCTTTGAAAATGCGTCGTCAATATCTTTTGCGCGGTACATTGCGAGAACCGGGGAAAGCTTTTCATGAGCAAATTCTTCGCTTATATCAACGCTTTCAACCTCGCCGATAAGAATTTTCGTACCCTCAGGCACAGTAACTCCGGCAAGAGCGGCAATGGTAACCGGCTTCTGACCGACTATCTTTGCGTTGAGAGCACCGTTGATAATAATTGTCTTGCGGACCTTCTCGGTTTCCTCAGGGCTGAGGAAATAGCAGCCGCGCGCGGCAAACTCGGTCTTAACCGCGTCATAAACGCCGTCCAGAACTATAACCGACTGCTCGGACGCGCATATCATACCGTTATCAAAGGTTTTTGAATGAATTATAGAGTTTACTGCAAGGAGAATATCTGCGGTATCATCGATAATCGCAGGAGTGTTTCCCGCGCCGACACCGAGCGCTGGTTTACCTGAGGAGTAAGCCGCCTTAACCATTCCGGGACCGCCGGTTGCAAGAATTATATCCGCCTCTTTCATAACAAGGTTTGTCATATCAAGGCTCGGAACATCTATCCAGGAGATAATGTCCTCCGGAGCGCCTGCCGCAACAGCCGCCTCCAAAACAACCTTAGCCGCTTCAATGGTGGATTTCTTTGCGCGCGGATGCGGGCTTATGATAATACCGTTGCGCGTTTTTAAGCAAAGCAGGGTTTTGAAGATTGCGGTAGACGTCGGGTTAGTCGTAGGAATAACCGCTGCTACAACGCCTATCGGCTCGGCTATTTTCTGAATACCGAACTCCTTATCCTCTTCAATAACACCGCAGGTTTTGGTTGTGCGGTAAGCATTATAAATATATTCGGAGGCAAAGTGGTTCTTAATCACCTTATCCTCAACTATGCCCATACCCGTTTCCTCAACGGCAAGCTTTGCGAGCGGAATACGCGCTTTATCCGCAGCGGTAGCGGCGGCAAGGAATATTTTGTCCACCTGCTCCTGCGTAAAGCCGGCATAAATTTTCTGCGCCGCGCGCACCCTTTCAAGGGCGGCTTCCAGCTTTTCAACGCCGTCTACTACTTCATAGGTTTTCTTTTTCATAATTATCCTCCTGTGTTGAGTTATTGATTTGCATATTAAGATGAGCGAGAGAAAGCGCAAGGTTTTCCTGCTTTAAAGCAACCCCCAGCGGCACGGATAAATGCCCCGGAGCAAAGCTCCATATAGCGGAAACTCCCGCCTTGCAAAGTGCGTTGCAGGAAATCTGAGCCGCAGCAAGCGGAACGGCTATAATTCCTATCCTGATACTGTTTTTAAGGCAGTATTCCTCAAGCTGCTCCATAGGAAGCACCGGCTTTCCGGACGCGCTCTCTCCGAGCTTTCCGGAATCGCTGTCAAACGCCGCCTCAATGCTTATTCCGTAGCTTTCAAACTCATCATAGCCCAAAAGAGCCATTCCGAGCTTTCCTGCTCCGACAAGCACCGCCCGGCTGCGCTTTCCGCTGCCGAGAGCCTCCTCAAGACAGCCTATAAGCTCCGGAACGCAAAAGCCGATTTTCGGTCTGCCGGTACTGCAAACGGCGCTCAGGTCCTTTCTTACCTGAACATCGCCCAGCTCCAAAGCCTTGGCAATGGTTGTCGACGATACGTTTTCAACCTCTTTATCCAAGGATTTCAGATATTGCAGATATTCGGGCAGCCTGCCGAGAGTCGCCCGCGGCACAGTCTGCTGTTTCACTCAGTTTCCCTCCCGTCGTCTTTGATTGTTATTATTTTAACACACTTCTTCCCGTTTGTAAATAGTTAATTGCATATATCGGTAATATAAATATCGATATATTGCATATCGAATAAAAAATACTAATATACTGCCTGCTTTTCTAACGTATCGGTGAAGTATCGGCGCTTTGAGGCGCAAAGCTCGGTGATAAACTGCTTATCAAGCTTTGAAAGCCGGTAATCTTTGCGATATATAAGAACATCCTTATAAAATTTTCCGCTGTTATTATCCTTAAGCTGAACAAGGCCGTATTTTTCGAGCAATGGCTGCGGAACCGGAGAAACCCACATAAATGTTTCCGGATTTTGAGATAACAGCTCGAACTGGCTCGCTCTTTCAAAAACGAAAATACGGCGCGGTATATCCCCGCTCAGCTCCTCTTTCTTTAGCTGCGCCATGGGGATTGACGGAACGAACGGATCGGCGTGAGCTATTTCAATATACTCCGAAAGCTTATCGTGAGATATATTTGTCTCCTTTGCAAGCGGACTTTGGCTACTCACTACCAAAACATAGCTGAAACGGGTTATCATTTCATAAGCAAGTCCCTTTTCCTCAAGCATCTCCTTAAAATAACGGTCATAGTTTTCGGCGTATCTTATAATTCCCAGTTTATAATCGGAATGTAGAATGTTGTTAACCGCTCTGAGTGAATTTGTTTCCTTATAAAACAGCTCCGCCGGTTCTTTTGAAAGCAGACTTGAAAACCGGGCGAAAGCGTCCGAAATATAGCTGGCTCTCGGAACGGATATTGAAAAGCGCTGCTTGACCGGCGTACCGTCCTTATACAGCTTTTCAACGGCGTTTATCTGCTTGAGTATATTTTCGGCATACCTTAAAAACTGCTCGCCCTCAGGAGTTGTTACCATTCCCTTTGCGGAGCGGTCGAATATCGTTATTCCGAGGTCACTTTCAAGCTCCTTTATAGCCCGGCTAAGGTTAGGCTGAGCAATAATCAGCGTTTCGGCAGCTTTATTTATCGAGCCTGCGCGGGCAACCTCGACGGCATATTTCATATGAAGAATATTCATAAGCGTTTTGCCCCTTTCCATTAAAAAGCTTTTAAGACGGCTCTATATAAGTGTTTCCGGTTCCAGAATTTTTATAAGCTCCGGCAAAGCTTCCTCAAACGCCACCGAATATTTCATATCCGGATACCTTTTTTGAGTCAGCCGAATGGCATCGCAGATAAAATTAACCGCTATTGCCGACGCCGCATAAAGAGATTTCCCGTTCATCAGCGCGGCAACCAGCGCGCTGGCAAAGGCGTCGCCGGCACCGGGATAGGCGGCGTCTATATGCTCCGAAAAGACGTATTCGGTTTTTTCTCCGTCAAAGCAGGCAACCCCTATCCGCTGTCTGTTAAAGCTGACGCCAGTAAGAACTATTCTGCTGCCTGTCAGCGCATAAAGTCCCTTTAAAAGCCGCCCGATATATTTTTCTGTATGCGGCGGAGACATAAATTCAAGTCCGAGCAGCAGCGCGGCTTCGGTTATATTCGGGGTTATTATATCGGCTCTCTCGCAGAGAGAACGCATATGCAGCGGAAAGTCCGGAGAAAATCCGCCGTACAGTCTGCCGTCGTCCGCCATAACCGGGTCGACGATAACAAGCGTATTCGATTTTTTAATAAGCTCTATTGCCTGCAAGACAAGCTCGGTCTGCCTGCTTGATCCGAGATAACCGGTATAAACCGCGTCAACGGTTATTCCGCATTGCTTCCAATGCCGTGCTATCGGCAGAATATCGTCGGTCAGATCCCGGAACGTATACCCCGAAAAGCCGCCGGTATGGGTTGAAAGAACAGCCGTCGGTATAACTGCGGTTTCTATTCCGGCTGCCGAAATAATCGGCAGCGCCGCCGTAAGCGAACATTTTCCGAAGCAGGATATATCATGTATTGCGGCAACGCGTTTCTGCACTTTTTTCACTCCGAAATTTCCTCCGCCGTTTCTTCCCGTTCGGTTTTATTTAAAATAATATCCCGCATAACGCGGAGAATAAGTCCTATAAAGGCGGTACAAATCGCGCAGACATAAAACGGAAGATAAAATCTGCCGGAGAAAAGCATTACCGCCGTAACCGCAAAGCAGCAGACGGAGACGGTTTTGAGCCGGGAGGCGTTCAGAGCTGTGAAAACAGAACCGCGTTCAATATCCTTTAAAACCCGCCGCAGAAGTATCAGAACAGTCATCGCAAACGGCGCGCAGGGATAGCAGGTCAGCATAACGGTTGCCGGCAGAGACGGTGCGCGGTGCTTAAACTCAACATACCATGTAACGAGCCAGGGCAGAGCTATCGCTCCGACAATAAGCAAGCCTATAAATATATCCGTAATGATAATCGAAAGTCTCAGCGACCTTTGCGGACTCCGCACATCAATTCCCCCTTATTGATATTATTTTACACTACCCGCGTTTGTTTGTCAATTACGGTTATTGTCATATAATCGGCATTTTAAGTGCGGTACAAGCCTTTTTGTCGCTTAAACCGCTTTTTGGTTGACAAATTTTTTCTTTAGTACTATAATATTTAAATGTGTTTTTATCTTTTATAAAAGGATGTTATAAGTATGGAATGGACCTCGCTTAACGACCTGAGAGAAAAATATCTTTCTTTCTTTGAATCAAAGGGGCATCTGCGTCTGCCGAGCTTTTCGCTTGTTCCGAACAACGATAAATCCCTGCTGCTGATTAACTCCGGTATGGCGCCTATGAAAAAATATTTCACCGGTGAGGTAACTCCTCCGAGGAACAGGGTTACAACCTGTCAGAAATGTATACGCACGCCCGACCTTGAGCGCGTCGGTCATACCGCACGTCACGGCACATATTTTGAAATGCTCGGAAACTTTTCCTTCGGGGATTACTTTAAAGAACAGGCTATTCCGTGGGCATGGGAATTTTTAACCGAGGTTCTTGAAATTCCGGAAAATCTGCTTTGGCCGTCGGTTTACGAGGACGACGACGAGGCATACGCGATATGGCGCGATAAAATAGGCGTTCCCGAGGAGCATATTGTCCGTCTCGGCAAGGAGGACAATTTCTGGGAGCACGGAACGGGTCCGTGCGGACCGTGCAGCGAAATTTATTTCGACCGCGGCGAGAAATACGGCTGCGGCAGTCCCGACTGCAAGCCGGGCTGCGACTGCGACCGCTATATGGAAATATGGAACAACGTTTTCTCTCAGTTCAATAATATGGGAGACGGCACATATACCGAGCTTGAGCACAAAAACATCGACACCGGAATGGGTCTTGAACGTCTTGCATGCGTTATGCAGAACGTTGATAATATGTTTGAGGTCGATACGATACGCAACATTCTGAACCGGGTATGCGAAATTTCCGGAAAGGAATACGGCAAGGGCGGAGACACCGATATTTCGATACGTGCAATAACCGACCATGCCCGCGCCTCAACCTTTATGATAAGCGACGGTATTATTCCTTCAAACGAGGGCAGAGGCTATGTTCTGCGCCGCCTTATCCGCCGCGCCGCACGCCACGGCAAGCTTTTAGGCATTAACCGTCCGTTCCTGACCGAGCTTTGCGACGCGGTTATAAAGGAAAACGGCGGAGCGTATCCGGAGCTTGTTGAAAAGCAGGATATGATTAAAAAGGTTATTGCAAATGAGGAAGCAAGCTTTGCGAAAACCATCGACCAGGGGCTTTCCATGCTCGGCGAGCTTATGAAAAACGGCGGCACTCTCTCCGGGGAGGACGCTTTCAGGCTTTACGACACCTACGGATTCCCGGTTGACCTTACGCGCGATATTCTTGCCGAAAAGGGTATGACGCTTGATGAGGACACCTTTAAAAAATGTATGGAGCAGCAGCGCGAGCTTGCACGTTCATCCCGCAAAGCGGCTGACGCGGAAAGCTGGAAAAGCGACGGTATTGCATTTGAAAGCATACCGAAAACCGATTTCCTCGGATACACCGATACGCAAACCGATGCCGTTGTTCTCGATATCGTTGCCGGCGGCGAGCATATCAAAACCCTTGATTCCGATACAAACGCGGTTATCGTTCTTGATAAAACCGTATTTTATGCCGAAAGCGGCGGTCAGGTCGGCGATACAGGTGTTTTAAAGAGCGATACAGCCGGATTTGAGGTATCCGATACCAAGAAGACTCCGGGCGGAGTTTTTATGCACAGCGGAAGATTAAAGTCCGGCAGCATTTCGGTAGGAGACAAGGTTTCGACGGTATATGATGTCGAAAGGCGTGAGGCTATACGCCGCAACCACACCGCCGCGCATTTGCTGCAGGCAGGTCTGCGAAAGGTTCTCGGCACTCACGTTGAGCAGGCGGGTCAGCTGGTGAACGAAAAAACCGTCAGATTTGACTTTACTCATTTTTCTGCGCTCACGGGCGAAGAAATAACGGCGGTTGAGGATTACGTAAACGGTATTATTCTTTCGGCGCTGCCGGTTGAGAGCCGCGAAATGCCTATTGAAGAAGCTAAAAAGCTCGGTGCAATGGCTCTGTTCGGAGAAAAATACGGTGCCGTTGTAAGAGTTGTTTCGGTTGCGGATTATTCGGTTGAATTCTGCGGAGGAACTCATATTGACAATACCGGAAAGCTCGGACTTTTCCGTATAATATCAGAAAACGGAGTTGCTGCCGGAGTTCGGCGTATTGAGGCGCTGACGGGACTTAACACCCTTTCCCTGCTGCGCAGAACCGAGCAAATAAATGCCGATGCCGCCGCAGTACTCAAGGCAAGCGGAGCGGAAGACATTGTTTCAAAGGCAGTTCAGCTGACCGCTCAGTTAAAGGAAAGCGCGCGCAAGCTGCAAAAGGCTGAGGATCAGCTCGCCGCCGGTAAAACCGGGGATGTAATGTCATCCGCCGTAAATGTCGGCTCGCTCAGGGTAGCCACAGCCCGTTTTGACGGTATGCAGCCGGACGAGCTGAGACGTGTAAGCGACTCGGTTAAAGCCGACAATCCGAACGCGGTTGCCGTTTTTGCCGCTGTCAACGGAGAAAAGCTGACATTCTGCGCCTGCTGCGGCAAAGAAGCGGTTGCCGCCGGGGTTCACGCCGGTAATTTAGTCCGCGAAATAGCGAAGATAACCGGAGGAAACGGCGGCGGAAAGCCGGACAGCGCCATGGCGGGAGGCAAGGACATCGGAAAAATCGGCGATGCCCTCGGAAAGACAGCGGAAATCGTCAAAGCCCAGCTTGACTGAACGGAGGAGAATATGAACGACTGTTTATTCTGCAAAATAATCGCCGGAGAAATTCCGTCGAAGAAAATTTATGAGGATGACTCGGTTTACGCCTTTGCGGATATCGACCCGCAGGCGCCGTTTCACGCGGTAATAGTTCCTAAGACTCACATTTGCTCTGCGGCGGATATAACCCCGGAAAACAGCTTTCTTGCGGCTAAAATTTTTGAGGCGGCTGCAAAAATCGCAAAACAGGAAAATCTGAGTCTCGGCTTCAGAATTGTTACAAACAGCGGCGAGCAGGGCGGTCAGACCGTCGGTCACCTGCATTTCCATATGCTCGGCGGTCGCAACCTCGGCTGGCCTCCGGGATAACGGCGGCTCAATCCGATACCTTTTAATTATGAAACGGAGATATTAAATATGTCAGAGTATTATACTATGAAAATTGCCGGTCTGGAGCGTAATCTTGAGCTTTTCCCGGTAAACGACCATCTGAGCATTGCGGCTTTTATTATCTTCGGCGACGTTGAGCTTACCGTTGCCGGCTGCACCGAGCTGAGAAAGCGGCTCCCCGATTTCGACGTTATCATAACGCCGGAGGCAAAATCAATTCCGATTGCGTATGAAATGTCACGTCAGACCGGAAAGCCCTATATCGTAGCGAGAAAGGGTCTGAAGGTCTATATGAGAAATCCGCTGGATGTCAGCGTAACCTCCATAACCACCCAAAAGGAGCAGCATCTGTTCCTCGGAGAATCGGAAACAAAGCTGATAGCCGGCAAAAAAGTGCTTATTGTCGATGATGTTATCAGCACAGGCGAATCCCTTTCAGCGGTCCGTGAGCTTGTAAGCGAAGCAGGCGGAAAAGAGGTTGCTGCCTGCGCATTCCTCGCGGAGGGCGACGCCGCAGAGCGTGATGACATAATTTTCCTTGAGCGTCTGCCGTTATTCATTAAATAACTGCGAAAGCTGCGGACAAAACTTCCGAAAAACAGCAATTCACATCGCTTTTCGGTTATTATTTTCCCAAACCTGCAAATATAACAGATAATTGTTAAAAAATGCTTGACCTTTCAGCCGGTATGTGGTATAATCGTATTACCTCTGAAAGGTCTTTTTTTTTGGAGTTTTTCCGAAAATGCAAAAGTTCCTCTGCTGCTGTCACAGCGCCGGGAAATCAGACCTGTTCACCGCGCTTTGCTTTCCGCTGTGTGCTTTCCGGATTTCCGGAGCGGCAAGGCATAGCCGTCGAGGGAGGCGTTTACTTTTACGGTCGGCGCGGTTTAGCACCGCGCAGCGCGAAGTAAAAGCAAAAAATATTTCCGTAAAGCGGGAGGTGCCGTTATGAGAGTTAAAATCACTTTGGCTTGCAGCGAGTGCAAGCAACGCAACTACAACACAACCAAAAACAAGAAGAACGATCCGGACAGACTGGAAATGAATAAGTATTGCCGTTTCTGCCGGAAGCACACCGTTCATAAGGAAACGAAGTAGGAGGACGCACGAATGAAAACTGTCAATCGCATTTGTCAGGTTCTTGCAATCGTATTCGGTCTCGGCGCACTCGTACTGTTCTTTATGCAGTTTGCAACCATTGTAAGCGGAGGAAACGAGGTCAAGCTCGTCGGCGCTCAGCTTGCTTTCGGCGGCAAAGTAAAGGTAGACGGTACGGAATATGCCATGGCTAAGTCTTCGGATATTCTGTTTTGCCTGCTTTTAACCGCAATTTCGCTGGTTTTCAGCGTATTGTCGTTTAAATCGAAAAAGCTTCGCTATTTCGCACCGGGCATAGGAATCATAGACGCCGTTTATATGCTTGTTATCGCTTTAAGCAATCCTGCTTATTTCGTTGATAAGCGTCCCCTGCCGGATGTTACAAGCATCGACTATACGGTATTTGTGCTTCTTGCCGCTATCGCGCTTTTTGTATTCACGGCGTTTGCCGTTGCATATCTCCTTATCGACGATGCAATAGAGGTTGCGGAGTCAAAGGGAGCGAAGCTCACCATACCCAAGCGTATTGTGCGTTTCTTCCGCGATTATAAGAGCGAGGTAAAAAAGATTGTCTGGCCGGGTCCGCGCGATGTTGTTAAAAATACCGTCATCGTTTTGATTATGTGTATTCTTATCGGCGTTGTTATCTGGCTGTTTGACTTCGGTCTCGGCAAGCTGCTCGAACTTATTCTGAAGTAATCATAATTTCGGAGGGTGTAGAGTATGGCTGACAAAAACGAAGCAAAATGGTATGTCGTTCATACCTATTCCGGTTACGAAAACAAGGTTGCAAGCGATCTCGCCACAATGGTTGAGAGCCGCGGTATGCAGGATTTGATATGCGATATCAAAATTCCTACGGAAACGGTTACTGAAATCAAGGACGATGTTAAGCGCGAGGTCGAACGCAAAATTTTCCCCGGATATGTTCTTATCAAAATGATAGTTACAGACGACAGCTGGTATGTCGTCCGTAATATACGCGGCTGCACCGGCTTTGTCGGTCCCGCATCAAAGCCCGTTCCGCTTACCGACGCGGAGGTGGCGGCGCTCGGAGTTGAAGGAATCGCCGGCGCTGATGACGCAGAAAAGCACAGCGTCGAGGTCGGATATGCCGAAGGCGATCAGGTAACGATTATAAGCGGTCCTTTAAAGGGATACAGCGGAACTGTTCGTACAATAGATACCGCAAACAATATGGTTTGCATTCTTCTTTCGGCATTTGGTAAGGAAACCCCCGTTGAGCTTGAGCTTGACCAGGTATCGCTTGCCGATTGAATTTATTTGTTTAATTTGCAGAAATGCTGTTAAACGGCTGCGGCGGCAGCCGGGCGAAAGCTGAGAAGCCGCCAAGGTGGGAGGAACGGAATATGACCGCTCCGCCACGGTTGGAGAGATAACTCCCCAACCGGTTACCACGAATAATGGAGGTGCTAATGAATGGCTCAGAAAATTACAGGCTACATTAAGTTACAAATTCCGGCGGGTAAGGCAACACCTGCCCCCCCGGTAGGTCCTGCACTCGGACAGCACGGCGTAAACATTATGCAGTTTACAAAGGAGTTCAATGAGCGCACAAAGAATGACGTCGGTCTTATAATCCCGGTTGTTATCACCGTTTATGCGGATCGCTCGTTCAGCTTTATAACAAAGACTCCGCCCGCCGCTGTTCTTATCAAAAAGGCTTGCGGCATTGAAACTGCTTCGGGAACCCCGAATAAAACAAAAGTCGCCAAGATCACGAAGGAGCAGGTAAAGAAAATCGCCGAAACAAAAATGCCGGATCTCAACGCTGCAAGCATTGAGGCTGCAATGAGCATGATCGCCGGTACTGCGCGCAGTATGGGCGTTGAAGTAGTCGATTGATTCTCTCTCGTGGGAGGAAATTTCCGATTTAACCACTTATTGGGAGGTAAACCATGAAACACGGTAAAAAGTATAACGACAGCGCAAAGCTTATCGAAGCCGGTAAGTTTTACGATGTCAACGAGGCTGTTGCTGTTGCAGTTAAAACAGGTACAGCCAAATTTGATGAAACAGTAGAGATTCACGTTCGTTTGGGCGTTGATTCCCGTCACGCAGATCAGCAGGTTCGCGGAGCCGTTGTTCTTCCGAACGGTACAGGTAAGACTGTACGTACCCTTGTTTTTGCAAAGGGCGACAAGGCTGACGCTGCAACGGCAGCAGGCTCCGATTATGTCGGCGCTGAAGAGCTGGTTGCAAAAATCCAGAATGAAAACTGGATGGATTTTGATGTTGTTATCGCTTCGCCCGATATGATGGGCGTTGTCGGTCGTCTCGGTAAGGTTCTCGGTCCACGCGGACTTATGCCTACACCGAAGGCCGGAACGGTTACTCCGGATGTTGCCAAGGCTGTTACCGAGGCAAAGGCCGGTAAGATTGAATACCGTCTTGATAAGACCAACATTATTCACTGCCCCATCGGCAAGGTTTCTTTCGGAGCTGAAAAGCTTCAGGAAAACTTTGACGCTCTTATGGGCGCCATTGTTAAGGCAAAGCCTGCCGCAACAAAGGGTCAGTATATTAAATCCTGCACCATCGCTACAACGATGGGTCCCGGAATTAAGCTCAATGTTGCCAAGTTCGGTGCTTAATTAAATCATTATACGCCGCTGTTGTTAATCAGCGGCGTATTTTTTTGCCCATATTATGCAAGAAGACTTCGGACAAAAGAATTTTTTCTTTTTGTCCGAAGTCTTTTAATTTACTTAATTCTCGACGAAAAGCAGTTCACCCAGCAATGTAAATCCGTCAAGGCTGTATGCTTTAACGCGTTTACCCTCAACAAGATAGAAAACATCGCCGATAAAGAGTCCTCTTATTTCATCCGTATAATCGTTGCCATTAAGCTCAAGGCTTGCGATATTCACAAATTCGCCGTTATCATATCTGAACAGCTTATAAACGCTGTCATTTTTACCATCAGCCGTAAATCCGATCAGATTTTTCTGAGGGTCTACAAGGCTCGCCTTATGATTATACAGCGCTGAGGAATAGCTGTAATCCTTTATCAGGTATTTATTGTTTTCGGAAACATTCGCAGGGTCGGAAATATCGAACATCGAAAGCTTCAGGCAATCGGTCTTTCCGGTTTTTTCGTCAGCGTCCATTCCTATGCCCAACAGCTTGCCGCTGCCATACGGGAAAAGATAATTTGAAAATCCGGGTATTTTAAGCTTGCCCAAAACCGTCGGCTTTTTGGGGTCAGATAAATCCACGCTGAACAGCGGATCGGTTTCTCTGAACGTCACAAAATAAGCCGTATCGCCCATAAACCGCACAGAATACACCCTCTCGCCCTCAGCAAGGTCGGTAAGACTTGAAACAGGCTGGAGCGCATTATCGAGAATAATAAGCGAAACATCGGTTCTGTTTGTAACGCGCGTGTAGGTAGTTGAGGAATTGCCGGAAACAGTTGACTCCTCATTTTTATCTACCGTTGTAACAAAGCGGAAATATCCGTTATATTCGTCCATTGAAAACTGATTTAACAGCGCTCCGTTGATTTCAGCGGTATTTTCATATTTAACAGCATCCCTGCTCAGCGAAAATCTGGACACAACGGTTTTTGACTCGGCGTTTGAATAGTCCGTAACAGTCGTCAGCAGGGATTTCTCGCTGCAATATACCTCGCTGCTGCCGCCGAGCAATGACTGCGAATCAAGCATTTTACCGTCCGCAGAATCATAAATTCCGACAACCGTATATATCGGGTCATACTTTTCCGCCGTATATATGCAAACCTTATCAGCCGGTACCGGTTCGGTTTTATCGCTGCAGGAAACGCTCGGAACAAAGGTTTCGGGCTTATCCTTATCGGTATTGCCGGAAACCCAATATGTGCTTATAAGGTACAGCCTGTCGCCTATCATACGTGAGCTTACCGATTCCCCGCTCTGAGAGCTTTCTCCGGTTTTTTTAGGACTTACGGGATCGGAAACATCATAAAATTTCGCAACGGTTGATGCCCCGGAGGCTCCGTATCTGTATGCAGAATCATAGACCGCTGTTTTTTTTCTATACGCCGATTCGTCGTCCTTTTGAATAACTGCGGTTACTTTTCCGTTTGCAAGGTAAAAATCGTGGCAGTAGGCATACTGACCCAACTCAAGGTCAATAACGGACACCTTTTCCGGCACACCCGCTCCGGCACGTATTACATATATCATACCCTCGCGCAGAGCGTAGATATACCGTCCGTCGGTTCTGACGATATCCGCCTCTTCAACTCCCTCGACCTGCGTATTTGTTTTTGAATAATCGTCGTTATCGGATTTCTGCGCAGAATCGTTCAAATTGCTCGCTCCGGCAGAAGTTTTTGTGTTTTCGGACGCAGTTTCATTCGTAAATCCCACATCTGCAGCTTCATCAACATAGCTGTCATAATAATCTTCAGCAGCGCCGTCAGTCGTCGAATTACTGCCCTTCGCGCCGAAAAGCGAAGTTATAAAGCCTCTTGCCGAGGATTTTGCAGTTGCCTTGACCGTTGTTATATCCTGAATTTTTTCATAAATTTCAGCATAGCTTTCCGCTTTGGTTACAGTATGCCCGGACGGGGCGACTGTCTGAGTATGCCGCCAATCGGGAACGAATATTACCGAAAGAGTTACCGCAACGGCAGCAGCGGCGGCAAAGCCCATACGCCAGATATTGCGGGTTTTAAGCATCTTTGCCTTTTTTTCAAGCGGTGTAACCTTCTGAACAGCATTTTCGTTCAGCATTTTCAGTATTTCTGATTTTTTTTCTTCATCGGGTGCTATCTCATTCATCTGAGCGTTATAATCGTCTTTGAACATTAAAAATCAGCTCCTTTGAGTTCATTTTTCAGTTTTTCGCGCGCACGAAAGAGTCGGGACCGAACGGTTGACGGCTTGCACCCCAAAAGCATTGCTGTTTCCTCTGCCGAATAACCGCAGTAATAGTACAGATGTATAACCGTCCTATACTTTTCCGGCAGCTTTAACGCGGCTTCAAGCGCGTTATGCTCCGGGTTCTCCGGGCAGGGAATGTTTTCGCAAAGCTCTTCGGTTCGCCCGCGCTTATTTGCGCTGAGCAAGGTTTTAGTGCAGTTAATAGTTATCCGGATAAGCAGCGCCTTTTCATGCTCCCCGCTGTCCGCCGGTTTGCCCTGCCGCAAATAACGGAGAAAAACCTCCTGCAATACGTCGTCCGCGTCTGATCTGTTTTTTAATCTTGCAAAGGCAAGGCGGTACACCGTATCGGAGTATTTTCTAAACGCAGCTGCGGCAAAATTTTCCGTTTCCATAAAATCCCTCCTCTAATAGTAAAACTAAAAAAGAACTCAAAATGTTGCAAAAATTTTTAAAAATTATATTAGAATTTAAATTCTGATATCTAATATTGAAATTGATAAAACAGTATGCTATAATTTACCTGTAAAAGGGGATGGCACCCATAACAAAAAACAGCTTTACATCATTTACACAGGGGATGATACCCATAGAAAAAAACATTATAGTAGTAGATGAAAAAGGAAATAAATACGAAACGACCTATCCTAAGAGGGCGAAAGGTCTTGTCAAAAGCGGCAGGGCGCATTATATAGGAGAAAACAAAATATGCTTGCTGCGTCCGCCGAATCTGAAATTGGAGGACAACGATATGTCAAACACAAACGCGACAAAAGCTAAAGATAAATTAACAATCAAATATGTTCTTGATAAAACAGAACAGATAATAAATGACACAGAATATATTCATAGTGCGTTAGAGCAGCTTGCACTAATGCCGAAATCTGACCCAGGCGATATTGTAGGTCAGGAAAAAGCAAAAGCCATTGGCGAGATTGTTCGCTGTAGGGAAGCAACAAATCAACAAGCGCTAAAATTTTATGAAAAAATGTATGATGATTTAGCTGGTAAGAAAGTCTTAAAGGATAAAGCTCTTGCAGCGCTTGAAAAATGTTCCGTTAATGATGAGCAGATGAAAAAATTATCCGACATAATGAATGAAATCGGTTTTTTAGAAGAATAAAGAATTAAGTTCTTGGCGGCGAGGGAGAAATCCCCCGCCGTTTCGTCAATTATAAATTCCGAAATTCTGCTGTTCTGCGTTAAGAGTTAAAAAAAGTACTGAACAAAATCAACACAGTTATGACCGCATCCGCAGTCCAAATCCAAAACAGATTTACCTGCTGTATCGGGCATTAGTTTTTTCATTGCCGGCTGTTCTATTAAATAATTGTAATTAGCCTTGTTATGACGCAATTTTTGATTCCGAAAAAAATGTTTGGTTGTCAAAAATGTTTTCTTCTGTCATTCGTAGTTCTTCAACCTGCACATAATTTCATACATTGCCACTTTGTTCGAATCCCATTTTAACAGCTTTCGTGCATCGTTATACGGCAGCCATTTATATTCGCTGTGTTCGCGCGAAAGGACAGGGTCGGCGATACACTCAAAGGCAAAGCTGTATTCGGGAATTACAAAAATATCTTTGTCCCAATACGTTCGCATATTTTCCGCTACAACTTCCGCCGGAACAAAAGCAATACTTTTAAGCGCGGTGAGTTTCTCGGCTATAACACCGGTTTCCTCCTTAATTTCGCGCAGGGCTGTGTCAATCGGTTTTTCGTTATCCTCACCGCCGCCGGCAATAAACTGCCAAACATCAGAGTCTGAGCGGCGAAACACGCAAAAACACAATTCTCTTTCTACAATGCGGTACGGTATGGCTAAAATTTGAAACGGTTCGCGCATTCATTATCCCTCGTTTTCTGCATAATTTTTAAATTCTAAAAACTCACGAAATTCTGTTGTTTTGCGTTAAGAGTAAAAAAAGTACTGAACAAAATCAACACAACTGGGCAGCCCAAAATAGGGGAAACTCGGTAATGTAAAATTTCATTCAGTACTGAACCGGAATTACGCTTGTCCGGTTAAATTATTTTACCATGCTTGCAACTTCAGCAGCAAAATCATCAGAGCGCTTTTCAATGCCCTCGCCCTTTTCGTAGCGGACATAGCCTGTGATTTTTATATCGGCGCCGAGCTGCTTCGCGGTCTGCTCAACATACTTGCCGACGGTTAAATCGCCGTCCATAACGAAATCCTGATTTACAAGGCAGTTCTCTTTGAAATACTTGCCCATCTTGCCGTCAACAATCTTATGCAGAACAGCCTCAGGCTTATTAGCCATCTTGGGATCCTCTTTCATCTGAGAAACAAGGATTTCCTTTTCCTTTTCAAGAACCTCTGCCGGAACAGAAGCCTCGTCAAGATATCCGGGATTCATAGCCGCTATCTGCATAGCAACATTTTTGCCCATAGCGATGAGGTCGGCATTATCAGCGTCAAGCTCGGTTTCAAAATTGACCATAACGCCGATTTTTCCGCCGGCGTGAATATAAGTTACCGGTTTGCCCTCATAGCGGGTGAAACGGCGAATCTTAATGTTCTCACGTATTTTAAGGAACAGCTCCTGAACCATTTCTTCAACGGTCTGACCGTTCTCGCTGCATTTTAACAGCGCGTCAACATCGGCAGGGTTCTGGTCGGCAATAACTCCGGCAACACGGGCTGCAAGAGCCTTAAATTCCTCACCGTTCGCAACAAAGTCAGTTTCGGAATTGAGCTCAACAACAACGCCAACACCGTTTTTAACGAGAGCACAGACAGTACCCTCAGCGGCAATACGGTCAGCCTTCTTTGCCTGAGAGGCAAGTCCCTTCTCGCGGAGATAGTCAATAGCGGCTTCAATATTACCGTCGCTCTCGACAAGAGCCTTTTTGCAGTCCATCATACCGCAGCCGGTCTTTTCTCTTAAAGCCTGAACATCCTTTGCAGTAAAATTCATAACGGAATCACTCCTGTAACACAAAAATATTATTCAGCTGTTTATTCGGCAGCCTGAACCTCTTCCTCGGCAACAGCCTCGGTCTCCTCAGCCTCAGCTTCAGCTTCTGCCTCAACGGCGTCCTCATCGGTATCCTTAGCTGCGGTTCCCATTTCGCTGCCCTGTCTGCCCTCTATAACGGCGGAAGCCATTGTTTCGGCAATCAGCTTAACAGCACGGATAGCGTCGTCATTACCGGGGATAACAACATCGATTTCATCCGGATCGCAGTTGGTATCAACGATAGCAATAATCGGAATACCGAGCTTCTTAGCCTCGGAAACTGCAATGCGCTCCTTGCGTGGGTCAACAATGAACAGCGCTCCGGGGATTTTCTTCATATCCTGAATACCGCCCATAAACTTCTCAAGCTTATCTATTTCAAGATTGAGCTTAATAACCTCTTTCTTGGGGAGAAGATCAAAGGTTCCGTCGTCACGCATAGTGCGCAGCTGATTCAGGCGGTCGATACGGGTACGGATTGTTGAAAAGTTTGTAAGCATACCGCCGAGCCAACGGGCGTTGACATACGGCATACTGCAGCGCTCAGCCTCTTCCTTAACGGAATCCTGAGCCTGCTTCTTGGTTCCTACGAAAAGGATATCCTTGCCCTCGGCTGCGAGGTCGCGGGCGAAAAGATAAGCCTCGTTAAGCTTTTTAACTGTTTTCTGGAGATCGATAATATAGATCCCGTTGCGTTCTGTGAAAATGTACGGAGCCATTTTCGGGTTCCAGCGTCTTGTCTGATGTCCGAAATGAACACCGGCTTCAAGAAGCTGTTTCATTGATACTACTGCCATTTCTTTTTCCTCCTGAGGTTTTTCCTCCATCCCGGTATAGCGGGGATTGCGCGGATAAACCGCCGCAACACCTTCCCGCTTCTGCGCGGAATGTGTGTAATTTATGCTTCACGGCATTATTTACCGCAATAGCTTGAATATTATACCACGTAAGTCGCCTGATTGCAAGTATTTTTTATTATGTTTTCAAAAAATCATTCGAGCGTATCTGCAAAGCGGATGGTACTGTTTCCCGGCAGACTTATGCCGCTGCACATCATAGTAAATTCCTCCGTTTCGGGCTTGCAGAGCAGCGCAAGCTCACGGAACAATCCGCAAAGCCGTAAGTTACCGGAAACAGGTGACGCCTTTAAAGCGGAAAATCCGCGCTTTTTATAAAACTCCTCAAGGGAGGATGACGCCGGCTTTAGAAATATCGGTCCGTCAGCAGCGGAAAGAACCGTTTTAAGCAATCCGGTCATTTCTCCCCTGCCTTGCATAGCCGGGTCAGTTGCCGCAGCATAAAGATAATACGCACGGGCTGTTACACTCAATCCCTCAAGTCTCGCCGGCAGCAAAAACAGCATCGCGTCGCTGCTCTGCGAGGTTATACAGTATTCGGAATAACGTTCAAACAGCAGACTGTCAAATTCGGGGCAGGCTCCGAACGCCGCCTCGTATATTCTGCGGCATTTTTCAATGTCCGGCATAAAATCACCTCGGAATGCAGTCGTATTTTTTAAGTCGTTTAACCGGGTGGTATGACAGCTTTGCCTGGCGCAAGCCGTCAAGCCCCATATCGTCCTCACGGTTTATCCATTTATATCCCTCAAGCTCGTTTTTAGCAAATTCTCGGTTTATAACCGAATATGCCTCCTGATATTCCCTGAGAGCCTTTTCGATATGAATGTCATAGGTCAGCGAGTTTATCTCGGAGCCTATCGTGAAAGCAACCGCCGTTTCGCCGCAGAAAATCGCGCCGCCCTTAACAGGAAGATGAACAAACTCGTCCAAAAGCAGCCGCAGTCCGGTATGCTCGGCGCTGAGATAAACCGAATCCTTCTCCTCATTTTCCTGATACCAAAGCTCAGCGCAGCTGCGGATGCTTTCGAGATTTTCGGCGGTTATCGGCTCATACCGCCAGTCGTATTTTTTAGAAAAAGCGGAAATATGATTGCGCTTGCCGTGAAATTTCTTTCCGGGCAGGTCGGCAAGCTCGTCCCGCAGATAGATATAATCTGCGGCGTCAGGTCTTTCGGGAAAAATATACTCGTCCGAAAAGGCAGCGCAAAAGCGTTCAAATCTTGCGCCCTCCTGCGCCCAAAAGCGAACAGGCACGCCGTTTTCGGCGTTAATACGGCGAACGCCGTTTTCCAAATCGCCGAACGGCAGGCTGTATACCTCGCCGGTTTTAAATTCCGAGCGGATATACAGCGTTCCGTCCCCGACCGCAAAGCTGTTGCGGTAAAGATTATTCCACATCAGCTGTGTTATAAACGTATTTTCGCAGGAGTTCTCTCCAGCTGTTTTAAATTTTTCAAAAACCGCCGCGTCGTCAGCGGTTATTTCCTTAAATTTCAAATTACCGTTTCCTTTTTAAAATTATTCTATGTTCTGCTTTTTAATGCCGAAAATAAGTCTTAAAATCCCGCTCAGAAACTTCGGACTTTTTACCAATACAACTTTCATACAAAACCCTCCGTCAGCAATTTCTCGAACATGAGCAGCCGAGAATTATTACCCAGATTGCAAGAACCGCAACCAGGCATTTCGGCGGGAGAAAGCAGCTTACAAGCAGTCCCGCGGCAAAGGTTATGGCAACCGGGCCTTTATTGTTTCTTCGTCTTCGCATTTCTCTCCCTCCGTTATTACCATAATAGCAATTAAAAGGGAAAGTGTTACAAATTTAAGAAATAAAGGCCGTTTATTTCTTATTATTCCACGGTTTTAAGCTTTTAAACTCCTCATAAAGCGAGCAATAGCTCTGAAAGCGGGTAGGCTCGATTTTTCCCTCGGATTTCGCCCTTATAACGGCACAGCCCTTTTCGCAGGTATGGGAGCAGCCTGTGAAAAGGCAGCCGTCCGAAAAAGCGGATATATCCGGAAAGCATTCCGAAAGCCGCTCCTTAAAATCATAATTCTGCTCCGGCTCTATTGAAGAAAAGCCCGGAGTATCGACGACAAATCCGCCGTCCGCCACAGAAAAAAGCTCGGTATGGCGGGTTGTATGCTTTCCGCGTCCCAATTTTTCGCTGACGGCTCCGGTCTCAAGCCGCAAATTTCCGAAAAGCGCGTTTATGATACTTGACTTTCCGACCCCGGAATTGCCGGCAAATGCGCTGATACATCCGGCAAACTCTCTTTTCAGCTCCGAAACGCCCTCTCCGGTCGCGGCAGAAACCGTATACGTCGGAAATCCGGCGCGGGAATATATACCGTGAAGCACGGAAAAATCGCCCTGGTCGCATTTATTGAACACTATAACCGGAGAAATGCTTTCATAAACGGCAACGGCGGTCAGACGGTCTATCATCAGCGTATCGGGAGCGGGGGTTGAAAACGACGAAACAATAATCAGCTTATCAATATTAGCTACCGCCGGACGCTTTAAAGCGTTTTTTCTGTCGGCAATGCTTTCCAGTACGCCGTGAGAAGAATCGCTGACAGTTATTTCCGCGCGGTCTCCGACAAGAGGGGAAACCCCCGCTTTGCGGAGGTTTCCCCGTGCCTTACATTCATAGACGGCGTTTCCGGCTTTAACGTAATAAAAACCGGAAATTGCCTTAACAACGATACCCTGCATATCAGTATTTATTTTTAGCGGTATCTTTATCGGTATCCTTATCCGTATCCGATGTATCGGCTTTGGGATAGCTGTTGTCGCTGGTATACTTGGTTATCTTACCCTTGCTTATGTCGATTGTGACATTCATACAGGTATAATACTTGCCGTCGTCGCCCTTGAGCTGAATTTCGCCCGAAACCTCGGGGTTCTGATTGGCGCTTTCTCCCTCAAGCATATACTTTATTCCGGTAAACGTATAGCTGTAATTCTTATCGGCGAGAGAAAGAGTGTTGCTCTCGGCTATCTTTTCTCCGTTGAGCCAGAGGGAAGCAGTAGCATTTTCATATTTGAAATCCTTGGGAAGATTTTTAATTGCAACATCAAAGGTATAATTAACCTTGCCGGTACTTACATAAAGCGTTACGGTATCGCCCTTTGCGAGGGTTGTTCCGTTGGCAGGCTCCTGCTTGAAAACATATCCGGCAGGATAGAATCTATCGGAGCCGGTAAGGTCGGATTCCTTAACAACAGCGTTAAGCCCCTGCTTTTTAACGTTTTTCTGCGCGTCGTCCTGTCTCTGGCTTACATAGTTGCCGGCGGTTATCTTAGCGCCTGTGCTGACATAAAGGATAATCTTTTCTCCGGGAGCTACGACAACTCCGACCTCTTTGTTTGTTCCTATAACCTTATTTTCGGCAATCGTCGTGCTTTCCTGATACTCAAGAGTTACCGAAAGCCCCAAATCCTCCAAAATCTGTCTCGCTGAGGAAACATCGGAATTTTCAAGGTTCGGAATGGTCTGATTCTGCTTGCCGAGACTTACCGTAAGGGTTATAGCCGCTCCCTTTTTGAGCGCCTTGCCCTCGGTCTGAGACTGCTTCACGACAACTCCCTTATCAGCCTTATCGTCATATTCATACTTATACTCAAAATCAAACCAGTCGTTATATTCGCCGTTTGCTTTTATATCCTCCTGCGTCATTCCGACGAATTTCGGACAGTCGAGAGTATCACCCGTTCCGGAATTTGCCTTTTTCAGAATTATAACGCCGACTATAACAAGCGCTACGACCAAAGCGGCGGCAATTCCGGCAAGGATAGGCACAATATTGCTCTTTTCCTTTGTTTCCGCCTGCTCGTCGTCGCCGTCATCGTCCGGTATTATCACCTGCGACGCCGGAGTTGCGGACATAACATTCTCGGACGGGTTGACATAGCGCGTCGGAGCGTCGTCCACAAAATAATTATACTCAAATGTTTTTGCAGGGTCCTTGCGGAAAGCATCCAAATCGCAGAGCATTTCCGCAGCCGACTGATAGCGGCGTTCGGGGGTTTTCTGCATGGCATGCATAGTTATCTGCTCAAGACCGAGCGGAATAGACGGATTAAGCTCGGTAGGCGGCTTGGGGTCGCGCTGAAGCTGCATAATAGCAACGGAAACCGCACTCTCAGCCTGGAAAGGCACCTGACCGGTCAGCATCTCGTAAAGCATAACGCCGACAGAATAAATATCCGCCTTTTCATCGGTTCTCTCTCCGCGCGCCTGTTCGGGGCTGATATAGTGAACCGAGCCTATTGCCTTATCGGTTATTGTGCGCTGCTCGCTGCGGGCAAAGCGGGCAATACCGAAATCCGTAACCTTTATTGTACCGTCGGGCAGAACCATAATGTTCTGCGGCTTAACGTCGCGGTGAACTATACCCTTATCGTGAGCGTGCTGCAAGCCGCGGAGTATCTGAACCGTGAAATGAACGGCATCCTTCCAGCGCAGGCTCCCCTGCCGCTCGATATATTCCTTTAAGGTTATACCGTCGATATACTCCATAACGATATACTGAAGCAAATCGCCGAAGCTTACGTCATAAACCTTGACTATGTTAGGATGAGAAAGCATTGCAATAGCCTTTGATTCATTTTTAAAGCGGCGGATAAACTCCTCGTTGGAGGTGAACTCATCCTTGAGGATTTTAATTGCTACTATTCTGTCCTCAACATTATCGCGCGCTTTATAGACAACAGCCATTCCGCCTACGCCTATGACCTCCTGAATTTCATAACGGCCGTCGAGCCGCTTTCCTACAAACTTATCCATTTGCATAAATCTCCCTCCGATTATAGAGTAACGGTTACTGCGGTTATATTATCTCCGCCGCCGTTATGATTTGCCCGCGCAACAAGAACATCCGCCGCGCGGCTGATATCGTTATTATGAAAAATATCGAGGATTTCCCCGGTATCGACGAAATTAGTCAGCCCATCTGTACAAAGCAGCAGCGTATCACCCGTATCTACCGAAAAAACGCTGCAATCGGGCTGTACCTCCTCCTCTGTTCCGAGGGCGCGCGTTATAACGTTTTTTCTCGGATGAAACCGCGCCTCCTCGGGCGTCAGCTTTCCGCTTTCGATAAGGGACTGAACAACCGAGTGGTCGCGCGTCAGCTGGGTGATATTTTCATTAACGAGATATGCCCGGCTGTCTCCGACGTGCGCCACGGCGCACCGTTTTCCCTTTATCAGAGCCGCTACGACCGTCGTTCCCATTCCCGAAAGCGAAGCGTCCTTAACAGCCATATCGTAAAGCGCGATATTAGCCGAACGCATTGCGCTCGAAAGCATTCTTGCCGCCGAGTCCGCGTCCATTTCCGAGCGGTAGGATGATTTGCAGTATTCAAGAATCAAATCAACCGCCCGGTCGCTTGCAACGTTTCCCGCGTTTGCTCCGCCCATACCGTCGCAGACGACTGCCAGAACCGCTCCGCCCGGCAAAATTTCGGTACGGTATGCGTCCTGATTGGTAACGCGGACGCGTCCGACGTCCGTCTTAGCATAGTTCTGCATATCAAACTCCCTTCCCTTCCTGTCTTCTCAGCTGACCGCAGGATGCCTCGATATCCGCGCCGAGCGTTCTGCGGACGGTCGCGTTAAGTCCGTGCTCCTCAAGCCGCTGTTTGAAATGCAATATTTTTTTGCGGTCCGGCTTCTCAAAATCGTTTTCGCGAACCGGATTTGCAGGAATAAGATTTATATGGCTCATAATGCCGCGGGTTATATCCGCAAGCTGCGCCGCACATTCATCGGTATCGTTTACTCCGGACATAAGCGCATATTCAAAGGATATCCGGCGAGTTGTCGCCCTCTGGTATTCCCGGCAGGCGCTCATAAGCTCGGAAAGCGGGTAAGCCTTTGCAACAGGCATTATTTTTTTTCGCAGCTCATCATTCGGGGCGTGAAGCGATACCGAAAGGGTTATCGGAAAGCGGTATTCGGCAAGCTCTTTTATTTTCGGCGCAAGTCCGGAGGTTGAAAGAGAAATATGGCGAAGTCCGATATTCAGTCCGTCATCATCCGAAACAAGCCTTAAAAAGCGGACAGACTGTTCAAAATTATCAAGCGGCTCGCCCATTCCCATCATAACGACGTTTGAAACGCGAATATTTCTGTCCTTCGCAGCAGCGGTTATCTGAGCCAGCATTTCGGAGGCTGAAAGGTCCCTCTTTTTTCCGAGCAGTCCGGATGCGCAAAATTTACAGCCCATTCTGCATCCGACCTGAGTTGAAATACATACGGTATATCCGTGTTCATATTTCATAAGCACGGATTCGACCGTTTCGCCGTCATGCAGCCGATAAAGGTATTTAACGGTTTCGTCAAGCTGCGATTCGAGCCGTCTTACAGGCTCGGCGCCGGCAATATAGCATTTTTCAGAGAGACTCTCTCTGAGGGACTTCGGAATATCGGTCATTTCGGCAAAGTCCGTAACCGCAGCCTTATGAAGCCACGAAAATATCTGCTTTGCTCTGAAACGCGGCTGTCCCAAAGAGCCTAAAAGCTCCTCAAGCTCCTGCCTGTACATTGACCTGATATCAAGCTTTCCGGGAATTTTTATCATCTCGCTTCAGCGTTTGGAATTAACAAGTATTGCGCAGTAAAAACCGTCGGTCCTGTCAATATGAGGAAAGTAAGTATGTTCGTATTGTACAGCAAAAGTACCGTTCCTGTCAAGAAAAGACTTTATCTGCTCCTCATTTTCAGCTTTTCTGAGAGTGCAGGTGGAATAGATAATCCTGCCTCCCGGCGCGGTATACCCCGCGGCGTTATCAAGGATTTTACGCTGAGTTTCCTCAAGAGCCCGTAATTGCAGGCTGTCGGTTTTTTTATACTTAATTTCCGGCTTGCGGCGCAAAACGCCGAGTCCGGAGCAGGGGACATCGCATATAACAGCGTTAAATTTGCCGAGCTGCGGATTAAATATTTCAGCGTCCGCAGTATCGGCGGAAATACAGCTCAATCCGAGCCGCCGGGCGGAGCGGTTTATAAGCTCAACCCTTTTTTCGTATATATCAAATGCCTTTATTTCGCCCTGATTTTTCATAAGCAGAGCGGCGGCAAGGCTCTTTCCTCCGGGAGCCGCGCAAAGGTCGATAACCCTTTCCCCGGCTTTGGGCTGCAATTTCGCTATACTGCGCTGACAGGCGAGATCCTGAACAAAAAACAGACCCTTTTTATAGCTTTCAAGAGACTCAACAGCGATTCCTCCGTAAACCGACAAAGCGTTCTCCTCAGGTATCTCCTCTGCGTTCACGCCCTCGCCGTTCAGAATTTCGCATAGCTCTGCGGCAGAGACGCGCAGGGTATTAACGTGTAATATTACCGGCGGTTCTTCAAGCGAGGTCTTGATTATTCCGAGAGCGTTTTCGTATCCGTAATCCTCCGCGAAGCTTTCAATAATCCATTCGGGGCAGGAATATCTGACGCTGAGCGACGCCGTATCGCTGCCCTCCGGCAAATCGGCGCCGTTTCTTATAAGATTTCTCAGAACTGCATTGACAAGACCCGCATTATAGCTCTCGCGGGAACCTTTAACAAGCTTTACAGCCTCATTTACGGCGGCGCTGTCCGGAATACGCTCCATAAACAGCAGCTGATATGCCGATATTCTCAGAACCGACGCGGTAAAAGGCTTTATGCTTTTAATTCCTTTTTTCAGAAGTCGGTTCAGGATATAATCGACCGTCAGCTTACGGTCGAGAACGCCGTAAAACAAAGCGGCGGCAAGCGAACGGTCCGCCGGAGAAAGTCCGCTTTCCGAAAACAGATTTTTAAGAACAAGGTTTGAATAGCCGCCCTTGGTTTCAACCTCAACCAGCGCGGCGACCGCAGCCGAACGAGCGTTTTTCATTATTCTGCTACCGTTCCGGCGGCGATTTTATGACCGCGCAGCCAATTTTCCGCCGGCATTGTCTTTCCGCCCTCAGGCTGCACCTCAAGAATACGAAGCCTTTTCCCGTCCCCGCAGGCAATCTGCAAGGACGTATCACCGTCCGTAACCGAGCCGGCAGGAGAACTCGTTTCTCCGCCGACGGCACATTTTAAAATCTTTACTCTTTTCCCCTCAAGTATAGTATACGCACAGGGCCACGGATTAAATCCGCGAACGGCACATTCAAGCTCCTGGGCATCTTTTTTGAAATCAAGGTGAGCCATTTCCTTTTTCAGTATCGGAGCGTAGCTTGCCTGCGACTCATCCTGCTTTTCCGGGCAAATATCTCCGTTTATAATATCGTCGAGCGTTTTCAGAATAAGCTCCGCCGAAATCGGCGCCAGCCTTTCAAACAGCTCGCCCGCCGTCTCGCCGTCCCTGATTTCCGTTTCCCTGACTTCGAGAATATCGCCTGTATCCATCCCGGCGTCCATCTGCATAACCGTTATTCCGGTTTTCTTTTCCCCGCAGACGATACTCCATTGTATCGGCGACGCTCCGCGGTATTTAGGCAGCAGCGAGGCGTGCCCGTTTATGCAGCCGTATTTCGGAAAGGATAATATTTCCTGAGGTAAAATCTTACCGTATGCAACAACGACAATTATATCGGGAGCCAGCTTTTCAATTATTCTGAGCGCCTCGCCGTCCCTCAGCGTTTTAGGCTGAAAAACCGGAATTCCGTTTTCCTCGGCAAGCAGCTTTACCGGCGGCGGAGTAAGTATCTGCTTACGTCCTGCCGGTTTATCCGGCTGCGCAAAAACGCCTATGACGCTATGCTCCGACGCTATAAGCGCCCTGAGTGTTTCGGCGGCATATTCCGGCGTTCCCATAAAAACTACATTCACTGTTATTTTCCTCCTGCCACACGGTCAATATAAAGTATACCGTCAAGGTGGTCTATTTCGTGGCATAGCGCTCTCGCCTTAAAGCCCTCGGCTTTTATTTTAAAGCTTTTTCCGTTTCTGTCCTGCGCTCTTACGGTGACATACATAGGTCTTGTGACCTCCTCATAACGGTCGGGAATGGAAAGACAGCCCTCCTCGCCCGTCTGCTTGCCGCGTTCGCTTTCGATAACCGGATTGACAAGCTCAATAATGCCGTCTCCGACGTCAACAATGCAATATCGGCGGAGTATTCCTATCTGCGGAGCCGCAAGACCGACTCCCTGCGCTTTATACATAGTATCCGCCATATCGTCGAGTGTCTGAGCAAGCCTATCGTCAAAATCAAGCTGAGTTCTGCATATTTTCCGCAGAATATCGTCCCCTAATTTAACTATATTTCGGATTGCCATTTTTATATTCCTTCCATACAATTATCTGTTAAATAACAGTTTCCGGGTTTATGTCGATAAAAAATGATACGTCTCTTTTAAGTCTGATATCGGTTGACTTTCTCAACATTTCCCGAAAACGCCGGCTGTCTCTGCATTTCACCGTAAGTCTGAAACGGTAGCGGTTGTTGATTTTCGGAACGGCGGCGGCAGCCGGACCGAGAATAATTATGCGAATATCCTTATAATCACCGCTGAGCAAATTCTTTATATTTCCGAAAATTCGGTCCGCGGTCTCCCTTGCCGCGTTTCGGTCCGGAGACTGAACGCAGATAACGCAAATATCGCAAAACGGCGGAAAAACCATAACCCTTCGCGTCATTATTTCCTCGTTATAGAATGCCTCATAATTCTGAGTTTTGGCGAGAGAAACGATATTGCTCTGAGGGTCGGTCGTCTGAATAATTGCACGTCCGGGGCTTTCTCCGCGGCCTGCTCTGCCTATAACCTGAGTAAGCAGAGAGAAGGTTCTTTCAAATCCCCGGTAATCCTCGCTGTAAGCGGCGCGGTCGGCTCCTATAACGCCTACTACCGTCACATTCGGAAAATCAAGTCCCTTTGCCACCATCTGCGTTCCGAGAAGAATATCGTATTCCCCGGCGGCAAACGCCGAAAAATATTTTGAATAGGAGTCGCGCGTCATAGTGCTGTCAGCGTCCATCCGCGCTATACGGGCGTTCGGGAGCATTGCTTTAAGCTCTTCCTCAACCTTTTGCGTTCCCGCTCCCAAAAACCGGACGATTTCGCTTCCGCATTGCGGGCATTTCTTCGGCTGTTCCTCGGAATATCCGCAATAATGACACATCAGCCGGTGATTTGCGGAATGATACGTCAGAGAAATGCTGCAATTTGGACACGTCGCGACATATCCGCAGCTCGGACAGGTTATATAGGTATTATGCCCGCGGCGGTTAAGCAGAACAATCGCCTGCTTTCCGTTTTTAAGCGCGTTTTCAATCGCCGAATAAAGCTCACCGCTGATGCTGCCTGAGTTTCCTCCGGCAATTTCCTTTCGCATATCAACCATTGTAACCTCAGGCAGTGTGGCTGCACCGTAACGCTGAGTAAGGCTGAACATTCTGTATCTGCCGGTCAGCGCCGCTCCGTAGGTTTCAAGCGATGGCGTAGCAGAGGCGAGGCAAAGCATCGCCTTATGGTACCCTGCGCGGAATTTTGCCAGCTCCCTTGCATGAAACCGGGGAGCTTTCTCCGATTTATAGGTATGCTCCTGCTCCTCATCCATTATTATCAGACCGAGATCCGAAAAAGGAGCAAAAACCGCGCTTCGCGTTCCTATTGCAATAAGCGCCTTTCCCTGACGGATACGTTTATACTCATCCATCCTGCGGCCTATTGACATGGCGCTGTGCAGAACGGCTACGCTGTCGCCGTATCTGCTGCTGAAAATTTCAATCATCTGCGGGGTCAGGGCTATTTCCGGCACCATAACTATAACGCCGCGCCCGGCGGACGAAACGCGGTCAACAAGCTTTAAAAACACCTGCGTTTTGCCGCTCCCCGTAACACCGAAAAGCAGGGAAACATCCGCTTTTTCTCCCGAAAGCCCGGCGCAAAGTCCGTCAAAGGCGGTTTGCTGCTCCGGCGTTAGGATTATAGGCGTATTCTTCCTTTCGCGCCGCCGGGGCGGCATACGGAATACTTCCTTTTCATAGCTTTCAAAAACGCCCTTTTTAATCAAAGCGTTGACAACCGAGGTGGAAGCGCCTGTGAAATAAAGCAGCTCCTTAACGCTGCATTCGCCCAATCCGGCGACAATATCGGCAAGCTCCCTCTGACGCGCCGTAAGACCGCAGGCATTAACGGTTTCCTCATCGGCGCAAATTCTTATAAAGCGCTGCGTCAGGTCGCCCATTCTGCGAACAGGCATACCCGTTCTGAAAACCGCCTCAAGCTCCTCCAGTCTTTCAAGCAGACTGTCGGCATTATCAAACCTTTTTTCAAGCTCTTTAAGCGGCGTTTCTCCGTTTTCACACAGGTAGTCGTATACCTCCCTTTCGGGAGTCTCCAGCAGCGAGGGCGTTGAAAATTCTTTATCGGCGGAGTAATAATCGGCGAGCTTATAATTTAGCCCTGCGGGTATAACGGTATGAACTGCGTCAAAATAGCTGCAAAAGGTATGCTCCTTGAGCCATTCGCATATTTTCAGCATTTCATCGTTCAGCGCCGGCTCGGAGTCGGTAACGCCGTAAAGCTCCTTTAAAGGCTTTTCGCCGCAGTCATCGCTGACCGAGAATATCATTCCCTGGCGCTTTGCGTCCCCCCTGCCGAACGGAACAGTTACCCTGCATCCCGGCAGAGCGGACGAAAGCAGCGCTTCGGGGACTGCGTAGCTGTAAAGACGGTCAAATGAACCCGATGCGCCGTCTATTGCAACGCCGACTTTCCTTTTGCCCATCAGCTTACTCACGCTTTTTAATCGTCGAGACCCTTTTCGCGAGCCAGCTCGTCTATTGCCATACTTACCGGCTTTGTTATCATTTCCTCCTCGGTTTTATCCGGCTTTTCGGAAATCTTGCGCGCCAGCTTGGCTATATCCATAACGAGGCGGTAGCGGTTATCATAAAACCTTATCAGCTTTCCTATATTCTCGTTAAGTCCGGTGCGTTCCTGCATCATCAAAATCAATTCCTTTCATTATTTGCCTTTGCAAGTATTTCATCTATTATTCCGCGGCGGCGGCAGATGCTCAGTCTGTCCGCTTTTATAACGGTTATAACATCCTCAACCGCCGTTTCAAGCTGTCCGTTTGTGATTATATAATCATATTCCCCGGCGCGGGCTATTTCTTCAAGCGCGCTTTTCAGCCGCCCCTCAACCTGCTCCGCAGACTCGGTTCCTCTGCCGCTGAGCCGCTCCCGCAGCACCTTGAGCGACGGCGGCATTATAAAAATGCTCACAGCCTCAGGGCATCTGCTGCGTATCTGCGCCGCTCCGTTGACATCGACCTCGACTATAA
Source organism: uncultured Eubacteriales bacterium (assembly GCA_934477125.1). Lineage (GTDB taxonomy): Bacteria > Bacillota > Clostridia > Oscillospirales > Acutalibacteraceae > UBA737. Next base: position 19,277 of record CAKSOL010000015.1, on the reverse strand, counting down.
TATCTCCGCCGGTTTCTATACAGCGTTCAACCGGCTCACGCGGCGTACCGTAATAATTGCCCATAAAAACATTATGCTCAAGAAGTTTGTCCTCGGCTATCATCCGTTCAAATTCCGCGGAGGATATAAAGTGATACTTTTCTCCCTCGCGTTCTCCTGCTCTCATAGACCGTGTTATCGAGGAAATTGAAAACGAAAGCTCCGGGCATTTTTCAAACACCCTCGCCAGCACGGTATCCTTTCCCGAACCCGACGGTCCCGATACTATAAACAGTCTGCCCTTATTCATCGTCCGACTCCTCCGAAAATTCCTGGTCATTCTCATCCGAAATCCGGTTTGCAAGGGTTTCAGCCTGCAAATACGTAAGAATTATATGACCGCTGTCGGTTATTATTACCGCTCTCGTCCTTCTGCCGTGAGTAGCGTCTATCAGAGTTCCTCTTTCCTTGGAATCCTGAATTATCCGCTTTATCGGCGCGGATTCCGGGCTGACAATGGCGACCATCCTGTTAGCCGAAACCATATTTCCGAAGCCTATATTAACAAGCTGCAATGAAAAATCCCCCTTAGCTCACTCGATATTCTGTATCTGTTCCCTGATTTTTTCAATCTGAGCCTTTATCTCAACCACGGTCTGCGCGATTTCAAGGTTCTGAGCCTTTGAGCCGATTGTGTTAGCCTCTCGGTTCATTTCCTGAATCAGAAAATCAAGCTTTCTTCCTATTGCGCCGCCGGTTTTCAGCTGACCGCACAGCTGATTTATATGGCTCCTCAGCCGCACGGTTTCCTCGTCCACCGCAATGCGGTCGGCAAAAATCGCGGTTTCGGTAAGCAAGCGCTGCTCGTCAACCGTTGTATCTCCGAGAAGCTCTTTCATTTTCTGTTCGAGAGCCGCGCGGTATTCCGCAACGGTCTGCGGAGAGCGTTTTTCAATAAATCCGACCATTTCAAGTATCTGACCCGCTCTGCTTTCAACATCATCTGCAAGCCTCTTGCCCTCTGTACTCCGCATTTCGGAAAAACGGCAAAGCGCCGTTTCGGCAACAGTCATAACCGCCTCGGAAACAGCTTGTTCATCGGTTTCCTTACGGCGGACATTAAAAATATCCTGATTACCGATAACAGAGCTGACGGTTATATCGTCCTTTAAGTGATATTCCTGAGCAAGCGAGCGCAGCGCCTTAATATACGCATCGGCATACTGCCGGTTGAGCTCAAGCTCAACAGCGTCCTCGCTGCGGTCCTCAATCAGCACCGACACCTCGACCTTGCCGCGCGTTATTTTTTCGCGGCAAAACGTCTTGAGGCGTTCCTCCAAAAATGTATAAAACCTGGGCAGACGCGATGAAAATTCAAAATACCTGTGATTAACCGAACGAATTTCAACAGTAACGTCATAATTTCCGACAGTCTGCTTATCACGGCCGAATCCGGTCATACTCATTACCATAGCTGGCGCTTTCCTCCAAAATATATCAATTCATAATATTTTATCAAACAATACCCCGTCTTGTCAACAGTTAATATGCTGAAAATTTGTAAAATTGCGTATTTACGGCAGAAGTGTTACAAAAAAAGCGAACGGAAATTCCAGTGCCGCAAATGGCGGCACAAACCCAAAGGAATAACCGTTCGTCTTAAATACTATATAATTTTATTTCAAATTTCGGCTCCGAACCTTACAAAGCTGTAATCATCAGTCCATGCAGGCTTTGATGTATCGTCCGCCCAGCCGTGTTTATCGGTAAAGGTAGACGGACCCACATTGTAAATTTCACCCTGCGGTTTGTGGTGCGGTCCCAAAAGATTGCGATTGCCCGAAAGCAGGGTTATTTTAAGCTCGTTTCCGCCGTTTTTAAGGAATTCGGTTATATCGGCATTAAACGGCGCAAACATTAACACTGCCGCTTTTTTGCCGTTTACCTCTAACCTTGCGGCAGGCGCGTTGAGCTTTTTAAGCGATAGCACATATTTGGTGTTTTCCTTTTTATTTACGGAAATATTGCCCGTAAGCTCCATAGCACCGGAGAAAAACCAAAATCCGCTTTCGGTTATTTTTGAAATATCTACCGTTTCCGGCATTTCTGTCAGGGTAAAGCGTCTGCCGGCGAATATTGATTTGCGCTTGCCATAGCTTATTTCGTCCTCCGCCCTTACTCCGAACGAGCCTGTTATATAAATGCTTTCAAGCTCGGTATCGTAGGTCATCTTGTTTAATTCGCTTTCGTGTATACCCGGTGTGAATAATACGCGGTATACATCCTCGCTTTGGTAAAACTCGCCCTTTAGGGTTATTGTGTTTTTGCCCTGTATGACATACTCCGAAATATTGCTCTTTCTTATGGATTTATCCACATAATATCCATCGTCTTTAAACTCAAACGGCTTGCCGTTTATCAGAAGCTCAAAGCTTTCGGGTGTTTCGGTGCACAGGCAGATGTTATCCGTCAGCGCTCCGCTTTCGGCATTAAACGAAAACTCAAGCTCTATCCTACAGGGTCTTTTAAGCTCCAACAGCTTTCTTTGCAGTATTATAACCGCAGTTTCGGGCTGCCACTCTCCGCCGTCTGTTCTGTACCTGCAAAAATCAAGGGTAAGTGCGTTTACAGTGCTTTCGGAAACTTTAAATTCGCGGTTTATGATTACATACTCTGTTTCTCTGTTGTCCGCCTTTTCGGGTTTTACCGTTTCAGATGATATAAGCATAAAGCTTGCGTAGGGAGCAAATGTCAGTTTGCCGTCCATTTCAGCCGCATTTTCGGTTACTGCATCATAAAGATAAACATTATCTTCATTTGTGTTTACCGTAACGGTCTGTTCTTCGTCGGAAAGATTTACAAGGTAGTATATTCTGTCACCGTTATCCGTTACACGCTTGGTGTAATGGATATTTTTGTTTTCTTTTCCGTCGGTTGTAATGTTCGCAAAGCCGTATTCATTTTTTATGGCATCAAGGTCTGCTTTTTCGGCTTTAAGGCTTTTTAAGCGTTCGTCCTTTACTCCGTTTACCAGGCTCGGCATTTCACCGGCAAAGTAAAGCTTTCCTCCGTTTTGTGAATATTCAGTCAACAGCTTTAACGTGCTTTCTGTTAAAGACAGCATATACGGCATTATTACCGTGCTGTATTCACATTTTCCTATAACAAGCTTATCGTTTTTCACGCTGCCGAAATGCTCCATAATGCTTTCGTCGCCGTAATGGTAAAGCATATGACTACCGCTCAGCTCATTTGTAATATTCTCGAAATTGCTTTGCAGTTCGTTTATTTTCTTTGCATTTTTCGGGTTCTGCTTTATATATGCGGTCTGTAATGGTTCAATAAGCAGTATCGGCGCTTCCTCTCTGCCCTCGTCAAGCACCGTTCCCGTTTTGCAGATAAATTCCGCAAAGGGCTTATATGCCTCTTTAAACCACGGCAGCTGATAAAATACCGACGCAGGGTAATCCCTTTTCCGCTCTCCGCGCAGGGAATACCCCTCAAGGTGAGGACAAAGCGAGGTTACGCCGTTTACCATCTGCCACTGCATTATCCATTTAAGCTCATTAAGCGAAACATCCCAGCCGCAGAGTGCAAAGGACTCTGTAAGCGTTTTCCTGCCGAGCTGTCTTGCGGCGCTCCCTAACTGTTTAGGTATAAAGGGTGTGCTTATTTTTCTGCCGAGCCAGTCTATACCCGGTTCATGGAAATACTCATAGCACGCCATTACGCCGCCAGTAGCGCCGAGCTGAGTTAATAAAGAGTCCTCCTCCATCATATGCCCGGTAAGACGGCAGTTATGCTCTGTACACCAGTCGTACATCTGCTTGATAAACGAGGTTCTGAACCGACTCGCCGCCATATTGTAAAAATCCGAACGGAATTTATCCGCGCTGTCAAAATCGAAGTATAAAAGCGGCAGACTGTCTGTCAGAGAATAGCCGTACTCATTTAAAAACAGTTCGGGGAAAAGCGTTGACCACGGCGTTACATTTTTTCCGAATTGCGGCTCATCTGTGAAAAATCCCTTCAGCGATTTACCGAATCTGCCGCCGAAACGCTCATAATACTTTTCGTGCGTTTCGTTTATAAAGCACTTAATTGCAGCCGGATTAAACGTATCTATGTAATACGGGTTTACGGTATAATACACCGCAAAGCAGCCGTCCTCTGCCGAGCTTATTTTTTCAAAGCCGTTTTCGCTCACCCTGTAAAGACCGAGTAGATTTTCGGGCAGCTTATCATCCTTATTAAGCACAGCCGTTTCAAGCTTTTTCTGCTGAAAATCCACGCTTTTTTTCGGCACGATGCCGCTTGCAAAGCCGCTCGGCCAGCCGTTTTCATCATACGCCCAGGCTTCCATATCCAGCTCGTCAGCTTTATCCATACACGCCTTTATGCAGTCGAACCAGTCGTCTCCCATATATTCGGTTTTAAGTCCGCCGCGCGCGTGCATAAAAAAGCCCTCTATGCCGCTTTCCTTCATCAGCTCTATCTGCCTTACAAGCTCTTCCTTTTCCAGCCTGTCATTCCAGCTCCAAAAGGGTTTGATTTTATTCATATGTCCTCACCGTTCAAATCATTAAATTTATTTCGTATAGATTATAATTTATTTTTTATGAAATTGCAAATCAATTTTTTGCAGTTTGTAAATGAAATGACGGCCAGACCGAGCTTTCACGCAATATCTTTGGTTGCGACTATATTTGTACCGAAAGTGTCCTTAATAATAACGTCCCCTATTTTTACCGGGGCGCAAACGCTTTTTGCTCTTATAAGCCGCATAACCTCGAAAATTTTGTCCTTGGGTACAGGACTTTCGGTTTTAACGCTTACCATAGTGTCCTCCCGGTTTTCCACGCGGACGGATGAGGTCACGGTGCGCGTAGGGTTGGTACATTCGTCTATGGCGTACTGCTTGCCCTTAGGACAGCTGTTGCCCGAAACGGTTATATTTTCGTTCTCAATTTCCACTTTAAGCGCACAGCCGCGCGGGCAGATTATACAGGTCATATCTCTTGTCATTTTACTTCCTCCAGACTGACGGTTATTTCTTTCTCTGCCAAAGCTAATTTTTCCGGCTTTAACACTATTTTTTCCATTTCACCCGGCGCTGCTTTAAGCCGCATGGCGGTTGCGAGCACATTACCTCCTGAGCTTACGGTGTATTTAACTTTACCGAACGGCTGAGAAACGCGCAGGAACAGCGCGACATCCGTCTTTTCATCGGCGTTTATCCTCTGCGGCAGAACATAGCGCACGCCGCTGCCCGCTCTTGTGCTAATCCTTTTGCCGTTATTTGCGCCGTTCAGCACATATTCTGCGGCTCCCCTGCCTGCAATTTCCGCCTCGTCAGATACATAATCCACAAGGTCGTGTACCTGCAAAACATTCCCGCAGGCGAAAATGCCATCCGTATCGGTCTGGCGGTTCTCATCTACCACGGCGCCGCTCGTTACTCTGTCCATCGCTATTCCGGCGTTGCAGGTCAGCTCGTTTTCAGGAATAAGCCCTACTGACAAAAGCAGCGTATCACAGGGTATATAACGCTTTGTTTCCTCGATTATACTGCGGTTTTCGTCTACCTTTGCAACGGTCACGCCCTCTACCCTGTCCCTGCCGTGAATTTCCGCCACGGTGGTGGATAAATAAAGCGGTATGCCGAAATCCTCAAGGCACTGAACAATGTTCCGTTTAAGTCCTCCGGAATACGGCATAAGCTCGCAGACCGCTTCAACCTTTGCACCCTCAAGCGACATTCTGCGCGCCATAATAAGCCCTATATCGCCCGAACCTAATATAACTGCCCTTTTACCGACCGAATAGCCCTCGCAGTTCATAAGCTTTTGCGCCGTGCCCGCGCTGTAAACTCCTGCCGGGCGTGTTCCTGCGGTGTTGAGCGCGCCGCGGCTGCGTTCGCGGCAGCCCATTGCAAGAATTATTGCCTTTGCCTTTATTTTAAGCAGTCCTGCGGTGCTTTGCGCGGTTATGATTTTATCGGGCGAAATATCCGTTACCATAGTTTCACGGTATACCTTTATTCCGCGCTCTTTTACCTTTTCGGCATAGACCGCCGCATATTCGGGACCCGTAAGCTCGCGTCCCAATTTATGAAGCCCGAAGCCGTTATGAATACATTGCTTTAAAATTCCGCCCAAAGCTTCCTCGCGCTCCAAAATGCAGACGTCGGTTACTCCGCTGTCATATGCCGCCGCTGCCGCCGCCATTCCCGCAGGTCCGCCGCCTATTACTGCAATATCGTGATTTATCATTTCTTTTCCCCTCACAGTCTGCCTGTTACAGTATTTGATTTACCGCCTTTTTTGGTTATCCCGGTCATCGGCTTTCCCGTTTCCTTTTCTATAAGCCGCATTACATAGGGCATACAAAAGCCACCCTGGCATCTTCCCATTCCTGCTCTTGTGCGGCGCTTTACGCCGTCAATATCGGCCGCCTTGGGATTGCGGCGAAGTGCGTCGATTATTTCGCCCTCGCTCACCGACTCGCAGCGGCATATAATTCTGCCGTAGGCGGGGTTTTGCTTTATATATTCGTCCTTTTCCTCATCGCTCATTTTCTTAAATGCGTGTGTATCCTCGCGGTTACCGTTAAAATCGGGGTTTTCGCGAAGTTCCAGTCCGCTTTTTTCAAGCAGCTCCACGATATATTCCGCAATCGCCGCAGAGGAGGTAAGTCCGGGCGAATCTATCGCCGCGGCATGGATAAGTCCCTTTACCCTGTCCGATTCCTTTATAATAAAATCGCCGCTTTTCGGCGCGAAAATCTGATAGGTAAAGCTTTCCTGGATTGCCCTTTCCAGTTGCTTTAAAACCTCGTTCACCTTATACGCGTTATCAATTTCAATATATATGACCTCCGCCGCTTTGCGCTTGCGCTCAAACCTTGCAAACAGTACTATTGTGGATAAAAACAGCACCGTAACCGCCGCCGCGCCGACATAGTAGCCGTAGCCGAGAGCTACGCCTATCGTAGCTGTTGTCCACACGCCTGCGGCGGTAGTAAGACCGGTTATCATATTGTTGTTTTTGAGTATTATCATACCTGCGCCCAAAAAGCCTATACCCGATACCACCTGCGCCGGTATTCTGAAAACATCACCGCTTATACCATGCATATCTGCCACAAAAACGCTTGTCATACTCGTCATACAAGCGCCGAGACACACTAAAATATGCGTCCGCATACCTGCCGCTCTGCCGTGTCGCGCACGTTCGCTGCCTATAAGTCCGCCGATTACAACAGCGGCAAGCGCTCTTAAAACCGTGCTTAAAATCATTTGCTGCATAAATTACCTCCCGAAAATATATGCTTTATTCATTTTTTACTTTTATCTCTCACAAGCCGAGTATTTCCCCGGCGTTTTCAAGCACAATATCGGGCTTATCCTCGGAATTTGCAAGAATTTCCGGTGTAGTTTCTCCGCTCATAACAAGCACCGAAAGCGCGCCTGCATTCAGTCCGCTTTTAATGTCTGTGTAAATTCTGTCGCCTATAACGGCAGTTTCTTTAGGAGTACATTTTTCCTTTTCCATTGCAAGCTGTATCATAAGCGGCGAGGGCTTGCCTATAACAAAGGGTCTCTTGCCCGCCGCATTGTAAATCATATCACACACGCTTCCGCAATCGGGCACGCTGCCGTATTCGGTAGGGCATACATAATCGGGGTTGGTGGCAATATAGGGCAGATTCCTTGTACAAAGCATTTTAGATACATCTTCAAGCTTTTTAAAGGTAAGCTCGGTATCAAAGCCCATTACTATGCACTCGGTTTTTTCGGTATCCTCGGTTATTTCAAAGCCGTTTTCCCTAAGCTCCGCTTTAAGTGATTCCGTTCCGCAAACATAAAGCCTTTTGCCGAGGTTGTTTTTCTTTAAATACCAAGCCGTTGCCTGTGACGAGGTAAGAAAATCATCATTTGTCGCCTTAATTCCGAGACGAGTGAGCTTTTCTACATAGGCGTTTACGCTTTTTGAAGAGTTATTGGTTATAAAAAGATACTTTTTACCCGCTCTTTTTATCGACGACAGCAATTCCTCGGTAAAATCGAAAAGTCGGTCACCTATATACAGCGTGCCGTCCATGTCAAAAAGGAAAAGTCTTGTATTTTCAAAACGCTTGTTTACCATTCGGCTGTTTCCTCAAAAAAATCCGATATTCCGAGATCCCAGCAAAGCCGTGACAAAACATATTTATCCCTGATATCCTTAGTAGCCGCAAAGGTCATAGGAAGAATTTTAGGGTCGATTCCGATTTCCTCTGCTGTTTTTGGGCAATGGATTTTATCAAGTATGCTTTCTATAAACTGCGGTTCGGATATTTCCTCATTTATAACGGCAACTATTCTTTCCCAACTGTTAATTATGATTTCGAGCCGTTTTAAATGAGCATTTGCGTCATATTTTTTCTCTTTCTTTTCAAGGGCTGTCATAGTATCCGCGCCCTTTCCCAAAAAAGCCTTTAATTTCTTTTTGTAGGCTTCATAATCAAAACCGGAAACATACCGCAGCGCTTTTTCCCTGTCGAGCTTAGCATTCTTTATTTTGTTATACAGTCTTGCCGCATAAAGCGTGCCTATGGCGCACTGGATACCGTGAGTTGATACCGGTGTGCCGAACTCCAAGCCGCGCATATCCCAGATATGAGAAAAATAATGCTCAACTCCCGAAGCCGGGCGGGACAGCCCTGCGTAGGTCATTGCAACACCGCCGATAACAAGTCCCTCAAAAACGGCTTTAACCGCGGCGTCATCGCGCTTTAAAAGACCGTCCGCATTCTGAACGCATTTTTTAACGGCGTCTCGTATCATCTGAGCTATTTTCTCACAGTAATACTCTCCGGTGATAATATTGCTTATACGCCATTCGGCAATCGAGATATACTTTGCAAGCATATCGCCAAGCCCGGATATAAGCGCCTTTTCGGGGGCATTTTTGAGTATATCTATATCGCCTATTATAGTGTCAGCGCATTTATCCGGCAAAGAAACCTTTAAGCCGTCCATCGACATAGACGAGGTGGCTGAGGCGTAGCCGTCCATTGACGGCGCAGTTGCCACTATAATATATGGAATTTTACTGCGGAAGCTTAATATTTTGCATATATCGTTAATTACCCCTGAGCCGACGCCTATCAGAATATCACAGGAATTATCAAAGTGCATAACCGAAGAGCCTACCGCAAGCTCATCAGGCTCAAGTGCGGTATTTTGAAAAACATAAGAGGAAAACGGAACAGAATTTTCGCAGAGAATTGAAACGGCCCTTTCACCCGCCGCCTTATATGTATTTACATCCGCCAGAACAAAAGCTTTTTTCGCTCCGTAGCCGTTTATAACCTCCGGCAGCCGGTTTATCGCCCCGTTTTCAACTATTATATCGTCAATATCCGCTATGTGCTTTTTACCGCACGGGCAATTTAAAATTTTAAATCCGGTTTTCATACTTTAGCTTCTCCTTAATATAAATATAGTATTATTTTATCCCCTGCCGTATCGGTATATCCGGCATAAAATATTACAAGCGGAAAAACAAACGGCAGCCTATCGCAGCCGTCTGTTTTTTCCGCTCTCTTAAACTCTGCAGAATATAATATTTTAAATTTCGTTCCACAATTCCCTTTTACCGGTTGAAACCGCAACAGCCCCGGCGGACAGCGCCGCCGTTACCTCCTGCTTTGTTTCAATAAGTCCGCCGGCTATAACCGGAATTTCCTGTCGGGAAAAAAGCTTTAACGCTTTAGGTATAACTCCCGGCATAATTTCTATTAAATCAGGCTGCGTGTTTTCAATGGTTTCGGCAACCGAGTGCATACCCTTAGAATCAAGCATAAAAAACCGCTGAACCGCAAGCATGCCGCTGTCGTGCACCGCGCGTATCAGTTGAGTGCGGGTAGAAATGATGCCGTCCGCTCCAAGTCTTTTAAGCCACTCTATTCCTGCCCTGTCCCTGCCTATTCCGTCGGCTAAATCAATATGTATGAAAACAAATTTACCGTTTTGCTTTGCCGCGGCTATATCATCGCCTGCCGAAATAATATCCGCGCCCAAATGGAACAGCACTTCCGTATCGGACCGAACGGCGCTTTGCCAGCCGGCGCGGTCGGTCGCCGCTATAACAGGTGTTCTTTCAAGCGCATCCATAACTTCCGTTTTCAATTTTATGTCACCCCTAAAAACAAAAAAGGATGCAAAGCAACAGGGTACTTTACATCTCTAATCTCTAATATACCGCAAAATCAGCACTTGTCAAGAGGTTAATTATTTAAAGCTTCCGGACTGCTTGTTGCAAAATCAAGCAGGACATAAGAGGCAAATAAAAAAGTTAAAATTTTTGTTGACAAAAGGAATGTTTATTGATATAATAATCTTCGGCGATTGCGTAAGGAATGTATAATCGGACCATTAGCTCAGTTGGTTAGAGCAACCGGCTCATAACCGGTTGGTCCGGGGTTCGAGTCCCTGATGGTCCACCATTTTCTAATATACCATTCCCGGCAGTCGCCGTTTTAAATTCCGAGAATTTAAAATATAAATTATAAGCTTTATATAGGGGTATAGCTCAGTTGGTAGAGCATCGGTCTCCAAAACCGAGTGCCGAGGGTTCAAGTCCTTCTGCCCCTGCCAAAACGGCAAGCACCGCTTTTGCGGTGTTTGCTGTTTTTTGTATGTGCAAAAAATGAACACGAGGCACTCGGAGAGTGTCGTGGGGTGCGGGTCTCCTGTGGAGACCTCTGCATACAAAGTATGCAGAAGCACCGACCGAGCCGGTAGGCGAGACCCAGTCCTTCTGCCCCTGCCAAATTAAAACACCATTGAAATTTGAACTCCCAAGTCCAATTTCCAATGGTGTTTTAATTATAAAATCATTTGTTTATGCGGCTTTTCAAGGTCGCATTTTTTCTTTTTGAGGTTCACACATTATTGGGAACTATTCCTCATTTTCGTATACGGTGCCGCTATGCTTTGGTGCATCCCTGCCGATACCGTCAGATACGCCGGTTTAAAGTCGCGCAGCGGAATCCAAGCCTTCACATTTGGTTTTCAGCCCACGGCTTGTTCACGTTCAATTATGAAACGGCGTTCTGCGACCGCAGCAGGATTTGCAGCAGCGCAGTCTTAACGGCATATTTCCGCCATATATTTTAAATCTTTCTTTCATCTTTTTTCTTATACCCGCAGTCGCAGTACGGTCCGACGGAAGCAAGCGTATATTCGCGCACAAAATCTGTTGCACCGCCTGCCTCGCTCATTGTGTAGTCGAGATGGCACAGCGCAGGTGTCAGGTCATATAAACCGAGCTTTTGCATCAGAACGCAGATGCCGCACTTTGTAAAACGCCCTTCATACCCGCTGCCGTCGGGGTACTCGTAAAAATCCATATTCCACGAATAGGGATTGCGGTCAGCGGCCTTCAGTGCGGCGGTCGCCTGCATACCGGCAATATCCTTTTCTGTAAATTTGTTTTTTCCGCTTTTGCGGCAGAACCATTTCATCGGCTTTGTCATCATAGCATCGGCATAATATACAGTCAGCCGCTCGACATCCGGACGCTCCGGCATTGAGAGTATAAACGCTCCCAGCATAGCACAGTTGACAATATTCATCTTAAAACGGTCAGCCTTTTCAAACTCCGGCAGTTCCGCGATGATTTCCCTGTATTTCGGCTTTGCCTTTTTTGCTGCTGTCCTTGCGGTATCTTTGTCGCAGCCGAATACAGCTGTCAGCTGTTTCCGAAATGAGCCGGAAAACAGCGCCCACATTCCCCAAGGCATTCCTGCATATTTCATGGTTCTGCTCCTTTCAATGCACCTTTTTCTGTTATTTGTCTTTAAAAGCTATCTTAACAATCTGCATTTTCATTTTTCCGTCTCCGACCTTTGCAAGAAAACGGAAAAATCTGCCGACGGCAGGGTCGCGCAGGTCATTATAGCCGAGCATATAGCCGCGGCTTGTAACCGACAGACGCTTGTCCCACGGAGAAAGCTCCTCTTTCGCGTCCGAAACAGCGAAATACGCGCCCACATCCTTGATTTTCGCACCCTTCAGCCATGTTTTCGCAATCATCTTTACCGCTGTCCGGTTCGCCGCATCAAAAACCATAACGCCGCCGGGGAAAGCGTCAGCCATTGCCTGCGCCAATGCTCTGACCTGTTCTTTCAGAAAGTAATATAACACGCCGGAGGCAAAAAATACCGCGCCGTTTGATGCGTCAATTTTTTCAAACCACGCCGTATCGTTGAGGTCGCAGGGAATGTTCTCCTCACGCTCTCCTGCGGGCAGCAGCTCATTGCGCACGGCAATGACATCGGGGAAATCCAGATTATAGAGCCTGCAGCTTCCGTTATCGCAAGCCCTGCCCGTATTGTCAAGCCCGCAGCCGAGGTTGACAACTGCCGCTTTGGGGTGCGTTTTCAGATAATCCCGTACTTCCCACGCAATATCGTTCTGCCGCATGGCAACCTCCAGAGCGCCGAAGCGCTGCATCAGACTGCGTGACTTTTTCTCCGCCTCCGAAAAATCATAATCGATATTCTCAATCAGCCGGAGCGCCGCGTCGTCCCGGTAGAGAGTCGGATAAAGCTCAGAGCATATTTTTCGGGCATAGAGCGGTATAATCAGCGTTTCCTGCACGGTGTTTTTTTCAATTTTGTATTTCATTGTGTTTTCTCCTTAACTTAGATATAGAATTTAACCCGACAGCATTTTTTACACCCCTGTTCTATTTAATAAATATCATCATGACAGCCGACAATAAAGCGGAGATAATCGCCATACCGACCGTTCCGAACAGCCACTTTCCGCACTTGTCCTTCGCGGTAATATACGGCTTTAAATCTTCGGTTCCCGGAATTGTCCACGCCTTTGTATGTCCGACCCAAAAACCGTCAACAAGAAAACGGTCGATCAGATTCATCACAGAGAGAATAATAAGCAGCTGCCAAAATCCTGCGAGAAATCCTCTCGCGCCGTTTACGGCATAGACAAATACCAGCACGTAGGCTATATATCCCGGAATGCAAACAGCCTTGAAGGTCAAAGCGTTCCGCCTTATCTTCTCATGTGTCGTAAGTCCCAGCTTCACACACCTATCCTGCACCTCACGGCTGTAAAGATGCACCATAACGACAGCTCCCCTGCGAATTCCGACAGCGCAAACCATAATAAGCAGCGCTCCGAGTCCCAAACCCTCAATAATCGTTTTCAGAATAAGCTCTTTCATTTCAAATACCTCCCGCATCTTCAGACGTTTTCCGTACCGGATATTCTGTGCCGGAATTCAAAGTATTTCACGGCATTGCTCCAATCTCATTTTTTCAAAATATCCGTTATTTTGGCAAAGTCCTCCCTTGCCTCCTTAAAGTACGACAGCATACAGTAGCAATGAACCATCTTTTTCGCGCCGGAAATCTTATATATCCCGCGCAGTAAATGAGCGAAAAAACTGATATGCTTATTCTCTGCGACAACAACACTGTTTTCCTTCATTTTATCTATGTCAGTTCATCTCTCCTTCTATCGCTTCGGTTAGGATATGCTAACCGCATTGCCTTTGAAAAGCCGCCCTGCGGCAGCTTTCGATTTTATGAAAACAATTCCGTGCAGGCGCCGTGAATCAACAAATCCAGCACCTGCGGATAAAGCGAACCGATTTGCTCCTTGTGGGAAATTGTTAAAATCAATCCGCACACGGCAGCAGTCGCCAGCTCTGCGCCGCCTATAAAATATGACTACAATCGTTCATACGGTCATATTATAGCACATCCGACCGAGTTTTGCAATAAAAACCGGTAATTCTTTAAATCTGTTTTTTCGGCTTATCATTCTAAACAGCCTCATCCAATATAAACCATTTTCATTATTTCGGTAAACACCGCGCCCAGTCCGTCGTGAAATACAAGGGCGGCATATTTATCGTAACCAGTTCTTTCCTTATTTATAATCACAAGATTTTCGCCTTTAAAATATCTTACAAATCCTGCCGCAGGATATACCGCAAGCGATGTTCCGCCTATAATAAGCAGGTCGGCGTTTTCTATTGCCCGCAGCGCTCCGTTTACGGTGCTGTTGTCAAGCTGTTCGCCGTAAAGCACAACATCCGGTTTTAAAACGCCGCCGCATATGCAGTGCGGAATATTCTCGCCGTTTGTTCTGAGATATTCCAACCCGTATTCCCTGCCGCAGTCAGTGCAATGAAATTTCGAGGTTGTGCCGTGCAGCTCATACACCTTTTTACTTCCGGCTTTTTGGTGAAGTCCGTCTATGTTCTGTGTAACTACCGTTATGTCCTTTCCGTGCTTTTCAAGCTCTGCCAGAGCTTTATGTGTGATATTCGGCTCTGCACTTTCCATAAAGAAATCTCTGAAAAAGCGGTAAAACAAATCCGTGTTTTCAAAAAAGCAGTTATGACTTAAAATTTCTTCCGGCGACATTCCGTAATTAACGGCAGTATGATAAATTCCGTCCTCGCTCCTGTAATCTTTCAGTCCGCTTTCGGTTGACACTCCTGCACCGCCGAAAAACACGATACGTTCCGAATCTTTTATCATTTCGGCAAATTTTAAAATATCATTTTTGTTCATTGATATTTTCTCCTGAAATCAATAAGTATTGTTCTATCCGATTATGTTACAATATATGATAACATATTTTGAAAACATTTTCAAATTCTCCTTGACAAGCGGCTGCAGATGCCGTCCTGTCTGTGTGCCCAACCGCAGCACTCATAAACCCAATACAAATCAATGGTCTTAGTTTTGCTCACCGGGCAATGCGGAGCATAAAAAACAGCCGCATTATTTGCGGCTCGTCGCTGTACATATACGGCAGCGCTTTCCGATAATATTTCGGTTTGACACCGATAGTCGTTGGTGTCAAATAGGTATTCGGTAAAACACTTCGAAAAAAAGAAAAGTGCCGAAACCCTTATAAATAAAGGATTTTCGGCACTTGGTTTTGGTACGGATGTTCATAAGGGATTTAATTAACACGTCGGAAGCGTACAATTATATTCAGTTTTAAACGCACATTTCCACAAAGTCCTCTTTTGCGGTACAATGTACTTGCAAAGGAGGATTTTGCTATGAAAGAACAAAAACGCTTTTTGGAATTATCGGAATTTGAGTGGCGGTTGCTTATCAAGTGCTTAAATGAAGCAAGGTCATTATTTCTCTACAACGGCAAACCTGTTGAGGATATAGATGAACTTTTGATAAAAGCATTTAAAATGAAACATAAGAAAGTGAGGATTTGATTATGGAAAAGTATAAATATGACGAAAACAACGGACTTTGGTATGAACTGCAAGGTGATTATTCTTTGCCGTGTCTGAAATTGTCGGAAGAAAAACACCAACCTATCGGAATATGGGGACAGCGCCATCACGAATATCTCCGCCGCAACAAACGAATTATTTTATCAAGCCTACAAATCAGCGGCAAGTTAAATAGTTATCTCGCTGATATCGACCGACAGGCGGAGGAAATGTTTGAACGCCTGGTAAAACAGATGGCTGCAGCAGAGGGCATTACCGAGCAGTTAAAAGCGGCTGACCAAATGGCGTGGGTCGGGAAGATGAATAGCATACGAAATCTGGCAAATGAAATTGTAAATAACGAGTTAATATTCATGTGAAATCGCGCCTGTTATCCAAATGAATGCGGTCTAAGGGTGCCTGGAGTGTATAAAGTGTCATTTAACCTACCATATGATGCTTTTAATGCGCAATGGCAAATCCGTCAGAAATTGCGAGGACACTTCTTGACAACGGAATTATATGACGATATAATAACAATATGTTATACATAACTATGTGTTATCGTTGAAGGGATAATCATTATGCCTGCTGCAAAAAAGGTTTCAAAAGATGACATTATTGACGCTGCTATAGAGGTGTTGCGTGATGATGGATTCGCTGCCATCAACGCCCGCAGTGTCGCAAAAAAATTGGGCTGCTCCACGCAGCCGATCTATTTTTCCTTCAGGAATATGGAGGAATTAAAAGCCGCCCTGACCGAACATGCTATCCGAATGCACACGCAGCGTGTGCAGGATTCGCTGCGCATTCACGAGGGAAATGATAGCCGTTACAGCAGCTATGGGATGGGTTTTGTGAAATTTGCGGCTGAGGAAAAACAGCTTTTCCGCTGGCTCTATCTGGAAGGCGAACAACGTGGGGCCTACCAGAATGATGTGCTGTTTTCGGAGGTCATTACGGTCATCGTTGATGAATTTGGTTACAGCGAGGAGGTCGCCCGCCGCTTTCATCAGGACATGGTCTACTTTACCTATGGGCTGGCCATTCTGGCCAATACTGATCATTTGCATTTGACAGAGCTTGAGCTTCGCGAGGCATTTCGCCGGGAGTTCCGTGCACTGATCGCCATTTACGGCAAGCCAACAAAGTTGCCGGAGTTTGCCGTGAAAGCCGGTGTCGTTCTATGAATTTGAAGCTATCCTTTTCGTGGGTTGGACTTGTGGTGTTTGCTCTGCCCATGCCGATCAACATTGCTTATGCCGTTTTTCCCCCGGTCGGAAAGGCAGAACAGGGTGCGGCGGTTTCACATTGGATAGAAATCGTGGAGCAGATCAGCCGGATCGCCTATTTGGCGGCGATTACACTTTTGGTGAGCCGAGAGCCAATTCAATTCCGAAGTGTCTGGCTTTGGCTTGCTGCATTGTTCCTCATATTGTATTATGCCGTATGGATCCGATATTTTGCCGACGGGCGGGAGATCGCCTTGCTGAATCGCGCGTTTCTCTTTGTCCCGATGCCGCTTGCGGTATTTCCCGTGATTTATTTTTTGTGTGCTGCCGTTTGGCTGCATAACCTGCCCGCTGTGATACTTATGACCATTTTCGGCGCAGCGCATCTAACCGTGTCAATCCAATCCTTCCGCTGAACGCCTGAAAATTTTCAAAAACCCCTTGACAGGTAACCGCTCGGTTGCTATAATTATAGTGACCGAGCGGTTACTACGAATTTGGGAGTGAAATTATGGCTGGAGATACCAAAGAGCGCATTTTGGAAACCGCGCTTGAACTTTTTGCACAGAGCGGATATTTGGGCACTTCTATGAGCGACATTGCGGGGGAACTTGGGATTACCAAGGGTGCCTTGTATAAGCACTATACGAGCAAGCAGGAGATATTGGACAGCATTGTGGAACGGATGAACAAAATGGATTATGAGCGCGCCGAAGAATATGAAATGCCGGAAACAGAGCCGGATGGCTTTGCGGAGGCTTATCTTAGGGCGCCGATCGAAAAAATCCGCACATACAGCATGGCACAGTTTGACCATTGGACGAAAGAGCATTTTTCTTCCAACTTTCGGAAGATGCTGACGCTGGAGCAATACCGCGATCCCAAGCTCGCACAGCTTTATCACGATTATCTGGCGACCGGTCCGACCGAGTATATGGCGGCGATCTTCCGAAAGTTGACGGATTCCGATGAGGCCGCCATGCAGTTGGCACTGGAATTTTACGGCCCGATGTTCTTACTTTACAGTGTTTACGACGGTGCAGACGAAAAAGAAAGTATTGCCCCACAGCTTCGCACACATATTGACCGCTTTATTGCCAAGATCGAATCCGGCTACAGAAAGTCAGGAACATCCATATGAAAGAAGCAATAGAAGAAAAAAAGTGGGTCTTGTGCCCGATATGCGGAGCAAAGACGCGCTTGCAACTCTTGCCAGAAACGGAACTGAAATCATTTCCGCTGTTTTGCCCGAAATGTAGGTGCGAAAGCATTATCAACGCCAAGCATTTTATCATTGAAACCAAGCAGCCAGACGCTAAGACGCAGTGCTGATCGCAAAGCCGATCATGCGCTGCGTCTTATTATTTGAAAGGAGAATTTTAAAATGACGTGTCCGAAATGCGGAAAAGAAATGGAAAAAGGCTGGTTGTTCAGCAGTAAGGATGGCGCTTTCAGCTTCGCAAATGAAGTGCCGGGCGCCTTGGAAAACGCCAAAAAAGCAGAAGGTTTTGTGAAACTTACCGGGCTGAAGGTCGGCGGACGCACAAGCGTGGAAGCCTGTCACTGTGATGTGTGCAGGATGATTATCATTTCATACGGAGAGGAAGCGGCAAAAATATGAAACTCTATTTTGGAAACAGAGTCACTACGGTAACAACGCTTATGATCCTTGCTATGCTCGGATTTATCGGTTACTCAGTCTTTCACCGTGCAAATATTGAGTATTGGGGACGCAGGAGCGCAATTCTGCTGGTTTTCGGACTGGTGGTCTGCTGCTTTGCGGCAGCGCGGGACGGACTGGATAAGACGATCCAGCATACCATCGACGGCAGCTGTGCACCGGGGCTGTTCCCGCTCGTCAGTATTCCCACCATCGTCGGCTGTGTCGGTGCGCTGCTGATCATCATTGCCGCCATTGCTACGCCGATCGCAAAAACGCAGCGTGCACGCGAGATGTGGTTCTATGTGATGTCGGGCGGCGCGGTGCTGAAAATCGTGACGATGGAAATCGCACGAATCATTCACTGAAGCAATACAATGAAAGATTTAATAGTATATGTTCACGGAAAGGGCGGTTCGGCGCAGGAAGCCGAGCACTATAAAACGCTCTTTCCGAATGATGAAGTCATTGGATTTGATTACCGTTCCCAAACGCCTTGGGAGGCAAAGAAAGAGTTTCGCGCATTTTTTGCCGAGCAGAGAAGCCGGTGCGCGCATCTTACCTTAGTAGCCAACAGCATCGGCGCCTATTTTGCGCTATCCTCTCTGGACGAAACACTGGTGGACAAAGCCTTTTTGATCTCTCCCGTCGTGGATATGGAAAACCTGATTGGCAATATGATGCAATGGTCGAATGTGACCGAACAGGAGCTTGCCGAGAAACGGGAAATCGCCACGAATTTCGGAGAAACACTATCCTTAGAGTATCTTTGCTATGTACGCAAGCACCCGATCATCTGGAATGTCCCCACCTGTATTCTCTACGGTGAGCACGACAACCTGACATCCATTGAAACGGTATCTGCATTTGCCAAGCGGCACCATGCGGATCTGACCGTCATGCCCGACGGGGAGCATTGGTTCCATACTGAGGAACAAATGCAGTTTCTGGATCGCTGGCTTCGAAGGATGCAACGAATATTCTAAGCGTATCTCTTGACATTTTGCAAAATCCAATTATAATATAACTAACGAATATTAGTTAGTGAGGTGCGAATATGAAACAGGAGGATACCAGGCAGAAAATTCTTGATAAGGCATTGGAACTGTTTTCTGCACAGGGATATGATTCCGTCAG
>CAKSOL010000014.1 GCA_934477125.1 uncultured Eubacteriales bacterium | reverse complement strand
AAAATCGCCGTTTGGGTAGCAAAAAAGCCCGATATATTCGGGCTTTTCGCAGGAGACATCTTTTTTGTCTCCACATTATGGTGCGGATGTTCATAAGGGATTTAATTAACATACCGGAGCGTATAATCATATTCAGTTTCAAACGCACATTTTCACAAAGCCCTCTTTTGCGGTACAATGTACTTGCAAAGGAGGATTTTGCTATGAAAATGAAAGATGTAGAGCACAAAGTGACTCTTGATGATTTTGAGCACCGACTGCTTGTCAGCTGCATCAATGCCGCAAGGAATGTGTACCTTGAGCAAGGTAAAGAAACCGCGGATTTAGATGAACTGCTAATTAAAGTTATCAAAGCACATTCAAAGAAAGTGAGAGTGAGAATATGAAAGATGAATTTGTTTATAGCATTGGCATTTGGGGACAACGGCATTACAATTACCTAAAAAAGAATAGTCCGACGGTTATCAATGTTATGCGAATGAATGGTACTCTTGAACAGTATCTCAAAGACATCAGCCGAGATGCTCGGGAAATGTTTGAAATGCTTATAAGACAGTACTCAGAACTTGATAACATTACTGAAGAGCTTAAAGCAGAGAATCAAATGCTTTGGGTACAGATGATGAATAACATTAAATTCTCAGCAGAGAAAATTGTCCTTAACGAAATAATCTATAGATAAACAAACTGAATACTTAAAAACAACGGAGCCGATCGGCTCCGTTGTTTTGCGTTGTTGAATGTTTTTCTTATCGAAAGTTTGATATTTTTATCAAACGCTTGAATTTGCAGTCGATTTATGGTACACTATACTTGAATTAATGTATCAAACATCAAATGCCAAGTGTTCAAAAAGGAGAATGAATATGGCAGTAAGCTACAAAAAACTGTGGCACATCCTCGTCGATAGAAATATGAAAAAGAAGGATTTGGAGATAGCCGCCGGCATAACCCATTACCAGATGTATAAGCTGGCAAACGATAAAAATATCACTACAGATGTTATTGGCGCGATTTGCGCTGCACTTGAAGTCGAACCGAATGATATTATGGATTTTGTGGCGGATGAGAAGTAAGTCCGTTTTATTGTACACATGTTGATGTACAATAATAGTTAGTACAAGTAGATAAATCGCCTCTGCAAGGAGATATGTAATGAAAACAGTTGATTTGCCGCCTTATGCGCCAACACTTATGGAATCCACAAGAGCAATTGGGTACTCAATAGAGGCAGCTATTGCCGATATTATAGATAATAGTATCGCTGCTTCAGCAAGTCGTGTGGATATTGATTTTTTCCCTATCGGGGAGTCTTATATTGCCATTCTCGACAATGGATGGGGGATGAGTCCCGAGAGTTTAATTGCAGCGATGCAGTACGGAAGCAGGAATCCGCTTGAAACCCGAGACGAGAATGATTTGGGACGTTATGGCCTTGGTATGAAAACGGCTTCTTTATCTCAGTGTAGAATCTTAACGGTTCTGTCAAAAAAATCCGGCGTGCTGACTGGTGCTCAGTGGGATCTGAATCACATCCAACGTGCAGAATCTTGGTCTTTGCTGCTTGTTGATGAGGAAGAAGCTAAAAAATATCCGAGCTTCGATAAATTAAATCAATATGAGAACGGAACACTTGTTGTATGGCAGGATCTCGATAAATTTGCGGTTGGAGAAACCGATATTGCCGAAGCGTTCGCTAAAAAGATGGAACTAATTCGTGAACATCTTTCTCTCGTCTTTCATAGATATTTAGCCGGTGAAACGGGTCTGAAAAAATTAGATATTCGCATGAATGAACAAAGCGTAGAACCGCAAGATCCGTTCCTTCTTAATAAGAGTACTCAGCTTATGGACGAAGAAGTTATTGTTGTGCGAGGTCAAAAGGTCCGTGTAAAACCATACATTTTGCCGCACACTTCTAAGTTGACGCAAAAAGAATTGAAATCTTTAGGCGGAAAAGACGGTTTGCGCAAAAACCAAGGCTTTTATGTGTATAGAAACAAACGTTTACTTGTGTGGGGCAATTGGTTCAGGCTTATGAGGCAGGGTGATTTGTCAAAACTTGCGAGAGTACAAGTTGACATCCCAAATTCCTTAGATGATCTTTGGACGCTTGATATTAAAAAATCTACTGCTACACCGCCTGAGGAAGTAAAACGAAATCTTTCCGTAATTATTCAGAAAATATCCGAAGGCAGCAAGCGGACTTGGACTTATAGAGGGAAAAAAGAAACTAATGATAATATTATCCACGTGTGGAATCGTCTGATTACACGCGATGGAAGTATTCTGTACGAAGTAAACCCTGATCATCCCTTGGTAGAAAGTATTGTATCTGCGCATCCCGAACTGCAGACACAGCTTGAAGCTCTTTTGAAGCAAATTGGAATGTCGCTTCCAATCAACTCACTGTATATAGACTTAACCAACGACGAAAAAATGGACAATGACAACGATAACAAAGGAGCAGAAGTGATAACACTCTTAAAAAATGTTATTTCTACATATTCCGGTGAGGATAAACAAAGCTTTATTGAAGCACTATTGATAACCGATCCTTTCTGTAATTATTCTGATGAGATAGAGAGCGCAATGAAAAGGGGCGAAATAGTATGACTGATAATATGAAAAACTTAATTAATCAGGTTACTACTGCGATAAACAGCGAATATGGCGATTCTTTGCCAACACTTGAGCAAATCAATGATAAAGCAGATGTTTTCCGCGCGATTTTTGCATCGCTTTATCCTATATCAGATGAAGAATACATTCGTGTCAAAAGAGAATTGGCAACCAATATACTCCACAGAATCGGTATTGCAACAACACTGCGCGGCCACGATGCAAAACATCAGTCTTGGTATTTTATTCAGGAGAATGACGGGTACTATTGGAACCGGTATAAAACTTATTTAAAGAACGTCAAGCATTGGGGAATTGATGTTGTAAACAGGCTTAATCAGACTACAGATGACATAATGGATGACCTTGGGAATCCTAAAGATACTGCACGTCCTTTCCAACGGAGAGGATTGTTGTTGGGCGATGTTCAATCTGGAAAAACCGCTACATATACCGCTATATGCAACAAAGCATCTGATGCCGGCTATAGGGTAATTATAGTCCTTGCCGGAATGATGGAAAATTTGCGTGTTCAAACGCAAGAACGGCTTGATGCTGAATTTGTAGGCAAGGAAAGTAAATATACACTCGATAAAAAAGCAGAGCAAGAAATACGGAATAAGCCGGTCGGCGTTGGCAAAATTCCACCGGTGCGTCCCGAAAAAAGCGTTGCTTGTTTCACATCTGTAGCAACAGATTTTAATAAGGCAATTCTTCGCGCTTTTAATTTAAATTTACGAACACTGAATGGAACGGCGCTTTTTGTTGTGAAAAAGAACAAAAGCGTCCTTAACAATCTGTATAAATGGCTTTTGGAGAACAATGCTGATCATGAAACCGGTCTTATAGATCTCCCTCTGCTTTTAATCGATGATGAGGCGGACAACGCTTCTGTAAACACCAACTCCGAAGAAAAAGATCCTACGGCAATCAACCAAGCTATTCGAAATATTCTTAATTGCTTTAGACAGGCTTCATACCTGGGCATTACTGCAACACCATTTGCAAATATCTTTATTGACCCGGATACTGACGAAGCTACAAGAGACCTATTTCCGAAGGATTTCCTTACGGTCCTTCCAACTCCTGATTTATATATCGGTGCCGACAAAATATTCGGCAGCGGAGATGCTGATGAATGGGATGATGGAATCCATCACACGAGAACTGGTGGAATATATGGAGACTCGATTATTCCAATTCAAAATGAGGAACAGGAGTCTTTCTATATTTTTAAGCACAAAAAGGAACTCGCAAATGAATTGTATGATTTGCCGGAAAGCATGAAAAAAGCAATTCGATATTTCATACTTGCCTGCACAATCTCGGATATTCGTCAAGATAATACAGAACATCGATCTATGCTCGTAAATGTCAGCAGATTTACAAAAGTTCAGAATATAACTGCCGATCTCATTGAAGCGTATGTTGCGAGCATAAAAGCAGATCTCGAAAATTATTCTGCTCTTTCAACAGAAAAAGCTATGCAGATAAAAAATATTGCAGCGCTCTATGCTGAGTGGGAAGATTTTCAGCTTGAAGACGCTGCAAAAATCACATGGGAATCCTTTCTTCGTGACTTTCTGCTCAAGTCCGCAAAAAGAATTGAGGTAAGGTCAGTAAATCAACAACATGGAGCCTCGTCTCTTAACTATTACGAATACAAAGACATAGGAATGCGTGTCATTGCTGTCGGTGGAAACAGCTTATCAAGAGGTTTAACGCTGGAGGGCTTATGCGTAAGTTATTTCTACAGAAACACGATGATGTATGACACACTTCTCCAAATGGGAAGATGGTTTGGTTACCGCCCTAACTATGCCGATCTATTCAAAGTGTGGATGGCGGAAGATGCTATTGACTGGTATGGATATATTACAGATGCAATCAATGAATTGAAAGATGAGCTGCGCAAGATGAAGCGCCAGAACCAAACCCCAGAAGATTTTGGTCTTAAGGTTAGACAAGCTCCAGGCTCCCTGCTCATTACTGCAAGAAATAAAATGCGTACAGCTACTTCTGTTAAAAGACCAATTACAGTTTCCGGCAGGATGATTGAAACTCCAAGATTAAAGGGAGATTCCGTTTCTGTACAAGAAAACGAGGAGCTCTGTCGGTCGTTTATCAAGTCGATTTCTATTGACATTCAGTACGAATATGACAACTATACCAAGGCTTTTATTTGGCGAAATGTCCCCAAAAAGGCTGTTATAGAAATTGTGAGGAACTATATAACTCACCCATGGAACTTAAACTTCCAGCCAGCTGCTCTTGCTGAATATATTGCTGCAGATGAAAGCTCATTGGATTTTTGGGATGTTGCTATTCCTCAGGATTCTAACACAAGTCAGACGGTTGAAATTGACTTGATTGATGGTACTACTGTTGATATTCATCCAAAAGGGAGACCGCTTGAATGGGATTCAACGAGCAAAAATATGCTTAAAGTATATGGTCGGCACGTTCGTATTGGCTCAGGCGGTTGTACAAAAATAGGATTATCAGAGCAAAAAATAAAAGATCTCCGCAAAGAATTCGGCAGCAGCAAAGACAGTACATATCTGCACACCGAACGCAATCCGCTTCTTCTTATTCACATATTGACCAATACAAATCCTGAAAAAAAGCAAAACGATCCCAAGCAAGTATTTGCTCTTGGGCTTGGTTTCCCATATGACGGCAATGAGCGTACCGCGAATTATATGGTTAATATTAAAGAATTGAAGAACTGGGTCGACATAGAAGACGAGGATGATGACGATGATGACGATGAATGATTTATATGAAAAGTGGAATAGCATCTCTCCGTATACTGGCGGATTTCTGCTTGTTTCTGACGAACATCCGCTATCATTTCATATAGGTTATTTATCTGATTCACAAAAGTGTTTTATTGTATTGAACACAGGAAAACTCGAGAAAATATCATCTTCACAAGCAATAAATGTTGAGAATATACTTTTGCGTGATAACTCTTATGCTTTGCGATTTTCTCTGAACTATCCTTCTTTGGATGAGATATTTGTCAAACTTTGTTGGGATCTTATGAGTGCTTCAAAAGATGATCCAGAACCCATTGAAAAGATTGCAGCACAATACAAAAAGTGGCTTAGGCTTTTTCATCAAATCGGCAATGGATTATTGCCGCCGCATAGTCAAAAGGGCCTTATAGGAGAGCTGATGTATTTAGCCGATCTTATCGATAAACACAGTGAAAGCACAGCACTCGGAGAATGGGTTGGTCCGGAAGGTGCAGATCAGGATTTCAACTTTAAAAATGGGTGGGCAGAAATAAAAACTACGATTATTGCTGGAACTTCCGTTCAGGTGTCGTCACTGCAGCAATTCGATCGTTCGGACGAAGGAACACTTATCGTATATTTTCTCGATAAAACGACATCAAATGGAATCACTACCATATCCCTGAACGAAGCGGTTGAGATGGTTGCTTCAAAAATCCTGATACAATCTAATAAAGACTTGCTTGAACTTAAATTGGCAAAGTGCGGGTATCAAAGCAAAAATGCAGACGAATATTCGGCTTATCGTTTTAAATTGGCAGAAAAACGAATGTATTGTATCTCATCGAAGTTTCCGCGGCTGACGAAAGGCAATGTGCCGTCGGCAGTTGTTGAAGCACAGTATCGTATTGATTTACCGTCGATAGAAACATTTAGAAAAAAAGAGGACTAAGTTATGGATGTGCAGGAATTTCACAAGGATTTTTTAGAAGAGGTAAAGGCGACTGCCGCTACTGAAGGCTCTGGCTCTAATGCTGCATTTGTTAGCGTTGCAAGCGGTTATCTTATAAATGCCGAGGTTCTTTCTGATTTTACTGCTGCTTTCTATCTTGGTAAAAGCGGTTCAAAAAAGCTGAGAGTAGATGGATACGTGTTGGATGAATTTGACTACACGTTTAACCTGATAATCGCCGATTATACTGGCGACGAAGAACGAGACACCGTAACCAGGACATATGCTACTCAGCAATTCGATTTTTTGATTCATTTTATTGAAGAAGCATACGGCAGCAAGTTGTTTCGTGAAGTTGAGCCGAGCACTCCGGCATCAGACTTGATTGAGCAGCTTCGTTTTCATAAAGAACGTATTAGGAAATTTCGCCTGATATTGCTTACTGACGGCTTCATGAGCAATCGTATCAGTGAAATGGAGTCAAGAACTATCAATAATATCCCTGTCGAGCGGCAGATTTGGGATATTGACAGAATATACCGAGTGTGTTTTTCAGATCTTGGCCGCCAGGATATCGAGATTGACTTCAAAGCATATACAAACGGCAAAGGCATTCCGTGCTTGGAGGCAAGCAACGCCAACAGCGAAGACTATCATAGCTATCTCTGCATTATTCCAGGTACAGTTTTAGCCGATGTTTATGATACATATGGCAGTCAACTGTTAGAAGGAAATGTTCGCTCTTTCTTGTCAACAAAGGTTGCAGTTAATAAAAAGATCAGAGAAACTATATTGAGAATTCCTCAGAATTTTTTTGCATACAATAACGGCGTTTCTGCTACAGCCATGGACTTACAGTTTGAATCAACGCCAGAAGGAAAATTTATTACTTATGCCCGCGATTTTCAGATAATCAATGGCGGACAGACCACGGCTTCTCTTTCAAATGCAAGACATAAAGATGCCGCTGATCTAAATCAGATATATGTTCAGATGAAACTGACAGAAGTAGATACTGATGCCGATAAGTCGAGCGATTTAATTAGAAACATTTCTCGCTCGTCAAATAGCCAAAACAAAGTTAGTGACGCAGACTTTTTCGCTACACATCCTTTCCACATTCGCATGGAACAGATATCACGGCGTGTTTTTGCTCCTGCATCCGGTGGTGCTCAGTATGAAACGAAATGGTTCTATGAACGTGCGCGCGGTCAATATTTACAGGCACAGATGCGCATGACAAAGGCTCAGAAAGATAAATTCACAGCACAGAATCCTAAAAAGCAGGTTATTACTAAAACTGATCTTGCAAAGTATCGCGGCTCTTGGGCAGGTATGCCGCAAGTGGTCAGTAAAGGTACCCAAACAAACTTTATGAGGTTTGCAGAAACAATTGACGAAGCATGGAATAAGTCTGATGCCCAGTTTAACGACAAATATTTTAAGGATACAGTATCTTTGGCAATTCTATTCAAACATACAGAGTGGATAGTGTCTCATCAGCCTTGGTTTGAACAAGGCTATCGTGCAAATATAGTTACATACTCCATCGCTTTACTGCATCTGTTAGTTAAGTCACAATATCCGGACATGGATCTCGATCTTCAGCAGATTTGGACTCGTCAATGCGTCCCGGATATTGTTACAAATGAGCTGGTAAAGATAACAAAGTATGTATTTGACAAAATTACAGATCCTTCTCGTGGAACAATCAATGTAACTCAGTGGTGTAAAAGAGATGCCTGCTGGGATGATGTAAAGAAGTGCAGCCTTCGCCTTGCTTCAGAATTCGATACGGTATTAGTAAGTAAAGACGATACGAGGTCTGCGGAAAAGGAAGCAAAACAGGATCAAAAACTAATTTCTAATGTTGAAGCACAAGCGAAAGTCCTTGAACTCGGTGCAGATTTCTGGGCAAAGGTAAATGATTTTGTATTGGCAAAGAAAGTAGCTTTTTCTCCTGATCAGATTAAAGCCATGAAATATGCTTTGAAAATTCCAGTTCAATTTCCGAGCGCATATCAAAGCGTTCAGCTTCTTGCATTACTTGAAGAAGCAAAGGCAAATGGATTCAAGGGATAAGGAGATCTGTTGAAATGGGAAAATACTCAGTAATTGATTTGTTTGCTGGAGCCGGAGGATTGAGCCTCGGTTTTATGCAGACAAATAAGTATAATATAAAAGTTGCATTTGAGAATAATCCTGATATGCAGGCTACATATCGAGCGAACCATCCAAATGTTGAAGTGCTCGGCGATGTATGCAAAGCTGATTACAAAGAAATACAAAAGAAATACGGAACTATTGATGTTGTAATTGGCGGACCGCCGTGTCAGGGGTTTTCAAATGCCAACAGACAGAAGAACCACGCAATCAGCCGAAACAATATGCTTGTAAAGCAGTATCTTCGGGCAATACTTGAACTTAAACCAAAGGCATTTGTAATGGAAAATGTCAGTATGCTTCGTTCTGAAGTTCATAGATTTTATATGGAACACGGAGATGAGGCAACAGTTCGAGAATGTGGAATTCCTGTAAAGGAAACGCCGCTTCACCTTCTCGACGCCAAATTCTTATTTGATTCCGCTATCGATATTGTTCAGGATGAAACAGATATTGCGAAATACCTTTGGCCGGAAGATAATTATTCCGTGCTGAATGTAATATACAAAAGCTCTAAGAACCCTTCCAAAATGAAGAAAGCTCTCGACAAGCACAAAGCTAAACTTCTGAAAGCAGCCAAAACTTATCTAAAGAATGAATCTAACGATCATATCTCACTTGAGACTCGAAAAGCATTCGAGGCTATTATCTCATATTATGATGGCAAAATAATTTCTGAAAAAATAGCAGAGGTTATTGAGCCGGCAATTATGATTCAGCGAATGCTTAGTAAAGCCCAAGAAATATTCCAGAACGATATAATAGTTGATTCGTATTCAAAAAAAGACGGTCTTTCGGCAAACATAAGGTCTTTTGCAGTATCTGACTATTTAACTGGCATTTTGACTGCTCCGGAAAATGATTATGTAATAAACAGCGATGTCCTTTGCGCGGCTGATTATGGTGCGCCTCAAAAACGTATGAGATTTGTTGTAATAGGAATTAAACGCAGCATAGCCACAAAAATCGCACTTCCTAAAGGCCATTTTGATGAGGATGAATACCGAACAGTAAGAGATGCCATTGAGGACCTTGAAACTGTACCGCCTGTATATGACCTTGAAGATGACAAGGAAGGCATAAAGATGGATCATGTTGATGAATTAAATGAGCTTGCTGCATCTTTACGCAATAATGCAGTTTTAAAGAATCACATCATTACAAAGACAACAGATACTGCCATGCAGCGTTTTAAGGCTATCAAGCAAGGGCAAAATTTCCACTCGCTCGATGATAAATTAAAAACAAATACATATACTGATGCTTCCAGAACCCAAAACACAATTTATTTGCGTTTGGATTACGATGAACCAAGTGGAACAGTTGTAAATGTTCGTAAATCAATGTGGATTCATCCTACGCTTGATAGGGCTATCAGTGTACGAGAGGCCGCAAGATTGCAGACATTCCCTGACAGTTTTGTGTTCTGTGGATCTAAAGATAAACAGTATCAGCAAGTCGGAAATGCAGTTCCGCCAATTATGGCTAAGTCTATTGCAAAAAAACTTGCTCAAACACTAAATAAGAGCTTATTGCTCCAAGAGAAAGAAAATGGCTGATAATCACTCAAAAGAAGTTCGCAGTATGAATATGTCCCATATTCGGAGCAAGGACTCAAAGCCCGAGGAAGTGGTACGCAAATACCTTTTTTCAAAAGGGTTCCGATACAGAAAAAATGTAAAGGCATTACCCGGCTGTCCGGATATCGTTCTGCCGAAATACAAAACAGTTATTTTTGTAAACGGCTGTTTCTGGCATAAACACGACTGCCCTCGATTCGTGTGGCCAAGCTCAAATGAAGAGTATTGGCGTCCAAAAATCATGAGCAATGTTGAAAGAGATAAAAGGAATATTGCCGAACTACAGCAGCTTGGTTGGACCGTACTTACGGTATGGGAATGTGAGCTTAGGAAGAAAGTAATTGATGCAACTTTGGAAAGGCTTGAAAAATGTCTCTGCAAAATAGAAAGTGAACTGCAATGAATGAACACACCTTCTTAACACAGTCAGACAAGGCATATTGTCTGCTTTTATGTAGAATACCGGAACCATAATACATTCAACACTATATTGTACCCACAAGCCCTTTTCGTTTAATTTCGGAAAGGGCTGTTGCTTATTTGAAGCATTTGAGAGTGCTGTCATTTTATCTTTGTAAATTATATATCCAACTCCGCAATTAGCCTGCAGAAATGCAGGCCATTTTTTACTCACACAAACAAATACAATCGAATTAGAGTGCAAGTTAATAAATACACTTAGGTGCTGTATGAAAAGCAGAAATGAATCTCTGTTTTGCTTTCATCCAGCGCTTGTTTATTTTCAGCTCAATCCTAAAACTAAACCGCAAAATCATATGCTCCCTTTCGTACTACTGTGCGAAAGGGATTTTTTTGTGATGTTTTTTTAAATGTTCGGCTCAATACAAATTATTTTCTGCCACTTAATAAGTGAGGGAATTTGAAAAATGCAAGGTATATGTTCACATACTGCTAATGATGGATCGGGGTTGCGCCTAAAAAATTTATCAAGAAAAATTGATGGCAAGGGGTTAATTTTTCGATATTTTTTCAGCAATCCAATATAGAGAGTTGAGAGTAATCAATAGCGACAAACCAAAAATTAAATCAAAATATTTTTCCGAAAACCATGCATATTTTCTTTAATTTTTGACGTTTAGTGGAGGGATTGATTACAGCACCTTGAAAATTGAATGACCGGCTGAATGGAGATATGACTTTGCTACGATGTATGCGGAAAGCAGACAGAGCGAAGCGACTGTGCGGTGAAATTCCGGGCGGGGATATAAAAACGCCATCAGGTAAAACGGCAATTTTTTCGGAAAGGAGGTAATGCTTTTGAGAATATAAAATGGAGTGAGAAAGCAAAAACACATTCTGTTAAAAGTGTCGCGCTGCGCGGCACAGGTTTAGCAAGCACTGAATTTGGGTGTACCAAATTCTATTCGCTTGCAAATGGCATCGCATTAGCAAGCATCGCGTTTGGGTGCACACACCGCAAACACACTTGTTAGGGGGCTGCCCGCGCCCCCTAAAACCCCGAAAAGAAAGGATGGTAATTATCGAAAAAAGAACAGAGAGAATCAAGTTTTGGTTGACAGATAAGGAGTTAAAACAAATCGAGCGTAAAGCAGGAAAGCTCGGTATGAATCGCTCGGAATATATCCGTTATATCATTGCCAACTGTAAGCTTGTACAGACACCTAACATTGATTACGAGCGCTATTATAACCGGCTTAAATGTATCAGCGATGAAATAAACCACCACCTGATCGTTTTGAATCAAATCGGTACATTAGATGAGCCGCAGTTTAATCATCTTTGCAAAGACGCAGTCAAAACAGCGAAAGAATTATCCGGCGAGCTGACCGAAAAGCTTGACATTGAAATTGAAAAGTCAAAGGATGTGAACACTTGAGAAACGGAAAGCACTATGTACCCGTTCGGATGACAAAATCCGAAAAAGACAAATTTTTAAGGCTCAGTACACTGTGCCGGGCACCAGAGAAAACGGTTTTGTATTGGCTTGTAAACGATATGATTGTTAATGAAAAGCCGCCGGAAATCTTTTTCAAAATCACGAGTTTGCTTTTAAGACTTCAAACCAATGTCGATCACATTTGGCTCAGTCACAGCAATTTATCCGAAACAACCAAGCACAAATATCACAGGTTTTCAAAGGAGCTTAATGACTGCGATTGCGAAATCACTTTCAAAGGATTATTTGCAGACGCACACTACGGTGAAAACCGCAAGTAACAACATTGAAAGGCAGTAATTATGAAACAAACAAACTACACTGCCGTTTCAATCATATTTTTATATACACAATTTTCTACAACAGAAACGGCAGACAAAAAGAAATTAAAATAAGGAGAAAGGAACTTATGAAAGAAACGAAAATGTCTGCCGAAAAGGTAGTAAAAGAACCTAAACCGAAGCTTATGAACATTAAGCTTGAAAAGCTTCACCCATTTGAGGATCACCCTTACAAGGTGCTTGATGATGAGTCAATGACGGAGCTTGTTGAGAGCATTAAAGAGTACGGACTGCTAAATCGCATTATCGTCCGTCCGCTTGAGGATAAACAGGACGAATACGAAATTATATCCGGACACCGCAGAGTACACGCCGCCGAGCTTCTTGAAATGAAAGAAGTCCCGGCGGTTGTTCATTTTATCGACCGTGATCAAGCCACGATTTTAATGGTGGATTCAAACTGTCAGCGTGAAAACCTATCCCTTATGGAAAAAGCGCGGTCATATAGAATGAAACTTGATGCAATTAAGCACCAAGGTACTTCTCGACAGAATGTCGAGAAGTCAGAAGTGAGCGCAGAGTTGATTTCAGAAAACGACAGCGGAAGAACTGTGCAGCGCCTAATTCGTTTGACCTATCTCGTACCCGAACTTCAAGAGTTTGTAGATAGCGGCAGAATGAAAATGCTCCCTGCTTACGAATTGTCTTTTCTAAATGAAGAAGCACAAAGAGATGTTATCGACCGCATTGACGAAACGGAAAATTTTCCGTCCCACGCACAGGCTCGCCGTATGCGCGCCGCTTTTGAAGAAGGCAAACTTGACTACGATACTGTAACTAAAATTATGGCAGAGGTTAAACCCAATCAGGTGGAAAAACTGAAAATCCCGATAGACGATATTCGCAAATATGTGCCGTCCTCTATGACACCGGCTGAAATGTTGGAATACCTGCTTAAGCTTGTCAAAAAAGAATATGACCGTCAGCATAATCGCGACGCGAGATAAGGAGGGCTTATGAATAAGTTTATTGTAGGCTTCGGCGCCGCACCGCAGGAATATGTTATTAATGGTGTAAGATATGTGATTGAGTCGAGATTTCAAAAGCCTAACTATAAAGAACCCGAAGAGAATACTATGCTGAATAACCGTATCGGAAATTATCTCACAAGCGATTTCGCAGATTTGCCGTCTGTCGGTGCAAGTAATATAATAAGCACTGAATATGATTGTACGGCTGCCGGAAAGGAGGAAAACAATGCAGCCAAAAACTAAAAAAGACAAAATCGGGATAACGGCGCTTTATTGCCGGTTGTCCCGTGACGACGGAATGGACGGTGAAAGCAATTCCATCGTGAATCAAAAGAATCTGCTCTTGCAAAAAGCAAAAGAAAAGGGACTGACCGATACCAAGTTCTATGTTGATGACGGATATACGGGAACCAACTTCAACCGACCGGGATTTCAGCAGATGCTCTCCGATATCGAAATGGGATATATCTATGCCGTAATGGTAAAAGACCTGTCCCGACTTGGACGAGATTATGTTTCGGTAGGAAATTATACCGATGTATATTTCCCGGACCATGATGTTCGGTTTATTGCCGTTAATGACGGCATAGACAGTGAAGAGGGCGAAAGCGAAATTGCACCGTTCAAGAATATCTTAAACGAAATGTATGCAAGAGATATTTCAAAAAAGATTCGTTCATCCCACAGGCTCAGAGGCAGTATGGGAGAGCCGTTATCGCAACCGCCTTACGGATATATGAAATCTCCCGAAAACAAAAAGAAGTGGGTTATAGATCCGGAGGCGGCAGATGTGGTAAAGAGAATTTTCAAAATGTGTCTTGAAGGTAAAGGCAATGAGACAATAGCACGAATCCTGCAAGAGCAGAAAATTCTTGTTCCTATGGCATACTGGCAAAGCAAGGGATTGCCGCGAGGAGGTAAGAAAACACAGCCTAACCCGTACAAATGGTGCAAGACGACAATACAAAAGATTCTGTCTCAGCAGGAATATTGCGGTGATGTGATCAACTTCAAAACCAGTTCCAAGTCTTTTAAGAACAAAACAAGGCTTCCAAGCGCTCCCGAAAACTGGGCAATATTTAAGGATGTGCACGAACCGATTATTGCACGAAACGATTTTGAAAAGGTACAAACGCTCATATCCAAAACAAAGCGCAGAGCACCGAAGCCAAAGAACGGCGAAAAAAGCATATTCTGCGATTTGCTGTTCTGCGGTGATTGTCACGGTAAGCTCCGTCATCATACGAACACTATCAATAAGGATATTCACTATTTCGTGTGTGCCAACAACAAGGTAGATTACCGTGGAGAATGTCCCGGCAGACACTATGTCAGAGCAGATGCTACCGAGCAGGTGGTAATGCTTGAATTGCGAAGGATGGCAGATTTTTTGGCTGCGGATGAAGAAGTCTTTGCCGAACTGCTTGCTCAGAAAACTGATAAAGAACTTTTAAAGGAAAAGAAACACAACGAAGCAGAACTTCAGAAAGCTATTGCTCGTAACGATACCGTATCCCACCTATACGAAAAGCTTTATGAGGATAATGCTGTCGGCAAAGTGAGCGACGAATGGTTTATGCAGTTGTCCCACAAGTATGAAACGGAAAGATTGGAACTGAAAGCAAAAATTAAAACGCTCCGTCAAAAGCTTTCCGAATGCGGACAGCGCGAACAGGAACGCGAGAATTTCACTTCGGCAATCCGCAGGTTTATGCGAATGGACAGACTGACCGCACCGCTGCTCCGTGAACTTATCGACCACATTGATGTTTTCGAAACGGAAGGCAAAGGTAAAAGCAGAACGCAGAGAATCGTTATCTATTATCGCTTTGTAGGGTATGTGGAGATACCCGAAGTATCTCACAGACCGAATATCGTCGCAGATACCCGAAAAGGTGTCGCGATTGAGTATTTAACCGAGCCGAAAACAGCATAAACACATACGAAAAAGGAGCAGGCGAAAACCTGCTCCGTACATAAAACCGTATCAAAATAAAAAATCGAGTATTCATAAACTCAAATCCCTTATGAATACTCGATATGGTGCGAGTGACGAGACTTGAACTCGTACGTCATTGACACACGCCCCTCAAACGTGCCTGTCTGCCTATTCCAGCACACTCGCATTTCACAAAGCTTGATTATTATATCACTATATTTTCAAAATGTCAACAAAAAAAAGTATTTCTTTTTAATTTGTTGATTTTTTATTATTTTTTGCCTTTTATCGGAATAAAATGGTAAACTTTTATATCCTATAATAATATAAGCTGACGAACGGAATGTGATTTTTCTGAAAAATCTCTTTTTGCCGTTCAAGCGTATCCGTTTGGAACTGTTTGAGGTCGTTTATATGTCGTATTTTATCAAAATTTGTAAAATACTTATAAATTTTAGGTAAAATAATTTTTGCGCCTTTCGGAAAATCTACAAAAAACATATTGAATTTATTTTTAAAAGCTGTTATAATACAATTATCTTAAAATAAATGTCAATAATATTTTTCGTATAAAATTATGTTGTTGAATATATACCGAAAAGGTAGGATTTATGATGCGGGATTATTTTAAAGATTTTGATTGCGTAATAAAAAGCGATGTTTATAATCATTTGGGTTCTTTTTTGAACGGCAGTACGGCAACATTCCGCGTATGGGCTCCGAATGCGGCGGCTGTGGGCGTTGTCGGCGATTTTAACGATTGGGATATCGCAGCTTCCCCGCTGAGCGCTGTGCCGAACGGTATATGGGAAGGTAAAATAAAAAATCTTAAAGAATTTGATAACTATAAATATGCAATAACCGATGCGGCAGGGAATACCGTTCTGAAAAGCGACCCTTACGCAAGGCATTATGAAACTGCGCCCGGCAACTGCTCAAAGCTTTACGCTAAGCATAAATTTGAATGGACGGATGAAGGCTGGCTGGGCTCTCAGCTCTCATCGGATATATATTCCCGTCCGGTTAATATATATGAAGTGCATGCCGGGTCATGGCGCAAATATGAGGACGGCAATACATTCGACTATGTTACTCTGGCGCGCGAGCTTTCGGCATATGTTAAAAAGATGGGATATACTCATATAGAACTGATGCCGATAACGGAATACCCTTATGAGGGCTCATGGGGATATCAGGTTACCGGTTATTTTGCGCCGACATCGCGTTACGGAACACCGGAGGATTTCAAGAAATTTGTTGATATAATGCACGGCGCCGGCATAGGAGTTATTCTTGACTGGGTACCTGCCCATTTCCCGAAGGACGAGTTCGGTCTTTACCGCTTTGACGGCTCGCCTTGCTATGAATACGCCGATCCGAGAGAGGGTGAGCATAAAGAGTGGGGAACAGCCGTTTTCAATTACGGCAAGCCTCAGGTTATGAGCTTTCTTGTTTCAAGCGCCTGTTTCTGGATAAAGGAGTTTCATATTGACGGTCTGCGTGTTGACGCCGTTGCGTCAATGCTTTACAGGGACTACGGCAGGTCAAACGGCGAATGGCTGCCGAATTCGTTCGGCGGAAGAGAAAATCTTGAGGCTGTTGAGCTTTTAAAACAGGTCAATACGGCAGCTTTCGCAATAAATCCGGCTGTTCTAATGATTGCTGAGGAATCAACGGCATGGCCGCTTGTAACAAAACCGCCGCAGGACGGCGGACTCGGCTTTAATTTCAAATGGAATATGGGCTGGATGAACGATATGCTGCGGTATATGTCTCTTGACCCTCTTT
Source organism: uncultured Eubacteriales bacterium (assembly GCA_934477125.1). GTDB lineage: Bacteria > Bacillota > Clostridia > Oscillospirales > Acutalibacteraceae > UBA737. Next base: position 60,445 of record CAKSOL010000014.1, on the reverse strand, counting down.
TCAGAAAGCATAATCACGACTGCCTGACATTTTCGTTCTTCTATGCCTTTTCGGAAAATTATGTCCTCCCGATATCTCATGACGAGGTTGTTCACGGGAAATGCTCGATGATTTCAAAAATGCCGGGCGAATATGACGATAAATTCAGCAATCTCCGCGCGTTTTACGCTTATATGATGGCGCATCCCGGAAAAAAGCTGCTGTTTATGGGACAGGAATTTGCCCAGTTTATTGAATGGAATTATAAGCAGCAGCTTGATTGGCTGCTCCTTGATTACGAGGCTCACAGGCGAATGCAGCAGTTTGTGTGCGACCTTAATAAGTTCTACTTGAAAAGCCGTCCGCTTTGGGAGATAGATTATTCCTGGGAGGGCTTCAGCTGGATATCGAATGACGATAATTCGCAGAGTATTATATCTTTCAGACGGATTGACGCGGCTGGTAATGAGCTTATATGCGTCTGTAACTTTGTTCCGGTTGAGCGGCACGGCTATCGCATAGGAATTCCGCGAAAGGGAAAATATAAGCCTGTTTTCAGCACGGATTCGTCAAAATACGGAGGTTTCGATATGGTATCTGCCGACGGATATATCGCCGAGCCGATTCCTATGCACGGATATGAATACTCGGTTGAGCTTGATATACCTCCGCTTTCGGTTACCTTTTATAAAGCACCGGCAAAATCCGCCTCGCGCAGAAAGGCAAAATAAAAACGGTATTCATCATAAGGACAGTCTTGTCCACATATGATAAGTAAGGAAATATATACAAATCGGGAGATGTTTTTGTGAACGGCAAAAAATGTGTTGCAATGCTTCTTGCGGGCGGTCAGGGCAGCCGGCTCGGAGTTCTGACCAGCAAAATAGCAAAACCGGCTGTACCATACGGCGGTAAATACCGGATTATTGATTTTCCTCTGTCTAATTGCGTAAATTCCGGAATTGATACGGTCGGCATACTTACCCAGTACAAGCCGCTTGAGCTGAACGATTACGTCGGTTCGGGCAAGCCATGGGATCTTGACCGGCTTAACGGAGGTGTGCATATATTGCCTCCGTATCAGGGACAAAAGGGCGGAGACTGGTATAAAGGTACTGCAAATGCAATATATCAGAATCTTGAATTTATAGAGCGCTATAATCCGGAATACGTGCTTATTCTTTCCGGAGACCATATATATAAAATGGATTATTCCAAAATGCTTCGCAGTCATGAGGAAACCGGAGCCGCCTGCACCATAGCCGTTTTGGAGGTTCCGATGGAGGAAGCGTCGCGTTTCGGAATAATGAACACGAATCCGGACGGTTCGATATATGAATTTGAGGAAAAGCCGGCAAATCCGAAGAGCAATCTGGCTTCAATGGGAATTTATGTTTTCTCTTGGGATAAGCTTAAAAAATATCTGACTGAGGATGAAGCAAATCCCGACTCCTCAAACGATTTCGGAAAAAACGTTATTCCGTCAATGCTTAATTCCGGCGAAAAGCTTATGGTTTATAGATTTAACGATTATTGGAAGGACGTCGGAACGGTTAATTCCCTGTGGGAAGCAAATCTTGACCTCCTTAATCCGAAAATCGACTTAAACCTCTCAGATTCAAAGTGGAGAATATATTCACGTACAAATCCGCTTCCTCCGCAGTATATATCAGCTGCCGCAAATGTTGAAAATTCACTTATAACCGACGGCTGCAATATTGGAGGCAGGCTTGACTATTCGATAATATTTGAGAATGTAACGGTTGAGGAAGGCGCAACTGTTGAATATTCGCTGGTTATGCCGGGAGCGGTTATCAAAAAGGGCGCGTGTGTGAGATATTCAATAATTGCAGAAAACGTAATTGTTGAGGAAGACTCGCAAATCGGAGCCGACCCAGCGGTTGTCGGAACCGACGGATGGGGAATAACCGTTATAGGTGACGGACTTACAATAGGCAAGGGCGCAGTTATAAGCGCTAATAAAATGATAACCGAAAATGTCGGGGAGGGAGAAAATGTATGAGTGCTTCAGCTGTTGCCGGAATAGTCTTTGCGAATATTCACGATGAGCTTCTCAGCGAGCTTACGGTTAATCGCTCAATAGCTTCCGTACCGTTCGGCGGAAGATACAGACTTATCGACTTTTCTCTTTCCAACCTCGTTAATGCCGATATAACAAATGTCGGTCTTATAACAAGAGAAAATTACCGTTCGCTGCTTGACCATGTCGGAAGCGGTATTTATTGGGACCTTGACCGTAAAAACGGCGGACTTCACCTTATGCCGCCGTATAATTTCGGCGTACTGCGCCGCCATGCCTCGTATATTGAATCATTATACGGTGCGCTTGACTTTGTGCGCAGAAGCAATGCGGAATATATTGTCGTCTGCAATGCGGATGTTGTTGCAAATGTTGATATTTCTGCGGCAGTAAAGGCTCACATTGACTCTCAGGCAGATATAACCGTTGTTTACCGCAACGGCGTGCGCCCGGCAAACCGTCCCGATTTGCCGGCTTTGACGCTTGAAAACGGCATAATAACCGGCATCTCGCTGAAAAATGCTCCGGAAAATACCGATTACGGTATCGGAATTACCGTTTTCAGCAGAGACGCGGTATGCGAAGTCGCAGAACGCGGATACGACGAAAATGACCATTCCTTATTTGAGGCGGTTCGTAAGCTGCTCGGAGAACGTAAAATCATCGGCTACCGCCATAACGGTTTCTTTGCGGTTATGAATAGCGGGAAAACCTATTTCGAGGCGAATATGCAGCTTTTAAATCCGGAGATCCGCAACGATTTGTTCAGCAAGGAACGCCCGATACTGACAAAGACGCGTGACGATATGCCGACGCGTTACGGAACAAAGTCGGTTGTCAATAACTGCTTTATTGCCGACGGCTGCGTTATAGACGGAACTGTTAAAAACAGCATACTTTTCCGCGGCGTAAAAGTAGAAAAGGGCGCCGTTATCGAAAACAGCATACTGATGCAGGGTACATCTGTCGGAGCAGACTCTCAGGTGAATTATGTTATTTCCGATAAGAACGCCGTAATCGGCTCGGATACAACCGTTAAAGGAACGGAAAAGAAACCGTTTTTTATAAAGAAAAACCAATCCCTTTAAGAAAGGATAATAAATAATGAAAGTTTTATTTGCTTCAAGCGAGGCATATCCGTTTGCTATGTCAGGCGGTCTTGCAGATGTTTCCGGCGCGCTGCCGAAGGCTCTGCGCAGACGTCTTGTCGGCTGCCGTGTAGTTCTTCCGCTGTATTCCTGTATTCCGGATGAGCTACGGCAGAAAATGAATTTCATTTGCAGTATAACCGTTCCGGTGTCTTGGAGACGGCAATACTGCGGCATATTTGAGGCTCATATCGACGGTGTTATATATTATCTGCTCGATAATCAGTATTATTTCAAGCGTGACGGATTGTACGGTCATTATGACGACGCCGAACGTTTTGCGTTTTTTTCACGCGCCGTGCTTGAAATAATTCCGTATATAGGCTTCTCCCCCGACATTATTCATTGTAACGATTGGCAAACGGCTATGATCCCGGTATATCTTACTGAAATGTACCGTTATAATCCGGAATACGCAAATATCAAGACCGTTTTCACCATTCATAATATCCAGTATCAGGGAAAATACGGTATGGAACTTTATGATGATGTTCTCGGCCTGCCTCAGGGCAGAGAAAGTATACTGGAATACGATAACTGCTTAAATCTTATGAAGGGCGGTATTCAATGCGCCGATAAGGTTACAACAGTTTCTCCGACATATGCAAAGGAAATACTTGACCCTTATTATTCACACGGACTTGATTCCATACTTTCCGGCTTTACCTATAAAACCACCGGTATAGTAAACGGAATAGATTATGATGTTTATAATCCGGAAACCGATCCGCTTATTGCGAAGCATTTTTCCGCTGCCGATATATCGGGTAAGGCGGAGGATAAGGCGGCGCTTCAGAGAGAAATGAATTTGCCGCAGCGCTCGGATGTCCCGGTTTTCGCTATGGTTACGCGGCTTGTAAAGCATAAGGGAATTGACCTTGTTAAATGCGTATTTGAAGAGCTTTTGCGTGCGGATTTGCAGTTTGTTATTCTGGGTTCGGGAGAATGGGAGTTTGAAACCTTTTTCCATGAGATGGCGTCGCTGTATCCCGATAAAGTAGGACTTAAACTCGGCTTTGACCAGAATTTAGCGCATAGAATATATGCCGGCGCGGATATTTTCCTTATGCCGAGCAAAAGCGAGCCGTGCGGTCTTGCCCAGATGGTTGCTCTGCGCTACGGAACAATTCCGATTGTCCGCGAAACCGGCGGTCTTAACGATACGATAAAGGACAGCGGCAACGGCGAGGGCAACGGTTTTACATTTGCAAATTACAATGCCCATGATATGGAAAATACCGTATGGCGGGCGCTTGCAGGCTATTCTGACAGCGAGGGCTGGGCAATTTTGCGTAAGCGCGCTATGGAATGTAATAACAGCTGGGCGGCTTCGGCGAATGCCTATATTCGCCTTTATAAAGAGCTTATAGGAAAATAAAGGGGCATTTTTCATATGGTTAAGTTGTTACAGGCAATTTTCTTAGGGATAGTTCAGGGACTTACCGAGTTCCTGCCTATCTCCAGCTCGGCGCATCTCAATATTATGCCGTGGCTTTTTAAATGGGATAAAATTTCCGATTCATTCGATTTGGCGCTCCACGCCGGAACTCTGCTTGCTATTCTGATTTACTTTTTTAAGGATTGGATTGCGCTGATAAGCGGGGGATACAAGGCGGTTGTCAAAAAAGAAAACACCGTTCAGGGAAGAATTTTCTGGTACATAATTATTTCTACCATTCCCGCCGGAATACTCGGACTTTTGCTCGAAAAGGGCGCAGATAAGCTTATAAACGGAAATTTGAATATTGAAATGATTGTGATTTCCTCCGCGCTTATAATAATGGGTATAGCGCTGTATGTTGTTGATAAAAACTGCCGTTCGGAAATTTCGCTTAAAAGAATGAATTTTAAACAGGGATTTCTTATAGGCGTTTCTCAGGCGCTTGCCGCCGCGATACCGGGAGTGTCGCGTTCGGGAATTACTATGACAACGGCACGCGCGATGGGAGTAGACAGGGAAAGCGCAGCGAGATATTCATTTCTGCTTTCAGCTCCGATAGTTGCCGCAGCAGTATTGCTTTCCATAAAGGATTTTACATTAAGCGCCGAGTTTTTTGCAGGAATACTTGCAAGCTTTGTATCGGGAATACTTATCATTAAATTCCTTATGAATTTCCTTAAAAAAGGCAGCTTTAAAATTTTTGCCGCATACCGCGTTGTACTTGGATTGTTTATTATGATAATGGCGATTATCAGACTTTAAAAGGATAGGAACATAATGATACAAGATCTTCATTCGCACACTTATTATTCGTTTTGCGGGAGGGACACACCGGATCAGCTTGTTGAAACAGCTATTTCGGGAGGAATAGAACTGTTAGGTATAACCGATCACAACTACGGTATTGCAGTTCAGCGTTCAAGCTCTGCGCATATCGATGAAGGTGTTCGGGTGAATGACTACAACTTCTGCCTTCGTCGATATTTTGATCATATATCGGCAATTTCTGAAAAATACAGCGGAAAAATTAAAGTGATACCGGGAATTGAGATAGTGACGGTAAAAACATTTGGTGACGGTGTTTTGTTTTTACCTGACGGTGTTGATATTTCGTATTTTCCGTATTGTCTTGTAGAACATCTCGATTCTCCTGATTCTGTAACTAACGGCGATATTTTCGCGTATGCCGAACGTTGTTCGTGTGCATTAACCGGTATAGCACATACCGATTTGCTGTCGTTTATAAAGAAAAAAGGCGTTGATCCTGCTGATTGGTTCGGCAGAATGGCACAGAAAAATATTTTTTGGGAAATGAATGTCAATTATGATTCAATTCACGGTTATCGCGAACACAGCTATGTAGATGAGTTCTTTCGAGATGAGAAAATGATTGAAATTGTTCGCAAATCCGAAGCTCGAATAAGCATCGGCTTTGATGGACATCGCCGAGAAGATTATTTGCCGGAGCGCGTAAAAAAGTATAATAATCTTTTGGATGAACTTGGAATTAAAAAGCCGTTTTGTGATTATACCTGAATTTAACAATAAAAGTATTATATAAAAAGACCTGCGGATTTTTCCGTAGGTCTTTTTTATGTGATTCAGTCGTTTTGTTTAAATATGTTTCCTCCGTTGCAGTCAATTCCGACTATAAGCGGAAAATTATCAAATTCAAGACGCTTCACCGATTCGCAGCCGAGATCTTCAAAAGCAATAACTTCGCAGCTTTTTATTGATTTTGCGGCAAGGGCTCCAGCTCCGCCTATTGCGCAAAGATAAATGCCGCCGTTTCTGATTATTGCTTTGCATACCTCAGGACTGCGAGGCCCTTTTCCGATCGTTGCGCAAACGCCCAGGTTATATAATTCAGGAGAATAAGAATCCATTCTTGATGACGTTGTAGGACCGCAGCTGCCTATCGCAAGACCGTTTGGAGTAGGCGTCGGTCCGGCATAATATATAACAGCGTCTTTAAGCTCATAAGGCAGGGGAGACGAGCTGTGCAGCAACTCAAATATACGCTTGTGCGCAGCGTCACGCGAGGTATAAACAACACCTGAAAGATAAACCTTATCACCGAAATTCAGCTTTTTGCAGAATTTCCGTAATTCAGATGTATTTATATAAAACTCATTCATTCTTTAAAGAGTCATAAACAGCATTAAAATCAGCCGAACGCTGTTTTGAATCAGAACTGACCTCAGCTATTCTTCCGCGTGCGTCCTCAAGAGAAGCAATAAGCTCTGAAATTCTGCCGCAAAAGTCTGTCGTGGTATCAAGCAGCTCCTGCTTAACCGAATTTAACGACTGCTGAGCATCGGCAATCGAAGTTAAGTTGCGCTCTGCCTCAGCCGCCGTCTGCTCGCCAATTTCGTTTGAATTTTTCATAATTGCCTGAGCGTTTGCATGAGCAACAAGATATAGCTTTCCGATGTTTTCGGAAAGACGGTTAATTTCTTCGTATTTTTCGGTGTATTCTCTCAGCTGTTCGGCAAGGGCGTTCTTTTCTGAGCAGATGTCGTTGAATTTGACGTTCAATTCCTCAAACGATGCCTTTAAATCTTCGTTTTCGGTCTCAAGCGTGCTTAGCTTTTCGGCATTTGCGCGCTGAGCGGTTTCTATATATCCCATTACGTCAGCGGCGTTAAATCCGAAAAGACTTTTACGAAAGCCTATGGCCATTTCTTTATCCCCCAAATTTATAATTCCGATATAAAAACATTATAACAGGAATTTCTGTATAATACAAGAGTAAATTATATAACGTATCCGCCGTTTACGCCGAGAACCTGTCCGGTAATATAATCGGAGTGTTCTCCGGCAAGAAAGTATACCGCATTCGCGATTTCGTCGGTGCCGCCCATTCTGCCGAGAGGTATATCCTCAACAAAGCTATTCAGGTCCTCAACGCTGATATTCGAGTTCATACTCGTCTCAATCAAACCGGGAGCAACTGCATTTACGGTTATTCCGCTCGGAGCAAGCTCCTTGGCAAGAGCTTTAGTCAGTCCGATAACTCCTGCCTTTGCCGCGGAATAAGCAACCTCACAAGATGCGCCGACCTGTCCCCACATAGAGGATATGTTTATTATTTTGCCTGCCTTTTTTTCGACCATTGCCGGCGTTACCGCACGGCAGCAATTATATACACCTTTGAGATTTATGTCAAATATTCTGTCGGTATCATATTCGTCAATATCTGTTATAAGTCCCTGGCAGGCTATGCCTGCATTATTTACAAGTACGTCAATACCGCCGTATTTATATACGGTCTCCTTAACCATCAGTTCAACCTCAAGCCGATTTGCAACATTTGCTTTCATCGCCGTAGCCGAAAGACCGCGTGAGGAGAGGGAACGGGCAAGCAGGGTCGCCGATTCGTATGAGTCGTTATAATTGATAACAACATTATAATGCTGCTGGGCAAACAAAATTGCTGTTGCTGCTCCTATACCCTTTGACGCGCCTGTAATTATTACTGTTTTTTCCATTGCTGTAAAACACCCCTTTTTAAAAGTATATCATATTACAGAAAAAAATAAAAGGGGTAATCTACAATAATTTGATAGCTGGATACCGGGGCAAAACAATATATTGTGTAGTTTACATAATAAGTTTACATAATATTTAGAGAATAAAAATTAACGGTTGACATTGCGGAGAAAATGTTGTATAAATATATACAGAGGTTATTTGCCGCTGTTAATAATCGGAAATTTAGCCTTATCTCTTTCAGCTCTTGAAATCGAATTTTAAGAGGCTGTTTTTTTAACACTCATTTTGGGTTTACATAACAATTACTTTTCTTCAAGATGTAGCAGCGTTTCGGCCTGCCGTAACTAAATCTTGTGGATTTAGGAATATCTTGTCCGCCCCTTTCATATATTGTTTCAGAAAGCGGGGGATATTTAATGAAAAGAAGCGGAATTGTCAACCTGAGAAATTTTCGTTTTTTAGAGCAGATAGCTAAAAACAGACTGCTGATTATGCTGTGCGTTCTGTTTTTTATAGGCGTTATTGCCGGCAGCGCTTCAAGAGCAGAAAGCGCAAGCCTTACATCGCTTGCCAAAAACGGTATAGAGCAGCTGACATCAGAGCGTGCCGGCAAAAAGCCGGGAACGGTTTTCCTTGATTCCGCCGCAGGCTCTATGCTTTATATGCTTGCGATTTTTGCTGCGGGAACCTCTATGATGGGGTTGATTATTTCACCACTCGCAGTTGCCTGGCGGGGATTTTATTACGGTCTTATGACATCGTATCTTTACAGCGAATTTGCTCTGCGCGGAATTGCCTTTAATGCAATCGTCCTTATTCCGCCGGCTTTGTTCTCTCTCATCGGAATTGTTTTGGGAGCGAGGGAATCGATTTCATTTTCCCTTATAATTGCAAAGCTTACTTTGCCGCGGAGCGCTCCGATGAGCCTTTTTTCCGATTTCCGGATTTATTGTATCAGGTTTTCGCTGTTTATAATCGCAGTTCTTTTGTCTGCTCTTACAGATGTCTGCGTGTCGCATTTTTTCATCGGTTTTTTCAATTTTCAATAAAGTAAAATGAGGCGAGGTTTATGTCTGATCTTAAAAGCTTTGAAGAATATTTGCTTTCGGAAAAGCATTCTTCTCAGAATACGGTTCAGTCATATTTAAGAGATGTCGGTCAGTTCATTTCATATTGTGAAGAAACTGCCGGGATAAACTACCTTGCCGCCGAAACAAAAGATATTGAAAATTATCTTTCTTATCTTGCCGCTATCGGTAAATCGGAAGCTACCTGTTCGCGTATGCTCGCCTCCTCGCGCTGCTTTTATAAGTATCTCGTGCTGAAAGGCGCTGTTTCTTCAAATCCTGCCAGTGGTATAAGAGCCCAAAAGAAAAAGCAACAATTACCCGGTATACTTGAAACAAGCGAGGTTACGCTGCTGCTTGCTCAGCCGTCGGGAAATGATTATAAGAGTATTCGCGATAAAGCTATGCTTGAGGTTTTGTATGCAACAGGTATGAGAGTCTCAGAGCTTTTAGAGCTTGACGTTTCCGATGTCAATATTTCCATAGGTATAATACATATGAAGAACAGCCGGCATGAAAGAATAGTTCCTCTTTACCCGGAGGCGGTAAGAGCGGTTACTAATTATCTTCACGGTGTCCGCAGCGTTTTGGTTGCGGACGATGACTCCGGAAAGCTTTTTACCAATATGAACGGTCAGCCTATGTCTCGGCAGGGATTTTGGAAAATTATTAAGCATTATTCGGAAACCGCGGGCATTAAAAAGGATATAACACCTCATACGCTGCGTCATTCCTTTGCGGCACATCTTCTTGAAAACGGTGCGCAGCTGAAATATATAAAGGAAATGCTCGGTCATTCGGATGTTTCTTCAACTCAGATTTACGCGCAGTTTGTTAAGAATAAATATACCCGCGATTATTCAAGATTTCATCCTCTGGCAAAATAATTTTTGAATTTACCCGCCGATTATCGGCGGGATTTTTGTTTATAACGGCGCGTTTTCTTCTCTCTGCCGCTTACACCTTATAAGCGCGTTCAGCATACAATGAAATAAGGAATTCTGCATCTCCTGATTAAAACCTGTAAAAAACGGGAAATATACTTGCAGAAAATATTTCGGAGTGTGAAAGAAAATGAACATCAAACGCGGAGATATTTATTATGCCGACCTCAGTCCCGTGGTCGGTTCCGAGCAAGGAGGGATTCGTCCCGTTCTAATCGTTCAGAATGACGTCGGCAACCGTTACAGTCCGACTGTTATTGCCGCTGCCATAACAAGCCAAAAGGATAAAACCGAGCTTCCGACTCACATAAAGGTAACAGCCCAGGGAAGCGGACTTCAGCGCGATTCCATAATTCTGCTGGAACAGGTACGTACAATAGATAAAAAACGGCTTAAGGAAAGAATGGGAACGCTTGATTTGGTTTCTATGGACATGGTTGATCAGGCTCTGTCGGTGAGCTTTGGTCTTTCTTAATATTGCCGGCGGCGCCCGTTTTAAAATTTTTAGCGGGCGCCGCCGTTCTTGTTGTCATAAACAATATTTTGTCCGCATATTTATTAACAGATAAAAGGAATACGCTTCGGAGGAATGTTTATGACAAGCACGAATATTTATCAGGATATTGCAGCTCGCACCGGCGGCGATATCTATATCGGCGTTGTAGGGCCGGTGCGCACCGGTAAATCCACATTTATCAAACAGTTTATGGATTGCCTTGTTTTACCCAACATTACTGAGGACTATCAAAAGGAGCGAGCAAACGACGAGCTGCCGCAATCCTCGTCGGGACGCACCATAATGACGACCGAGCCAAAATTCATCCCCGAAAAGGGCGTTGAAATTAAAATTGACAATACTGCGGCAATGAACGTCCGTCTTATTGACTGCGTAGGCTATATTGTTCCGAGCGCTCTCGGCTACATAGAGGGCGATCAGCCGCGAATGGTTCACACGCCGTGGTTCGAGGATCCGATTCCGTTTAATATGGCGGCGGAAATAGGAACACAAAAGGTTATAACAGAACATTCAACAATAGGGCTTGTTATAACGACCGACGGCAGCATAAGCGATATTCCGCGCAGCGAGTATGCCGAGGCTGAGGAAAGAGTTATAAATGAGCTGAAACAAATAGATAAACCTTTTATAGTTTTGCTTAACTGTATGTACCCCGACTCGGACGAGGCAAAATCGACCGCGGCGGAAATATCCGAAAAATACGGTGTAACCGTTTTACCGGTTAATTGCCTTGATTTGAACGAGGCAGACATCCGGCTTATTCTTTCGCGTGTTTTGTTTGAATTTCCGGTTCATGAACTGCAATTCTTTTTCCCGCGCTGGATAAACACTTTGCCGGTATCGCATTGGCTCCGTTCCGAGCTTACCGGCACTATCCGCACAGCAGCAGTGGACATACGGCATATCCGCGATATAAAGGAATTTGAAAGCGCATTTGACGGCAGCGATAATGTTGAAGGCGCCAAAATCAAGGGAATAGACCTCGGAGCCGGCAGCGCGTCGGTTGAAATAAACGTCAAGCAATGCCTATTCTATAAGGTTCTTGCAGAAACAACCGGTCTTGTTATTCAGGATGAGCAGGAGCTAATGAGCTGTATGAAGGAGCTTGCTGCCGTTAAAAAGGACTATATGCGGGTCAAGGACGCTCTTGACGAGGTAGAGGCAACAGGCTACGGTATCGTTATGCCGACTATCGAGGAGCTGAAGCTTGAAGAGCCTGAAATAATGAAGCAGGGCGGAAGATACGGCGTCAGACTCCGTGCGTCTGCTCCGTCAATTCATATGATGAAAGCGGATATAACAACCGAGGTAAGCCCGATTGTCGGCAGCGAAAAGCAGTCCGAGGATCTTGTTATGTATTTGCTGGATCAGTTTGAGGATGACCCGGTAAAAATCTGGGACTCCAATATTTTCGGAAAATCGCTTAACGAGCTGGTAAACGAAGGATTGCATACTAAGCTTGCCCGAATGCCGATTGACGCACGTATACGTATTCAGGAAACTATCGAACGGGTTATCAACGAGGGATGCAACGGTCTTGTCTGCATAATACTTTAAAGAAAAACAACCGTAATGACTGCTTAATGTCGTTACGGTTGTTTTTTTATTTTATAATAATTCAAAGCGACGTGAGCCCTGTTTTTTAAGCCAGCGGAGCATAAGTACGGCGGCAATTCCGGTCAATACTGCCGCTAACGTTAGGAATACGGCGGCGGTAATAAGCTTTTTCAGCAAAAAGTAGCAGAGAATAATTATTCCGGCATATATCCATCCGCTGAAAAGCACGAGAAACACCGGCAAGCTTTGCTTTATAGGCGTTATTTCATTCGTCCATGTGAGATTTGGCTTTAAAACACCGATAATTAAACCGAAACAGGCGGAAAAGAACGCGTATATTATCGGGTAAATAATGAGTAACAATAATGAGAAAATATCCGGTTTTAACGCTATTGCAAAGCATACGCTGCAAAACAGCAGGGGAGGAACGGTAAGCAGCAGCTGCAAATTTATCTTTGCTTTCAGTACTTGCCATGGCTTAACCGGAAGCGATTGGAGCAGCCAGAGGGATTTTCCCTCAAGGGAAACCGACGGCGCTGCTGTGTCGTTCATTGAAGCGAGCATACAGAGTATTGCTGCGGCAAACAGCATTATATAGCCGTCTTTAATTTCAAAAGCCGAAACAAATTCGGAAACAGCGCCTTTTTTAATCAGAATTACAATTCCTAAAATTATGCTGAATAAAATTCCCATTCCACAGTTCAGCATATAATTCGGATTTGAAGTGAACCTGCGGATTTCCTTTGAAAGCAGAGCGCGGTCGGCGCTTTTTTGCCTTGAGCAGGTTCCCTTATACTCTATGCGCGTGGTTTTGCCGGTCGAGGTTGCGAGACTTAAAAAGCTGCGCGAAATAATGGCATATGTCAGCGCAAAGAGCGCGGCAAACACCAAAGTATACACTATTACGGCTGAAATACTTCCCTCACCGATTTTACCGAACATATAAAGAGCATATGCGCTGCTTTTTGTATTTTTTGCAATTATTTCTGCATTTTCAACAAGCGTCTGCATTATGTCGCTGAGTTTGAAATAGAAGAAATAATAAGCGCCTATCATGACAAGGGAAACTAAAACTGTTATAATGCTTTTGTTTTTCAGCTTGTCACTTATTTTTGCAACCACCCATCCGAGCAGGCAGGAGAGTATAAAAACGATTGCCGAAATAAGAATAATCAGCATAAGACCGCCGAAAACAGCCGCAATGCTGAACGGAGCCACACAAAGATATACTATAACGCAGGGCAGAACAACGACCGCCGAGAACATAAGCCCCATAAGGTAAACGCCGAGCAGGCGGGAAATTATGATATACCTATTTGGGATAGGCATTGAAAGCAGCAGGTCGTTATCCTTTGCTTTATAAAGGCTTGAATAAGTGTTAAAGACGCTTCCGAAAACTCCGAGGAATATTCCGAACAGGGAAAAGATTATGAAATACAGCCAGCCGACTCCGACATCAACTAACGGCTTGCATACAAAATAAGCAAAGAATGAAAACATTCCGCCGAGAATGCCGACCATAAGCAAAATATAAAGTATAATAAATATTATCGAGCTGGCTTTTGAGCGTGTCTCATTCTTTTTCGGATTATAAAAAAAGTTGCGGTTTATTTCATATAGCTGCTTTTTTAAAAGAATTTTCAGCATTTTTCTCCCTCCAACTCAAGGAAAACCGATTCAAGACTGCTGTCGCCCTTAACCTCCTCCATAGTGCCGGAGCGGATGAGACTGCCGTTCTTAATAATAGCAACCTTGTCGCATAGCTTTTCGGCAACCTCCAGAACGTGGGTAGAAAAGAAAATAGCTCCGCCGTCATTGCAGACATCGCGCATCATCTGCTTCAAAAGGTGAGAGGCGCTCGGATCCAATCCGACAAACGGTTCATCCATTATTATAAGTCTCGGCGAATGAATCCAGGCGGAAATTATCGCGAGCTTTTGCTTCATTCCGTGGGAATATGCGGATATCGGCTGCGCAAGGTCCGCAGTAAGACCGAAAGCGTCGGAATACTTATGAATTCTTTCAAGCCTGACCTTGCTGTCAACCCCGAATATGTCGGCAATAAAATTCAGATACTTTATTCCGGACATATAATCGTACAGATCGGGATTATCCGGTATATATGCTATCTGCTTTTTAACGCTCAGCGGGTCGGTTTTTACCGAAATACCGCCAACGGTTATTTCTCCGGAATCAAACTGTAGAATTCCGGCTACCGACTTGAGCGTTGTTGTTTTGCCGGCGCCGTTGTGACCGATAAAACCGTATATTTCACCGGGAGCAATATGGAGTGAAAGATCGTCCACGGCTTTTTTGTCGCCGTAGATTTTTGTAAGGTGAGAAATATTAAGCATATTTTTTCCTTTCCTCTCTGTAAAAGCAGAGAACTCAAAGTTTATCAGTTATCCCTTTTAACATAAATATTTATGAGTATATATGCAGCTATAAGAACTGCTACTGTTCCTATAACTATTGAATACATTGCACCGGTTGAAACATTATTTCCGAAAAAGTAGAGATTGCAGTCAACCGAGTCTCTGATTTTCGTTATTATATCCTCAGGAAATCCGATGCCTTCCATCTCCTTGAATATTCCGTGCAGAGTATGATTTCGGATAAGGCTTGTTCCGTACGTTCCGGGCAGAAACAAAATAACATTTCTCAACCCTTCGGAAAAGCTTGCAAGCGGCATATATGCGCCGCAGATGAAGCCATAGCCGGAGCTTACTATTGTTCCGACTGCGGTAATCTGTCCCTGGGAAGTCAGAAAGAAGTTAATCAGACTTGAAAGCGCCGTTCCGAACAGAGAAAGAAGGAAAACGTCCAACGCAGTAAGCGCAATATCCGCCGCGCTCATATACCAGCCAACATTCGCTACATATATGAGACAGGCGCCCATTGCTATATAGCAGATTATGAGGGTTGAAATAAGGGTTGAAAAGTAATAGGCAAGCGCCAATACCGATTTTTTGACCGGTGATACCGTAAGGTCGCGTCTTGCTCCGGTTGCTTTATCCTGAACCATAAGCATATTGCAGCAAAACGAAACGGTTATACAGCTCACCGCCAAAAGAGAGGAAAACATTTCTCCTGCGGCAGTCGCCTTAATCAGCCTGTCGGAAACCTTTAACTGCTGCGGCAATACGGATGAAAAGCTGTCGTAATACACCTTTCCGAGAAAGGTTGCGTAAAGCACAAGTAATATAAGCGGAGTTATAAGCGAGGTAAAAAATATCCCTTTATCCTTAAAGAACAGCTTTGTATCACGTTTGACAAGTCCTGAAAATCCGGTCATTTTTCCGTACCTCCCGAAAGCTTTTTACCGGTTGCTGCAAGGAAAACATCATCCATTTTTCCTTTCAGAACCTCATAATCGTTAAATAATTCCGGATGCGCAACAATAAGGCGCGTTGCCGCCGCTGTATCGGGAACCGAAATCCGAACGGCGCCGTTTAATGCTTCCGCCGGGAGACCTAAGGACAATACAGCGTCCTTATCCGCACCGTAAACCGTAATAAAGTCGCCGGTGTATTTATTCTTCAGCTCAAGCGGAGTACCCTCTGCCGCGATTTTCCCGTTATCAAGAATAAGGACATAATCAGCGTCGGCTGCTTCCTCCATATAATGAGTTGTAAGAAATACGGTCATATTTTCATTTTTTCTCAGCTCTCCGACAACATCCCACAGCAGTCTGCGCGTTTGCGGGTCAAGTCCTGTCGTCGGTTCATCGAGAATGAGTATTTCCGGTTTATGCAGCAGCGCACGCGCAACGTCAATTCTGCGCCGCTGTCCGCCGGAAAGCTTTCCTACCGCCCGACCGGATAAATCCTTGAATTGCAGCAGCTCGGAAAGCTCGTCATATCTGCGCTTGAAGTCGTTTCCCGTAATACCGTAAAGCGCGGCTCTGCTTTGAAGATTATCGCGAACAGATAACGCCTTGTCAAGCACTGAGTTTTGAAAAACAACACCAAGCTTAGCTGCCGCGTCGGAGCGCCCGTATGAATTTTCTCCGCATACCATTACAGTTCCGCCGTCCTTTGAAAGCTGACCGCACAGTATGGATATCGTTGTTGATTTTCCGGCTCCGTTTACGCCTAAAAAAGCGAACAGTTCGCCTTTTTTAACCCTGAACGTCAAATTATCAACCGCTTTTATATCTCCGAACGATTTGCAGAGTCCGGTTATTTCTATAACGTTTTCCATTTAATTCATTCCTTTCCCGAAATTTTTTTGCCGAGGTCGGGTGATATTTTCCGCAGCTCTGCGGCAGTTTCGCTCGTTGCCATTTCAGGCACAACAATCGGCAGCGGCGGTCTTTTGTCGGTCAGCATACCGATTATAGCGCCGAACTGTTCTCCTAACAGCACCGTCTGTTCATCCTCGGTAAAGCTGCATGTGCCGGTTGTCATAAGAACACATAAACCGTAGGTGTAAATCCACATATGATGAAACAGCTTTTCCGCATCCTCGGCAGAGGCGTTATAATCTCTCATAATAATGGCAATGTCTCTTTGCTTGCTGAATTGAAGCTGCTTTATTGCGTCGTCGATACCGGTATTGGTAGGAGAAAGCATAAACATCCATTGAAAAAGCTTTGGTTCCTCCGAGGCAAAGCGTATCCATTGAAGCCCGCGCTTTTTATATGCCGGATAAAATTCCTCGGCAACCGCCATATATTTCTCAAATCTCTGCTTTGCAAGAATAAATACTGCGTTTTTAAGCTCATCCATATCCTTAAAAAATGTAAAAATAGGGGAGGATGATGTTCCGATGGCTTTGCCCAGCTCTCTGGCGGTAAGCGCCTGAACGCCGTTTTTTCTGACGAGTTCAAACGCTGCCGACGCTATCTGCTCACGGGTATATTTTGGCTTTGGCGGCAAAATCAACACCTCTTTTTTTATTTTGTAACACTTGTTATGTAACTTACGTTCCAATTATAATACATCGTTATTTATTTGTCAACCGCTATTTTAACCTATATTATTTTAAATTCCTTTTGTTACAGCTCATATGCCGTTATTTGTTCGCGGTAAAAAGCAATATCAATAATTGACTTTCGGCGGCAATAGCAATATTGATTTTATTACCGCAGTGCAAGCATAATGTCAGAGAAAAAATCATACAATTAAGTAGTCAACAGGTGTCAAAACGCCTATGGGGAGTTGATTGTATGAGAGAGGCGACACAGGACAGGGCGGAAATACTCGGAGAATACATAATCGATACAGGAGCTACCGTCCGCGCTGCGGCTAAGGTTTTTAAAATAAGCAAATCAACCGTACATACGGCAGTAACAAAATAGAACGGTTTGTGTGGTTGGTAGCATAAACTACCGCCAAACCTCATAGATAAGGAAAATCAGCACGGTTTCATGTCATTCTGATTTTTGTAACACATCATTGACAAACTTACAGACCGTTATTTTGCAAATCATTTAAATTGCTTGACAGAATCGCAGCCGATATGATATAATTTCGATGTACGAAAAGGCTTTTTGGGACTGACGGATAAGTGGAGCACCACATGGACCGAAAAGTTTAAACGCCGACCGTCTGGGCATACTTATCCTTTTTTAAAGGACAAGTATGCCCTTTTTAATTCCGGAGGGGATAAAATGAAAAAAATAGCAATAATCATGGGAAGCGACAGCGATTTGCCGGTTGTGAAAAAAGCGGCGGATACACTTTCTTCTTTCGGGGTGCCGTTTGAAATACATATTTTTTCTGCGCACCGCACACCCGATGAAGCAGCGTGTTTCAGTAAATCGGCGCGTGAGAATGGCTTCGGCGCCGTGATAGCGGCTGCGGGAATGGCTGCGCACTTAGCCGGTGCTATTGCCGCAAACACAACCCTACCGGTTATCGGTATCCCTATAAAATCAGGTGATTTGGGCGGTATTGACGCATTGCTTTCAACCGTACAGATGCCTTCGGGCATTCCTGTTGCCACGGTTGCGATTGACGGTGCTGTTAATGCCGCTTTGCTGTGCATAGAGATTTTGAGCATAAGCGACGGTACTCTTGCCGAAAAACTCAGCGCAAAGCGTAAAGCCGACGCCGAAAAGGTTATCGAAAAGAATATAGCAATAGAAAAAGAGTTTAATTAACGGAGGAATATAAAATGGAAAAAGCAACGCAGCTGTATGAGGGAAAAGCAAAAAGGGTTTACGCAACAAACGACCCGGATTTGGTGATAGTATCGTATAAGGATGACGCAACCGCTCTTGACGGTCTTAAAAAGGGGACAATAACCGGCAAGGGCATTATAAATAACAGAATGTCAAACTATCTTTGCCGCCTGCTTGAAAGGCACGGCGTTCCCACCCACTTTGTTGAGGAGCTGAACGACCGTGAAACGGTGGTGAAAAAAGTAAACATCATACCGCTTGAGGTTATAATTCGCAATATTTCGGCAGGCTCGTTTGCAAAGCGCTACGGCGTGGAGGAGGGCATTGTATTCTCAGAGCCGACTATTGAATTTTCTTACAAAAACGACGATTTGCACGACCCGCTTATAAATTCTTATCACGCTTTGGCTTTAGGACTTGCAGACAAAAAGGAAATTGAAGAAATAAAGGCTATGGCTTTTAAGGTTAACGGTATTCTTAAGAAGTATTTTCTCTCGCTTAATGTGAAGCTTGTAGACTTTAAGCTTGAATTCGGCAGACTTAAGGACGGCACGATTGTTTTAGCCGATGAAATATCACCCGATACCTGCCGCTTTTGGGATGCAGACACTAACGAAAAGCTTGATAAGGACCGTTTCCGCCGCGATATGGGCAGAGTAGAGGATGCATATAACGAAATGATGAAAAGAGTTTTCGGCAGCTGAAACCTGGAGGCATAAATGAATAGTTTAAGAGAAGAATGCGGAGTATTCGGAGTATACTCTGGGGAAACAAGCGACGTTGCAAGCACAGCATATTACGGTTTGTTCGCCCTTCAGCACCGTGGGCAGGAATCCTGTGGAATAGCGGTAAACGATGACGGCATCTTTAAGGTTTATAAAGATACGGGTCTTGTAAATGATGTTTTTACACCCGAAATCATAGAACGCCTCGGTGAAGGCAATATTGCGGTGGGTCATGTACGTTACGGAACTACCGGCTCAAATGACCGCAGTAACTCACAGCCCATTGTGGTGAATCATATAAAAGGTAAAATGGCGCTGGCGCATAACGGAAATCTTGTGAATTCGGGAGAGCTTAGACGGCAGTTAGAGCTTGAAGGCTCGATTTTCCACACCACCAGCGATACAGAGGTAATATCTTACATTATAACAAAGGAGCGGCTTACCGCCCCCTCAATAGAGCAGGCGGTAAACGCCGCTATGAACCGTATTAAAGGCGCGTATTCGCTGGTTATTATGTCTCCTTCAAAGCTTATTGCTGTGCGTGATGAAAACGGTTTCCGACCGCTGTGCTACGGCAAAACGGAGGACGGAAGATACATTGTAGCTTCCGAAAGCTGTGCGCTTGACGCGGTGGGGGCGGAATTTATACGCGATATAAAGCCCGGCGAAATAGTGGTGTTTGATAAAAACGGAGTAAGAACCATTGAAGACCATTGCAACAAGACACCTTGTTCGCTCTGCGTGTTCGAATACATCTATTTTGCTCGCCCCGATTCGGTGATCGACGGCTGTTCCGTTCACACTGCGCGGCAAAGGGCAGGGGCATTTTTGGCGCTTGAGCACCCGGTGCAGGCAGATGTGGTAATAGGTGTGCCCGATTCGGGGCTGGACGCGGCTTTAGGTTACTCAAAGCAATCGGGAATACCATATGAAATAGGCTTTATAAAAAATAAATACATAGGCAGAACCTTTATAGCACCGGGGCAGAAAAGCCGCGAGGATAAGGTTAAAATAAAACTTAACCCCATAGCCGAGGTGGCGCGCGGCAAGCGAATCGTTATGATTGATGATTCAATTGTGCGCGGTACCACGAGCGCCAGAATAGTAAGGCTTTTGCGCGAGGCGGGCGCTAAGGAAATACATATGCGCGTGTCCGCTCCGCCGTTTATGAACCCCTGCTATTACGGAACGGATATTGACTCGCGAGAAAACCTGATAGCTTGTAAGCACTCGGTCGAAGAAATCGCAAAAATCATCGGCGTCGATTCGCTCGGATATCTGAGCGTGGACGGTGTGAAGCAGATCGCAAAAGGAATTTGCGGCACGGGTTATTGCACTGCTTGCTTTGACGGCAACTATCCCACTGCTGTTCCGAGCACCCCGATGAAGAATAAGTTTGAAACCAAAATTTCCGAAAACAAGGAGGAAGGCAATGAATAATTCACAGTCAAAATCTTATGCCGCCGCCGGAGTTGATATAACCGCAGGCTATAAATCGGTTGAGCTTATGAAAAGCCACATTGCAAGAACAAAAACAGTGGGCTGCATTGATGATGTGGGCGGCTTTGGGGGTTGCTTCGGGCTTGACCTCAAGTGCATTGAGGAACCTGTTTTGGTTTCGGGAACCGACGGCGTAGGTACAAAGATAAAGCTTGCAATGCTGCTTGACCGCCACAATACCATAGGCATAGACTGCGTTGCAATGTGCGTGAATGATATAATCTGTTGTGGGGCAAAGCCGCTTTTCTTTCTTGATTATATTGCCTGCGGAAAAAATCACCCCGAAAAAATAGCCGAAATAGTAAGCGGCGTGGCTGAGGGCTGCGTGAGGGCAGGCTGTGCGCTTATAGGCGGCGAGACTGCCGAACACCCGGGGATTATGCCCGAAGACGATTACGACCTTGCGGGCTACTGCACGGGTATTGTCGATAAAGCTAAAATGCTTCAAAAAAACACGGTTAAGGAGGGCGACGCGGTAATAGCGCTTGCCTCATCGGGCGTTCATTCAAACGGCTTTTCGCTTGTGCGGCGGGTGTTTGACATTGAAAACTGCGAGCTTAACTCTCCGCTTAAAGAGCTTGGCGGCAGAACGCTTGGCGATACGCTTTTAGAGCCTACAAAAATTTATGTTAAATCAATGCTTGCGCTTTTTGAAAAAGTGAACGTAAAAGCAGTTTCGCATATAACGGGCGGCGGCTTTTACGAAAATATACCGCGCGCATTGCCCGAGGGCTATTCTGTCAAGGTTGATAAAGCGTCTCTTAAAATTCCGCCGATATTCCGCCTTATTGAAGAAAAGGGCAATATTCCCGAGCGCGATATGTTCAACACCTTTAATATGGGTGTGGGTATGAGCGTGACCGTAGCCGACGAGGATAAGGAAACGGCAATAGAAATTCTTAAAGCAAACGGCGAGGACGCTTATATTATAGGCTCGGTTATTAAATCCGACGAGGGTGTTATAATTGAATAATAAAGTAAATATTGCGGTGCTGGTATCGGGCGGCGGAACAAATTTGCAGGCGCTGATCGACGCCCAAAAAAGCGGAATTATAACAAGCGGCGAAATAAAGCTTGTGGTTTCAAGCAGCAAAAACGCCTACGCTCTTAAAAGGGCGGAAAACGCGGGAATTAAAACCGCGATTTGCGAAAGAAAGGGCTTTTCGCAAAAGGAATTTGAAGATAATATTTTAAACGCGCTTGAAAAAGAAAAAATCGAGGTTATTGTGCTAGCAGGCTTTATGAGCATTTTAAGCGCGGAGTTTGTAAAGCGCTACCCCGATAGGATAATAAACGTGCATCCTTCGCTTATACCGTCGTTCTGCGGCGAGGGATTTTACGGGCTTAGGGTTCATAAAGCGGCGCTTGATTACGGCGTTAAGGTGACGGGCGCTACGGTGCATTTTGTTAACGAAATACCCGACGGCGGCAAAATTATAATGCAAAAGGCAGTTGAAATTAAAGAAAACGACACGCCCGAAACTCTGCAAAAGAGGGTTATGGAAAACGCCGAATGGATAATACTGCCTGCGGCTGCCGAAAAGGTTTGCAAAGAAATTAAGGAGCGGAAAAATGAACGTATATAAATCCTACGATATATCTACCCTTTTAAAAAACAACGAGTATGCGGGGCGCGGAATAGTTATAGGAACATCACCAGATAAGAAAAATGCGGTGTGCGCGTATTTTATTATGGGCAGGAGCGAAAACAGCCGCAACCGCGTGTTTGTAAAGACAGGCGAAATGCTTAAAACCGAGCCTTTTGACGTTTCAAAGGTCAGCGACCCGTCGCTTATAATTTACAATGCCGTTCGCAAAACGGAAAACAGCCTTATTGTTACAAACGGCGACCAAACAGACACGATATATGATCTGATGAGTAAGGGCAAAAGCTTTAAGGAAGCACTTGAAACCCGTGAATTTGAGCCTGACGCGCCGAATTTCACCCCCAGAATAAGCGGTATACTTTATTTTGAAAACGGCTTTAAATATGAAATGAGCATTTTAAAAAGTATAGACGAAAACGGTTCGGACTGCTGCCGTTACACATATTCTTATCCATCGGTTGCGGGGATCGGGCACTTTATACACACCTATAACTGCAACGGCGACCCGCTGCCCACATTTACGGGCGAGCCGCACAGGGTAAATATTAAAAATAATATTGAGGAATTTGCAAACGAAATTTGGAAAAGCCTGAATGCGGATAACAAAATTTCGCTTTATGTGCGTTATACCAATATTGAAACAGGCAAGTACACCGATAAGATAATAAACAAAAACGGGAGATAAAAAATGAAAGAGTTTGAACTGAAATACGGCTGCAACCCAAACCAAAAGCCCGCCAAAATATTTATGGAAAACGGCGCAGAGCTGCCTATCAAAATTCTTAACGGCAAGCCCGGCTACATAAATTTTCTTGACGCGTTTAATTCCTGGCAGCTTGTAAAGGAGCTTAAAGAGGCGCTGGGTCTGCCTGCCGTCACCTCGTTTAAGCACGTAAGCCCCACAAGCGCCGCGGTGGGTATTCCGCTGTCCGATAAACTTAAAAAGGCTTGCTTTGTGGATGATATAGAAGGGCTTGATGATTCGCCGCTTGCCTGCGCGTACGCCAGGGCAAGGGGAACCGACCGTATGTGTTCCTTCGGGGATTGGGTTGCGCTTTCCGAAGCGTGCGACAAAAAGACCGCCGAGCTTATAAAGCGCGAGGTGTCCGACGGCGTTATAGCCCCCGGCTATGAGCCCGAAGCGCTTGAAATTTTAAAATCAAAGCGCAAGGGCGGCTACAATATAGTTGAAATAGACCCCGAATATATCCCCGACCCGACAGAGCGCAAGCAGGTTTTCGGCATAACCTTTGAACAGGGCAGAAATAATTTTAAAATTGATAATTCACTGCTTAATAATATTGTAACGGAAAATAAAAATATTCCCGAAAGCGCCCGCCGTGACCTTATAATTTCGCTTATAACCCTTAAATATACCCAGTCGAATTCGGTCTGCTTTGCGTTTGAAGGTCAGGCGATAGGCGTGGGCGCGGGTCAGCAGTCGCGTGTGCATTGCACCCGACTTGCAGGCTCAAAGGCTGATACTTGGTTTTTGCGCCAGTATGACCGCGTGCTGGAGCTTCCGTTTAAGGACGATATAAGACGTCCCGACCGCGATAATATTATAGACGGCTTTATAAACCGCAATGAAGAAGATGTTTGCGCCGACGGAATATGGCAGAAATACTTTAAAACCCGCCCCGAACCGCTGACCGATGAGGAAATAAAGAATTATTTATCGGGCATTTCGGGCTTAGCTTTAGGGTCTGACGCGTTTTTTCCGTTTGACGATAACATTGAACGTGCGCATAAAAGCGGCGTTTCGTATATTGCAGAGCCGGGCGGCTCTATACGCGACGATATTGTAATTGATTGCTGCAATAAATACGGTATTGCAATGGCGTTTACTGGCATGAGGCTTTTCCACCACTGATAAGGAGTTTTTCAAATGAAGGTAATGGTAATAGGCGGCGGCGGAAGAGAACACGCCATTATTAAAAAGCTTAAGGAAAGCAAAGAAATAACCGAGCTTTACGCGCTGCCCGGTAACGGCGGAATTGCCGAAGACGCGGTTTGCGTAAATATAGGCGCTACCGATATAGCGGCGCAGGTGAAATTTGCAGCCGAAAATAAAATTGATTATGCCGTTGTAGCGCCCGACGACCCGCTGTGCCTCGGTGCGGTAGATGAGCTTACAAAGGCAGGCGTGCCCTGTTTCGGACCCGATAAAAAAGCTGCGATTATTGAGGGCAGCAAGGTCTTTTCTAAAAATTTAATGAAAAAATACGGTATACCTTCTGCCGCTTACGAGATTTTTGATAAACCCGAAAGCGCGCTTTCATACCTTGAAACAGCACCGCTGCCCGCCGTTATTAAGGCGGACGGCTTAGCGCTCGGTAAGGGCGTAATTATTGCCGAAACGCGGGAAGACGCAAAACGCGCCGTGCGTGATATTATGGAAGATAAGGTCTTCGGCAAAAGCGGCGAAAAAATTGTTATAGAGGAATTTTTAACGGGTCCCGAAGTTTCCGTCCTTTCATTTACAGACGGGGAAACGGTAGTCCCTATGGTTTCCTCAATGGATCACAAGCGCGCGCTGGACGGAGATAAAGGGCTTAACACAGGCGGTATGGGAACAATAGCACCCAACCCCTATTACACCCCCGAAATTGCAAAGCAGTGTATGGAAAAAATCTTTTTACCCACTGTAAACGCTATGAACGCCGAGGAGCGCACCTTTAAGGGCTGCCTTTATTTCGGGCTTATGCTAACGGCAGAAGGACCTAAGGTAATAGAATACAACTGCCGTTTCGGCGACCCCGAAACGCAGGTGGTTTTGCCGCTGCTTGAAAGCGACCTTTTCACGGTTATGCGCGCGGTTACAAACGGCACGTTAAAGGAAACCGAGGTAAAGTTTAAAAACGGCGCCGCCGCCTGCGTTATCATAGCTTCGGGCGGGTACCCTAAGTCTTACCAAAAGGGCTTTGAAATTAAAATGGACGAAAGCGTAAAGAACAGCGTTTATGTTGCGGGTGCAGAAATTAAGGACGGCAGGCTTGTAACCTCCGGCGGCAGGGTGCTTGGCGTTACCGCAACCGCCCCAATGCTTAAAGAGGCGCTTTGCGCGGCTTATAAAAAGGCAGAAAAAATTTCGTTTGAAAATGCGTTTTACCGCAAGGATATAGGCTTAAAGGCGCTTAACGCCGGAAAGGAAAACTGATATGGTATACCGTATATTTACAGAAAAGAAAAGGGAACTTGCGGCAGAGGCAATAGCGCTGCTTAACGATATAAATACGCTTTTGCAGATTAAAAGCGTTACTTCACTTCGCGTAATTAACCGCTATGACGCGGAAAATATAACAAAAGAGCTTTTTGATTATGCGGTAAACACCGTTTTTTCAGAACCGCAGCTTGATAATACCTATTCCGAGCTTGAAAGCGACGGCGCGGCGGTTTTAGCGGTGGAATATCTTCCCGGTCAGTTTGACCAGCGCGCAGACTCCACCGCACAGTGTATTCAGCTTATATCAAAGGGTAATAGACCGCTTATCCGCACGGCGAAGGTTTATATGCTTTACGGCAATATTACCGCAGAAGAACTGAAAGCGATTAAAAAGTATGTTATAAATCCTGTTGAGGCGCGCGAGGCGGCGCTTGAAAAACCGCAAACACTTGTCTTAAAATACAATATACCCGAATCGGTGGCAACGCTTGACGGGTTCACCTCGCTTGATAATAACGGGCTTACCGAATTTGTAAGTAAATACGGTCTTGCAATGGATACGGACGACATTAAGTTCTGTCAGGATTATTTTAAATCGGAGCACCGCGACCCCACTATGACCGAAATCAGAATGATTGATACATATTGGTCGGATCATTGCCGCCACACCACGTTTTTGACCCATATAGACGGCGAGGTTTTTGAGGATGAGCTGCTGCAAAGCGCGTATAACGATTATCTTGCAATGCGCAAAGAGCTTGGCAGAACAAAGCCTGTTTGCCTTATGGATATTGCAACCGTTGCGGTTAAATATTTAAAAGCCAAGGGCTGCCTTGAAAAATTAGACGAATCTGAAGAAATAAACGCCTGCACCGTTAAAATAAAGGTGAATGTTGACGGCGAGGACGAGGACTGGCTGCTGCTCTTTAAAAACGAAACCCATAATCACCCGACAGAAATAGAGCCGTTCGGCGGGGCGGCAACCTGTATAGGCGGCGCAATACGTGACCCGCTTTCGGGCAGATCCTATGTATACGGCGCTATGCGCGTTACAGGCGCTGCCGATCCGCTTAAAAAGGTATCCGAAACGCTGCCGGGTAAGCTACCGCAAAGAAAAATCGTTACCACTGCGGCGGACGGTTATTCATCTTACGGTAACCAAATAGGCTTGGCTACGGGAATTGTGGACGAAATTTATCACGACGGATACGCCGCAAAGCGTATGGAAATAGGCGCGGTTATAGCGGCAGCGCCGGCCTGCAACGTAAGGCGCGAAACACCCGCCGCGGGCGATACCGTAATACTGCTCGGCGGCTCAACGGGGCGCGACGGCTGCGGCGGCGCTACCGGATCATCAAAATCGCACACCTTAAAATCACTTGAAAGCTGCGGCGCAGAGGTGCAAAAGGGCAATGCGCCCGAAGAAAGAAAGCTGCAAAGGCTTTTCAGAAACCCCACCGCCTGCCGCATGATAAAGCGCTGCAACGATTTCGGTGCGGGCGGCGTTTCGGTTGCGATAGGCGAGTTGGCGGACGGTCTCGAAATCGACCTTAACGCCGTGCCTAAAAAGTACGAGGGACTTGACGGTACCGAGCTTGCAATAAGCGAATCGCAGGAAAGAATGGCGGTTGTGGTAGCCCCTGCGGACGTTGAAGAATTTTTAAGGCTTGCTGACAGCGAAAATTTGCAGGCGGTGCCCGTAGCCACTGTTACGGAAGAACCGCGCCTTGTAATGAATTGGAACGGCAAATCAATCGTTAACATTAGTCGTGAATTTTTAAATTCAAACGGTGCCGAAAAACATATTACAGCCGTTGTATCAAAACCCGAGCCTTATGAGAAAAAGTTAAACGGCGGCTTCAGCGATAACTACCTTGCCTTGGCGGACGACCTTAATATTTGCTCAAAGCGCGGACTTTCCGAGCAGTTTGACTCCACAATCGGCGCAGGCACGGTGCTTATGCCGTTCGGCGGCAAAAACCAGTTAACGCCCATACAGGCAATGGTGCAGAAAATCTCGGTTGAGAAAAAGCACACGAATGATTGCTCGCTTATGGCGTGGGGCTACAACCCGTTTATTACCGAAAAAAGCCCCTATCACGGCGCTTACCTTGCGGTTATAGAGTCGGTTTCAAAGCTGGTTGCAACGGGTGCGGAATTTAACGATGTTTACCTTACCTTCCAGGAATATTTTGAGCGACTTAATAAGGACGAAAAGCGTTGGGGCAAGCCGCTTGCGGCACTGCTTGGCGCATTAAAGGCGCAAACCGAGCTTAAAACGGCGGCAATAGGCGGCAAGGACTCAATGAGCGGCAGCTTTGAAAGCTTGGATGTTCCTCCGACCTTGGTCTCCTTTGCGGTTACAACCGATAAAACCGAAAATATAGTATCGAACGAGTTTAAAAAAGCGGGCAATAAGGTTGTTTTAATAAAGCCCGATTATGATAAAAACGGTCTGCCCGATACCGCATCGCTTTTAAATGTTTATGAAAGAGTAACCGCACTTTTGCGCTCTGGCAAGGCGGTTGCTTGCTACACGCCCACTCTCGGCGGCATAGCCGAGGCTGTAATGAAAATGTGCTTCGGCAATTCATTGGGCTTTAAATTTGCCGATAATCTGACCGTTAAGGAAATTTTTGGCTATTGCTACGGCGGATTTTTGCTTGAAGCGGCAGAAGATATTGCAGATACCGCAGAAATCGGCGAAATAACGGCGGGCGGCAAAATTTCTTATAACGGCGAAGAAATAAAGCTTGATAAGCTGCTCGGAATTTACGAAAACAAGCTTGAAAGCGTTTACCGCTGCAATAAAGAAAACCCGAAGACCGAAATGCAGACATTTTCTTATAAAACCGAAAACCGCGTTTCTCCCGCAATAAAAACGGCAAAGCCTAAAGTGTTAATTCCGGTTTTCCCGGGCACCAACTGCGAGTATGACAGCGCAAAGGCAATGCACGACGCAGGCGCAGAGCCTGAAATATTTGTTATAAACAACCGCAGTGCCGAAAATGTGGCAAAAAGCGTTGAAGAATTTGCAAACAGACTTAAAACCGCGCAGATGGTGTTTATTCCGGGCGGTTTTTCGGGCGGAGACGAGCCCGACGGCAGCGGCAAGTTTATAACCGCGTTTTTTAGAAGCGCCGCGGTTAAGGAGCAGGTTACAGACCTGCTTGATAACAGAGACGGGCTTATGTGCGGCATATGCAACGGCTTTCAGGCACTCATAAAGTTAGGACTTGTGCCTTACGGCAGGATAATTGATACCGATGAGAACTGCCCGACGCTTACATATAATACAATAGCGCGCCACCAGTCAAAAATAGTAAGAACGCGTATAGCCTCAAATAAATCCCCGTGGCTTGCGGATACTGAGGTGGGTGATATATACAGCGTGCCTGTTTCCCACGGCGAGGGCAGGTTTATAGCAAGCGAAGAGCTGATACGCCGCCTTGCCGAAAACGGGCAGATAGCTACGCAGTATGTGGATGAAAAAGGAGAAGCTACAAGTGATATTCACTTTAACCCGAACGGCTCTTACTATGCGATTGAGGGTATAACCTCGCCCGACGGCAGAGTGTTCGGTAAAATGGGTCACTCTGAAAGGTATGCTACCGACCTTTACAAAAATGTTCCCGGAAATTATGATATTAAAATGTTCCGCTCGGCAGTAGACTATTTCAAATAACAGTTAGACCCCCAAAATAAGTTTTACAATTTATAGGCAAAGGCTCCCCGATTGTATCAGACAGATCCAAATACGCTCGGGGAGTCTTTTATATACTCTGAACAACGGCGGACTGTTTCGGCAAACGATACGCGCTTGATAATGAAAACGAGACCGAGGGAGAATTCACGGAGCGCAACCGTAATGTTTTTTCTATACGTTTAAAGCCGTCGTCAAGACCTAATTCTCACCCTCAATAATTCTCAGTGTCTTTTCTGCAATCCAAACTCGGTGGAGGACACCGCCGAAATGCTCTTAAAACTTTTTATAGAGGCAAACAAACCAAGGGTTGAAAAAGCGATAAAAACCGCTGTTCAGAACAGTGAAAAAACAATGAGCCATTCTGCATAAAGCAGGATGGCTTTTATAAAAAAGTCGGTTTCTTCGCTGGACTTGTGAAAACGATTGTGGTATTGTGTTGTCACATAATTGCAGGAAAGGAGAAATTTTTATGAATATAGCGGCTTACTGCCGTGTATCAACCGAAAAGGAAGACCAGTTAAATTCGCCGGAAGCGCAGAAAAACTTTTTTAAGGAATACACCGACCGTTCGGGGGGGGGGACAGGCTTGTAAAACTGTATGCAGACGAAGGATTATCGGGAACAAAAAATAAAAACCGAAAGCAGTTCCTTAAAATGATGACGGACGCCGAGAGCGGACTGTTTGATATGGTGGTTGTAAAAGACATCTCGCGCTTTGCGAGAAATACGGCAGTAACAATACAGAACGGTTTGTGTGGTTGGTAACATAAATAGCCTGAAACGGCAAAAACAAAAAAATAGGGTTGCCGCTTGTGATTTTCTCACTTGCGACAACCCTGTTGTTTTATTTAGCGAGCGCTTTTTTTAGGCTGATAAGGTCTCTTATGTCGATCTCGTTGTCATTGTTCATATCGGCTGCGAGTTTTTGCAGCTCGTCAAATGAATTTACGCCCAGTATATTTTTTCTTAAAACGGTGAGGTCTTCCGTACCGAGTTCTCCGCTCATTGAAACATTGCCGGCGATATATTTTCCGTAGGTGTATGTTTCCGATTCAAAGAATTTTGTGTTGAAATAGGGAATATCGCCTACCGTAACCACCGAACGCACGGTGTGACTGCCGACTTTGCTGTTATCAAGCGTAATGTTAGCTTCCGTTTCCTTTTCTTTAAGTACGCCGTCAACATACCACTGATATTTAACAGCATCGGTTTTGGTATAGACTGCTGCTGCGCTTACCGTAAACGTATCGTTTTCGCTGTTTGATGAAATGCGTGTGCCGGCGGTGGTGAAATTGCAGTCGGCGGTAATTTCTTCGGGCATACGGAAAGAAAGGTCTCTGATATTTACATCCACCCATCCGCCCCAAGCGGAAATATCTAATTCAACACCCCTGATGTAAAGTTTTTTGCCGCTACTTGCAAGTGATAAAAGCTCTGCGTTCCCGATTAAATCAAAATATCCCTCTCTGGCTCTGCCTCCGAGAATCGTGCCTATAAAAACAGTATTTTTTATTTTATCGTTCAAACTGCCGTCATTGTTAAGCGGCGAAACAATTAAATAAACTCCAAGATCTTTTTCCATCCACGGGGTTGCGTAATGCATACGGGTGAAGGTGTTAAGGTCAATAAGCTTGGTGGAATACGGGTTAGTTAAACGCTTCATGTCGCTGCCTGGCCATTTAAGCTGAAGCTGTAAAAAGCCGCCCGGGTTATGATAAACTTTAAATCGTGTGTTGTTATCGTTGCCATCTATTTTGCTGATATTCCAATCATAGTGAAACCAATTATAGTCTGCAACAGGGTCGAGCCAGTAGCGGTCGTTTTTATTTGTTTCCTTTTGTGAAGTGAAACGGAAATTTTTAAACGAAAGTGATTCATCTTTTTTGTTGAATTTGCCGAATTTATCCGTTGTAAATACAACGCCGTATAAATGCAGCTTTTTATCCGCTCCCGCCGCCTTCATAATGTCATAGTTCTGAGTAAGGTCAACGCTTACGGTTTGCTTTCCCGCCTGAATTAAGGCAACCTTAACGGTTTTCATTCCGTCTATCTCATCGCGGCAGCGCAGACTGATATAAGCACTTTCGCCTACCATTTCGGTAACAAAATTAAGATAGGGATTTACCGATAAATCAAGATCGTATTGTGTACCGCTGCTTTGTGCGTGACCGTGATCATACAAATTACTGTGCTGCGTGTAAGTCCAAACTCCGCCCGATACGGTAATGTTGAACCGCCAGTTGTCTTCACCCGTAAAAGAATCAGTTGCCCACCAGGTTGTGCGCTGATCCTCATTAAACCAATCCGGAACAAGATCTCCCGCTCCTTCGGCTACTGCGCCGAATGTCGGGATAAACAGCGAAACCGCCGCCATAGCCAGTGCCGTAAGAAATGCGCATGCTTTTTTAAATCGTGCCATTAAAATCAATCTCCTTTTACTGAATTTTTGTGCTGAACACAGTATATTACAGCAATAAAAGAAAATTCAATCGTTCATTTTCGCACAATATACAAAAAAGCATATTTTTGGTGATAACAGTTATTTAAGAATGTCGGCTATACGGCGATTTATCGCCTCTCTCAGCTCATAAAAAGATTTTGCGCTGCGCGGATAATCTGTGAATGAAATTTTGTAACCGATTTCCTTTTCAAGCCATTCGGCGGTTTTTTCAAACCCTTCCGTTTCGGCTAAAAGCTGCAGCGCGCGCAAATCCTGCAATGCGTCAAACAAAACAAGCTGGCGGATTGAGGGCAGGGGCTTTCCGTCGCTTCCGGGATAAACCAAAAACGGATCGCCTGCGGGGAAATTTTGCCCGGCGTCGGTTGTGAAAAACGGGTTGACGGGCTTTCTGGAAAGGTAATTAAACCAATAATTGTAGCCCCAATGCAAAAAACCGGAAATTTGATAGCGGAAAAGCTGAAGTCCGAGCGCACGGTTGCGGTAGGACGGCATTGCAATCATTCGGTTGCAAACGCGGTTTAACTGACCGCAGCAATAGTAGACCCATCTCTCCGATACCCCTTTTCGGTAAAATTCTTCGGCGTGTTCATTATCGGGTACCGGAATTTGCACCAAGCCCTCGCTGTAAAACGAATATTCCGAAAGTGCGTCAAAGGTTTTACAGTCTTTTAGCAGCGAAAGAACAGTCTGTACTGCTTTTCGGTAACTGTCAATGTGCTTTTCGTCAGGCTCGTCGGATATATGAAACAGGCAGTTATCCAAAAGTTTTTTTTCTTTCATAAAGGATTTAACCGCCGGCAGAAAGCTTTGTAAAAATTCGGCGTATTCGGCTGAATCGGCGTTTGTTTCCCATCCAAAGCGACGGTATGACTTGCTGTTTTCCGTCACGATGATTTTGGGCGCGTGTTCGCTGCCCCATTGTGTGAAAAGATGCGGAAATTCAAAATATTTAATTCCGCAGTCAAGCGCTAACTTAATATAACGGTCAAGCTTTGAAAAATCAAATGAATACCCATTTTTCGAATGATAAATATCAACAAGCTGAACGGTTGGTCTTTCAGAGCCGACGGCAGTATCGAGCGGGGGAGTGAAAAGCGGAGTGAGCAGCATATTAACGCCGTAATACGCAGCCTGACGAATATAATTACCCATTATTTCCCAGTGCCGTTCGCTGAAAACCTCCGTTCCGTAATATACCGCAAGGCTGTCACAGTGAAACCACTCGGTATGAATGAGCCGCAGCGGCGGCAGTGCGGCGGGAATTACATTTAATGAAAAGCTTGTCACTGCCACACATTCGGGCTCGGCTTCGTTTTTTAATGTAACGCACAGATTATGTTCGCCTGCCGCTGCGTTTTCGGGTACGGTTATTTCAAACCACAGGCAGTTCCAAAGACCGGGCGAGTATTCGGCTCTGCCGCTGCATATTTCAAGCAGATCGGGGTAAAGCCCCGGTTTATCCGAAAGAAAATCATCGTCCGCCCATTTATACTTTACAAGGCGTACCGGTACGCTTTGTACCTGATAGCAGCGTATGTTTTCTTTTAAATCGCTCTCCCATTCAACAAAAAAATCATCACGCAAGCCGTCGTCGGCGCGAAAAGCCAGCTGAACATTAAAGCGTTCACCGCGCAGGGCAGAGCCGTGCGAAATTTTATGCCCGACCGGCGATTGTTCAGGCATAACTTTCTCCAGCGAAGAAACCCAACAGGCCGTAACATTCATACAAATCTCCCCTAAATAATCTTTAAATGTATAATAGCAAAAAACATTTTGCCTTGCAATAGCAAATTTTCACGAAATATTTTCAACGGCGCAAACCATGCGGAAAACGGTATATTACGCATATTTCCGATTTAAAAATGCGGAAAATGGTATATTGGAAGAAAACGGCGTATTGAAATTTAAAAGCTTGTGTAATATGATGATAATGTAAAAAAGGGGTGAAGAAATGTATTATGCAGATGCCGTAAACGGCGATGACAAAAACGACGGATTAACACCGGCAAGCGCTTTTGCAACTCTGGAAAGAATAAATGAATTAAAGCTTTATCCGGGGACAACGGTGGCTCTGATGTGCGGAAGTGTTTTCACGGGAACGCTCAAGCCGAAAAACGGCGGCACGAAAGATAAGCCTGTTCGCATCACCGCCTGCGGAGAGGGACCTTTACCGATAATTAACGGTTGCGGAGCGGAAAATGCGGTTGAAATCAGAAATCTATCCTATATTGAAATAAGTAATCTTGAAATTACCAATATTTCTTCCGATATACATAAGCTGCGCCGCGGAGTATTTGTGTGCTGCAGAGAAAAGGGCGGAGAATATCGCGGAATTACCATTAAAAATCTTTATGTGCATAATATAGTAACATCTTTCGGAAGAGAGGCGGGCGGAATAATAATTTGGTGCGATCCAGCCGACTCACCGGTAAGCTATGACGGCGTGACGGTTACCGGTTGCACCGTGTGTGATATCGGAGCGCAGGGAATTACATTTTCCTCCGCCTACAGTTACAGGGTGGGTATTGACTGGACAGACCTGCCATACACACCTTCGCAGAATATTCGCATTACGGATAACTATATTGCCCGCTGCGGTGGCGACGGAATTTTTCAGTCCTGTGCTGAAAGCCCGATTATCGAACACAATACCGTGACAATGTGCTGCTTTGCGGGGAACACGCCATATGCCGGAATTTGGCCGCATAATTCGCAAAATGCGGTAATGCGTGAAAACGAGGCTTTCGGCTGTGTGCTCATAGCGGGCGACGGTCAGGGCTATGATGTAGATATAAACTGCACCGATACGGTTGTTGCTGATAATCTAAGTCATCACAATGACGGCGGGTTTATATTGCTTTGCACTTCGGGTGATATCGGCGGTTACAACAACGGAATTACCGTAGAACGAAATATCAGCATTGACGATTCAGGGCAGATATTCACGCTTTCGGGGCCGATTAAGAATATAAAAATTTCAAATAACCGTGTCTCGGTTGAAAAAAATATTCATACGCGTTTAATAGGAACATATCAGTGGGGAGAGAGAGGCGGCGGGCCTGAAAATGTAACGGTTTCAGATAATTATATTTATATGAATACCGACGGTGAGAACCGATTTTTCAATACTCCGCCGAGGTTTACGGGTAACAGCTTCGGCGGTAGTTACGGATATAAAAATTTAAACGATACTTCATTTACTTCTCTCAAAGCTGTACCGTTTGATAAAAGTAAATACCTTATAATAAAACGAACCGGAGGAAACGAAAATGAGCAAACAGGCAGTATTTTTTAAACGCGCACTTGCCCTGTGCCTTTGCTGTGTGATAGCCGGCTGCACTTTCAGCAGCTTATCGGCTGTAAAGGCTAAGGCGGAAAGCACGGAATTTTTTAACCGATGGTTTTCTGCCGATAATGACAGTAAGTGGTGGGACGGAAATTCCTACGGAGGTCTTACAAACGGAGGATTTTTAATAAATCACCCGAACGGCGGCTGGCAGTATTATCACCGCTGGAGCGCTACGGGCGGCAGCGCACGGCTTGACTGCAACGGTCCGGGGCTTACGGTCGATTTAAACGAAATAAACCGTGTTGATTATACAGTCAATGTTTCAAAGCCTGTCGAACTTTGGGTCCAGACATATAATCTTAAAGAAGACGGTACACCGGATGAAAATACCCGTTCGTTTATAAAGCTTGCGGATATTGCGGCAGGAGAGACAACCAAAAGCGTAGATTTGTTGAAAAACAGCGAATTTGTATCCCGCCTGACTGCCGATAAGAAAATACATATTTCGGGTTTCGGCTTTTATACAAAGTCTTTTGCTTACGGTGATACGATTAGTGTTACTGCCTTTTCTGCCGGAAAAGCAGAGGAAACACAGGAGATTGACGGCATTTCCCGCTGGTTCACTGCGGCAAACGACGGCAAGTGGTGGGACGGAAATTCCTACGGAGGTCTTACAAACGGCGGATTTTTAATAAATCATCCTAACGGCGGCTGGCAGTATTATCACCGCTGGAGTGTTGAGGGCGGCAGCGCACGGCTTGACTGCAACGGTCCGGGACTCACAGTCGATTTAAACAAAACAAACCGTGTTGATTATACAGTCAATGTTTCAAAGCCCGTTGAGCTTTGGGTTCAGACATATAATTTGAAAGAGGACGGAACATATGACGGCAATACCCGTTCGTTTATAAAGCTTGCGGATATTGCGGCAGGCGAGACGACAGGCAGCGTCGATTTGCTGAAAAACAGTGAAGTAATATCACGCCTCACAGAAGATAAAAAAATATATATTGAGGGCTTCGGCTTTTATACAAAGTTGTTTGCTTACGGTGATACGATTGACGTTACTGCATTTTCAATTGTAAAGGGCGATGCTGCACAGGAAATTGACGGGTTTTCCCGCTGGTTCACATCAGCCAATAACTATAACTGGTGGGACGGAAACTCAAACCGCTCCTATGCGGACGCAGGGGACGCGTGGTTTATTGAAAACACCGCCGACAGCTGGACTTACAGACTCGGCTGGAGTTGGGACGGCAACGGAAACGGCAGGATTGATTGCAACGGTCCGGGGCTTACCGTTAATATAAATGAATATAATACGGTAAATTTTGATATCACAGTATCGCGCCCAATCACGCTTTATGCGCAGGTTTACCGTATTGAAAACGGTGCCGTGGACTACAACACACGCACATTTATTCCGCTTAAGAGCCTTGATAAGGGCGAATGGGCAGAGTCCTTTGATCTGCGCTCAAGCAATGAGCTTATGAAAATGTGCAATTCGGAAAACAGCCTGCTGATTGCGGGCTTCGGGTTTAAAACCGAGGGCTTTCAAAACGCCGATACCGTAAAAGTAAGTAAATTTACGCTTTCTTTAAATAAAGAACCGTATGTACCCACAGTCACAAAGCATGCGGAATCGTGGATATTAAATCATACCCCCACCGCTTGGTGGAACTGGAATTGGAATATGAGTGATTCGGATATGTCGCGCATATCCGGAGAGGCAGACTCAAAAGGCGGAGTAAAGCTTAATTTCAAGGGCGATTTTGAGGATTTACGCTATATTGCAACCGGCTATACGGTTGATTTAAAAACAGATCCGTATTTCTATGCGCGATTCGATACAGAGGTGCCGTGTGAACTTTATTTGCTTGTATCAGGCAGCCCCGAGGGGAATAACGGTATAAAAATCAGCGATAAGCTGTACAGCGGCAATGTAAACGAAAAATTCAGAATTTCCGATATTGCGGCGCTGGCACCTTACATTAATAATAATTCAATTTCGGTTTACGGCTTCCGCCTTATTCCGCAGGATGACCCCACAGGCAAGAATATTTATTTCCGCACAATGGATTTCGGCGATATGAATTTTGCTATCGACCTTGAATCGGTGATGAGGCCTGCGGCACCGACCATTACCTCAAACACAAAGGAAATGACCGATTCCGTTGAAATAACTGTTTCGGGAGTACCCGAAACAGCGAAACTTACACAGTACAGAATAGGCAGGCACGGCGAATGGCAGACATATTCGGGCGCAGTTACAATTAAGAAAAATATTGAGCTTTTTGCCCGCTATATTGATGAAAACGGATATTGGTCGATTTCCGAAAGTCTTTCGGTGAGCAATATTATAAAATCACCGTCGGAAGATGCAAAGCCGGTAATTCCCAACTGGTTTTCGCCAGATACGCTGACAACCTGCTGGTATAACTGGGACTGGCGCTATGGCAGCGACGATCAGGACCGTTTTGCACTTGATGCGACCGATAAATATTGGACTGCCCGCGTTGATCAGGAATGGTGCATGCGCATTGAAACGCAGCACAACAACAGTGATTTCCACTGTCTCATAGATTTAGATGAGCAAACCGAGCTTTTCTATAAAATCGACACCCAGTTTGAGCTTAAAATAAGCCTGAAGGTTAAAACAGGGGCCGCAAACAGCAGCTACGCCGCAGTGCCCGTAGGCACGCTTACGGCGGGTAAAAATTCCGGATCCTTTAATATTTCGGATAATTCGGAGTTGCTCTCAATCAGTGATGACGAAAATAAGCTTACAGTTTCGGGCGTTATTTTCGAATTTGCTACAACTAAGGGAAACTGCTTTACGGTTGAGCGATTCCTGTTTGATTCCGAAGACGCTTATTACCCCGGTTACGGCGGGCAGGATACTGTAAGGGAAATTACACCGACATGGTTTGAGCCTGAGCAGGTAGATAAGTGGCTTAACGGCAAAAAACAGATAAATATATCGGATAACGCGGCTACGGTAGAAATAAATACCGATAACGATTGGTGCGCTACTGTGAATAATGCAGCCGAGGTTTCTGATATTACATCAAACGGAACGTCGGTAAGAATAAATCTGCAGGGTGCAAATACTCTGTATCTCAAAACCGACAGCGAATTTGCGGCTGATATTCTGCTCGGAATACGCTCGGGCGGTGTCGTGAAATATGTAAAGCTGGGCAGTTTGCATAAGGGCAAGAGCGAGCAGGTAATTGATCTTAAAAATATCGAAAAGCTTTCTCAGCTTGCAAACAACGGTTCGCTCACCGTAACAGGAATAAGGTTTGTTCCTCAAAATGCGGCTGATGGTGATGGCTTAAAAGTGGATTTGTGCACTTTTAATGCCGCAGGGAAAGAATACCCGGGATATGAGGATACAGATAAGCTGAAAGCTGATGAAAAGGTCGCGGCGGCAGTTGACAAAAAGATACGCGCCATAGGAACAGTAACCCTTAAAAGCCTTAATGCAATTAAGGCGGCGCGCTCGGCGTATGAAGCGCTTAACAGTTATCAGCGCTCGCTAGTAACGGAATACGCATCACTTGTAAACGCGGAAAACAGCTACTACGCACTGGCACTTGCAAACGGAATATTCACGGAAGAACTTCCGCTTGATATGATACTGTCGCATATTTCGGAGAATCCTTCGTCCCTTATTGAAATAAACCTTACCGCCGCTCAAAAGCTGCCTGCGAAAGTGCTTGCTGCTGCAAAGAATAACAGCTGCGATATAAGGGTTAATATTTATAATGATAAGGAAAATGAGCTGATCTACAGCATAGTTTTACAGAGTAAAGACCTGACCGATACATCAGCCCCGTTTGATACGTCGCTTTCTTTCGCTGAGACGAAGCTTACTGCGGCTCAGAAAAAAGCACTGGGAACCACAAAAAAGCTTTTTTACGGAATGAATAAGGAAAATCGCGTTACTTCGTACCTTATTATAATGCTTAACGGTAAAAACAGCCTGTTTGCTACCGATAAAAACGAGCTTTACAATTTCGCGGTAAACAAAGACTTTAACTTACAGTCGGATTTCAGCACGGTTCGCAATAACTCTGTAACATTACTTATAAAGGGCGGAGGAGAGTATATGCTTTGCGAAAAGAATATCGTAAATGTATCGGCAGCGCCGAACAGATCGCCGTTGACGGGTGAAAAGAGCAATGCTTTTCCGATAATACTTAATCTCGCCTCGATAACGATGCTGGCGGTACTTACCTTTAAAATGAAAAAGGGGAAAGAAAGATGAAAAAAATTGCTTGCAAAATTTCGGCATTATTGTGTGCGGCGGCAATGCTTACGGCATTATTACCCGCATTCGGCGTTTCTGCGGCGGCACAAACCAAAAAGTTTTTAGACTCCATGGAGGATTCGGCGTTTCCCAAGGCTTACAGCGTAAAAACAATTCTTCCCGCAAATTACGATGTGACCGAAGCGCAGATTAAGGCAAACGGCGGAGTTTTCGGAGTAAACTCCGATAAACGCGCGCTTGCCGCCTTTAAAACCAACAAAACAATGAAGCTGTTTAAAGAGGTTTTCGGCAATGACTATTCCCGCACGCATACACTTATGAAAAACTATGTTGCCTGCGAGCTGGAGCTGATTTACGAATTTAAAAACGGCTTTAAGGATTTTGAATTCATGGGAATAGCAGGCGCCGGAAACTGGGCGGGAGCCTGGGGTATGGAGGAAAACCCTCCGCTTGAAATAGCCTATTCAAATACCGCAACCGGCGGATGGAAAACTCTTAATTACAAGGATATGCGCGATATGCCCGCAGCGGAGGGCTCAACCTACTGCTATTTCCGCGGAAAAAATATTCCGACCAATGCCAGATATTTGCGCATACGTTTTTTAAACGGCGCGGATTACAACAGCGCGAAGAACTTTTGGGAGCCGCGTTATGAAAAC
This sequence comes from uncultured Eubacteriales bacterium, assembly GCA_934477125.1. Taxonomy (GTDB): domain Bacteria; phylum Bacillota; class Clostridia; order Oscillospirales; family Acutalibacteraceae; genus UBA737. Next base: position 20,743 of record CAKSOL010000014.1, on the reverse strand, counting down.
TGGGCGTGCGCGCTGGGGTATTTGCTTGTAAATGAGTATACCGCGCCGCAGTCGGGCGGAAACGCATCCGGCAGCAACTCAGGCACTTCTTCCGTAAATAACAGCGGTGGAAATACAGCCTCGCAGAAGCCGAACGGTACTTCTTCTGCCGATAATATATCGGGTACCGTGTCCGATGCAGTCTCTGAAAACGACGGCTCGGCAACGGAAAGCAGTCCCGATAATAACGGAAATACCTCGACTGACGATACCGTTGTAGAAGTAACAACGGATGTTAAACGCGAAAACGACTGGAAGTTTAACGGAATAATTATCGGTGCGGATGTTTTGGCAGTCGGTGGAGTAATTGCTGTTTTAATCCTGCTTTACAAAAAGAAGGTTAGAGAATTAAAAATCAAATAACCGTAAAATTATCAGAAAGGGCGGTGCGCCGGATGAAAAAAATTAAGACAGTAATAATCGCTTGCATTTCTATTGCCGTTTTATCTGGCGCTGCCGCCGCGGGTGTAAAAATGCTTGAAACAAAAAACGCTTATCTTACTATCAACAACGACTCCGTTTCAAAGGATGAGTTGGAATTTTATATGACGGCCTCCCGCGCAGACACAATTTTAATGTTTGCTTCAGATGCGTCATCCGGTGCGGATAAGGACTTTTGGGAAACCGAGCAAAACGGAACGGCTCCGGCGGAGTATTTATCCGAAATTGCGGTTGAAGACCTAAAAAATGACAGAGCGTTATTTACCGAATGTGAAAAGCGCGGGCTTTGCGAAAAGCTGAATTATGAAAAAATCATAAAGCAAATGAACGTCGAAAACGCCGCGCGTGCGAAAAAGCTTAAGAGCGGAGAGCCGGTTTACGGCGTTACGGAATACACCGCCGTCTCATATTACGATTATCTTAAAAGTAATTTGCAGATTGCTTTGCGCGGGGAATTGGAAAACGAAGGCGTCATAACAGAGGACGATGTAAAGCTTAAGCAGTATTACAATCAAATTAAAAACAGCGATCCGCTTTTCTGTAATACCGACGGCAGCTTTAAGAAATATGAGGATGTCCTTGCGAAGGTGAAATATCTTTACAGGGAAAAGTGCTTTTCGGATTATATAGAACAGTCATCGAATAAACAAACAGTGAGGCAAAACACCGAAAAACTGAAAAAACTTGCAGTTGAAATCGGTAGGGGGGAAAGATAAAAAATGAAACGAATAACGGCAATTCTTTTATCGGTTTGTATGATTTTTGCTCTTGCGGGCTGCGTTAAGGTCACAACAACTACTATAACGCGCAGAACAAAGGCGAATAACACCGCTTCGGATTCCTCATCACAGGCAACTTCATCGGATAATACAGGCACAGACCGTGAAAATACCGATTCCTCAAAAGTTTCATCGGACTCGGTCACTTCCTCTGAAACGGTAAGCCGCACCGATAACGCCGACATTGATTTAACGGTAAAGCAGGCGGCTGTATTTAACGGAGCGCGCATGGAGGAAAGCGGATACGCTCTTTATTATGTGGACAGCGAAAACGGCGACGATGAAAACGACGGCAGAACCGAGCGTTCTGCATGGAAAACGCTTGACAATGTAAATAGCCGCACCTTTGCGCCAGGAACGAAAATAATGCTTAAATGCGGCAGTGTGTTTGATCAAATGCTCGTTCCGCGTTCCTCGGGAACGGAGGGTAAGTATTTTATTATAGACAGCTACGGCAAGGGTGCTAAGCCGATTATAAACGGCGACGGTGAGGCGCAGGCGGTGCTTATTTCTTCTTTGCAGTATATTGAAATACGAAATCTTGAAATTCGCAATCCCTCGGAATATTCCGCTTCTCGCAAGGGAGTTGCGGTTTATGCCGGAGGACAGGTGAGCAGCGGGGTTTTCCATAAGGGCGGTGTGTTTAATCACATTTACCTTATAAATCTTGATGTTATTGATGTTTCCTGCACCGACGGTCAGCGCTTTTACGGCGGAATAGTATTCTATTCTCGCGAATCCGAAAACCCGACTTCGTTTAACGAAATTCTGGTTCAGGGATGCACTGTTAAAAACACGGGCGGTTCGGGAATAGCAATGGCCTCTGATTACGAGCACGGACCCGGAGTTGAGTGGTCGGCGTATGAATATACCCCATCGACCAATTCGACCTTCCGCAATAATTTTGTTTCCCACTGCGCGTCGGACGGTATTTTCATATCGGCGGTCAAGGGCTTACTTATAGAGTCGAATACCGTATCCGATACTTCTTTTGCGGATGGCGCCTATGCGGGCATATGGCCGCATTACAGTTCAAATGTTGTAATGCAGTATAACGAGGCATATGATGTAAAGCTGGTAGGCGGCGACGGTCAGGGCTACGATGTTGATATAGACTGCGTGAATACCAAGGTGCAATACAATTACAGCCACGATAACGAGGGCGGATTTATTCTTCTGTGTACCGACGGCTCTAACGGCGGATATAATAAGGATATTTCGGTTCGTTACAACATAAGCCAAAACGACAAAAGTCAGATTTTCACGCTCTCGGGACCGATTTCCGATGTGAAAATTTACAATAACACGGTTTATACCAAGGCGGGGCTTAGAACCAACCTTGTGGGCTCTTATGACTGGGGAACGGCTGCCAGCCCGAAAAATGTACGGTTTACAAACAACATTTTCAATATGAACTCTACAGGCTGGTGTTCGTTTATTATTCCGAGCCGAATTACATTTGATACAAACCTGTTTTACGGTACATACGGTTTTACACAGTTGTTCCATTCGGGTGTAAAGATCAGCGGCACATTAACCGCGGATCCGATGTTTGTAAATCCCGGAACCGGTGTAATTGGCCGCGATACGCTCGGCGGTTACAGATTAAAGTCCGGCTCTCCGGCAATCAATTCCGGCAAATGGATTTCTCAGTGCGGAGGCAGGGATTTTTTCGGGAAATCGGTAACAAAGGAAGGATTACCCGATCTCGGCGCGATTGAATACTAAGAAAGGAAGATCTTTTATGAACCTAAGAAAAACGGCATCAATGGTATTAGCAATATGCACTGTGCTTTCAGGTCTTGCGGGCTGCGGCGGCAGCGGAAGCGGCGGCAGCGGAATGGCTGATATAAAATCGGTCAGCCTGCCCGAAAAGCTTGACGGCAGCGTGATTAAAATTCTCGCTTACGACGGCTGGGAGCAGGAGCACGCCGACATACGCAAGCAATTAAAGGATTGGTACGGCGCTACGGTTGAGTACACCGTGGTTGACGATAAGGATATGAAAAATAAACTGGCGGTTGACCTTGCGGCAAATATCACCTATGATATGATGCCGATAAACGCCGACAGAATTTTAAATAATCTTGCCACGCCTATTACAAAGTATGTGGATCTGAACGAGGACATTTTCAAGGATTACAAAAAGATCGGCGATTTTGTAACCTTTAACGGCGAGGTTTACGGTATGCCGAGCGTACCGAATATGGAGGTTATAATCTACAATAAAACCCTGATTGAAAACCTCGGCTATGATCTGCCGCTTGATCTTTACAAGCAGGGCAAATGGAACTGGGATACCTTTAAAAATCTTACCACAAGCCTTTGTCGCGAAAAAACAGCCGACGGCGACGCAATAACCGCCTTTTCCTCATGGGATACAAATATATTTTTAAAGGCTAACAACAGCGGCTTTGTTAAGTGGACGGATCATAAATATGCGCTTAATCTTGAAGATAACAAGCTGCGCGAGGCGCTTAATTATTTCCAAGGCTTATCCTCCGTCGGGGCGTTTACGGGCTGGCAGGGCTGGAGTCAGGCTGATTTTCAGCTCGGCACAATGGCAATGTGCGTTGACCGCTTCGGCAATAAAACCCACTTTGTATCCGATTTAACCTTTGATTGGGATTTTGTTCCGTTCCCGACGGGCTATTCGGGCGATGAAAATGTTGCGCCGGGTACAATTGCTACCTACGGCGTGCCTAAGGGTTCTTCCAATCCTTCGGGCGGCGCTGCATACGCATATCTTTTCTGTAAGCAGGATTATGAGCGCAGAAAGCAGTATCTTAAAGGCTATTTGACCGACGAACAGGTTGAACGCTTTGAATCGCTTTACGGAAAAATTTCAAAGGATTATGACACTATAGGTATTGAAAATACCGACGCGCTTATATGGGATGTAATGAACGGCGCGGATATAACCGCAACCCTTGAATCCTATAAAACCAAATGGCAGGGAGAGCTTGATGCTTATACTGCGGCTCTTCCGAAATAGACCCCGTAACTGAAAGGAATGGAAGCAATGAAAAAGGTGATGGCGGTATTGTGCATTTGCGGTTTAATGGGCTTAACGGCAGGTTTGCCGTTAAGCCGGGTTATCGCTGAAGAAAAAACCGAAACACAAAACGGAAATATATCCGCTTCCGATCAGGTGACATATCCTGAATATTGCCGCAATACAGGCTCCGTTCCGTCAAACCCCGGCGAAAAGCTTTCGCTTTACGCGGCCGACTGCGCAGAAATTGCAGGCGATAATATTTCTTTGGAAAATTCCGCCGAGCAAGAAAGCGGAAAGATTATTCGGTGGGTATCGTCCGAAAAGGATTCATCCGTGCTTTGGCGGTTTAATGTATCTAAAGGGGCGCGTTATCGCCTCAAAATACGTTACTGCGCCCTTGAAAGCAACAACAGCATAAGTTTGGGGCTTAAAATCAACAACGAATACCCGTTTACCGCCTGCCGGGATGTAGGACTTTCTAAAATATGGAAAAACGAGACCGACGACTTTGCCGTTGACAGCACAGGGAACGAAAAGCGCCCCGCGGCGGTTCAGGTGGTAAAATGGCAGGAGGTTTTTCTATCCGACAGCGAGGGAGTAAGCAACGAACCGTATGAATTTGCCTTTTTTGAGGGTGAAAACACCGTTGAGCTTATAGGCATAAGCACCGATCTGCTTATTTCCTCAATAACGCTTGAGGGTGAGGAGGAGCCCGAAAGCTATGAGAGCTATTCGGCTGCGGTTTCGGGGGGCGAGAGCGCCGATAAAGCGGACTCGGTGATTATTCAGGGCGAGAAGATGAAGTACCGCTCCGATTCATCAATAGTTCCTATGGAGGACAGAAGCCACGCCGAAACCGTACCGTCCGACCCGGTGCTTACAAGATACAACACCGTGGGTGATTATAACTGGCAGACCGAGGGGCAGTGGATATATTGGGAGTTTGAAATTGAAACCGAGGGCTACTATAACATTGGTATGCGCGTGCGCCAGAATTACCACCGCGGGTATGCTTCATCGCGAAAAATATATATCGACGGCGCTGTTCCTTTTAAAGAGCTTTCACAAATTGATTTTAACTACGCGCGCAGCTGGTATTTTAAAACGCTCGGAAACGGAGTAAAGGATTACGGCTTTTATTTTACAAAAGGCGTTCATTCCATTGCAATGCAGGTAATACCGGGCGATACCGCCGAGCTTACCGAGGCGCTGCAGGCAAGCGTGCTGCAATTAAACCGAATTTACCGTAGCGTAATTATGCTTACAGGCACTTCACCCGACGCTTACAGAGATTACAACCTTGATAAGGAAATTCCCAATCTGATTGAGGATATGAAAAAGCAGCGGGATATACTTAAAGAGCAGTACGACGCCCTGCAAAAAAAATACGGCGGCAGAGACAGCGACACCGCAACCCTGCAGCGTTTGGTGTCGCAGCTTGGCGGCTACATAGATGACGCCGATAAAATTACCGAATCCATTTCCGGATTTTCGGATAATATAAGCAGCCTTTCATCCCTTGTTGTAAGGCTGAAGGAGCAGCCCTTAGAGCTTGACTATATTGAAGTAAAGTCGGCACAAGGCGAATATACCGATACCTCTGTCGGGTTCTTTAAAAATATAGCCTTCGGTTTCAGGCAGTTTATAGGCTCGTTTACAACCGATTATAATTCCGTGGGCGACGCAGCCGCAGACGCCGAAAAAATTGACGTTTGGGTTTCAATAAGCCGAGATCAGGCACAGGTGGTTAGGGAACTGGTTGATAACGATTTTTCAAAAAACAATAACATTGCCGTGCAGATAAAGCTTTCAAAGGGCTCTTTGATACAGGCAACCTATGCCGGAACGGGACCTGATGTGGCTTTATATATTGCCGCCGACCAGCCTGTTAACCTCGCGGTTCGCGGCGCGTTGGCGGAGTTATCCTCGCTTGATGGCTGCGATGAGTTGCTCAAGGAGTTTTCATATGAAGAAACCGTAGGCTTTCGTTATAACGGCGGCTTGTACGGAATACCTATGACCGCCGATATGAATATGATGTTTGTAAGAACGGATATTTTCGAGGAATTGGGGCTTTCAATACCCGAAACCTGGGTGGAGCTTTATAAGCTTATACCCACCCTGCAGCGCAGAAATATGAATATAGGTCTGCCAAAGGTTACTATTGACGGCGGTGGCTTTTGCGTATTTAACAGCCTGCTTTTGCAAAACGGGCAGAATTATTACAATGACAATGTTTCGGCTACCGTATTCGACAGTGAAACGGCGCTTGACGCCTTTAAGGAATGGACGGGCTATTACACAAAATACGATGTGCCGATAGATTATGATTTTTATAACCGTTTCCGTTCGGGAGAAATCCCCATAGGCATTGAGGCTTACACCATGTATAACAAGCTGGCGGTTGCGGCGCCCGAAATATCGGGAATGTGGACTATGGTTCCCGTTCCGGGAACGGTAAGGGAGGACGGCTCTGTCAATCGCTCCACGGCGGTTTCCTGCACTGCCGCGGTTATTATGAACAACTGCAAAAACAAGCAGGCGGCATGGAAATTTGTCAAGTGGTTTGCAAGCGCAAAGGCGCAGGCGGAGTACGGGCGAAATATGGAGGCGCTTATCGGTGAATCGGCGAGGTATAACAGCGCTAATTTGGCTGCCGTGCCGGAACTCCCGTGGACTGTGCGTGAAAGCTCGGTGATTTTGAAGCAGCTGAATGCCGCAAAGGGTATTCCGCAAAGCATTGCAAGCTATTATGTAACGCGAAATATTTATAACGCTTACAGAAAGGTTACGGTTAATAACTCAAACCCGCGCGAGGTGCTTTATAAATACAACACCGAAATTAATAATGAGCTTGAGCGAAAGCGCGAGGAATTCGGATTGAAGGGAGAAAGCGGAAAATGAAAAAAGAATCCAATATCCGTTATCTCGGCAGGGAAATCCGTAAAAACAGCGAAAATTATTTAATGCTCGCTCCTTATTCGGTATTTTTTCTCACCTTTACCGTTATTCCCATATGCGTTGCAATTTATTTGAGCTTTACATACTTTAATTTATTGCAGCCGGCGCAGTTCCGCGGATTTTTTAATTACACGCGTTTGTTTTTAGAAGATGAAATTTTTTTGAAATCCTTAAAAAATACGCTTGTGTTTGCTGTTATTACAGGACCGATAAGCTATTTTCTCTGTATTCTTTTTGCATGGATGATAAACGAATTCGGACCGGTAATGCGGAATGTTATGACGCTTATTTTCTATGCGCCGTCAATATCGGGTTCATTATATGTGATTTGGAGCTACATTTTCAGCGGCGACAGCTACGGACTTGTAAACAGCACGCTTTTGCGGCTCGGATTGATTGAAGAACCGGTACTGTGGTTTACAAATCCGAAATATGCGCTGGGAATAATTATAGTTGTGCAGATTTGGCTGTCTCTCGGGACATCGTTTTTAGCCCTTATTGCAGGACTGCAGGGCGTAGACCGCAGCCTTTACGAGGCGGGCGCAATAGACGGAATACGCAACCGCTTTCAGGAGCTTATAAAAATCACGCTTCCGTCAATGGGACCTTCAATGATGTTTGCCGCCGTAATGCAGATTTCAAGCTCATTTTCGGTCGGCGCTATTTGCAACGCTTTGGCGGGCTTTCCGTCAACCGATTACTGCGCCTCTACGATTGTGACCCATATTATGGACTACGGCAATAACCGCTATGAAATGGGATATGCCTGCGCGATAGCTACCGTTTTGTTTTTAATGATGTTTTTAATGAACCAAATAGTAAAAGCGGTTTTAAGAAGGTTCAACGATGCTTAAATATACGAAAGGGGGAAGGGTTTATGTTGAATGTGAAAAATACCGAAAAAAAGGGTAAAATTCGCGAAACGGGCAGTCGAAAAATTTCGCGTTCCCGTGCGGGAAGCGCAGCGTTGCTTATATTTTTAATTATAACCGGCAGTCTGATGTTTTTGCCGTTTTTATATGCTGTGATCCAGTCCGTCAAACCGGTAGATGAAATATTCATATACCCGCCGCGCTTTTTTGTTACAAGCCCCACAGGAGATAACTACCTTTCTCTTTTCGATTTGATTGAGGAGTCACGCGTGCCGTTTACAAGATATTTGTGGAACAGCGCCTTTGTCACACTCCTTGCAACCGGGCTGCATGTGATTTTCGCTTCAATGGCGGCATTTCCGCTGGCAAAATTCAAATTTCCCGGTTCAAAGGGCTATTTTGATTTTATTGTGGTTTCTCTTTTGTTCACCACACAGGTAACCGCACTGCCGCTTTATATTGTTTTATCGCGGCTGGGCCTTATAGATACGCAGTTTGCAATTATTTTTCCGGCAATAGGCTCTTCGCTCGGGCTTTTTCTTATGAAGCAGTTTATTACGGGAATTCCCGACGCAATGATTGAGGCCGCAAGGGTGGACGGTGCAGGCTCACTGAAGATATTTTGGCGAATCGTTATGCCCAACGTAAAGCCCGCATGGCTCACCTGTATTATTTTCTCGTTCCAAACCGTTTGGAACGATGAGGGCTCAAACTATATTTACGATGAATCGCTCAAGGTTTTACCGACCATGCTTCACCAAATAAGCGACGGCGGTATTGTCCGTATGGGAGAGGCTTCCGCGGCGGCGGTAATACTGATGATTCCGCCTATTCTTATCTTCGTCTGCTCGCAGTCGCAGATTTTGGAAACGATGTCTCATTCCGGAATGAAGGATTAACGGAAGGGGGAAATGCTTTGAAACGAATTGTCTGTATTATTGCAGCGCTTATTGCCGTTGCAGGCAGCTTTTCCGTAAGCGCTGAGCCGTACCGTACGTACACATACAACGCATACAATGAGCCGACAGACTCGCCGGATGTTTACACCGCATTGTTTACAGCAGACGGAAAGAGCTTGGGAACGGGGGAAATGAATTCTCCAACAGATATTACAAGCGGCAATGACGGAAATATTTATATTACCGATTGCAAAAACAACCGTATTATAAAGCTAAATTCCGAATACCATACTGTACGAATCTATACTGAATTTTTACTTGACGGCGAAAAACAAGGCTTAAATTCTCCCACAAATGTTTTTGTAGCGACCGACGGAACACTTTATATTTCCGATAACGGAAACCGCCGGATTTTGGTTTGTGATAACGGCGGAGAAATTAAACGGATTTTAACAAAGCCCGAATCCGAGCTTTTCCCTCAGGACAAAGAATTTTTGCCGGAGGATTTGGTTGTTACGGGTACGGGTGTGCTGTATGTCCTTTGCGACGGAATTTACCAGGGCGCGGTAGTATTTGATGAAAATCTTAATTTCACCGGCTTTTACGGCAGCAATACCGTTGAGCCTACGCTTAAAATTATAACGGAAAATCTTTGGAAAAAGCTTGCCACAAAGGAGCAACGCTCAAAAATGTCGCGTTATGTTCCCGTGCAATATTCATCGCTTGATATTGACGAGGAGGATTTTGTTTACACCTGTGTAGCCTCCTCAAAATCTCCCGACGGAAGAATAAAAAAGCTAAATCCCCTTGGAAACAACATTTTAAACGGAACTGACGGTAAAAAGCTCTTTTTCGGCGATTATGAGCCTTATGAATACAACGGAAAAAATCGGTATTCCTCGCTTGAATCGATTTCGGTTTGCGAAAAAACGGTATTTGCCGCATTGGACAGGACCGACGCAAAGGTGTTTCTTTACAGCCGCGAGGGAGACCTGCTTTCGGTTTTCGGCGGTCAGGGCAGCCTTAAGGGCTGCTTTGCAGACCCTGTTGCGCTTACATTTAACGGTAACGATATTGTTGTGCTGGACGGAAAAAAAGGCTGCTTTACGGTTTTCACCTTAACGGAATACGGAACTGCTTTGTATAACGCGATAGACGTGTATATGGATGGCCGCTTTTCGGAATCACTGCCGCTGTGGCAGGAGGTGCTGCGGTATGACGCAGGCAGCTATCTTGCCAACCTCGGCTACGGTAAAGCGCTTTATCAATTCGGAGAATATAAGCAGGCAATGAAATATTTTGAGCTTGCCGGCGACCGCACGCATTATTCAGAGGCATACAAGGAGTACCGAAATGAAAGGCTTAAAAAGAATATGGGGCTTTATTTTGCGGCGATCCTTGTTATTACGGTCACAGCGGCGCTCGGTATAAAGTCGGGTATGTTTAAAAAATTCGGTAAGGCTGTGTATAGGCTGATTCGTTCCGAAAAGGGGGAAACGGTATGAAATACGGTGAAATGTCGCCCGTAAGGTATTTATTTTATATATTGTTTCACCCCGTAACCGGTTTTGAAGAAATGAAGTTCAACCGTAAGGGCTCTTTAAAGCTTGCAAATGCGGTTTGCGCTCTTTTTTGCGCGGCGGTAGTGGTTAATCAGGTGCTTTCGGCTTTTCTTTTCAGAAAAGGAAAGACCGAGGACGTCAATCTTTTATGGTCGCTTGCGGGCTGTATAGGGCTGCTTTTGCTTTTCTCACTTTCAAATTGGCTTTTCTGCACGCTTTTGGACGGAAAAGGTCGCTTTTCCGAAATATGGATAGTTTCGTGCTACTCTATGCTGCCGTATGCTATGGCATCAATTCCGCTTACACTGGCAGGGCATTTATTTACAAATGAGGAAGCGTTCTTTTACTATGTAATGATGTTTCTGCTTTATGCCTGGAGCGGGTTGCTGCTTTTTATAGGCACAATGAGCGTACATCAATTTACAACATTTAAAAACATTGTAACGCTTTTGTTCACTGCAATCGGTATTGTGATTGTTATTTTTCTTTTATTGTTGTTTTTTACTTTATTACATAACGTTTATGTGTTTTGCGTAACTATTTTCAATGAAATGTCGTTCAGACTTTAATAAAGCCGTATGGCTTAAAGGAGGCAATTTATGAAACGGTATTCGGCTTTTGCGGCAATTTTTGCTTCGCTCGCGGTTTTAATTTTCACACCGTGCAGCCGCGTCTCGGCGGCGGAACCCCCTGCTGACGGTATGACGAGTGTTCTTACAAAGGGGGATTTGTCGTTTTATGCGAATGCCGAAAACGGAGAAGTTGCTTTAATAAATACCAAAAGCGGAATAAGTTGGAAATCAAATCCCGATTTTTCCTATGCCGACGAGCGCTTAGGCAAGGGACAAAAGCGGCTTATGGGCGCTCAGCTTGAAATATTGTATTACGATACAAAAAATTCTCCGCAGGAAAGAAACTCCGCCGTGGCTTCGGTGGCAAAGGGCGGGCTTTCGTTTTCAAAAACCAAAAATGGGTGCAGGTTTGTTTACAATTTCCCCGAGGATGAAATTTCGGTAACGCTGGAATACGAATTGAGCAATTCGTATCTTTCGGTGAGGATTCCGAAGGACGGCGTTTCGGAAAAAGGCGGAAACTGCCTGCTTGAAATTTCGGTTTTGCCCTACTTCGGCTGCGGCAGCTTTGACGACAGAGGCACTATTTTGCTGCCCGACGGCTGCGGGACGATTATTGAAATGAACAACGGTAAATCCTTGGGCAGTGCAATTCACGAGCGAATTTACGGCGATGATGTTGTGGCGTCTCCCGACCGTTTGGTTACTGAGCGGAAAAATATGCAGTTCCCGATTTTCGGAATCGGCAAAAACGGAAACGGGTTGCTCGCATTGGTTGAAAGCGGAGACGGGTCTTCTTACATAAACGCATATACCGCGGGAATGAAAAAAAATTATAACTGCGCTTACTTTTCGTTTGAATACCGTTCTACGGGAACGGTTGTATTGGACGGTTCTTCTAAAAATGCAAAAACGGTGCGCAAAATTTCAAAGCAAGCCATTTCAACCGATTTTTGTATGCGATATTACCTGACTGCCGAGACGGGGGATTATAACTCGGTGGCGGCGGCTTACAGAGCTTACCTTGAAAAGGAACAAAATTTCAAGGCGAATGGAAGACAGGAGGAATTACCGTTTTATTTTACCGCTTACGGGGCGCTTCGCCGCAAGGGAACGGTATGCTTTATTCCTATGACGGTAACCGTGTCGCTTACCACCTATTCTCAGGCGCGGAAGATGATAGCCGATATTGAAAACGCCGGAATATCAAATTTGATTTTTTCATATGTAGGTTGGGAAAAAAGCGGAGTATCGAGCAAAATGCCTACCGCAGGAAAATACGATGGCAAGCTCGGCGGAAAAAAGGAGTTTATGCGGCTGGCTGAATATGCGAATGACAACGGAGTTACATTTCTGCCCGATGTCAACACGGTACGCCTTATGCAAAACGGAAACGGTTTTACAAAAAACAGCGCCTCCGCCGCCACATTGGACGGAACGCCGGGGCTGCAATACGCCTACAGCCTTTCAAACGGATTGAAAAACGTAAGCTTAACGCCTTATTGTCTTTTGGCACCGAAAAAATACGGCGCGGTTTTGGAAAAATATTTTAAAAAATACAACACCTCGGCTCTTTCGGGCATTTCGCTGCGCGAGCTCGGAAGCACGCTCTATTCGGATCATCATAAGGGCTCAACAGATAGGGATCAGGCGCTGAATTACGCTAAAAAGGCGTTGGAATATGCTGCGGGGCAGGGCAAAGAGCTGTTGACGGCTGGCGCGTTCGGTTATGCCGCCGAAGCCTCGGATTATATTATTTCCGCCCCCACTTCGGACAGCGGCTATGATATTACCGACCGCAGCGTTCCGTTTTATCAGTTGGTTTTGAGCGGCTACCGCAGCTATTCCACAGAGCCTGTAAACCTTTCTGGCAATCCCGAAAAGGCGTTTCTAAAGGCGGCGGAAACCGGGAGCGCACTGAATTTTTCCTTTACTGCGCAAAACGGCGAGAAAACCAAGGGAACATTTCTTTCAGGGCTTTACAATTCTGATTATAACGATTGGCTGACGACCGCCGCAGAGCAATATAGGCGGCTTTCGGAAATATTCGGGGCGACGGGCGGAACGGCGCTGGTTTCTCACCGGCAGCTTGCAGACGGCGTATACGCTTCAACCTTTGAAAACGGCGCGCAGGTAATTACCAATTATACAAATTCGGATTATGATATGCAGGGCATAAAGGTTACGGCAATGAATTACAAATTGATTCGGCAGGGGGAACAAGAATGAATAAAAAGCTGTCTTTGGAGCAAAAGCGCGCCCGGACCGGATACGTTTTTATACTGCCGTGGCTTTTGGGACTTCTGTTTTTCTTTGCCGTACCCATCTTAACCTCGCTTATGTACTCATTTTCGCATGTAACTATCGTTCAGGGCGGTGTAAACACACGGTTTGCGGGGCTTTCTTACTATAAAAACGCCCTGTTTTCCGATGAAAGGTTTATCCCGCTTTTAGTTGCGGCGTTAAAGGAAATTGCAATTCAGGTGCCTATAATAATTATATTTGCACTTTTTATTTCGGTAATGCTGAACGCGGAATTTTATGGCAGAGGACTTGTCAGAAGTATTTTCTTTCTTCCGCTTATGCTTTCCTCAAGCGTCTTGCTTTCCATTATCAACAACGACAGTTACAGCGGAGACGTAACAGGTTCTTCCTCTGTTTTTATGGTTTCCAGCTTTTCTATCGGCGATATTTTAACGCAGGCGGGATTGCCGAGCGGACTTATAAAATATCTCACTTCGGTTATCGACAGTATTTTTACAATGACTTGGCAATCAGGCGTTCAAATAATACTGTTCCTCGCGGCGCTTCAGTCAATACCGCCCTCACTTAAAGAGGCGGCAAGCGTTGAGGGGGCTACCGCCTGGGAATACTTTTGGAAAATCACCGTTCCTATGATAAGCCCAATGATATTGGTAAACATTGCTTTTACCGTAATTGACACATTTACAAGCTATTCTAACGGTGTAATGGAATTTGTGACCTCGCAGGCGGCAAACCTGCATTACTCGTTTTCATCGGCTGTAACATGGATATATTTTGTTGTTATAAGCCTGATCTTGTTTGTTGTGGTGGGACTGTTTTCAAGGAAAGTATTTTATATGAACGATTAAGCGGGGGAGGTGCCGTTATGAATTCTGTTTTGTTAAAATTAAAAGGGTACGCAAGCGAGCCCTTAAACCGCCGCACTGCGGTGCGCAGGCTTGAAAGAATCGCGCTTGCGCTTTTCAGATTTGGCTTGTTTATAGGGCTTTCGTATGTTATTCTTTACCCGATTCTTTATATGCTCAGCACCGCCTTTCGCAGTGACGCCGATATTTTGGATACCAGCATTGTGTGGATTCCGAAACATTTTGTTTTAAACAATATAAAGCAGGCGTTTGTCTCGCTTAATTATCCGCGGTCGCTTTGGTACACAGTGTTTTATAATATTGTTTCGGCGGTTTTGCAAATTGCGGTAACCGCGTTTGTGGGCTACGGCTTTGCCCGCTTTAAATTCAAGGGCAGGGGAGTTTTGTTTGCAATAGCCCTGTTTACAATAATCGTTCCCGCGCAAACTACTATAATACCGATGTTCGTAAGCTTTTCAAATTTTGACGTACTCGGCATTATGAAACTTGTTCGCCTCATATCCGGTACGGATATAAATATCAGCATTTTAAACACACCCTTTGCGTTTTGGCTGCCTGCAATCTTCGGAATGGGAATAAGGAGCGGACTGTTTATTTATATTTTCCGTCAGTTTTTCCGCAATATGCCTAAGGAGCTTGAAGAAGCGGCTATGATAGACGGCTGCGGCGCGTTTAAAACCTATTTTTCAATAATGCTGCCGAATGCCAAAACCATTTTACTTACAGGACTTATTTTTTCGGGCGTATGGTATTATAACGACTACTATCTCAACACAATGTTTGCCGATAAGCACTCAACCCTTACAGTCGCGTTATCGCACCTTTCAATGGCCATAGGGGAGTTCGTTTCTTTAAGCGACCAGCAGCTTATTATGATTCGTGTTCAGGCGGGCTGCCTGCTTGTCATCCTTCCGCCTATGCTTATTTATTTCTTTGTTCAAAAAAAGTTTACCGAAGGGATTGAAAGATCGGGCATTGTGGGTTAAAATAATAATAGTTTATCGGGCGTATCGTTTATTTTAATGGGGTGAAAAAATTGCAAAAGCAACTTGGCAAAAAGCTACGCGCCATTCCGTTCAATCAATCCGCAACCCGCTTGATTTCCGTTGCCGCCAGTATTGTTTTGCTACTTTTTTTTGTTTTTGTAATTATTGCCCGTTCTGTTTCGGCAAGCTATGAACGCCGCGAGCGCGAGCAAAGAACCGATACGATAACAAGCGTTGCAAACTCGTTTGATAAAATGATTGACAGCGCTTCAGAGCTTGCTTTAATGTTCTATGCTAAGGACGCCGCCTACCAGATGGGTCTTTTGCGCGACGGTAAAACACAGCAGTGCGAGAAGCTGCTGACCGCATACATTTCTTCTTTCCCTGTTGTTGACAATGTGATTTTAATGACCTCCTCGCAAAACCGTGTGCTTTCTGTATGCTCGCGGCGGGAGATTAACCCGGAGGTTTTTAAGGATTGCCTTACTATGGATTACGGCGCCTATTTAAAGCTTTTTGAAAACAATGCCGATATGTATATACTTTCGGTGCTTAATAAACCGGTTTCTTCAAGCCTTTGGCGGGAAATTGACAACTTCAGCTATGTGCGTCAAATCATTTCAACAAAGGACGGAACGCCGCTTGGTCTTATGTTTATTAACTTTAAGCGTAAGGCACTGCGTACTATGCTCGGGGTTTCGAATCTTCCGTCGGATGAAAACATAACCGTTATAAACCGCGAAAACGAATATGTTTTTTCTGCCCGAAATGATGTAAAACCTGTCGGTGTGCGTTTCACGGCGCTCACCTTTGGTTATAACGGGAACAAATTTGTTTCAAGCGACGGCGACCAATTGGAAATTTACGGTTCCAGAATTACAGAGCGCCCGTACAGGCTTTTCCTTTCGGGGAAAAAACCAGGCAGCTTTTTTTCACAGTTCGGATCGGGCATACCGGTTATAATTGCAATTATAATTATATGCGTGCTGCTGCTTTTGTATTTGGCGTGGATCTTGTTTTTCCAAAACCGCACCCTGCATAATGTTAAAAACATATTAGAGCAGCCCGATGACGGAAATCTTAACCGAATAATCATAAAAGATTCATCCTCAATAGAGGGAATTGTATCGCGTCAGGTGATCTATGTTAATCAGTTAAAGCAGCAAAACGACGATCAGCGCACCGTTATGCGCAGAAAGCTTTTAAACGATTTGCTTACCGCGCGCGCACCTATTGATGCAAAGGCGGAAACCGCGCAATTGGAGCGCGTGGGTATTACGGTTGAAAATAGGTGCTTTATTGTAATAAATTTTGAAATATGCGATTTGAAAGATTCGCCTGCAAATGCACAGAACGAGCAGGAATATGCGCTTATGCAGTTTGTTACCGAAAACATTTTGTGCGATTACAGCGATTGTGTTTCAACTCGGCTGAACGACAGAATAGTATGCCTGTTTTCAACCGATTCCGCGCTTGAAGCGCAGGATATGGTGTTGCCCGTACAGAAGATTATTGAGGTTTGCAAAAAGGAATTTGAACACACGGTATGCGCAGGAATAGGCAGCGTCAGCCTTGGGCTTACGGCGGTTTCGCGCTCCTACTATCGTGCCTGTGCCGCTTTGGACTTTGCGCTTGACTCATCGGAAACCGTGTGTTTATTCAAAGATATTTCGGGTAAACGGAACGAGCAGTCGGAATATGCGCGTATTATAGAATCAAAATTCCATTTTTTGAATTTGATAAAAGCCAAGGATTATGACGGCGCCCGTAAATCAATAGATTGGATATTTGATAAAAAAAGCCACGGGAGCAGGGTTTCGGCAGAGTTCATTTCACTGCAGTGCTATGAACTTTTGAGAACCTGCGGGGAATATTTTGCCGATTCCGATAAAAACAGTTTAATAGACGCTATGAGCGACCGCATAGATTATATTCTTTACTGCAGAGATCCTGCTGTTTTGAGACGGCAATTTTACGAGACGCTCGAGCAAATAATTACGCTTGGAAAAAGCAATGAAAATACGGTCGATTTTGTGGATGAAATCGCCGCAATCGTGGAGCGTGAATATGCCAATCCCGATTTGTCGGTTTCGTTTATTGCCGATATGGTGCAGCAGAATCCGCGAACGCTTTCGGCTAAATTCATAAAAAAGACCGGGAACGGCTTGCTTGACTATATCCATAAGGTGCGTATTGAAAAGGCAAAGGAATTACTGACGGTCGGCGGAAAATCGGTGCAGGAGGTAACATATCTTACAGGCTATGAAAACCCCAACACCTTTATCAGAATTTTCAAGCGATACAGCGGTATAACGCCCGGAAGGTACAGGGAAATGTATTCCGAGCAATAATTTCAGGGAGAAAAAAATGAGCGTTTTTTTTGAAAAAGCAGTGCCCGTTTGGGTAACGGGCAGGGAAAAGGAAATGAACCTAAGGGTACAGTTTAAAACGGTTGCGGGAAAAGGAAAAGCCGTCACCGCAAAAATTGCCACCTCAGGTATTTATCAAATGTCGGTAAACGGTAAATTTGTTTGTTACGGTCCTGCACGTGCAGGGCGTGGGTTTTTCCGTGTGGATGAAATTGACCTTACCCCGTTTGCCGACCGCGAACAAAATACGGTAATTATAGAGGTCTGCGGCTATAACGCGCGCAGCTATTACCTTATCAAGCAGGATTCCTTTTTAACTGCGGAGCTGTTGACGGACGGACGGGTGACGGCGTATACCGGCAATGATTTTACTGCGCGTATTAATCCGGAATATATAAAAAAAGTACAGCGTTACAGCTTTCAGCGCCCGTTTGCGGAGTCCTATCGCGTTATAGCGGGTGGTACATATTTTACAGATGCCGTGCAGGGTACAGAGTTGCTCTCATGTTTTCCGCAGCCGAATTATTTAAAGAGGAACACACCCTACCCGCTATATGAAAAAACCGTGGCAAAAAGAATTTTAGGCGGCAGTTTTTCTTTTGCGAAGCGTGAAAGCTATTGGCGCAACAATTCTGTTGACATGCTGGTAGCAAAGTCCGAGCAGCCCGAGTATCTTTTTGAAAATCCCGATTTAATGATTACCGAAGAATGTGAAAAACTTAAGCTTTCGGACCCTGTTTCAAACCAAGACAAAGCGCTTTTGGATGGCACTTACGGTATTTACGAGCTGCCCTATAACGCAACCGGACTGATAGGAATACATATAAAATCACAGCGCCCGATCAGGCTGTATATTATGTTTGATGAAATTTTAAGCGACGCAGACCGTGTGGATTATTTGCGCGGAGGTTGCTGCAATGCGGCGATTTTCGACTTGCCGGCGGGTGAAAGAACCCTCCGATTTTTTGAGGTTTATACCTGCAAATACATTCAGGCAGCGGTATACGGCGGGAATGCGGAGGCAGAGCTTTTTATGACCGAATATAAGCACCCGCCGATTAAATACACTCCGAAATTCGGTAGCGCGGAAATTTGCAAAATTGCAGAAGCGGCGGTTGAAACCTTTCGTCAGGGCAGTGTTGATCTGTTTATGGACTGCCCTTCGCGTGAGCGTGCCGGTTGGCTTTGCGACAGCTTTTTTTCGGGAAGAACCGAATATCTGCTTTGCGGTGAAACTTCGGTTGAACACGACTTTTTGGAAAATTTCCTTTGTGAAGAAAATTATGTTAACATTCCCGACGGCATGATTCCGATGTGCTACCCTGCGGATCATACGCCGAATTCCTTTATACCTAATTGGGCCATGTGGCTGTTTTTGGAGCTGCGCGAATATCTTGACCGTTCGGGAGACCGTGAGCTGGTTGAACGGTTCAGGGCAAAGGCTTTCGAGCTTCTTAAATACTTCAGCCGCTTTGAAAACAGCGACGGTCTGCTTGAAAATCTTGAAAGCTGGGTCTTTGTGGAATGGTCGCGGGCGAACGATTTGACCGACGGGGTTAATTACCCCTCCAATATGCTTTATTCCGCAATGCTTTCGGCAATTTCAGAGCTATATGATATACCCGAGCTTTCCGTAAAAGCCGAAAAAATACGCGAGACCGTTTACTGCCAATCATTTGACGGTAAATTTTTCCGTGACCATGCCGTTCGTGAAAACGGAATACTTAAGGCGGAACCCGACTCAACGGAGGTGTGCCAGTATTACGCTTTCTTTTTCGGAGTTGCGTCGCCCGAGCGCAACGGTGAGCTTTTTGAAACGTTGCTTCATAAATTCGGCCCCGCGCGAAAACACGATACCGAATATCCCGAAATTGCACCTGCAAACGCATTTATAGGCAATTATCTCCGTTTGGAAATTTTAATGAGGGCAGGCTTTAAGGAGAAAGCTCTTAAAAATATTGTCGGATTTTTCGGCTATATGGCAAACAAAACCGGAACGCTTTGGGAAAACATCGATACCAGTGCCAGTTGCAATCATTGCTTCGCCTCTTATGTTATCTGCTGGCTTGAAAAACTGAAGAATACTATTTAATTCAAATTGCCTCGGCAATTTAAAAAGGCATAAAAAACCTGAATGTATTTAGTAACGGTGCGTCCGGTATGCTGTTTAAAGCAGACTTTAAGTTTGCTTGGGCTCATATGGGCAATATTCGCAAGGCAACATTTATTATAGAACCTTTTTATTCTCTGTAACACATCTATTGTAAACCTACATCAGAACAGGAAAAATTAACAAATGAGGATTGATTATTGTCTTTGATTCGTACATAATATAGTTTAGGAAAGGAGTCTTCATTATGTTGACGAGAAAACAAATAGTACAAATTGTAAAATACTTGCTTAAGCGTTATGACGCGGAATATGCGCTCCTTTTCGGTTCGTATGCTCGCGGTGAAGAAACACCCGAATCGGATATTGATATTATAGTATTCGGTGGTGACGGCTTTAAAAAAACCGATATATTTGCTTTTGCCGAGGAATTAAGAAATGCAACCGGTAAAGAAGTTGACGCGTTTGAGATTTGTGAGGTCAACAGAGATTCCGAATTTTACAGAAATGCAGTTAATGAGGGGATTAAGATTGCATGAAAACTTCTGATACAGAAAGACTTTAAAAAATAATTTCAACTTGGGAATCGTTAAAGCTTCAAATCGAAAACCGTTCAATCACAAAGGAAATGCTACTGACGGATGAATTTTCACAATGGGCGATTACAACTCCGCTTTATAATATCGGTGAACAGGTATATAAATTAAGTCCCGAATTTAAGTTGGAGCATCCGGAAATAATTTGGAACATTGTTTCGGGGTTACGGCATAGATTGGTTCATGATTACGACGGAGTTAATCGGTCTCTAATCGCCTGAGTGGTTTTCGGTGAAATGGATCAGTTTATTGATTCTAAAAAAACTTATTTGACAAAAGCAGATTAAACGGTGTAAAGTGCACTGTTTAGTCTGCTTTTTTGTTGACAAAGCAATTTCATACAATTATAATAGAAGTAACAAAATACGAGAAGTTACAGAGGGATAAGAATGAACATTGCAGCATATTGCCGAGTGTCAACCGAAAAGG
>CAKSOL010000013.1 GCA_934477125.1 uncultured Eubacteriales bacterium | reverse complement strand
GCTATTTTATCTGTGAAAAAGATCCGGATAGCTTTGAACAGTTTGAAGCGACCTTCCCGAAGAAGGAAAAGCTGAAGCTGCCGGGACAGCTGTTCTGAACGGAATTGGGGCTATAAAAAGATAAAACGCAATATTTTCGTTATTCAATAAGGTGATATTGCAGAATCGGAGCGTGCAGAATGAAACCTGCCGTTATCGATCCGAAAACGACTATGCGGCGGACAGCAGCCGATACCTTGAAGCCAAACGGGCAAAATTCAAGAAGATAGCCAAAATCAATAAATCGGGAAGAAAGAACAGATAGTGGAAGCGGTGAAATTTTACGCGAAGATACGGGAACTCAGGAAAAGCCGCGGGCTGACGCAGGAGAAGATTGCAGAAATGCTCAATGCTTCCTGCACGGTGATCTCCAAATGACACCGCAAAGTATACGCCGCCGAGAAATTTTCAGGAGAAAGGTAAGATTTTGCGATGAAAGAATAGGAATTTACCGTATTAAAGATAGCAATTTACACTCGTTTTCAGACAATCCGTTATGTATGGCGGCAGACGAAACGCTGACGGAGCTTGCGGAAAGCATCAGGAAGTTTGAAATGGAACTCCGATTATTACCATTGTGGACAGCAATATCCGGAGGGGAAATATCCCGCCTTCGGAGCGTGCTTTTTCATGGAAAATGATGGATAGTTAAATCATATACGCATAAAGATTTAGCGGCAGGGTGTAATCTTTGCCGCTTTTCTCTATCTGTATTGCAAATAATCTAAAAATCGTTTTACAGCCAAAGAAGCTGTTTTCTTACTTCGGAGAGCTAACCCGATGTTACGATACGCAGGGACATCAAGCTCTTTTGCAACGATTTTATAGGGTGTTCTCTTTAAAATCAGTTGCGGTAAAATACTGATTCCCAAGCCGCTTTCAACCATTGACATAATGGAATAATCGTCCCAAGTTGTAAAATGGGTATTCGGCGTCAAATTGCACCTTTCAAATATTTCTGAAATTTCAGCCTTAGCACCCTTTTCAAGAAGCATAAAGGGTTCATTACAAAGAGCCGCAACAGGAATTTTTTCGAGATTTGTTAATGGATGATTTTGAGGCAATATAGCAAGCAGTTTATCCTGCTCTAAAAAAATCGTTTCCAAATCGTGTTGAACAGGTAATCTAATAAATCCGCAATCTACTCTGCCAGTAATTATCCACTCCTCAATCTCCGTATAATCTCCCAGCAATAATTCATAGTCAATGTTCGGATAATCCGTTTGAAATGCTTTAATCATATTTGGAAGCCAATGGGTGGCAACACTCGAAAAAGTTCCTATTCGGATAAGCCCAGACTGCAACCCATTGATTTCATCAACCTGCATAAGCAGCTTTTCATATTCGCTGCAAACATTTTTTGCATAAGGCAAGAGCCGCAATCCATCGCTTGTAAGCTTAACGCCTACTTTTCCCCGTTCCAAAAGAGTTACCCTCCAATCTTTCTCTAAGTCGTTTATCATACGACTGATACCGGATTGAGAATAGTTTAGTATTTCTGCCGCTTTTGTAAAGCTCCCATATTCAACCGTCTTTACAAATGCCATATATTTTTGAATGTTCATATCCATACTTTTGTCCTCAGCGTTTTCTATCTGGAATTGTGATAGATAGAATGATAAATATTCGCTTTTGTAATCTCTCCGTTTGTGATACAATATAAACACAGAAATTTCAATAGCAAAAGAGGGAAAACAATGTTTTATGTGAGTGATATTCAGTCTACTGCTCCGTAGGAATATGGGAATGAACTTCAAAAATCAGTTTACTTGACTCTGGCTCAGCTTCAAATCCCATATCAGCGAGTGGATACTGACGAAGCCATTACAATGGAGGATTGCGTAGAAATCAATCGAAAACTCAAAATGGAAATGGTCAAGACCCTGTTTTTATGCAACAGGCAAAAAGACGATTTTTATTTGTTTATTACCAAAGGGGACAAGCCGTTCCGTTCTAAAGATTTCAGTACTGCCTTAGATATTCCCCGTGTGTCTTTTGCTCCAGCCGATTTGATGGAAACAATGCTTGGCACTAAAATCGGGGCTGCGACCGTATTCAGTTGCTTATTAGATGCACAAAACAAGGTTCACATTGTTTTTGATGCAGATGTCTTAAAAAGCGAATGGTACGGGTGCAGCGACGGAACGACAACCGGTTATATGAAAGTTCGTACAGATGATATTGTGCATAAATTGCTCTCATTCTCCAATCATAAGCCTTTTGTAATTGAGGTGTGATATGGGGCTTTATCAAAATAGGATAGTTGTCAAGGTCGGTACATCTACTTTAACAAACGAAAACGGGAAAACCGATTTAAGGGCATTTGACCGCTTGGTATTGGTGCTGTCGGATGTTCAAAATATGGGATATGAGGTTGTTCTGGTTTCATCCGGTGCGATTGCCGTTGGAGCAAACAAAATGAATGCAAAAGAAAGACCCACAAGCCTGCGAATGAAACAGGCGGCTGCGGCTGTGGGACAATGCAGCATTATGCACCTCTATGATAAGTTCTTTGAAGATTATGACAAGACGATTGCCCAGATATTGCTCAATGCCGACGACATAGAGCAGGAGGAGAAAAAGGAAAATTTGACGAACACCTTCAATGCGCTCCTTGAAACAGGGATAATCCCTGTTGTAAATGAAAATGACTCCGTAAGTTATACCGAAATTGAGTCTGAGGAGCGTTTATTCGGTGATAACGATATGCTCTCTGCTGTGGTTGCAATTTTGTGTAAGGCAAAACGCTTAATCATTTTGTCAGACATTGACGGATTATATGATAGTGACCCACGCCTTAATCAAAACGCCAAACTGTTACCGCAAATTGATACGATTGATGAAGAAGTATATTCTCTTGCCGGCGGCGCAGGCTCACGGCGAGGCACGGGCGGAATGAAAACAAAGCTGCGGGCAGCAAGTTTAGCAACGGCGCAAGGAATAGATACTGTCATTACAAATGGGAAAAAGCCCTCTGCCATATATGATATTATTGAAGGGAGAAAAGTTGGAACCCTGTTCACCGGCAGCAATAAATGATTTTGCCCACCAAATAAAAAAGGTGTTTTGGCGGACAGTAAAACTAAGCATATAATAAGTTTTATCTCCTCCAAGCCCGTTTAAGGTTTGGAGGGATTTTTTATGTGTTGGTCTAATATGACCGCAACGCTGCTCCGTGAACTCGTCGACCACATTGATGTTTTTGAAATGGAAGGCAAAGGTAAAAACCGAACGCAGAGAATCGTTATCTATTATCGCTTTGTCGGGTATGTGGAGATATCAGAGGTATCACGCAGACCGAATATCGTCGCAGATACCAGAAAAGGTGTCGCGATTGAGTATTTAACCGAGCCGAAAACGGCATAACAAAAGGAGCAGGCGAAAACCTACTCCTTACATAAAACCGTATCAAGATAAAAATCAAGTGGTCATAAGTGAAATCCCTTATGACCACTCGATATGGTCCGAGTGACAAGACTTGAACTTGCGGCCTCTTGACCCCCAGTCAAGCGCGCTACCAGCTGCGCCACACCCGGATATTTACATACGCCCGAAATAAAAATGTATCTGAAATTTATGCCGCAAAGCGTAAATCAAATAGGGGGGATTTCAAAGCGTAAAGCTATTATATCACACTATATAAAAATATGCAAGCAAAAATTCACGTTCCGACCGGAAAAAACAGCCGGAACGCGAAATTAAAGATTTACTCAGTCCGCAAAGCCGGATTCAACAAGCGAAACAAGTCCGTCAAGAGCTTCCTTTTCGTCGGAGCCGTCAACAATTATCTTAATAGTGGTTCCGCCGACGATACCGAGAGAAAGAACGCCGAGCAGGCTTTTTGCATTTACCTTGCGCTCGTCCTTTTCAACCCAGATAGACGACTTATACTCGTTTGCCTTTTGTATAAAGAAAGTAGCGGGACGTGCGTGAAGTCCAACCTGATTTTGAATAACAACATCTTTAACACACATGGTACGATCTCCTTTATTGCATTTCGTTACCTTACCGCCTCGCGGCTATTACTCCAAAACAGCTATTGACTTTAATTATTATACCACATTTAATGAAATCGTCAATATTTTGTTAATAAGTTCTAATATTTTTCCAATGGTTTGTTAATGTGTAACACTATATTTGTCTATTTTGCCGTATTTTTCTACTATTATCAGGAATTTTGGCGGTTGTTAAAATATTAACCCTCAATGCTGCCGCCGCTGTCTGTGCGGACGATGTTTCTTATCCAGCTGCCGCTGCGGAGCATAAAGAATCCGATAACGCATTTAATTATTTCCAGGCCCTGGCATATCGCATAAAGCGGTACTATCGGGAGAGAGGTATAACGGCTGAGAACGTATGCCGTCGGAACGCTGACAACCCAGACAAAGCAGCTGTCGAACAAGAGGGTTGAAAGGGTTTTTCCGCCGGAGCGGAGCGTGAAATAAGAGGCGTTTGCATAAGCGTTAAACGGCATTATAACGGCGTTTACGCATATAAGAAGCGTTGCGAGGGAGCGGATGGCATCGTCGGTTTTGTAAATAAGCGGAAATACTCCCGAAACGGACGCCATCAGCGCGCCGAACACGGTGCAGGATACAACGGAAAAGACTATAAGCTTGCGGTCGGTATCTATTACCTCCTCCTTAGGCTTTCCCGCGCCGAGCATCTGCCCGATAATTATACCGGTTGCACTTCCGAGCGAAATAAAGCATACAGAAAATACGTTCCATATAGTGCTGGCAATATTATTTGCGGCGATAACTGCAAGTCCGCGCATTGAATAGCATTGAGAAAGAACGGCAACGCTTGAGGACCAGAGGGTTTCGTTTATAAGCAGCGGCAGTCCCTTAACTGCAATATTTTTCAAAAGCGGAGCCGAAATTCTGAGCGAACGGTAAACTCCCCGGATATAGGGATACCGCTCTGAGTGACTGTGGAGCCAGACCGCATTTACGGCGATTTCGGCATATCTCGATATAACGGTGGCTATTGCGGCGCCCTTTACTCCGAGAACCGGCATTCCGAGCTTTCCGAATATGAGCACATAATTGAGCGACATATTAACGCATACAGCCACAATTCCGCCTATCATCGGAACAAGGGTCTGTCCGGTTTCTCGCATCGACGAGGCATAGGCGTTGTTGAGCGCAAACGGGATAAGCCCTATCATCATAACGGCAAGGTATTCCTTTCCGTAGCGCAGGGCGGCGGCGCGCTCATCTGCGGTTGCGTCGCCCTTGAGATAAAGCCGGATAAGGTCGTCTCCCTTAAAAATGAATAAGCTCAGTCCTATTATACCTATCAAAGCGCATATAATTATTTTGAAGCGGAAGGTCTGCCGTATTCCCTCGCTGTCGCCGCGGCCGTAAAACTGAGCGGTAAATATACCTGCTCCGGCAACAGCTCCGAAAACGCAGAGGTTGAAAACAAACAACAGCTGATTGACTACCGATACGCCCGTCATTTGCAGAGTTCCTACCCGTCCGACCATTATATTGTCAAGCAGACTGACAAAGTTGGTAACGGCGTTTTGTATCATCATAGGCAGAGCGACAGTAAGAGTCATTCTGTAAAACGCCTTATCGCCGATATATCGTTTAAGCATAATTTTTTCTCCCTGAATAATAATGAGTATTTTAAATAGAGCGACAATTCATTATTATACCCCGTAAAAAAATATTGTCAAGTAAATAGCGGAGAAAAACCGAATAATCGGATATATCGGCGATTTAAGGCGGAAATTTTGCCGTATTCTGACTGTTTTGCCCGAAAAGCCGTCCTAAAAGCCGCTTCCGCGCGTTATGATGTTGCTCCAGGTCAGCGCCCCGACAACTCCGTTTTCGGGAAATCCGAGCTGACGCTGCAAAGCTCTTACGGCAGCGGCTGTCTGTTCGTCAAAAACTCCGGTTATTTCAACCGGCGGAATTTCCGGGTCGTTTTGCGAAATGTTTCGGAGATTTGTCTGAATAAGGACAACGTCTTCTCCCGTATCACCCAAAAGAATGTTTCTGCCGGGAAAAACCTCTCCGGCGAATTGTCTGTAATCCTCCGGCAGGTCGGCGAGAACTCTGTTGTATGCGTCTCTTATAACATTCCAGGTGTTTCTTCCGACAAGCCCGTCGGCAGGCAGTCCGTAGAACTGCTGAAAGGCTATAACCGCAGCGCGGGTCTCATCGTCGTAAACCCCGGTAAGCGGGGGAGCGGGCAGCTCCGGAATAAACGAGCCGATAAAATTCAGATAATATTGGAACAGCAGAACGGGAACGCCGCTGTCTCCCGGACCGAATGCGGGCGGATACCTGCGCTCAGCCTCCGAAATGGTTATTCCCTCGCTGGTTATTTCGGATATTTTCTTAACTCCGTTATATATTTCCTTTAATTTATACCAGGTGGCTTTCCCGACAATTCCGTCCTGACTGAGGTTGAAAATGCGCTGAAATTCCCTGACAGCCTCCTCGGTCTGACGGTCATAAACATCGTTTTCAACATCTATTGCCGGAATTGCCGGATAGTTTTTCCCTATGCGGTTCAGCTGGCGTTTAATCGTCAGAACATCGTCGCCTATGGCGCCGCGGCCTATCGGTATTCCCGGAAAGGTCGGTATGCTTGCGCCTACGGGAGCGTTAGATACGATATTTATATCATCTCCGTAATAATACTGCAATATTTCGTACGGAGTATATCCCTGCTCCGCGAGATTTACGCTTCCCCACTGCGAAAGCCCGCTGCACTGCGTTCTTACTCCGTCGCAGAACTGGGCAAAAAACGGCTCGACATTTTCCTGCCTTACAATATAGTTGTTGAATATATCATCGACAATCCGGCTTATATTTTCAAAAATTTCCCTGTCCTTAACGAAAGCGTGGTCGAGCTGAGTCGTGCTGGTTACATCAAAATCATAGCCGCGGCTGCGGTAATGCTCGCTGTATATCCGGTTAAGAGTAAAGGATATCTGGGCGAGGATGTTGGCGCGCAGGGCGCTTTCCGGCCAGGTAGGATAAATCTCGCTTGAAGCGACGTTTTTTATATATTCGGCAAACGGAACGGTTACATTTTCAGCCGGAGAATCCGGCAGACCGAGATGCACGGTTACGGTTTCCGGAATAACGGGCGTTGTATAAGGCATATCGCATCTCCTTACTGTCTTGACGACGGTATAAAGCTTATCGGCAAAAGAGTTTCGACGCCGCCGTAAATCTTGATATAATGGGTCTGCTCCGGAGAATATGCAGGATGAAAAACGGTTACTCCGTATTCGGTGCCGCTGTCGGAAGCAGTTTCGGAATCAAGGGATTCCGCTTTCGGCAGAGCCGGGAGAACCATACCGTCCGCAATTCCGGAGCTGTCGGTTACCTTTTTGTAGTAGACCCGCTTTTCGCTGCCGATATTTCTGAAAACCTCAACGGATGCCCCCTCAACCGGGTAGCTGCCCTCTCCGGAGGACGCCTGAACCCTCAGCTTTCCCCTGTCCGGGTGGGCGGCAAGAAAGGCAGCGCCGTCGTCGGGCGTCGCCTGCGGCACGGCGCGTGAGGCATATTCGAGCGCCTCGCGGCGGTAATGTTCAAGTAAAGCGTTATCCATTTTAGTCCCTCCAAACAGTTTTCCTTTTATTCTATGCCGGAATAAACCGTTATGTTATTTTCCGTCAGCCGTTAAAAGCCCTGCCGGAGAGCGGAAAAGAAATTTGATTGAACTTTTTCCAAAAAGTGTTATAATAGAAAGCAGGTATAATTTTGCATTTTGGAGTCGTGCTTAAAATGATTAGAAAAGCAAAATTTAAAAGAACGGTTATAATTCTCGGCGTATTGTTTTCCGTTTCCCTTATTGCCATAGCTGCGGTTTTCGGTGTGCATTATACGGATATAAAACGGTATAATACGAAAAAACGGACGATAGAGGGTTCTTCCTCTGCCGAGGGTGTTATCGCCGATATTAAGCAGAGGGGTCAAAAAACTGACAGCTGGGTAAAAAACGATGAGGCATTAGACGCCCCTCTTAACGGAATTATTTATGAGCTTACCGTAAGCAACGGTTCAAAAAGCATTGTTAAAAACTGGCGGCTCCGCCTTGATATACAGCAGGACTGCTATATAAATAACGCCTGGTGCGGCGAGGTTGAGATACATCAGCTCAGGAACGGCTCGGAGAAGTCTCAGAGACTTGATTTGAGAAATTGCAGCTCCGGGGATATTGAGCTTGAGCATATCTTTTCCGCGGGCGATATATTGATTTCCTTGCAGCCGGGAGATTACATAGTCTATTATCCAAGCGCAGAGGATAAGGAAACGCCGATAGCCAAGGGCGGAAACAGATCTTCGGCGGTCAGCACGGGATTTATTTTTTACAGCTATTCAACCAGCGTTAATCTTTCTGAGCGTACTCTCGATTACTTTTTTTACAAAGATTATAAGAGCGGTGTAACAGCAAGTATTTGTCATATATGTATGATTGTCTGGATTTTGCTGCTTATCGGCTTTATTGCCGTGGCGCT
Organism: uncultured Eubacteriales bacterium; assembly: GCA_934477125.1. GTDB lineage: Bacteria > Bacillota > Clostridia > Oscillospirales > Acutalibacteraceae > UBA737. Next base: position 108,982 of record CAKSOL010000013.1, on the reverse strand, counting down.
GCTTATTGCCCGATACGAGCGGAAGCTTTTGAAGCAGGAAAAAAAGGTGCGTGAATCGCTGGATGTTTTCAGCAGCTTTGTTGACGCAAAGGACCCCTATACCTACGGTCATTCAAAGCGAGTCGCGTATTATTCGCGGAAAATTGCCGAAAGGCTCGGCTTTTCCGACGAGGAGTGTAAGCGGATTTATCAGATTGCCCTGCTCCACGATATAGGAAAATGCTATGTTCCGGATGAAATTCTCAAAAAGCCATCAGGACTGACGGATGAAGAATACGGCATTATAAAGGCTCACGCCGCAAAGGGCGCAAAAATGGTAAAGGAGCTTTCCTCAATTCCGGGAATATACGAGGGAGTCCTCTATCATCACGAGCGTTATGACGGGAAAGGCTATCCGACAGGGAAAAAGGGCAGGGATATACCGATATCCGCAAGAATTATCAGCGTTGCGGACGCTTACGACTCAATGAGCAGCAACCGGGTTTACAGAAGCCGCCTTTCAAAGGAAAGGGTACTGAATGAGCTGAAGGAAAACCGGGGGAGCCAGTTCGACCCCGATATAGTCGACGCGTTTTTGGAGGTGCTTGAGGAGCAGGAGCGCGTTTCGGGGGATAAAAAGGAAAAAACCGCCTGCGCCGACAGCGGCAGGGCAGACATATAAAATAAAAAGGTACATCGCTGCAGATGCACCTTTTTTATTTTCCTAAGATTTTTTTCTTAAATTAAAGCCGTATTTCCCGGCGCGGATTTCCTTTACCGCGCGCGCAGGATAAAAGAAGAAATTTAAAAACGGCGAAAGCTCCGCTACTTTTGCGGCGGCAATGGGGAATAAAAGCCCGGCGGCAATGCCTGCGGCTATATGAACAAAGCAGTTAGTAACTCCGAGCCTTAAAAGAATTATTCTTGCCCCGGCTGTAAAGAACGTATGCGTGAGGTAAAGAGGAAACGAATATACGCATATAAAGCCGAGCGCCTTTGAAACAGCCGGCAGCCGGGAAATCAGCGATATAAAGCACAGGGAAGAAAAAATTCCGAAAACTGTAAGAATATCGTCGATGAAAAGCTTTGTATATAGGTTGAAATTTATCAGGATAACGGCGGCTGCAATATGCAGGGCAGCCGTAACCGCCCGAACGGCTTTCGGGAGCCGGGATATATTAAGCGATTTAATGCAGGTGCCGAGTCCGAACGCAAGAACGCAGTTAAATGACGAGTCGAGAAAGCCGAGGTTTATTTTAAAGCATTTGCAGACGATAAAAAACGTATATAATAAGGCGGTTATAAGAGCGTTGCTTTTTATCGGTTTTGAAATAACCGCCCATATAACAAACAGCCAAAAAAGCGCAAACAGAAACCAGTACTGCGCTATCGGCTTATACCATATGCTCAGAACATCCGAAACGGACGAGGAATTATTGACTCCGGGAGTAAGGCTGTTTACGACTGCGTAAAGGCAGGAAAAAATCAGATACGGCACTCCGAGCGACAGCAGCTTGCCGAGCAGAAACGCGCGCCTGCCGCCCTTTGCCGCCGCGCCGCCCGTAAGGCTGAAAACATAGCCGGAAAGAAACATAAACAGGTCGATATGAAACGACCATATAAATTTTTCCGAAACCGCCAGAAAACCCGGAACGGCTATGCCGGAGGTTCTGACTCCGATAAAAACGTGACCTATAACCACGAGCAGACAGGCATAGCCGCGAAGCAGGTCGGCTTGCTTATCTCTTTCCATAGCTGATCCCCCTTTACGGCTTGCTAAAAACATCCGATTAAGATTATTCTATCATAAAATTAGTTTTCTGTCCACAAAATATGCAAAAATTGATAAAATCCTTGACAAATCGCCGCGGGAGAGGTATTATTAAAATAAATATGGGTAAACCTATCGAAAGATGGGGACACAAAGTCCTTGTGCCTAAAGCTTTTAGCTATGGTTGACAGACTGCGATTTTCCGCGTTAGAGCGCGGAATGTTGCAGTCTTTTTTTATTGCCGTTTTGAGGGAGAATGTATGAAAAAGCAGTATTATTCCGTAGATCTGATTAAGATTATATGCGCGCTGCTTATAATTTGTATTCATACCTCTCCGCTGTCCTCGCTGAGCGGGCGGCTCAATTCTCTGCTTGTCAACTGCATTTGCAGGATTGCCGTTCCGTTTTTCTTTATCGCCTCCGGTTTTTTCCTGTTTTCAAAATCCGGCGTTGAAACCTCCGAAACCGGCGTTATTAAAGCCTATCTTAAAAGAATGCTGTTTCTCTATTTGTTTTGGTCGGCGGTATATTTTCCGTTTACGGCTCTTAATATGGCTTATCCCCCAATCGGCGAAACTGCGCTTTCGGTATTTTTAAACTGGCTTAAAAATATGGTTTTTTCCGCCGGTTTCGGCTTTCTCTGGTATCTCCCGGCTTCAATCGCTGCGGTCTCGGCGGTAACGGTTATGCTGAAATGCGGTATTAAAATCAACCGGATTATATTTATCGGATTTATCCTTTACTGCATAGGGCTTTGCGGACAGAGCTATTTCGGTCTTGTTAAAGCGATACCGTTCCCGCAAGGCTTTTTAAAGGCGGTATCGTCGGTATATAGTTTTATCGGAACAACCAGGAACGGCGTTTTCGAGGGTATTGTTTTTATAGCCCTCGGCGCAGAGCTTTCGCAGCGCGCGGCTGACGGCTCACTCGGCTCGTTCAAGCGGAATATCTTCGGATTTGCGGTTTCTTCGGTTTTGCTTGCTGCCGAGTTTGTTTTCGTCGGAAAAATGAAATGGCACCTTGAATACGATATGTACCTTTTCCTTATACCTGCCTCGTACTTCCTGCTCCGCTCTGCGCTAAGCTTTAGCGAGCCGCCGAGCTTTGCCGGATTGAGACTGCTCCGGCCGTACAGCTCTCTGATTTATTTCACTCATATGCTGCCTATCGAGCTTTACTGTATTTTTACCCGGCTTTCATATACAAATTCCGTTGCTATGTTTTTTATAGCGCTTATTCCGACTTTGCTGCTTTCTTCGCTGATAATTTACGTTTCGGGAAAGCGGCGCTTTGAATTCCTTAAAAAAATTTATTAAAAAGGGGGTTCGGCTATGGGAGCGCACGCCAGAAAGATAAAATTCAATCTTGCTTCGGTCGTCCTTTGCCAGATTGTAACCATAGCCATAGGCTTCCTCCTGCCGCGCCTTTATATCGAGAACTTCGGCTCGTCGGTAAACGGCGTTTTGTCAACCATAAAGCAGATTTTCACATATCTCTGCCTGCTTGAATCCGGGGTCGGTCTTGCGTCCGTTCAGGCTCTTTTAAGACCGGTTGCGCAAGGGAGCCGCGGAGAAATAAACGGCATTTTAGCGGCGACAAGAAATTATTACATTAAAATAGGATATATTTACGCCGCAGCGGTTTCCGCAATAGCCTTGATTTACGGATTTGCCGTAAACACGGGACTGCCGTCATATGTGGTTATAGCATTGGTTTTTCTTAACGGCATACCCTCGCTTGTAACCTTTTTTATAGAGGGAAAATACGGCATTTTGCTCGAAACCGACGGCTTGCAGTATGTTATAACAAACTCGCAGATTTTTTTGCAGGTATTCAGCGGACTATTAAAGGCAGCGGTACTGCTGCTTACAAACAACCTTATACTTATGCAGTCGGCGTATTGCCTTGTTTCGACGGTTCAGCTGCTTTATATAACTCTTTATGCGAAAAGGCATTATAAGTGGCTCAATTTCGGAGTAAAGCCGAATTTTGCCGCGATTTCTCAGAAAAACTCGGTTTTGATTCATCAGATTTCCGGAATGGTTTTCAATAATACCGATATTCTTCTGCTTTCCTTTTTAAGCGATTTCAAGGCTGTCAGCGTTTATTATATATACAATCTGTTTTTTTCGCAGACGGAGATATTTATAAGCAGTCTTGTAAAGGGCTTTAATTTTGCACTCGGTCAGCTTTTCTCAACCGATACGGAGGAGTTTCTGAAAAAATACAGAATTTACGAATCCCTTTATGTTACGGCGAACTTTATTGTTTATACGGCAATGTGCGTTTTTCTCCTGCCGATAATCCGGATATATACCGGCGGAATTAAGGACGCCGATTATATTCAGCCGGCGCTCATATTCCTTTTCGTTATTGCAAAGCTTATATCCGCGGCTAAGCTGCCTGCAAATCAGGTTATAGAATATTCCGGGCGATTCAGCGAAACAAAGTGGCACGCAATAACCGAAATGGCGATAAATCTTTCCCTGACCGTTATAGGAATAATCCGGTGGGGGATATGCGGAGCACTCGCCGGAACGGTTGCGGCGATAATTTTCAGAAATTCGGTAACGGTTCTGTTTGTCAACCGAAGGATATTCCGCCGCAGCGCGGCTGACAGCTTTTTGCTGACGCTTGTCAACGGCGCGGTGTTCGCCGCGGTATTTGCGGTTTTCGGCGCCTCGCATTTCGGCTCGCTCGGATTTTGGGAGCTTTGCAGGCAGGGACTGATAAATATGCCCTGGATTGCCGCTCTTTATATAGCCGCAAACGCGGCGCTCCGTCCGGACGTTTATAAGCAGCTTTTAAAGGCTGCGAAAGGAAGGCTTGCGAAAAAATGAAGGAAATAATCAAAAAGGATATTTACCGCGTATACGGCGAAAAGGGGGAGAGCCTGCTCCGCAGAATTTTCCGTTCGCCGGAGCTGCGGTTTACAGTCGCTTTAAGAAAGGCTCACGGCAGCAAAAATCCGTTCCTGCATTACAGGCTGCGCCGCCTTTCCCATAAAACCGGTATTCAGATTCCGGCTCGTACTGAAATCGGCGAGGGCTTTTATATAGGACATTTCGGACGGGTAATCATAAGCCCGGAGGCGGTTATCGGAAGAAACGTCAATATAGCAACGGGAGTTACCGTAGGCAGAGAAAACCGCGGCAAACGCGAGGGCGCTCCGCATATAGGCGATAATGTGTGGATAGGAACAAACGCGGTTATAGTCGGCAATGTCAGAATAGGCAGCGACGTTTTGATAGCTCCGCTTTCCTTTGTTAATTTCGATGTCCCGGATCACAGTATTGTTATAGGAAACCCAGCAAAAATAATTTCGAGAGAAAACGCCGTTGAAGGTTATATTGAGAATAAGGTCTGATTTTATGAGCATACCGAAAATAATTCATTACTGCTGGTTCGGCAAAAATCCGCTTCCGGCGTCGGTCAAAAAATGTATTTCCTCCTGGAAAAGGCAATGCCCGGATTATGAAATAGTCCGCTGGGATGAGTCGAATTTCGATTTCGGCGGAAACCTTTACGCGCGGCAGGCTTATGACGCAGGAAAATGGGCGTTCGTAAGCGACTACGCGAGACTCAAGATTATTTACGAAAACGGCGGAGTTTATCTCGATACCGATGTACGCCTGATTAAAAGTCTCGACGCCCTGACCGAAAAATACGACGGCTTTTTTGGCTACGAGGCGGGAGAAAGCCTGATATCAACCGGTCTCGGTTTCGGAGCCGAAAAGGGCAACCGTTTCGTTAAGGCTCTGCTTGAGGATTACGCCGATATTCCTTTTATAAAGCCGGACGGCGAGCCTGATCTTACCCCCTGTCCCCAGAGAAATACGAAGCTGCTCGAAAAAATGGGACTGGATACGAAAACGCGCGGACAGGTAATCGGGAACACGGCGTTTTTAAGCGAAGAAATCCTCTGCCCGATAAATTTCTTTACCGGCGAAAAGCATATAACGCGGAAAACCCTTTCGATACACAAGTTTGACGCCTCGTGGTGCGGAAGTGCAACAAAGCGCAGCCTGAGACTTAAAAGGCTGATAGGAATAAGGCTTTATTGCTTTCTTTATGCGAAGCTTCTTCATAAATCCGATAGGTGGGAATGGTAATGGCGGTTAATTTTTTAGAATCTGAAAAAATTGACGGAAAAGCGGCGGAAAGGCTTGAAAGACTGATAGAGGGCTCATATTTGTCCTACTGGAGAAAAAAACGGACCTTCGATATAGCCGTTACCCTGTTCCTGCTGATATTCCTGATTATTCCGATACTGATAATCGCGCTCATTGTTTTTATAGACGACCCTCACGGCAGTCCGTTCTATAAGCAGGTGAGAATAGGACGTCACGGCAGTGAGTTCTATATGTATAAATTCCGCTCGATGCATGTTGATGCCGATGAGCGCAGGAGCGAGCTTATTGAAAGCAACGAAATGAACGGTCCGGTTTTTAAAATGAAGGACGATCCGCGGATAACGAGGGTGGGCAGGGTTATAAGAAGACTATCTGTTGATGAGCTGCCGCAGCTTTTCAACGTATTAAAGGGAAATATGAGCCTTGTCGGTCCGAGACCGGCACTGCCGGACGAGGTTATGCAGTATACCGATTATGAAAAGCTGCGCCTTATAGTAACTCCGGGAATAACCTGTACCTGGCAGATAACTCCGAACAGAAACGATATGCCGTTTGAAAAATGGCTTGAGATGGATCTCGAATATATAGAAACCCGAACAGCCTGGCAGGATATAAAAATAATCTTCAAAACCCCGTTTGCTATGCTGAGTGCCACCGGAAGATAAGGAGAATATATGAAAATAGCAATGTTAGGGCATAAGGCAATGCCCTCAACGCGTGGCGGAATAGAAACCGTTCTGACAAATCTCTGTCCGCTGCTTGTCAGCTTCGGCGACAGCGTTGTCTGTTATAACAGGTCGTCGGATAAGCCGGAAAAGGAATTTGAAAAGGATATTTCCGGCGGCTGCTATAAGGGCGTTGTCCTGAAAAGGGCGGGAACGCTTAAAATCAGAGGTGTTTCGGCAATGCTCGCCTCCTTTACCGCCGCATTGAAAGCGTCCTTTTCCGACTGCGATATAGTCCATTTTCACGCCGAGGGTCCCTGTGCCGCGATGTTTCTGCCGAAAATGTTCGGCAAAAAATGCGTCGCGACGGTACACGGTCTTGACTGGCAGAGAGAAAAATGGGGAAAGGGCTTTGCGTCAAAATATATAATGAAAGGTGAAAAAACACTTGTCAAATATGCCGATGAAGTGATAGTATTAAGCGAGAGCGCAAGAGAATATTTTAAAAACACATACGGACGTGAAACGGCTGTTGTTCCGAACGGTATAAGTAAGCCCGAAATTCTCGGAGACAATATTATAAAAGAACGCTTCGGACTTTCAAAGAACTCTTATATTTGTATGGTCGCCCGTCTTACCGAGGAAAAGGGCGCGCATTATCTCATTGAGGCTTATAAAAGAATAAAAACCGATAAAAAGCTCGTTATCTGCGGAGCGGCAAGCGATACCGACGGCTATGTTTCCTCCCTGCGCCGGCTCGCGGCGGAGAACGAAAATATTATTTTTACAGGGTTTATTTCCGGGGACACTCTCGCTCAGATTTACAGCAGCGCATATCTCGTTTGTCAGCCGTCGAATATTGAGGGAATGTCAATAAGCCTTTTGGAGGCGCTTTCCTATTCAAACGCCGTTATCTGCTCGGATATTCCCGAAAACACGGCGGTTTGCGGCGATGCCGCCGCGACCTTTAAAAAGGGCGACGTAAACGACCTTGCGGATAAGCTTTCCTTTTTTATAAACAGCCCCGAAGAAACGGAAAGGCTGAAAGCGCGCTCTGCGGAATACGTCCTGAGCCGGTTCTCCTGGGAAAAAACGGCTCGGCAAACCCAAGAGATTTATGAAAGAATACTGAAAGGAGAAAAGAAGAATGTTAAATCCGGAAAATGAAATGATTTTTGAAAAAATCGCGGAACAGCTCGAATTAACCGTTACCGCAGACGACAGACTTCTGTTCGTAAGAGAGTTTTCGCTGTTTAGCGTTCGGGATAATGCGTTTGTCTTTTCATACAGCGATAAATCGGCATACCGCGCATTTATCGGCAGAAATAAAAACGCGCTTATGGTGGCGGCAGGTACCGTTTGCGGAAAGCTGCCGGATATAAGCTTTAAATATATCGGTAAAACAGCCGCAGATAAGCCGGCGGGCGAGCCGCAGACAGCCGTTCCTAAAAATAAAAACAAAAGCCTCAGAAAAGGAATAAGAAATATTATAGCCTCGCTGGTGTGCCTTATTCTGGCGTTTGCCGTAGCGATTGTAAGCGTCAATTTTATCGCAAATCTCAGCTTTAAGGAGAATTTCTATTCTCTCAGCCTTGAAAATACCTATGATAATTTCCGGGTTATCCAGCTTTCCGACCTCCATAACTCGAAATACGGCGGCAAAAATTCCAAGCTGCTGCACAGAATTGAAAAGCTCGAACCCGATATTATCGTTATGACCGGCGACTGTCTTGACGTTTCCGGGGATATTGACGAAATAACAGCGCTCTGTTCTTCTCTTGCGAAAATCGCCCCGACATACTATATTTACGGCAATAACGAATGGAAACGGGCGTTCGGCTGCGAAACAAGCCTTGAGGCGATAGACAAGCTTACCGGCTCGGACGGTGAAAGCCGAGACGCCGAAAAGCTTTACAGCGCGGATAACGGACTGAGAGAAACGCTCGAAAAAACCGGAGTAAAGGTGCTGTTCAACGAATCCGATACCGTTAATATCGGCTCAAACAGGGTTAAAATATTCGGAACGCTGACCTCCAATCCCTCCGCCTTTTGGGATTATGCCGGAAAGAGCTTTTATGACTATCTTAGCAGCGATAACGACTGCGTAAAGATAACCCTTTGCCATGAGCCGGTTCTGCTTGAAACCCTAAAGGAGGAAAGCTGGGGCAGTCTCGTTCTCTGCGGCGACACCTACGGCGGCGTTGTCCGTCTGCCGGTATTCGGAGCGGCTTATTCAAAGGACTACGGTATTCTGCCGGAGAGAAGCAGCCATATGATATACGGAAAATTCAAGTCCGGAAATTCCGACGTTATAGTAAGCTCCGGGCTTACAAACCGCGGATTTCCGAGAATATTCAATCAGCCGGAGCTGGTTATAATCGATATAAATAAGTATTGAAGGGAGGCGCATTTAATTGTTATCCGAAATATTGAAAGCAATCGTTATTCTCGCAGTTGCGGCAATATTCGCCGCCGGAATATTGGGCTTTTATAAGAAAATACGCAATCTGACAAAAAGCAAAACAAAGGCGGAGCTTAAAAAGCTCAGAATTTTCAGACTCGGAGCCTTTGTTTTCGCAATAGTTATCTGTTTCGCCTATACGCTTGCCTCCTATTTTGACACCTCTAAGCAGGCAAGCGCCGTTATCGGACTGAATTATGCCGAGGCGTCCCTCGGTCAGAACTCGAACGGAACGAGATACAATATGGCGGAAATAATCTGCGATGACGTTCTGGAGCGCGTAATTAAAAAGGGCGGCTACGAGGGCTTTACCGCCGACGACCTCAAGAGCTGCCTGAGCGTTGCCCCGCTTACTCAGGGAAATTCCTATTCAAAGGAAAATTATCATATTTCAACGGAATTTCTGGTTTCCTATCAGGCAAACAGAAAAACTCAGAAATATGATTCCGAAACCCTCGTTCAGCTGCTCTGCAATTCATACAGGGATTATTATTTCGATAAGTATGTCAGCGATTTCCAGATTCAGCTCGACGACCTTGCCGAGGAAACAAAAAGTCTTGATTATATCGACGCCGTAAGCCTGCTTAGCAATAAGGCGAATAAAATACTGAACTATCTTTACGGTCTGCGGGAAAAGAATTCCTCGTTTATCTCCTCAACCGGCGCAACCTTTGCCTCGGTTGCCGCAAAGGCGGACACTCTGAGCTCCGCTCAGATAAACGGCTCTCTTTATTCCTATATTCTCCAAAACGGCGTTTCCTCCGACCCCTCCCGCCTTATAAGCCGGTTTAACTTTATCAACAGCCAGTCGGGCTTTGAAAAGCAGAAATTCGAGCAGTCTTATTCAATAACCAATAACGCAATCGCGAAATACGATAAGGATATGGCGCGGATTGTTCTTGTTCCGACCTGGGATAACGACGGGCAGTATTATATGGGACGGACGAAAATAGGCATCGACACCCTTTCTGTTCAGTCCGTAAGCTACAGCAATAATATAGCGTCGGTCGAAAAGGGAATAAAGGATAACAACCTGAAGCTTGAAAAATTCGGCGCTGCCGCCGGAAATACTCCCGAAAGCCGGGAATATGTCTCCGGGCTTATTTCAAGCGCCGGGCAAAGCATTGAAAAGTTAGCCGAGGAGGCAAGGCTTATCGGTCAGGAATACTATTCCAATCAGATGAATCAGTGTATTTCGGCAACCGTTTATCCCGCAACGGTTTTTTCAAGGGCAAAGGTGCTGGCGGTTGTTTTTCTCGCGGCATACGCCGCCTGCTGGCTGAAAAAATCGGCGGCTGACTTCGCGGCGGATATCGGCGAATAGGAGGAGCGGTATGGAAGAAAAAAAGATATTTAAATATATAAAAAAGCTCATTCCCTATGTACTGGTGCTTGCGCTGCTGCTGTCCGTGCTTATAAATTTTGCACTGAAAAGGGAGCGGAAGTATACCGCGAGCGCGGTTATAAACTATAACTTCGAGTCTGCGGAGCAGGGAAAAACTCCGATAGGAACCGAGCTTGATGTAAACGAAATAAAATCCTCAGCGATTATGAGCAAGGTTATGGAAAGGCTCTCCCTTTCGGAGGGGTATTCTGCGGACAAGCTGTCCTCAAGAGTAACCGTAACGGCTCAGCCGGACCCGGATAAGGAGGAGCAGAAGGCGGCAAAGCTTAAAGAGGGAGAGGAATATGTTTATGTTCCGTCAACCTATATTGTCGCTTTTTCGGCGACAAACAGCGAGGGTCCGCGTTTTGCCCAGACTATGCTTGACGCCGTTCTTGATACCTATTTTTCGGTTTTCGGAGAAAATTATCTGAATGTTGACCATATAAGCAATAATACGGTTAAGCTTTACGATAACGATTACGACTACCTGAAAATGGCGGAGCAGCTGGATAATACAATAGAAAATACCGTCAATATCCTGTACCAGCGCGACAGCGCGTATCCCTATTACCGCTCAACCGAAACCGGTACCTCGTTCGGAGACCTTATCGACGAATTTAATTTTATTCGTTCGGTAAGGCTTAAGGATATGTTTTCAAAGATATATCAGTATCAGATAACCAAGAGCAGAAGTCTGCTTAACGCCGACTATAATACCCGTATTGACGAAAACGCGATAAGCGGCTCAAGCGAGCGGGAAATGTTCAGCGATATTGAGGAGGTTATCGACGCATACGTTTTCAAAATGCGCGAATCGGGCAACACAGCCATAACCTCCGAATATATTCTTGACCAGGTTCACGAAAAGGATATCACCGACGGAAAGGGAAATATTATCACGAAAAATGACCAGACCGTTACCTATGACGAGCTTATATATGCCTGGCGGGACCATGACCTCAACGACGCTCTCGCCGCCATAGATACCGCCTATTGTCACTATGTTCTCGACTCTTTCAACGCCTGCACCGGCGCCTGCGGCGGCACCTGCGCAGGGTCTGACAAAACCTGCGCTCAGATTTCAAACGCCGATTACGGTACGGCACAGGCGCAGGTCGATGAGGAGCTTAAAAGCATTGTTGACGATCTTACCGCGCTTTACGACAGGACTGTAAGCACAAACAGCGAATATAACGGCTATCTCGGCTGCAAGAATATTTCTATTCTTTCAACCGCGTCAACGGCGGCGAGCATAAATGTCAATCTTTACAGCGCCATTGCGTTTATCTTTATAGTTATCGTTTGCTGCGGCGGACTGATACTCGTCGGAAGAATGAACGATATAATAGTTTCAAGCTTCTATACAGATAAGAAAACCGGTATGTATAACAGAGCGTATTTTGATAAATACCTGCTTAAAAAGAGCCGGAGCATCCTCGATGACGGCACGGTTATAATCTCCGTTTCAATAACAAATCAGCGTGATATAAACAGGGAGCTCGGCAGGGATACCGGAGACGCAGTTATAGAGCTTTTCGCCGAAACGCTTAAAAGGGTTTTTGCAAGAATGAAAGCGATGCTGGTTTATAACGAAAACTCGCATTTCATTATCATTCTTGAAAAATCCGACTCGATAACGGCGGAGGATATGCTCGAAAGCTTCAGAATGGAAATTGAAAACCGGGAAACTAATGAAAACGTCGGTATCAGATATAAGGCAGGCATTGCCGAAACCTTCCGCGAAAGGGTTAAATCTCCGAGAGCGCTTTTGGTTGAGGCGATAAAAAACGGAAAGGAATATGAGGCTCTGCCGAAAGAGGATTAAAAACGGAAAGGGGGGACGGAGATATGCTCCGAAACGCGATAGACGCGGTTGTAAAGGCTTATTTCACCGCGCTGCTGTTTCTTATGTATTTTTTCATAAACGAGGCAATTTTTATCGGCGGAATAGGAATAACTCTCCGTCACCTCTTTGCGCTTGCGGTTATAGCCTCTGCTTTTATTTATTTCATTGTCCGTCCCGACGCTGCGGCAGCGGCGGTTTCGGTTAAGTCCGCTTTGGTCTTTGCCGTTCCCTTGCTGGTTGTTATAGCCTCGTCCCTGCTGGTCTGGGTAATAGATAAAAGCGAGCTTTCAACGATAGCAAGGGGACTTTCCGGCTGCCTTGTTTATACGAACTGGCTTTCCTGCGCGCTTGCCGCCGCGTCTGTGCTTTATGTTTTCGGAGAAAACGGAATTTGGTTTAACCTTGCGGCTCTGCTGGGGTCAAACCTTGTTATGATATTCAATATAATGCACTCGGACGGGATAGGAAAATTCATCCGCGAGCTTATCGATCTTTTAACGAGCTTTGCCGCAAATACCGGCGAAACGATTGTCAAGGCGGAAATTCATGAGCTTGCATTCTGCCTCGGAGCATATATAATCTATATGCTCTGCAAGCCGCGGAAAAAGACCTGGTTCTGGGTGCTGTTTTCCCTCGCGCTTTTCTGCTTTCTCGCCGCCTTTAAGCGAATAGCGATTATCGCTATGCTTGTTGTCGCAGCTCTGAGAGCGCTGATGATACTTCCCCGGAAAATATCTGAAAAGGCTTTGAGGAAAAGCGTAAACGCAGTTATGCTCATATGCGTTTTTCTGCTTATAGCCTATATTGCCGTTATAAAGGCGGACGTTTTTTCGCTGCTCGAAAGGGCGGGAGTCGATACAAGCGGCAGAGCCTATGTTTACTCCCATGTCAATGAATATTACGAGTTTTCTCCGCTTTTCGTCGGTAACGGCATAGGCTTTCTGACCTATCAGCTCAACGAGGTTGTTTCCCTCGGAGTTTCGGCGGTTCATAACGATTTTCTTCAATTCTTTATTGACCTCGGATTTTTCGGGTATATTCTGTGGCTTTTATCAATGACCGTTCTGCGGACGAAATATTTCGGCAGGGATGGCGACTCCGATACCGCGCTTATAACAATGCTTCTTACGGTTTACCTGCTGATAGTTTCCGCAACCGATAACACCATAAACTATCCGCTGCTTACGACCGTTATGGGGGTTATCATTATGGGAAATAATTATGCCGAAAGAGTGCGGCGGCAGGGCGAGCAATTTGAAGTCCGCCCGTTCGGAAGCTGACGCGGAGGAAAGTATATGAAGATACTTATGGTTAATAAATTTCTCTATCCGCGCGGCGGAGCGGAAAGCTATATGCTCGGAATAGGGAAGCGCCTTGAGGAAACGGGACATGAGGTTCAGTATTTCGGGATGTATGATGAAAAGAACACCGTCGGCAACCGCCTGGGACTTTATACACAGAATATGGACTTCCATACCGGCTCGATTAAAAGATTTCTGTATCCCTTTAAAATAATATATTCGCTTGAGGCAAAAAGAAAAATCGGCAGAGTGCTGGACGATATGCAGCCCGACGCGGTTCATCTCAATAATATAAATTTTCAGCTCACCCCCTCGGTTATCGACGCCGCAAAAAAGCGGAATATCCCTGTTGTCTGGACGCTCCACGATTATCAGCTCGTATGCCCCAACCACCTGCTTTATAACCCCGATAACGGAGGAGTCTGCGAAAGGTGCGTCGGGAGAAATAAATATCCCTGCATTAAAAATAAATGTATTCATTCTTCCCTTGCAAAAAGTATTATAGGTGCGGCTGAGGCTGCGTTTTACCGGATAGCCGGGACCTATAAAAGGGTTGACGCCTTTATCGCTCCGAGCCGCTTTCTTTACGGTAAGCTTACCGAGGATAATAAGGAGCTGTTTTCGGGGCGTACCTATGTGCTTCATAATTTTGTTGATAAAAGACCGCTGCCGGACGGGTTTAAAACAAAATACGATTTTCCGTATATTGCTTTTGCCGGAAGGCTCAGCGCCGAAAAGGGAACACGGATTTTAGCCGATGCCGCAAGGTTGCTCGGCGACGTTAAATTTGTCGTTATGGGCGACGGTATCGAAAAAAAGGCGTTCGACGGACTGGATAACGTTATAACCGCCGGTTTTGTTACCGGAGACGAGCTTGACGGAAATATTGCCGCAGCAAAGGCGATAGCGGTTCCGTCGGTCTGCTTTGAAAACTGCCCGATGTCGATTTTAGAGGGCAGAATGTTCTCGGTTCCGGCAGTAACAATGAATATGGGCGGTATGGCTGAGCTTGTTGAGGACGGCGTTACCGGGGTTCTTTCAAAATCGGTCGGCGCAAGGGATTTCGCCGCCGCAGTCCGGGATATTCTGAGCGATGACGAACGCCTTGAGAGAATGAAGAAAAACTGCGCGGAGCGCTCGGAAAGCGATCTGACAGTCGGGGAATACTGCGCGGAGCTTATAAAAATATACCGCTCGGCAAAGGAGGGAGAGCGTGCCTAAGGTCAGCATTATAGTTCCGGTTTTCAGGGTTGAGGATTACCTCGACCGCTGCGTCGGCTCGCTTGTCGGGCAAACGCTTAAAGATATAGAAATAATTCTTGTTGACGACGGCTCGCCCGACGGCTGCCCCGCAATGTGCGATAAGTGGGCTCAGACGGACGGCAGAATAAGGGTTATCCATAAGCCTAACGGCGGTCTCGGCTTTGCAAGAAACAGCGGAATTGAACAGGCGGAGGGTGAATTTATCGGCTTTGTCGATTCCGATGACTATGTTAAGCCGGATATGTTTGAGCGGCTTTATCTTGCCGCAAAGGCGGAAAACGCTCAGATTGCGATGAGCGGACTTTGCTGCATAGGCGGTATTATGACCTCTAAGGATACCGATATTCAAAATATCAACTGCTTTGAAAAATATACCGTTTTTTCGGGCAAGGACGGCATCGACAGGCTGATGCTCGGTATTTCCGGCGCGCTTCCCGGTGAAAAGCAGGACAGCAGATACGGCTTCAGCACGGTTAAAAATATATATTCCTTAAAAACGGTAAGAGAAAACGGTATCGCCTTTATGTCGGAACGCGAGGTTATGAGCGAGGATGTCTTTTTTCTGCTCGACTTTTTAAGCTGTATCAGCCGCGCGGTCGGAATTGAGGGAGCGTATTACTGCTATTGCCGCAACGGGGCGTCGCTCTCCAAAAGTTACCGCGCCGACCGCTTTGAAAAGTGCGGACTTATAACCGACGGTATAAATGAGCGGCTTTCCCGGCGGATGCCGGAGGAAACCTACGGAATATATACCGACCGTCTTTTTCAGGCGTATGCCCGCGCGGCGTGTATGCAGGAAATACAGTTCGCCGGTGAAAACGGACTTACCGGAAAGGAGCTTAACAGCCGCCTTAAAAAAATATGCGGCAGCGAAAAGCTGAGAAAAACGCTTAAAGGATACCCCTGGTACCGCCTGCCGCTTACTCAGGCGGCGTTCGCGCTGACTATGAGATATTCTCTTATAGGGCTGCAAAAGCTGCTTGTTAAATTCAAAGACGGGAGGTAGAAAATGTATTTCTCGGTTATCATTCCGATTTATAATGCCGATAAATTCCTGAGGGAATGTATCGACAGCGTTTTATCGCAGGATTTCAAGGATTTCGAGCTTATTCTGGTTGACGACGGCTCAACCGACCTCTGCCCGGAAATATGCCGTGAATACGCCGCGGCGAACGAAAACGTAACCGTTATCAGCAAGCCTAACGGCGGTCTCGTTTCGGCGCGCAAGGCAGGCGTTTCGGCAGCGCGCGGAGAATACGTTATAAACGTTGACAGCGATGATCGGCTGGAACCCGGATTTTTTTCCGAGGCATACAGACTGTGCCGCGGTTTCAGCCCGGATGTCTGCTCGTTTGCAATAAGATTTTTCGGCTGCGGCTCGGAAAAAACCGAACCTGAGCCGCTTGACCCCGGTTTTTACAACGGTGCGGATATGAAAAAAATAACCTCGCTGCTGCCGCTTGCCCCTGATATGAGGCATATGCACTATTTCCTTTGGGGAAAGGTATTCAAAAGAGAGCTGCTTGCCGAAAATCAGCTTAAAATAGACGAAAGAATTTCAATGGGCGAGGATATAACCTGCCTTTTCCCTGTGTACCTCGGCGCAAAAAGCACATATATATCGGATTTTCCGGCTTACGGCTGCCGCTGCTTTGAAAATTCGATGTCCAGGAAGTATAAGCCGTCTCATTTTGAGGATATCGCCCTCGGAGCGGAATATATGCTCGGAATATGTCCCGACAGCGGCTTTAAGACCTCTGTTTACAGGTACGCGGCGTTTATGTTCTTCGTGGTATTCGCGTCGGCGGCGGAGCAGGGCGAAAGGGAAGTATGCCGGTATGCCGCCGGAATGAAAAACGGAATATTCGATACGGCGTTTGAAAAGGCGGATTTTTCCGGAATAACGCCGAAAAGCAAAATAGCCGTTCGGCTTTTAAAGAAGAAACACTTCCGCTCCGCTTATACTTTTTTGCGAATATGCGGCAGACTGAAAGGTGAAAAAATAAGATGAACCCGGTTGCCCCTCTGATATCAGCTGTTATGGCGGTTTATAACGGCGAAGAATTTTTAGCGCATACCCTTGAAAGCATAATATCGCAGAGCTTTGAGCCGTTTGAGTTAATTGTTGTAGATGACGCCTCAACCGACTCCACCCCTTCAATACTGAAAAGCTTTGCCGAAAGGGACGGAAGAATTAAGATTTTCAGAAACTCCGAAAATCTGCGCCTTGCCGCCTCGCTCAACAAAGGGATAGGTTTCGCGGAGGGCAAATACATTCTGCGGATAGATGCCGACGATATCTGCCTGCCGGAGCGTTTTGCCGCGCAATACCGATATATGGAGGAAAATCCTCAGGCTGATCTTTCCTTTTGCCGCTTTTTCTCTCTGAAAAACGGAGAAATAATGCCCTGCTGGCTCGGAAGACGGCTCGGAAACGACGGTATAAGGGCAATGCTGCTGTTTTTCTGCCCCGTTCTGCACCCCGGAGTTATAGCAAAATCGGAGGTTATGAAAAAATACTCCTACGACCCTCTCCATACCTGCTCGGAGGATATCGACCTATGGCTCAGAATGACGGCGGACGGCGTTAATATTACCTGCAGCGGAGATTATCTTATGCTCTACCGCATACACGGTAAATCCGTAACCGCGAAATCCGAGGAAAAGCAGGGCAGAGAGGTTCTTCTCAGTGAGAAACGGTTTTACAGCGCGGTTCTTTCGGGTATCCCTCAATCGCAGGAGGAGTTTTATATAAACGGTATATATTTCCGCCGCAGTCCGGATATTCGCCGTCTGTATTCCTTTTACAGGTATATTATAAGGGAAAACCGGAAAAAACGGCAGTTCTCTGAAAATGCGGTAATAAGCGCCGCTGCGGAGGTTCTTGCGGAATATAACCGCTCCGGCAGACTGTCGTTTGCAGATAAGCTTTATATGCTAAGGTTCGGCGGAATACGGCTTATTGCCGAAATTTTAAGGAAGAAACTACAAAGCCGCAGAGACCTGAAGGCTGCCTGCGGGACTGCCGAAAGGGCGGGTTTTAAGATTAAAGGATATAACGGCATACTGCCGATATATTATTTGGAGAAATAGAAAATGGATATAAAAAACATTTTGATTTTATTGATTTTCATAGCAGTTTTTTTAGCGCTTTTCTGCTTCGGAATACTTTTTATCGCCAGGGCGTTAAGAAGCTTCGGCGAAAAAAAGAAGCGTGTATTTAAGCCGCTGCTTTATGTTCAGGAAAGCTATGATAAAATAAGAAGAAGGTCGAGAATACCCTGCGGTATACTTTATATTATGGCGTCGGGCGAGAAAATGAGCCCGATAACCGGAAATGCCGGGATTGAAAGAGCCTATATCCGATTTGAAGAAACTCTCCTTGCGTCGTTCGACAGGAAGGACGACATTCTGTCGAGAGTAAAATCGGGCGAATATATCGTTATAACCAGAATAAGCGAGTCGGCGCTCAACTGCACTATTGAACAGATAAAACAGGCACTGCGGCTTACGGAAAGAATCGATGCGCAGTCTGTGAGTCTTTCGGTGAGCTTTGGGGCGTACCTCATTCCTGCAAGCTCTATTGATTTTGAGGAGGCTGTTTCAAGGGCAAGACTTGCCGCCGCAGAGGCGGAGAATGCAAAAAAGGGGTATGCCGCCTGGGATTACAGTCTGCAAAGCGACTACGACAACAGAAAAATGGTTGAGGATAAGCTCAGGGACGGGGTTGAAAACAACAACTTTTTCCTTGAATTTCAGCCGGTTATCGATATATCGAGCGGAGATATTGTCGGCGGCGAGGTTTTAACAAGGCTTAACAGCGATTCGGGCATTCTGCTGCCGTCGGACTTTATAGCTGCGGTCAAAAGCAGGAATATGGACGCTGAATTTGATTGCTGGGTATTTGAAAAGGTATGCCGCTGGATTTCTCTCCACACGGATGCGTGTCGGTATTTAAACATAATTTCGGTCAATTTTTCGAGAAGCACCCTGTCTGTCGACAACATCGCCGGGAAAATACTGAAAAAAATAAGGGAATACGGAATCGACAGCTCCTTCATATCGGTTGAGCTGCTTGAGGATAACGGCGACTGCGTATACAGCACCGAAACCGTTAAGAATAACTTATCTCAGCTTAAAGCCGCCGGGATATCCGTTCTTCTTGATGATTTCGGGGACGGCAGCACCTCGTTCGACGACCTGAAAAACTATTCCATAGACGCAATAAAGATAAGTAAGACCGTAACCGAAAATATCGGAAGCCGGATAGGCGAACGCATATTCAGAAGCATTGTCAGCATTGCCGAGGGTATGGGAGTTTCGGTTGTCTGCGAGGGGATTGAGAGAGCCGAGCAGATAGATATGCTTAAAGCTATGGGAATAAAGCTTGTTCAGGGGTATTATTTCTACCGTCCTCTTAGTCCCGCTCAGTTTGAAAAGGCGATAATAAATAACAGAACAAGGCAGGAAAACGGCTGCGAGACAGCGGACGGCAGGTCTCAGACAGCCGATAACGCCGGGCAGCCGTCGGACGACTGACAGCCCAAGGCAAGCAAAAATACAGTTAAAACTGCCGTAAAGGGGATATTATATGCCGAGCGTACTTTTTCGGAAAATAAAATCAAAAATAAAGCCGGTATGGAAAACCGCTTTTTTCTCCGCCGTTATTTTCGGTTTTGCCGCCCATCTTTATAAGATGACAAACTGGCTGCCAAACTGGGATTCTCTCGTTTTCCGCGAGGATTCTCAGCATATGGAGTCTCTCGGCAGATGGTTCCTGTCCGCCGCGTCGGGTATCAGCTCGGATTATGAGCTGCCGTGGCTCAACGGTCTGCTTGCTGTTTTTTATATTTCTGCGGCGGCGGTTTTTATCTGCGAGACGCTCGGCGTTGAAAGCAGAATGAGCGCCCTGCTCATCGGTGCGGTAACGGTAACCTTTCCTGCGGTTACGTCAACCCTTGCTTACTGCTATGTTGCCGACGCATACGCGCTTTCATTTCTGCTTGCCTGCGCGGCGGTTTATCTGCTCGTTTGCCGGAAAGGGCTTTGCGAAGCGGCAGCGGCAGTTGTTCTGACGGCTGTTTCAACGGGTATTTATCAGGCGTATATTACCGTTGCGATAGCTTTGCTTACGGCAAGTCTGATTATAGAATCGATATTCTCCGGAGAAAGCGCGGCGCATTCGGTCAAAAGGGCGTTAAAATATGCGGTCTGCGGCATTGCGGCATTTGCGCTGTATTATGCCGTAAACGCCGCCGTTATTTCGCTTTCCGGTATCGGAGCGTCAGATTATCAGGGAATTTCCGATACTCTATCTTTCGGCAAAATATCATTTTTCCCGGCGCTCGGCTCAGCTTTTTATTCGTTTTATAAGTTTTTTATCAGCTTTCCGAACGGCTTTAACCTCTATTCCGCCGTCAATATTCTCTGCTTTGCGGTAATTGCCGTCGGCTGGGGGTGCGCGATAATAAAAAATGTCCGGGGAGCGTTGCTGCCGCTTATCGCTTTTTATATAATATCGGTTCCCGTCGGATGTTCCGCACTTTATTTAGCAAACACAGGGCTTGATTATCACACTCTTATGAAAATGAGCTATTTTACCGTGTATATTTATCTCATTATGCTCTGCGAACGGCTTGTATTTAAAAACGGACTGTTAAACGCCGTAAAATCGTGGACAGTACTGTTGCTCGGCGCGGCTGTGGTTTTCGGAAATATACTTACGGCAAATATCGCGTATCATAAGCTTGTATTGTCGTATGAAAGGTCATACGGCATACTTATCAGGATATCCGACCGCATAGAGGAGCTTGACGCGGCAGGAACGGCGGAAAAGATACTGGTTGTCGGAGCCTTGAAAAATTCCGAGGACTATTCTGTTAATCTTCCGCCGGAAATAACCGGAGCAACCGACGGTCTGATATTGCGGCGTGACGATGAAACGGTAGGTCAGAGCGTTTTAACCTCCGCTCTGCGGGATTATTGCGGTATTGACCTTGATTTTCTCTCCGGCAGTGAGGCGAAAGAGCTTAAAAGCTCTGAATCCGTCCGGAATATGCCCTGCTGGCCGGCGGATGGCTCGGTAAGCCTGACGGATGATACCGTCATTGTGAAATTAAGTGAAAACTAAGGAATGTAAAAATGAAAACTGAACCTTATATATACTGGTGCGCTGATGATTTCGGAATAACGGCGGCATCCTGCGACCGTATAGCCGAGTGCGCCGCAAACGGCTGTCTCAACAAAATAAGCGTTCTTCCGAATTCCGATGTTGAGGATATAGCCGGACGGCTGAAAAGTATCCTGGATATCCGGAAAGTCACATTCTGCGTCCATCTCAATTTCGTAGAGGGACTATGCGTATCGGATAAGAACGATATTCCTCTGCTGGTCGATTGCGGCGGCAGCTTTAAAAATTCGTTTACAGGGCTTTTGAAGCTTTCGCTTTCAAAAAGCAGAAAAGCTCTGCGCGAACAGCTGAAAACCGAAATGAAAGCGCAGATTTCAAGAGCGGCGGCGTTCTTCCCCGAAAATGAGCCACTGTTTATCGACAGTCATCAGCATACCCATATGATTCCTCTGATTTTTTCCGTTCTCTGCGAGGTAATAGAGGAGGAACGGCTGAGGGTTGAATATCTGCGGATGCCGTCGGAGCCTGTCTTGCCGTTTCTGAAATTTCCGTCGCTTTATCCGCAGTATATTTCCGTAAATCTTATAAAGCAATGGCTGCTCAAGCTTTTCGGACTTTTGAACCGGAAAAGGTTCAACGCCCTGAATATCAAAACAGCCTGCTTTTTCGGGATAATGTTTTCCGGAAATATGACTGAGAAACGGGTCGCAAGGCTGCTCCCGGCTTACCGGAAATATGCCGCAGGGCGCGGCTGCGAAATCGAAATTTTATTTCATCCCGGATATGTGTCGGAAGCCGGGGACGCGCCGTATTTTAAGAATATAAAATTCAGAAAATTCTATCTTTCCTCCGGCAGGCGAAACGAATACGACGCGCTTATAAATATATCGGAAAATTAAAAAGCGCTCCCGGAAAGCATATGCACTTTCCGGGAGCGCTTTCTATCTGTATTGTTATGTGTCTATTCATCTGTATATTTATCTATGATGTATCTCGGACGTCCCTGAACCTCCTCGTAAATCCTTGCAATATAATATCCGATTATTCCGAGGGTCAGCATAATTATGCTTCCCATAAACAGCAGCAGGAATATAACCGTTGTCATACCCTCAAGGGCGCGCCCCGATATTTTATCGACAAGCCCCCAGATTCCGAGTATAACCGAGATTACGAATACAAGCCCTCCGCACCAGGTGACAATCTGCATAGGCTTGGTTGTAAAGCTCGTAACGGAGGATACGGCGTATTTAAACAGCTTTCCGGTTGACCATTTGGAGCTTCCGCCTATTCGCTCGCCGACATCGTAAGGAACGGAAACCGACTTATATCCGACCCAGGAGGAAAGGGTTCTGAAAAACATTCTGTGCTCCGGGAGCTTTAAGAGCGCGTTAATAACCTTTCTGTCCAGCAGCTTGAAATCCGAGGCGTTGCGCATATCGATTTTCGTAATGCGCGACATAATACCGTAAAACATATTGGCGAACGACCTATGCAGACCGCTTTCCTTTCCGCGCGTTCTTTTAACGCCCTCAACAACCTCGTAGCCCTGCTGCCACAGACCGTACATCTCGGCAAGCTTTTCGGGCGGGTGCTGCAAATCGCAGTCCATAACCGCGGCGCAGTCTCCACGGCTCGCCTTGAGACCTGCAAACACGGCGGCGTCCTTTCCGAAATTCCTCGAAAATTTGAGTCCCCTTACGCGGCTGTCGTTCCTATGCCCGCGGCATATCAGCTGCCACGAGGCATCGGTTGAGCCGTCATCGATAAAAATAATTTCAAAATCAATGGCCGCGCCGCCGAGAACCTCTTTTACCGTTTCAGTCAGTCTTTCAAGCGCTTCAGCCTCATTATAGACCGGTATAATAACCGAAAGCATATTAAATACCGCCGTTCCGTCCAAAATTCAATATTTTAATTATATAGTAATACGACGGTTTTTTCAAGAATAAATGTATTTTTGCTGCGGCATAGCGGATTTTACACAATATGCAGATTCAAATAAAAACCCGAAAAATACCGAAAAGCATTAAAATTGAAATTGACATCAAATATGAATTGTGTTACAATTTATTCGTATAATAGCGTTTATACAAAGCTATGCGTTTTCAAACGGAACGGGGGATGTTATGGGCAAGGTAATAGCCGTTACCTCCGGGAAAGGCGGAACCGGCAAATCAACCTTCTGCGTTTGTTTGGCTCAGAGTCTCGCCGGACGGGGAAAACGGGTCCTGCTCATTGATCTCGACGAGGGGCTCAGGTGCCTTGATATTCTGCTCGGAGTGGAGTCCGGGCTGGTGTTTGACCTGTCGGACGTTATTGCCGGGCGGCCTGTTGAGGATGCGGTTTACAGTTCTTCCGAAAACAGCGGAATTTATCTTATTCCGGCTCCTGCCGAGCCGGGAAGTCTCAGCGTCCGCGCGCTTGAGGATGTAACCGGCAGGCTTATTCCCGAATATGATTATCTGATATTCGATTTTCCGGCGGGAATAGATTTTTCGCTCTGCGCGGCTCTGCCGAGACAGACTCAGATGATTGCGGTGTGCTGTCCGGATGCGGTGTCGGTAAGGGACGCGGCTGAGGTCTGCCGCCGTCTCCCGGAATTTGACCGGGCGCCGGTGCTGGTGCTTAACCGCTTTGTTGCCGGAGATATGAGAAACGGGAGCGTTCGATGTATAGACGATATAATCGACAGCTCCGGATTCCGGATGCTGGGAATAATTCCCGAAAGCAGGGAGCTGGCGCTGCTGGCTTCGCATAACGCCTTAAAACGGGGCGGAAAGCCTTACCGTGCTTTTGACCGCATAGCCGGCAGGCTCTGCGGAGAGCATATAAAGCTTCCGCCGCCGAAGAAAATATAATAAAAGAGGAGATATAATTTATGACTATTGCACTTATCGCGCATGACGCTAAAAAAGAACTTATGGTTCAGTTCTGCATTGCATACTGCGGTGTTCTGAGCCGTCACAATATTGTAGCAACGGGAACAACCGGAAAGGTCGTATCGGAGGCGACCGGTCTTGACATAGTACGTTTTCTCGGCGGACCTCAGGGCGGCGCTCAGCAGATAGCCTCCCGTATAGGCTGCAACGAGATAGACCTGCTGCTTATGTTCCGCGACCCGCTCAATCCTAAGCCCAGCGAGCCGGACGAGCGCGTGCTGCTCCGCTTGTGCGACGTTCATAATATACCCGTCGCAACAAATATTGCTACGGCTGAGGTTCTTATTCACGGGCTTGAGCGCGGCGACCTTGACTGGCGCGAAATAGTTAAGAATTCATAAAATCGCGGGGCAATACAATAATGGCTGAAATAAATCACGCCGTAAAAGGCACTATCGATATACTGCCTGCAGAAAGCGACCGGTGGCAGCTTGTTGAGCGGAGAATGCTCGATACTGCCCGGCTTTACGGCTTTAACGAAATAAGAGTTCCGGTTTTTGAGCATACAGAGGTGTTTAAGCGCAGCGTCGGGGACACAACGGATGTCGTTCAGAAGGAAATGTATACCTTTGACGATAAGGGCGGACGCTCGATAACGCTTAGACCTGAGCTTACCGCCGGCGTTGTCCGCAGCTGTATTGAGCACGGACTTATATACGGCGCACTGCCGGTAAAGGTATGCTATATAGGCGGCTGTTACAGATACGAAAAGCCGCAGGCGGGCAGACTCCGCGAGTTCCATCAGTTCGGAGTTGAGTGCTTCGGGGCGGCTTCTCCCTCGGCTGACGCCGAGATTATTTCCTTGGCAAAGCAGGTGCTGGACACCATAGGAATAAAGAAAATCTCGCTCGAAATAAATTCAATCGGATGCCCGGAGTGCAGAAAAGAATATCAAAAGGCGTTAAAGGAATATTTCCGCGCTCATACAGACGAGCTTTGCGATACCTGCCGGGACAGGCTTGAGCGCAATCCTATGCGCATACTTGACTGTAAATCTCCGGTCTGCTCCGCAATAGCGGCGAAAGCCCCGGTTGTTACGGATTACTTATGCGATGACTGCCGAGAGCATTTTGAGCAGACTAAGGCGTATCTTAACGCTGCCGGTATTGATTATACCGTTAATCCGCATATTGTCCGCGGACTTGATTATTATACACGAACGGTGTTTGAGTTTGTTTCGGGCGATATCGGCGCTCAGTCAACCGTTTGCGGCGGCGGCAGATATGACGGACTTGTGGCTCAGATGGGCGGCAGCTCCGTTCCGGCGCTCGGCTTCGCAATGGGAATAGAGCGGCTTATGCTCGTTTTGCAGAATCAGGGCTTTGAGTTTCCTGCCGGAGAGGGAACGGACCTTTGCATTGTTCCCCTCGGAGCTGCGGCGTCGCTTAAAGCCGCCGAGCTTTGCAGCGCGCTGCGGACGGAAGGCTTTTCTGTTCAGACCGATATCTGCGGCAGAGGCTTAAAGGCGCAGATGAAATATGCCGATAAAGCCGGAGCCGCATTTACGCTTGTAATCGGCGATAATGAGCTTGAAACAGGAAAAGCGGCGCTCAGGGATATGAAAAGCGGCGAGCAGTCGGAGGTGGCTCTCTCGGAGCTGTCGTCGGCGCTTTATAAGGCAAGGCAGGAGCAGGCGCTTTCCTCGCTTACCGATTCGGTTGCGGGAAATATAGGAATTTAAAAACAGACGGGGCGTGCTTTGCACGCCCATAATAATGATTTATGGTTTGGGAGTGTTTTCCTTGAAGTTAGACAGAATGGACGGTATGAAACGCACCGATTACTGCGGTGTGTTCACAAAGGAGGATATCGGCAGAAGCGTGACCGTTTGCGGCTGGATTCAGCGGCAGAGGGATCTCGGAGGTCTTATTTTTGCCGACCTGCGCGACAGAACCGGAATAGTTCAGCTCGCCTTTGACGATACGACCGACAGGGAGATTTTTGAAAAGGCGGCTCAGCTGCGCAGCGAATTTGTCGTTATGGCGCAGGGTAAGGTCAGAATGAGAGCCTCTGTCAATGCCGATATTCCGACCGGCGATGTTGAAATAGAGGTCAGCGTTCTCAAAATTCTCGGCGCTGCCGAAACTCCGCCGTTTGAGATACTTGACGATACCGGCGCCAAGGAGGAGCTTCGCTTAAAATACCGTTATCTCGACCTTCGCCGCGCCAGACTGCAGCGCAATCTGATAATGCGGCATAAGATAACTAAGGTTACGCGCGATTATTTCGATGAAAACGGATTTTTGGAGCTGGAAACGCCTACTCTTATTAAATCAACTCCTGAGGGCGCGAGGGACTATCTTGTTCCGTCCCGTGTTAAAAAAGGCAGCTTTTTCGCGCTGCCGCAGTCGCCGCAGATGTATAAGCAGCTGCTTATGCTTTCGGGCTTTGACCGTTATATGCAGCTTGCGCGCTGCTATCGCGACGAGGATTTGAGAGCGGACAGACAACCGGAATTTACTCAGGTTGACCTTGAAATGTCCTTTGTTGAAAGGGAAGATATATTCGCTATTGCCGAGGGCTACATAAAGCGTCTGTTCAAGGAAATTCTGAATGTTGACGTTCCGACCCCTCTGCCGAGACTTAAATATACCGACGCTATGAACCGTTACGGTTCGGACAAGCCGGATACCCGTTTCGGAATGGAAATAACCGATATATCCGATATTGTTGAGGACTGCGGATTCTCGGTTTTCGCCGATACGGTTAAAAACGGAGGAACGGTTCGGGCGATAAACGCTAAAAACGCCGCCTCGGTTTATACGAGAAAGGAAATCGACAAGCTTACCGAGGAGGCCCGCGGAATAGGCGCTAAGGGACTTGCTTTTATCCGCTGGAGCGAGGAAACTCCGAACTGCTCGTTCGCTAAATTTATGCAGCCTGAGCAAATGCAGGCTATATATGAGCGGACCGGAGCCGAAAAGGGCGACGTTGTTCTGATAGTTGCGGATAAGAAAAATCTCGCGCTGACCGTTTTGGGCGCTCTGAGACTTACGGTTGCAAAAAGGCTTGATATAATCCCGCAGCAGTATAATTTCTTATGGATAACCGAGTTCCCGTTCTTTGAATATAACGAGGAAACCGGAAATTGGGACGCGATGCACCATCCGTTTACGGCTCCGCTGGATGAATGTATTCCTTATCTCGATACCGCTCCCGAAAAGGTTTTCGCCAATGCCTATGACCTTGTTCTGAACGGCATTGAGCTTTCGAGCGGCTCGCTCCGTATAACCGACCCCGAGCTTCAGCAGCATATGTTCCGCGCTCTCGGTCTTTCCGATGAGGAGGCGGAACGCAAGTTCGGCTTCCTGACCGGCGCTTTCCGTTACGGCGCTCCGCCGCACGGCGGAATGGGTATCGGGCTTGACCGGCTTTGTATGCTTATGACCGGCTCGGACAGCCTGAGGGACGTTATCGCTTTCCCGAAGGTGGCAAATTCGGGCGAGCTTATGTCCGGAGCGCCTGCCGAGGTTGACGAACAGCAGCTTGCCGACCTTGCAATTTCGATTGATTTACCGAAAGAGGAATAGATAAAGCCGGTAATAACGCTGTTCAGCCGAAACTCCTGATTTAAGATGTTATTATTATAAAATTCTCCGCCCGCAATAGCCAAGGGCTTTGCGGGCGGAGGTCTTTTTATTTCTTCTTTTTCAAGGACAGCTTTAATACAAATTTATCAAGCAGATACAGTACCGACGGCAGTACGACCGTTATCATAATAACCGAACAAACCGTTCCGATTCCGATTAGCAGTCCGACCGTCGAAATTGAATTTTGGCTCGAAATAAAGTGAATAACAAAGCCGCAGACGGTAAGAATCATTCCGGAAGAAAAAACTGTCGGCATAGCCGTCTCAACCGAAAGCTCAAGAGCGCGCTTTCGGTCGTAATCGCCGCGGTAGGCAACATAATTGCTTGACATCAGGATTCCGTAATCTATCGTTGCTCCCATCAGAATACAGGTTGAAACGATATAGCTCATAAAGAAAATTCCGTTTCCTAAAAGCTGGGTGCTCATAGCAATGAATATTGCGCCTTGAATTATCGCTACCAGAATGACCGGGAGCGAAAGCGATTTGAATATTACCATAACGATAACGAAAATCGAAATCAGCGTGAACACCGTAATAAAAAGATTGTCGTGGTCAAAGGTTTTCTCAAGGTCATAGGTTGAAACGATTTCTCCGGTAACGCAGGCGTCATCTCCGAATATCTCTTTGACCTTTCCGATGAGGAAATCAACAAATTCCGTTGTTTCCTTGCTTTCGTTGGGCAGGTTAACCGAGAGCAGCATTCTTGAATAATTCTTTCCGAGGAATAAATCCTCCGCTTTTGATATATCGTCCTGAGCGTCAGTCACCTTTTTGCGGTTTCCGCGTCAAACATATTCCTGATGTTTTCATCTTCCGATGAAGCGATTAAAAAGCTGATCATTGTCCGGAAATCAACGTTTTTGTCAGCTGCGCTGTCGTAAAAACGCAGACCGTAAAGCTGCTTTACCGAAAAGCTGCTGATATCCGTTCCCTCCATAACGCCGGTCGTAAGACTTGTATAAAGCTCATCTGCGGTAAGGTCGCTTTTCATAACGTTTGAAATAACATTCAGGGTTTTCAGCGTTTTAACGGTGTCGCCGTCGATAAACTCCTTTGCGTCCGCGTCGCTTTCGGAAAGCTCGTTTGCATAGCCTATGAAATCCGCAAAGCTCATTTGTAAATCGGCAGGCGAGCGGTAGAGGTTATACATCGTGAAAAGCATTTCTGCGTCGCTTTCGGAAAGCTCAAGCTTCTGAACCGCCTTTTGCGCGTCGTAAGGCTCTCTTACGGTGTTGGTGTATGCGGTGTAGTTGGCAAGAACGCTTTCGCCGGAGGCGGTTTTATATCCGGAAACGGCGTCGGCAAGCTTTTGCTCATTTTCAAGGCCGTTTTCCGAATTTTTATAAACAACGGCTATCGAGTTGTTGTTTCCGAAAACATCGGAAATTTCCGTGTTCGCCGCCTTTGTGTCGGAAAAAATATAAGAATTGTTTGTCTGAAGAACTCCGCATAGTATTATAACGGCAAGCGCTGTCGGAACAATGGCTTTGCTTGCGCTGAAAGCCGTTTTGCAGAAAATTCTGTCCTTGGGAACAAACGCTTTCTTTTTTGCGAGTCTCATTGCCTTATCGGTCAATAAAACGAACGCCGGCAGGAGAGTCATTGAGGTTATTGCCGAAATAACAATGCCTTTCATCAGAACAATACCGATGTCAAATCCGATTTTGAAGGACATAAATAGCAGCGCGAGGAGTCCTGCTATGGTCGTTAAGGCGCTCGCGGAAACCGGATTTATAACCAAAATAACCGCTGTTTTCATTGCTTTCTCCGGATTTTCCGGCGATTTTTCCTTTTCTCTGCGGTAGGTGTGGAGCAAAACGATGCTGTAATCAATCGATAGCGCCAGCTGTAATATTGCGGCTATCGAGTTTGTTATATATGAAATTTCTCCGAAGAAAACGTTGGTTCCGCGGTTTATAAGAACAGCAACGCCTGAGGCGGCAAGCAGAATAATCGGCTCAATCCATGACTGCGAGGTTATCAGCAGTATCGCGACAACAAGACAAATGGATATCGCGAGAATATAAGCCATTTCGCTCGTTATGGCGTTCCGCAGGGATTGCTTTTCAACCATTGTCCCTCCGTATTCCAGACCGCTGCGGTCGGAAAGGAGCGATTTTATATCCGCTAAGACCTGCTGCGCGTTTTCGGAATAGTCGTCGCCGTCTATAATAACGATAAACAGAGCCTTGCCGTCCTTATAATATGCGTCGTCATAACGGTCGAAATTAACGTTTAAAACGTTCGGAACGGTCTCTATTTTGTCGCGGATTTCATCGGCGTCGTCGGCGGTAATGTCCTTAGCCATAACCTGAATACTTCCGGTCATTCCGAACTCGCTTTCTATAATGTCAAGCGCCGCCTTGGTCTGTGTGCCGCTGCCGAGATAGTCGGCAAGATTGTAATTTATGGCTACCTTGCCCATAAATATAAACGACAGCACCCCTGCCGCGGCAAACAGCAGAATAATCAGAGCTGATATCGCCCGACCTTTTGAGCGTTTTATTTTTTCCATAAATGTCCTCCTTGATATGCGCCTATTGCAAATTTTCGTTTACATAGTATAATAGAAAAGGTCGGAAAGTTAAAGAACAGTTTTCCGCCAAGCGTAAGCAAAGCCGACAAGTCCGAACCCGCCTAAAACGGCTTAAATTCGGCGCTTTTCGGCTTGTCGTCACCCGCAGGCGTTAGCCTTGCAGCTTCCTCCGCACCAAAAATCACTCAAAATTCAGCTCGTTTTAGGTTGCAGAATTTTAAAGAGGCGGATTTTTGTCTGTGCGAGGCACAAAACGCAGTAAATCCTAACGGATTTACGAGTATTTTAACAATGCAAAGGCGAAAATCCGTCCTTTAAAATCGGGTTCGGATTTGTCGGCTTTGCTTAAAAATTGAACAAAACAGCCTGAAACGTAAGGAATTGAGAAATGAAAACCTACAGAAATGCAGAAAGAACCAAAAGATGGATTCGCCGCACATTCACGGAAATGATGGCGGAAAAACGGGATATTGAAAAAATAACCGTAACAGAGCTGGCGCGGCGCGCTGTCAGATACGTTTGATTTCGGATACTATACCCGCAGTATAATCGATTTTTTAAAGGAAAATGAAACCAGCTACAAAATGGTGATGGGAGCGTCCTCGCCGCAGCTTTTTGTTGAAAAGCTCAAAAGGATTATTGCAAAGAAAATAACCGAAAATATTTCTGTTTTCCCGTTCGTCTCCGAGCCGGGGAAATGGGAGGTGCAGATATGCTTTTTTACGAGCGCCTGCGTCGATGTTGTTGCGGAGTATTTCCGCGGCGGCTTTTCCGTCCCCTTTGATACCGTTACCGAGGTTGTTCTGGAGGCGGTTGAAAAGCTGAAACCGAAAAAGACCCCGTCCGCAAACTGACAGGGTTACGGCGCTGATTTTTCAATTCCTATTTTAGCGTATTATTTATTTCTTTTCAACAGTTTTATAATAAAAACCCTCTGCCGTTATGAGACAGAGGATTTTTTGATTTTCAGTCTGCTGCCGCGTTTTTATAGGAGATAATTATATGGCACGGCGCGAAAATAACCGTGATAAAGATAAATCCGAAAATATTAAACCATTTCATACATATATCATCCTGAATTATAAAATAAATTCTATTGTTTCAGAACCGACTTATAATAATTTCCGAAATCGGCGAGAGCGTCGATAATCGGCAGCATTTGCAGTCCGAGTTCGGTCAGCCCATATTCAACCCTCGGTGGCAGCTCGCGGTAATCGCGGCGGTAGGCAAGTCCGTCGTCAATCATCTGCCTGAGGCTGTCGGTCAGAACCTTTTGGGAAATTCCGTCCAAATCCCTTTGCAGCTCGTTAAATCTCCATGGACGTAATTTCAGGTTGCGGAGTATTAAAAGCTTCCATTTTCCGCCTATCAGGGATACAGCTGTCGCAACCGGACATTCCGGCAATTCAGCCTTTGTTTTCATACTTAGTCATCTCATACTGAATATTATACCTTATATTTTAAAAAAACATCTTGACAAATTCGGCATAGAGTGATATTATAAGGACAACAAGCAAAACCGATGATTAAGAGGAGTAACCTCGCAACGATGCTCAAAGAGAGCTGCCGGCGGTGGAATGGCAGCAGCGGGATGCGCGGCGAATGGACTTATGAGGGCAACCGAAAGCGCTTTTGCGTTAGTAGCAGTTGACGGTTACGTACCCGTTACAGTACGGCTCGTATGTCAGTACGAGGCAGAGAGGGCTGCTTTCGGCAGTCAACTTGGGTGGTACCGCAGGATAACAAGTCTTGTCCCATTTATGGGATAGGACTTTTTTTATTGCCTTTGAAAGGAAGATATTTATGGGATATATCAGATTGGCGGAGCGATGGCAAACGCAGGAATTTATTTAACGATTATAAAAATTAAAATTCCGAAAGAGGTTATTAAAATGAAAAAGCTTATTAAAATAATATCAGTATTAGCCGTTGTTTCTGTTATCGCCGCCTGCTTTGCCGGCTGCGGCAGCTCAAAGCCTACGATAGGCATTATTCAGTTCGGTTCGCACGAATCTCTCAATAACTGCTATAAGGGAATTATTGAGGGACTTAAAGAAACCATAAATCTTGACGATTACAATGTTGAATATGTAAACAGCAATTTCACCGCCGAAACCTCGCTTTCCCAGGCTCAGAAAATGGTGAACAGCAGGGCAAAGGTTATTATCGCTATCGCAACCCCGTCGGCAATTCAGGTGGCAACTGCGGCGACCGGCAAGGATGTTCCGGTTGTTTACTGCGCCGTTACCGACGCTTCTCAGGTTGCAAACTTCAAGAATATGACCGGAACAAGCGATATTCCGGATTTTGCGGCGCAGCTTAAGCTCGTTACCTCGTTTATGGGAAAAAGCGACCTTAAAATAGGTGTTCTCAGCTCAACCGAGGAATCGAGCGATGCTCTCCAGATTGAAAATCTTACAAAGGAATCCAAAAACTATGACGGAATGGAGATAATAACCGAAACGGTTGCTGATATAACCACTATTGATACCAAGGTTGACTCTCTCATTTCAAAAAAGATAGACTGTATTGTTAACTTGCTTGATAATACAATAGTCGGCAAGCTGCAAAACATTCTCGCAAAGACAAACGACGCCGGAATACCGGTATTCGGCAGCGAGGTTGAGCAGGTTCGTTCGGGCTGCCTTGCTTCAGCTTCAATAGATTATATTACCGTCGGTAAGCTTTGCGGCAGACAGGCGGCTGAAATACTCGGCGGAAAGTCTGCGGATGAGGTTGCTGCGAAAACAATGGAGAACGAGACCTATCCTTATTATAACTCGATTATGCTCAATAAGTTACGGCTCAATCTGCCTGCCGATATAGAAGGGCTTGAGGACGCGGTTAAGGATTTTGCGGATGCGCTTTCCTCAGGCAAGCCTGCGACAGACAACGACTCGGACACCGGCTCCTCGGAATCCTGAGCAGAGCCTTGATAATAATGGGAGAAAAGGATTAAAATGCTGTTTTTGAACACAACTGTTTACGGCGTTCAGTTAGGTCTGTGCTACGCCGTTGTGGCACTCGGAATGTATATTGCCTATTCCGTTCTCGATTTTCCGGACCTTACGACCGACGGCTCGTTTCCGCTCGGCGGAGTTGTAGGAACGATACTGATTTACCGCTGCGCGTTTCCGCCGCTGCTTGCTCTTATAGGAGCGTTTGCCGCCGGAATGCTTGCCGGCGCCGTAACCGGAGCGCTGCACGTTAAATTCGGAATATCAAAGCTGCTTTCGGGAATTATTGTTATGACGGCGCTGCTTTCGGTAACACTTGCTCTTACGACGGTTCTGACCGGTACCGGGTTTACCATAACGAATTTTTCGTATACCGCAAATAAGTTTTTCGGTCTTTTCAGCTCGGAAAAGGGTATTCTGTCTCCGGGGCTTATAATCGCCGTTCTCGCCGCCATAGTTTTGGTTTTAAAGCTGCTGCTTGACCTTTTCTTCAAAACAAAAGCCGGTTTTATGCTTACCGCCGTCGGAAATAACGAAACTTTGATAACCTACCTCGGAAGGGATTCGGGATTTTATAAAATACTCGGTCTTGCCCTTGCAAACGGTCTCGCGGCGTTTTCCGGCGCGCTTTATGCTCAGCTTACTATGAACTATGATAATACCTGCGGCAGCGGAAAGGTTGTTTTGGCGCTTGCCTCGGTTATTATAGGACTTGCGCTGTTCTCAAAGGTGCGTATGGTTAAGCCGACGACTGCTGTTATTATAGGCGCGGTTATATATTCGCTTTGCCTTAATTATTTCACTCTGATAGACCCGAACGGCACGTATCTTAAAATTATGAACGCCGCTTGCTTTGCCGTAATACTGATTGCAAACAACCAAATCGGAAAAAAGCGGGTTCGCAGAACGAAAGCGGGGGCGGAAAAGGTATGATTGAGCTTTCGGATATTTGTAAAAAATTCAATGCCGGAACGGTCAATGAAACTGTTCTGTTCGAGCATTTCAATTTCCGCGTTGAAACCGGAGATTTCGTTTCGGTTGTCGGAAGCAACGGCAGCGGAAAAACGACCTTGCTGAACCTTATCGCCGGAACTGTCGCTCCCGATTCGGGCAGGATTCTGCTTGACGGCGAGGATATAACCGTTCTTCCCGAATACCGCCGTGCGAGACGTATGGGCAGGGTTTTTCAGAACCCGTCGCTCGGCGTTGCCGGGGATATGACTATCGCCGAAAATATGAGCCTTGCCGATAATAAGGGCAAGCCTTACGGGCTTTCGATAGGTCTTTCAAAGAAACGGATTTCATATTATAAGGAGCTGCTTTCTCAGATAGGTCTGGGACTTGAAAACAAGCTCGACGTTAAGCTCGGTGCGCTTTCGGGCGGTCAGCGGCAGGCGGTGTCGCTGCTTATGGCTACGATGACGCCGATTGATATTCTTATCCTTGATGAGCATACCGCCGCGCTTGACCCTCATACCGCCGACACTATAATGGAGCTTACCGACCGTATAGTCCGCGATAAAGGGCTTACCGCGATTATGGTAACTCATAATCTGCGCTATGCCGTTGAATACGGCAGCCGGCTCGTTATGATGAACGGCGGCTGCGCTATACTCGACAGAAACGGAGAGGACAAAGCGCAGACCGGGATAGACGATATACTGCATATTTTCAACGAAATCAGTATTGAGTGCGGAAACTAAAAAAATTTTTTAAAACGAATAACTCCCGCGATTTGGCAAATGCTAATCGCGGGAGTGTGATTTTTTATGAAACGATTGACGGCTTTTCTGCTGAGCGTGAGCCTGATCGTCTCTTTTTCCGGAACGGCGCTTTCGCTGTCGAGAATGGGCTCTGTCGGCAAAGAGGTTTCGGATATTCAGTCGGTTTTAAAAAATAAGGGATATTACAGCGGGAATGTAGACGGTATTTTCGGCTCTGCAACCAAAAGCGCAGTCGAGCAGTTTCAGCGCGATAACGGGCTTCAGGCTGACGGTATAGCCGGAAAAAATACTCTTGCCGCTCTGGGCGTTTCGGGGAACGAAAGCTCGGCGGGAGGTATGAGCAGCTCGGATTTCACGCTGCTTGCCCGTATTATTTCGGCGGAGGCGAGGGGAGAACCCTATCTCGGTCAGGTAGCTGTCGGCGCGGTCATTCTTAACCGCATAGAGCATCCGTCATTTCCCGATACCCTTTCGGGCGTTATTTATCAGAAGGGTGCGTTCAGCTGTCTTAACGACGGTCAGTTTTATGAGGAAATTGCCGAAAGCGCCTATTCTGCCGCGCGTGACGCGATAAACGGACTTGATCCGAGCGGGGGAGCGATTTATTATTATAACCCGAAAACCGCAACAAGCAAATGGATATATTCCCGCCCGGTTATAACAACTATCGGCGATCATGTTTTTTGCAGCTGAAAAATGCCTTGCCTGCATGAATTGTTCAAAGCGGGCAAGGCAAAATTGTTTTGTATAAAAATTATCTGCGTTTGTTTTCGCATAGTCGGCGGTTATATAGCGTGCCTTTTAATATTATTGTAGATTTTTGTTTGTTTTTGTGCTAAAATCAGTTTTAGGGAAAAATTTGCGGAGGAATATAAATGAACCTAAAGGAACTCGGAATAGGAGAAACCGCCGTTATTGAAAGTGTAGGCGGCGAGGGAAGCCTCAGACAGCATTTTTTGGATATGGGAGTTATTCCCGGAGCAGAGATAACTCTTGAAAAATATGCTCCGATGGGTGATCCTATGGAGCTGAGGATACATAGCTATGAATTAACATTGCGCGTTGCGGATGCCGAAAAAATAGAAATAAAGCCTGTTCAAAAAAATGCCCCCAAGAAATCGGGAATTATCGTCGAGCCGGTAAGAGGAAAGGAACATCCGGGTATTGGCGAGGATGGTATTTATCATAATAAAAATGATGAAAATCCGCTCCCAAAGGGAACGCTGCTGACGTTTGCTCTTGCAGGAAATCAAAATTGCGGAAAGACAACTCTTTTTAACCAACTTACCGGCGCTAACCAGCATGTCGGAAATTTCCCCGGAGTTACGGTCGATAGAAAAAGCGGCCCTATAAAGGGATATGAAAATACCGAGGTTACCGACTTGCCGGGTATTTACTCGCTGTCGCCTTATACCTCGGAAGAAATTGTTTCCCGCCAATTTATACTTGATGAAAAGCCCAAAGGAATTATAAATATAGTTGACGCTACAAATATCGAAAGAAATCTTTATTTGACATTGCAGCTTATGGAGCTTGATATTCCTATGGTGCTGGCACTCAATATGATGGACGAGGTCAGGGCAAACGGCGGAACGGTCAGGATAAATGATATGGAAAAGCTGCTCGGAATACCGGTGGTTCCGATTTCCGCTAGTAAAAACGAGGGCGTTGATGAGCTTATAAGACATGCTGTTCATGTTGCTGGATACGCCGAAAAGCCCCGCAGAACCGATTTTTGCCGCGATAGTGGGCGAACCTGCGCCGTTCACAGAGCCATACACAGTATAATGCATCTTATAGAGGACCATGCAGCAACCGCCGGCATACCGCTGCGCTTTGCTGCCGGAAAGCTTATAGAAGGCGACAGCCGCGTTTTTCAAAAGCTTAAGCTTGACAAAAACGAAGCGGAAACGGTTGAACATATTATAATTCAAATGGAACAGGAGGGCGGTCTTGACAGGGCTGCTGCTATGGCGGATATGCGATTCTCGTTTATAACCGATATCTGCGAAAGAACTGTTATAAAACCGCACGAAAGCCAGGAACATCTGAGGAGCCGGAAAATTGATAAAATCCTTACCGGGAAATATACGGCTATACCATCGTTTATTCTTATTATGGCGCTTGTTTTCTTTCTTACATTTAACGTTATAGGCTCCGCTCTCCAAAATCTTTTGCAGTTGGGAATAGACGGACTTACGTCGGCAGCGGACAGTCTTATGAGGGAGGGCAATGTTAATGAAATAATCAGGTCGCTCGTTGTGGACGGTATTTTTACCGGTGTCGGCAGCGTTGTAAGCTTTGTTCCGATAATAGTCGTTTTGTTTTTCTTTCTTTCTCTGCTTGAGGACAGCGGTTATATGGCGAGGGTCGCATTTGTAACCGATAAGCTCCTGCGCAAGATAGGACTTTCAGGAAGAAGTATTGTTCCTATGCTTATAGGATTCGGCTGCACTGTGCCGGGAGTTATGGCAAGCAGAACGTTGCCGTCTCAGCGTGACAGGCGCATGACAGTTGTTCTGACTCCGTTTATGAGTTGTACCGCTAAGCTTCCGATATACGGCTTCTTTATTCAAAACTTTTTCCCGCAGTACAGCGGTCTTATAATGATAGGAATATATCTTCTCGGCATATTGATTGGAATACTGGTCGCCTTGCTCAGTAAAAATACTGTTTTTAAGGGAGAGGCTGTTCCGTTTGTTATGGAACTTCCGAATTACCGTATGCCGGGGGCAAAAAATGTTTTAATGCTGCTTTGGGATAAGGCAAAGGACTTTTTAACCCGTGCTTTTACCGTAATATTCCTGGCTTCAATAGTGGTTTGGTTCCTTCAGACTTTTGATTTCAGGCTTAATGTTGTCAGTGATTCAAAAAACAGTATTCTTGCCGTGATTTCAGGAGTTATAGCTCCGCTGTTTGCTCCTGTGGGACTTGGAGACTGGAGGATAGTAACCGCGCTGACAGCAGGGTTTATGGCTAAGGAAAGCGTTGTTTCAACCCTGGAGGTATTAACAGCAGGTGTTGGAATATCGGCTGTTATGTCACGTTCCTCGGCGATAAGTATGCTTGTTTTCTGCTTGCTGTATACCCCTTGTATTGCAGCGGTTACTGCTATAAAGAGGGAACTCGGAGGAAAATGGGCAGCATTGATAATCATTTTTCAATGCGCAGTAGCTTGGGTGTGCGCATTGCTTGCCCATACGCTTTGTATCGCAATAGGAATTTAGGCAAGCTAGAGTCCGACCATTATAAAATTAAAAATTCCGTCCGCAAGGTCTTGAGGATTGTTGCGGACGGAATTTGTTTTGAAATCTGATTATTTATGATAGCTGCCGCCCTCGTTTATTTTAAATGCTCTGTACAGCTGCTCAAGCAGCATTATGCGGAAAAGCTGGTGGGGAAAGGTCATATCCGAAAGCGAAAGGCGCAGGTCGGCGCGCTGCTTGACCCTCGGCGACAGCCCGTAGGAGCTGCCGATAATAAAGGTAAGCGGTGAGCCGAGAGCCGAAAGCTCTTTTAAATTTTCGGCGAAAGCCTCGCTTGTAAGTCTTTTTCCTTCAACGCAAAGCGCCGTTACATAGGAACGCGGCGGAACAAGCCGCAGTATCGCGTCAGCCTCCTTTTCGAGAGCCGCCGCAATCGCCGCATCGGACGGCTTTTCGGGCAGCCGTTCGGGAGACGGCTCAAAAACCGTGATATCGCAGTAGCGCGAAAGCCTTTTCAGATATTCGGCGGCGGCGCTTTTAAGGTATGCTTCCTTGAGATTTCCGGGGCAGATAACCGTTATCTTCATCATAGCGCAAGCACCTGATTTCCCGACGGCGCGGCAACTGTAAGCAGGCAGTCGTCGCCCGGAATTATCCCGGCGTCAATAAGAGACGCCTTTGCCGAGGAAAGAGCCAGCATAGGGAGGTTGTTGTGACGGCTGAGATGACCGAGTATAAGCCGGGTTGTTCCGTTCCTGACAAGCTCGGGAAGCTCCGCGGCGCAGGCAGCGTTTGAAAGATGTCCCGAATCCGAAAGTATGCGCAGCTTGAGCTGCGGCGGATAAGGACCGTTTTTCAGCATTGTTATATCGTGGTTAGACTCTATCAGCGCCGCGGCGCAGCCTTTAAGGCATTCGCGAACCCTATCGGTAACAATTCCGAGGTCGGTACATACGGCGACGCGCCGACCATCCGGCAGAGTGACCGAATATCCTCCGGAGCCGGGGCAGTCGTGACTCGTAGGAAAATAATTTATTTCAAAGCCGTCCGCCGCAATGCCGCCTTCGTCCGCCGCGATAAGCTCTGCTCCGGGAGGAATAAGACCGTTCGCGGCAAGCGATTCAAGCGTTTTTGCCGAGGCGATAAGCGGTATTTTGCAGCTTTTAAGCAGAATCTTTAGCCCCTTGACGTGATCCGTATGTTCGTGAGTTACAGCAATCGCGCTGAGCGTTTCGAGACTTCCCCCGGTAGCGGCAACGGCGGCGGCAAGCGAGCGGCAGGATGCGCCGGCGTCAATCAGCAGACCGCGCCCGTCGGCGGAAATATATGTACTGTTTCCCGATGAACCGCTGAACAGCGGACAAAATCTTGCCATAAAAATTCCTTTCGTAAAAGAACATAAAAACCGGGTTTCCGCCCGGTTTTTAAAAATTCATCGCTTTTTGAGCGCTTTTCATTCGGTTTTTATGCGTTTTTGAGCGCCGAAAGCACCGGGTCGGTCTCAACGCGGCGTATATCCGCTCCGAGCAGGCGGAGCTTTTCGGTTATATGCTCATATCCGCGGTCAATATGACCTATTTCCTCAACCTCGGTTACTCCGTTGGCGGCAAGCCCGGCAATTATCATCGCCGCTCCGGCTCGCAGGTCAACAGCCTTGACCGGCGCGGGAGTCAGCTCACTGACTCCGGAAATAACAGCCACCTTTCCGTCAACCTTTATATGCGCTCCCATCATAGTCAGCTGATCAACATAGCGGAAACGGCTGTCCCAAACTCCCTCTGTAACAATACTCGTTCCCTGAGCCAGAGACAGCAAAACCGCCATTTGCGGCTGCATATCGGTCGGAAAGCCGGGGTGCGGCATAGTCTTGACATTGCAGCACTTTGGACGGGTGCGCATACGAACGCGTATCGCCTCGTCAAATTCCTCAATCTCCGCTCCGGTTTCGGAAAGCTTTGCGACGATTGATTCAAGGTGCTTAGGCGTAACGTTTTCTATAAGAACATCTCCGCGCGTAGCGGCAGCCGCGACCATATAGGTTCCTGCCTCAATCTGGTCGGGAATAATGCTGTAGGAAGCGCCGTGCAGGTGTTCAACACCCCTGATTTTGATAATGTTCGTTCCCGCGCCCATAATATTTGCTCCGAGGGAATTAAGAAAGTTTGCAAGGTCAACTATATGCGGCTCTCTCGCAGCGTTTTCTATAACCGTCAGCCCGCGGACGCGAACGGCGGCAAGTATAATGTTAATAGTGGCTCCGACCGATACGACATCAAGATATATCGAGCTTCCTGCCGGATGGGGACAGCGCGCGTCAACCATTCCGTTTTCAATAGAAACCTTTGCACCGAGCGCCTCAAAGCCTTTTATATGCTGATCTATCGGTCTTACTCCGAAATCGCAGCCGCCGGGAGGGGCAACTCTTGCCCTTCCGAGCCTGCCGAGCAGAGCGCCGAGAAAATAGCTTGACGCACGCATACCCTTTGCCATTTCCTTTGAAACAACAAAGGAGCGGACTCCCGCCGGGTTGATTTCAACCGAGGTAGGGCTCAGCATACGTATAGAGGCACCGAGAGACGCCATAACTCTCAGAATACTCCCAACGTCGGATATTTCCGGCAGATTTTCTATAACGCATGGACCGTCAGCCAAAAGAACGGCGGGCAGAATAGCAACCGCAGCATTTTTTGCTCCGCTTATACGGACGCTGCCATGCAGCGGTTTCCCGCCGTGAATAACAAATTTTTCCAAGGAACGCACTCCAGTTCATTGTTTTCTTAAGCAAAGCCGGCAAATCCGAAACCGATTTTAAATGGCGGATTTTCGCCTTTGCTTATGCTCATAACAGAGCGGTAAGCCGGGGAATATTATTTAGTATCTCCGATATAATAATCGTAATTCCCCGCCGGGCTGTCTGAGAAGGTGTACCCGTGAGAATGATGCCTGTGGTGACGTCTGAGGTTTTTCATATTGAAATACGAGAGAAGAAAGCTGAGGGTAAACGCCGCCGTCAGCAAAAGCAGAATTTCCGATGAGCCGCTTTCGCGCGAAAACGTTTTAATCCCCAAAAGGGCGCTTACGATATTCGGAACGGCATAATAGAGGTTGAGAATAACTGTGCATATGCCGGATATCATAATGTATTTAAACTGCATATCGCTTTTAATTCCGCACATAAGCTTGGCAAACTGAAGCATAAACACAAGCGATGCGGCGCAGGCGAGGAGCAAAAGAGTATGCTCAACGGTGAGCGGAAGCGTGTTAAGCTCGGTATATGTCCAGATAAGGCGCGCCATCATAAATACAACCGGAAGGGCAAACAAAAATCCGGGAACGGAGCGGTTAAAAACGGGAGACAGCGCATAGGCTATGAACAAAAGAGCGGAAAGAACCCCGAAAAGGTTCATAAGCATCGGCTGCCAGGACGGAATACTTGCCGGAGAAACCGAGGTCAGCGATTCAAAGCCCATCCAGCCGCCGAGCAGCAGAGCCGAGCTGCAAAGGGGTATGTTAAGCTTGGGCGGCTTTTCGGGACAGCGGCGGATAAATCCGCCTGCAACGGCGGAAATAAGCAGCAGAGCGACGCATATCAGCAGCAAAAAGAAATCTTTTTCGGAATACGAGGATTTGACAAACCCGCGCTTATCTATGCAGAGAAGCTGCTCATATACTCTCAGAATGACGCCGACGGATGCCGCCGCGGCAAAAACGGTCATAATATGCTTATATCTAATTTTCAAAGTAAAAAACACCAGCTTTGTTTTATCGAGGCATATATTATTATCTGTACGATTATATATTATTATAC
This sequence comes from uncultured Eubacteriales bacterium, assembly GCA_934477125.1. Lineage (GTDB taxonomy): Bacteria > Bacillota > Clostridia > Oscillospirales > Acutalibacteraceae > UBA737. The sequence continues at coordinate 67,284 of CAKSOL010000013.1, read as the reverse complement.
CGGGTATTAGTTTTAATAATAAGGAGCAGCCCGATAAACTTCTGTCTCTCGGGCGCAACACATATTATTTTACTAAAAAAAACGCAAAAAGTCAATATCAAAGAGAAAAAGAAGGGTAAAATATGAGAAAAATAGGCTTAATGGCGGTATTTATTCCGGCGGTTCTTCTGCTTACCTCGCTTCCTCAGCTGAATATGCCCTCGGCCGCGGTTCAGACGGGCGCCGGCGGAAACGCCGTTTTTGAGCTGCTGGACGAGCCGGCTCCGGCGGCTGAGGCTGCCGCAACCGATACCTTCCGCGTTAAAAGAAAGGAAAGCGGCAAGGTTGAAACGCTTTCGGCAAACGATTATATATGCGGCGTTCTGTGCGGAGAAATGCCGTCGTCGTTTTCGGATGAGGCTTTAAAGGCGCAGGCTGTCGCCGCCTATACCTTTGCCTGCCGCCGCAGGCAGACAAACCGAGCCGACGGTTATGACGTTACGGATGATTATACGGTTGACCAATGCTATATATCTCCGGAGGACGCCGCAAAAAAATGGGGCGACTCAGCCGCAGCAACGCTTGAGCGTTACCGCAAATTGGTTTCCGAGGTCAGCGGATATATGGTTACATATGAGGGCAAAGCGGCGCTTACCGTGTATCACGCGACAAGCGGCGGAAAAACCCAGAATGTTTCAGATGTATGGGGCGGCTCGCTGCCGTATCTCTGCGGAACCGACAGTCCCGGCGACACAGCGGCTGCGAATTACGTCACAACGGTTCAGTATACCGCAGACGAGGTTTCAAAACGGATTTCCGGGCTTTGCAGCGTTTCGGGGGATCCGTCGCAATGGTTCGGGGAAACCGAGCGTACTGCCGCCGATTATGTTAAAAGCGTGAATGTCTGCGGAAAGAGTATAACCGGGGCTCAGCTGAGGGCGGCGCTTGAGCTGCGTTCAAACTGTTTTGATATCAGTTTTGCGGACGGGAAATTCACCTTTACGGTCCGCGGCAGCGGTCACGGCGTTGGAATGAGCCAGACCGGAGCCGATGCAATGGCGCGGCAGGGGAGCGGCTATGAGGAAATTTTATGCCATTATTATCCCGGCTGCAAGGTTGAAAAGATAAAGTGATAAAGTAACATAATTCCGTCCCCCGGAATATTCTGATGTAGGGAGATTTTCCCTGAATATAAAAAAGGAAAGCTAAAGCCCTTTTAAGGAGGAAATAAAATGGCAACCTTCACAAATCAGGCAACTCTGACCTATAACGGCGCTGTTGCAATGTCAAATATAGTAACAGGAGAGCTGACTGAAGCATTAACGGTCAGCAAAACCGCCTCCGGGGAAAGCTACGGACCCGGTAAAAGAATGACCTATTCTGTGGCAATCCGCAATACCGGAAACACGGATTATACCGGTCTTACAGTTACAGACGACCTCGGCGCCTACGGCTTTAACGCTCTTACCGTAACGCCGCTTGAATATGAGAACGGCTCGCTGCTTTATTATATCAACGGCGCTCTCCAAACGGCGCCTGCCGTAACAGCAGGACCCCCTCTCACAATTACCGGAATAAATGTTCCGGCAGGCGGAGACGCGGTTTTGATTTATGTTGCCCGGACTAACGACTATGCTCCCCCGTTAACGGGAGGCAGCATAACAAACACCGTTTCCGTAACTGGCGGCGGGCTCGCCTCGCCGGTAACGGCTCAGGAAACCGTAACCGCGTCCGAGGAAGCTATGCTTAATATAACCAAGGCGATAAACCCGACGACAGTTGTCGGAAAAGAACCTCTGACCTACACCTTCACAATCAGCAACACCGGCTCCTCAGCTATAACGGCGGCGGATAATGCCTCCGTAGCTGATACGTTTGAGCCGCGGCTTAATATCACTTCGGTAACCTTCAACGGAACTGCCTGGACCTCGCCTGCAAATTACACCTATAACGCAGCAACGGGCGAGTTTGCAACCGTACCGGGACAAATCACGGTTCCCGCAGCGACCTATTCTCAGAATGCAACGACCGGCCGCTGGAGCGTAACGCCCGGAGTCTCGGTCTTAACCGTAACCGGAACTATCTGATAGCCGGTAATTTTAAATTTCTTCCGAGCCAGGTTTAAGACTGACTTAACTGCTCGCGGGATAAAAAGGCAGCCGCAGGAATTTAATCCTGCGGCTGCTGAGTTTTAAGATTACGGATTATCATATTTGAGAAAATCGGATTTATGCGACAGAACATAGCCCCTGATTCCGACGATATAATAAACCGAGCCGGCTATTCCGATTATTCCGAGAATGACTGCCGCCTTACTTGCGGGCGCGCATACCGCTGTGTTCTCCTCTGTTTGACCGCTCGATTGGGTGCTGCATCCGCAATTCGGGCAAATAACAGCCTCATCCATTATCTCTTTCCCGCACTTTTCACAAAACTTCATAAAATATGCCCCTAACATAATAATGTATTTGCACTTATATAAGTGCAAATACATTATAACAAAAGCATATAATAAAGTCAAGTATTTTGTTCTTAAATAAGTGCAAAGGCGGAACTGTATGAATAAAGCAACGGAAAAGGCAGTAGGGAATAATATTCGCATTTTGAGAGAAAAAGCCGGGCTGACGCAGGAACAGCTGTCGGCTAAATTGCAGATAGAGGGATGCGATATAACAAGAAGTGCGCTCGCAAAAATTGAGGTAGGGCAAAGGCATCTGTATCCGGATGAAATTATTCTGATTAAAAAAATCCTGAAGATATCATTTGATGAAATATTTGATATCTGAAGCCCAGACCGGTACCGTGACTGCAAAAAGAAACCCCCGTTTCTCGGTTAGGAGAAACGGGGGTTAAAAGCTTTAATTAAGCGTTAATCTTGGTAACAACGCCTGAGCCAACGGTACGGCCGCCTTCACGGATAGCGAAACGCAGACCTTCCTCGATAGCGATAGGAGTGATAAGCTCAACATCCATCTCAACGTTATCGCCGGGCATGCACATCTCGGTGCCTGCCGGGAGAGAAACAACGCCGGTAACGTCAGTAGTTCTGAAATAGAACTGCGGACGATAGTTGTTGAAGAACGGAGTATGACGTCCGCCTTCGTCCTTGGTCAGAACGTAAACCTGACCGTGGAACTTGGTGTGCGGATGAATTGAACCGGGTTTGCAGAGAACCTGACCACGCTCAACAGCGTCACGGGTAACGCCGCGGAGAAGAGCGCCGATGTTATCGCCGGCCTCGCAGTAGTCAAGAGTCTTGCGGAACATTTCCATAGAGGTAACAACAGTCTTTGCGCGCTCCTCGGTGAGACCGATAATCTCAACTTCGTCGCCTGCATTGAGCTGTCCGCGCTCAACACGGCCGGTAACAACAGTACCGCGTCCGGAAATGGTCATAACGTCCTCGATAGGCATAAGGAACGGAAGATCAGCCTTACGGTCCGGAGTCGGGATATAGTCGTCAACAGCGTCCATAAGCTCTTTGATCGGAGCATACTCCGGAGCATTCGGATCGGTAGAGGTGCACTCAAGAGCAACAAGAGCAGAACCCTTGATGATCGGGGTGTCGTCGCCGGGGAACTCATACTTATCAAGAGTTTCACGGATTTCCATTTCAACGAGCTCAAGAAGCTCAGGATCGTCAACCTGGTCAACCTTGTTCATGAAAACAACGATCGACGGAACGCCAACCTGACGGGCAAGCAGCAGGTGCTCCTTGGTCTGAGCCATCGGGCCGTCGGTAGCAGCGATAACGAGGATAGCGCCGTCCATCTGAGCAGCACCGGTGATCATGTTCTTAACATAGTCAGCGTGTCCGGGGCAGTCAACGTGTGCATAGTGACGCTTATCGGTCTCATACTCAACGTGAGCGGTGTTGATTGTGATTCCGCGCTCGCGCTCCTCAGGAGCCTTATCGATGTTCGCGTAATCCTCGAACTGAGCCTGTCCCTTGAGGGAGAGGTACTTGGTGATAGCAGCGGTCAAAGTGGTCTTACCATGGTCAACGTGACCGATGGTGCCGATGTTAACATGCGGCTTAGTACGTTCAAATTTTGCTTTTGCCATTGTATTTTTCCTCCTTAAATAACCTTTAAGTTTGTTACATAGAATAGTGTACCAAAAATTGAAGAAAATTTCAAGTATTATTTACTCAAAAATCTATCAATCTTTAGTTCTTGAAGAAATAATCTTTTCAGCGATGCTCTTCGGAACTTCCTTATAGCCGTCCGGCTCCATTACATACTGACCGCGGCCCTGAGTTTTGGAACGCAGGTCGGTAGCATAACCGAACATATCGCCGAGAGGTACGCGTGCGTTAATCTGCTTAACGCCCGAACGGTCCTCAAAGCCCTGAATTTCGCCGCGGCGGGAGTTAAGGTCGCCGATAACGTCGCCCATATACTCCTCCGGAACGGTAACGGTAACCTTCATTATGGGTTCAAGCAGAACCGGGTCGGCAAGGCGGCAAGCCTCCTTGAAAGCCATAGAACCGGCAATCTTAAACGCCATTTCAGAAGAGTCAACCTCGTGGTAAGAACCGTCGTAAAGCGTAACCTTAACGTCAACAACCGGATAACCGGCTAAAACGCCTGCCTGCAATGCGCCTTGAATACCGGAATCAACGGCAGGAATGAATTCCTTCGGAATTGTTCCGCCCGTAACGGCATTGATAAATTCATAGCCCTTGCCGGTTTCGTTAGGCTCAACGATAATCTTAACGTGACCGTACTGACCGGAACCGCCGGACTGACGCTTATACTTGGTTTCGTGGTCAACCTTCTTGCGGATGCTCTCTTTATAAGCAACCTGCGGAGCGCCGACATTAGCCTCAACCTTAAATTCGCGCAGTAAGCGGTCAACTATGATTTCAAGGTGCAGCTCGCCCATTCCGGCGATAATAGTCTGACCGGTTTCCTCATCGGTATAGCACTTGAAGGTCGGATCCTCCTCGGCGAGCTTTGCAAGCGCAATGCCCATCTTTTCCTGACCTGCTTTGGTCTTGGGTTCGATGGCAACGCGGATAACAGGCTCCGGGAAGTTCATTGATTCAAGGATAACCGGATGCTTTTCATCGCAGAGGGTGTCGCCGGTAGTCGTGTTTTTAAGACCGACCGCCGCCGCGATATCTCCTGCATAGCAGGTTTCTATATCCTCGCGGTGGTTAGCGTGCATCTGAAGAATACGTCCCATTCTTTCGCGGTTCTGCTTAACCGAGTTGTAAACTCCGGCGCCGGCGTCTACCGTACCGGAATAAACTCTGAAAAAGCAGATTTTTCCGACAAACGGGTCGGTGGCAATCTTAAATGCAAGCGCCGAGAACGGCTCTGAATCGGAGGCATGTCTGTCCTCCTCCTCGCCGGTTTCGGGGTTTGTTCCGCGGATGGACGGAATATCAGTCGGGGCGGGCATATAGTCAACAATCGCGTCGAGCAGCGGCTGAACGCCCTTGTTGCGGTAAGATGTGCCGCAGGTTATCGGAACCATCTTATTGGCTATCGTTGACTGACGGATGATTTTCTTGATCTGCTCTACCGAGGGTTCCTCGCCCTCAAAGTATTTTTCCATCAATTCCTCATCCTGCTCAACGATATGCTCGATAAGCTCGGTATGATATTTTTCTGCAAGCTCAACCATATCCTCCGGAATAGGCTCGTGTCTGACGTCCTTTCCGAGGTCATCATAATAAATTTCCGCGTCCATATTGACAAGGTCTACGATACCGCGGAAGGTGTCCTCAGAACCGATGGGCAGCTGAATCGGAACTCCGTTGCAGTTAAAGCGCTCACGGATCATATCGAGAACATGGTAAAAGTCCGCGCCCATAATATCCATCTTATTGATATATATCATACGCGGAACCTGGTATTCGTCAGCCTGACGCCAAACGGTCTCAGACTGCGGCTCAACACCGCCCTTCGCGCAGAGAACGGTAACAGAACCGTCCAGAACGCGCAGAGAACGCTGAACCTCAACGGTGAAGTCAACGTGTCCGGGAGTGTCGATAATATTGATGCGGTGATCCTTCCAGAAGCAGGTGGTAGCAGCGGAGGTTATGGTTATACCTCTTTCCTGCTCCTGCTCCATCCAGTCCATGGTAGAAGCGCCGTCATGGGTTTCGCCCATTTTACGGTTTATACCTGTATAGAACAGGATACGCTCTGTGGTGGTTGTTTTACCGGCGTCAATGTGAGCCATAATACCAATATTTCTTGTCATTTCAAGAGATACTTTTCTTGGCATATTTTCCTCCGTTTCGCCTTTAGGCGAGTTAAAATAACCGGCAGATTACCATCTGTAATGAGCAAACGCACGGTTTGCTTCTGCCATCCTGTGCATTTCGTCACGCTTCTTGGCGGCGTTGCCCATTCCGTTCACAGCGTCGAGAATCTCGGCTGCGAGACGCTCCTTCATAGTGCGCTCGGAGCGGGTACGGCTGAACTGCGTGAGCCAGCGCAGACCCAAGGTCTGCTTTCTTTCGGGGCGGACATCGAACGGAACCTGATAGGTTGCGCCGCCCTTACGGACAGCCTTACATTCGAGCTGAGGCATAACGTTTTCCATAGCTGCGTCAAAAACCTCAAGCGGGTCCTTTCCTGTTTTTTCACTGATGATGTCGAAAGCACCATATACTATCTTCTGAGCTACACCCTTCTTACCGTCCAGCATAACGTTGTTGATAAGCCTTGTAACGGTCTTGGAATTGTAGATCGGATCGGGCAATACATCGCGCTTTGCAATAAAGCCTCTTCTTGGCACTTTACTTCCCTCCTTCATAAAAATGATATCATCGGTACTCGAGTGACGTTTTCCCGTTTGCACCAAGCAGGGTTTGCACCCGATAAGAATAAATAAAAATGGCTTTATCCCTATCGGGTACAAACCGTGGCGTAAAAATTTACGCCGCTGCCGGGTTTAGCTTAGAGAGCTCGTCTTTTACTTCGCACCTGCCTTAGGACGCTTTGCACCGTACTTTGAGCGGGCCTGCATCCTCTTCGCAACACCCTGTGTATCAAGGGTTCCGCGGATAATGTGATAACGCACACCGGGGAGATCCTTTACACGGCCGCCGCGTATGAGAACAACGCTGTGTTCCTGAAGATTGTGACCGATTCCCGGAATATAGGCGGAAACCTCGATTCCGTTGGAAAGACGTACTCTCGCGATTTTACGGAGCGCAGAGTTCGGCTTTTTCGGCGTTGAAGTCTTAACGGCAGTGCATACGCCGCGCTTCTGAGGAGAATCGTTATCGGTCTGAGTACGCTTCATAGAGTTGTAGCCCTTGAGGAGCGCCGGAGCCTTAGCCTTCTTCTCGATTGTTTCACGGCCGGAACGAACCAGTTGGTTAAACGTTGGCACTGTAACACCTCTCCTTTCCTAAAAAATTGCGCAGCAAAGACAAGTATGCCTTTGCATACCACAATAGCATAACACAAAAAGCCCCGTATGTCAACATTTTTTTGACATACGGGGCTTTAAAAAGCTTTAAACTGCCGAAAGCGCGCTTAAACGGCTGCTTCGGTCTCCTCCTCGGCCAAACCGGAGTCGGCGGCGTCGGAAACGCTTTCCTCCTCTGGAGGATTTATTTCGGGACAGCGCATACCTGTTCCGGCAGGTACGAGCTTACCGATAATAACGTTTTCTTTAAGTCCGAAGAGCGGGTCAACCTTGCCGTTTATTGCGGCGTCGGTAAGAACGCGTGTGGTCTCCTGGAATGAAGCGGCGGAGAGGAAAGAGTCGGTTGCAAGGGAGGCCTTGGTTATACCTCTCAGAACAGGCGCGTATTCCGCCGGGCTGAGGTTTTCCTCGCCTGCGGCAATGCGCTCAGCTACCTTGTCATTAGCCTCTTTTATCTCCTTATATTCATACTGGTGACCCTCAAGCAGGTCTGTCGAGCCGGGATTCGTGATAACATTCTTGCGCATCATCTGGCGAATGATAATTTCGATATGCTTATCGTTGATATCAACGCCCTGCGTGCGGTAAGCGTTCTGAATTTCGGCTATGATATACTCCTGAACGGCTCCTGCGCCCTGAGCCTCCAAAATATCCTGCGGATACTTGGCTCCGGGAACTATCGAGTCGCCCGCCTTGACGTAATCTCCGTCGGCAACAAGCGTATGCGCGCCGTAAGGCAGAACAATCTTTTCGGATTCTCCGTTTTCTCCGGCGATTATAACAACGTTGCTCTTCTTTTCCTCGGTAAATGTGACCGTTCCGGAAATCTTGGCGATTATACCGCAATGCTTAGGTCTGCGCGCCTCGAAAAGCTCTTCAACGCGGGGAAGACCCTGAGTGATATCCTCGGTGCTCGCGATACCGCCGGTGTGGAAGGTACGCATTGTAAGCTGAGTACCGGGTTCGCCGATGGACTGAGCCGCAACGATACCGACCGCCTCTCCTACGGTTACCGGCTTGTTTGTAGCAAGGTTGGTACCGTAGCACTTGCGGCATACGCCGTGGTGGCTGTGGCAGGTGAGGGAGGAACGGATGTCAATATGGTCAATTCCGGCATCAACAATAGCCTTTGCGCCGGCGGCGCTTACTATACCGCTGTTATCAAAGCCGGGAATATCGTCCGCAAACCAGATAACCTCGCCGGTTTTCGGATTTACCGCGTCGTGCAGCAGATAACGTCCGATAAGACGTTCGCTGAGAGGCTCAAGGATATTGTTGCCGTCCTTGATATCGAATACGGTAAGCCCTTCCTTGGTGCCGCAGTCGTCCTCACGGACGATAACATCCTGCGCAACGTCAACGAGACGGCGGGTAAGATATCCGGAGTCGGCGGTACGCAAAGCCGTATCGGCAAGGCCCTTTCTGGCTCCGCGGGAGGAAATGAAGTATTCGAGAACATTAAGACCCTCGCGGTAGTTCGCGCGTATCGGAACCTCGATAACCTTACCGGCAGTATTGGCGATAAGTCCGCGCATTCCGGCGAGCTGACGAATCTGGCTCATGGAGCCGCGGGCGCCGGAGTCCGCCATCATAAAGATGGGGTTGAACTCATCAAGGTTGCCCTTCAGAGCGTCGGCAACATCCTCTGTTGCATCGTTCCAGACCTGGATAACCTTTTGGCTCTTTTCCTCGTCTGTGAGAAGTCCCATTTCCTTATAGGAGTTGATTTCGTCTATCTGACGCTCGGCGTCGGCGATTATCGTGCGCTTAGCCTCAGGAATAACGGCATCTATAACCGCAACGGTAATGGCGCCCTTTGTCGAATACTTAAAGCCGGTCGCTTTAATCTTATCGAGAACAATGGCGGAACGGCTTGTTCCGTGAAGCTCTATGCAGCGGTCGATTATCTTGCCGAGCTGCTTTTTGCCAACCTTATTCTGAATAATTTCGTCGTTGGACTCAACGGTTTTGCGCGAGGGATCCTTGAGCGAGAAGGTCCATTCAAGGTCAAGCGCGTGCTCCGGGTCGAAACGGTCAACAAAGCCGAGATCCTGCGGTATTGATTCGTTGAATATTATAAATCCGACGGTACACCATACCAGTCTGCTCTTGCCTTCGTCGTTTGTCATACGGACGCGTATCGGCGCGTGAAGTCCTACAATTCCGTCGCTGTAAGCCATAATGGCTTCGTTTTTATCGCGGAAAACCTTGTTTGCTCCGGGTTCGTCCGATTTTACCAGAGTGAGGTAATAAGAACCGAGAACCATATCCTGCGTCGGAACGGCAACCGGCTTTCCGTCCGAGGGCTTGAGCAGATTGTTTGCCGCCAGCATAAGGAAGCGTGCCTCTGCCTGAGCCTCAGCCGAAAGGGGAACGTGAACAGCCATCTGGTCGCCGTCAAAGTCGGCGTTGTATGCGGTACAAACCAGCGGATGGAGCTTTAACGCCTTGCCCTCAACCAATACCGGCTCAAATGCCTGAATACCGAGACGGTGAAGTGTAGGAGCGCGGTTGAGCAGAACGGGGTGCTCCTTGATAACCATTTCGAGAGCGTCCCAAATCTCCGCAGATGCGCGGTCAACCATTTTGCGCGCGGTTTTGATATTCTGAACCTGCTTTGTTTCAACAAGGCGTTTCATAACAAACGGCTTGAACAGCTCAAGCGCCATTTCCTTAGGCAGACCGCACTGGTACATTTTAAGCTCCGGTCCTACAACGATAACCGAACGTCCGGAATAGTCAACACGCTTACCGAGCAGGTTTTGACGGAAACGTCCCTGCTTACCTTTAAGCATATCTGAAAGAGACTTGAGCGCGCGGTTGTTGGGTCCTGTAACGGGCTTGCCGCGACGGCCGTTGTCTATCAGCGCGTCAACAGCCTCCTGGAGCATACGCTTTTCGTTCCTGACGATTATATCGGGAGCATGAAGCTCAAGAAGTCTTTTCAGGCGGTTGTTGCGGTTGATAACGCGGCGGTAAAGGTCGTTAAGGTCGCTCGTCGCGAAACGTCCGCCGTCGAGCTGAACCATTGGGCGGATATCCGGCGGAATAACCGGAATAACGTCAAGAATCATCCATTCGGGCTTATTTCCGGAAACGCGGAAAGCGTCCAGCACCTCAAGGCGCTTGATTATGCGTGCGCGTTTCTGACCGGTTGAGCCCTCTAACTCCTCGCGCAGGTCTGCGCAGGATTTTTCAAGGTCGATTTCGCTGAGAAGCTTTTTGATTGCCTCTGCGCCCATTCCGGCTTCAAAGTCATTTTCATACTTCTCGCGCATATCATTATATTGGCTTTCATTAAGCAGCTGCTTTTTCTCAAGCGGAGTCGAACCGGGGTCGGTTACGATATAGCGCGAGAAATACAGCACCTGCTCCAAAGCCTTAGGGGAAATATCAAGCACCGCGCCCATACGGGACGGGATGTTTTTGAAATACCAGATGTGCGATACCGGGGCCGCAAGCTCAATAGAGCCCATTCTCTCGCGGCGGACCTTGGAGCGTGTTACCTCAACGCCGCAGCGCTCGCAGACCTTGCCCTTATAGCGGATACGCTTATACTTTCCGCAGTGGCACTCCCAGTCCTTCTGAGGCCCGAAGATGCGTTCGCAGAAAAGGCCTCCGGTTTCCGGCTTGAGGGTACGGTAGTTGATAGTCTCAGGCTTGGTTACCTCGCCGTGAGACCATGCTCTGATCTGTTCGGGAGACGCAAGACCGATTTTTATTGATTCAAATTCAATTCCTTCCATAATGCCCTCCGTTACATATTTTCTTCTGAGTCATCGGTTTCGTCAAAACCGTCGCCGTCGTCCGCCTCGTCATCGGCAAACTCGTCGTCGGCAATAGCGTCGCCGTTTTCATCCTCATATCCGAAACCGTTCAAATCCGAATCGTCGTAATTATCTTCCGCCGGGGGAGGAGCGAGACCTATATCGTCGTCATCGTCAAAATTCTGACGCAGATCGATTTCGTTGTTGTCATGGTCGAGAACCTTAACGTCAAGACCGAGCGACTGCAATTCCTTGATAAGAACCTTGAATGACTCCGGAACTCCCGATTTCGGTACGTTCTGACCCTTGACTATCGCCTCATAGGTCTTAACTCGTCCGACAACATCGTCCGACTTAACCGTGAGTATTTCCTGAAGAGTATAGGCAGCGCCGTAAGCCTCCAGCGCCCAAACCTCCATTTCTCCGAAACGCTGACCGCCGAACTGAGCTTTACCGCCGAGCGGCTGCTGAGTAACAAGCGAGTAAGGACCGGTGGAACGGGCGTGAATTTTATCGTCAACAAGGTGATGCAGCTTGAGATAATACATATAACCGACGGTTACGAGATTATCAAACGGCTCTCCGGTACGTCCGTCGTAAAGCTGAGTTTTGGCGTCCTGAGTAAAGTGAATACGCGAGAAATCTATTCCTGCGGTATTGCGGTCGGGATATTCCTCGCTCTTGGTGTACTTCTCCGCCATATCAAAGCATTTGCGGATATCGGATTCGTGAGCGCCGTCGAATACCGGCGTGCAGATATGCCAGCCGAGAGCGCGGGCAGCGTAGCCTAAGTGAACCTCAAGCACCTGTCCGATATTCATACGAGACGGAACGCCCAGAGGATTAAGAACGATGTCAAGCGGAGTGCCGTCCGGCAGGAAAGGCATATCTTCGCTCGGAAGTATGCGGGAAACAACACCCTTGTTTCCGTGACGTCCTGCCATTTTATCTCCGACCGAAATCTTACGCTTCTGAGCGATATAGCAGCGGACAACAACGTTTACTCCGGGGCTTAATTCGGAGGAATTTTCGCGGGTGAACACCTTAACGTCAACTATTGTGCCGTATTCGCCGTGCGGAACGCGCAGGGAGGTATCGCGAACCTCGCGCGCCTTTTCTCCGAATATTGCGCGGAGAAGTCTTTCCTCGGCGGTAAGCTCGGTTTCGCCCTTGGGCGTTACCTTACCTACAAGGATATCTCCGGCAGTAACCTCTGCGCCGATACGGATAATTCCGCGCTCGTCAAGGTCCTTCAGAGCGTCCTCGCCGACATTCGGAATGTCGCGGGTTATCTCCTCCGGTCCAAGCTTTGTATCGCGGGACTCAACCTCATACTCCTCAATATGAATAGAGGTGTAAATATCGTCGCGGACAAGACGCTCGTTGATAAGAACGGCGTCCTCGTAGTTATAGCCCTCCCAGGTCATAAAGCCGATAAGAGCGTTTCTTCCGAGGGAAATTTCTCCGTTATTGGTAGCCGGACCGTCGGCTATAACCTCGCCCTCGGCGACCTTCTGCCCGTGAACCACAACCGGTCTCTGATTTACGCAGGTACCGTGGTTGGAGCGGGTGAACTTAATGAGCTGATATTCGTCTATTTCGCCGTTTTCTGCGCGGACGCGGATAATATCGGCGCTTACATAAGCAACCGTTCCGGCGCGCTTTGCAAGAACAACAACTCCGGAATCGACCGCCGCCTTATATTCCATACCGGTTGCGACAATCGGATTTTCGGGCTTGAGCAGCGGAACCGCCTGCTTCTGCATGTTTGAACCCATGAGTGCGCGGTTTGTATCGTCGTTTTCAAGGAACGGAATCATCGCGGTTGCAACAGAAACAACCATCTTAGGCGAAACGTCCATATAGTCAGCCTTGGATTTATCAACCTCCTGGAAGGAGTCAAGATAACGGACGTGAACCTTGTCATTTCGGAAGGTACCGTCATCATTGAGCGGCTCGTTCGCCTGAGCTACTATATATTCGTCCTCCTCATCCGCGGTCATATAATGAACCTCGTTGAGAACTCTGCCGGTAGCTTTATCTATCGGGCGGAACGGCGCTTCTATAAATCCGTATTTGTTTATCTTTGCGTAGGTTGCAAGATAGGATATAAGACCGATGTTCGGTCCTTCAGGCGTCTCGATAGGACACATTCTTCCGTAATGGGTATAGTGAACGTCACGAACCTCAAATGAAGCGCGGTCGCGCGAAAGACCTCCGGGTCCGAGAGCCGAAAGACGGCGCTTATGTGTAAGCTCGGAGAGCGGATTGGTCTGATCCATAAACTGCGAAAGGGGAGAAGAACCGAAAAATTCCTTGATAGCCGCAGTAACGGGACGGTTATTGATAATCGAAACGGGGGTAATGCTCTCGGTGTCCTGGGACTGGAGAGTCATTTTCTCGCGGATAACGCGCTCCATACGGGAAAAGCCTATGCGGAACTGGTTCTGCAAAAGCTCACCGACAGAGCGGATGCGGCGGTTTCCGAGGTGGTCTATATCGTCGGTATTTCCGACTCCGTAGGGCAGACCGATAAAATAGTTTACCGTTGCAAGAATATCGTCAACCGTTATATGCTTCGGAATAAGATCGTCGCGATGCTCAATAAGAGCAGCTTTAAGCTCCTCCTTATCGGGATTTGCCTCGATAATGCTCTTGAGCCACTCATAGCAGACGCGCTCGTTGACGCCCTCACGGTCGAGCGCTTCAAGCTCATCGGCGGTAAGGTCAACGAAATCGCCCAGCTCAACCATTCCGTTGGAGATAACCTTTATCTCCATACCGCGGAAATCGGGCAGGCTCAGATAAACCTCTTTAACTCCGCTGCGGTCGATTTTCTCAGCCAGCTCGCGGGTTATTTTTCCTCCTGCCTCAACGAGAATTTCGCCGGTTGCGGGGGAAACAATATCCTTAGCGGCAATTTTATTTCTGATACGCTTTTCAAGAGAAAGCTTTTTGTTGTATTTATAGCGTCCGACGCGGGAAAGGTCGTAACGGTGCGGGTCAAAGAAAAGCTGCTCTAAATAAGCCTTTGCTCCCTCAATGGTAACAGGCTCGTTGGGGCGCAGCTTCTTGTAGACCTCAACAAGAGCGTCCTCGGTGTTGGTTGTTTCGTCGATATCGAATGTCGCAAGCAGACGTTCTTCTTCTCCGACAGCCTCGCGGATATCCTGATTGGAATTATATCCGAGAGCGCGGATAAAGGTTGTTATCGGCAGCTTGCGGTTTTTATCGATTCGGACATACAGCGCGTCGCTTACGGCTGTCTCGTATTCGAGCCAGGCTCCGCGGTTAGGTATGATAGTGGAGGAAAAAAGCGGTTTGCCGGTTTTCGGGTCTATCGTGTTCTCAAAATAGACTCCCGGCGAGCGGACGAGCTGAGAAACGATAGCGCGTTCCGCACCGTTTATAATAAAGGTACCCGACTCGGTCATAAGCGGGAAGTCTCCCATGTAGACCTCGCTTTCCTTTATTTCTCCGGTTTCCTTGTTGAGCAGGCGGGCAGTAACGTGCAGCGGTGCGGCATAGTTCGTGTCCCGCGCCTTACATTCGGTAACGTCATACTTAGGCTCTTTGTCGAGACGATAGTCCGTAAAGGTCAGAATGAGATTACCGCTGTAATCGGTTATAGCGGACATATCCTTAAAGACCTCGCGCAGTCCCTCCGTAACGAACCAGTTGTATGAGTCCTTCTGAATTTCAATGAGGTTGGGCATATCGATAACCTCATTGATTTTAGAAAATGTCATACGAGTGTTTTTACCCATCCGGACTTCTTTTACCATAGCAGTCGGCTCCATCGGCTTAGAATCACTCCTCCATATATTTTACGGCGTCAGGGCGCCGTAAGGTACGTAAAATAACGGGATTTTGTGCATATTAAACAGCGGTTACCCGAAAAAAGCGCACTTTTCCCCATCATTATCAGTAATTCATTATTATACGCCAAACAGGCAGGTGTGTCAAGATTTTTTTAAAATTTTTTAAAATTCTCCGAAAACCGACAAAAAAGAGGAATAAAAACAGAAAACAGCCGCTTTCGCGGCTGCTTTCTGTTTTAAGGGGTTTGAGGAGAGAATTTCTCCAGAAGAAAGGTTTCTTTGGAGAAACCATACTCAAAGGGTGCGGCTCCCTTTCGAGTACAAGCCTATTATAAAGTGTAATTTTTACGACAGTATGAATAATTCTTTAATTTTATATTTTAATTTTATATTTTTTGGCGGGAAAAGGGAGCTTGATTTTTGAATAAAATTCTGAAAAGCCATACATAATAAGAAAGCAGCGAGAAAAGAAAGGGAGCAGCAAATATGAAATTTTATGAAACCCCGAAAAATAGAAAAAACCGTAAAACAGTATTGTTTATAGCGTCGGCAGGATGCATTTTGGCGATAGGAGCGGCGGTTTGGGCAGGAGTCTCTAAAAATTCCGGTCCCCAAACGGTAAATCCCGATAATTCCCGGACAGAAAGCTCAGAACCGGCAAAACCGTCATATCCCGATACCTCATCGTCATATGATAATAGTATAACCGACACTCCGCAGTCTCAGCCTGAGCCTGCCGCCGAGCCTACGGAAAACAGCGTCAGCGATGTTCCGTACAGCGAGCCCGAGCAGGCAATGATTCTCCCGGTCAAGGGAGAAATAATAAAGGATTTCAGCGATACGGCGCTGCAATTTTCAGCCACATATAACGACCTGCGTCTGCATTCGGCTATTGATATCGGCTGCGATGCCGGTACCGCCGTTTATGCCTCGGCGGACGGCGAGGTGACCGCCATAGAGCAAAGCGCGGTTTTGGGAAACTATGTTACCGTAGCTCATTCCAACGGAGTTGTTTTCCGCTACTGCGGCTTGGATAATATAGTCGTTTCCGCCGGTCAGAAGCTGAAAATGGGCGATTCGATAGGAACGGTAGGAACAGTTCCGGGAGAGTGTGCCGATAAGGCGCATCTGCATCTTGAGGCTGTAAAGAACGAAAAATCGATTTCACCGCTTGAGGTAATAGGCGTACTCAACTGAACCCTGCCCCCCGTAAAAGCCGTTTAGGGGCAAAGCGGCGCCGCAGCAGAGAAATTTTAAATCTTTGCTGCGGCGCCGCCTTATAATTCTTAAAAATACTGCTTTATAATGCAACCGTCGGATTATTTTGTAACCGCCTGATTTTCTTCCTCAGAAAGCCCCAGCTGGTCTATTGAAATTGCCGCGTCATGCTTAATAGGTTTCCATTGAGCGCGGGCAAACAGCGCAGCAACCGCAAGAAACGGACCTACGGTGTCAAACCAGGGAAATGCAAGCGTATAGAAAACAAGCTTTGCTCCGGAGCAGCGTATATGCGGTCTTTCTCTCAGTACGACAAGCGCACCCTTTATAAACTTTCTCAGATAGCTGCGCAGATACGGCTCAATTATAACCCACAGTGCTATCCAGAGAGTTCTCCGGGGACTGTGAGCCGAAACTGCCGCACTTCCGACAAAAAGCGCCCAAAGCCGAGATAAAATAAACTTTACCGGCGGTATAAGCAGCTGCCGGAAAGCATAATAGGTGCTTCCCGGAAAGGCGTAGCATATCATATCGTAGCAGGCAAAGCCCTTGAGTCCCTTTGTGAAAATACCCTTAAAAAGTCCCCAAAAGGTAGTAAAGAACGAATACATACGTCCTTTTATCCAGCGTATCCGCTGTCTTGCCATAACCTTCAGCTCATAGGGCTGCTCGTCGAAGAACTCCGCGTCCTCGCAGAAGGCGATATATTCTCCGGCGGCAACGCTGTTGAGGGTAAACTGAGTGTCCTCCGTAAGGCAGGTGTATTTCCAGCCTTCCTTCATAAGCCGCGAGGCTATAACAAAGCCGGTTCCGGCAATATGAGTGCTCGTATGCAGCCATACGCGCGGCCGGTGATAGGTTACAACGCTGCGCATAAAATGTATTCCGTATCCGGCGGAAATAAAATTGCGGTCGAAATTTTTGGTGTTTCTGTAACCGACGACAACCCCGGCGCCCGTATCAAACGCCTTGTTAAGCTCGGTCATGAATTCGGGGTGCAGCAGATTATCGGCGTCGAAAACGACATATCCGTCAAAGCTTTCTATGCCGCGGTCGCGCTTTATCTGTTCAAAAAGATACTGCATGGCGTAGCCCTTGCGCGCGTGCTCAGGGTCGTGCCTTTCATAAACCGTGCAGCCCTTGCTGCGGCATATTTCAGCCGTGCTGTCTGTGCAGTTGTCGGCGACGACGAATATTTCGGTGTATTCCCTCGGATAGCTCTGGGAATTTATCGAATCTATAAGGTTGCCGATAACCTTTTCTTCGTTTCTCGCGCAGACTATAATTCCGTAACGGTAGCGGTTCTCGGTTTCCTTATATGTCTTTTTAGGCGCGAACAGACCGAGAAAAAGATAAAACACATTATATTTTTTCGCCCATATATAGCCCTTATGAAAGCCCCGGAAAAATTTTCTCAAGAAATTTCCGAGGCTCAGAAAAAACTCCATTCGCAAAGCCCTCTTTTCAGATGATACGGGCTATATCATATCATACTGCGGCGGAAAATGCAACACCGGAGCTTGATTTTAAAATTTAAGATTTTTTTAACGCTTGTCTCCGAGATAGAAAACAGCAAGCGTTCCGGGACCGGAATGCGAACCGATTACCGGGTCGAGACAGTTTATGGTGATTGACTTGACCTTATAGCGGCGCCTGATTTCCTCGGCAATATAATTTGCGTCGTCTTCGCAGTCGCCGTGAACGATAAAAACAGCCTGATTTTCTATATCGTTTCCTGTTCCTACATCGTCAATAAGCGCGTTAATCGACGCCTTTCTTCCGCGAACCTTTCCGGTAACATAAAGCTTTCCGTCGTCCGCATTATGAAGCATGGGCTTTATTCCGAGCAGCGTTCCGAGCATAGCGCCGGAGCCTGAAAGCCTGCCGCCGCGCTTGAGGAAAAAAAGGTCGTCTATCGTGAACTTATGGCAGATATGCAGCTTGTTGGTTTCGATCCATTCGGCAACCTCCTCCATTGATTTACCGTCCGCCTTGAGCGCTGCGGCATAGTGAACCGCAAGTCCGAGACCGAGGGAGGCGCAAAGACTGTCAACAACAATTATCTTTCTCTCCGGGAACTGCTCGCGGTAATCCTCGCAGGCATTTTTAACATTTTGATATGAGCCGGAAAGTCCTGAGGAAAATACTATAAGCAATACGTCCGTTCCGCTTTCAAGAACCGGAATTATAACCCTGTCGCATTCTTCGCGCGAAACAAGCGAGGTTGTTATTTTTTCCTTTTCTCTGAGCATCTGGAAAATTTTCTTGTTATCGGTTTTTTCTCCGGGAATATAGCTGTCGTATTCCTTGCCGGAAACGCAGTATTTAAGGGAGAGTATTTTGAGATCGTAATCGGCTATTTGTTTATCGGTAAGATTTGCGCAGGAATCGGTTATTATCTGATAATTCATTTGAGATGTTCTCCTTTTGTCTTGCGCCATGCGGCGCTTTTGCTTTTTTGATATTGCCATTATACATACTTTGCGCAAAAAAATCATCAAACTTTTGCGATTTTCGATTCTATAAAATGAAAATTGCCCGGTAGAGTGGTAAAAAATCTCTCTACCGGCAGTAGAACCGGCGCAGCTGTGCGGTTTTTGAGGGCGAAAAACGACCGCCGTATAATCTTTTTGCGTTTCGGAAAGCATTGCGCCTCAGGGAAAAATTTTTAAAAAACTTTGCGCCGCAAGCCTTTTTTCAACAAATTATTCGGTTTATCGGGGTTATAATGAATGTACTGTTTCGGTTAGCTGACGCCGATAAGAACCGAAAAATTCCTTTGGGAGCAGATACATATGACCGTATATGCGGATATTCTTTTTTTACTGAATTTTGCCGTGGATTATTTTCTGATTTCCCTGACCGCGCGGCTTGTCAAAACCGGAACGGGACTGGGCAGACAGCTCCTCGGCGCGGCGATTGGGGGAGCCTCCTCGCTTACGCTTTTCCTTCCTGAGCTTAATGTCGCTTTGGAGCTGCTTATAAGGCTTGCAATATGCGCCGTTATAACTCTTGCTTCGTTTGGTTTCGGGGGTATCCGCCGGTATCTCAGGGCTGCTGCGGTTTTCTTTGCCGTTTCGGCAGGGTATGCCGGAGCGATGCTCGGAATTTGGCAGCTTATTCATCCGAACGGTCTTATAATAAGGAATTCGGTGGTTTATCTCAATATTTCGCCGCTTTTTCTGATAGGAGTATCGGTTGCCGCCTATTTCATAATCCTGCTTGCGGGAACGGTTCTCGGAAAAAGGGGCGCTGCTGCCGAAAAATGTGAAATAAGGGTTTATTGGGACAGCTCCAGCAGCAGCTTTACGGCTATCGCCGATACCGGTAACTCTCTTGAGGACTCATTCGGAACGTCCGAGGTGATAGTCGCCGACAGGGCAGTCGCCGAACCGCTGCTTGAGGGAAAAACGCAGGACGACATTGCGAGGAGATACAGGGTTATACCCTGTTCAACCGTAAGCGGAGGCGGCGTTCTTGAGGGCTACCGCTGCGATAAGGCGTGCATTGTGTGCGGCGATAAAACAACCGAGCTTTCCAGACCGATACTGGCAATTTCCAAAACCCCTATGGGCGGAGATTTTTCCGCCGTTATAGACCCGAAAATTATAGAATAACGGAGTGTTCGATATGAGTCTGCAAGTGATTTTTGCAAAAATACTTTTAAAACTGCATATAATAAGACCTGTTCATTACATAAACGGCCCCGAAACCCTGCCGCCGCCGCTTTCCGCCGAACGCGAGCAGGAGCTGCTTGAATCGGGGACGGGCAGCGCCCGCGAGGAGCTTATAGTGCATAATCTGCGTCTTGTCGTGTATATCGCGAAAAAATACGACACCGCCGGCGGCAATGTTGAGGATTTGGTATCGATAGGAACGATAGGTCTTATCAAGGCTGTCAATACATTCTGTCCCGACAGGAATATAAAGCTTGCGACATATGCTTCGCGTTGTATTGAAAATGAAATACTGATGTTTCTGAGAAAAACCTCATCTCTGCGCAACGAGGTTTCAATAGACGAGCCGCTTAATATAGACTGGGACGGCAACGAGCTGCTGCTTTCCGATGTTCTCGGAAGCGACGGCGAGGAGGTCGGCAGAGGAATAGAGCAGGAGGACGAGCGCAATCTTTTGCAAATGCTTGTCGGAAATCTTTCGGCGCGCGAGCGGCAGATAATGGAAATGAGGTTCGGGATGGGAGGCTGCCGCGAATATACTCAGAAGGAGGTCGCGGACGTTCTCGGCATTTCGCAGTCTTATATTTCCCGGCTTGAGAAAAGAATAATCGGAAAGCTTAAAAAGCAAATAGAAAAGGCAAGCTGAACAGCGTTAAAATTTTTGAATTTTCTCAACATAACGGCTTTTTCGGGTAAAATAATAAAAAAATCCGGAGGTAATTATGTGAAAGAGAGATTTTTAAGCAGCTCGGAAATCGGACAATTTAAAAAATACCTTATTTTAAACGAAAGAAGCGCGGCGACGACCGAAAAATACCTGCGAGACGTCAGAGCGTTCGCGGACTTTGCCGGCGGATCCGGGCTTGCAAAGGAAACGGTTATTGCCTATAAAAGGCATTTGCAGGAGAATTACGCCGTCCGCAGCGTTAATTCGGCGCTTGCGAGCTTAAACAGCCTTTTCGGTTTTTTGGGCTGGGGCGACCTGAAGGTGAAATCCTTAAAATTGCAGCAGCAGGTGTATTGTCCCGAAGAAAAGGAGCTTACAAAGGCGGAATACGCGCGCCTTTGCCGAACTGCAGAGCGGCGGCATAACGAGCGGCTCGGACTTATTTTACAGACAATCTGCGGAACGGGAATACGCGTCAGCGAACTGCAATATATAACGGTTGAGGCGGCAAAACGCGGCGAAGCGACGGTAAGCTGCAAGTCGAAAACACGCTCGGTCTTTATCGTTAAGGAGCTAAAGCAAAAGCTGCTCCGCTATGCGGCGAAACAGCATATTGAAAGCGGTATGATATTTGTAACGCGGACGGGAAAGCCCTTGAGCCGCACCAACATCTGGCGCGAAATGAAATCGCTGTGCGAGGAAGCAAACGTCAATCCGCAAAAGGTCTTTCCGCATAATCTGCGCCACCTGTTCGCCCGCGTGTTTTACCGCTTGGAAAAGGATATCGCAAAGTTAGCCGATATTCTCGGTCACTCAAGCATTAACACAACCCGGATTTATATTATTTCAACCGGCTTAGAGCATCGCAGACGTATGGAAAATATGCGGCTGATTATGTAAAAGTCACGGTTTACAACATAATCGTTATTATGTTGTAAAAAAATTTTTTATACATAAATCGAATACGGGTTTTTCTATGAAAAAACAAGCGTTTTTCAGAATATAATTACTGTTCCGATAAAATTAAGGCATAAAAAAGCAAGCCCTTTTTCTAAATTTCAAATTGCGTAAAGGGCTTTGTTTTTCTATGCCTTAAATCTAAATTTACAGTATACTTCGGGATATTCCGAGGTAAAAAATGCCGGATTGCCGAAAGAATAAAATAATTTGTGTGAATTTGTTAATATAAAGCAATCCGACAGAATGTTTTGCAACATAATAACGAATATGTTGCGTTTTTTCGGAACATATGATAAAATATGATAAAGTTCAAGGTATATATATAATATTTTACCTTTTACAACATAATAACGAGAATGTTGTAGTATTAACGGCTTTGCCGTAATATGGGGATAGAAATGAAAGTAAGGGACGTATTTCAAAAGCTTATAAGCCGTGCGAAAACGGTTGTTGCGTCAGATAAGCCGAGAAAAAAGCTGTCGTTTTGCAGCCTTAACGCTGCTTTGACTCTGACCTCTTTTATAATGAGCGTTGTTAATCTGTTCACCGGCGAATACATTCTTATGGTGTCAACTCTTTTGTTTTCGCTTGTGTGCCTTTTAAATATTTTGCTTTTGTGTTATTCAAAGGTCAGGGAAAATGCCATTTATATGTCGTTCAGTATCGAGGCTATGATACTGCTTACCTTTTTTATAGTAAGCGGTATTCCGAACGGCTTCAGTATTTTATGGATCTGTCTTATCCCGAGCTTTGCTCTGCTTACCCTCGGAGTTAAGATGGGCAGCGCGTTTTCTCTTTCGGCGCTTGGGCTTATACTGTTTTTCTTCTGGCTGCCATTCGGCAGAGGGCTGCTTATGTATTCGTATACAAATGAGTTTATGCTGAGGTTTCCGTTTCTATACGCCTCGGTTTACCTTATATCGCTGATTAACGAATGTATACGCCGGGAAACGCAGCGGCAATTTGAAAATATTAAGGAAAAATATGTATATTTATACCGCCATGACGCTCTTACCGGACTTTATAACAGGTACGGAATCAAGGAGCATATCGATAAGGCGTTCGGCAAAAGCTGCGAGAATATTTCGGTGATTCTGTTTGATATAGACGATTTTAAGAAAATAAACGACAGGCACGGTCACGAATGCGGCGACAAGGTTCTGAGCGAGGTGGCGAAGGTTCCGCTCAGGATTATGTGCGACCACTGCAAATGCTGCCGCTGGGGCGGAGAAGAATTTCTGCTTATTATGCAGTGCGGGCATAATGCGGAGACTGTTGCGGAAAATATAAGAGAAGAAATAGAAAAGCTGAATATTTTTTATAACGGGAAAATTATCAGGATAACGGCAAGCGCCGGAGTCTGCGTTATAAAGGATACGTCGGGAATAACGGCGCATGAGGCTATTGACAAGGCGGACAAGGCATTATATAATTCAAAGGATAAAGGGAAAAACTGCGTAACTGTTTGCGAATGGGCGGCTGTAAATTAAGCTGAGAAAAAGGGTGCGGGCATTGAAATTCTATTTTGCAGCAATAATTATGACCTTGTTTTCAATGCTCATACTGCTTTTGCTGATAGATAAAAACAGAACTCTGAAAAAATCCGAGAAAACCGGAATAGCCGTTACCGCGCTGATGGTAATGCTGGGAGCTGTATTGGAATGTGCCGGAGTTGTTCTCGATTCTCTTGATTCTTCGGCGAGAACTTTGCATATCATAGTTAAATTTACCGAGCTTTCGCTGGCGCCGGTTATTCCGATGGCGTTCGCAAATGCGTTTTATCCCGCAAAGAAGAAAATAGGACTCTTTATCCCGAATTTTGTTCATATAATTTTAGAATTCTTATCCGTATTTTACGGGTTTATTTTTTATGTAGACAAAAATAACAGATATTACCATGGCAAATTTTATTATATCTATTATGTATTTATTTTTCTCGGCGCGGTTTACCTTGTTTACAGAGTGATTTTGTTCGGAACGCGCTTTCAGAACCGGAACGGACTGTCCCTCGCGATGATTTTGCTTTTTGTGTTTGCCGGAATAATGTGTCAAGCAATAGACCATACAATGAAGATTGTATGGATAACCGTAGCCATTGGTATGATACTTTTCTATATCTATCACTCCAATATGATTCTTCAGGTTGACGCTCTGACCGGGCTGCTCAACCGCAAATCCTATGACAGCCGTATTCGAACGGAAAAGCATCGGGCGGTTGTGCTGTTTTTCGATATCAACAATTTTAAAAGCATCAACGACAGCTACGGTCATAGCTTCGGCGATATGTGTATAAAATCGGTCGGGAAAGCGCTCAAGTCGGCATACGGCAGGGCGGGGCTCTGCTACCGCATCGGGGGAGACGAGTTCTGCGTTATTATCGACCGCCGTATTTATACGGCGGATATCTCCGAGCTGAACTCGGAATTTATCCGGCTTATCGGAAAAAACAGGGAAAAGGATTCCCGGATGCCGATGGTTGCAATGGGTTCGGCGGTTTTTGAGCCTAAAAGGAACCGGTTGGCGGACGCGATTTCCGAGGCGGACAGCCAAATGTATTCAAATAAAGAGACGCATAACTTTTAAAAGCCGGGTGGAATAACCGCCCGGCTTTTGATAACAGACCTTTACCGCTCTTGACTATATCAGCTCTTTATGGTATATTGTATTTAAATTAAGCGTAAGGGGTTAAAATTATGAATGAGAATAATGCTCAGACGCCGGTTCAGGCTGATAATGCCGCTGCGGCTTATAATTATGCGCTTGCAGCCGATTTCGGAGAAAATAAGCTTGCAGGAACGGTCGGCGCGTTTCTGTTCGCGCTGATAGGCGGTCTGGTCTATTGGATTTTGTGGCAGGTCGGCTATCTTGCGGCAGTAAGCGGACTTATAAGCGTAAGCTGTGCCTTTGTAGGATACAGGCTGTTTGCAAAGCGCGAAAGCAAGTACGGAATAGTGATTTCGGTCGTTATGGCGGCGATTGTTATACTGCTTGCCTGGTATCTCTGCCTTGCTCAGGATGTTTATGAGGCTTATAAGGAATGGTATAAAAACGGCGATATTGATTATACGGTGGGCTTTTTCACCTCCGTCCGCTATGCTTATACATTCCTTTCCGACGGCGATATTGCGTCAAGCTATATTTCCAACCTTTTAATAAGCATCGGTCTTTGCGTTGTCGGCTGCATAGCTCCAATTCGTTCGGCGGCTAAAAAGCAAAAGGCGGCAGCTCAGGGCTTTGCTCCGGCGGCGCCGGTTCAGCAGCAAAACGCAGCTGCGCCGCAGCAGAACTTTATGCCGCAGCAGAATGCTGTACCTCAGCCGACAGCCGCGCCGCAGGAAAATGCTGCGCCGCAGGAGACAGCCGTTCAGCCCGAAACGCCGGTTGAACAGTCCGTTTCTCAGCCGGAAACTCCTGCTGAGGAGACTGCCGGGGAAAAGGCTGAATAAAACCGAATATAATGATAAAATCCGGGGCTCCGCTATACGGAACCCCGGATTTTTAATCTATACTTTCTGTAAGCAGGGAATTTTGTCTATTATGCTTCCTCCTGTTTTCCATACCGCGAATCCGATAGCAATTCCCATAATAACCGAAAACAGCACGTCGGTCGGGAAGTGAACGAAAAGATACAGCCGGGAAAACGCTATAAGCGCGGCGAGCGGTATGGCTGCAATACCGAACCGGGAATCGGCGGCAATTATGTGTTGACGGTATAGCTGTTTTTGAGAAAATGCCGGTAGAACACCGCGCCTGCGGCGCTTGTCAGCAGCTCTGTTACCGGAAAGGTAAGCCAAAACAGATTAAGCCCGAACCGGGAGAAGATATAGCCGAGCGGAACGAACAGCAGAACTGTCCGTATTACTGTCAGTGCGGAACTTTTCAGAGCGGAGCCTACCGCCTGGAAAAATACCGGGAATATCAGAGAAGTGACCATAGGCAAGAAGCTTATTCCGACAAAACGAAACCCGACTTTCCCGATTTTAATAACGAGTGCGTCATTTGTGAAAACACGCAGCATTTGCGTCGGAAAGAAAACAAAGCAAACCGTTCCGAGCGCCATCAGCGCAAGCCCGAATAAAACGGCGTCCGCCAGCGTTTTTTTGCAGCGCTCAATATTTCCCGATGCATAATTATAGCTGATGATTGGAACAATGCAGGTCTGCATTGCACCGAGGGGAATGAAGAAAAACGTCTGCCATTTATAATAAAGCCCCAGAGCGGTAACCGCCTGATCGCAGAAGCCTGCCAAAATCAGATTGAGTCCCAGTATGTAAAAGGTGTATGCCGATTGCATCAGTATGCTCGGAACGCCGAGACGGAAAATTTCGGCGATATGGTGAGGGTAAACACCTGCCGCCGGGGATTTGCGAAATCCTTTTTTCATAACGGCAAGAGCCGCAGCTATCTGCCCGATAACGGTTGCGGCAGCCGCTCCGGCAATGCCCATTTCCGGCAGTCCGAACAATCCGAAAATCAGTATTGGGTCTAAAATGATATTTGTAACCGCGCCGATAATCTGCGCTATCATCGGGGTTTTCATATCGCCGTTTGATTGCAGAATCTTTGTCCAAACGCTTTCGGCAAACAGCCCGAAGCTGAATATACAAACAATTCTGCCGTATACAATAACATCCCTGATAACAGCCTCGGAGCCGGTGGACATTCTTGCATAAAAGGGCATAATCAGATAACATACGGCGGCAAATAAAAACCACAGCGCTATTGCAAGCGGCGTTCCGACTCCGGCATACTCATCAGCCTGCCTGCGGTTGCCCGTGCCGAGTCTTGCCGACATAACCGTATTTATTCCTACTCCGGTTCCTACGGCAAAGGCAATCATTAAAAGCTGCATCGGATAAATGATAGAAAGGGCGGTAAGTCCGGAATCGGAATATCTGCCGACAAAAAGGCTGTCCACAATATTGTAAAGCGCCTGAATAAGCTGCGCCAGCATAACCGGCGGCGCAAGCTTAAACAGGATTTTGCTTATTTTTTCCGTTGCAAATATATCTGTTTGCTCCACTTGGGATTACCTCGATTTCCGATAAACCAAAATTGATTTTTTACAGATATCGGGCGGAGAACAAAAGCCCTCCGCCCGAATTTATTTCGCCGGCGGTTTAAAAACCGCAGCAGTAATTTTTACATCATTTTCAGCTGAGAAAACGGCGGGTGAAGCTTGTCCTTATCGGAAAGCTTTATTTCCATACCCTCCGGTATCGGCCATTCCACTCCTATTTCGGGGTCGTTCCACATAAGTCCGCCCTCGTCGTTCGGGTGATAGAAGTCGTCAACCTTGTAAACAAATTCCGCCTCGTCCGAAAGCACCAAAAAGCCGTGGGCGAAGTTTTTCGGAATGAAAAACTGGCGGCGGTTCTCGGCAGAAAGCAGAACTCCCTCCCATTTGCCGTAGGTCTCGGAGCCAGGGCGCAGGTCAACGGCAACGTCAAATACCTCGCCGCGTATGCAGCGAACCAGCTTGGACTGAGAATACTGCTTTTGAAAATGCAGACCGCGCAGAACGCCCTTTGTTGACATCGACTGGTTATCCTGAACGAAATCGACCTTTATACCGCCGTTATAAAAATCCTCGCGCTGATAGGTTTCCATAAAATATCCGCGGCTGTCGCCGAAGGCGGTCGGCTCAACGATAACAACACCGTCTATTGAGGTTTTAATAAAGTTAAACTTACCCATTAAAGCTCCTTCTTTCCGCTGTACATTGTTTCATAATAGTTCTGATAAGCGCCGCTTGTAACGTTTTCTACCCAATCGCGGTTATCGAGGTACCATTTTAAGGTCTTTTTAATTCCGACCTCGAAGCAGGTTTCCGGATACCAGCCGAGAGCGTCCTTTATCTTCTGCGGGTCAATTCCGTAACGGCGGTCGTGACCCTTGCGGTCGGTAACGTATTTAATCATATGCTCGCCGACGGTTTCATCAACATTTTCCTTTATATACTCGATAATAGACTTTACTATGAATATATTCGGGCGCTCGTTATGACCGCCGACATTATATACCTGACCCGGAACGCCGCCGGTAATAACCATATTGATAGCCTTGCAGTGGTCTTCAACATAAAGCCAGTCGCGTATCTGCATACCGTCGCCGTATACCGGCAGGTCGCGGTGATTGAGAGTGTTGTTCATAATAAGCGGAATAAGCTTTTCGGGGAACTGGTAGGGACCGTAGTTGTTGGAGCAGCGGGTAATATTAACCGGGAATTTATAAGTATCTCCGAAAGCCTTAACGAAGAAATCCGCGCTTGCCTTTGAGGCAGAGTAGGGGGAGTGGGGGTCAAGCGGAGTAGTTTCGGTGAAGAATCCGGTCTCACCGAGAGAGCCGTAAACCTCGTCGGTTGAAACCTGAAGGTATTTAACGCCGTCTCGGTAGGTGTCGTCACCGGTCTGCCAGGCATTTTTGGCGCATTGCAGCATATTGACGGTTCCCTCAACATTGGTCTTAACGAAAATTTCGGGATTGCTTATTGAGCGGTCAACGTGGCTTTCAGCCGCAAAGTTTACAACATAATCGATATTTTCCTCGGCAAAAAGCGCCTCAATAGCCTTGCGGTCGCAGATATCCGCCTGAACAAAGCGGTAACGCGGGTCGTTTTCAACGCTCTTTAAGTTCTCAAGATTTCCCGCATAGGTGAGCTTGTCAACGTTGACAATGCGGATGTCCTTATACTTTCCGAGCATATAGATAACAAAGTTTGAACCGATAAATCCGGCTCCTCCGGTTACAAGATAGGTTTTCATAATTAGTCCTCCACTTTTGATATATATTCTTTAATGGCGTCCTGCCAGTCACGCATATTGTCTCCTACGGTACATTCAAGCGCTAAATTTCTGAGCGAGGAATAAGCCGGGCGCTTTGTGGGGGTGGGGTATTCCTCCGAGGTGCATGGCTTGACTGTTTCGGGGTCGAACCCCGAAAGCTCGGCTATTTTGCGGGCGAACTCAAACCAGGTGCATTCTCCCGACCCGGTACAGTGATAAATTCCGTATTCCTCTGTAACGGCGAGCAGCAGCAAATGATGCGCAATGTCGTTTGCGTTGGTCGGATTGCCGCGCTGGTCGTTGACTACCGTCATACCTCCGCGTTCCCTTAAAACTCTGCGTACCGTTTTAACAAAGTTTTTGCCTATATAGCCGTAAAGCCAGGAGGTTCGGACAATAAAGCTGCGGCGGCAGAAGCTCAGGGCATATTTTTCTCCGAGCGCCTTTGACGCGCCGTAAACGCTCTGCGGATTTACGGTATCCCATTCGGCATACGGCTTTTGGGCGTCGCCCGAAAAAACATAATCGGTTGAAACGTGGATAAGCTTGGCTCCCGTCTCCTCAGCGCAGACAGCGAGATTGCGAACGCCGAGCGCATTGACGCGGAAAGCGGTCTGCAAAGCGGTTTCGCAGCCGTCAACGTTAGTCATAGCGGCGCAGTTTATAATAACATCCGGCTTTTTTTCGCCGATATATTTCCGAACAGCCGAAAGGTCGGTTATATCAAGCTCGTCGATGTCAACCGGGAAAATCTCGCAGTCCGAAAGCTGCGGGGGAATATCGCCTATTTCGCTCCTCCCGCTTTTCAGGCAGGAGATAAGCTCGTTTCCGAGCTGACCGTGACTGCCGGTTATCATAAGTTTCATTTATGCTTCCTCCATTTATAAAGAAATTTAAAACAGGACATAAGATGGATAAAGAAATACCGCGGCTTTTTAGCACTTTCTCTGTTCCATTCGTGAGTAACAGAGAACTGCGGCGCAATTACGGTTCTGCCGAAGTCCTTTGCCCTCAGAGTAAGGTCAGCGTCCTCAAGATACATAAAATACCGTTCGTCAAAGCCGCCGAGCCTGCGGAACACCTCGCTCCGTATCACAAAAAAGCAGCCTGTACAAAAATCAAGGTTGCAGACGCCGTCGCCGTCACGCGAGGTATATTCATCTCTTATCCGCCGAAACGGCGCGCCCAACGGAGCAAGTCTGCCTAAAAACAGACGTTTAAAGGTCGGTCTGCGGCAGGTCAGCCGCTGCTCGCTGCCGTCCGGATTGAGGATTTTCGGGCAGCAGAGAACAATGTCGGGATTTTGGTCCATAAAAACAGACATTTCGGAAATAACATCCTCTGAAAAGCTGATATCGGGATTTATAACAAAGTGATACCTTCCGAGCGTTTCTCCGAGTACCTTGTTATGCGCTGCTCCGAAGCCGAGGTTCTTGCTTTGCCGGAGAACCGTTAAGCCATCAAGCTTTTCAAGCGCCTGAACCGTTCCGTCAGAGGAGTTGTTGTCTATAACATACAGCCGCACCGCGCGTTCCGCCGTGTTTTCCAGAACCGAGCGACAAGCCTGCGGCGCCTGCTCCTTATTATTATAGGTAACTATCGCCGCCGAAACAAAATTATCGTCTATATCCAAAAACACAACTCCTTTTTATTCAGCCAGCGAGCGGTAAAGCCTCGAATATATCCCGCCCTTTTCAATCAGCTGCTTATGGGTTCCCCGTTCGGCTATTCCGCTTGAAGTCAGAACAAGTATTTCATCGGCGTTTTTAACGGTTGAAAGCCTGTGCGCGATGGTCAGGGTCGTTCTGCCCTGAGCCAGCCGCTCAAGTGACTGCTGAACAAGATACTCGCTTTCGTTATCAAGAGCGCTTGTTGCCTCATCAAGAATAAGTATCGGCGGATTTTTGAGAAATACCCGCGCTATCGAAATCCGCTGCTTCTGACCGCCCGAAAGCTTAACGCCCCTTTCGCCGACGTATGTATTGTATCCGTCGGGCAGAGCGCTTATAAATTCATCCGCTCCGGCAAGCCGCGCCGCCTCGTAAATCCTTTCCGGTTCGGCTCCCGGACAGCCGTATTCAATATTGCGGTAAACGCTGCCCGAAAACAGATAAACGTCCTGCTGAACAATTCCGATATGCTCTCTCAGCGAGCGCAGGGTAACATCCCTTATATCAACGCCGTCAACAGTTATTCTGCCGCTCCCGATTTCATAAAACCGGGGTATCAGCGAGCATATCGTGGTCTTTCCTCCGCCGGACGGACCGACGAGCGCAATGCTTTTTCCGGCGGGGATATTCAAATCAAGGTGAGAAAGCACCTGCTCGGTATCGTCGGCATACCTGAAGCTTACATCCTCAAACCTGATATCTCCGCGGACGTCTTTAAGCTCAATGGCTCCCGGCTTATCGGTTATATCCGGCTCGCAGTCAACTATTTCAACAAACCTTTCAATACCCGTCATTCCGCGCTGGAACTGTTCGCCGAACTCAACGATGCGGCGTATCGATGTTAGCAGGGTTGAAACAAACAAAAGGTAAGCAACAAGGTCAGCCGCGTCGATTTTTCCGCCGATTATAAACAGCGCCCCTGCAACGACGACGGTTATATACATAAGTCCGTCGAAAAACCGCGTACAGCTCTGAAATCCGCCCATATAGCGGTATACCTTGGATTTTATTTTAAGAAATGCAGAGTTTCCCTTTTCAAACTTTTCTTCCTCTATTTCCTCGTTTGCAAACGACTGAACAACTCTGATTCCGAGCAGACTGTCCTCAACCGAGGAATTAAGCTCGGCTACGGTTCTCCGCGATTCCCTGAACCCCGATTTCATCCGGCTGTTGAAAAATTTAAGAACAATTATCATCGGCGGAATAATCGCAAAGATTATAAGAGTCAGAGGAACATTAACTGTGCAGAGAATAACAAACGCTGCCGCTATTTTGATGAAGGCAATAAAAAATTCCTCCGGGCAATGGTGCGCAAACTCGGTAACGTCAAACAAATCGTTTGTTATGCGCGACATTATCGTGCCGACCTTTGTGTTGTCGTAATAGGAAAAGGAAAGCTTCTGCAAATGAGAGAACATATCCCTGCGCATATCGGTTTCAATACGCGTTCCCATTATATGACCGACAGACGCCATATAATAGTTTGCCGCCGTGTCTACAATCCGCAGCACAAGGTAAAACGCACCGACCTTAATGACAAAGCTTACCGTCAGCGCGGCAGAGGAGGAAACGGCTCTGTTGGTTATTTCTCTTACTATCATCGGCAGCACTAATTCGCATACGGTTGTCAGCGCCGCGCAGAACAGGTCAAACACCATAATGCCGATATACGGCTTGTAATAAGGCGCGAACCGCTTTATAAGTTTTCCGGTTTTCATTTTATTTCAAAAATCCGTTCACTATCTCGTTTTCCGCCTGCTCCTCCGTCAGTCCCAGAGTCATCAGCTTTGTAAGCTGTTCGCCGGCTATCTTGCCTATTGCAGCCTCGTGGATAAGAGAGGCGTCTATATTGTTGGCGCTCAGCTCAGGTATCGCGCTGACGTGCGCCTCGTTCATAATTATCGCGTCGCACTCGGTATGACCGTTGCAGGGCGCGTTGCCGTTAATCCGAGAGCGGAAAACCTGCGTTGATTTATCCTTTGCAACCGAGCGGGAAATAACGTTTGTACCGGCTCCCTCGCCGTTAAGGTCAACCTTGAAATCGGTTTCGGCGTGCTGTCCGCCGCAGGTGCGGATTTTTTCGTGAATAACAAGTGTTGCGTTTTTCTCAACAACTCCGCGTGTTACCCGGTTTGTAGAGTCGATTCCGTCTATCTGACTAGTCTCCATTTCCATATAGCTGCCCTCTGAGAGGTTGACAACCGTCGTCGGGTTCATATCCCGCGCGCCGTTGCCCTCGCCCTCGCCGTAATGCCGTTCAATATACTTAACGCGTGCATTTTTGCCGACATAGAACGTATGAATACCGTCGTGCCGCGATTCGTCGTCGCCGCAGTTATGAATACCGCAGCCTGCAACTATCGTAACGTCGGAATTTTCGCCGACTATAAAATCGTTATAAACCAGGTCGCTGAGTCCGGTTTTGCTTATAATAACGGGAATATGAACCTCCTCGCCCTTTGTTCCGGGGCGGATTATTATATCTATTCCGGGCTTGTCCGTTTTGGTTTTTATATCAATATTTTCCGTAACCGCGCGGGAATCGAGCGCTCCGTTTGCGCGGATATTGTATGCTCCCGCGGGAGCGCCGTCCATATCGGCAATTATTTTAAGCAGCTGCTTTTCCGTTTCGGTCATTTCCGCTCCCCCTCCAGATTATCCGTCAGAACCTTGCAGGCGGATGAAACATTGAGCAGCTCCGGCAGAATCTCCTCTCTGCCGCCGAACTGCTTCAGCTGACCGTTCGCTATAACGGCAACCTTATCGGCAATGTTAAGAATTCTTTCCTGATGCGATATTATTATTATCGTGCCGCCGAGGGTTTCGCGCATCCTCTCGAAAACGTTTATCAGATTGCCGAAGCTCCATAGGTCTATACCCGCTTCCGGCTCGTCGAATATCGTAACGTCGGTACCTCTCGCCATAACACCGGCTATTTCAATGCGTTTAAGCTCTCCGCCGGAAAGAGAGGCGTTTACCTCGCGGTTGATATAATCGCGCGCGCAAAGACCGACCTGGGAAAGATAATCGCAGGCGTCGCCGACGCTTATATCCCTTCCGGCGGAAAGGCGGATAAGGTCATTTACGGTAAGCCCTTTAAATCTAACGGGCTGCTGAAAGGCAAAGCTTATGCCGCGGCGGGCGCGTTCGGTTACCGACAGCTCGGTTATATCCTCGCCGTTGAGCAGGATTTTACCCTGCTGCGGCTTATAAATTCCCATAATTATTTTAGCAAGGGTTGATTTTCCTCCGCCGTTAGGACCCGTAACCGCGATAAAGCCAGGTTCGAGCTTTAAAGACACATCCCTCAGTATTTCCTTCCTGTTTCCTCCGTTTTCATCTTCGGCGGAAAAGGAAATATGCTGTAACTCTAACATTAAATTCCTCCGGAACAGATAAAATCTTATTATGAAATATTATACCCGCTTTTGTCAAAAAAAGCAACCATAATTTAGAAATCGGCTGCCGGAAGCCGGGATATAATTCCCGCGACTGTTTCCTCAAGACTAAGCCCGGAGGTATCGGCGACTATATCGGCGTATTTTTCGTAAAGCGGAGCGCGTTCGGCGCAGAGCTGTTCTATCGACTCTCCCTTTTTCATAGCTATGCCGCGTGTGGTTATGTTTCCGAGCCGCCGTTTAAGCTCGTCGGGGCGGACCTTGAGATAAACCGCAATTCCGTCCTTTTTCAGATTTTCCATAGCCTGCCTGCCGTAAACAACGCTGCCGCCGGTTGCTATAACCGTTTTCCGCGCTCTGATTTCGCTTACTATCCGGTTTTCGGTTTCAATAAATCCGTCCGTTCCGATTTCATCTATGATTTCGCAGAGCCGCTTTCCGGTTTCGCGCTGAATTATAAGGTCGCTGTCCGAAAAATCGTATCCGAGAGCCTTTGCCAAAACAACCCCGACCGTGCTTTTTCCTGCTCCCGGCATACCTATAAGTACTATATTCAAAGCCATTCCTCCTATTTCCGAATAGTATTTTAGCATAAATCTTTAAAAAAGTACAGGCAGGAAATAATATCATTGAAAATCACTTGACAAATACCCCCAAGGGGTATATAATCGGATTCGGAGGGATTAAAATGAAATCGGAAGTTTACCATATAGGCGGAATGTCCTGCGCGGCATGCTCCGCCTCGGTTCAGAGGGTTGTTTCAAAGCTTGAAGGCGTAAGCAGCTGCGAAGTAAATCTTATAACCGAAAAAATGAGCGTTTCGTATGATGAATCGCGGGTTTCCCCGGCTGACCTTGAACGGGTAATTTCCCGCGCCGGCTTTGAAATGTCGCCGATTGAGGAAAACGGAGGAGAAACGGCTGTAAAGGCGGTCAAAAAGGATAACGAAAAGCCGTTCGGCTTGATTGCCGCAGCGGTTTTCAGCGTGCTGCTGCTCTATGTTTCAATGGGGCAGATGATGTTTGACGGCTTGCCGACGCTGCCGTTTTTCGATATGATGAAAAACCCTTACGGCTTTGCGCTTACCCAGCTGCTGCTGACCGTTCCGGTGGTCTTTACCGGCAGGAAATTCTTTACCGCCGGTATCCCGGCGCTGTTCCGCGGACATCCGGATATGGACTCGCTCGTAGCGGTGGGCGCGGGAGCGTCTTTGGCATACAGTATTGTTATGACATATATGATAGGCTCTTATGAGCACGCCGTTCATCATCTCTATTATGAATCGGCGGCAGTCGTCATAACCCTTGTTATGCTCGGAAAGTATTTTGAAGCCCGCAGCCGCAGACGTACCGCCGACGCAATAAAAAAGCTGATGGAGCTTGCTCCCGATACGGCTCTTTTAATAACCGAAAACGGAACCGAGCGCGTGCCGGTTTCAAGCGTTAAGCCGGGGGACAGGCTGAGGGTTCTTCCGGGAGAAAAAATTCCGCTTGACGGTAAGGTTTTATCCGGCAGCGGCGGAGTTGACGAATCTATGCTGACCGGGGAAAGCCTGCCGGTTGAAAAATCGGTCGGCAGCAGCGTTACCGGCGGCAGTCTAAACCTCAACGGCTCGCTTGATATCAGCGTTACCAGAGTAGGCTCTGACACAACTCTTTCAAAAATAATCAAGTTTGTTGAGGACGCTCAGAACCGCAAGGCGCCTATTTCAAGAGCAGCCGATAAAATAGCCGGAATCTTTGTTCCTGCCGTTATGGGAATTGCGGTTATATCCGCCGCCGTATGGCTTATTGCCGGAAAGGAATTTTCGTTTGCTCTGAGGATTTTCACGAATGTTCTTGTTATCGCCTGCCCCTGCGCATTGGGTCTGGCAACGCCTACCGCCGTTATGGTCGGAACAGGACTCGGAGCCTCAAACGGAATTTTAATCCGGAACGGAGAAGCGCTTGAAATAACCCATAAAACAAAGGTTGCCGTTTTTGATAAAACCGGAACGGTAACTCTCGGAAAACCGTCCGTTACCGAGATAGTTTCAGAAAATTCCGGACATATGCTTAAAATTGCCGCCGCCCTTGAGGAGCATTCAACCCATCCTCTGGCAAAGGCAATATGCGAATACGCCGAACAAAACGGAGTTGCTCCGAAGGAGCTGGCGGTGTCTGTGAAAACGGTTTCCGGAAAGGGAATCGCGGCAGGCAAGGGAGAAAATGCACTTTTTGCCGGGAATGCGGCTTTTATGGAGCAAACCGGAGTTTCGGTTTCCGGCCTTGCCGAAAAGGCGGATAAGCTGTCGTCCGAGGGAAGCTCGCTGATATACGTTGCCGAGGGAGAGCGGCTGCTCGGACTTATAGCCGTTGCGGACAGATTAAAGCCCACCTCGCGCGAGGCGTTTGATATGCTCCGGAGGCAGGGAATAAAAACCGTTTTGCTTTCGGGGGATAATAAGGCATGCGCCGACTTTATCGGAGCGCAGCTTGCCGCCGACAGGGTTTATGCTCAGGTTCTCCCCGAACAAAAGGCGGAAATCCTCAAAAAGCTGCGTGATGAATTCGGAACGGTTATGATGGTGGGTGACGGTATTAACGACGCTCCGGCTCTTGCCGAGGCGGATATCGGCTGCGCGATAGGAAACGGAAGCGATATTGCGATAGAGTCTGCCGATATTGTTCTTATGAAGGACGACCCGCGAGACGCGTCCCGTGCAGTTTCTCTCAGCAGGCTGACCATCAGAAATATCAAGCAAAACCTTTTCTGGGCGTTCGGTTATAATACGGTTTGTATTCCGATAGCGGCAGGTATACTTTATCCGTCTCTTCATCTGCTGCTCAATCCGATGTTAGCCGGACTTGCTATGTCGTTAAGCTCAATCTGCGTTGTAGGAAACGCGCTGAGATTAAAATATAAGCGGATATAAGGGGGTATAATATGGATTGCTGCGAATGTAAAAAAAAGCACAGAGAGCCTGAGGAATACCGAAAGCTCGCCAATCGGCTGAACCGGATAGAGGGGCAGATACGCGGAATAGAAAAAATGCTTGAAAACGACGCCTACTGCACCGATATCCTGATTCAGGTTTCCGCTGTTCAGGCGGCGCTTAACTCGTTTAACAAGCAGCTGCTTGACAGCCACATCCGCTCCTGCGTTGCCGAGCATATAAGAAACGGCGACGATTTAATAATCGATGAGCTTGTTGACACGCTTCATAAGCTTATGAAATAAAAGAAAGGAAGAAAGCTATGACCTACAAAATTTCAGTACCCGATATGCACTGCGATGCCTGCGTCCGCAGAATAAACGCCGCTCTTTCCGCCGCCGGACTTGATTTTAAGGTATCGCTTGAGGAGCATACCGTAACCGTCAACGGCTGCGAGCATTGCAGACAAACCGCTCTGACTGCTTTAAGCGACCTCGGCTTTACCCCGGAGCTTATCTGAGCAAAAATAAAAGGACTGTTTCGGAAAAAGGCATACCGCCTGTACCCGAAACAGTCTTTGTCTTTTCTTTTTTTTAAAATTTATTCTTCAGCGAAACGGCAGCGCGCAAATTCCGCTATTGCCGGAGCGAGCTTTTCAAGCTTCCAGCCGGTTGTGTTTATTATAAGGTGGTAGGATTCGCGTACT
This sequence comes from uncultured Eubacteriales bacterium, assembly GCA_934477125.1. Classification (GTDB taxonomy): domain Bacteria; phylum Bacillota; class Clostridia; order Oscillospirales; family Acutalibacteraceae; genus UBA737. The sequence continues at coordinate 30,327 of CAKSOL010000013.1, read as the reverse complement.
CCCCATTTGCTTCCCGTAAGTATTTCGCGTGTCTGAGCGCGCGCCTTGTCGATGCGCTTTATTTCGCGCTCCATCTTTTTGCGCGTGAGATTTTCGCCGTCCGAGCGCTCCATACAGCGTGTTATTCTCGATTCAATATCGGCGCATATAAAAAGATTGAGCGGATTTAAACCGTGGAGAAGAACGTCGGCGTTTCTTCCGACGATAACGCAATTCCTGTCAGACTCGGCTATTTTTTCGATAACCGCCTTTTGTTCGCTGAGCAGCTTCGCCTGAGCGGACTGCAAAACATAGGCGGTGCTGAAAGAGCAGCTGCTCGTTACGGGAATATGCCGCCAGCCGTGCTCGCTGAGCATTTTATCAACGTATTCCTCTCTCATACCGCTGCGGGAGGCTATTTCGGTTATTATTTCTCTATCGTAATAATCATATCCCAATGATTCGGCAAGCAGTCTGCCAAGCTCTCTGCCTCCGCTCCCGAATTCACGGCTTATAGTAATAATGTTCAAAACAGATCACCTTCCTTGAATTTATTATAAACTATTTTACCCATCAGGTCAACAAAAAATGGCGCGGACGGGGCTTTGAAAACAAAAAAATATAAAAAGTTTCAAAAATTTTCCCTTTATTATGAATTTATGCTTGACAAACCCGAATAATACCGATATAATATATTAGTCTCGCGGGTGGAATACTGCCTGTAAGACAAAAACGGCTGTATAGCTCAGTTGGCTAGAGCATGCGGTTCATACCCGCAGTGTCATTGGTTCGAATCCAATTACAGCCACCAAAAATACTGTGCCGTTTCCTGCGGCACAGTATATTTTAAGGCCCGGTGGTCAAGAGGCCTAAGACACCGCCCTTTCACGGCGGTAACACGGGTTCGAATCCCGTCCGGGTCACCATAACGGAAATCCTGCCGATATATCGGCAGGATTTTTTGTTTAGACAAAGCAATCAGGGTATTGCCGCCGGACAAACGTGAATAATCCGAACACGCCTAAATTGCTATTGATATTTTTCCTTTTGCAAAGTATAATATGTAATAGTGTTATATATAATCGGTAAAATATGCCGTTATTGGGGGAATTGAATTGGATTTTAAGCAGTTTTTTGCACGTATGCAGGGAAAAAGAATAGCCTTCTGCGGAGCTGGTATCAGCAATACTCCGCTTATTATGAGCTTTTTAAAGCAGGGCGCGCGGGTCTACGTCTGCGACCGCCGCACACGCGAGCAGTTAGGCGAGCTTGCCGATACTCTTGAGCAGGCAGGCGCGGAGCTGCGCCTCGGAGAAAACTATCTTGAGCATCTGGAGGTTGAAATAATCTTCAGAACGCCCGGAATGAGCTTCCATCTGCCGGAGCTTGAGGCGGCACGTAAAAAGGGAATAGCCGTAACAAGCGAAATGGAGGTGTTTTTCGACCTCTGCCCTGCAACGATTTTCGCCGTTACCGGCTCGGACGGAAAAACGACCACGACTACCCTTATTGCAAAAATGCTTGAGGCTGAGGGCAAGCGGGTGCATATCGGAGGAAATATCGGAAAGCCTCTGCTGCCGCAGATAGACAAAATAAGCCCTGATGATTTCGTTGTTGCCGAGCTTTCCTCGTTTCAGCTTATTTCCATGCGGAAAAGTCCGGATGTTGCGGTTGTTACAAACGTTGCCCCGAACCATCTCGATATCCATAAGGATATGGACGAATACGTTGAGGCAAAGAAAAATATTCTGCTTCATCAGAACGCCTTTTCGAGAACCGTTCTGAACAGGGATAATGAAATAACCGAGTCGTTCCGCCAGTTTGTAAGAGGTCAGTCGCTCGGGTTCAGTATGAACCGCCAGCTCCATAACGGCGCCTGGCTCGATGAGGACGGTATGCTTCATATGGCTTACCGCGGAATGGACGTTCCTGTTCTTCACCGCGACGAGATAAAAATTATCGGCGACCATAATGTTGCCAACTATCTTGCCGCAATAGCGGCGGTCTGGGGATATGTGGGAGTTGAAAGCATACGCCGCGTAGCGCATGAATTCGGCGGAGTTGAGCATCGCATTGAGCTTGTAAGAGAGGTAAGGGGAGTTAAGTATTATAACGACTCGATAGCCTCCAGCCCCACGCGCACCATAGCCGGGCTCAACGCTTTCCGTCAGAAGGTTCTGCTTATAGCCGGCGGCTACGATAAGCATATTCCGTTTGAGCCGCTCGCTCCGTCGGTTGTTGAAAAGGTTAAAAAGCTTTATCTTTGCGGAGCAACTGCGGATAAGATAGAAAAGGCAATCCGAGAATACAGCGGATATAACGGTGAGCCGGAGATAGTAAGGGTAAAGGATATTGATGAGGCGGTAGCCCGCGCCTCGGCGGACGCAGCTCCGGGTGATATTGTAACATTAAGTCCCGCCTGCGCCAGCTTTGACGCTTTCCCGAACTTCGCCGCCCGCGGAAATCATTTTAAAGAGTTGGTAATGAAACTATGACTGATATAAAGGAAATACTTTTTGAGCTTTCCGCCGCCGATTGCGCGGGAACTCAGGACGGCGCGGCGGTAATCGCCGAGAAAATGCTCTCGCGCTTTTGCAAAACCCGCCGGAACGGACATACGGTTATCGGCGAGATGCCGGGAGATGGCAAAACGCTGCTGCTCGACGCTCATATTGACGAAATTGCGCTCGCCGTTACGGATATCGATGAAAACGGTTTTTTAACAGTCGCTCCCTGCGGCGGATTTGACCTCAGAACTCTGCCGGCAAGACCGGTTACGGTTCACGGCAAAACCGATATCCCGGCGGTTTTTTGCAGCAATCCGCCCCATCTCGGCGGTCTTGACAAGGAATTTGACGATATTTCAAAGCTTAAAATAGATACGCTTCTCGGCGCGGCGGCAAAAGAGCAGATTTCCCTCGGAGATACCGTTACTTTCCGTATGACCCCGGCAGAGCTTTCAGGCGGCAGGGTTACGGGAAAGGCTTTTGACGACAGGGCGTGCGTTGCCTGCCTTATATCGCTTGCGGAAAAGCTTGCCGGAAAGACGCTGCCTATGAATATTATGTTCCTGTTCAGCGACCAGGAGGAGCTTGGAATGAGAGGTGCGAGGACTGCCGCCTACGGGATTTCCGCCGACGAGGCAATAGCGCTTGACGTAAGCTTCGGTGACGGTCCCTCAATCTCGCAGTATGAATGCGGTAGCCTCGGGGGAGGACCTATGATAGGCGTGTCTCCCGTGCTTGACAGCCGTATAAGCGGCAGACTCCTGCAAATTGCCGCCGAAAACGGCATAAAAAATCAAACCGAGGTTATGGGCGGCAGAACAGGTACTAATGCCGACGTTATTTCGGTAACAAAATCGGGTATACCGACGGGTCTTGTTTCTATTCCGATAAGGAATATGCACACCCCGGTTGAGGTTGCGGATATTGCGGATATTGCCGCCTCGCGCGACCTGCTTGAGCAATACATTCTGAAAGGGGGCGCTTTGTCTTGACAGAGCTTTTAAAACGCCTTTGCGAGGCGGACGCCACCGCCGGCGACGAGGGAGCGGTCCGCGATATAATTCTCTCGGAAATAAGCGGCAAATGCGACACGAGGATTGACGCTGCGGGAAATATTTTAGTTGAAAAGCAGGGCAAAAAGCGCTCCGCTGTCCGGCTGATGCTGGACGCTCATACCGACGAGGTAGGGTTAATTATTTCCGGAGCAACTCCGGAGGGCTTTCTGAAGTTTGCCCTGCTCGGCGGAATAGAAACCGCCGCGCTTTTCGGCAGGAGAGTAAGAATAAACGGTAAAATCCCCGGGATTATCGGCCTGAAGCCCATTCATCTGCTCCATGGAGATGAGGGCAAAAAGCTGCCTGAGGTCAGCACGCTTTGCATAGACATAGGCGCATCCGACAGCGCTCAGGCGCTAAACGCCGTACCGCTCGGCTCGCGGGCGGTAGTTGAGGGAGAATGGGCGGTATGCGGCGAAAATATTCTTTCAAAGGCTCTTGACGACCGCATAGGCTGCGCCGTTCTTGCTGCGCTGCTTTCGGAGGACAGTGAATATGGTTTCTGCGCCTCGTTTTCTTCGAGCGAGGAAATAGGAACGCGCGGCGCAAGGGTTGCAGCTTATACTCTCAATCCGCAGGCGGCTGTTGTTCTTGAGGGAACAACAGCGTCCGATATTGCGGGAAGCGCGCCGGAAAAGCAGGTGTGCGTTCTCGGAAAGGGTCCGGCGGTTTCGTTTATGGACCGCGGAACGGTATATGACAGAGCGTATTATAACGCCGCTCTCGGCAGCGGAATTTTATGTCAGACCAAGGCGGCGGTTGCCGGAGGGAACGACTCCTCCGCGATACATCTGAGCCGCAGCGGAGTTAGAACACTTGCGATTTCCGCTCCCTGCCGCTATATTCATACCGCCGTTTCTGCGGCAAATGTCAGAGATATCGAGGGCTGCGCCGAGCTTGCGCGGTATATGATAAACGGTATTTGTTCGGGGGATATCCGGTGATAGCTCTTACCGGTGAAATTCCGCCGGCCGCCGAGCCGCGCGCGGAATGGATAAAGCTGCGCTGCACCTATGAATGTTACCCGAAAGACGGGCTTTATTGGCAGCAGAACGGCGGCAGAGCGTTTATCTCTATGATAGACGGCAATGCGGTTATTCTTTCAAACGGCGCGGATTTCTGCGAGCTGCGGGAGTTTATCGACGTTATAAGCCCCTGCTGTGTTTTCTCGGATATTGATACTCTCCGTTCAATAGGCAGACTGCCGGACGAGCCTGTTCTCGTTATGGGGCGCACAGTTCCTGCCGGAAAGCCGGAAACAGGGGAGAGCCTGCGGAGCGACGAGCTTTATGAGCTGCTCAATGTTCCGGGTCTGAGCCTGCCGGAATACGAATATTTTGCGGTTGACATATGCCGTCGGCTCAACCGCGGACTGGCGGATTATTTCGCGCTGCGCGGAAAATGTGCCGCAATTTCTTTGAATACGGGAAATTATGCGATTATGAACGGCATTTCAAGCCGTCAGCGCGGCTTTGGCTCGCGCGCGCTTGACGCTGTTATGAAAAAGAACGCGGGACGGTATTTTGTTGTTTGCTGCCGCCCTGCCGTTCGCGGATTTTATGAAAAAAACGGCTTTGATTTTCTTTATGAGGCCGGTTATTGGGTGAAAAATAAATGAATTTCTTTAAAATTGATTCAAGGCTTGAGGATATCAGCCGCCGCGTTACCGAAAAGGTGCGCGGCGAGTTTGAAAAAATAGATGAAATAAGCGAATATAACCAGCAAAAGGTGCTTTCGGCTTATATAAATCATAAGGTCAGCGCGGTTCATCTTGGCGTTTCAACCGGCTACGGGTATGACGACCCCGGCAGAGAAACGCTAGAAAAAATAATGGCGGACTGTATGGGAGCGGAGGACTCTCTTATCAGGCACAGCTTTACCTGCGGAACGCATACTCTGTCGGTCGCTCTTTTCGGCGTTCTGCGCCCCGGAGACAGGGTTCTCTGTCTTACCGGCAGACCCTACGACACGATAACCGGAGTTTTCGGAATAGACGAGAGAACCGACGGCTCTCTGCGCGATTTCGGGGTTGAATACGCCGAAATTCCGCTTTTGCCGAACGGTCTGCCGGATGAAAACGCAATCCGCTCCGAGCTTGCCTGGAAACGCTATAAGATGGCTTATATCCAGCGCTCGCGCGGTTACAGCCTGCGGCCGAGCCTTAATATCGACCAGGTGGCGGCACTTTGCCGCGCGGTTAAGGCGGTTTCCCCCGAAACGGTTATAATGGTTGATAACTGCTACGGCGAGTTTACCGAAAAGAAGGAGCCGTGCGACGTAGGAGCGGATTTGTGCGCAGGCTCGCTGATAAAAAACCCCGGCGGCGGAATAGCGCCGACAGGCGGCTATATTGCAGGCAGACACGACCTTGTCGAGCAGTGCGCTCACCGTATGACCTGCGCAGGAGTAGGCAGAGAGGTCGGTGCTACCCTCGGAATTAACCGGGAGCTGTTTATGGGACTGTTCTCCGCGCCGCACGTCGTCGGCGAGGCGCTGAAAACTGCGGTTTATACCGCTGCGCTGCTCGGCGGACTCGGATTTTCGGTAACTCCGAAATGGAACGAGCGCAGGGGAGATATTATAGAGTGCATAATACTCGGCTCCGAAAATGCGCTGATTTCTTTCTGTCAGGGCTTGCAGTCGGGCGCGCCGGTTGACTCGTTCGTATGCCCTGAGCCATGGGATATGCCGGGCTATACCGACAAGGTTATAATGGCTGCCGGCGCGTTTACTCTCGGTTCCTCAATCGAGCTTTCGGCGGACGGCCCTCTCCGCCCGCCATATGCCGCATGGCAGCAGGGAGGTATAAACTTCGCTTCGGCAAAGGCGGCTATTTTGCTTGCGGTTCAAAAAATGGCGGATAAGGGCGCCGTTAAGCTGCGGATTCGTCAGGAGGAGGAATAATGGAAAGAATTTTCAGCGGAGAGGTATACGATATCGTTCCTCAGGCGGGCGGCTTAGTTTTCTCCCATCGCAAGGAGGCGGTAGGAGAATGGCTGGTTATAAATTATAAGATGATTTCCTTTGATACCGGGAGAATGACCGATGTTGCGGCGAATATCTACCAGCTTTCAAAATTCGGAAGCAATTACCGCGCCGTTGTCGCTCTCTGTTCAAATTATATAAAGGCGCGCGCGCTTGTTCTTCCGAGCACAAGGGTTCTGCTTTCGGAGGAAAACGGCGCTGCAACCCTTTTTGACAGTGACGGTGTTCCGGTGTGGCAGGGTGATATGCTCTACCGCGGAAACGCCCCGTCCGATATAGCGGCTTATAACAACGCGATTTGGGCGAGCTACCCTAAGAATAACGTTTTGCTGCGCTTTAACGCTTCAACTATGCGCGAGGAGCTGAGAATAGGCGGCAGCAGCTCTCCTTTTTCAAGACCGTTCGATATTTTTGTTGACGGCGACAGCGCGGTTATAAGCAATATAGGCTCAAACAAGCTGGTAAAGGTTGACCTTAATTCATACACCGTTTCGGACTATAAGGAATTTACCGAGCCTGTATACAGCTATGCGCATATCAGGAATTATGAATTTGTTCTTATGGAATCCGGATTGTATGTTCTTTAAAGCTGATGTAAAAAGGGTGGTTTTATGGGGTTGTTTGATAAAATAAAGGGTCCCGTTTTCCTGAAAGAGGATAGTGAGGCTGAAAAACAGCTTGCCGCTTTAGAGAGACTTTTGGCAGATGCCAGCGGCAATGCCGCGGAAAAGATAAACGAAGAAATCAGCAAGGTTAAGGCTGGAATATACGGAGAAAAGGCTATACACTATGAGCTTGAAAACAGTCATATTCCTATGCTTATAATTCATGATTTATATTTAGAATATAACGGCTTATCAGCGCAAATTGATTATATGATATTCACACGCCACTTTAATTATGTGATTGAATGTAAGAATCTGTACGGTGATATAGAAATAAACAGTAACGGTGATTTTATACGTAAATTCAGTTTCGGTAAGCGCGTTTTTAAGGAAGGCATTTATTCTCCCATAACTCAAAATCAGCGGCATTTGGAGCTGATAAAGGAAATAGGATTAGACAAGCAAAAAAATGTATTGGAAAAAAGATTGTTTGAAAAGAATTTTTATAATAACTACCGTCCGCTTGTTATTATTGCAAACCCTAAGTCAGTTATTTCTGATAAATATGCCAAGAAAGAAGTAAAGTCAAAGATTTTGAGGTGCGATAGGTTAGTAGATTATATCCGACATGCCGATATGACTGACAATTTACCTTATAGCGAAAAAAGTATGATAAACAGGGCTGATTTCTTTCTTTCACTCAATACAAGCAATTCCGTCGATTATTTGGAAAAGTTCCGCAAAGAAATAGAAGAGAATGTAGTTAAGGAGAACGAAAAAACAGATGAAATTCATGAAAAAATGAGCTTGGTGTGTCCGAAATGCGGAGCTCCTATGATAAAACGCACGGCGGCAAGGGGTAAAAATGCCGGAAAGGAATTTTTCGGATGCAGCAAATTTCCTACTTGCAGAGCAATAGTTGAAATTAACGGCAGTGTTGAAGAAATTGAAAACCATGAAAAATAAAATTATCATTTAAGCTTGAAAGACCTCTACATATCTTAATTGTACAAAACCACCGGACGGCAGGCGTATGCTTACCGTCCGGTGGTTTTAATTACTTTTCTTTAACGGCAATCCAGATTTCGCATTGATAATCCGGGTTGTCGGTATCTGCCGAGGAATAAACCTCAAACCTTAATACGGCTTTGCTTTCAATCCGACAGCCGCCGGTCAGCGCTTTGAAAGGACCTCGCGCTCGTATTTCTTGATTTCGTCAAACCATTCCGCACCAGCGATAACTCTCTGGCTCTCGCAGTAATGCTCCCAGATATCGCCGAACGGATATGTTTTAAGCTCCTCATTGAGAGCCATAAGCTCGGTAAGCTCATTGTTTTCCTGAAGCTCGGCAAGGCGCTTATTCGGCATAAGCAGAGCGGAAAGCAGGGCTTTCTGCATATTTCTCAGTCCGACAACCCAGGCGGAAATACGGTTTATTGACGCGTCAAAATAATCGGTAGCTATGAAAACGCGGTCAAGCGCGTCGTTTCTGACGATTTCCTTTGCAATTTCGCGCGTTTCATCGTCAAGCAGAACAACGTGATCCGAGTCCCAGCGAACGCCGCGGGTAACGTGAAGCGCAATTTTCTCGTTAAAGAGCAGCAGGGACGGAATTTTATCCGAAACCAGCTCGGTGGGGTGATAATGTCCGTTGTCCATAAGCGGGGTAATGTGATTGAGAGCGGAATATGAAAGGGTAAATTCCGCCGAGCCTACCGTGTAGGACTCAAGACCTATTCCGAAAACCTTCGATTCGAGGGTAACGTAAACCTTTTTCTTATCGTAAGGAATTGAAAGAATTTCATCGAGCGACTTTTTGAAACGCGCGCGGGGAGCGTATCTGTCGGCGGGAATATCCTTGTAGCCATCCGGAATCCATATGTTCATAACCGAGGGGACGCCGGTTTCCTCCGCGAAATACTGCGCTATTTCAAGGCAGCGCTTGCCGTGCTCAACCCAGAACCGGCGAACGTTTTCGTCGGGCGAGGAAAGGGTAAGATTGTCCTTAACCATAGGATGAGAAAAATAGGTCGGGTTGAAGTCGATACCCATTCCGCGCTCCTTGGCAAATTCGACCCAACGGGCAAAGTGGCGCGGCTCAAGAGCGTCTCTGTCGACCTTCTCGCCCGGCTCAAATATGGCATAGCAGGCGTGAAGATTGAGCTTTTTCCTGCCGGGAACCAGCGAAAAAGCCTTGTCAAGGTCAGCCATAAGCTGTTCGGGGGTTGTAGCCTTTCCGGGATAATTTCCGGTTGTCTGAATACCTCCGGAAAGAGCGGTTCCGGCGCTTTCAAAGCCTACAACATCATCACCCTGCCAGCAATGAACGCTGACCGGAGTTGCAGCGAGCTTTTCGAGAGCTGCGTCAACGTCAACTCCGAGAGCCTCATAGCGCTTTTTTGCTTCTTCATAACGGGACATAAACAATACCTCCGTATTTTAATTAAATTTTATTTAATTATACCCTATATATCCGAAATATTAAAGGACATAATTTAAGAAAAAACCGACCTGATTTAACTCAGAGCCGGTTTAAATTATTTTGCAATTTCTTTTTTTATAAGCTCAAGCGCTCTGCGGTTAAGCTCGTTTTCTGAAAACAGAGAGCCGCTGGAGAAGAAAACGGCGCCGTATGTACATTCCCTGCAAAGCTTAACCTGACGGGCAATAAGCTCCGCATTATCTCCCCATTCGGCGCGGTCGGGCTCGTTTTCCGTTCCGAGCTTATAGGCGGCAATCCCCGGTATCAGGCGGACGTTTTCCGCCGATTTAACCGAACGCCATTCTTTAAGCAGATTGTCAAACCGGAAATCCTTATCGGGATATTCAAAGCCAAAATAAAGCTGCGGGATTATCCAGTCAACGCAGCCGTTTTTCATCCAGGCTTTAACGTCGGCATACATTGAGCTGTAATTTTTCTCAATAGACGCCGCCGGGCTTACGCTGAAAATTTTATCCTTGCTGAAAAATTTAACCGCAGTATAGCAGCCGCTTATAAGCTGATTTACCTGCGCTCTGCGCCAGTCCGCAAGTGAGAGCGGATGCTCGGTTACGGAGGTGTAGCCGGAATAGCTTTTTTCGTCAAAGGCCGCCTGCTCGGTGGGATAAAAATAATCGTCGAAATGTATTCCGTCAACATCGTAATTTGTGAGAATTTCCCTTATTCCGGCGATAACCGTCCGCCGTACCTCCTCGGAGGCGGGATTAAGGTAAATTCCGTTTGAAAAGCAGACATTAAGGTCGTTTCCGGGGTCGGAGTCTTTAAGCCACATTTTAGCCGGGCTTTTATCCGCAAGAGCGTCTATGTTTTCATCCGCCGTCCGAACTCTGTAGGGATTTATCCAGGCGTGCAGCCGAAGCCCCGCCTGGTGGGTAAGCTCAACAATGTCATGCAGCAGGTCGCCGTTATATCCGGCGGCGGTACTGCTAAGCGGAAACAGCTCGGACGGATAAATCGAATCGCAGAACGCTCGGACGTGAACAAACAGGTCGCTGATTCCCGTGGCGCGGCAGTTTTCAAGCAGAGCCTTAAACTGCTCGTTGAAATTGTCCGAAAGCATTGAATTAAGCTCGCTGTACGACACCCAAAGTCCGATAACCCTTTCCGACGCCGGTACAGCCTCAGTCTCCGGCATAGATGCGGAGCTTTGCGGCGTGCAGCAGCACAGAGTCAGCAAAAGAGCGGCGCATAGCAGAAAACAAGAAAGTCGTTTCATTTTTTCACCTGCCGTGTGCGCGTCCTGTGACCGGCGGCACGTTTTTTAACCTTCCCCTTAATATTTTATATTCTCTTAAATGCTCCGCAAGAACAAAAATTATTTTTCTGCTGCCGAACCGCTTATTTTAAAGCCGAAAAGCTGCTCAGCGAACCATACTTTGTCAACCGCAAACCGCCTGCCGTTCAGATATTCGAGCGTCTCGGCGGGAGTTGTGAATTTAAATTCAAGACTGTATGACCAAAGCGCCTGCTTGTTAAAGCCTTCCTTTTTATCCTCTGCAATATGACCGTATTTTCCGTCTCCGAGGAGCGGATGACCGATAGACGCCATATGCGCGCGAATCTGATGCGTTCTTCCCGTAAGCAGCTCAATTTCAAGCAGCGCGAGATTGCGGCTCCTTGCCAATACCCGGTATCTTGTCTTAACCGTACGGTTCTCGTCGGTTTTCCTGTTGTTCATATATACGCGGTTCTTCTCCTCGTTTTTTTGGAGATACCCCGTAAGCGTTGCCGACTGTTTTTCCGGAATACCGTGAACAACGGCAAGATAACGCTTGTCAATTTCCCTGTCCTTTATCTTCTGGCAAAGCGTTCGCAGAGCCGCCGCGTTTTTTGCCGCGATAACTATACCGCCGGTGTTGCGGTCAATCCGGTTGGCAAGAGCGGGCTTAAAGCTGTTCTCCTCCTCCGGCAGATATTCTCCCTTTTCGTAGAGATACCGCTGTATTCTTCCTATAAGCGTGTCGCCGTATTCGTTTTTATCAGGGTGCGAAAGCAAGCCCTGCGGCTTGTTCGCAAGAAGTATGTTTTCGTCCTCGTAAACAATATCAAGAGCCGTTCCGGCGCTTAAAAAATCGTATTTCGGGGAGAGCGGCTCGAAAAATTCGTCCGGAAGATAAACCGAAACAATATCTCCTACGGCGAGCTTGCTTGAAATTTCCGCCCGCTTTCCGTTAAGCTTGATGTTTTTGGTCCGTATTGATTTGTAAAGCAGAGACTTCGGCAGTCTCGGCGCGACCTTGCCGATAAACTTATCCATCCGCTGACCGGCGTCGTTTGCCGCTACGGTAAAGCTTTTCATTCCGACCTCCTGTTTCGGGCAATTTACCCTTACATAACAGTTTTCTATTATTGTATCAAATATCACCCCCGAAATCAAATATTATTTGCTCCGCCGGACTTTTATAGTGGATTGTTTTTAAAAATTATGCTATAATCGGATTATAAAAATAAAGTCTGAGGAGTGACTCCGGAATATGACAGGACCCGATCCGAACAAAATTTACCCTAATGAAAATATTAAGGAAATCGTGTATATCAAAAATATAATTACCCGTCCTAATATCATTGTCGGCGACTATACCTATTACGATGATGCAAACGGCGCGGAAAGGTTTGAGGAACACGTCACACATCATTATGAGTTTCTGGGCGATAAGCTTATTATCGGAAAATTCTGCGCAATCGCAAAGGGCATTGAGTTTGTTATGAACGGCGCAAATCACAGAATGAAAAGCGTATCTTCTTATCCGTTCAACATAATGGGCGGCGGATGGGAGAAATTTACTCCTGAACTTGACGACCTTCCGCTTAAAGGAGATACGGTTGTCGGGAACGACGTCTGGATCGGGCAGAATGTAACAGTAATGCCGGGTGTGCATATCGGAGACGGCGCTGTTATTGCGGCAAATTCCGTTGTGGCAAAGGACATTCCGCCCTATTGCGTTGCGGGCGGAAATCCCTGCCGGGTTATCAGGCAGCGTTTTGACCGGGAGCTTACCGAGTATCTGATAAACCTCAAATGGTGGGATTGGGACGCCGACAAAATTTTCCGCAATATGGACGCGCTGTGCAGCAGAGATTTAACAAAAATCAAAAGCATAAGGGATTAAAGAATTTCTCCCTGTTATGCACCCATATCACCGACAATATGCAGCGCTCCGCCGCCGACAAAATCGAACGGGGTTTCGGCAGAAATGAGGGCACTTTGGGCGAGGACGGACAGACACCCGACCAAGCACCGGAAACGCCCGTAAGAGCGAAATTTGAGCCGAAACAGCCAAAGATACGCCGCCCCGGAACGGGGCGCATATTTAGAATCGGCGAAAAAAATGGGAAGGCAGTTACTCTCCTGAATTGCCAGACGGCTATTTTCTTAATATCCGCTAAATATAGCACATTTAGCACTTTTAAATCAACTGTTTCCGCATGTTCCAGAGCTCTCTGTGGGACAATTTGTCGCATTTTAATTTGTGAAAAGAAATTTGTCAAGTAAGATTTCTGTCTATTGCGAATATGTTGACTGTATGATATAATTATATCAAGAGGTGAACAACGTGGAATACTTTCCTATATTGTTATTGTTTATAGCAATATTTTTGTGCCTTTTACTGTTGCTTTTGCGAAAGTCAAAAGCGGCTCCCAAAAAGCCGACAACGAAACCTGTTTCAAAATATGATAGCGAGGGATATAATTGCCAAGGTTACAATGAAATAGGCAGAAACAGACAAGGCAAATACAATCGTTATTATAATGTGAAATGTTATAAAACTGATTTGTATAGCGAAGAAGGATTTTTAGATATTCGTAAAAATCCCTTTTACATAACCAATCACGCACGAGAGCGTATGTGCGAGCGAATGGGTATTAGAGATTCATATAGAATGGAAGAACTTGCTTTTGAAGCTTATCAATTTGGTAAGAGCAAGTTGCAACTTATGAAATCTGAAAGAGGAATTATCGAGGAAAAAGAACAAGAATATGGCGATAGCGTAATTTTAATTTATCATGGATATTGCTATGTATTCACTGAAAATAACGGACTAAAAACAGTCTATAAAAACAATAGAGTCAGAGCATAAAATATTATAATTTTTTGAAAAAGAAGTGTTAACATATTTAAAAGCGTAACAAAACATCATAATTCAGATTTTAAACTTGCTGATTTTTGTCATGGCGGATACCTTACTGAAGATTAATTGAATAATACAATAAAATCCGATGAGAAAATTTTAAAATCTCATTGGATTTCTTTATTTCATAACTTTTATAAAAATGAAACATTTATATCTACTCATATATTATTAAATATATCAAAATTTGATGCGCAGTAAACAAAGAAATTTTCAGTCCGCATTTAATTATGTGGTTGGGGGAATATGATTTTTCATGAAGTGGCAGTAAAATACCTAAATAAGCGTAAAAAATGACCGAAAGCGGAGAATAAACTCTGCTTTCGGTCAAAATTTTTTGGCAGGACTACGAAAAAGACTTTTTTACATTTTTGCACGAATTTAAACCCTTGCATAAATATAGCGTCAAGTGATATTATCCCCGACAGTAAATGTTTATATCGCCGTAATACAAAAAGAGCAAGGTGTAACCTTGCATTTACAATCGGCGGCGAAGCCGCACCGCACCTATTACCTCTTACATATTACATATTACTTCCCAAAAATCCCGTTATCGATTTTATTTTAAGGTAAGAGTGAAAAAGTAAGAGGTAAGAAGTAAAAATCCCGCCTGAGCTTAAATACTTAAAGGTTATAACCACCACAACGGGCGACGGCACCGACGCAGATAAGGCAAAGGCGAACGAAAACGGAGTAAAGCCGACTGCCGCTGCCGTGACCGTGCTTTGCAATTCAGCGCAGGCAAGGCTTATTGCCGAATATGAAAACAGCGGGAATATTCAGGTTTCTTTGGCTTACAGAGGTAAAACAGAAAACGCAAACGTCTTTTTAGAGGCGCAGGAAAAATATTTCGGAGGGTAATAAAAAATGAGTAAATTGACACTTCTTTGCGGACCGCCCCAAAGCGGAAAGACCGCGGTCGGAATTAAAATAGCGCAGGAAATATATTATCACTTTAATGGCAGCGTAATATATATTTCCGCAGACACCGTAACGCCCTTTATGGGGCTTGTGTTTCCAAGCGCAAGCGAAAAGCAGCTTTTTTCTTTAGGCGAGGCACTCGAACACACAAGCATTACAAAAGAGAATGTTTTGCGGCATACCGTGCCGCTGCCGAAAGCGGACAATTTCGGGTTTTTGGGCTACAAGGCGGGAGAGAACAGATATACATATTCCCGCCCTACCAAGGATAAAACGGCAGAGTTTTTTGAAGTGTGCAAATCCCTTGCAGACTATGTGTTTTTGGATTGCACATCATCGCTTGACGACCCGCTATCCGTTTACGGTATGGCGGCGGCAGATAAAGCCGTGCAGCTTGTAACGCCGGATATCCGCTCGGCGGCATATTACGCTTCATTTGAAAAGACATATGAGCAAATAAAGGGCAAGTCAATCGGGGTTATTAACATAACAGATAAAGACCTGTATTTGCCTGTGGGGGAAGTGAAAGCCGGATTTTCAAATGCTAAATATATACTGCCTTACAGTATATATTTAAAGCAGCAGTATATAACGGGCGAGCTGACGCATAAAATACCCGACCAAAAATTCAGCGCTGTGTGCCGCGGCATTGCGGGGGCGGTGCTGTGAACAGTCAGGAGTTTTCGGAGCTGCTTAAAAGCACGCAGCGGCATATATCCGCAGTATATTCGGGTGCTGTGAACGGCAATAAAAAGGAGCAGCTGCGCTCATACATAGAGCAGTATTTAAGGCAAAGCGGGTATACCGACGAAACAGAGCTTAAAGAGCTGACGGACAGG
Organism: uncultured Eubacteriales bacterium; assembly: GCA_934477125.1. Lineage (GTDB taxonomy): Bacteria > Bacillota > Clostridia > Oscillospirales > Acutalibacteraceae > UBA737. Next base: position 14,806 of record CAKSOL010000013.1, on the reverse strand, counting down.
CTGTATTCCGAAATGGCGGAGTATTCGGTGCTTACAAAATACCTCGGCAGAAAAGATATTGAGGAGATAAATGTAAACGGCTGGGACGATATAGCCGTCACCTACCGAAACGGCATAACGGAAAAAGCCGACGAGCATTTTTTAAGCCCGCGGCACGCCGAGGACATTATAAAGCGGCTGCTGCACCATTCCGGCATGATAATAGACAACGCATCCCCCATAGCCCAAGGACATTTGCCCGGCAACACCCGAATAACGGCAGTTAAAAGCCCTGTTGTCGATGAGGACAGAGGGATAGCCGCCTCTATAAGACTCTTGCACAATTCGGATATTACCACCGAGAAGATAGTCTCCGTCGGTACGGCGACAAATAAGATGGTGGATTTTCTTTGTATGTGTTTGCGATACGGTGTTTCGTTTCTCGTGGCGGGGGCAACTTCTTCGGGTAAAACAACATTGCTTAACGCTTTGTTGGACACCGTTCCCGACGGCAAACGGATTTTCACCATTGAATCGGGTTCAAGGGAATTATCTTTGGTAAAGCGAAAGGACGGCAAGGTGGTAAACAATGTTGTGCATACGCTTTCCCGCCCGTCGGACGATGAGGGGCTTAATATTGCGCAGGAGGATCTTGTTGTGGCGTCGCTCCGCTTTGACCCGGATATTGTAGTAGTGGGAGAAATACGCGACAGCGAGGCGTATTCGGCAGTAGAGGCAAGCCTTACGGGGCATACCGTGGTTTCCACCATTCACGCATTGGCGGCGGACGCAGCGCATACAAGATTGGCACTTTTGTGCCAAAAGAAGTTCCCTATTAAATTTGAGACTTCACTTTCCCAAGCGGCGCAGGCTTTTCCGCTGGTGGTGTTCGCACACAGGCTTGAAGACAGCAACAGAAAGATAATGGATATATCCGAGTGTATAGTATCCGGCGACGGAAACAGGCAGTACCGCACGCTTTTCAGATATGCAATTACGGAAAACAGTATAAAAAACGGGAAGTATGTAATAAAGGGGCATTTTGAGCAGCCGGAGATTATGAGCGAAAGCCTTAAAAAACGGCTGTTGCAGTACGGTGCGCCGGCGGATGTATTAAGGAAATTTGAAACGAGAGGGGCGGACTACGGTGGTATTTAAAATTCTTGCAATGCTAATGTCGGTAATAGGGATATGCCTTGTATTTGAGCTTACACCCGACAGCATAACCGACGGTCTTTTAATGGTGTTAAAGCCTAAAAATACAATAGCGGCAAGGTCGGCGGCACTGCGGGGCGGCAGCAAACCCACAATGTATTCAAGGCTTATGCGGCTAAAGGAGGCGTTAAAAGCCACAGGTAAAGCAAAAAGCTTTTCGGTATCAGTTACGGCGGCGGTCGTGCTTATGTTTTTGGGCGCTTCCGCGGCGGTAATACTGAACAACATTTTCCTGCTGCCGGTATTTTGTATTGCCTGCGGCGCTGCGCCTTTTATGTATCTTTCGTCAATTATTTCCGCCTATGAAAAGCAGCTTGCAGATGAAATGGAAACGACCCTTTCGGCGGTCACAAACTCATATTTAAGGAGCGAGGATATTATTTCCTCGGTAAAAGAAAACCTTAAATATATTAAGCCGCCGCTTTACTCGGTATTCGAGGAATTTTTAACCGAAACCGAGGCGGTATCGCCGGATATACAGGCAGCCCTAATAAATATGTCGGACAAAACGCAGGACGGGATTTTTAAGGAATGGGTTTTAGCATTAGTGCGCTGTCAGGACGACCGGACGCTTAAAGACACGCTTTTGCCCATAGTAGCCCGTCTTTCGGATGTGCGCAGGATAAACACCGAGCTTTCCGGGATTTTAAGGGACGCAAAAAACGAATACCTTATGATGGTGCTTTTGGTTGTAGGCAATGTGCCCTTGTTATATCTTCTTAACCGCGATTGGTTTAACACCCTTATTTACACCACCCCCGGCAAGGCGGTAACGGGTATTTGCGGCGCGGTAATTTTAGTCACCTTTATTCTAATGAAGAAGTACACAAAGCCTGTGAAAGTGAGGGATTAAATGTGTTTTTAAAAATAGTTTTTTGCGCGGTGATATCCGCAGGCTTAATACTTGTATCATTGGATATTTTTAAAATACCGTATCTTAAAACCTCACGGGCGGTTAAAAATCTCCTAAAGAAACGGAGCAAAAAGGAGTCCGCCGCCGAGCTGTGGCTGTCGGGATTGTCGTTAAAATTATCCGAGCATATTAAGATAAACGAATACAAAAGGATAGTACTTGCTAACGACCTTGCAAGCGCGGATATACCCTTAACACCCGAGCAGTTCAGAGCAAACGCGATTGTAAAGGCGGGGGTTACAGCGGTATTCGCCGTTCCGTTCAGCCTTATCTTCCCGCTTTTGTGCCCCGTTTTTTTAATAGCCGCGGTTGTTACATATACAGGGGAGAGCCGAAAACTCACAAAGAAATTGAAAAAGCGCAGAGAAAAGATAGAGTACGCTCTGCCCGGACTTTACGACAAGAGCCTTTTATCTTGATGTAAACGGAGTGCTGGACGGCGAACAGGAGGTGACGCTTGACGGCTGGTGTACATTCGACGTTTACCTTGACGGCAGCCTATACAAGCAAAATGTTTCGGACTTCTGCGAGATACTGAAATACGGCACGGCGTATACAATTACGAATATCCGCCCGACAGAGGACAAAACCTTTTTCGGCGCGGTGACGGACCTTGCGCCGTATCCGAGCAGCAGATATTCCTATCCGCGTTATGTTCCGGGGCTTTCGGGGACAATAGCGTTAGATAACCGATATATCTTTTTGGGACTTGAAACCCGCAGTCCGCTTGAAGCGGTGCTGATAACGGCAAACGCCCCCTACCGCGAGGAAACCTATGTTATAACAAGCGGGTTTATAGTAAACCCCTCGGGCAGGGATTACACGCCGGATAAGGACTTAAAGGCACGGCTTGAAATAATAACGCCGTCCGGCATTATCTATGAAGAAAGCAAAAGCGTTATTGTTCCGAAAAAGGATAAAAACCTTTGCTATTTCAAGTGGCGTGTGCCGAAGGATATAGGCGGAGAGGTGTTGGCACGCCTTACGGTTGTATATGACGGCAAGGATATATTTACAGACGGAAAAAGCTACGATACCGTGCCGTATACATATTTAACTACGCCCGACACCTCGTATGAGGCGGCAGCGCCCGCCGGGTTCAGCAGAGCATATCCGCCGGGAGAGACCGAGGGGTATGCCACCTGGTGGGAGTATGTATATACAGATACGGGCTTTGAAAAAAGGAACTACGGCATAGGAATTGACGGCAGCTCGGACGCGCTCTACCCTATGCGCGGGGCGGATAACAAAATATCCTCGGGCAGAGGGTTTTACGCAAACATAGCGGCGAATTTCACGGCTGTTTCGAGCAGAAATATAGCGCTATATAATTCCTACACAGATGTGCAGTATATAACGGCGCTGTTTCCCGAATTTAGTTATCTTCAAAACGCGGGCAAGTGTAAGACGCTTATAAAGAATACCTTAAACGGCTTTTTTGAGTTCCCGGATAATTTCGGCTACGGTAAGCAGCACTTTATACCGCTGAGCTACCCCGACGGGAATTATGTTATTCAGCTTATTAAAACAGATATGTGGACGCCCGCCGGGGCGGTTACGGCGAAAGAAAACTCAAAGCCGCTTAAAATTTCCGGCAGCGTTTACGATGAATACTATATAGGACGGTGATTTTTTTATGTTTTTATTAAAAGACAAATATCATAAAATCATATGTTGTTTTATGATGTTGGTAATTTGGGCAAGCTCGCTTTTGAATTTATCCGCAGCACCCGCGGCAGATATTCCCGCAAAAATGCTTGACAATATCTATTTAGACGCGCTGACCTACACAGGCTACAAAACAGACGTGCAGAAAACAGACGGCAATATTTTTAAAACCTACAGCGGCAATGCTCCCGCGTCGGTGCGGTCCGGCATAGGCTACGGCACAGGTCCGTCAGGGCTTGAAACCGTAGCGGCGGATAACAAAACGGGCAAAGCACCGGATATTGCGAGGTTTAAGGCTGACGGGCTTTGCTGCGCCTCGTATGTTTCATATGTCTACTACAATTATCTGCCGAACATTGCGCGAATGGATGTTTCCAAAATCCCGCAGCCCGCAAATCCCCGCTCGCCCATATCCTATAACAGCGCGGTTGAAAATTGGGTGAAGTCGGGCGGTGCAAGGCGAATAAGCTTTACCCAAGGCACAAACAGCTTTACGCCGAGCGAGGAAATACCGATCGGCTCCCTTATTATTTTCAAACATAAAACAACCGGAGAAATAGCGCATTTGGCTCTTTATGCCGGATATTATGCCGGCAAGCATTTTGTAACCCATGTAGGCAACGAGCGCGGACCCGAAATCTCTACCGTTGAGGGAATGAGCAAGGGCAGCTACCCGGAGGTGGTAACGCAGGTTGTAGTGCCGGTAGTAGGCGAGCCGGTGGGTACAATATCCGTACATAAAACGGACGAAAACGGTAAGCCGCTTGCGGGCGCTAAATTCAAGGCAACAATGGCAGAGCATCCCGAATATTCGTTTCTTATAAACCCGACCGATGAAAACGGCAACGGCAAGATGAATATGGGGCTGCCCTACGGCAAATATATTCTGACAGAAATTGAGTTCCCGGAGGGGTATACATATTCGGGGCAAAAGGAATATACCGTGGAGCTGTGCGACGAAACGCAGTTTGTAACTTTAAGGGCGGTAAACAGGCTTAAAAGCTCTAAACTTACCGTAATTAAGGTGGATTCCGAAACCGGGCAGACCGTAAGGGGCGTTACGGGATTTAAAATAAGAAAGCTTAAAACCAATACGGAAAGCGAAATATATTACACCGATGAAAACGGTTTTTTAACACTGCCGGATGAAATTACATACGGAAATTATGAGCTTACCGAGGTTACTCCGCCCAAAGGCTACGCGCTCAATTCCGTTCCCATAGCTTTCAGCATTGACGGCAATACGCCGGAGGTTGTAATAAGGCTTTCGGACAGACCTAAAAAGGGCAAAATATCCGTGCTTAAAAAGGGCGAAATGTTTTCGTCTGTAACAGAAGAAGACGGCAAATATACACCTGTTTACAGCAAAAATGGCTTAAAGGGCGCGGAATTTGAATTGACCGCCGCAGAGGATATTTATACTGCGGACGGCACGCTCAGAATTTCAAAAGGCGCATTGGCAGATACGCTTGTGACCGATGAAAGCGGCGAGGCGGAAAGCTGCGAGCTATACCCCGGCAAATATCTTTTAAGGGAAATATCTGCGCCTGACGGTTTTGTGGCGGATACGGAAGTAAAGGAATTAACGGTCACGGCAGGAATTAAGAAAATCGAGGTTAAAAACGAACGCAAAAAGCAGGAGTACAAAATACAGAAGAATTTAGAAACCGATCAAAAATTCGGGATAGGATTTAACGGAGAGATTTTGAATATACGGTTCGGACTGTTTTTAAAAACCGAGCTTACGGCGCTTGACGGCAGCATTATTCCGGCAGGCGGGCTAATAGAAGTGGCAACACCCGACGAAGACGGCTTTGTATGCTTTACGGCAGATATGCCGTATAACGCCGAGTGCTATATAAAGGAGCTTGAAACCGATGAGCAATATATTTTAAGCAACGAGCAATATTTAAGCGGCGATACCGCTGAAAACAAAATTATACGGGGCAGTATTGAGGGGCTTAAAACAGATCCGAACGGCAGGGTTTTAAAGGGTGCGGTCATAGGGCTGTTTTACCCGTTTGAAACAGAGTTTTCTTTAGATACCGCAATAGATACTTTTGAAACCGACGAAGCGGGCAGATTTTCGTTTGAAAATGTGCCATACGGCGAGTGGATAATCCGTGAGCTTAAAGCCCCGGAGGGATATATTTTATCCGAAGAAAATTATACCGTAACAGTAAAGGAAAACGGCGAAACGGTAAAGCTGAATATTAAAAACAGCAAAGTACTGAAGCCGCCGTCGGTACCCGAAAGCCCTAAAACGGGAGATACGGCAAATCTTTTAATACCGTTGGCAGTGCTGATTACAGCACTTGCGGCAGTAATATGTTTAAGTAAAAAAATTAAAAAGGAAGGTTATATAAATGAATAATAACGATTTATCTTTAATCAATTTATCCGAGATACGCTTTTTAACAGGAGATACAGGAGAACGGGAAAACGCCGACGCTATGATGCAGGAACGCGGGCTTTTAACCGACAAGGGCAACCCATCCGTTTCGGGCATAGCGGAGCAGAACGAACATTATACGCTGCTGCTTTTAAAGCGTATTTCAGCAAAGTTTCAATTCCGTGAAAACAGCTTTGAATGTATACGGAATACATACTTAAAAATGTACTCCGAAAAGGATTACACAGGAATGTTTTTATTCACCGTTTTAATGTACGGGCTTATAGGGTGGCGGACGCCCCTTAATTTAAACCTTATGTCCTCCCGCAAAGAGATGCTTAAAATCTTTTTCGGGGAATTTGTACGGACGCTTGAAGACTTTAAACCGAAACGGAGCGCGAGATATGGGGAAAAAGAAGAATAGGCTTTTAGGCTTTCTGTGCTTTGCCGCCGTTTTAATTCCGCTTTTCTCGCTTAATGCTTTCGCCGCGGGTGAGGATATTTTCACCTTGGGCGACAAGATAATCCGAGATGTATATAACCATATTGCCGGAATATCTACGGTGCTGGCGGCGCTTATGTCGGCAATAGCCGTAATAACTGTTAAATTAAGCAGCACACAGCAGAAATCCGACGCGGGGCTTGCCTGGCTTAAAAGAATCTGGGCTTCATGGGCGGTTATTAACGGAATAGGCGCGTTTATAGCTTACATTCAGCCCTTATTCGCAGGCTACAACCGACTGCCTTGAGGTTTTTAGGATATGATTAACCTTATTTTAAAGGATTTGGTGTTGTGGCTTTTCGGGCTGTTCCTTGATTTAATGAATTATTGCGCCGACGCACTTTTGGGGCTTATGAACACGGATCTATCGTACTTTGAAAGCAATGTACCGATTATAGTAAAGCTATACGGCGTGTTTGTTGCGATAGGCTGGGGATTTTTAATAGGCAACTGCGCCTTTCAGTGCCTTAAAGCTATGTTTGCGGGATTGGGCTTTGAAACCGAATCGCCCGCAATACTGCTTGTGCGAACTTTCCTGTTCGGCTTTCTGCTTATTATGTCCAAACAGATCTGCGAAATTGGGCTGTCAATCGGGAAAACCGTGATGGAGCTTATAGGGCTGCCCGGAAAGGCAGGTATAACCTTTCCGAATGAGGGTATGTTTCCCGATCTTACAAGCTCTTGGCTTTTAATAGTTATTATTGGAGTTTTAATTGGGTCGCAGCTTATAAAGCTGTTCTTTGAAATAGGCGAGCGCTATGTTGTGGTGGCAATTTTAACCCTTTTCAGCCCCGTTGCTTTTGCAATGGGCGGCAGCCGTTCCACAAAGGATATTTGTTCGGGCTTTGTGCGCACCTACGCCTCAATGATACTTTTGCTTGTTTCAAATGTTCTGTTTTTAAAGCTTATCTATTCCGCATTATCCGCAATGCCGGACGGCGCTATGATTTTACCCTGGACGGTGCTTATAGTGGGTATTGCGAGGGTGGCGCGAAAAGCGGACAATCTGCTTTCGAGAATAGGGCTTAATCCGTCCTTTACGGGAGATCCATTAGGAAACGGAACGGGCAAGGCAGTTGCGTTTATGGCGGCGCGAAGTATTTTAAGCTCGGCGACACATTCTGCTAATAAGCATAGTAATACGGCAGGAAAAAACAGGTCTGAATTTAAGGCAGATAATACGGGAAATACGCATAACCGCAGCAATGCAAGCAACAGAAATACGGCGAATAACAGCAGCAGAGCGAATGCAAGAGTTAACAGCAATGTAAATGCGGCAAGCAACGCCGGGTTTAACAGCTCCGTCCGCAACAGTTCGTCGGTGAATTCGGCAGACTTCGGCAAAAATTCAAACCGTTTCGGCGGCAATAAAACATCGGGACAGAAAGGAAAAACGACGGTTGATAATAAAAACACGGCAGGCGGCAGAAATGCGGCGAATACCGCCCGAAATACAGCGGCAATCGGCGGAAAGAAAAATAATACGGGCGCTCAGAAATTCGGCGGCAAGTATACGGGTAACCAAAAATTCGGCACGCAAAAAAGAGGTAAAAATACAGCGTGGAAGCCGGATAAAAGCTTTAGCCATAATCCTGTCGGAAAGCGGTTCGGGCAGACAGATGCTCCGCCGGAAACAAAGCCGGAAAGGGCGGTAGAAAATGAGCCGGAACAGTAATTCTTTAGTGTCCGTCCTGCAGAACGCGCAGGCAATAAGGAAAATATTGCAGGCGTTTTTAAGGGGCGGCTGGAAAGCGGCGGCGCTGGAAACGGTCAAGCGTTATTGGCCGTATATATTGGGTGCGGCGATAGCTTTAATTTTATTGCCTACAATAATAATGGCATCACTGCCGTCTGTTATGCAGAGCAAAGCGCCGGAGACAGTAACGGACGAGGATATTACGGATATGTATATATCCCGAATGGACGAAATACTTTGCGTTTCGGAGGTAGGGTCTGCAAATGAGATAAGGGTTGTCGGTCAGCCGCTTACATACAATGAGCTGTATGCAGTATGTCTTGCGCTGACCGGCAATAATACAGAAAAAATAACAAGGGAATTTCTGATTGGGAGCGTAAACGATTCGCTTACCTACACCGTAGAGCGGGAGGGAAATAATACAGAAATAACGGCCGCCGTTATCCGGTATCTGAATTTAGAGGAGCTGGCACAGCTTAAAGGTATTTCGGACGCGGATATTGAGTGGGTAGGGCTTGTGATTAAGGATTTGGAGGATAACAAAAATTCCTCACCAGGCGGTGAGGAATAGGGTCAAATATCTATATACTTTTCAAAAAATTGAGTTGGTGTCATTATTTCCGGGCGATCAATGTCTATATCTGAAAAATCCTTGTCACCGGTTATGAGAATATCCACATTTTCTGTAATTGCAGAGTAAAGAACAGGATAATCGTTTATATCCCTTATATCAAAAAGTGTGGTATCGATATTGTTAGGAGTATAAACAAGTTCAAAGCTCATTTGCAAAAGTAATGTATCTATGAGTTTGGTTTTATTCGGAAATTTTTTTGAAGTGACTGTTTTAAGCTCATCAACAACATACGATGACAAAACCAGCTTGTGCTGCAAAAGAATATAATGCATTAAACTGTTCATTTTCCGACTTGGAAAGAGCAAAGATGAGATTAAAACATTGGTATCCAGCATTATTCGCATATTATTGCTTATTCCTTTCGGCACGAATCTCTTTAATCATTGCGACAATATCATCATCATTTTTGATTCCAAGCTCCTCAGCCACGCCTTTAAAACCCTCCTGCGCTCTTTCAAAGGCTTGAATTGACGAATTGGTTACATAAATGCGATTGCCCTCTTCAACAAATAAAACCTTATCGCCATCACGAACGCCGAGCTTTTTTCTGATTTCAATAGGTATTGTGATTTGACCTTTTGAAGTGATTTTTGCTAGTTCCATATTCGGTCTCCTTTCGTTAGTAAGAAATTCCTTACTTTCCTTAACTATATTATATGCTGAAAATAATAAAAAATCAAGAATTTTTTTAGGAAGTGATTTTTTGGAAGAAATAACCGTAGTAATACCCGTGAATTTCACCGATGCCGGGCGGCTGTTCGGGCTTTTTGAAATACGCAACGCTGTCGAGGCAGTATTTATATGTGTGCCTTTGGCAACGCTTTTGATGCGCATATTGCCGTTCGGTCTTTTATGGCGAATAGGAATTGTAAGCGCCGTTACCGTTGTTGCAGGCGGGTTTGCGCTTATAGGCATCGGGGATATGAGCCTTTTGGAATTTTTAAAACAGTATATCCGCTTTAAACGGCAGGCGAAAATTTTAACATACAAGGGGGTGTGAAAAATGAACCTTAAAAATATTCTGTTCGGGAACGGAGAAAAAAATACAGAGGACGGCACCGAAAGGTTAGTTCCCGTAAAGGAAATATACGGCGGAGTGATTGCGCTTAAAAACGGTAAATTCGTGACCGTGTTAGAGGTGCTGCCGCTTAATTTCTATCTTAAATCCGAGCTTGAGCAGAAGAACATCATATCCGGCTTTGCGGCGTTTCTTAAAACCGCGCCGGATGAGCTGCAAATAATTGTGGAAACCCGACCGGCGGATATATCCGCGTTTTGTGAAAGGCTTGAAAGCTATTACAATGCGGAGAAAAACGCAAATTGCCGCCGTATGATATTTGAGGACGCGCAGCTGGTAAACTTTATTGCCGAAACCGAAGGCTTATCCCGCCGCTTTTATATCGTCTTACCTTACACGGGTCAATCCTCTGAAATATCAGAGGTTGCCGCCGAGATAAGCGAAACTGCATTGACCGCAAGGCAATATCTTGAAGCCTGCGGGCTTGAAACCGTAAGGCATAGTGATGAAGACGAATTTTTAATAAGCCTTTTAAGAAATTATTTCCGTCCGTTTTCTGCGGCGACTGAAAATTCAAATACAGATTTGTCGGAAGCCTTAACGCCCGACAGCGCCGACTGTACCGGCAGCGGATATATCTGCATTGAGGGGGAATACCGCTCGTACCTATATATTTCGGGCGGAGGTTACCCAACAACCGTCGGGCTTGCCTGGGGCGCGCCGTTTGTTGAGGCGGGAGACGGTATAAATATCTCGTTTGTTCTTAAAAAGGAAAGCCGTGACAAAATATTGCCCAAGATAGGCAACACGGCAATGTTCAACCGCTCGCGCCTTAAAGACGTGGGTGATACAAGGCAGGATTTTGAACAGCTTGACGACGCTGTGGAATCGGGGCTGTATATGAAGTCGCAAATAAACCGTGAGGGCGAGGATTTCTATTATTTATCTACCGTAATAACCGTAACGGCGGACACTCCCGAAAGCCTTAAAAAGCGCGAAAAGAATATTTTAAACCTTTGCGGAGCTAACGGTTTTTCGATAAGAAAAGCCTACTATATGCAGGATAAAGCCTTTTTGTCCTCTTTGCCGTTATTACAGACCGACACGGATATTTTTAATAAATCCAAACGGAACATTTTAACCTCGTCCGCTGCGGCGCTCTTCCCGTTTTCGTCCTTTGAGATGTGCGATGAAAAAGGAATATTTTACGGGCTTAATCTGCATAACAGCTCGCCTGTAATAATAGACCATTACGATACAACAAGGTACAGCAACGGAAATATGGCGGTGTTCGGAATGTCGGGCGCGGGTAAGACTTTCTTTTTACTGCTGCTTGCAATGAGACTGCGTATGCAGGGCGTAAGGGTATATATAATAGCACCCGAAAAGGGTTTTGAATACCGTAATGCCTGCGAAGCGATAGGCGGCAGGTTTGTGTCAATAGGTGCGGGTTCTTCCGACTGTATTAACCTTATGGAGATACGAAGAACAACATTAGATATTGATTCCGAAATGCAGGGTGCGAGGGATAATAGTTCTGTATTATTGGATAAAATCCAAAGCATACATATCTTTTTCGATTTATTATATCCCACCATTACGCCCGATGAAAAATATTTTTTGGACCGAGCTATACTTAACTGCTATAAATCGTTTGGCATAACGCGCGACAACCGCAGCTTAACGGATAAAAACGGAAAACTTAAAAAGATGCCCTGTTTTGCTGACCTTATTCCGTTTATGGAAAAGTTTACGGAATTAAAGGCGGTTACTATGGCTCTAAAAAGATTGGTTGAAGGCTCGGCTTCAGGGCTTGGCGGACAGACGAATATAGATTTAAAGGCGCCGTTTATAGTGTTAGATACGTCGCGTTTGAGCAAGGAGTTTACCGCGCTCGGTACATTTATAGCGACCGAGTTTGTGCGGGACAGAATATCTGTTTCACGGGTCAATAAAAAGGCGGTAATACTCGACGAGGCCTGGAAAATTGCCGGAGAAAACGGAAACGAGCAGGCGGCGGATTTTGTAATAAACCTTATAAAGACCGTCAGAGGCTACGGGGCTATATTTGTTTCGGCAACCCAGAATGTTGTGGATTACTTCGCGCTGAACGACGGTAAATTCGGGGACGCGCTGCTCGGCAACAGCAGATTAAAGCTATTGCTGCAATTAGAGGAAACCGAGGCGGTTAAATTGCAGGAAAAGCTTATGCTTACCGAAAGCGAGACAGCAGAGGTTATCCGCGCCGGCAGAGGCGAGGGGCTTTTATGCGCCGGGCGAAACCGTATAGCGGTGGAGATACGCTCATCAGATACCGAATTCGACCTCATAACCACCGACCGTGAAAGCCTTGCGAAAAGAGTAAAAAGCGATTAAATGAAAACAATAAAACGGGAGAAATTAAAAATGGGAGTTATATGTTTTATATGCGGAGCAATGTTCGGCGGCTTGGTAGGCACTGTGACTATGTGTCTGGTGCAGGCGGGGAAAGAAAATAAAAAAGACCCGCACTAAAGCGGGTCAATCGGGTGTCAGATGTTAAATGGGTTTACTGTGCTGTTTCGTAAAGCTCGTGGGGCGCAATGTCCTGACCGTCAGCCCATTCAATGCCGCGCCCTCCGTTTGTTATGTGTACGGTTTTAAAATATTCGGTATCTTTAAGAAGACCGTACCATGAGCCGGATATATAGGGCAGAGCGTTAAATATTTTCGTTTCGTTTGTATCGTATTTAAGCTCTAAACGGTAATTCGGCAATGGTTTAACGCTTAATATTTTAGGCATAAGATCACTCCTTATTTCAGCGGATCAATACGGAAATATTTTTCTCCGCGGGATAAAAGCTGCCAGTTGGCTTGCAATTCTTCTTTGTGAATGTCTGTCCATACTTCAAGCATTTTCAGCTTGTTTTTTGGAAATTTTGAATTAGGCTCCAAAACCTCTCCGTCGAGAGATAATACAATTTCCTCTCCGGAATATTCTGCGTGAATATGCGGAGTATTATGCTTGCCGCCTTTTTCGTTATACATATAAACAATTATACCGTAGAACATGGATAGTATAGGCATTATGTTATCAGCTCCGTTCACTTATATTATATCATACCTGATTTCAAAGTCAATATTAACACATTGAGTTTGGCGCAGGTGAGGGGGGAATAAAAAGACTCATCCCGCTTGGAATAAGTCTTTTTTGAATTATACTACCGAGATTTCGTTAATAAGAAATAGATTGGGATTTGAATTGCTTATATCCGTCATACGACCTGTAAATCCGCTTTTTGAAAATACACCGTAAATTACCGTATAGCCTTTAAAAGCAGATTTGATTTCGGATGAATTATCGACCTTTTTAACAAGCTCAAAGTACACATCCGCGTCAACCGGTTGATTGTGATATTTACACTCACCGGCAAATAAGCGCTTGTTTACCGTGTCAACAGCCATAACATCAATCTGCGTGTTGCCGCTTTTATCATTCAGCCAGTATGAGCCGATTTTAGAGGGTGTAAAGTCGATTGCTTTATCCGAACAAAGCCTTGCAAATATTTCTTTGCAAATATCCTCATAGGCAAAGGCGACAAACTTTTCCTTGAAATCCTTGTCAAGCTCATCTAAAGAAATCTGCGTATTGTCAAGCTCAAGCTCGCCATTATACGGATAAACATAACGAAACCAAAAACGGAGAAAATTATCCGAAATAAAGTAAAGCCCCTTGCGGGTCTTTTCTGCATTCTTTTCGGTTACAGGCACCTGCTTTTCTATAAAGCCGAGTTCGGAAAGCGTTTTTAAATACGGCGTCAGCGCTGGGGTTTCAAGACCTAAAATTCCGGCTATCGTTCCTAATTTATGATTTCCGTCGGCTATGACCTTGATTATTGAAAAATAGTTTGTCGGGACCTGTACCTCATCGGTAAGCAGAAAATTAGGCTCTTCATAAAGAAAACCGTTTTTTGAAAGCACATTTTCCTTTATTTGTTCATATAGCGGCTGTCCGTCTGAAAAAAATTCCATATATTTCGGAACGCCGCCGGTTATTGAGTATTGCTCTGCGGCTTCTTCAAAGGAAAGCTTTTGATTTTCATAAACGGTTGTAAACGGCAGCGGCGCTATACGCATTTGTGCGGTTCTGCGCCCGTAAAGAGGGCTTTCATAGGATAACGCGTGTTTTTTCATCATACTTATAAGCGATCCGCAAAGTATGAGCATAACATTGCTGTCCTTGAGAATTTCGTCCCAGGCGTTTTGAAGTATTGATGGGAAGGAGTCGTTTACCTTTACAAGATACGGAAATTCATCTATAACCAAAACCTTTTTCTCATTCGGCTTGTAATCGGCAACGGCTTGAAACAGATCCAGCCAATCCGAAAAAGCAGCTTTTTGCAGTACGGAATTGTCCGTTGTTCTGGCAATTACTCCGGCAAACCGTTTCATGCTCTGGGACTCAACCTCTTTGGTGGCAAGGAAATAAAATGCGGTCTTACTCTTTATAAACTGCTTTATAAGCGTTGTTTTTCCTATGCGTCTGCGGCCGTATATTACAACAAAGCCGCCGTCCCTGTTATATTCCTTTTCAAGGTCAAGGATTTCTTTTTCTCTTCCGAGAAATTTCATTTTATATCACCGTCCATATAATATAATCTAAATTATGATAATCTTAATTATATTATAACCGATTATTTTAAAAAGTCAATAATTATGAAAGGATTTTTAAAATGTCTACAAATTTTCAATTACTTAAAGAAATGAAAAAGCGTGTTTTGGCAAGCGGGGCTTGCGTGGATTCGCTTAT
>CAKSOL010000012.1 GCA_934477125.1 uncultured Eubacteriales bacterium | reverse complement strand
TAGGGATTCGAACCCTAGAGACCTTTCGGTCTACAGCATTTCGAGTGCTGCACCTTCGACCACTCGGACAACTCTCCATATCTATTTCCATCCGTGTTTTCTTCCAGAAAATTGCTCAAAAATTCGTTGGGGAGAAAACAGGAGAGAAAGCAAAAAATATTCGATTTTGAAATTTTGGGGGTTGAGATGTATCAACGGAAATCGGGGGGACGAAAATCACAGGTTCTGCCGAAATTTCGAGTCATGTCCGTTATGACCACTTCGATACGTCTCCGTATTTAATTATGCTTTTTATATAATAAAAGGCATATTCTAAAAACGGAAATCAAAACAGATTATTGTCTATTCAATACAGTAACGGCTATTGTTTACGCAAAGTCTTAACATAAAGCAGTCTCTTTTGAATAGAACAATCTCGGATTTTCGTTTAAAGACTTAAATAAGTATATATGAATTATAAACAAATGTCAAGTAAAACTTAATTTTTTAGGTCCGGTTATATTATGAATTATACAGTCGTTCCATTTATTGCTTCTTAGATTTTTATGTAACAAATTTTTAAAAAACGGCAAATTATTGTCAAAATACGGTCGCAATGCTTGATTTTCGTCATTTGGTATGATATAGTACAAACAGCTTTATATTATGGAAAAGATAAATCAGATCGGTATTGAAAATATAATTTTTACAGTGGTGATAAAATGAGACTCTTTACTTGGCTAAGAAAGCATAGGGAGACTATAAACGGAATTTTCATAACGATTTTTACATCGTTGGTTTTTAATGTCATATCCGATAATCAAAAAAATCTTTTTTATGAATTTGACAGCCTTATTGTGCAGATGTTTGATATCAGATCGTTGGGCGGAATACTGATAATCGCATCTATGGCGTTTTTGATTATTTTTAATATTGTTCTTGAGCTTGTATCGCACCGGATTAACAGAAAGTCTCTTTCAAGGGAATTCCCCGATTTGATGAGGCGCTTTACCGGTCCGTATGTGTCCGAATCTATGGGAAAGGGCTGCATCGGCTGGGGAGAGGGCAAAACCGTTGAAATTTGCAGCGATATCATATTCGGATGGACCCCCGATAACATTGTTGTTGAAAATTATAATAATGAGATGTACAGCTTTTATACCGGGGAGGACAAAATTAAGAAATACGGAGAAAAGAGCTACTATTTTAACGAAAAAGACTGGCTTGAATTCAAAAGCTCTCCGAATTTTCAGAATATCATAAAGAAGGGAAACAATCTTCCCAGATTTATGCTCAGGGATTGCTCAAAAAATTACAATAAAAAGGACAGAAAGCTTCTCATCTCTCTCGGAAGAACGGAATGGAGCCAGACAAGCTATGTTTGGGATAGGTTCGGAAAGTCAAAGGGCAGCGAGGTTGATTCAAACGAGCTTATGCGCGAGTATTCCAAGGGAATTACAAGCGGAAACGAGTCTGAACCGTATATACCGAACAGCTTTTGTATGCACCTGCTGATTGAAACCTTGGACAATAAGGTAGTGCTTTCCCGAATAAGTCAGGCAAAAATCAACGATAACCCAGGAACATGGGCTGCAACGCTTGGAGAACAGCTCGACCTTGAAGATTTCACGGACGGAAACAACTTCTTTGACAACTTTGTTATGAGATGGATGAGGAGAGCGTTTCTCGATGAATACAAATTTGATGAAAACATTTTCAACGATGCCGTTGATGAAGAAACCTTAAAAATTATAAGTGTAAATTTTGAATCTGACAGATATAATTTTTCGCTGTTCTGTACTGTGCAGCTGAGATATACCTTTGACACCTTCAATAAGAAGATTGCGCCTACTCTGGCAACGGAAGAAGCCATCGAGGTAAAGGGAATCGAGCTGAAAGAAATACCGGATATTCTGATGACCTATGAGGATGAAGCAGAAAGAAAGAAGTATCATCCGTCTACATATTTGAGACTGTTATTATTCTTTATGCATAAAAACGGTTATTCAAAATCCGAACGTATTCTTCTGAAACGGGCAAAGGAGCTGTCAAAGAAAAAGCAATAGCAAGGGCGAGTACAGAATAGCTCAGCTTTGCGCGGGGCTTTCGCAGTAAATGCAGCGGTAAACCCGTTTTTCGCGGTCGCCGAGAACGAAAATCTGCTCAAGCTCCTGTTCGGTTGAGGTTATGCAGCGCGGATTGCGGCAGCGGATAACATTGATAAGCCTTTCGGGTAAGCCTATGGTTCTTTTTTCGCTCAGACTGCCGTCCCTTATGATGTTTACCGTTGCCTCCGGGTCAACATAGCCTATCGCGCTGAGATTGACCGGAAATTCGCCGTCTATCTTTATAATATCCTTTTTTCCGAGCTTTCTGCTCGGAACATTTTTTATCAGGGCTACCGAACATTCAAGCGCCTCAAGACCTAACAGCTCGTAAAGCTTCATTCCTTTTCCTGCGGCAATGTGGTCTATAACGACACCGTTTTTTATTGAATCTATATTCATTTCCGTCCCTCCTCCAAAAGCATAAGTATCAACGCCATTCTCATATATTTTCCGTAAAGCACCTGCTTGAAGTAACAGGCGCGCGGGTCGCTGTCAACCGCAGTACTTATTTCGTTGACGCGCGGCAGGGGATGCATAATGCAAAGCTCCGGCTTTGCGCTTTCGAGCTTTTGCGGAGTAAGGATATAGCTGTCGCGCAGTCTCAGATAGTCCTCCTCATTGAAAAAACGCTCCTTCTGAACGCGCGTCATATAAAGAATATCAAGCTGAGGCATAGCGCTTTCGAGAGATGCCGTCCGGAGATAGGGAATATTATGCTTTTTAATAACGTCAAGCTCATAATCCGGCAGCTGAAGCTCGTCGGGTGAAATCAGAACGAGGTTAAGCCCGCTGTATCTTGAAAGCGCGTTTATAAGCGAGTGAACCGTCCTGCCGAACTTCAGGTCGCCGCAAAAGCCGACGGTCAGATTGGAAAAACCACCCTTTTCGCGGTATATTGTAAGCAGGTCGGCAAGGGTCTGCGTCGGATGGTTGTGTCCGCCGTCGCCGGCGTTTATAACCGGAACGGCGGCATTCTTTGCCGCAACGAGCGGCGCACCCTCTTTCGGGTGTCGCATGGCTATAATGTCGGCATAACAGCTGACAACGCGCGCGGTATCCGCTATGCTTTCTCCCTTTGACGCTGAGGAGGAGGCTGCCTCCGAAAATCCGATAACGCTTCCGCCCAGCTCAAGCATCGCAGCCTCAAAACTGAGCCGGGTTCGGGTCGAAGGCTCGAAAAAGAGGGTGGCAAGCTTTTTACCCTTGCATTTTTCGCTGTATTTTTCGGGGCTTGCTATAATATCGTTTGCCGTTTCAATAAGCTGCCCGATTTCTTCGGCTGAAAGGTCAAGAATATCTATAAGACTTCTCATATTGCTGCGTTTCCTTTCTCTTAATTCCTTGCTCCGTTTATTTCGAGGTATTTTTTTATGCGCTCAACATTTTCGCGGTTTTTCTCATCCTCTTCAAGATATTCGATAATATCATAAACATCCGCGACGGAATACACCGGGAAACCGAATTCCTCGCTTATTTCAGCCATTGCCGATTTTTCGGTTTTTCCTTTTTCTCTGCGGTCTACCATAACGAATACCGCCGCAACCTGCGTTCCCTCAAGAGAGGATAGCACCGCCATACTTTCCCTGATAGCGGTTCCTGCGGTTATAACATCCTCAACTATAACTATTTTTTCTCCGCTTTTCGGCTTGCAGCCTACGAAAACTCCGCCCTCGCCGTGGTCCTTTTCCTCCTTGCGGTTGAAGAAAAAGGGGAGGTCAAGCCCGTTTTCGGAAAGGGCAGACGCCGCCGCAACCGCGATAGGAATACCTTTATAAGCCGGACCGTAAAGAACTGCTTTTTCCTTTCCTAATTTTTCAAGATACGCCCTTGCGTAAAATTCTCCGAGCCGGCGTATCTGTCCTCCGGTTTTTATTTCTCCGGCGTTTATGAAATAAGGTATTTTTCTTCCGCTTTTGGCGGTGAAATCTCCGAATTTTAAAACTCCCGCACTTTCTAAAAATCTGATAAATTCGCGTTTGTATTCCTGCATTTTAAATTCCTCCCGTAAAATCCTTTAAGCAAAGCTCGTATGCCGCAACAGGGTCGGCGGCTGCGGTTATCGGTCTGCCGACGACTATATAATCCGAACCTGCTCTGTGCGCGGCAGCAGGGGTCATAATCCGTTTCTGGTCGCCGGCGTCGCCGTTTTCAAAGCGTATACCGGGGGTGACGGTCAGGAAATCTCCGCCGCAAATACCGTGTACCTTTTCCGCCTCAAGCGGCGAGCATACAACTCCGTCAAGCCCGGAACGGCGGGCGTTTTCGGCATAGCTGCTTACAACGCTGTCGATAGGCTCGCGGATAAGAAGCTCGTTTTCCATTATATTCTGGTCGGTTGAGGTGAGCTGGGTAACGGCTATCAGCAGCGGACGCGTTCCGTCCGGACGGGTAAGACCCTCAAGAGCGGCTTTCATCATAACCGAGCCTCCGGCAGCGTGCAGATTGCACATTTCAACATTAAGTCCGGAAAGCACAGCCATAGCCTTTTTAACCGTGTTCGGAATATCGTGCAGCTTTAAATCAAGAAATATTTTGTGACCGGCGGCGTGCAGTCTGCGGACAATGTCCGGTCCCTCGGAATAAAACAGCTCCATTCCTATTTTGACAAACGGCTTTTTCCCAGTGAATTTGCTCAGGAAGTCAAAGGTTTCCTCCCCGGACGAAAAATCGCAGGCAATTATAACATCCTTACCCATTGTGCGCTCCTCCTATTATATCCTTTAAATTTTTTATACCGTATTTAGCCATAGCTTGCGGCAGGGCGTTTATAATGTCCCGGCAGGCAAACGGCTCAACGAGGTTTGCCGCTCCTATTTCAACGGCTGCCGCCCCCGCGAGCATCATTTCTATAACATCCTCGGCGCTTGAAATTCCTCCCATACCGACTATTGGAATACTGACCTTTTCAAAGACCTGATAAACCGCCCTCAGAGCTGCCGGAAATATCGCCGGTCCCGAAAGTCCTCCGGTTATATTTGCAAGAACGGGTTTTCCGGTTTTAAGGTCTATCCTCATTCCGAGAAGGGTATTGATAAGGCTCAGTCCGTCCGCTCCGGCTTCCTCGCAGGCAACCGCAATTTCGGTTATGTCGGTAACATTGGGCGAGAGCTTTACGATAACCGGCTTTGAGGTCGCCGCCTTTGCCGCTCTTGTAACTTTTGCCGCAGCGTCAGGGTTCGTGCCGAAGCTGAGTCCGCCGCCGTGAACATTCGGACAGCTTATATTGACCTCAATCCAGCCTATGCAATCGCATTTATCGAGTCTTTTGCAGACCTCGGAATATTCCTCAACCGAAAATCCGCTTACATTTGCCATAACCGGCTTTTTAAAAACCTTTGTAAGGCGGGGCAGCTCGGAGCTTATAACCTTTTCAACTCCGGGGTTTTGCAGTCCGACCGAGTTTAACATTCCGCACGGACATTCGGCAATACGCGGCGTAGGATTTCCGAAACGCGGCTCAAGGGTTGTTCCCTTTATCGAAATCGAGCCGAGTATATTGATATCATAGAGTGTTGAAAACTCATACCCGAAGCCGAATGTTCCGCTTGCCGGAATAATCGGATTGTCAAGCTCTGTTGAGCAGAGAGAGGTGGCTGTGCTTACCATAGTATTTCCTCCTTTTCGAGAACCGGTCCCGCCTTGCATATGCGCTTGCTGCCGGTTACGGTTTTGCAGGTGCAGCCCATACAGGCGCCGAAGCCGCAGCCCATTCTTTCCTCAAAGCTGTATTGACCGCTGCAATCCGTGGCGCGGTAAACCGCTTTAAGCATAGCCTCCGGACCGCAGGTATAAACATAAGAGCAGCTTATTCCGGAAAGCGCGTCGGTAACAAATCCGCGTATACCGGCTGAGCCGTCGGCAGTAGTGACCTTGACATCCGCGCCGAGAGCGCGGAATTCCTCTGTAAAGAAAACGTCTGATGCGCGGTTAAAGCCGGTTATAACCGAAACCTGCCGCCCCTGAGCTATAAGCCGGCGTGCCAGCAGATAAAGCGGCGGAACTCCGACTCCTCCGCCTATAAGGAGCGGATGCTCACCCGATTTTGAAAGATTGTAGCCGTTTCCGAGACCGGTCAGTATGTCAAGACTGCCGTTTTTCATTCTGCTCATCTCAAGCGTTCCCGCGCCGACGGTTTTGTAAATTATGGTCAGCGTTTCATTTTCAAGGTCGCATACCGAAATCGGTCTGCGGAGGAAATGCCCGTCAAGCCTGATGTTTACAAACTGTCCCGGAGCGGAAATCGCCGAGGTGTCTCCCTCAAGCTTCATTTTCCAAACGCCGTCTGCAATTTCGGAATTTTCCTTTATTTCAAAAATACCCTGCTTCATACTTCACCTCATGCGTCTATTGTTGATATGCCGAGCGTTGTTTCCTCAAGAACATCGAGCAGAACCTTAACGGTATCAAGAGCCGTGAATATTGTGACATTGTTTTGAACGGCGCATTGGCGTATTGCGTGACCGTCGGTTTCATGCTCGGCGCCTGAGCTTACATCCCTTGTGTTGATAACGTAGGTTACATATCCCTGGCGGATTGAATTCAGAATATCGTCCGAGCCCTCGCTTATTTTACGCCGTATTCTTGTTTTGATACCGTGCTTTTTAAGAAAAGCCGCCGTTCCGCCGGTTGCCTCGATATTAAAGCCGAGATTATAAAACCTTTTTATCAGCGGCAGTGCCTCCTCCTTGTCCTTATCGGCAACCGTTGCAAGAACCGTTCCGTAATTCATAACGTTCATACCGGACGCCTGCAATGCTTTATACAAAGCGCGTGTCATACGGTCATCGTAGCCTATTGCTTCTCCGGTAGACTTCATTTCCGGCGAAAGGTAGGCGTCCAGTCCGCTGAGCTTTGAGAACGAAAACGCCGGCGCTTTAACATAATGCCGCTTTTTCTCCGGCGGATATATTTCGGTTATGCCCTGACTTTTCAGCGTTTCTCCGAGAATTGTCCGCGTTCCGATATCGGCAAGGCTGAAACCGGTTGCCTTTGAAAGGAACGGCACAGTCCGCGAGGAGCGCGGATTGACCTCGATGATATAGACCTGTTCTTCGGAATCAACAATAAACTGGATGTTGTAAAGACCGATTATGCCTATTCCGAGACCGAGCCGGCGCGTGTAGTCAAGTATTGTCTGCTTAACGGCGTCCGATATGCTGAACGTCGGATAAACGCTTATAGAGTCGCCCGAATGTATACCGGTACGTTCAACCAGCTCCATAATTCCCGGAACAAAGACGTCCGTTCCGTCGCAAACGGCGTCAACCTCGACCTCCTTGCCCTGAATGTATTTGTCAACAAGCACCGGCTTTTCCTCATTTATCTCAACTGCGGTTTTGAGATAATGGCGCAGCTGCTTTTCGTCGCCGACTATCTGCATAGCCCTGCCGCCGAGGAC
This sequence comes from uncultured Eubacteriales bacterium, assembly GCA_934477125.1. Classification (GTDB taxonomy): domain Bacteria; phylum Bacillota; class Clostridia; order Oscillospirales; family Acutalibacteraceae; genus UBA737. The sequence goes on along the minus strand of CAKSOL010000012.1, from coordinate 115,874 downwards.
GAATGAGGGTCTTACAAGCACCGGATAACCTATGCTTTTCGCCGCGGCAACTCCGCTTTCTATGTCGCAGACCGCTTTTCCGGGCGGCTGCGGAATACCGAGGTCTATTAAAACCTGCTCAAAGGCGTCGCGGTTTTCGGCGCGGTCTATTGCCTCGCAGTCGGTTCCTATCAGGCGTACACCGTGCTTTTTGAGCGGCTCGGCAAGATTTATTGCGGTCTGACCGCCGAGGGTTGCGATAACTCCGTCCGCATTTTCAAGCAATATGATGTTCATAACGTCCTCGCAGCAGAGCGGCTCAAAGTAAAGCTTGTCGGCGGCGGTGTAATCGGTTGAAACGGTTTCGGGATTGTTGTTTATTATTATAGCCTCATATCCCATAGCCTTAATGGTCGATACGGCGTGAACGGTCGAATAATCGAACTCAACGCCCTGACCTATCCTTATCGGTCCCGAACCCAAAACGATTATCTTTTTCTTCTCCGATACGACCGATTCGTTCTGAGACTCATATGTGGAGTAGAAATACGGGATATAGCTGTCAAATTCGCAGGCGCAGCTGTCTATCATCTTATAGACAGGCATTATCCCTTCCGCAGTCCGCCTGTCGAATATGCTTTTTTCGTCGGTGTTCCATAAATCGGCTATGGCGCGGTCGCAGAAGCCCATACGCTTCGCCTCACGCAAAACTGCGCCGTTTCCGGGATTTGAGCTTATTTCGCGCTCCTCCTCGATAATGTTCTTGAGCTTTTCGAGGAAAAACATATCTATCTGAGTGGCGTCGGCAATAAGCCCTAAGTCGCAGCCGTTGCGCAAAAGCTCGGCAATCGCGAATATGCGGTCGTCGGTGCCTTTGCTTATATATTTCAGCAGCCTGTCGCTGTCCCTGCCGTCAAATTTCTTCATATGAAGATGATATGCTCCTATTTCGAGCGAACGCACCGCCTTGAGCAGAGCCTCCTCAATAGTCCGTCCTATGCTCATAACCTCGCCGGTCGCTTTCATCTGAGTTCCGAGACGGTGGTCGGCGGCGGTAAACTTATCAAACGGAAATCTCGGCATTTTGCATACCGTGTAATCAAGCGCCGGTTCAAATGAGGCGGGCGTATTGGCAAGCATTATTTCGTCAAGATTTAGCCCTACGCCGATTTTCGCCGACACCCTTGCTATCGGATATCCGCTTGCCTTTGAGGCGAGCGCAGAGGAGCGGGAGACCCTCGGATTGACCTCTATGAGATAATAGCTGAAGGAATGGGGGTCAAGCGCAAACTGAACATTGCAGCCGCCCTCGATTTTTAAGGCGCGTATAAGCTTTAACGCGCTGTCGCGCAGCATATGGTATTCCTTGTTTGTAAGCGTCTGAGATGGACAGAAAACTATCGAATCGCCTGTGTGGATTCCGACAGGATCGAGATTTTCCATATTGCAGACGGTTATCGCGGTGTCGTTTGAGTCGCGTATTACTTCGTATTCTATTTCCTTGTAGCCGCGTATGCTTTTTTCAACGAGCACCTGCGAGACAGGGGAGAGCGCCAGCGCGTTTTTCATTATTTCGCAAAGCTCCGTTTCGTTATCGGCGAATCCTCCGCCTGTTCCTCCTAAGGTGAACGCCGGGCGCAGAACAACCGGATAGCCGATTTTTTCGGCGGCGGCGAGTCCCTCCTCAATACTTCCTGCCGTTTCAGAGGGCAGAACCGGCTCTCCTAAAGCCTCGCAAAGCTCCTTGAAAAGCTCCCGGTCCTCCGCCTGCTCTATGCTGCGGCTGCCCGTTCCGAGCAGTTCAACACCGCATTCCTGCAAAACTCCCTTTTTTTCAAGCTGCATAGCAAGGTTAAGTCCGGTCTGACCGCCTATTCCGGGCAGGATTGCGTCCGGTCTTTCATACCGCAGTATTTTCGCGATGTATTCCAGCGTCAGCGGCTCCATATAAACCTTGTCGGCAATGGAGGTGTCGGTCATAATCGTTGCCGGGTTTGAGTTGCAGAGGATTACCTCGTAGCCCTCCTCCTTGAGCGCGAGACACGCCTGCGTTCCGGCATAGTCAAATTCAGCCGCCTGACCGATAACGATGGGTCCTGAGCCTATAACGAGTATTTTTTTGATATCTGTTCTCTTTGGCATTTTATTTTCCCTCCCTCATAAGGCTTATAAAGCTGTCGAAAAGATATGAGCTGTCCTGAGGTCCCGGAGCGCTTTCCGGGTGATACTGAACGCTGAACATTCTGCCGTCGTCCGACCGCACTCCCTCAACGGTTTTGTCAAGCAGATTTATGTGGGTTATTTCAAGCCCCGTTCCGGCAAGACTGCTTTCTCTGACAGCGTAGGAGTGATTCTGAGAGGTTATCTCAACCTTTCCGGTCAGCAGATTTTTAACCGGATGATTTCCTCCTCTGTGACCGAATTTGAGCTTGTAGGTTTCGGCGCCGCAGGCAAGGCTTATCAGCTGATGACCCAGACATATTCCGAAAATAGGAAACAGCCCTTTAAGTTCTCTGATAAGCGTTATAACCGGCTTGACGTCCTGCGGGTCGCCCGGTCCGTTTGAAAGAAATATTCCGTCCGGCTTCATTTCTCTTATTTGCCCGGCGCTTGTGTTGAACGGAACGACCGTAACATTGCAGCCCCGCGCATTAAGCGAACGGACGATATTCAGCTTTATTCCGCAGTCAACCGCAACAACGTTGAACCTCGGATTGGGCGTTCTTGAATACCACCGCTTTTTGCAGCTTACCCGCTCAACCGCATTATGCGGTATCGGGGTATCGGCTATTATTTTAAGCGCATCCGAAACGGCGGTATCAGGACTCGTTATAACCGCTCTGCGGCTCCCGAGGTCGCGAATTGAACGCGTCAGCATACGTGTATCTATCCCGGATATTCCGGGTATGCGGTATTCCTCCAGAAGCTCGGAGAGCGTTTTTGTGTATCTGAAATTCGAGGGGAAATCATTGTATTCCCTGACTATCAATCCGCCGATTGTCGGCGTTTTTGTTTCAAAGTCCTCGTCGGTAATGCCGTAGTTTCCTATCAGCGGATAGGTCATAACAACCGCCTGGTCGGTATATGACGGGTCGGAAACTATTTCCTGATAGCCTGCCATAGAGGTGTTGAAAACAACCTCAACAACCGCCTGCGTTTCTGCTCCGAATGAATACCCGTAGTATTCCGAGCCGTCCTCCAGAACCAATTTTGCCGTATATTCCTTTACCATAAGCTTTTACCTCCGTAAACAGTTGTTATGATTTTTCCGTTCAGTATTTTTCCGTCAAAGGGAGTTGATTTTCCGAGAGAAGCAAACTCTGCCGAATTAACTCTCCGTTCCTCGTTTAAATCCCATACCGAGAAATCCGTCCCTATCGGTATTCCGAACCTCTTTCGCGGATTTTCCGCCATAAGCGCTGTAAGCCGTTCAAGCGAAATAATTCCTTTTTTAACAAGTCCCGTATAGAGCGCCGGAAAAGCGGTTTCAAGCCCGGTTATCCCGAACGCGCTGCCTGTAAGCCCGCGGGACTTTTCCTCAGCGGAGTGAGGGGCGTGGTCTGTTGCTATCATATCTATTGTACCGTCCGCAATTCCCTCAAGCAGCGCCTCGCGGTCGGCAGGGGAGCGCAGCGGAGGATTCATTTTAAACCGTCCGTCGTCCGAAAGCGATGTATCATCCAATAAAAGATAGTGCGGTGCCGTTTCGCAGGTTACGTCAACACCCTCACGCTTAGCCTGCCTTATAAGCTCAACGCTCTCCTTTGCGGATATGTGGCATATATGGTATTTGCAGCCGGTTTCCTTTGCCAATCTGAGGTCGCGCGCGATAGGACCGTATTCGCTCTCAGAGCATATTCCGGCAAGCCCGTGCGCTTCGGCGTAACTGCCGTCGTGAATAACTCCGCCGTGAAGAAGTGAGTTGTCCTCGCAGTGCGCCGCAATTATTTTTCCGAGCCTTGCCGCCTTTGCCATAAGCTCCCGCATCAGCGATTCGCTCTGAACGCCGCGCCCATCGTCCGAAAAGGCTATAACATCTTCGCATATGCCCTCAAGGTCCGCCGCTTTCCCGCCCTTTTCTCCGACCGTCAGCGCGCCGTAGGGGTAAACCGCTATCGCGGCGTCGCGCTTTATTATATCGGTTTGCAGCTTGAGGGCGGCAGGGCAGTCCGGAACAGGGTTTAGGTTCGGCATAGTGCAGACGGCGGTAAAACCGCCGCGCGCCGCCGCCCGGCTGCCGCTCGCAATAGTCTCCTTATAAGAAAATCCCGGCTCTCTGAAATGTACGTGTACATCGCAAAAGCCGGGAAAAGCGGTATAACGCGCGTTATTTAATTCCGCGCGTGAAATCAAAAACGCTGCTGCGGCGCTGCGCGCCGCGGGGAAATGTGAAAAGCCTGTAAGCTGGGTTTTGAGCTGCTGCATAATAACTCCCTTTCCTGAGGGCATAAAAAAAGCCCTGCCGTTAAGGGCAAGACATGGTTAGAACGGCGCGCAGAAACAGCCCGCCATAATTGTTCATATTCCTCAATCTTGCCGATCTCTCTGTATCGTGCTTAAAGATTTACTGTAAGGATTATAGCATATAAGCCGCCGTATGTCAACTTTTATTTTCAGCCTATACGGTAATGACCGGTTATATCGTTTCTGCGCTCTAAAATATCCTCCTCGTAATACCTCTGCAACGGGCTTGCATGATGGATAACAAACGGAACACCGTTTTTGTTTCTTTTATCGGAAACTATTCCTATGTGCTTTTTGAAAACAACGATATCTCCGCCCTGCCATTCGCTTATATCGCTTACATCGCAGGTCAGGGAGACGGCTGTTCGTTCAAAGTATACTCTGAGGTTTTTAACCCGCCTGAAATCAATGCTTTTGTCCGGTTTTTCAATTCCGTATACTGCCGGATTCTTTTCAATATCCGCGCTTAAAAGCTCCATCAAGTCGTATCCGGCGCTTTTCAGCGCAAAGGCGACAACATCGGTGCAAACGCCGTAATTATCGTCAGGATACCCTGAGGAGTAGTATTTGCTCTTATATTTCGGACGTCGGCTGACATATTCCCGCGCACTGTTTAAAATGTCCGTTTGGTCGTCGGTGCCGTCGCTGTCCTTATCGGCAGGACTTATGTATGCCGTTATCCCGAAATCTGAATTGTCATATTTTTTATGCGGTATAAAATTGAATATATACATAAGATAAACCGCTGTCAGACTTAAAATAATCAGAGCGGACAGTATTATCGGTATTGCTTTCCTTTTCATTCTTTACGGCTCCTTCTTGCGGTTTTTGTTCTCCCGGCTTACATTCATGGCGTATTCGCTCGGCGAAGCTCCGGTCAGCTGCAAAAAGACCCGGTTGAATGAACGTATTGTGCTGAAACCGCAGCGGAATGCGATTTCGGAAACCGACAGAGCGGAATCTGAAAGCAGCTCCTTGGCGAGGTCAACGCGGTACCAGTTTACATACTGCGAAAAGCCGGTTTTGAGCTTTGTATTGAAGCAGCGTGAAAGATAATGCTTTTCATAGCCTAAATCGGCTGCCATTTTTTCGAGCGAGATGTCGTCTGTGAAATTTTCGGTTATATATTTTATCATCCGGTCGATAATTTCATCGCTGCTGTTTTTTATCGGTTCAAGCTCCGCCGAGCTTAAAAATTCTCCGAGAACGGCATAAAGCGCGGCTTTCAGAATATAGTAATCCGGGGTTTTATCTTCCAGGAACAGCTCCTGCAGAGCGAAATCGGTTACGCTGTCTCTGCATTTGAACCTAATACTGCGCGGCAGCATTCTCCGCAGTCTTTTTGCGGCTGAGGGAACATAGTCCTCCGAAAAAATACAAACATAGACCTCGGAAAACCGCGGGGTTTCGTAGCTATGGCGGCAATTCGAGAGAATAAGCGCATATTCCCCCTCGCTGACCGCTTCGCTTTTTTCTCCGAGGTCAACCGTAACCTCTCCGGCGGAAACATATATAAGCTCCGGGTGACGGTGGATATGAGGGACAAAGAAAAAATCGCGGTATTTGATACATTCAAAATAGCTTCCGGCTTTTGAATTGTGCCTTTGATACAGCATTTTCTCACCTCAAAAGGATAACTTCTGTCTATAAGATTACAACAAATTTCTTTGATTGTCAATAGGGTTTTGATAATATAATTCTAAGGAGGAATGAGATAAATGGATAAAAGCTTTTATGATTTTATAGTTGATAAAAAGCATCATGCCTTCCGCCATACGGTGGATTGGAATTTGGCTGAGGAATATGCCGCCAAAAGGCTGCCGCCGATAGAGCGGATGACTGACCGGTTTGAGCGTATGTGCCGGGAGGAAAAGGCGGTTATTTTTGAAAACGAACAGATTGTTTTTATGCGTACTGCGGCAAATCTTCCCGATTGCTTTACCGAGGAAGAATGGAAAGAAATCAGAGCAAAGCATTATATTCACGAGCTTGGATATATGTCCAACCTTTCCCCGGATTATTATGGCGCAATCGCCGCAGGGCTGCTCGAAAAAAGGAAAACGGCGGACGAATACGGCAAGCGTGCGATTGACAGTATAATCGCGCTGTCAGACAAGTACTTGGCAGAGGCAAAAAGGCAGGGCAGGGACGACCTTGCCGAGGTTCTGACTCAGGTTCCGAGATATAAGGCGAGAAATTTCCGCGAGGCGCTGCAATTTTTCCGTATTATTCATTATGCGCTTTGGCTTGAGGGAAATTATCATAACACCGTCGGAAGATTTGATAAGTATATGTATCCTTATCTGAAAGCCGATATGGATAAGGGCATTTATACAAAGCAGACGGCGCTTGAGCTTTTGGAGGACTTTTTTCTTTCGTTCAATAAGGACAGCGATATTTATGTCGGAGTTCAGCAGGGCGATAACGGTCAGAGTATGATGTTGGGCGGCATAGATGAAAACGGAAACGATGTTTTCAATCTGCTTTCCGAGCTTTGTCTGCTTGCAAGCTATAATAACCGGCTTATCGACCCTAAGATAAATCTTCGGGTTTCAAAATCCACTCCCCGCGAGAGATACACCCTTGCAAGCCACCTTACAAAGGCGGGGCTCGGTTTTCCGCAGTATTCAAACGATGATGTTGTTATTCCCGGTCTTGAAAGGCTCGGATACGATTTTTGCGACGCTGTTAATTATACTGTTGCCGCCTGCTGGGAATTTATCATCCCGAATGTCGGCGCGGACGTTGCAAATATAGCGGCGATGTCTTACCCTAAGGCGGTTGACTCCGCGTTTCATAAATACCTGCTGTCGAGCGAAACCTTCGGGGAATTTTACGACGGCGTTAAGAAAGAAATCAAGTCTGCCTGCGACGGTATATGCGGCGGCATAAAGGATTTATGGTTTGTTCCGTCGCCGTTTATGAACGTTGTTATGGACTGCGATATTTATAACGGCGGAAAGTATAATAATTTCGGAATACACGGCACCGGGATAGCGACTGCGGCTGACAGCCTTGCGGCGATAAAAAAATATGTATTTGACGAGAAATCCGTTTCAAAGGAAGATTATATAAAAGCGGTTGACAGCGACTTTGAAAATGCTCCGGAGCTGCTGCATAAGCTCCGCTTTGAAGCACCTAAGGTCGGAAATAACGATAATTATGTCGATAGTTTTGCGGTTGAGCTTCTGGACCTTTTTTCAGACTGTCTTGAGGGAAAGGTCAACTGCCGCGGCGGCAAATTCAGAGCCGGAACGGGCAGCGCAATGTATTATTTGTGGCATGCAAATGAAATCGGCGCCTCGCCCGACGGCAGAAGACGCGGCGAGCCGTTCGGAACAAACTTTTCGGTAAGCCTGTTTGCGGATATAAGAAGTCCTCTTACCGTTATCGCCTCTATGACCAAGCCGCATTTTGAAAGGGCAATAAACGGGGGACCTCTGACTCTTGAGTTTCATCAGAGCCTTTTTTCGGATGAGGAAAGCGTTGAAAAGGTCGGTATGATAGTAAAGGCGTTTATTGATAAGGGCGGTCATCAGCTTCAGCTTAATACCGTCAACCGCGAAACAATGCTCGACGCTCAGCTTCATCCCGAAAAGCATAAGCATTTAGTGGTGCGAATATGGGGCTGGAGCGCATATTTCGTTGAGCTTGACAAGGAATATCAGGACCACGTTATCGCAAGACAGGCGTATTCGGTTTAGAAGATGAACGGAACAATATTTGATATTAAGGAAATGGCGGTGCATGACGGTCCCGGAATACGCACTACGGTGTTTCTGAAGGGCTGTCCGCTGCGCTGCCGGTGGTGTCATAATCCTGAGGGACTCTCGGCAGAGCCGCAGCTTATGTTTAAGGAGGCAAGATGCCGCAAATGCGGACTTTGCCTGAAAAAATGCACCCATCCGGACTGTCAGCCGTTCGGAAGATGCCTGCATATCTGCCCTGAAAACTGCCTTGCGGTTTCCGGAAGAAGGGTCAGCGCAGATGAGCTTGCCGGAGAGCTTATGCGCGGCGCTCAAATTCTCGGAGACAGCTTCGGAGGGTTTACCTTTTCCGGCGGAGAGCCGTTTATGCAAAAGGAGTTTTTAATGGAAACGCTCAGTCTTTTAAAGGATTACAGTCTTTGCATAGAAACGAGCGGCTATACCGACAGCGAAAGCTTTCGGCAGGTGACGGAGCTTTTGGATTATGTTATTATGGATATAAAAATAGCCGATACCGAAAAGCATAAGGAATATACAGGCGTCGGAAACGAGCAGATTTTAAGTAATTTCAATTATCTTAAATCAAGCGGAAAGCCTTATCTTATAAGAACGCCAATGATTCCCGGAATAACCGATACCGCCGAAAATCTTAAAGGAATACGCGAAATTATCGGTAACTCAAATTGGGAAAGACTTCCGTTCAATGCAATGGCAGGCGCAAAATATAAAATGCTCGGAATGAGCTTTGGACTTTAAGCTTATTTTTAAGAAACAGCGTCAGCTTCGTTAAACCGGAGCTGACGCTGTTTCTTTCAGAAAATTTATTATTTAATCGGAAATAATATTACCGTCTACCGAAATTGTTACAACCCGCCAGGGAAGAAATTTTCCGCTGTTTTGCAGAGCAGTTTTAACGGCGTTTTCAATTCCCTTGCAGCAAGGAACCTCCATTCGGACAACTGTTACGCTCTTTATATCATTTTGTCTTATTATTTCGGTAAGCTTTTCGGAATAATCAACATCGTCGAGCTTGGGACAGCCTATAAGAGTTATTTTTCCGCGCATAAATTCAGAGTGCATATCAGCATACGCATATGCGGCGCAGTCGGCGGCGACAAGCAGCTGCGCGCCGTCAAAATAAGGAGCGTTAATCGGAACTAATTTTATCTGGCAGGGCCATTGGGCAAGCTTTGAACCAGTATGCATTGGCTTGTCGGCGCTTTGCGGCTCCTCTTTTCGCTCAAACGTGCGCAGAGCGTGACCCGGACAGCCGGCTGAGTGACGGACAGCCTCACCATTTTTCCTTTTGTTTTCTAAAACCGCCGCTTCGTTGTATTCTGCGGCTTCCCGTTCAACAAAGGTTATAGCGCCTGTCGGGCAAGCCGGGAGACAGTCTCCGAGCCCGTCGCAGTAATCGTCCCGCAAAAGCTTTGCCTTGCCGTTTACCATTCCTATTGCACCCTCATGGCAGGCAGCGGCGCAGGCTCCGCAGCCGTTGCATTTTTCCTCGTTAATATTTATTATTCTGCGTTTCATAAAAAACAACCTCTCTCGTTTCCGCGAAAACAACACGTTTTCGCCGGACTTGATTTTATGGCTTGATTATAATATAATAATTTTAAAAAATATGTTGCCAAAGCAACAAAAGAGGAATAAAATGAAACAATTTGATTTTTCCGGCTTTTCGCCTGAGGAGCAGACCGAAATGTTTTTGCTCGGCGGAAAAAGAAACGCCGTGTTTAAAAAGGATGAAATAATATTCCGCGCCGGGAGCATTATCCGCGAAATGGGAATTGTAAACAGCGGCAGGGTTAATATCGAAAGCATTGATTTATGGGGAAACCGAAGCATTGTCGGCAGCGTTTCAGAGGGCGGCGCTTTCGCCGAAACATATGCGCTTTGCGGCGAACCGCTGCTGGTTGACGCCGTTGCCGCCGAAAATTGCAGCATAACATTTCTTAATATTGCCGCGCTGACAGATACGTCAAACAGGGGAGAAAAATGGTATGCGGGACTTACTGAAATGCTTATGCGGATATCGCTGCAAAAAAATCTCGGCTTGCTGAACAGAATATACTGCACCTCCCAAAGAACCGTCCGTTCAAAGATAATGACATATCTTTCGGGTGAGGCGGTAAGGCAGGGAAGAAACGGTATATCTGTTCCGTTTGATCGTCAGCAGATGGCGGATTATTTAAATGTTGAGCGCAGCGCGCTGTCGAGAGAGCTCGGACGGATGAGAAAAGAGGGAATACTCGAATACAGAAAAAACAGCTTTGTGCTTAAAATGAAAAATTGAAGGCTGCGGCAAACCGAAAAAAAGAAAGCGCGGGATTTTCCTATCCTGCGCTTTCTTTTCTTGCTGTACAGAGCCTTGCGGCGTTTTATTTCAAATGGCAGCTTTTATTATTTTTCCGAAGTTAAATAACCTACTTCTTTTGCGGGTATTCCCTGCTCAAAGCTGTTGTTTTCCAGATTTATAATGCCCTCCAGATAGCCGATTATGCCGCCTGCATAGCCGTTTACGTTTCCGCAGGTTACTTTGGCTTTGTTGATGCATCCGGAAATGGTTGCATTTGCGTCGCTGCCGGACTTGGCTCCGTATGCTTCTCCGACAATACCGCCTACGCGCGAATATTTTTTACAATAGAAAATACCTGAGCTTGTGCAGTTGATTATCCTGCTATCCGAGGTCGATAATGCTGCTATACCGCCCACAACGGCATTTTCGAGGTTATCATCGGTGAATTTCTCTCCGCCCAATATAATATCGACCGAGCAGTTTTCAATCGTACCGCCGTAGAGCGCCGCAACAATGCCGCCGCAGGTTTCGCCGTAGAAGAACGAATCCTCAACCCTTAGGTTTTTGATAGTACCCGAAGCAGCGTCAAACAGCGCCAAGTGATTTGATTCACCCGATTTAGCGTAAAGTCCTCTTATCGTATGACCGGCGCCGTCGAAGTTCGCCCTGAAACCCTGCCTGCCGTATTTTGTCGAGCCTATGGGATAATCCCAGACTTTCTCCGACATATCGAGATCGTTGCCTAAGGTGTAGGTTATATCAGCGCTGTTGTACGCTGCGTTGCCCTCGTAAACCTTTTGCCGCAGATATGCCATCTGTTCCGGAGTAGTGATAGTAAAGGCATTGTTTTCAACCGTAAATTCTCCCGACTGAGAACTCCAGGATTCAACCCAGGGCGCATATTTTTCAATATCGAATTTGCCGGAAAACGGAATGTGCGACCAGGTTATGCTTGAATCAGGCAGCAAAAATTCGTAGTTGGGGTTTTTGACAGACACTTCCAAGTAATACCTATTAAATTTCCAGTCGTCATAGTTGAACGGATGAACCGTCAAAGGAGTGCCGAGCTTTGCTTCGCCGAAGACAGAATTATCCTTGACAGAGTAATGCAATGAGTAGGTCATATCCAGATTTTCTCTGTCCGCAGGGAGCTTTGCATAACCCGATTCGTTCAGCGTAAGAACAATCTCGCAGAGCTTTGTCTGCTTAAATGTGAAATCATCAGTAGTCAGTCTGCTTTCAACCGTGAACTGCGTCTTATTTATTTTTACAACGCCTACCGCAGAAATCTCAAAGGCATTGTAATAATCGTCTGCATCGCGGCTTATTATGACGTCATATGTGCCGACGTTGACAGGCTTGCCGGCTATATATGAGTCCTCGCCCTGTTTCTTATACTTAAATGTAAAGTCGCTTTCGGTCAGCGGTTTTTCTGCAATACCGGTCGGTATATTTCCGTAAACGGGAGCAAATTCGCTGCCGTTATAGGTTTCCTCAATCGGCTCATAGGTGAATTTGCCGGCGCTTTCAATCGTTGCGAGCAGTCTCCAATGAGCGTAGAAGGTATGGTTTTCAACCGTTGCAACGGTATCGGAGGCGAATATCTGCTTTCCGCCGTCCTTTTCGGTGAACCAGCCGACGAAGCCGTAGCCCGAACGGACGGGGCGGGGCAGCTCGCCGTATGCTCCGGCGTATTTGACATCGCGTAATCCGGTTTCGGGAGCGGACCATTCCTTTCCGTTATTAACATCGAATGTTACGGTGACGGTTTTCGCTTCCCACTTTGCATAAAGGGTGGTATTCTCCTTGGGCATAAGCCTTGAGGTGAACTGAGTATTGAACTGCGGGTCGCAGAACCAGCCGCAGAAATCGTAGCCCGTGCGTTCGGGAACGGGCAGTGTTCCGATAAGACTTCCGCCGACGCGTTCAATGTCGCTTACCCTGCTTCCGCCGTTTTCCTCAAAGGAAACAATGAATTTATCTCCGATTATTTCGCCGCATTCGACCATATAGGTAACGCTCGACATAACGGCGCTCTGCTCCGGAGAAATGCTCTTGACTGCCATACCGTTTTCGGCTGCAACAGCTCCGAAATCAAAGCTTGAAACGCTTCCTCTGCGTATACGCTCAATATGGTCGTCAACCTTAATTCCGCTGAAGCTGTAGGTAACGAGAACGGAGTCGTCCGCATAATTTGCTGCGGCGCTTACCGAGCCGCTTGCGATTGCCTGAGCGGTTTTTCCGGATATCGGCTGACTGAGGTCTATCGTCTCGTAAATCGGTTTGCCGTATTGATTGGTTCCCGTCTGAACGGTTGCGGCTGTTGTTACATTGACAAATTTGGTGAATTTCGCCTTGTTCGGGTCGGCATTTGCCCGGTCAATTCCCGTGCTTTCAAGAGAACTGAAATCAAACGCCTCGCCGTAGCGGGTTGTAAATGTCTTTTTATATGTGCTTCCGTCTGTATTCTGTATTCCTTTTACGGTTATGCTGTACGGCTTATAATTTGCAATACATTCATAATCGGTGTCCTCAATAATGCTGACCGTTTTGCCTGCCTGCGGGAAGCTGAGAGAGGAGTATTTGGCATCGTTGTAGCCTATTATTTCTTTCAGCTCGTCAACGGTGGGCAGGGTGAATTCCTCGCCCTTATGCGCCGTATGACTCCAAACGGTTTCAAAGCCGTCAGTCTCGTTGCCCAAACGGATATTTGCCGTATATTCCGCCCGTTCCTCCTCGGTAAGATTTGTCCAGTATACCGGAACGGTTATCTGCATATCGTAGTTTGTGAATGCAAGCTTGCCGCACTTGTAGGTAACAGTCATATCACATTCCATATAACGCGTACCATCCGGTACATTGACGTTTACGTATGCGTCGCGGTTATATTTATCATATTCGATTGTGAAATTCGGGTTTGAGAATGTGATGTTGTATTTGTCGCAGCCGTATGTCTGAAGCAGACCTTTGCCCGAAGTCAGGCTTATGCAGTTCAAAGTAAGGTAGCTGCTCGGCAGCCGCATCTGTATGCCGTTTAAGCTGTCCCTGTCGCTGTCGTAAACCTGGAGTTTTCCGTCATTTTCCGCATCATAACGGAATTCATATGGGAAAATCTTGTTCCCGGCTTTGAGCAGGGGATATTCCTTATCAACAAAATCGCAGCTTACTTCAAACATACCGTCAATCGCCTGAGCCTCAAGCGATATAATCAGGTAAAGACCGAAGTCCATATATATCGCGCCTCCCATACGGGTGGTTGATATAAACTGGGAGGTGTTCGCCTCTCTCGTGCGCTCGTAATCATAGATAAAAAAGCCGTAGAGCTTTACATATGGACCGAATTCAAGGGAAATTCCGACACTTGCGATATCGGATGAGCCGATGGCAAAAGAAATTGAACCCTTTATGCCCATTTTAAGCCCCATTTTGCCCATTACATAATACTGAAAGGCAAACTGCTCGTCGATAAGGTCGATGGTTTCACTTCCGGCGCTCGGCTTGAATAAACCGAACTTAACCCAGAAGTTATAACGCTTTCCGACCTCATACTGGAGACTGGCGCCCATAGCAACGTTAATATCCGCGCGGACAACGAAGTTGGCGGAGAATGCGATAACGAGACCGTATACCCGGATTTCGCTCTTGCACATTTCCTTATCAACCAGCTTGACCCAATCGGTTTCCTTATCCAGCATTTCGCTGTATTTTGCCATAAGGCCGTTCATACCGTCGGCGTAACGGTCGGCGTTCAGCTCGGTTTCTGCCGAAATGTTCATCATATCCATAAGGTCCTTTGAAATGTTGGTCTGACCGAGCTTTTCGCAGAGAGTGTTCCACTCCTCCTCGTTCGGCATACCGTCTACCTTTTCAAGAACCTCCCAGAGCATTTTCAGCTCCTCGGTATATTCCTTTACCTTTTCCGCGTCCTTTTTAGCCTGCTCAAGCTTGCCCTTGATTTCGGTTATCTTGTTAATAACATCGCCGGCTGTGTCAAGTCCCTTTTTAAGCTTGCCCAAGCTGTCAGGCAGGAGCGCTCCGACCTTCTGCGGGTTCTTGACAGCATCCTTGAGCTGATCCAGAAGCCCTTTGTCCTTCTCCTGCTCGGTGTATGCCTGAGCGTCTATCCTGATACCCGTAAAGCTCTTGATATCGACAGAGGAGCCGACCTTTACTCCGACAGGAACCGGAATTAAACCGAGAATTTTCTTTTTGACAAGCTCTCCGTTTGCGGTTATTCCGAGCGCTATTTCCTGCGTGAAAGAGGCGTTAAGATTTATCATAATCTTGCCGCCGTCCTCAACCTCAGTCTCAAACTGAGCGTCAATTCCGACAGCTAACTGAACAGCGCCCTTGTCGGTAAAGTGGAGCTGGTCTCCGGAAGTTATAACCTCAACCTTCAGCTTAACGCCGTCTCTCAGTTCAAAGGACGCGCCTAAGTTATACTGAGCTATGCTGTTGGCCGAAATCGCTCTTCCGGCGGTGTCTGTAAACATAACGCTCGCACCGGGCATTTTGCGGAAGCCGTCTGTCTTGGTCGCCATATCTGCGAGCATATACGCCGCTTCCTCGGCAAAGCCGCTGTTTTTAACCTGAGCATAAACGATGCGCTGAATTTCCGCCTTTGCGCTGTCGGAAATGAGGTCGTCGCCTGTTACAACCGGCTTGATATACATATCAGCCGCCGATTCAATCATATCGGCAGACGATTTTTCAAAGGTTATAACGCCGGTGCTGCTGTCGTAAGCAACGATTTTCCCGAAGTATACGTCGTCCGAGTCTTTAAGGCTGTCCTGAGAGGTATAAACCGAAATAAAGTCTCCGACGCTTACTTTGCTGCCGGCATAGCTCAGATTTCCGTTTTCTTCGCCTATCATTAAAGCATATGCCGCGGTATCAAGCGTGTAACCGTCATTGTCGGGCGCTAAGGTGAGAGTGCCGCGGTCCCCGGTCGGAATACTTCCAATAACCGGGAAGTTATCCGGAATGTCATACATTTTTTCGCTGTCCGCGCTTTCAAGCTCGGCGAGAGTTACCGTATTTCCGGATACTGCTGACGCCTTGAACCAAGTCTCCGGATCGTCAAGATAAGCTTCTCCGCTCTTGTAATCCCTGTCCTTGGGATTTACGTTTTTATAGAAGCATATAAGGTCTCCGACGTTTACGCCCTCGCAGCTTACCTGACTGCCGGCGTGCAGAGCGGCGGGATTGATATATCTTACATAATGGTTGGTTTGGCTGAAGGAGATATTGTCAACAGCCTCTTTGGCGATTGAGAATGCCGCGGTTCGGATGCTTTCATCCTTGCCGTCGAAAATCCAGCCGTCCGCAAGGGTCAATTCGTATGAGCTGCCCTTATTAAAGCCCTTGGGAGCCTTAACGGTATAAACGCCGCTGCCGTCGTCCGATACCGAAACGGCTACCGGGTCGGAGCCGTCCATTGAGGAAAGTGTAACCGCGTCGGCAGGGGAGACATCGCCTGATGTCTTTTTGATTTTAAATGAAATATTGGGCGACATATCCATCTGAGCAAAGGATGCGGGAGTAACGCTTACGCTGTCCTCCATTGCCGTGTACTTCGCATAGACCGACATATTGCCCTCAACCGGATTTTCCGCATAAAACGGAGTTGTAAATCCGGAATCGGTGTAATATCCCTCAAGAATTGCGCCTGATTTTGAAGATTTTGCCGTTGACGGAACCTCGCTCAACGGATATCCCTTATTGGCAATCAGCGAATCTATCAGGCTTTCGCCGTCATAAAAGCTGACGGTTACAAGGTCGGGTCCTAAATGAACATCGTCCCACTCCGCCAGATACTTTTTCAGCATCAGCAGGTCAACCAGGTCTACATCGCTGTCAACGTTGACATCAGAGTTGGTGAAGCTGAAATTCGAGGGATTTTCCTCAATAAGATAAAGCTTCATTGTTAAAATATCAATAAGGTCAATCTCTTTATCGTTATTGACATCGCCGTATAAAATGCCGTTTGTTTTGGCAAATGCCGCCATAGGCAGAGCGGTCAGGGCAAGAGCAATAACGAGAACAAAGCTGAGTATTCTTTTTTTCATCATTATCCTCTCTTTCTCTTAAAGATAAGGAGCACGGCGGCAACTCCTGCAAGAAGAATAACAATAATAATCATTACTATAACAGGCGCCGAGGATTTTGTTTCATTTTTAGAGGACGCGTCCTGTGATGAGGTCAATTCCTTGTCGGGAGCGGTGTCGGCCTCATCTTTAACAGTAAACTGCGCGCTTGCGGTTCCGCTCTTTGATACTATTGAAACAGTATGCTCTCCGTTGCTGAGACTGCTGAGATATTCCGGGCTTACGGTTATAACCGTACTTCCGCTTTTTGAGCTGTAATACTTTTCGTCCAGAACCTCGCCGTCAATTTCAACGCGGATAAAATCGCTGAACTCGGCGTCGGAGGCGAAAACAAGAGATTTATTTTCGTTTCTTGCAAAAACGGCATTTTTGCCGGTTATGATAATGGGCTCACCGCCTGTCTTTGAACTGTCGGTCTTATCCGAGCTGTCTGTTTTGCCATTATCGGTTTTATCCGATTTGGAGGACGTTGCAGAGCTTGCCGAGGATGTGTTCTTTCCGGAGTCTGAGGAGGTAAGCTTTTCAACTGTTTTACCCTTGCTCAGAAGCTTTCCGCAATCCTTGCAGTATGTATCTCCCGTATACCCCTCAGCGGTTTTTGTCGCCGCCTTTGCATTTTTAATTTCGGTGTTTTTATGCTTCAGCGCGGCTGTACTTCTTGTTTCAAAGGTTTCGCTGCATTTCGAGCAGGACAGCGTTTCGGTTCCGTCCGCGTCACAGGTGGCGGCTTTGGTTACTCGCCATTCCTTTGAATGTATGCACTTAACAACATTAACGCTCCCGTTATTTGCGCTGAAACTGAACTTTTTGGCGTCGGTGTTTATAGCCTGAGTTATTTCAACATTAACCGGATAAGCCTTATAGTCGGCGCTGCTCTTAACCTTGAAATTCATAGTTACGATGTTTCCGGCGGTAGTTTTATTTGCCTTACCATTGTATGAACAGACCAATACGCAGGGATTGCCGGTGTTTGATTCTATTTCGTCCGTATTAAAAACGGTTCCGACAGAAACCGATTCGAGACTTAAAGCGGAGCTGTCATAGTGAATTCTGAGCTTTATTGCCCATATGCCCGGATTTTCGTCCATATTTATTGCGACCGAAGCCGAGCCTCCTCTTTCCGCCTCGCAGGATGACGAGGAAATCTTTCCTCCTCCCGCTGCGCTTGCGGATATTGCCCCTAAGGAAAGGAGCAGGCAAAGCGAGCAGATGGCGGCGATAGCTTTCAATAACCGCCTGCCGCGCGGATGATTTGTTTTTGACATTAGAATACCTCCCAGTAATTCAGACCTGAGCCGGCTGCGAAACCTATTTACCCAAGTCTTGGTTTAATTGTTATTTTACTCATTTTAATGGCTGAAAAATGCGTTCGGTGCGAAATGTTGTTTTTTCGGAGCGAATTGCAGATTTGTAAGGTTGAAAATGAGAAAAAAACATAGTAAAATAATAATGTTATTTTATATACCGGGAGGCGAAACAGGTATGATGCGTATTGCAGTCTGCGATGATAACGCCGATTTCCTGCTGCATGCGGTTGCAATGATTGAAAAATGGTCTGGGGACAGCGAAATACCTGTGGAGATATATCAGTTTGATAACGGCGATTCGCTGATTGCGAAAAATTCGGCTGTCAGAATGGATATCGTTTTTCTGGATATCATTATGCCCCTGCAAAACGGAATAGACGCGGCAAAGGAGCTTCGCAGAAGCGATAACGCGGTTAAAATTGTATTTTTAACATCATCGCCGGAATTTGCGCTGGAGTCCTACGAGGTAAAGGCGCAGGGCTATCTTTTAAAGCCGGTTACATACGAAAAAATAAAGGAAACGCTTGATGAATGCAGTCTCGCATTTAACGCCGAGCCTAAAAATACCGTTCTTAAAACACCCTTCGGCTATCAGAAGATATATTTTCACGATATAGAGTATGCCGAGGCTCAGAATAAAAGGGTTGTCTTTTATCTGCGGACGGGAAAGGTTATTTATGCCGTTGACCCGTTATACGCCATAGAGGAAAGGTTCACCGAATGTGACGGCTTTTTTAAATGCCATCGCAGCTATCTTGTTTATATGCCGAATGTGGACCATTTCAGCACAACCGAGATATATCTGAAATCAGGGCGGAATATTCCGATAGCCAGGGGCTACGGCAAGGCGTTCAAGGAAGCGTATTTTTCAATGATGTTTCAGGATTGAGGAAAGGAAAAGATATGTTTGAAAGCATTTTGATTACCCTGCATAATGCGACAACGCTTTTATTCGGCGTATATATATCGGCGGCTTTTCTCGGGATAAGAATGAACCGGAAAAATATTCTGATTTTGCTCGGCTTTTCCTGCGCCGTGGGTTTGGTATATATCGGAACGTTTGCAATATTCGGCGAGGCGGTAACCCGTCAGGTATATCCCTTTATAGTTCATCTGCCGCTTGCGCTTTTCCTTATGCTTTTTTATAAATATAAGCTTGTGCTTTCGCTTATGTCGGTTATGACCGGCTATCTCTGCTGTCAGATAAGCAAGTGGGTCGGTCTTTTGGCAATGGAGCTTACGCAGCTTGAATGGGTTTATTACAGCGTCCGTATAGCAGCAACGGTTACGGTTTTTATCGTTTTGATAAGGTTTGTTTCGAGAGCTACGGCTCAGCTTATTCAAAAGCCCGATAAAGAGCTGTTTATTCTGGCGTTGATGCCGTTTACGTATTACCTTTTTGATTATCTTACAGGGGTTTATACCGCGCTTATTTATTCGGGGATGGCGGTTGTTGCGGAATTTTTAGGCTTTGCGCTTTGTATCGCCTACCTGCTGTTTCTGCTTGTTTATTTCAGACAATATGAAGAAAAACGGGAGGCGGACCAGCAAATAAGACTGATAGAAATGCAGAGAACGCAGTCTCAAAAGGAAATTGAAGCAAATAAGCGGTCGCAGCATGCCGTGTCGCTTATACGTCATGATATGCGGCATTTTCTCACGAATATTTCGGTTTTCATAGATAACGGCGAATATGAAAGGGCAAAGGTATATATAAACGATATTATAAGCTCGGCAGAAAAAACAGCGATGCATAAGTATTGCAAAAATGCCGTGATAAATATGATTTTATCCTCCTATGAAAACGATATTCATAATAACGGGATTGATTTTCGGTTTGATATCCGGATTCCGGAAAGGCTTCCGGTTTCGGATGTTGATTTAACCTCAATACTGTCCAACGCTATGGAAAACGCCATTCATGCCGTTCTTCCGCTCGGTCAGGAGCAAAGATTTATTTCGCTTGATTTGAAGATGAAGGAAAATAAGCTGCTTTTGTCGCTGAAGAATACGTTTGCCGACGCGCCGGAGATAGCAGACGGAATACCGCGCAGCAAAGTCAGCGGTCACGGCTTCGGGACGCAGAGCATACGCTATGTTACCGAAAGACTTAACGGCAACTGCCAGTTTTCCGTAGACGGTAATATGTTTGTACTCAGGGTTATACTCTGAGTGTTTAGTGCGTTAAAAGTCCGCCAATCAAACCGATTGACGGACTTATTTAAATACGGCTTATTAAAAGTTATTTTGCGTATCAGTATTTTTTGCCCTGCAATGCAAGCTCGGTATTGTAAATCGCCTGAACTGCCGCTTTATCGGAATTTATAACTATATATGTATATATAGCGTCAAAAATAGTAAGCTGAGCAATACGCGAACTCATTCCGAGAATGGAATGCTTTGTTTCGTCGGATTTTGTAAACAGAGCTATGTCCGATGCCTCGACTATCGGCGACGCGGCATAATTTGTAACGCAGATGGTTGTTGCATTGCCTATTTTTGAAAGCTTTAGCGCGTCAACAATGTCCTTTGAGGAGCCGGAATGGGATATCCCTATGGCAACGCTTTTTCTGTCTAAATGCGAGGCGATTATTGCCTGCATATGGTTGTCGGTGCAGCTTTGAGCGTCAAGCCCCAACCGCAGGAATTTATGAGCCGCGTCCATAGCGATAGCGGCGGAATTTCCAAGCCCGAAAACAGCTATGCGCCGAGCCTCCATTATAGACCGCGCCGCGCTTTCAAGGGCTTTTTCATCAAGTATACTTTCTGTGCTGCTGAGCGATACGGATATGTCGTTTATCCGCTTTTTAAAGATATCGAAGCAGCTGTCGCTTTTCTTGATTTCGCTGCTGATGGTTGATGCTGAGCCCAATTCCCCGGCTATTCCTATTTTAAGCGCCTGAAAGCCCTCAAAGCCTAAGCGGCGCGAAAACCGGACAACGGTAGCGTCGCCGCAGCCGCACCTTTCGGCTAACTGCGTTACCGAATATCCCGTCATGCTCTGGGCATTTTCAAAAATATAATCCGCTATTCTTTTTTCGGCTCTGCCCATTTCTGGATAAAGGCTGCGTATTTTGTGTAACGTGGATTCCATTTTAGCTCCTTAAATGAAAATAATTTTCATTATTATACCATTATTTTGAAAAACAGTCAATGAAATAAAAATAAATTTCATTTTGCTATTGCGTTTATATTTTAGATTTGGTATTTTATAAATATAATTTAAATTTGGTGGGGGATAGTATGCTTGATTATAAAGTGAAAATAGGTCTTGTTCCTATGCGCCGTAACACAACCAACCGCCCCGCGAAAACCTTTTTAACCTGGGTTTCGGCAGAGGAACGGGGACACAGATTTGTCGATTACATAGAGAAAAATTTTGTTAGCGACAGCGTAACCTTTGCGGACAGTAAGGGTCTCGGCTGCGCCGACCTTATTTTTGACGATAAGTCTGCTGAGGATATCGTTGAGCGCTTTAAGGCGGAAAAGGTTGACGCCGTTGTTATTATAAACTGCAATTTCGGAAATGAAGAGGCGGCGGCGGACATAGCAAAGGCGCTCGGAAAACCCGTGCTTTTGTGGGCGCCGCTTGATGATGAATATTATGCCTGCGGTATGAGACCTACCGATTCGCAGTGCGGTTTATTCGGAGTTTCGCGCCAGTTCCAGCGTTTTCATATTCCGTTTTCACATTTGCCCTGCTGCCGCGTTGAGTCGGACGAGTTTAAAGAGGGCTTTGACAGCTTTGTGCGCGTTGCCTGTATGGTTAAAAACTTTAAGGGTATGAGGATAGGTCAGGTCGGTACGCGTCCCGCTCCGTTCTTCTCGGTAATATGGAACGAGGGCGAGCTGATGGAAAAATTCGGTATTAAGATAATTCCCATTAACTTTGCGATTATCGAGCAGAGAATGAGGACTGCCGAAACGGACTATGCAGACGAAATAGCGGAGTACGAGCAGTATTTCCTCACAAATTACGAGCTTGACGATCTGACGCCGAAATACATAAAGCCGATGGCGACAATGACCGCTATGTATAAGCATCTTTTTGAGGAGTTTAACCTTGATGTTCTTTCGGCGGAATGCTGGACGGCGACCCCCATTATGTTTGACGGCTTAGCCCCCTGCGCGCTTTACGGTCTGCTTAACGAAATGGGCTTTATGGTATCCTGCGAGAGCGATATGCATTGCGCTATGACAATGGCGCTTTTAAAGTGCGCAACGCTCGGGAAGGGCAGACCGCTGTTCGGCGAGTTTACTGTACGCCACCCCGAAAACAGAAATGCCGAGCTTTTGTGGCATTGCGGTCCGTTCCCCGTAAGCGAAAAAGCCGAGGGAACCAAGGCGCGCCTTGTAAACCAGCGCGCATGGCTCAGAGGGAGAGACGGCGAATACACGGTTGCCCGTATCGACCAGGAGCACGGCGATTATATGATACTGCCGCTTGTTTGCCGGACTACCGAGGGACCTCAGACCCACGGTACATATATCTGGGGTGAATTTGAAAATCTTCAGGCGGTTGAGGACAGATTGCTTGACGGACCTTACATTCACCACTTTGTTGAAATGCGCGGCGATTACCGAAAAGAAATTAAAGAATTCTGCAAGTATTTTCCCAGCCTAAAGGTTGACGAAACGATTAAATAATTTAAAGGAGACAGAAAAATGCAATATCAGATGAACGATTTTTTATTTGCAATGATATTAACCGAGCTTGAGGACGCCGTAGGCAAGGAAAATTGCTCTACCCGCGCGATAGACAGAGTTACCCACAGCGTTGACTATTACTGGCTTTCCCGTATGTGGGCGGATCGCGGCTGCCGTATGCCTGAGGCTGATATAATCGTATGCCCGAAGGACGCCGAGGAGGTTTCAAAGGTAGTTAAAATAGCCAATTACTATAAGCTCCCCGTTACCACCTGGGGCGCGGGCGGCGGCACGCAGGGCGGCGCTATACCGGTTTGCGGCGGAATACTGCTTGATACAAAGCGTATGAACAAAATTTACGAGGTTAATACCGAGGGTATGTACATAGAGTGCGGCACGGGCGCTATATATAAGCATATAGAGTGGGCGGCTAACGAGGTAGGCAAGGCAACGATGCACTATCCGTCAAGCCTTACCTGCTCAACCGTGGGCGGCTTTTTGGCGCATCGCGGCATAGGCGTCTGCTCTACCAAATACGGCAAAATTGACGATATGGTGCTGCAAATGGAGGTCGTGCTGCCGAACGGCGATATAATCAACACCTCGTCCGCACCTAAGCACGCCGCAGGACCCGATTTAAACCAGATATTCATAGGCTCCGAGGGTACTCTCGGCATTATAACAAAGGCTCAGATTAGAATTTTCGACCAGCCTGAGGAGCGCCGTTTCCGCGGATTCCTGTTCCAGGATATGACAGGCGCTTTCAAAGCGGCTCGCGAGCTGCTCCAGAAATTCAAGCCCTCTGTTATGCGCCTTTATGATGAGGCTGAAACCGCTTCGCTTATAAAGAAGATAGTAGGCGTTGAAAGAAAAGGCGCGTTTATGAACGTCGCTTACGAGGGCGACCGCGAAATGGTAGAGGTTGAGGAAAAAATTTTGCTTAAAACCTTTGCAAAATACGGCGCTGAGGATATGGGCAGCGACTACGGCAAAAAGTGGTGGGATGAAAAGATTACATTTTTCTACCCCGGCTATATGATGGATATTCCGCAGATGTTCGGCACAATGGACACTATTGCTCCCTACGGCAAGATTGAAGAAATCTACTGGGCAATGAAAGAGGCTATTGAAAAGAACTTCCCGCAGGCTAAGTTTATAGCTCACTTCTCGCACTGGTACGAGTGGGGCGCAATGGTTTACGACCGCTTTATTATCGACGGCAAGGACGTGCCGAAAGACCCTGTTGAGGCGCTCAGACTTCATCAGGCAGTCTGGACCTGCGGCGTCAGAACAGCATTGGCTCACGGCGGCGTTGTAAACGACCACCACGGCGTCGGCATTAAGCTCGGCAGACTTATGAAAGAGCAGTACGGTCCCGCGATGCAGGTGTTTGAGGGTCTTAAAAAATCACTTGACCCGAACGGCATTATGAATCCGTTTAAGTTAGGTCTTTAATAGGGGGAAATAAAAATGAATTTATCTGATAAAGCTAAACAGCATGTTGATTCCTGCCGCTTTTGCTGGATGTGCCACCATATCTGCCCGATAGGCAACGCAACAGGCCATGAAAGAAGCACAGCCCGCGCCCGCGCGCTCGGTATTTCGCTTGTAAACCGCAACGCTATCGAACTTTCTGAAATAATGGATAATATTTACGAGTGCTGCGCCTGCGGCGGCTGCGTAAACGTTTGTGTTACGGGCTGGGACCCGGTTATGTTCACAAAGGAAACAAGGCTTAAGGCGGCGCTTGAGGGCGCGCTGCCCGAATACATAAACAAGCTCGTGGACAACTGCCTTGAAACGGGCAACGCCTACGGCGAAACCGAAATTTCAGCCGAGCTTAAAAAGGCAATAGAGTCTCACTCTGCCAAGACCGATACGCTCCTTTATTTGGGTGTGGATGCACGTTATAAAGTATCTTGTCAAGCCGTAAAGGCAATAAAGGTGCTTGAAAAGGCGGGCGTGGAGTTTACCGTGCTTTGCGACGAGCCTGCAAGTGGCTCGCAGCTTGATTTCCTTATAAGCGCGGCTGATGAGACCAAAAAACAGATGGAAACCGCGGCAAAGGTATTTGCCGATTATAAAACGGTAGTGCTTTACGACCCGAACGACGCTAAGACCGTAAAACAGCTTTATAAGGAATACGGCATAGAGGTAAAGGCGAACGCCGTTACATATACCTCATTTGTCGCAGGTCTTTTAAAGAACGGCAAATTAAAGGCGCACGACACCGGCAAGACGGTTGTTTTCCAGGATCCGTATCAGCTTTCCCGCGACCTTGAGGAAACCGAAGAACCGCGCGAGATAATAAAGGCGTATGCCACCCTGCACGAAATGCTTTTAAACCGCCGCGAAACCGTTTGGGCAGGAAATATTTTAATGGCTGAGTATCTGCCGGAGGTTATAAAAGAGGTTGCCGCGCGCAGACTTTACAATGTTGAAAGCATACACGAAACCGCGGTTGTAACCGCCTGTGTTTCGGAATATGCGGCTTTGAAGTCCGTCAAACAGGATAAAATAACCGTTCTTTCAATCGAAGATTTGATATTAGGAGAATAATACAATGTTAGTAACATTACAGGAAATAATAGGAATGGCGGAAAAGGGCAATTACTGTATACCCGCTTTTAACGTATACAATACCGAAACCGTTATGGGCGTGTTTGATGCGGCAGAGGAGGCAAAGGCTCCTGTTATAATGCAGGTTTATCCCCGGCTTTTTAACGAAAAGGTAGGCTATTATTTAGCACCTGCAATTTTGGCGGCGGCTAAAAAGGCAACCGTTCCGGTCTGCTTCCACCTTGACCACGGACCGAGCGAATGGGAGGTAATGCGTGCTTTGCGTTGGGGCGCTACCGGCATTATGCTTGACGGCTCTACACACCCGTTTGAAGAAAACATTGCGCTTACAAAGCACATTGTTGAAAGCTGCAAGGCGGTAGGCGTAGGCGTTGAGGGCGAGCTCGGTCACATAGGCAGCGTCAACGACGACGCTATGGACGAATTTACAAGCCCCGAACAGGCGGCGGAATTTGTAAAACAGGTAGACGTTACCTGCCTTGCAGTGCTTGTGGGCAACGCGCACGGTCACTACAAAAAGCCCCCGAAGCTTGATATTGAAAGAATAGCGGCTATAAGAAAGGCAACGGGCGGTATTCCGCTTGTTCTGCACGGCGGTTCGGGCATACCGGACGACCAGGTTAAGGCGGCAATAAACGCGGGTATCCGCAAAATGAATATCGGAACGGACGTATGCTGCGCCTTTGCGGACGGCACGCTTGAAAGCCTTAACGACCCGAACAGAAGCCTTGCGGTTGATATGTTTATGAAAAAGCCGATTGAAAGCGTAAAGAAATTAGCGCTTTCAAAAATAGCCCTTACGGGTGCTGACGGAAAGGCAAGATAAAATGAACAAAGCAGTAGGTATCGGCGCCTGCGTTATGGATACGCTGATAAACGTGCCGAATTACCCCAAAGAGGATACAAAAATGCGCGCCGAGTCATCAAAGCAGGCAGGCGGCGGTCCTGTTGCAACAGGGCTTGTCGCCGCGGCAAAGCTTGGCGCCGAAACCGAATACATCGGTGTTTTGTCCGACGACGCCG
The DNA here is from genome assembly GCA_934477125.1 of uncultured Eubacteriales bacterium. Taxonomy (GTDB): domain Bacteria; phylum Bacillota; class Clostridia; order Oscillospirales; family Acutalibacteraceae; genus UBA737. The sequence continues at coordinate 89,758 of CAKSOL010000012.1, read as the reverse complement.
GCGGCAGCTTTTTAATAAAGGATTTTAAGAAGTACGGCGTCAAGACCGATAATATTGAAATTCTTTCGGGCTACCGCTCCTTTACTTCGGTCATATGGCTTTCGGCTAAAGCGTCAAGCCGCACCTGCGTTTTTGATAAGGGCAATCTGCCGCCTCTGAAGCTTAATGACGGGCAGAAAAAAGCCGTAATTAACGCCGACCTGCTTATGATAGACGGCAACGAAATGTCGGGCGCATTGGAGGCTGCAAAAATCGCGCGCGAGAACGGCACAAAGGTGCTTTACGACGCGGGCGGGCTTTACGATAATGTGGAAAGCCTGCTGCCGTATGCCGATATACTTATTCCGTCCGAGGAGTTCGCGCTCGGCATTACAGGCGAAAAAAAGGCGGAAAATGCCGCTAAAAAGCTATACGAGAAATATAATCCCGACGTTGTTGTTATAACTCAGGGTAAAAACGGCGGCACGCTTTATGACGGAATACGCCTTACCGCGTATCCGGCATTTTCCGTAAAGGTTGCCGATTCAAACGGCGCAGGGGACGTTTTCCACGGCGCATTTGCCGCAGGCTATTTAAGGGGTTATGATTTTCTTAAATGCTGCTATTTTGCAAGCGCGGTATCGGCTGTTAAATGCACCGGAGTGGGAGCGAGGGAAAGCGTACCCGATTTTGAAACCGTAAAAAAATTTTTGGAGGAGAACGGTTATGAACTTTAAAAAAACATACAAGCCGAAAAACGGCTATACGCCCATAAGCAAAATAGGCGAGTGTTCTTTAAAAATGCTTGAATTCGGTATGATAGAGCTTGACGGCGGCGAAACGCTCGTCTATAATACCGGGGACAAGGAAACAGCATTTATAATGCTTGAGGGTCACTGCGACGTTGAATCGGACGGCGAAAAGTGGGAAAACATAGGCAACCGCAGCACCGTTTTTGAAAACAGAAAAGCCGAGAGCTTTTATATGCCGCGCGAGAAAAAGCTTACAATTATCGCAAGAGACCACATTAAAATTGCAGTCTGCGCGTCGCCTATAAAGGAAAAGACCGAGCCGCAGGTGCTGCGTGAGGAGCACGTTGTGCTAAAGCTTTTGGGAGAGGTACCGTATCAGCGCGAGACCAGCTTTATTATAGACCAGAACTCAAACGCAAAGCACTTGACCGTAGGCGAGGCTTACGTTACCGAGGGCAACTGGGCAGGCTTTCCGCCCCACAAGCACGATGTGGACGATATGCCGAGAGAGTGCATAGCCGAAGAAATTTATTACTTCCTGTTTGACCCCAAGCAGGGCTTTGCTGTGCAGTGCCTTTACACGGCGGATGGCAGTATAGACGAGGCTTACCGCGTCAAAAACGACGAATTGGTTGAGTTCCCCTACGGCTACCATACCACCGTGGCAACACCGGGGTATCAGACATATTTCCTGTGGCTTATGGCGGGCGACCATCAGGGCTTTAACAGAAGCTCAGACCCCGACCACGAGTGGATAGAAAAAAAATAATGCTGTCAGGACTGCAAAGTATCGCCTGAAGGCTTTGAAAAATCAATGCTTTCAGGCGATGCGGACAGTAATGCTTTTAAGCCTCTGCAATTCAGTTTTTATTGGTAGTGTTACGTTGTATCTTATTTAGTGTTGTTTCATATTCTGTTTAAAAAATAAAGCGATAAGCATAGCGGATTTAATTTAATAAGATTTTTTTAAAAAGTGTTGACTTATTTTTTCTTTGTGGTAATATATGCACACCCAGCAATAAATAACAAAATGGGGTGTCTGTTATGACAACGACAAAGCCGCAATTTGACAGAGAAAAAATACTTAAAGAAGAAAAAACGTTGCTTGATTGTTATTCCGGTGAAAAACATGGATTTTTAGCAACGCTTTTTCGTTTTTACAAGGGGAATTACGGCAATCTTTTAATGTCGGCGCTTATGTTTTTCATAAAATCCTCCCCCACATGGATAATTCCGCTTATAACCGCCGGAGTTATTGATATTGCAACCGAAAAGCCGGATGACGCCGTTAAAAGGTTTATAATTTATGGCGCGGTAACGCTTGTAATTCTTTTGCAGAATATCCCGACACACACGCTCCATATGAAGTATTTAAGCCGCGCGCAGCGAAGTGTTGAGGCGGGACTTCGCGGAGCTATGATAAGAAAGCTTCAGCAATTATCCGTTACCTTTCATAAGGAAACGGAATCGGGAAAAATACAGTCAAAGGTAATGCGTGACGTTGAGGCGATTGAAAACTTTACCGGGCAGATTTTCACCACGACGCTTACCGTTGTTACCAATATGGCAATATCGCTTGCAATAGTGATAACCAAAAATATATATGTTTTTCTTATGTTTTTGGTCTGCGTGCCTTTTACGGTATTTTTAAGCAATATCTTTAAAAAGAAGATGCGGGCTCAAAGCCACGATTTCCGCAAGAAAATGGAAAGCACGGCGTCGGATGTGCTCAATATGGAGGAGCTTATCCCCGTAACACGGGCGCACGCACTCGAAAAAAACGAGATTAAAAAGCTTACCGCCAGCGTTACCGATATAGCTGAAAGCGGCTATAAAATGGATAAGATATACGCCATCTTCGGCTCGGTCAACTGGGTTGTGTTTTCGCTGTTTCAAATGATATGCCTTTTCTTTACGGGCTTTATGGCATACCGCGGGAAAATAACGATAGGTGATGTTTCTCTTTATCAAAGCTATTTCGGATCGCTTATAGGTCAGGTTTCAAGTATAATAGGCTTATTGCCGATAATTTCAAAGGGAGCAGAGGCAATAAGCTCCATAGGAGAAATTCTTAACTCGCATGATACTGAGGACAACGACCGAAAGCTTAAAATGAAAGGCCTTGAGGGCAGTTATGAATTTAAGGATGTCTGTTTTAAATATGATGACCGCACACCGGTGCTGAACGGCTTTTCGCTTTCGGTAAAACCCGGTGAGACGGTAGCGCTTGTGGGAGAATCGGGTTCGGGCAAATCAACGGTGCTGAATCTCGTTATAGGCTTTAATAAAATAGACAGCGGCGAATTTAAAATTGACGGAATTGACGCGGATAAAATAAATATGCGGTCTTACAGGAAATTTATATCCGTTGTTCCGCAAAGCTCCATACTTTTCTCCGGTACAATAAGGGAAAATATAACATACGGCAGAAAAAACGTAACAAAAGAAATGCTTGATTATGCCGTAAAGGCGGCAAGACTCGAAAGTGTTATTGAAAAATTGCCGGACGGAATAAATACCGTGGTGGGCGAGCATGGCGCAAAGCTTTCCGGCGGTCAGCGTCAACGCATTTCGATAGCTCGCGCAATAATAAGAAATCCGCGCGTTATAATTTTTGACGAGGCAACCAGCGCGCTTGATTCCGCAACCGAAAAAGAAATTCAAACAGCAATAGAAAACCTTACTGCTGACAGAACAACATTTATTGTAGCGCATAGACTTTCGACTATTAAAAACGCCGATAAAATTGCTGTTATGGATGGCGGAAAATGCGTTGAATACGGTACATATGATGAGCTTATGGCTGCAAAAGGCAGATTTTATGAGCTGAAAATGCTGCAATCATAGCTAAGCTTGCCCTTTTATTTAAATATAGAGGAGAAATGATTTATGCTTGATGCCCTGAAACTGAAAAACCCGGATATTAAGCTTTATTCGTTAAATAGTGAAGAATTTAAAACCTTCGGCAGGGTTATAACGGGGCTTGATACCTCGGAAATAATTAAAGCCGCCGAAAAAATAAGCAGACCGGCGGAAGGCTCCGCCTATACGCCGAGCGAGGTAAGCTTTGAAAGGCTGCCTATTGCAAAGGAAATAGAAAATAAATTTTTCGGCACGCTGCCTGCGCAGATAGGCTACTGCCACGGGCATAACAGCCTTTTAAACGCCGCCGAATGGCATATGTCAAGCGAAATCAATATTGCCGTGACACCGCTTGTCTTAATTTTGGGGCATATATGGGATATGGAAAACCGGGAAACCGATTCTTCAAAATTCACGGCGTTTTATCTGCCCGCGGGCACTGTGGCAGAGGTTTACTCAACCACACTGCATTTTTGCCCGTGCGAGGTGGAAAAGGGCGGCTTCGGCTGCGTTGTGGGACTGCCGCTCGGCACCAATACGCCGCTTGAAACAGAAGCCACCGACCCGCTGTTATTCCGTAAAAATAAGTGGATAGTAGCTCATAACGATAATAAGCCGCTGATTTCACGCGGCGTACTTCCCGGTATTTCGGGAGAAAATTTTAAAATTGAGTATTAAACGGCTGACGGCTTTGCATCGCAGATTTTCGGAGGGCAAAATATGAAATACTTACTCGGCATAGATTTCGGCGGCGGGGCGTCAAAGGCAACGCTTATAGATGAAATGGGCAATATTGTTGCCGAAAGCACGGCGGAATATCCCACCCTTTACCCCGAACAGGGTGCGTGTGAGCAATCGCCCGACGACTGGATAGCGGCGCTTTGCAAAAATACCTCGGAGCTTTTAGAAAAATCGGGGATAAACCCTGCCGATATACTCTGCATAGCGGTAGACTCCGCAACCCATACATTTTTACCCTGCGACAACAATTTTGCGCCGCTTATGAATGCGGTTCACTGGACGGACACGCGCTCCCGTGCCGAGGCTAATGCCTTAAAAAGCGAAAAGGGCGACGAAATATTTAAAAAGACCTTTCATAAGCCCGATACCATATGGACCTTGCCTCAGCTTTTATGGCTTAAAAACAGCCGTCCGGAGATATTCTCAAAAATCGGGCATATCTTTTTTGAAAAGGACTATATCCGCTACTTTTTAACGGGCGTGTTCTGCACCGATTATATTGAGGCGCAGGGCAGTATGCTTTATGACTGTACCGCACAAAAATGGTCAGACGAGCTGTGCGCCCTTTGCGGAATTGATATTTCGGTTTTGCCGCCTATTGTGGCGCCCACCGATGTTATAGGAAAAATACAGGAAAGCGCCGCCCAAAAAACAGGGCTTAAAGCAGGTACGCCGGTTATCTGCGGCACTACCGACACCTGTATGGAGGTTTTCGCTTCGGGCGCTACTCAAAAAGGCGATATTACCGTTAAGCTTGCAACGGCGGGGCGCATTTGCGTTATCACCGATAAGCCTTACCCAGACCGCGACCTTGTAAACTATTCGCATATAGCAAATGGGCTTTGGTATCCGGGCACGGCGACCAAGGCGTGTGCCTCCTCTTACCGCTGGTACAGAGATACCTTCGGCGGGGATTATAAGGAATTAGACGCCGCCGCCGCAAAAATACCGATAGGCTGCGAGGGTATGATATACCACCCCTACCTTAACGGCGAATTATCGCCCTATGCCGACCCTATGCTATGCGGCAGCTTTACGGGTATTCGCGCAACCCATACAAGGGCGCACTTTACCCGCGCGGTGCTTGAGGGTGTGTGCTATTCACTGCTTGATTCAAAGGCAGTGCTTGATAAATTAGGTATTGAATACGGCTCTGTTGCCGCGGCGATAGGCGGCGGCACAAAGGGCGAGCTTTGGCGGCAGATGACGGCGGACGTTTTGGGAATAACTCTTAAGACAGCCGAGAGCAGTGATTCCTCCTTAGGCTCTGCAATGCTTGCAGGCATTGCCGCAGGTGTGTTTAAAGACCCTGCCGATGCGGTGGCAAAGTGCGTTAAGCCTAAATCCGTAACCGTGCCGAACCCCGAAAACACCGAAAAATACCGCAGGGTATTCTTAGAATATAAAAAGATACACGACGCGCTTGCCCCGATATACGACGCGAGGTAGAAAATGAAAATTGTTGTTTGTGTAAAGCAATCGGCTGACGGCGAAATTAACCCGTTTGACGCAAGCGCTTACGAAACCGCACTCGGTATAGACGGGGCGGAGATAACGCTTTTGAGTATGGGACCCGAAAAAACCGCGCCGTTTCTTGAAAGCTTAACGCGGCTCGGCACCCAAAACGCCGTGCTTTTGTGCGACCGCGCCTTTGCCGGAGCGGACACTCTTGCAACCTCGTATGCGCTCTCCCTTGCCATAAAAAGACTCTGCCCGGATTTCGTTTTCTGCGGCAGGCAATCGGTAGACGGCGATACGGGGCAGGTAGGCCCCTCTCTTGCGGTAAGACTTGGATTTTCGCTTGTAACAAACGTTATGTCGCTCAGAAATACGGAAAACGGTCTTTCTTATACCGACCGCTTAGGAAACAGCGGCAATATAACCGCGCCCGCAGTCATAACGCTTGAAAAAAGCCGAAAACTGCGGCTGCCGAGTATTCGCTCTAAAATCAAACCGATTGAAATACTTTCGGCAAACGATATTAACGCCGATATTTCGCTTTGCGGTCTCAAGGGCTCGCCTACGCGCGTTTTGAAAACCTTTGAGAACGATTCCGACCGCCGAAGCTGCACATTTATATCTCCCGATAAGCTGATGTGGGCGATAGAAGATGGACTTAAAAGGGGTAAGCAAAAAATAAAGCCTGCCGAGAGCGAAAACAAGCTTAAAAACGTGTGGTGCGTGGGTAATTCCCCCATAGAATTTGCAAAAACGGTGGGGGAAAATATAACCGTAATTGACCCCGGAACCCCCGAAGAAACGGCGGAAAAAATCCGCTTAGGTCACCCCGATGCGGTTTTGTGGGGGAGCGATATTAAGTCCAAGGCTTTAGCGCCGCAGGTAGCCGCCCTTCTAAACACGGGGCTTTGCGCCGACTGCACCGCACTTGAAACCGACGGCGAAACGCTTTATATGTACCGCCCCGCGTGTTCGGGCAATATAATTGCAAAAATAAGGTGCGAAACAAAGCCGCCTATGGCGACAGTACGCACCGCCGAGGAAGAGAAGAAAAAAATTATTATAGGCATAGGCTACGGCGCGCGGGAGCATATAGCGGAGTTACGAGCATTTGCCGAAAAAATAAACGCGGGTATAGCCGCAACGCGCAAAATGGCGGACAGCGATTATCTGCCATACGAATTGCAGGTGGGGCTTACGGGCAAAACGGTAAACCCCGATGTTTATATCGCAGTAGGTATTTCGGGCGCGGTGCACCATATTGCAGGAATAAAGCAATCGGGAACGATAATAGCCGTAAATCCTGATAAGGACGCTCCCATATTCAAATATGCCGATTACGGGATAGTCGGCGGTGCAGAAATTATTTTATAAATTTATAGAAAAAACCGTTCTGTAAAAAGCGCAGCAGTAAAACGCATTTCAGAACGGTTTTATTTTATATCTTATTTTCTCTCTTTCAAAAATTCCTCTATTCGGGCAAGAGCCTTTATAATATGCTCCGCCGAGTAGCAGTATGACGCTCTGACAAAGCCCTCGCCGCTGTTTCCGAAAGCAGTTCCCGGAACAAGCGCAACATGCTTTTCCTTGAGCAGCCGTTCGCAGAAATCCTCGCTCGAAAGCCCGGTGCTTTTTATGCAGGGGAAGGCATAGAACGCACCCTTAGGCTCTCGGCAGGTAAGTCCTAATTTATTGAAGCCCGAAACCATAAGGCGGCGCCTCCGGTCATATTCCTCTATCATTGCCGCAACAGCCTCGTCGCCGTTTTTAAGAGCCTCTATTGCGGCAAACTGCGAGGTAGTCGGAGCGCACATAATTGCAAACTGATGAATTTTTGTTATCTGCTCCATAATCGGCTGCGGTCCGCAGGCATAGCCTAAGCGCCAGCCGGTCATTGAAAAGGACTTTGAAAAGCCGTTTACCGTAACCGTCCGTTCCCACATACCGTCAATCGAGGCGATTGAATAATGGCTCTTTCCGCCGAAGGTAAGCTCGGAATAAATTTCATCCGAAATAACGACTATGTTTTTATCTCTCAGCACATCCGCGATTTTTTCGAGATCCTCACGTTCCATAACGGCGCCTGTGGGATTGCAGGGGTAGGGAAGTATGAGTACCTTCGTTTTCGGAGTTATGAGCGCTCTCAGCTCATCGGGAGTTATTTTAAAATCATTTTCCGCCTTTGTTTCGAGAATAACCGGAACTCCTCCGGCAAGCTGGGTTATCGGCTCATAGCAGACATAGCTCGGCTGCGGAATAATAACCTCGTCTCCTGGAGCAACAACGGCTCTTACAGCGCCGTCAATCGCTTCGCTTCCGCCTACCGTAACGAGAACCTCATGTTCCGGATGGTATTTGATATTATACTTTCTTTCGAGATACCGGGAAATTTCCTGCCTTAACTCGGCAATTCCCCAGTTGGAGGTATATTTTGTTCTTCCGCGCTCAAGCGAGTTTATTCCTGCCTTGCGAATCTGCCATGGGGTCTGGAAGTCCGGTTCACCGACGCCCAGCGAAATAACGTCGTCCATCGTTGCGGCAATATCGAAAAACTTTCTTATGCCCGACGGCTTTATCTGCGTAACTGTGCGGTTGAGAAGCTTGGAGTAATCAATCATAGCCAGAACTGCCCCCTGTCGTCCTCGCAGTCGCAGAGATTAACGTCCATTTCCTTATACCGGCGCATAACGAAGTGAGTAGTGGTCGAGGTGACCGAATCTATTGTTGCAAGCTCTCTTGAAACAAACCGCGCAACATCCTGAAGCGTTTTACCCTTTACAACAACATTAAGGTCATAAACTCCGGACATAAGGTAAACCGATTCAACCTCGTGATACGCCATAATCTTTTCCGCTACCTCCTCAAAGCCAAGCTCGGCTTTGGGTACGACGTTAAGCTCAACAATGGCGGAAACGTATGAACCGTCTATTTTATCCCAGTCAATAACCGCCTTGTATCCGCGGATGATACCTTTTTTCTCCAAATCCTCGATTTCGGCTGAAACCTCGCTTTCCTCTCTGCCGAGCATTGCGGCAAGCTCGGCGGTTGTATAGCGGGCGTTGCGGCATAAAAGCTTAAGTAATTCAGATTTCATATAAATTCCTCCGTATAAAAAATAAGTCCCGAACGCTTTTCGCGTTCAGGACGATTTTGTTAAAAACCGTGTTACCACCTGTATTCGGAGCATTGCTCCGCACTCTGCCGGTACAAAAAATACCGAATTCCCGATAACGGCGGAATTAGCCGTCCCTCCTTTCGGGGGCTGCTCAGGGATAGCTTCGCCGCGTCCCGGTCCGGAGACTTTCACCAGACGTCCCCTCTCTGAAGAATCGAAAAAAGCGGTTACTTATTCCCATCAAAGCATTTAACACTATTATTTTAACCCATAATTTATATTTTGTCAATCATTATTTCCGGCGCAACTGTAAAACCCGCTGCAGCGGAGCGGAACCGGAAATATACCGAATCGCTGCGAAAATTCTTGACACGGCGAACGCGCGGTGTTATAATGTCAATCACAAAGGGAGTAGTCGGCATAAATAGGTTATGCTTGCAGGTCGTCAGTACAATTTTCCTGATTTTTCGGAAAATTCGGTCTGTAACTAAGTGACAAGACTTTGTTGCACATATTTGCTGCAACAGGGTCCTTTTTTTGTTTAAAAATTTCGGAGGGGAAAATATGGAAGCGTTGTATGAAAATATTTTTAATCTGCAATGGCAGCAGGTCGTTATGTGGGCTATCGGAGCGGTGCTTATAGCTCTTGCCGTTGTTAAAAAGATGGAGCCGTCGCTGCTGCTGCCTATGGGCTTCGGCGCTATATTGGTTAATCTGCCTATGTCCGGCGCAGTTACCCAGGTGTATGACGGCGTTAAGGAAATAGGGGTTATTGACGTTTTGTTTGACGCCGGAATTGCAAACGAGCTGTTTCCGCTGCTGCTGTTTGTCGGAATAGGCGCTATGATAGATTTCGGACCGCTGCTTTCCAATCCTAAGCTGCTGCTGTTCGGCGCCGCGGCTCAGTTCGGAATTTTCTTTACCTTAGGTCTTGCGGCGTTTATAGGATTTCCGATAAAAGAGGCGGCTTCTATTTCCATTATCGGCGCTGCGGACGGACCGACGTCTATTTTCGTTGCGAATTACTTTAATTCAAAATATCTCGGAGCAATAATGGTTGCGGCGTATTCTTATATGGCGCTCGTTCCGATAGTTCAGCCTCCGGTCATTAAATTGCTGACAACAAAGAAGGAACGCCTTATCCGTATGCCGTATAAGCCGGCAAATGTTTCCAAGGCGACGCGTATTCTTTTCCCGATAGTTATAACCGCTATAACCGGAATTGTATCGCCGAGAAGCGTTGCGCTGATAGGCTTTTTGATGTTCGGAAACCTTATCCGCGAATGCGGTGTTCTCGATTCGCTTTCCGAAACCGCTCAAAAGGTTCTCGCAAACCTGATAACGCTGTTTTTGGGTATAACGATAGCAACCAAAATGCAGGCAAAATATTTTCTTACCCGCGAAACCCTGATGATAATTCTGCTGGGACTTGTGGCATTTATATTTGATACCGCCGGCGGAGTTGTATTTGCTAAAATTATAAATATATTTCTTCCTAAGGATAAAAAAATCAATCCTATGATAGGCGCGGCGGGAATTTCGGCATTCCCGATGTCTGCCCGTGTTGTTCATAAAATGGGACTTGCGGAGGATAATCAGAATTTCCTGCTTATGCATTCGATAGGCGTAAACGTATCCGGTCAGATTGCGTCGGTTATTGCAGGCGGTCTGATACTGAACTTTTTTGGCTGATAGGAGGATTTATCTATGAAATTTCATTTTGATTTAAATAATTTTATGGCTGTTCTCCCCTTTATAGGAAAGGGAATGCTCGGAATTTTCGCAATAACGTTCGTTATTGTTATCTGCATTTGGCTGCTGGATAAGCTGCCGTCCGGAAATGATAAGAAATGACCTGCGAAATTCATCCGTTTCCTCCCTTGTATTCTAAAAACACAAGAGTTTTGATTCTCGGCAGCTTTCCGTCGGTTAAATCGCGCGAGGAGAAATTTTTCTATGGTCATCCGCAGAACCGTTTCTGGCGGGTGCTGGCGAAGGTTTTTAAAGCGGATGTGCCTGTAACAATAGAGGAAAAGACCGAGCTTATATTAAAAAACAGGCTCGGTCTTTGGGATGTTATCGGCAGCTGCCTGATAAGCGGTTCGGCAGATTCAACCATAAAAGAAGTTATTCCGAACGATTTATCGCCTATACTTTCGGAATGTAGGATATCCGGAATATTTGTGAACGGGAAAACAGCCGAAAAATATTATAACCGCCTTATTCTTCCGAAAACGGGTATGCCGGCGGTCTGCCTGCCGTCAACCAGCCCGGCTAATGCCGCGTGGTCGCTTGACCGCCTTGCTGCGGAATGGCAAAGAATAAATCTTATTGTCTAAAGTACTCTTTAAAATAATTTTGTTGACTGCTAAGGGCAGTAATGATATAATATGCTCAGAAACAGCGTTCGGAGCTTTGATACTCCGCGCTTTGTTAAAATTTTGGAGGTTTTGAGTTATGATATGCAATCATTGCGGTTATCAGGCAAACGAAGATTTTGCTTTTTGCCCTAATTGCGGAAAATCGGTAAATGAGGGGCAGCAGCCGGCAGGGAAAAGTAATGCGCAGCAGCCGGAGCAGCAGGTATTTCAGGAGGCTCCTGTTCAGACGGATTTTGCTACACAGAAGGCACTTTCCTTATTTAAAGACAGCTTGTTTCTTGTTATTTGTATTCTCCAGAGCGTAGCAACGGGACTTTCGCTGATAGGCAAAAGCTTTCCGATTATCGGTATTCTGTTTACCGTATTTTTATGGCTGATTTATTCTCAGAGCAGAAAGAATATCGTAAGCGCAAAATATATGCGTTATGTCAGCGGAACTAACTTTGCCGTTTATGTTTTGGGCTGGGTTGCAAGCATTGCGCTGGTAGTAGGCGGAATTCTTTTGGCGCTGCTTTTTGCCGTAATAGGCTCCGATTCCTCTGTTGTTGATTTCTTTATGAACGAGCTCCGCAGCATCGTCGGAACCTATGCCGGTATTCTTGTAAGATTGCTTTACGGCGCGGCGGTTTGGTTCACGATTATCTGCGTAGTTGCGGCTGCGATTGTTATGCTTATTACATACTTCGGCTACCGTTCAATTCATAAATTTTCGCAGTCTCTTTACAGAAGTATTGAATGTAAGGATTTAATTATTGTTAAACGCAATACCGCTCAGGTCTGGATGCTTATATTCGGCATTTTCAGCGCCATTTCCGCCCTCGGCTCTGTTTTCGGCGCTAATATGACCGGGTTTATATCCAACGGCTGCACAGCCGGAGTTTATATACTCTCCTATCTCCTTATAAATAAGTATTATTCGGATTGCAATTCGTAAGAAATATTTTTTATAAAAGCTCAGGCAAAACAGTCGTCGGTTCACGATTGTTTTGCCTGATTTTTTGTTAATTTATTAGTGATAAAATCTGTTATTTATAATAGCATAAATGAGGGGTTAAACTTATCAGGCAAGCGGTATGCCGGCAGTCGCAGAGACAACCCTTTTCCTCGGAGGTCTTGCGGCTGTTTCTTCATATCCGGGCAGAAATTAAATCAGTTTTCCGCTATAAGTATTTTCCGGCTTTCGGCAATGTTTTCGGTTGCTTCTATAAGCTGTGTGAGCCGCAGTCCGTCTCCGGTCTGCTCCGTATTTTCCGAAATCAGACTGTAATCGGAAATGCCAAGCTCCTTTTTCTGCATTTCAAGCTGTTTTTTTAATATTTCCGTCAGCTGTTCGTCAGAATAGGTGATATCCCGCTGTTCGGTAAATTCGCATACGCGCGTTGTCAGCGAAATGGGCAGACTTCTGCCGTATACCGTCAGAACGGAACGGTCGGTAACGCTTTGATATTCGCCTGAGGGCGAGCCTAAAAACAACGGAATGTTAAGACCGAAAAGCGTAAGAACGCTTTGGGTGCGGCTTTTCCCGGTTTTTACGGTCAGCGTTTGAGAATATGCGCCGGAGATAGTCAGCGTTCTTTCGGTTTTTGCCGTTACCGTACCCTGAGAGCGGATAAACCTCGTGCCGTAAGAGCTTTCCTCTATTCCGGAAACGAGAACGTCTCCTGTGCGTACTGCGTCGCCGACACGAACTGCGGGAGTTCCGGCGGTTATATCTATCTTTGTTATTATTCCGTCCGCCGATGCTCTCAGGTCGCATGGCTCAGCGCTGTCGCTTCCCGGAGCGGATACCGCCTCGCTGACGTTTACGGTCAGAACACTTCCCTCAAGGTTCAGCGCAGCCCAGGAAAGCTCAGGAAAGGAAAGCAGCAGCTTTTGCGCGTCAATCGCCGGAGAAAGCCGGCTTTTCGCCATTCCACGATGTATTCCTATGCTTTCGCAGGCTGCAATCAGACGTTCCGCGCTAATGCTTTTGTTTCCGCTTACCTCTATGGACCATACAAATCTTGAAAGAACGAAAAGAACGGCAAAAAAAATCACCGGACCTATTAAAAGCCCTAAACGCCGGCGATAACGCCGGGTTTTAAACGGCAGTCCGTGTTTTCCGATAATTTTTATATGCGCAGAGGTGCCTCTGCGGATTTCGCGCAGCCGCTTGAAATCTCCTGTTGATATCCGGCCGGTTATTTTCCCCCGGCAGTAGCGGAGTCCCCAGAGCCTGATACGCCGCGCCGCCGCCCGGTTCAGAACTATTTCAGCTCCGGCTCCCTCAATCGAGACGGTCAGATAACCGGTGAGCAAACGCAAAAAAGGAAACATTTCTTCCTCCTCCAATATAATGCGGCAGACGGCAGAATTCGCCGGACTGTATTTTTATAATGAAATCAAATTTATATATAAAAAGCTCAAACGCAAAATTCGAGCGAGGAAATGCTGCCCCTTATAACTATACTGCGTTCCTCAAAGGACGAAATATCAAGCTTTTCTCCGCTTATAATGAGCGCCCCGTGACCGAGATTGAGCCTTATGTAGCAATCGGTATATTCGTATACTCCGCAGCAGCCCTCAACCGTAAGCTCCTTGTTTGAAAACATTTCTATATGCGCGCCTTTCAGCATTCCTGCCTGCAATAACTCGTCTGCTCCGGCGCGCAGCTGCGTTCTTAACCTTTTTTTGCTCTTTTCAATTTTCAGCCTGCGTGACATTACTCCTCGGCAGCCCCTTTCTTTTCCGGGAAACCCCTTTTACCGCCCTTTAATAATATGAAACGGCTCTGAGGTTTATTACATAGCGGCAAACGCAAATCTCCGAAAATTCGATGACGGATATTGCGCCGCGGCTGCTTTTGTGTTAAAATCATAAAAGCAGATGTAACACCGCACCGGAAAAGGCGGTTTTTCCGCCTGCGTTACACAGCTCGGCAGGCTCGTTCCTGCCGCATTAAGTACTTTTGACAGCAACGGAGAAGAATTATATGTCTAATCGGTTTATCCGCACCGAGCTGCTGCTCGGTAAAAAATCAATGGAAATACTCGCAGATTCGCGCGTCGCCGTTTTCGGGATAGGCGGAGTAGGGAGCTATGCCGCAGAGGCGCTGGTAAGAAGCGGCGTCGGTACGGTTGACCTTATCGACGACGATATTGTCTGCGACTCAAATATCAACCGCCAGCTTTTTGCAACGGGAGAAACCGTCGGCAGGCAGAAAACCGAGGCGGCTGCTGAAAGACTTCGGGAAATAAATCCCGAAGCGGTTATAAATACCTACCCGGTTTTTTATTCTCCCCAAACCGCCGCGCAGTTTGATCTTTCGCAGTACGACTATATAATAGACGCTATCGATACCGTTACGGCGAAGCTCGCGCTCGCCGAAACCGCCTCTCGCTGCGGCACGCCGATAATCAGCTCTATGGGGGCGGGAAATAAGCTTGACCCAACCGCCTTTCGGGTGACGGATATATATAAAACAAGCGTTTGTCCGCTTGCCAAGGTTATGCGAACAGAGCTTAAAAAGCGTGGAATTAAAAAGCTTAAGGTTGTTTATTCCCGCGAGCTGCCGCTGAAGCCGGCAGAGATAAAAGAGCCTCAGGAAACCGCCCGGCGCGGTGTGTCGCGGAGGCAGACTCCCGGCAGCGTTGCTTTTGTGCCGCCGGTTGCAGGTCTTATAGCGGCAGGAGAGGTAATAAAGGATTTAACCGGGATTCGCGGGAGAGGAATGGGAGTTTAATATGGCAAGAGAGCTGACACCCTGCCAGACGGCGGAGCGGAGTATTCAGAAAAAATTTCGCAAAAGCATTTGGAATCCGTTTATAACTGCCGTAAGGCAATACGAGCTTATAAGCGAAAACGACCGTATAGCCGTCTGTATTTCAGGCGGAAAGGACTCAATGCTTATGGCAAAGCTTATTCAGATGCTTATGCGTTACAGCGACGTTCCCTTTGACGCCCGGTTTATTGTTATGGACCCCGGCTATAATAAGGAGAACCGCCGGAAAATTGAGGATAACGCCGCGCTTTTGGAAATACCGATAACCGTTTTTGAAACCGAGATATTCGATATCGCAAACAGCGTCGATGAATCTCCCTGTTATCTTTGCGCAAGAATGAGGAGAGGTCACCTTTATAATAAGGCGCGCGAGCTTGGCTGTAATAAAATAGCCCTCGGTCATCATTTTAACGATGTTATAGAAACAACGGTTATGGGTATGTTTTACGGTTCGCAGCTTCAGGCTATGTCGCCTAAGCTCCACAGCACAAATTTTGAGGGAATGGAGCTTATCCGTCCGCTTTACTGTGTTCATGAGGACGATATAATAGCCTGGCGGCGGTATAATAACCTTGAATTTATACAGTGCGCCTGCCGGTTTACCGAAAGCGTAGCCGCCAGCGGCGACGGCATAGGCGAGTCCAAGCGGCAGGAAATAAAGCTTTTGCTGAGGGAGCTTAAAAAGGGTAATCCGAATATTGAAAAAAGCATTTTCCGCAGTATACATTCGGTTTGTCTCGATACTATGGCAGGCTGTAAAACAGGCGGCAGGGAATACGGCTTCAACGAGCTTTACAGCCGCCGCGGCAAAGACGGTAAGAGCGATATAATATGAAAAAGCTGCTGACTCTGTTTCTTACCTTTCTTAAAATCGGAGCGTTCACATTCGGCGGCGGTTATGCTATGATAGCTCTGCTCGAAAACGAGTTTATAACGAAACGCGGCTGGCTGAGCCGCAGCGAGTTTCTCGATATGGCGGCTATTGCCGAGTCAACGCCGGGACCGATTGCCGTAAACAGCGCCACATATATCGGCTACCGGCTTGCAGGCGTTTCGGGCGCTCTTGCGGCAACCGCTGCCGTCTGCATACCGTCGTTTGTGATTATATATGTCATATCCCTGTTTTTTGACCGCTTTTTGAGCCTTAATATAGTCTTCTGCGCGTTCAGAGGTATTCAGGTATGCGTTATTTATCTTATTCTTACGGCGGCTTTGCGGCTGCTTAAGGGTATTCGCAGAAATGCCTTTAATATTTGCGTAATCGCCGCGACAGCGGCAGCAATGATTGGATTTTCGGCGTTTGCCGTTAGCTTTTCAACCGTGTTTTATATTCTGATATCGGGCGCGGCGGGAATTTTCGTTTATCTTATCGGAAAAATGAAAAGCGGGGGCGGAAAATGATATATTTAAAGCTTTTTCTTTCTTTTCTCAAGATAGGCGCGGTGTCATTCGGCGGTGGCTACGGAATGATATCGCTTATAAGAGAAACAGTTATTGGGAACGGCTGGCTGAGCGAGGAGGAATTTCTGAACTTTATCGCTGTTTCGGAGTCAACTCCGGGACCGCTTGCCGTTAATATAGCTACATTTGTAGGAGCAGCAAGGGGCGGTATCTTCGGAGCGCTTGCCGCAACGGCGGGAGTTGTTCTTCCGGCGTTTGTTATAATTCTGCTTATAGCCGCAGTTATGAAAAACCTTTTGAAAATGCCTGCCGTGAACGCCTTTCTTGCAGGGGTCAGACCCTGCGTTGCCGCTTTGATACTCGCAACCGCCGTAACAATGCTTTCGGGAACACTTTTTAATTTCAGAATAATAGGGGATAAGGTCAGCCCTGATATAAGGGGCATACTTATTTTTGCTCTGCTTGCCGCTGTCGGCGCGGTATTTAAAATAAGAAAAAAAGACCTGCCCTCGCCGATACTTATGATCGGCATTTCGGCAGGTCTCGGAATTTTATTCTACGGAATTATTTAGATATGACCTTCAGGTAGTCGGTGTATGCCTTCTCCCATGCGTTCGGCTCGCTCGGCATATATTCCTTCAGCTCTGTTGATTCGGATACCGCGCGGCGGATATCCTTAAAGTCCTTTAATTCTCCGAGTGCATAGCATACGACCGCAATATTGCCCATAACAGTAGCTTCCGTCGGTCCGGCAAGCACCTGAACATTGCAGGCGTCGGCAGTCATTCGGCAAAGCAGCTTATCCTTAATACCGCCGCCTAAAATGTTTATGCGGCGGTATTCTCTGCCGCTGAGCTCGCCGAGAGCATTAAAGGTATACTTATATTTCATAGCAAGGCTCTGATAAATGCAGCGCATAATTTCGCCGCGGGTCTGCGGAACATACTGTCCGGTTTGCTCGCAGAATTTGCAGACTCTTTTCGGAAGATTTCCAGCAGTTTCAAACATCGGGTCGTCAACATCGATAAAGCAGCGGAAAGGCTCGCTTTCGAGCGCCTCGCGTTCGAGGGTGTCAAAGCCTACCTCAACGCCCTCTCTTCTCCATTGGCGGCGTGACTCCTGTATGAGCCAAAGTCCCATAATGTTTTTAAGGAAACGCGTCGTATTGTCAAAGCCGCCCTCGTTGGTGAAGTTTGCGGCGGCTGCTGCCTCGGTTAAAATCGGCTTGCGGCTCTCAATGCCGAAAAGGCTCCAGGTTCCGCAGCTTATGTAAACAAAATCGTCAGAAAGACTGGGAGTTGCTGCAACGGCAGAGGCGGTATCGTGAGACGCAACGGCTATAACCGGAACCTTTTCGCAGCCAAGCTCCTCGCATATTTCGTCCGAAAGCATACCGAAAACGCTTCCCGGCTTTACAACCGGCGCAAAAATTCTTTCCGGCAGACCGAGCCGGCGTATAAGCTCAAAATTCCAGTCCTGAGTGTTGGGGTCGGAAAGATTTGTCGTTGAAACGATGCTTGCCTCGTCCTTTATCTCGCCGGTCAGCATATATGCGAACAAATCGGGCATAAGCAGGATTTTATCGGTGCGTTCCAAAAGCTCAGGTTCGTTTAATTTCAGATACATAAGCTGATAAAGCGTGTTTATTCTCAGGCATTGCGTACCCGTAAGGCTGTAAAGCTCATCCTTGGGTATTATTTTAAAGACCTCTTCAAGCATCCCCTCGGTGCGCAGGTCGCGGTAATGAACGGGATTGGAAAGCAGATTTCCTTTTTTGTCGATAAGACCGAAATCAACGCCCCAGGTGTCTATTCCGATAGCGTCAAATCCGCCCCGGTTGACCGCTGCCGTTATTCCTGCCTTTATCTCGAAGAACAGCCGCAGGACATCCCAGTACATCGTACCCCGTACTATAACTGTGTCGTTGGAAAATCTGTGAATTTCCTTCATCTCGATTTTGCCGTTGTTCAGCGTTGCAAGCATTGCTCTGCCGCTTGAAGCGCCGAAGTCAAAAGAAAGAATACGTTTCATTTGTTTTTCCTCCGTTTCAGGCTTTTAAAGCCGTATCAAATTTATTATATCAAAAAAATTCCGTCCTGTCTATGACTTATATTCACTAAAACAGGACGGAATTTGACTTATTTACCGAATGTAAGACCGAGCCAGCTTAAAGCTGAGGGAATCCACTGATGGTCGCGGGCAATTCTCGGCGGCAGCTCGCCGTTTGTCTCGCTGTCAGCGGTTGCAAGACCGTGCGCTCCAAACGGATATATATGTAACTCGAACGGTATACTGCGGCTGCTCAGCGCGGCGGCATACATAAGGCTGTTCGCAACCGGAACGCAATTATCCTCGGCTGTGTGCCATAAAAATGCCGGCGGAGTTTTATCGCTTACTAAGCGCTCGCAGGAAAATCCGGCAACATCCTCATCCGACAGCTCTTTTTTGCCGAGAAGATTGTGGAATGAGCCGAGGTGAGCGTGAGCCTCATCGGCAGTTATAACGGGGTAACATAGAATCGAGGCATTGACCGGGTGACTGTTCGGAAAAACCTCGCGAACCTGAGGGCAGTCAAAAGCAGTAGAATAGTGAGCCGCGAGATGACCTCCGGCGGAGAAACCGATAATCGCTATGCGGTCGGTATCGCAGTTCCATTCATCGGCGTTAGCGTAGATAAGCTCCATTGCCGCGGCAACCTCCCGCAGCTGCGTCGGGAAGGTATTCGGAGCGCAGGAATATGTAATAATAAAAGCGTTGTAGCCCTGAGGGAGAAATTGCAGCGCTATCGGCTCTGCCTCGCGCTGACTGCAAAAGCCGTAGCCTCCTCCAGGACAAACCAAAATGCAGGGACGCTTTGCATCCTGACGGTTCATTTCGGTCATATTATACGGCAGAAATGTCTCAAGAGTCGGATCGCAGCCGTTTTCTCCGAGAAAAGGAAAGTGTTTCTTTAAATGAATTTTTTCGTACTTCAATTTTTAAACCCCCAAGAATAAAGTTTTTTTCAGTATATCATTCCGAGGCAGTAAGGTCAATATAAAATTACATTATTTTTCCTTAAATTTCCTTGTCCGAAACAATAATGCTTCTCATAGCCTCAATCGCGGCTTTTGCTGCGTTATCCGTGTCGAGATTTCGTCTCTCTCCGCCTACTCCCGAACCGGTTTCCTGATTCCATACGCAATGCAGAACCGCCCCGGTTCTGAGATTTCTTACGGCTCCGAGCAAAAACAGCGCCGCACATTCCATCTCCGAAGCGAGACAGCCCGCCGCGAGCCAGGCATTCCATTTATCCTGCAAAATCCCCGCTATCGGCATACTTTCGGGGCTGTGCTGACCGTAAAAGCTGTCCTTCGACTGAACAACGCCTATATGCGCCGGAAATCCGAGCTTTTCCGCAGCGGAGGAAAGCGCCGCAGTTACTCCGAAATCGGCAACCGCCGGAAACTCCAAAGGGAGATATTCGTTTCCCGTTCCCTCCTGGCGGATTGCCGCCTGAGCTATAACCAGCTCACCCGGAGCGACCGATTTGTTCATACCTCCGCAGGTCCCAACGCGGATAACCGTGTCTGCTCCTATATGGGCAAGCTCCTCAACGGCTATCGCCGCAGACGGACCTCCTATTCCGGTTGAGGTTATAAGAACCCTTTCGCCCTCAATAATACCGCTCCAGGTATTGAATTCGCGGTTAAAGGCGATATGATTGGGAGCCTCCGTCATCCGCGCTATATGCTCGGCTCTGCCGGGGTCCCCGGTTATGATAACATACCGCGCGCCGTCGGAGAGGCTCAGAGCTATATGATATTCTTTTTTGCTTTCCATTTCAAACAACCTCATCTGAAGAAAAAATTTCCGGCAAAAGCTCGCCCAGCCGGTATTTTTTAAAGCTGCTTTCGCTTTCTGCTGTTATTATTTCAAAATTTTCCCCGCAAAATTCAGCCAAAACCTGCCTGCACGTGCCGCAGGGGGTAAATTTTAAAGAAAATCTACCGTTTTTTCCGCCGGCAACGGCTATTTTTAAAAAATTCCGTTCGCCCTCGCTGACAGCTTTGAATATCGCGGTTCTTTCCGCGCAGCAGGTAGGAGAAAAGGCGGCATTTTCAATATTGCAGCCGGTAAAAAGCTTTCCGGAGACGGTCAGAAGCGCCGCCCCGACAGTACACCTGGAATACGGGGAATAGGAGTTTTTCGCCGCGTTTAAGGCGGCGGATATCAGCTGACGGTCGGTATACATAAATAACCCTTCTTTTTATTCTCTCGGACTTAGAGCAGGGAGCTTTTCGGCGGCAGCTGCGGTTTTGAGAGCCAACTCCATCATTTTTGTAAAGCTTTTTTCCCGTTCCTCAGCCGAAAGAGCGGTAAACGGCGGAAATGCCAGATCGGAAACGGTGCAGACTGCAAGCGCGCGCATACCGAGCCGCATTGCGGTGCAGTAAAGCGCCGCCGCCTCCATTTCAACGGCAAGACAGCCTAATTTTCCCCAGTTCTCCGCCGGTCTTGTGTCGTCATAAAACGTATCTGATGAAAACAGACTTCCGATAGCCGGAGTAACGCCGTTTTCTCGGCAGACGGCTGAAAATTCGGTTAAAAGCGAATAATCGCATATCGGGGCGACCGTTCCCGAAAGTCCGTATTGTCCGGCAAACGAGGAATTCGTGCAGGCTCCCATCCCGGCAACGATATCCCTCAGCCCGATGCCCCGGCTTATCGCGCCGGCGGAACCTATTCTGATTATATTCTGAACTCCGAAATAACGGTAAAGCTCATAGGAATAAATTCCTATGGACGGCATTCCCATGCCGCTTGCCATAACTGAAACCTTAACACCGCGGTAAAAACCGGTGTAGCCGTTTACTCCTCTGACGGAGTTTACAAGTATTGCGTTTTCAAGGTATTTTTCGGCAAGGAGTTTTGCCCTGAGCGGATCTCCCGGCATAAGGACGGTTTTCCCGAAACCCGGAGAATTTTCCTCAAGTCGGATATGCGGAGTCTGTGTTTTCATAAATTTCATCTCCCAAAAATATATGTGCGGTGATTCATTTATTGTCCGGCATCAGCGGATTTTTTCTTTCCTATCGGCAGCTGAGCTAAAACTATTGCGGCAAAAACCAGCAGACAGCCGGCAAGCTCCGTTGCCGACAGGGTTCTTTCCTCTCCTATTTTGAGAACATTTCCTACGAACCAGCCTCCAAGCGCCGCAAAAACGCTTTCCATACTCATAACCAGCGATGCTACGGCAGGCTCGGCGTATCTCTGACCGACTATTTGCAGCGTATATCCTATTCCGCTTGAAACCAATCCGAGATAGAGTATCTGCGGAGCGGCTGAAATTATACCGGAAAGGCTTATCGAATTTAATTCAAATATCAGCGAAAGCACTCCCGAAATAACGCCGCAGACTAAAAATTGCAGCATAGAGAGCCTGAGTCCGCCGACTTTTTCAACATAAGCGTCAACTGAAAGAATATGCAGACTGAACGAAACAGCACAGAAGAAAACGAGCAAATCTCCGAGGTAAAGCCCGTCCGCCCCTCCGGCGAAGCAGAGCAGATAAAAGCCTATCAGAGAAACTCCGACTGCCGCCCACACTCGCACAGCGGGTCTTTTACCCGTAAACATCGAAATAATTGGAACAATAACAACATAAAGCGCAGTTATAAAGCCGGAATGAGCCTCAACCGCAACTCCGGGCTGATAGAGCGCAATGCCGAATTGCTGAAAATTAACCGAAACGGCAAGCATAATGCCGCAGATAAGCCCGCCCCGCAGAGCGGTTTTTTTATCCTGAGCATTTGAAAACAATAATGTTTTTTGTTCCTTTTTCCTGCGAAAAAGCATTATCAGCAGCAAAAACAGCGCGCTTATAAGCGAACGCAGGCAGTTTACAAGGAACGGGGGAGTATCGGAAACTCCGTTCTGCGCAACAAATGCTATACCCCATATAAATGCGGTAATCCCCAAAATTATACTTCCCTTTAAATTATTATACTTCATTTGAAACGCGATCCTTTCGCATAGTCAGAGATATTCTTTTCTTTTTAACATCGCAGGACAGCACCCATACCTTAACAACGTCCCCGACCTTCAGTACCTCGCCGGGATGCTTTATAAATCGGTTGGTTATCTGGGAAATGTGAACGAGTCCGTCCTCGTGAACGCCTATATCAACAAACGCTCCGAAATCGATAACGTTGCGAACCGTCCCGGTAAGCTCCATTCCGGGCTTTAAGTCCTCAATAGAGAGAATATCGGTTCTCAGCAGCGGTGCAGGCAACTCGTCGCGCGGGTCCCTGCCGGGTTTTTCAAGCGAGGATATTATGTCCCGCAACGTCGGCAGTCCTATTCCGAGCTGCTCGGCAATGCTTTGCTCGCCCCGCTCCTCAACCGCCGCCGAAAGACCGCCGACTCCGCCTGCTATCGCGGTTTCGGAAAATCCGCAGATTTTTAACAGTTCCTTTGCCGCTTCATAGCTTTCTGGGTGAACGGCTGTGCTGTCAAGAGCATTTTTGCCGTCCGCTATTCTCAAAAATCCGGCGCATTGCTCAAAGGCGCGCGGTCCGAGACGGGGAACCTTTTTCAGCTGTGCGCGTGATGTGAACGCGCCGTTTTCCTCGCGGTATTTAACTATGTTTCCGGCAGCCGTCGCGTTGAGACCGGCAACCCTGCCGAGCAGCGGCGCAGAGGCGGTATTCAAATCAACGCCTACCGCATTTACGCAGTCCTCAACAACACCGTCGAGAGCGCTTGAAAGCTGAGCCGGCGGCATATCGTGCTGATACTGTCCGACTCCTATCGCCTTGGGGTCTATCTTAACAAGCTCCGCAAGCGGGTCCTGAAGGCGCCTTGCGATTGAAACGGCGGAACGCAGGGAAACGTCATAATCGGGAAATTCCTTTGCTGCAAGAGGAGACGCGGAATAAACGCTTGCTCCCGCCTCGCTTACTATCATATACGAAACGCCGGCGTCGAGTTCTTTAATAACCTCGGCGGCAAATTCCTCGGTTTCGTGGCTCGCGGTTCCGTTGCCTATCGCAAATACCTGAACACCGTGCTTTTCAACAAGCCGTTTAACGGTTCGTTTGGCTTCGTCAATTTTCTTATGCGGCGGTGCGGGGTAGATAACTCCGGTGTCCAGGACCTTGCCCGTAGCGTCAACAACCGCCAATTTGCAGCCGGTCCGGTAGCCGGGGTCCATTCCGAGCGTAACTCTGCCGCGCAGCGGCGGCTGCATAAGCAGCTGATGGAGATTTTTTGAAAATACCTTTATCGCCGAGCTGTCCGCTTTTTCCGTAAGCTCGGAGCGCAGCTCGCGCTCTATGCTCGGAAAAATGAGCCTTGAGTAAGCGTCCGCCGCAGCGGCACGGACTGTTTCCGTGCAGGGAGAACCCTCGCGGACGTAGCTTTTTTCCAAAACAAACATCGCCTTTTCGCGGGAAAACTCTATTCCTGCCTTCAGCGCACCCTCTTTTTCTCCGCGGTTTATCGCCAAAACCCTGTGCGGCGGAATTTTGGAAAGCGGCTCGCTGTAGTCGGAGTAGGTTTCGTAAACCCCTGTCTCGTCCCCGGCTGCCTTTGAAAAGAGAAGTCCGTGCGCCGAGCAGACGAATCTCAGGCGTCTGCGAATACCTGCATCGTCCGAAATAAGCTCCGCTATTATATCGGAGGCTCCGGCGAGGGCGTCCTCAGCGGATTCAACTCCCTTTTCGGGGTCGATATATTCTTCCGCAAGCCTTTCGGGCGCAGGAGAATCCGGCAGCTGCTCCAAGATTTTTTCCGCGAGCGGCTCAAGTCCCTTTTCCTTTGCGGCCGACGCTCTCGTTTTGCGCTTTTTCTTATAAGGTCTGTAAAGGTCGTCCAGCTCGGTCAGCGTTGCGGCGTCGTCTATCGCGGCGGCAAGCTCGTCCGTAAGCGCGCCCTGTTCTTCTATTGCGGCGAGTATCTTCTGCCGCGTTTCGTCGAGCGAGCGCAGATATCCGAGCCTTTCGGAAAGCGAACGTAAAAGCTGGTCGTCCAGACTTCCGGTCATTTCCTTTCGGTATCTGGCTATAAACGGAACTGTGTTGCCGCCGTCCAGCAGCTCAACGGTTTTTTCAACCTGCCCGCGGCGAAGTCCGAATTCTTCTGTTAATGCGTTGATTATATCCATGGCAGTCTCCAATAAAGTATTATTCTTAAACAGTATACCATAAAATCCGAAGCCGTCGGCTTCGGAGCGGCGTATACCGCTTTTTATCGGCAAGGGCGATAAAAAATTTTAGCCGTTCAATGTTTTTGTGCGAAAATCTTTGATTTTCAAACGCAGTATGCGTTTCGGCGGCGTTCCGCCGCCTGCATAAAGTTATTATACCATAATAATGCAAACATTTCAATTTTATTCTTGTGTATCGGAGTAAAATATTGTATAATATACCTCATAGTATATTTTGATATAATAGGGAAGTGCGTCTGTTGGAGCAGATAGTATATTTAGATAACAGCTCAACAACAAAGCCGTGTCGGCTTGTGGTTGAGTATACGGTGCGGGCGCTTGAAGAAAACTGGGGAAATCCGTCCTCGCTTCATATTCTCGGCGTTAATGCCGAAACGGAGGTAACAAGAACGCGCGCACAGGCAGCCGCGCTGCTTCATTGCCGCCCGGACGAGGTGTTTTTTACAGGCAGCGGAACCGAGGCAAACAATACCGCTCTTTTCGGCGCCGTTCAGAGAATGAGAAAGCGCGGGAACCGGATAGTAACGACCGCAATAGAGCATCCGTCGGTTCTTGAAAGCATTAAGGAGCTTGAAAAACGCGGATATGAGGTTGTATATTTAAAGCCTGATTCTTACGGTCATATTTCAAAGGAACAGCTTTATGAAAGTATAAATGCTGACACTATACTTGTAAGCATTATGCTTGTCAATAATGAATTGGGTTCGGTTTTGCCGGTGAGAGAAGCGGCAAGGGCAATTAAGAACGCCGGCTCGCCCGCATTGCTTCATTGCGACGCGGTTCAGGCGTTCGGTAAGCTGCCTGTCGATGTCCGTGAGCTGGGTGTGGATTTGCTCAGCGCAAGCGGACATAAAATTCACGGTCCGAAGGGAATAGGTCTGCTTTATGTCCGCAAGGGACTGGCTCTGCCGCCGCTGCTGCTCGGAGGAGGTCAGGAAAAGGGACTTCGCTCCGGAACAGAACCCGTTCCGGCAATTCTCGGCCTTTCGGGCGCGCTGAAAGAGCTGCCGGATATTAAAGCTCAGCTCAAAAAAATTCAGACCTTGCGTGATTATGCCGCCGAAAAGCTTAAAGAAACCGGATTTTGCGAGCTTAATTCTCCGGAGGACGCGCTGCCGTATATTCTCAATATTTCTGTTCCGGGCTACCGCTCGGAAACGCTGCTGCATTTTTTGGAGGCGAAAAATATTTATGTTTCTTCGGGGAGCGCCTGTTCAAAGGGAGCAGGAAGCTATGTTTTAAATTCCTGCGAGCTTCCGAGAGACAGGGTTGACAGCGCGCTGAGACTCAGCTTTTGCCGGGATAACTCGGAGCGCGATATAGATTTGCTTTGCGAGGCGCTTGAAAACGCCGTTTCAAAGCTGCGAAAGGGAAATATATGAAAGAAGTTATACTTATAAAGGACGGGGAGCTTGCCCTAAAGGGACTTAACCGCCGTAATTTTGAAAGCATTATGACCGGAAATATCCGCAGGCGGCTTCGCGAGCTCGGAGAGGTTGATATCCGCCGTTCGCAGTCAACGCTTTACATCGAACCGCAGTCTGAAGATTTTGATTTTGAGAGCGCGCTTGAACAGGTAAGCCGAATTTTCGGAATAGCGGCGTTTTCGCGGGCGTGCGTTTGCGAAAAGAGTATGGACAGGGTTATAAAAACTGCTCCGGAATATCTTGAAGGAGTTTTAAGCGGAGTTAAAACCTTTAAGGTTGAGAGCAAACGCTCCGATAAAAAATTCCCGTTCAAATCTCCCGAAATTTCCGCCGGAGTTGGAGAGGCGCTGCTTAAAGCCTTTCCGCATCTGAGGGTTGACGTTCATAATCCGGATATCATCGTTATGGTAGAAATCCGCGATTATGCCGCTTATATTCACGCCGGTCAGATAAAGGGCGCCGGAGGACTTCCGGTCGGAACAGCCGGACGCGCCGCCGTTCTTATATCCGGCGGGATAGACAGTCCCGTTGCCGCCTGGACTATGGCAAAGCGCGGGCTTACTCTTGACGCGATACATTTTGCAAGTCCGCCGTATACCAGCGCGAGAGCGGAGCTTAAGGTTAAAACGCTGCTTTCGCGGGTTGCGCGTTACAGCGGAGTTATCAGGCTTGCAACGGTTCCGTTTACCGAAATTCAGGAGCGTATCGGAGAATGCTGCCCGGAGGATTATTTTACTCTTATTATGAGACGTATGATGATGCGTATAGCCTCCCGTATTGCGGAGGAAAACGGCAGTCTTGCCCTAATAACCGGAGAAAGCCTCGGTCAGGTCGCAAGCCAGACCTTGCCGAGCATTGCCGCAACCGACGAGGTATGCCCGATGCCGGTTCTGCGACCGCTTATAGGAACGGATAAGGAGGAAATAGTCAGAATTTCAAAGCAGATTGATACCTTTGAAACCTCTATTCTCCCATATGAGGATTGCTGTACGGTATTTACTCCGCGTCACCCGCACACCCGCCCGAAGCCCGGTCAGTGCGCCGAGGCGGAAGGCTCGCTCGAAATAGAGAGCCTTGTCGAAAAGGCGGTAAATGAGACAAAATACGTTTTGATAGACGCGTCGGGCGAGAGATCTCTGCGCGACTGAAAATCGGAGGATTTATATGACAGAGTATATTTTATCTCAGGCGCAGCGGACTGTCGGCAGCCTGATAAAGCATAATATGACTGTCTCATCTGCGGAATCCTGCACCGGCGGACTGCTTTCGGCGGCAATAACCTCAATTCCCGGCGCTTCGGCTGTTATCGGACTTGGAATTTGCAGCTATTCGGCGGAAATGAAGCAAAAAATACTCGGTGTTCCGACTGAGGTTATTGAACGTTACGGTACCGTAAGCCGGGAAACCGCGGACGAAATGGCGAAAAGGGTCAGAGAGCTTTCCGGCGCGGATATAGGCGTTTCGATAACCGGCTCGGCAGGTCCCGAACCCGCCGAGGGCAAGGCTCCCGGAACGGTTTTTATAGGAATTTCTTCGGAAAAACTGTCGTATGTTAAAAAGCTTACTCTTGACTCTCCCGGCAGAATGATTGTCAGGGAAACGGCGGTTTATGAAGCGCTTGCCATGATTTCAGACCTTTTGGAAAGCTGATATCAGAGAATTTTAATAGCCTTTTCCCTCTGAGGGCAGCGGTATGATGCAGGCGGAAATGGAAATAAGCGCTGAGCTCTGCCTGCGGAAAGGCTTGACGCGCTCAGAAATATATGGTATGACTGCCTGTATATTTAACAGGAGCGGTATATCGGGCGGTGGGTAACGCGTATTATTTAAAAGCACGATGAAAAAGAAAAACAGCCGGATGTAATGCGGAACAGTCTTTAAATGCCGGGTTGCCGTTTCGGCAGTTCCGAAAAATTTAGAAAGGAAGTAAGTATTTTATGATACAGAATATAAAGGTCGATGTTATCTATTATAAATGCCCTACTGATTTTGAAATGGAATTTAACCTGTGCGGCTGCTGCCGGATGAGAATGCTGACGGATAAAACGGCTGACAGAACCGGATTTATCCGTTCGCTTTCGCGCGCGGTTTCAAGAAGCCGCGTTATCATCTGCTCCGGACCGCTTTTTGACGCAGAGGGATTGATACGCAGCGTTGCCGCAGCAATAGGCAAGCCGCTCGAAACGGTTGATTCCGCAGCATACGGTATCCGCGGAAATGCAAGGGTGGAGATAATAAAAGGCTCAATGCCGCTTGTCAGTACGGACGGTATGTTCGGCGGCTGCATAATTGAAAGCGGACCGCAGTCAATAGTTATTCTGACCGAGAGCCGGAGTATCAGAAAATCACTAATGAACGATCTTATTCATCCGTATATTGAGGAACTGAGCCGCGCTGTCGCTGAAAGACTGAGACCCTCGCAGACAGCGGAGCATATAGCACCTCCGGCAGCAGCTGTTATTCCGGAGCCGATTGCTCCTGAGATAAAACCGGATTTAAAAACGGAGAAAATTTTGCCGGATGAGACTTCGGTTTCCGATGAACCGCCGGAAGAAATATCAGAAGAAACCGTGACAGAACCGGATGACAGCTATATCGCGGAAGCTGTTGAAGAAACGGACGCCGGGGCTGACAGCTTTTCGGAAAATCCCGTAAGTATGGAACAGAAAATACCGGAAAATGAGGAAGTCACGGAACAAGAGGATGAACAGCCTGAAAAAATTTCCGGAAACGGGGAAATTCAGGAAACCGAGGATACTGACGAAGCCGGGCAGATTGATATAAATACCTTTTCGGGGAATATTGATAATCAGGAAAATGATGACGTTTCCGATACGGCTGAGCGGCAGGAAGATTCTGCTGAGGAGGATGTTATTCCGGACGGTCAGTATGAGCCGGAGCTTTACGTCGAGCCTGAAAGGGTCAAATTCAGCAGAAAAAATTACTATGAAAACAGCTACGGCGACATGGAGGATGATTCCGGATATATAACGGGCGACGGCGAGGAGCATCTGCCTCAGCGCGGCTCTATGCGAATTGCCGTAACGGTTGTGCTGCTGATACTGCTTATAGCGGTTATCGTTTTGCTTTACCTGCTGGTGTTTGAACCCCTGCGCGCGGGAATATCTCCTGCTGAATATATAAATTCCCTTTTCGGCAGCTCGTCATCATCGTCGGGAATTGGAGTATAATTTATTTCGGAGGAAGCTATGTTAAAGAAAATATTTTGGGCGTTTTTTATTTCGATGGTTCCGGTTATAGAGCTGCGCGGCGGTCTGCCGATAGCCCTGGCTGACGGACTTAATTATTGGCTGGCGCTTACAGTCTGCGTTTTGGGAAATCTTGTTCCCGTGCCGTTTATCATAATATTTATAAAGCGGATTTTTTCCTGGATGAGAAAAAGAATACCCAAGCTCAACGGTCTTGTAACGAAGTTAGAGGAACGCGGTGCCAAAAAGGGAGAAACGGTTCAGAAGTATGCCTTTTGGGGACTGTTTATTCTGGTCGCCATTCCGCTGCCCGGAACGGGAGCCTGGACCGGCGCGCTGGTGGCGGCGCTGCTTGAAATGAAGCTTAAACGCGCATTCCCGGCAATCGCTCTCGGAGTGGTAGGCGCCGGACTTATCGTAACTGCGGTGTATTTTGCAATAAAGGCAGGTCTGGACGTCGGATTTTTGGGCGGACTTGTAAAGTAAAAACAAGGGGAAGTTTAAAATGCTGAGGGACTTTATACGAGCCGTTTGCGCCGGAATTATGATAGGCATAGGCGGCAGAGTTTATCTGAGCGCGGATAATAAAATCGCAGGGGCGGTTCTGTTCAGCGTGGGACTTATAAGCGTATTGATTTTCGGAATGAATTTATATACTGGCAGAGTCGGCTATATATCGTCCCTGCGTGATATACCGGGCTGCTTGGTATCAATAGCCGGAAATGCCGCCGGCTGCCTTATTGCCGCAATCCTGCCGCATAAAAATGCCGCCGCTGCGGCTGCCGCCCGGCTCGATACGTCTTTTTTTGAGCTTTTCGTCAAAGGCTTTTTCTGCGGAATACTCATATACATAGCCGTTGATTTTTATAAGACTCAAAAAAAGCTTATTGCAACGCTGTTTTGCGTTCCGGCTTTTATTATAGCCGGATTTGAACATTCGGTGGCGGATATGTACTATCTGTTTGCCGCGAGAGTTTTTTCGCTGAGGGGCTGTGCGGTGATATTAACGGTCATTATCGGAAATGCGGCAGGGGCTTTGGCATTCAACGCCTTTAAAAAATACTGTGTCCTTCCGAAATCGGAATAGCGGCTTGATTTTGCGGAAAATGGGGAGAGATATATGAATACGGAAAAAATTCTTGAAACGATCGCAGAGCTTAACTCTGCGGTCAATAATTTTATATGGACAAAGCTCGGTATATGGCTTTTGCTCGGCGCCGGACTTCTGCTTTCCGTATGCACCGGATTTTTTCAGCTGACGAGGATAAACGTCTGGTGGAAATGTACCGTGTGCGCGCTTTTTAAAAGAAAAAAAGGCGATAAAAAACAGAACGGGGAAAAAAGCATTTCTCAGTTTCAGGCACTCTGCACCGCTCTCGCCGCAACGATAGGAACAGGCAATATAGCAGGTGTTTCCGCGGCAATAGTTTTAGGCGGTCCGGGAGCGGTATTCTGGATTTGGGTGGCGGCGTTTTTCGGTATGGCAACAAGCTTTGCCGAAAACACTCTCGGCATTTTCTACCGCCGCCGTTCTCCCTCCGGCGCCTGGGCGGGCGGAGCTATGTATTATCTCAGATACGGTCTCGGCGAAAAGAAGAATTGCCGCGCTTTGGGCGGCGTTTTGGCGGCGCTGTTTGCCGGGTTTACGATTCTTGCCTCATTCGGAATAGGGAATTTAGGGCAGGTTAATAAAATAACCGTTAATCTTGAGGCAGCGTTTTTCAACGGCGTTGATCTCGGAAAAATCGGCGGAATACCGGTGCTTTCGCTTATAATCGGCGTTGTCTTAACCCTGCTTGCGGGACTAATCATTCTCGGCGGACTGAAGCGCATAGCCGCCTTTGCAGAGTTTGTTGTCCCATTTATGGCGGTTACATATATTGCCGGCGCGCTTACCGTCTGCATTATTAACTTTGATATGCTTGCTCCTGCTTTCGGTTCGATATTCAGATTTGCCCTGAGCGGAAAGGCTGCGGCAGGAGGTGCGGCGGGTGCGGCTCTCAGAGAAACCGTTACTCAGGGCTGCAAGCGCGGAATGTTTTCTAACGAGGCAGGTCTCGGTTCATCGGTTATGGTTCATTCCTCCTCTGATGTTCACGAACCCGTTCAGCAGGGAATGTGGGGAATATTTCAGGTTTTTTTCGATACCATAATCGTCTGTACGATGACTGCCATGGTAGTTCTGACCTCCGGAGCGATTGACCTGAAAACCGGAACCGCAGCCCCCGGAACGGACGACGCAACGCTTGTTGCCGCGTCCTTCGGTAAGCTTTTCGGATTTTGGGGCGAGGCGTTTGTTGCGATAGCGGTATTGCTGTTTGCTTTTACAACCGTTATCGGCTGGTCGCAATACGGCTCTGTCGCCGCCGAATACCTTTTCGGTAAACGCGCTGCAGGTATTTACAGAATTGTATTCGTTGTGCTTACGGTTACCGGGGCGGTTATGACCTCCTCGCTTGCATGGGATATTTCCGATACCTTTAACGGTCTTATGATGCTGCCGAATCTTATAGGAATTATCGCGCTTTGCCCGGTTATAATCAAGCTTACGAAAAATTATACCGCCCGGAAAATACGAGGCGTAATCCAAAAACCGCTGCTGTCGAATTACGAGGAAATTCAGATTGAGGAACAGACCGAGCTTGAAAAAGAGCTATATGAGACTGTTTAGGCGGTCGGTAAACCTAAAAATTATAACTCAGGGAACGAATTGCGTTATTTTGCATAAAGCTGCTGAACGGCAATATTCAGATTAGAACGGCGGGCAAGGTTAATCGGACCTTGCCCGCTGTTTGCTATATATTGTCTGCAAAACCCCTGCCGCAATCAAGAAGATTGCGGCAGGGGTTTTATGATTTTTTTCGCAGAGTTTATCACTCTGTGAATCTAAATTTGCCATTTGAGCGTTTGTATTATAGCACTATCCGAGAAAAAATGCAAGATAAAATCACATTTTTAACCCTTTTTTGGAAAAATTTTCAAATTAAGCTGTCAAAACAGTCAGAATTTTAAGCAAATGCTTTTTTTCTCGGCTATCCGCAGTCAAATAAGCAGTCAAAAATGCCCCTCCGGGGCTTAAAATAGGAGGTCTATATATGAAAAAAGGAGAAAACATTTACAAAAGAAAAGACGGACGTTGGGAGGCACGCTATATCAAAGGATACGAGCCGTCCGGAAAAATCAGATACGGCTTTTGCTACGGCAAAACCTACGGCGAGGCAAAGGAAAGGGTGACTAAATATAAGACCGCTCTTTTGAACGGCAACCCGGTGTCCCCGGCTGCCGCTCGCCGCCGCTTTGCATATTACTGCGACGAATGGCTGCGGCTTCGCAAAAGCAGCATACGCGAATCGACCTATGTTAAATACAGCACGGTTATTGAAAAG
Organism: uncultured Eubacteriales bacterium; assembly: GCA_934477125.1. GTDB lineage: Bacteria > Bacillota > Clostridia > Oscillospirales > Acutalibacteraceae > UBA737. Next base: position 57,078 of record CAKSOL010000012.1, on the reverse strand, counting down.
CATATTAAGCCGCTGCTCGGCGGCTGCTTTCCTCTCGGCATAACGACTGCCGCAATCGACGCTTTTTCAGGTCGGCTGCTTTCGGAATACGGTATGTCCCGAAAATCGGTTCACGATATTTTGGTTGTTCTCAGGGATATTTTAAAATACACCTGCGCGCAGCTGCCCGGTGCATTCTCCGATGTCCGGATAAACTACCCCAAGGAAAGCCGGAAAGAAATGCGGGTGCTGTCCCGAAACGAGCAAAGGCAGCTTGCAGAATATTTGTCGGAAAATACGGACGACTGTAAATTCGGTATATTGCTTATGCTGCTGACTGGGCTTCGCATCGGCGAGCTTTGCGCCCTCAGGTGGTCGGATATAGATATCGGCGAAAGGCTTATAACCGTAAGGGCAACAATGCAGCGTCTGCACAATACCGATACGGACGCGGCGGAGAAAACAATAATTGTTATCGGAGAGCCTAAAAGCGACACATCGGCGCGGAAAATTCCGATAACAGAGCCGATAGCCGTCCTCTGCCGGCGGTTTGAGAGAAACGCCGCCGCTTATGTTCTTACAGGTACGTACAGCTTTATGGAGCCGCGAACGCTTCAGTACCGGATTAAAAAATACACTCAAATATGCGGTCTTGACGGCGTTCATGCTCATACTCTCCGCCATACCTTTGCCACAAGAGCGGTTGAAGCCGGTTTTGAAATCAAATCGCTTTCCGAAATTTTAGGTCACGCCAACACGACTATTACTTTAGAGCGTTATGTTCATTCGTCTATGGAGCTGAAACGGGAAAATATGGACAAGCTTACGGCAATGGCAATCTGAGCTATAAGCAGTCGGGGTTATGTGTCATTCGATTGGAAAAGCTGCCGAAAAACCGCCTGCAAAGGGATTTTCTGCAAAAATTTTGACAGAGTGATAAACTCTGCGAAAACGCGGACCGCGCTCCGGCAAATGCCCGGCGGCTCTGTAAGTAAACGCTTTTTAAAAGGGGGATGCAGATATGCTTCCGCAGGAGTATAAAAATTTAACATTGCAGCGGGAGCTGATAGACGGAGCCGTAAGAACAATAGCGGATATCGGTCTTGAAAATACAACGACAAACGCTATTTGTAAAACCTGCGGCGTCAATGTGGCGTATATCTATCGCTTCTTCGCTGATAAAGAGGATTTGATAGCCAAGGCGTTTGCCGCTGTTGACGAGGAATTTTTAAGCGTTATCTTAAAAAGCTTTACCGTTCTGCACTATGAAAGTATAGACTATGAATCCCGTTGCCGGGTTCTGTTTATGAAATGCTGGGACTTTTTAATGGAAAGACCGCAGGAGCTGATTTTTTATGTGCGATATTATTATTCCTCCTCATTTGTTAAGTATTCAAACGCCGACCATATCAGACGGTTCTCCGCGCTGTTTGAAAAAATGAAAACCGCGTTTCCGGAAACGGTTGACGTAAAAATGGTTATGCACCATATTCTTGATACTCTGCTCGGCGAGGCAAGAAAGCAGATAAACGACCCCAAAGAGGATAACGGTATTGCGGGCGCAAAAAGCTTTCAGCTTATATTCAGCGTTGTAAAAAGCTATGTGAGACAGGAAAAATTAACCGGCTAAAAGGGGAGGCGTTTTTAGTGGAGCGAGGTAAAAAAATTAAAGCTGTAATTATTATATTGGCAATTCTGCTCGGTCTCAGCCTTTCGGCGCTCGGCGGAATACTTATATATAACAAAATTTCGGACGGAAAAACCGCTTCGGTTGAGGTACCAGATAATCTTATAACGCCGGACGCACCTGCCGGTGAGGACAGCTCCTCCGGTGCGGACGGGGACGGCGCGGCGCAGCCTGCCGGAAATTCCGCAGGGAAAACCGAAAAAGCGGCGTCTATTGAGCTGTATAACAAACAGCCTGAGGAAAATTCACCGTTTGCGGTTTCCAATATGTTTCCGGGGGATAGTGCAACAAAATATTTCCGCGTTCGGGTGTCGTATCACGGTAAAATTACCGTTCATTATAATGCCGCCGTTCGGCCCGGCTATGAGAAATTAGCCGAGGTTCTGAAAGTAAGGGTTAAGCTGCTCTCAACCGGCGAAACGGTTTATGACGGCGGAATAGCCGATATGCCGGAAAGTATAACGTATGAAATGGCGTCGGCGAAATCAACCGTCGGCGAGCTTTACTATGAAATCACCGCCTATCTTGATACATCGGTCGGTAATGACTATCAGAATAAGGATTTGATTGCCGATTTCAAATGGTGGGTTGAGGAAACCGGAAATCTCGACGATTCGCCCAAAACCGGAGACGACTTTAATGTTCGCCTGTTTGCGCTGCTCGCGGTCTGCTCCGGCGCCGCAATTCTCCTGCTTTTGGTTCGTAGACGTAAGGAGGAAAAGGAAAATGGCTGAGATTAAAACCGCTAAAAAGCTGACCGGCGGAATTGCGGCAATAGTTATATTGGCGGTTTGCCTTTGTATTACTACGTTTGCTCTGGTTTACGCCTCCGTTTCGGTTGAAAACAACCTGTTTCATACCGGCAGGGTCAAAATTAACCTGAACGGCGGCAAGCCGGTTATTCAGGAGCATGAATTTCTCTTTGAACCGGGAATGACCGTTAAAAAGGATTTCTTTATTGAGAATGAGAGCACGGGAGACGTTTATTATAGGATTTATTTTGACAGTATTTCCGGCGGACTTTCCGACGTTCTTTCAATCTCGGTAAAGGACGGCGACAAAACCCTTTATTCCGGAACCGCGAACGAGCTGACAAGGCAGAATGTTATAGCTGCCGACGATACCCTGAAAATCGGTCAGCGCCGTAATCTGACGGTATGCTTTTATTTCCCCGCAGACAGGGGCAATGAGACACAAAATCTTGACCTGAGCTTTACGGTATGCGCCGAGGCAACCCAGACTAAAAATAACCCGAACAGACTGTTTGGGTAAACGTGGCGGATTTGGATTACTAAGGAGTAAAACAGATGATATTTAAAAAACATCCCCAAAAATCGGGGGGGGGGGGTACTGTCAGCCGCCCAAAAGGAGGAAAGCCCGATGCCCGATAATATAAACGATAAATGCGTATGCTGCGGAAAGGATACCGGTGTTCCGAGAAACACACCCATTTCCGAACGCAGCTGGTATATCAGCGGAAGCGGTCAGCTGTGCGGAGAATGCTATCTGGATTTATATGTCCGTCAGACCGAGGACAACAGCCGGATGACAGCCGAGGAAATGAACAAGCTGATAAGGCTTCTCAAAAACAGATAAAGGAGTAACGCAATGAAAGCATTAAAAATAATCAGGAGCGCGGCGGTTTGGCTTGTGGTGGCGCTCGCCGCAGGTATGATGATTTTTACCATTGTGTCGGTCTCGACCTTTGACCGCGCCGACCGCAGCCTTTTCGGATATAAGGCGTTTATCGTCCTGTCCGACTCAATGAGCAAAACCGACTTCAACGCCGGCGATTTGGTGCTGGTAAGGGAGGTTGAACCGGCTTCGCTCAAGGAGGGCGACATTATAGCCTACACCTCTCAGAATACCTCTAACTACGGTGAAACCGTTACCCATAAAATCCGTAGACTCACCACCGACGCAAACGGTCAGCCCGGCTTTGTAACCTACGGTACAACTACCGATACCGACGATGAAATAGTCGTAACATACCCGTATGTTATCGGTAAATATACCGGACATATCCCCAAGGTCGGCACATTCTTTCAGTTTCTTAAAACAACGCCCGGTTATATCGTTTGCATCCTTATACCGTTTTTGCTTTTGATTTTGCTTGAGGGCATACGCTGTATTCGCCTGTTTAAAAAATATAAGGCGGAACAGCAGGCTCAGCTGCAAGAGGAAAGAGATAAAATTGAGGCTGAACGCGCTGAAACACAGCGTATGATGAAAGAACTGCTTGCCATGAAAGCGCAGATGGCGCAAAACGGGACCGAAACTCCCTCTGACGGAGAGAGCCCGAATTAAATTTATCAATATTTTATTGGTGTAAACACGAAAATACCGTGATTACATATTGTCATTGAAAAAATAAAATTAAGGAGGTAAATAAACAATGACAAACAGCAAATCAACAAAAAGAGCATTGCTTTCAAGCGCGTTTGCAATTATGCTCTGCGCTGCAATGCTCATCGGTACCACCTTTGCTTGGTTCACCGACACCGCAAGCACCGGCGTAAACAAAATTGTTTCCGGTAAGCTCAAGGTGGGTCTTGAGTACGCCAAGGCGTGGGACAATGAGGGAAAAGTTACCGAGTGGGATAACGCCGAGGGAAAAACTCTTAATTTCAAAAAGGCAGAGGGACACGAAACCGAGGAAATCCTTTGGGAGCCGGGCTGCCGCTATGAGCTGCCGGAGCTGCGCGTTGTTAATAACGGTAATCTTGCGCTTAAATATAAAATTCAGATTACCGGCATTCAGGGCGACGCTAAGCTTAACGAGGTTATCGACTGGACTATTGACGGCGCGGAATTGGGCGAAGAATATCATCTTACTCCGACAGATAAGTATTCCGCATCTATCACAATAGCTGGCAAAATGCAGACTGACGCTAACAACGATTATCAGGATCTTTCTATCGACGGTATCGGAATCACCGTTTATGCAACTCAGGACACCGTTGAGTATGACAGCTACGGCAATCAGTATGACGCCGGCGCCGAATACCCCACCGACGCAGATGCTCTTGCCAACGCTATGAGCAACGGCGGCAATATCATTCTCGGCAAGGATATTGATGTCGACAAAACAATGATTGCAAATGGCGAGGTTAATTTAAATCTTGCCGGAAAAACCCTGAACAACAGCAATGAAATTTGGGATGATAATAATTGGTCGCTGATTTCAGCGCAGAACGGCGCTAATCTTGTTATCGACGGCAACGGAACAGTTAAGGCAAAAGAAAACGACAGTTATGCCGTTGATGTTCAGGACGGGTCTACCGTTACTATTAAAAACGGTAAGTTTATAGGCAATATTCATGCTGTTTATGTTTACAGCGGGAAAGCGGTTATTGAGGGCGGTTTCTTTGAGGTTCAGCAGAAATATCCGGATGCCGCAAAAGCATACGAGTTTGTACTAAATTGTTATGATGCAAACTATAAAAACGGCAGTGCTGAAATCATTGTAAAGGGCGGAACATTTGTAAACTTTAATCCGGCGGATTGTGCTGCCGAGGGTGCGCATACCAACTTTGTCGCCGCTGGCTATACGGTTAAATCCGAGGCTCACGGCTCTGATACCTGGTATACCGTTGTTCCCGTTACCGCGTCTTCAAATGAGGAACTTGCGAATCTTATAAGCGCGAACAGCGAAGTTACTGTTAAGCTTGATAACGGAACATACAAGATTCCCTCAGAACTCCAAAACAAGAGCCTTACAGTTACAGGAACAAAGGATACTGTAATCGATATGAAGAATGTTACAAGTTACCACGCAACAGCGGTAAATTTTGAGGGCGTTACGGTTGAATTTGGAAATGAAGATTATATGGGATTTCAACATTCTTCTGCAATCACATATAAGAACTGCACTATAACCGGTAAGCAATTTTTATATGCAAATACTGTCGAGTTTATCAACTGTGTATTTGTACAGGATAGTGTAGATTACAACGTTTGGACATACGGTGCCGGTAAGGTATTGTTTAAAGATTGTACCTTTAACTGTGCCGGAAAATCTGTTTTGATTTATCGCGAGAGTGGACAGCAAACTGCAATTCAAACAGTTGAATTCCAAGACTGCAAATTTAATGCTTCGGCTAAAGCTAATGGCAAGGCTGCCATTGAAATTGACAGTTCACTTGTTGAAAAGGGCTTTGAGGTTATAATCGATCAGGCAACAGCCGATAACGTGAAAGGCTTTGATAACGGCTCTGTAAGTGGAAACTCTGTTTGGAATAACAAAAAAGGTTCAAAGGCGACAGTTATTGTTGCCGGAAAAACAGTTCTTCAGGCAGACTAAAAAAACGTTCCCTCACCCTGCAGGGTGAGGGGGCAATCAAAGGGTATAAGCTGCGGCTTGTGTCCTTTGATTGCCCGGATTATAAAAATAAAGAAAGGAGCCGCGGAAATAATGGAGGACGGTTTATTTGCTGTTTATGCTGTCGTATTTGGGCTTATAGTCGCGCTTTTAGTATTAAAGATTGCCGTATTTTTTGCAGGCTATAATCAGGAGACACGGTATATAAGGGCGGAAATGCGCAGAGCCGGGAGCTATGGTGAATACCGCTACTGGCGCAGGGAGCTGCGCTGCCATTATCTCTGTCTGCTCCCATTTGTAACAAAACGGAACGTTATGAAAATATACCCGATTTTATTCCATAGGGGCAAGCATACGAAAAAGCGGGATGCTAACGACAAAATATTTCATATTTTAGCCCCGTCTCTGATAGGCGCGGCAATCTGCGCAGTCTGCCTTTGCGGAGCGAGCTGGGCTTGGTTTTCCGCAACAACCGCCGCCGGAACGTCAAAGATACAAACCGCGAAATATATTGTTGAGGTTACAGCCGGAAGCACAGACGGCAGCACGGCTGAAATAACGGATGCAAACGGAATAAAGACAATTCATTTCGCGGAAAGCGGAGACTATACCGTAACAATAACCCCCTGCGGAACGGCTAAAAGCGGATATTGCACGGTTAATTTCGGCGGTAACGATTATTACACCGGACAGCTGGTTTCCGGCTCGCTAACGTTCCGCATAAACGCGGAAAACAAAGCCGTGGCGACCGTAACTCCGCAATGGGGGACGCGGGCGGCGGAAAACGAGCAGAATAAAATTGAAAACGAAGCTTTACTTAATGAAAATACCAAAGAATAAAGTAAAATCCGCGCGGACTGCCCGCGCGGATTTTTTCGTTCTCCGTTTTTAAATCAAAGCAGGGAATTATGCTTTTTGCGGAACTCAGACGGAGAAATTATGTTTTTCTTCTTGAAATTGAGCGCAAAGGCGACGGCGTTTGAAAAGCCGGTCAGAGCCGCAATTTCGTTTATTGAATAGTTTGTTGTTATCAGCATATGCTCAGCCATTGTTATCTTGAAGTTTATAACATACTGGTGCATCGTAACGCCGGTGTGCTGCAAAAAAATTCTGTTAAGATAATAAGGATGATAGCCGACAAGCTCCGCAAGGCTGCTGTTGTTTATCGTGCTGCCGTAATTTTCGTGAATATAGTTTATAACCGTCTGAATTTTTCCGGAGGTTTCGGGGTTGGCGGTAGGCATATAAAGTATTCTTAAAACGTCTACAATACATTCCTTTAAAAGCGCCGACGCCTTTGAATTGTAAAAAAGCGACTGATTTGTTCGGGTAGTCAGTATTCTTTGAATGTTGTCAAGCGTATTTGAAGCGTTGTTCAGAATAATCGGTTCGTTGAGGTAAGGGCAATCCTCAAATTCGATTTTTTCTATCCGGGGAAGCTCGTCCTGAGAGTTTACGGCAATCGGGTCGAAATAGGCGGTATGCTCCGCCTTTTCGGAGGTGTAATCGAAGTTGATGGATATGGCGGTTATCGGCTTTTTGCACATAAACTGATAGATCGTTCCCGGCTGCCACATCAGCAGAGTGTCCTTTGAAAGATTATGCGAAACTCCGTTCACGTTTATTCTTCCCTCGCCGGCGGTTATGTAGAAAAGCCGGCAGTCGAGCGAGGTATAAGCGCCCTTTTTCGGAATAAAGGTAAATTTAAACGAATATCTGACAAAAGGAGAAATATCTATAAGCTTCATTTAAAAACGGCGCTCCTTTATTTTCTTATTTTTATGATTTATGCTTTTATTATAAATTAACCATACCTTTTTTGCAATATTTATTTGCAAAAAAATAAGTAAACTTTTCAAAAAAGAACCGGAGACGGTTCATTTTTTTATATTATATGATTTATTTTTTGCAGTATATCGTCTTTTTTCTGTCAATTTCGGGTAATTAAACATAAAAATGTTTGTTTTTTTATTATTTGCGTTTGTATTTGATATGTTATTTTGAAAGAAATTGTTTTATAATCAAAATGGAAAAGGGGGCGGCGGCGTGAAGCTTTCGGTCGGATATCAGCTCAGGACGGACAGCGGACTTATCGAAACGATAAAGGAAAACCGTGATAAAATAAGCGAGATATATTTTTCGTTCGGCGATTTTCCCAACGGCAGGAATACCGTCGGCTTTTCGGACGGTATGAACCGGCTTGAGGCTGCCGAAAAGCAGAAAGCGGAGCTTGAGGAGCTCAAAGGGTGCGGCATAGGCTTTAATCTGCTTTTAAACGGCAACTGCTATGGAAAAAACGCTCTTTCACGCGCGTTTTTCTGCAAAATAGGAGATACGGTCGAATATCTTTCGTCTCTCCTCGGACTTGAATGTGTTACGACTACGTCCCCCCTTATCGCTAAATTCATAAAGCAGAATTTCCCGGAAATCAGGACAAGAGCGTCGGTCAATATCGGAATAGAATCGGCAGACGGTATGGATTATATCGCTGAGTGGTTCGACAGCTTTTATCTTAAAAGGGAATATAACCGGGATTTTGAAAGATTAAAGCAAATGCGGAGCTGGTGCGATAAAAACGGAAAGGGACTTTACGGACTTGCCAACAGCGGCTGCCTTAATCATTGCTCCGCTCATACGTTTCACGATAATCTGGTTTCCCATGAGGACGAGATATCCGAAATGGATAACGCCTACCGCTTTGAGGGGCAATGCCATACATACCTGAAAAGGGAAGAAAAAAGAAAGCAATGGCTGAGAATAACGAACTTTATCCGCCCGGAGGATGTCGGAATGTACGAGCCGTATTTTGACGGTATCAAGCTTGCAACGCGGGTCAATAAAAATCCTTCCGCAGTTATCCGAGCTTATGCGCGCGGCTCGTTCGGCGGCGCCGTCACCTCCATTTTGGAGCCGGACCACAGCGCGCTTTTTTATCCGTTCGTTGTTGATAATAAAAAAATTGACCGTGATTTTGCTATGAAAACCGCCTCCTGCAATAAAAATTGCGGCAGCTGCGGATTTTGTATAGAAACATTAGAAAATGCTTTAACAAAGTTAGGGGAGTTTTAAAATGCTTAAAAGTAAGCTTATTAAGGAGGCCGCGCTTGCCGCAGGAGCGGATATGTGCGGAATTGCGCCTATTTCGAGAATGAAGGGCGCACCGGATGAAATGAATCCGATGTTTCTTTTTCCCGAAGCTAAAAGTATGATAGGCTTTGTGTTCCGTATTCCGAGAGGAGTTCAGCGCGGTATAGAGGAGGGAACCCAGTTTTTCCAATATCCGTCTATGGCTTACGGCGGAATAAATGAGATTTTTGCGCCTGCCGTGCTTTACAGCGTCGGAAAGGTTATCGAGGACGGCGGATACGAAGCGTTCGTTTACCGGAATACCGGCGCCCGCGGCTGCGTTTCGGATATGGACGGCTCGCCCGGAAATACGCTGTCTCCGGAGGAGCAGATAGAAGTAAACGAAAACGCCAAAACCTCAACCGCTCATCACCGCAGCGTTCAGTTTACGAGAGCGACAAGAGAGGATAACGTTCCGCCGGATTTGCAGTTTCAGTTCAGACTGGCGGCGGTTGCCTGCGGTCTCGGCGAAATAGGCTGGAGCAAAATGCTGCTTACTCCCGATTTCGGTCCTCTGCAAAGAGTTGCTTTTATTTTTACCGACGCCGAGTTTGACGAATACGACGAAATGTACAGCGGAAAGCCGCTTTGCAGGAAGTGCGGAGCGTGCGTCAGGGAATGTCCCGGAAGCTGCATACCTGCTATCAACAGCGGGAAAACGATAAGAGTTGATATCGAGGGAAAAATCTGCGAATGGGGAGACATAGATATGTGGCGCTGCTATGCGTTTTATACCCATGCCGGCAGATATTACAATCCCTTTGTTCCGAAAGAGGTATGGGATAAAAACGAAAACGGAAGTCTTGACCTTATGGAGGGCGTAACCGACGTTGCCGACGAGCATGAAATTATGAAGGTCTATACCGCTCTGCAAAAGTATTTTCCGAGCTGGGTCGGCTATAATATGGCAAAATGCGGCGGCTGCATAAGAGCCTGCGTCAGTATGCTGGAGAAAAAAGGCGGCTGTATGGAGGGAAGATTTGAAAAACCGCTCCGTACCCGCAAGGCTTGGAAGTTAGACAGATAAAAAGGGGTTGAGAAAATGATTACAGCAAAGGATATAAAGGACGCGGCGAAAAAACTCGGCGCGCAGGTCTGCGGAATAGGCAGACTGGATATATTTGAGGACGAAAATCCGCAGCGCGCTCCCAAGAGCATACTGCCCGGCGCCGAATGTATAATAGGCTTCGGCTTTGCCGTTCCCAAGGGACTTTATCTTACTATGGATATAGACTCTCAGTATTATACCTATACTTCAATGGGAGTTAAATATATTGACGAGGAAATGGCGGAAATTTTTCTTCTGAAAATGGGAGCGATGATAGAAAACGCGGGATATGACGCATGCCTGCAAAAATCCGTTCCTAACCTGAGAATTAAAGGCGATAAGCAGACCAATCCGGAGGTTATGGATACATATGAGCTTATCCATGCGGTCCCGGTTGAGGAGGGAAAGCCTGCGCCGGACGTTATTATCGATTTCGGCAAGGCGGCAAAGGCATGCGGCATAGGAGAAATGGGACTTAACGGAAGTATTATAAACAAAGAATACGGTCCGTTTATGCGTTACTGCTTTATTATAACCGACGCTCCGCTCGAAACCGACGGAGAACTGACGGAAAAGGTATGCGACGGCTGCGGTGAGTGCATAAAGGCGTGTCCCGGAAATGCCGTTTCCGAAAACGGACTTGATACCTGGCAATGCGCCGTATATTATAAGGGTGCGCACCGCTCCAACCCGTTTATGACCGACGGCTTTTTAAAGGATGACCCGGAGCGCGAGGCTGTTTTAAACGGAGAAAAGCGCTTTGACAGCGTTTCGGCGCGCGAAATATTCAAAAAAATGAATTTTCTTCCTAACACTCAGTGGGGATATGCGCCCTGTCTTTGCGGAAAGAAATGCGAGGTTGCGTGTTACCGGCATTTGAAAGGGGAACTCAGATGATGAAATCGGAAATAATCAGATTGGCTAAGGAAAATCTTGCGGATATAGTCGGCTTTGCCTCGGCGGACTCATTTGAAAAGGACGATCCGATATTCAGAATTTATCCCGATGTTAAAACCGTTATCGCTCTGGCATTCAGGGTTCTCCGCGGAATATACCGCGGAACCGAGGAAGGAACAACCTATTATCAGTATACAACCATGGCGGTTGAAAATATGGAAGAAACAATTATGCCGATGGCGTCCCTAAAGGTTGCCGAGCTTATCGAGGAAAAGGGCTTTATCGCTGTTCCCCAGCGCCGCCATCAGCAGATTATGAGCGAGACCGACAGTACTAATCCCGAAGTGGCTTATGATGCGGTGTACCGCGGAAGAACCGCAGAAAATCAGATAAATTTCTCCGACGCGGCGGTTAAATGCGGCATAGGCGAAAAGGGACTGAGCGGAGCCATATTAACCGATGATTTCGGTCCTATGATACGGTATTGCTTTATCCTGACAAACGCAGAGCTTGAGCCGGACGAGGTTAAAGCGCCGCATCTCTGCGACAGCTGCGGAAAATGCGTTAAGGCGTGTCCCGGAGGAGCGATAAGCGAAAACGGCGTGATAGACCCCTGGCGGTGTGCGGTATATTATAACGGCGCAAACGGAACAAAAAATCCGTTTATGCCTTACGACGCCTTTGCAGATTTTGACGACAGGCTTGAAATTATCGCCGGTGAGGCGGAAATAACTCCGCAAAAGGCTAAAAAAATACTGGATCATATATATTTTTATCCGCCCGCTCAGCATGCTTATCAATGCTCAATATGCGGCAGAGCGTGCGACACCGAATGTTATATTCATCTGGAGGAAAAGGGAGCTTTAAAAAGGAAATTCAAAAAGGCGTTCAGAACGAGAGAGCCTTGGAAATTTTCATTAGAGGACTTTAAGTGAATCCTAATCTGCCTATAAAACGGTATAATTCCGGCTATTTTCGGCTTGTCATACTCATAGGCGTTAAGTAGAAAGGGGAAACATATGAGAGGACTGTTTTTCGGTAAAACATATGGCAAGGGTTGGCTTTCAGGCTCAAAGCTGCGTTTTGCGGCAGTTTTTTCGGTTGTTTCCATATTGCTTAACGCCGTCTGCTATGCTGCGAGCGGAAACGGATATTTGATTGCTGCTCCGGGAGGAGACGAGAGCGGAGCCATGATTTTCGACGGTATGGCGGATTTTGCTGCGTCAAATCAGTCGGAGGGCTGCTGGAAATATCAGTATGCGCTTGATTGCGACTCTCCTTTGTGGCAGGAGCTTGATATTTACAGCGGCGGCGACGGATATTGGTACAGCAACGAATGTAAACGCGGTCTCGGACTTTCCTCCGGTGCGAGAATACGTATAAGTAACAAGACTGACGGATTGCCTTTAAACGCAAAACCGTCGGTCTGTTGGGCGTTTTATGTTCCTGAGACCGGAACAGTCTCTCTTGACTCAAATACAGCCTCAAATTACGGAACTGTTGAGGGATATTACGGAATGGTGCGTATAACCCTTAACGGTGTGAATGTTTCTCCGGAAAACGGCTGGATATCTCTTGACGGCAAAGCTGCTGCTTTCAGCGGCGTTTCGGTCAGAGTGTCGGCAGGCGATGTTATCAGATTTGAGGTTACCTCAAATAAGTATGTCGCGAGCGGCGACGGGATACATATTCTCTGGAATCCCGGTCTTGTTTTGATGCCGGACAGCGCACGTTATACGGAAAATGAGGGCATTTTAAGCGGACTTACGGCGTTTATGCGCGGCTTTTTCGGAGGGAAAAGCACCGAAACTATGGATTCGTCCGCCGCAGACGCGCTTTCCTCAGCAAAACAGAACGCGAAAAATTCAAAATACGGTGTGTATTCCGCCTTTGACAGCGTTTATTCCGGCGGCATTATACCGTCCGACGAAGCGTCTGTTTGGAAATACGCCGCTTTAAGAGAAGTATGCGGCGAAAACGGCGTTTCCTCTGATAGTGAAATAGGGCTGAATGCGGAATATTCGGAAAATAAGCTTAACCTGAGCTGGGATAAAATACTGACTTCGGGGGTCTATTCTGTTGAGGTGGCAGACTCCTCTGGCTCAGTTCAGTATTTTACTACCGCCGATAATTCGCTTTCTCTGACTGCTCCGTCAGACGGCTATGAGCGCCTTGTCAGAATTAAAACCCTCAGCTCCTCGTCGCTTTATTCGGTTTCAGTAAGCGGTGGCAGCGCAAATTGCGAAACGGTTGATACAACCGGAACTGTTTGTTATTTAAACGAACAGAGGACGGAAAATAAGGGTAAGATTTCGGAGGCATACGAGCTTTCCGGCTCAGGCTGCCTGTCAAAATACAAATTCTTCACTTCTCTCGGAAACGCCTCCTCAGCCGCCGATGCGAGCCGCGGCCGCACAATAATCTTCAGCTCCGGCGGGGAAAATATGATGTTCGGATTTACCGCGCCTTACGAGGGCGAGTATGAGTTTTCCGCTCCGATAAGCTCGGACGGAACAGTCAGATATTCGCTGATTAAGGAAACTGCGGACGGCGTAAGAACATCAGTGCTACAAGAAAGGACAATAAATGCCGGCAGAGATAACTGCATCTCGGCAGTAAGGCTTTTGAAGGGTGAAACGCTTTGGCTTGCGGCATTCGCTGCGGCGGATACGGATATAAATATCGGTATTCCGAGGGCGGCGCTGACAGAAAAGCTTTCAGAGGACGAGAAAACCGTTTATAAGCACAGAGCGGTTGATTATTTTGAAAGCTGCTATTCTAACGGCAGAAAATATAATAATTACAGCACGGCTGACAATACCGCAGGCGTGTGGTCATTCGGGTATTTTAACAATCCGGTAGAAAAAACCGCCGAACAGACAGATTATGATACCTTGGGAATAGGGAATTACGTTAAGGGCGATAACGCGTCCGCCCTTATGAACGTACTGAAGCCGTATGAGCTTATAAGGAGCGGAAAAATATATAACAGCCTTACCGTTTCCCAAACCGCCGCCGGAGATATACGCACCGGCGAGAGCGGAACAGTCGGAGTTATGTATCCGGCACTCGGCTCGGCGTATGCCGACCGGTCAAAGCTGGGACTTCCTTATAAATCCAAGGGTATTTTCGCAACCTTCGGTTACGGAAAGAATACCGACAGAACCGAGGAAATAAAGAAAAGCTATAATATCGGAGTTTATATGCGGTATACGGCGCCGCTGTGCGGCAACGCGGTTCTGAGACTTAACGATACTGCGGACAGAACCGTGGCTGGCGATAAAATGCTGCTTGTTAAGGGAAATACCGTTGAGGAAATATATACCGGTTCAATAGCGCCCGGAACGGCATATGATTTGGGCTATCTCAACGCAGGTGATACCGTTACTCTTTGTTATTCAAAAATAACCGGCAATCTGGTTATAGGGAATATCGGCGCTCCGGTTATCGAGCTTTCTGACAGCTGGAAAACAGTCTCCTTTGATAATACCGGTATCGGAAATGCAGCCTTAACGGCATCTGCCACGCATACAATCAGACTGCCGAGAGCAAACCGGCATATCGGCTATAAATTTATCGGATGGCGCGGAAATGTCAGCGGAGAAATCAGCGGATGCCAGACCGTTGCAGGAGAGAATACAGCTTACTCTGCGGAATATACTCTTTACGGCGATATCGACGGAAACGGCGCTATTGAGGCAGACGATTTGAAATGCCTCAGAGACAGGATTGTGTCCGACTGCAATGCCGCGCGCGATAATGCCGACGTCAATGTTGACGGCAGGCTAGATATTCTCGATTTGGTACGTATGAAAAAGTGGCTGTCCGGAGTTCCGGCGGCTCTCGGTAAATAGGAGGAGCGGAGAAATAATATGAAAATCAAAAGATTTGTATGTATTTTAACGGTCCTTTGTCTTGCATTAAACGCTTTTGCGATGAAGTATAATTACGCCGACGGCGGCGATACTTGGTTTTTATCGGACTGCGGCAGCTATACGAAATTGGTTTCAATGTGGAAGAATGAAACCGCCGCCGAAAATGCCGGATTTGAAGATACGTTGTCCGCCGGTGTTACTCCGGGCAAAGCCAACAGCCTTTTCGGCAGCTCTGCCGGCAGCTTTCCGCAGTCTGCGCTGGATGATGTAACGGCTCTCGGATATTATTATGAGGGTAAGAATTACGCTTACGGTATCGACAGGCTCGGAAATGAAACAATCGCTTTCCGCCAGGCGAACGGCGAGAAGCTTGACGCGGTAGACGGAGCAGGAAAGCTCAGGCTGCTAAGCACCGGCGGAAAAAACGAGGCGACGGCGGAAACGGTTTTAAGCTTTGAGGAAAGCGCCGATGAGAAAGGGAATACCCGGCTTCAAGTAACCTATACTGTAAGCGGCGCTGCGGCTGAAAGCTCCGAAATCAGTGCGGTCTATACATTTTTTGAAAACTGTATAGCAGTAACCCTATGCGCCGCAGTCTCGGCGCCGGATATGATTTCAAAGGATAAATCCTATATATCAAGGAGCTATCCCAACGGTTACGAAAAGGACAGGGTTCAGGTAAACGAGCAATGGATATATCCCGATAATCTCGATTATCCTTATCCGGAATTTGAAAGCCTTGTTTATATAGATTATATCGACAGCCTGCATAAAATGTATACCGCCGTCCGCGGTGAAAATGTTCCGACCGAGCAGCATATGGTTGAGGACCGTCTCGGAACAAGACTGCCGCTGTATTTTAATAATTCACAGTCGCTTGAATATACTCACAGCTATTATATCTCCTTTGTCGATATGACAAGCGAAACGCAGTCTCCCGATTACCTCGGACTGTTCAAGGGCAAAAATTCCGATTTTGCCGCCGGAATTGCCGCGATTGATGACTCCGGCGACTCCTCAACCGTGTTTGAGGGGGACAGCGTAAGCCTTAATCTCAACGTTACAAATCTGCTCGGCAGGGAGCTTACGTTCAGCCTGAGATACGATATAAGAGACAGCTACGGAAATATTACAGATGCCGGGCTTTTTACGGATAATAAAATATCGGCTTTTCTTGATGCAAACCGTACTGTTACCGTTTCCGGTCAATACGGTATGTATTACCTCAATCTTTATGTGATATCGGAAAATTCATCCTATAAGGAATGTTTTCCGTTCGCGTTGGTTGAAGATTACGATTACCGCTACAGCGCAAGCAGTCCTTTCGGTATAGCCTCTGCGGCTGCCGGGAAAAAGGACAGCCCGATGATACTGGAGCGGTATGCCGATACTGCGCGGCTGATGAAAAAAATAGGTGTTGCAACCGTCCGCGCGGGAAACGAACCCGGTTCGTTCAAAATGATGGACACCCTTATCGGTATGGGAATCAACCGCATTAACGGCGGCTTCGGACCGAATAATGATTCTGCCGAAAACATAGACAGCTATGTAAGCTCATTTATGACTACAGCCGACGCTCTTGCAGGTTATGTCGATTCGCTTGAATGCGGAAACGAAATGAGCCTTCTGTCCCTTAAAGCCGGAGGACCTGCGGTTGACGAGCTGTTCCCCAAGTTCTATTATTATACATTTCTGCCGACCTATAACGCCCTTAAAGCCAAATATCCGAATTTGACATATATTCCGACTCCCTGCTCCGCCTGCGAGACATCCTGGCTTGAGCGATTTTTGGGCTTTGACGAGGATATTGACGGGGACGGAGTAAATACGCATGTAAACAGCTTTTGGCAGGACATAAAGGTTCTTACAACTCATATTTACGGCAATCCGTATATGCCCGATACCTACGCAATGGCAAAGCCGGAATACGGCGGGGAGCTGTGGAACATTGAATGCGGTATGCAGAGGATGAAAAAATTCCTTTCCGAAAATCCGGATGAACAAACACAGACGGAAAAGGACTTTTATCTGACCGAGGTCGGATATCCGACTGCTCCGGGAGATTCGCGCAGCGTCGATATCAGAACGCAGGCGGATTATATAGTCCGTATAGGCGCTATCTGCTCTGCCTACGGCGCCGACCGTATTCAGTATTACCAGATGTATGACCGCACCTCTTATAACAGCGGATATAACAGTTCAAACGGCGAATATAACTTCGGGCTGTTTTATAAGCAGGATTTTTATAATGTGGTAAAACCGAAGCCTGCTGGAGCAGCATTTGCGGTTATGACGCGCCGGCTTGAAAGTATGGTCAAAAACAGCGGCAGAATAAATGAAAAATACGACGAGGGCTATAATAACGGCGGCGTCAGAGCCTTTACGTTTGATACCGAGCTTTTCGGAAGTGTAACGGTTGCATATTCAAACGCGCAGGTTTTAAGCAACGCGAGAAAAAACAGCATCGGAAGAACCGGTCTCAGAACGCCCTCGCTCCCCTGGAACTGTCAGTGGACCGAAACCGACACAGCGGTATTTGAAACCGAGTCGGAGCAGGTTGAGGTTTATGACATTATGGGAAATAAGAAAATTTATACCGCCCAAAACGGCAGGGTGACTGTTGGGCTTACCGGCTCGCCCGTATATATAATAGGTATAGAATAAAATAAATCGGCTGTAAAAACGTAAGTTTTTTTACAGCCGATTTGCTATATCCAACACTTGATTTTTTCAGTCTTTATCCTCGGATTTTTTCTTTGAGATATTTTCCTGCTTGTATTGAGCCGGCGTTATTCCGATATATTTTTTGAAAACGTGAGAAAAATAAGTCGGAGTGCAGAAACCGAGCTTTTCCGAAATCTGGGTCAGGCTTAGCTCGTCCTCTAAAATCAGCTGCTTTGCCTCATTGAATTTAATTTTCAGAAAATATGAGATTATTCCCTGATTCATATCGCTCCTGAATATTTTCGTCATATGAGGAATACTGTAACCAACCGATTTGGCAATTTGCTCCAATGTGACATTTGACTCTATATTTTCCAAGAGGTAAGAAATTATTCTCTGCGTTATATCGTGGTAGGTTCCGGGAGCGTCGCCGCTGCCCCCAATTTCGGGAGCGGAATATCCCTGCTCGCGCGTGTAAATGCTCAGCAGCAGAGCTTCAAGTCCCGATGATACCGCCTGCAAAATTTCGTTTGGAATTGATTCCTGCGGCAGAGCCTCGCTGTGAAACGGAATCATTTCGTTGCTGAAAATACTTGAACGGTATCCTAATATATGGTGAAGAAGTATTGATTCGGTTTTATTCAGCTTTGCCGTTCGCTTTTCAAAAAATTTCATTAAGGGGTGATCGCAGGAAAAGCTGCATATTATCGCAGAGGCGTTTTCTATTCCGAGGGTTTTCAGAGCGTGAAATTCCATAGGTCTGTGAAAAACGGCTTCGCCGTTGTGAACAATGAGCTTTTCGGTGTCCGCGGTTACTTCGAGCGAGCCCTGGTCAACATAAAGCAGCTCCCAAAAATCGTGTGTTTCTCCGTCAAATTTATAGTTTTTAGGATAAATGTTATGAAACAGGCTGTAAAGAGCCGTTATTTTAAAGCTGTGGTCCAGCCTGACCGAAACATAGGTATCATTCATTGATTCTTCACCCGGTAATCAAAAAATCTTATGAATTTATTTTAACATAATCATTTTGCAAATTTCAATAGCAAGTTAAACCAAAACACGCCGCCGGTTAGCCGCTGAAAAAAAGAAAAACCTTGAAAAACGGCTTAAAATCAGGGATTTTCGGCAAATTCCCGGTTAAGCTACTCAGGAATATCATCATATTACAATCAGATTGCTATGGTGAAAAATAATATACTTACTATACGCAAAACGTCTATTTATGGTAAGATTGTTCATAGATGAGGTCTGCTGTTATTATTAACTGAAATCGGGTGGATTTTCTGTGAGCTTTAAAAAATTTTTTCATAGATTTACGGCGCTGATTTTGGCTGCGTCCTTGTCCGGCGCGGTTTTTGGCTCGGCGGAAAGCGCCGGACCCAATAATTTTATTTATGCCTCGGCTTCGGGTGGAGGAGACGGAAAAAGCGCCGAAAGCCCGATGTCGTTTGACGACGCGTTAAACGCGGTAAAAGACGACGGAACGGTTTATATTATAGGAACTGTCGGTTCGGCAGAAACCGGACATTATCCGCTCGGCAGAACCGATAAAGCAATAAATTTTGTCGGTGTCGGCAGCGATGCGGCTATAACAAGCAAAAATACATATAACTTAGCCGGAAAAATTTCTTTCAGCAATTTGCGGTTTACACCGGCAAACAGATATGATCCTTTCGGCTTCAAGTCTGAAAGGAAAGTCGGCGTTGATGTTACCTTCGGAGAGAATATCACAACTCCGACTGTTGATGCGTTTAACAGAAATGTTGCATTCCTGACCGCAAACACCGAGAACAAAATGACGGTTAATTCCGGGAATTTCGGTATTGTGGCTGCCGGCGGATGGGGAGCCAGCCTTGCCGGAGTCAGCACTGATATAACCGTCAACGGCGGCTCGGTCGACACGCTGGCAGTAGCGTACGGCTACCGCAAGAACACAGATAGCGCCTTAATTTGGAAAGGAAATTACAGCTTTACCGTCAACGGCGGAACAGTAAATAACATAACAATGGGACATACATTCCAACTGGCGAATACAACTCATGGAGTTGTTAAGGCTGTTATTAACGGCGGCACAGTAGGAACGCTTTGTATGACAGCGGATAGACAAGATACAGGCTCCTCAGGACTTAGAATAGCAGAAATCAACGGAGGCTCGGTAAACACCGTAAAGGTTGCTTCTCAAACTCCGATATATAAAAATTATAAAACAATAGCTATATTCAATAACTCAACCGCCGACAGCGCAGGCAGCATTTCGGGAATAGATACGGTCATCCGCGCCGGCGAGGGAGGAAAGGTGTCGGCGGTAACAGAAAAAAATGCCGTAATAGGGTATAAAATCGAAAGCAATAATATTCCGGTTATCGACGGCGAAATAGCTTCACCGGATGAGAAAACCGGATTATACAGTATATCCGGCGGAGAGCATACGGTTGAATTTGCACCTATGGTGCTTTATGCTTCGTCAAGCGGAGGCGGCAGCGGTTATTCCGTGAATAAGCCGACAACAATGGACGACGCGCTGAATAAAATCTGCGACGGCGGAACCATACGCGTTATCGGAAATATAGGAACACTTTCAAGCTGCTATTCGTTAGGCAGCCAAACAAAGACAGTTCATATTTCAGGTATGAACTCGGCATCGAGCCTGTCGGCAGGAAAATATTTTTCTCTTGCCGGAAGTCTTGAATTTTCAAATATCACCTTCAAAGTAAGCACTCCTGCCGAAAACGGATTTATTTTTGAAAGGTCGGATAACAACGAGGTAATATTCGGAGAATACGTTTCGTTTCCGAGCGGCTGGAAAGAAAATCTCGGCAGAATTTTTCCGGCGGTAGAAAACAGCTCTAATAAAATTACCGTGAAATCGGGAAGCCTTTCGGTTATCAATGCGGCTCAGTATAACGGCGGCGCCGAAAATGTGAATACTGAAATAACAATAGACGGCGGCAGCGTCGGAAGTCTGGCTGTGGCTCACGGATTTTCGCCGGGCGGCTGGAATAATGAAATAAAATGGAGCGGAAGATTTGATTTTACGGTAAACGGCGGAAACGTAGGCGAAATTGTTCTCGGTCATACTCAGGGCGGTCTGCGTTCCACAAACGGAGCTGTTACGGCAACAGTCAACGGCGGAACGGTCGGCACAATAGTTTTAAACGCTGTAAATAAAGATTTAACATCGGCTGGGCTGCGGCTGCTGCAAATAAACGGCGGCAGTATTGATACGGTAAAGTCCGGAGCCGAACCGGTGCATAAAAACTTCAAAACGGTTGTTATCCTGAATAACGGTATGTCGGAAAATATAGAAAATCTTTCGCTTTCTTCGGCTGATACCGTTATAAAGGCGTTCGGTCAGGGAACGGTTTCTGCGTGCCTTGAGGGAAATTCGCTCCGCGGCTATAAAATCGAGACTGAAAAGATAGTGTCAATCGACGGGGAAATAGCCTTTCCTAATCCGCAAACGGGACTCTATTCGATTTCCGGCGGCGTTCATAATGTTGCTTTTCTTGACGATACATATAAAGATTTTGCACGGCGGAATACCTGGGTACAAAGAGCCGAAGACCTTTTAAACCGGTCTGATATTGAATTTGTTTCCGGTTTGGAGAGCTTTCGCTCGGCGCTGGCGGTTCTAAAAACTGCAAACGCGCAGGCTAATGACAGCGCCCTGATAGGCGACTTGAAAATTGCCTGGAATAATCTGAAATATACGGTGTCGGGAAGTACGGCAAGTCATTTTCTATATGATTACGGAGACGCCAACGGCGACGGCGTTGTTGACATTCTGGATTTAGTTCGCAGCAAGAAACATATTGCGGTTAAAGCTTACGTTGAGGAATATACGCTTGATTTGAACGACGATAATTTGATTAACGCCGAGGATTTGGCTCTGCTGAGAGAAAAAATTCTTCTCCGCGCAGCGGGTAAAACGGAGATAAAAAAGCCGGAGCGTGAAATAATTCCCGAGCCTGACGAGGCTTATAAGCTGAACAGGATGACCGGCGGCGCTGACGCTGCGGCATCGGAGCTGAGAGATAAAATTCTTAACTCCGCCGATAATTTAAAGGTTACTGGTACAAAATATTATATTTCCCCGAACGGTAACGACAGCAACAGCGGACTTTCTCCCGAAACGCCCCTTAAGACCCTCGGAAATCGGATAAATTCACGCTTAAAGCCGGGTGATGCGGTTTTGCTTGAACGCGGAGGAGTTTTTCGCCTCGGCAGCTCGTATGCCTGCGTCAATGGGGTATCATATGGCGCATACGGCGAGGGAAACAAGCCTGCGGTTTACGGCTCGGTTACTGATTTTGCCGATCCCGGATACTGGGAGCTTACGGAAATTCCGAATGTATGGAAAATCAAATACAGGTTCAGCAGCGATGTCGGGATTATGGTTTTTAATCACGGCGAACGCGCCGGAAGACGGATGAATAATATAAGGAGCCTGTCTGAAAACGGCGATTTTGTTACCGATTTAACCGGCAGCTGCCTGTATCTGTATTATGACGCGGGAAGTCCCGGCTCTGAAAATTACAGTATTGAAATCGGCACCAGAACAATACTTTTCAATCTGCCGTCCTATAATGCCGACAATATAACCATCGATAATATCTGCTTTAAGTATTCCGGCAATTTTGCAATACGCGCGTCGATAAATTCAAAGAATATAACTGTTACCAACTGTGAAATCGGATGGATAGGCGGTGCGCTCCAGCCGGACGGAAAAAATGTTTACGGCAATGGCATTGAGCTTATCGGCGGAACGCAAAACGCCATTATAAGAAATTGCTGGATATATCAGATTTTCGATTCTGCGGTTACGTTTCAGGGCTATCATAATTATTCTCAGTATGAAATTTGTTATAAAAACATATCGATAGAGAACAATTTAATGGAGTATTGCGGAATGTCTGCGTTTGAATGGTGGGCGAGAACCGGAGACCCTGACGGAACTGCGGACGATACCGTTATCGATAATATTTCGGTGAGCGGTAATATTATGAGATTTACCGGCTACGGCTGGGTTAAGGGCGCGGTGCGCGGAGCGAGGACTGTTCAGGGTCCGTGGGGAAGCTATATTTACAGTAATATGTCCGATTTTGTAATTGCCGATAATATTTTTGACATCTCGCTCGGCGGAATGTATTCCTTTCCTTTTTATTCCGAGCCTGCCGGTCATATTATGAAAAACAATACCTATTATCAGATATCCAATCTGCAAAATCCGTATCAGCCTAATGTCGCATCGCGTTACGGTAAATATATGTATGCGACAAATCAATCCGAATTTGAGCTTGCGATAGCCTCAATGGAGAAATCTCCGAGGCTTGTTAAATGGCTCGGATAGAATAAAAAACAGAAGAAAGGCGATTTTTTATGATTAAAGAAGTAGGAGCGCAAATTTTTACGGTTCGCGATTATCTGAATAATGCCGAGGAGATAAGAAATACCTTCAGCCGGCTTAAATCCATAGGCTACAGCAGTATCCAGACTGCCGGAGTTCCTAAAATAAGCTATGAGGAATTCGGCAGAATAGCGAAGGAATGCGGATTGAAAATTATCGGAACTCACGATGATTTCGATTTAATGCTTAACGACCCCGAAAAGTCAATGGAAAATCACCGTCTGCTCGGTACCGATATTATGGGCATAGGCGGCAGGGGCTTTCTCGACGGACCGGATAAGGCGGTCGGCTATCATACCGAGGAGCAGCTTACCGAAACCATTGAAAAGCTCAATAGGGTAACCGACTCTATTGCTCCCCGCGGATTTAAGTTTTCATATCATAACCACGGTCACGAATTCGCAAAATTCAACGGCAAATGGGTTATAGATACAATCCTTGAACAGACCGACAGCAAGGTGTTTACGCTCTGCCTTGACCTTTATTGGGTTCAGTTCGGCGGCGCCGATGTCCGCCATTTTATCAGGACGCACGGCGACAGAATTTCAATTCTGCATTTAAAGGATATGATTCGCGGAAGGAGCGGTCCGTGTATGGCGGAGATAGGTCAGGGGAGCCTTTATTGGGAAGGAATTTTTGAGGAGGCTCAGGCTGCCGGAATTGAGAATTATATTGTCGAGCAGGACGACTGCTACGGTAAGGATCCGTTTGAATGCCTAAAAGTGAGCTTTGATTATATCAGCAGGAACTTTATGGGATAATCAGATTGTTTGAGGTTATAATCAAATTATTACTGTAAAACGCAAATTGCAAATGTTATAATTTATATGTTGAAAATTCGTTGAAATTTACACAATTTGTCTTAAAGGGCGAGGGAAATAAAAAATGAAAATCACCTATTTGGGAACGAGCCACGGTGTTCCGTCGGCAACCCGAAATACAACGTCGTTTTTACTTGAGGTCGGTGAAAATGCTTATATTATCGATGCCGGCGCTCCCATAGCCGGTCTGCTTATGAAGCATAATATTCCGTATACGAAAATCAAGGCTCTGTTCAATACTCATTATCACGTCGATCATCTTTTCGGCGGTCTGGAATTCATCGCGCTCTGCAACTGGTATTTTAAGGATACCGATTTGGATATTTTCCTCACAGAGGACAGCGCAATAAAAAATGTTCAGAACATTATTACAGACTCGGGACTTTCTCTTGACGGTGACCGTGTGCGTATGAAAAAGGTGACCGAGAGCTTTGTTTATGATGACGGAACCGTTAAGGTAACCGCCGTCCCAACGCTCCACCTTTCAATAACCAACCGCCCGTCGTTTGCGTATATTTTTGAGGCTGAGGGAAAGCGGATTATGTTTACCGGCGATTTGGCGGCATATCTTGAGGATTTTCCGCAGGTATTGTATGAAAAGCATTTTGATTATGTTGCGATTGAATGCTCTCATCCGTCCGCAGAAAATCTGGAGGAGCATTTGAAAACCGCAAATTGCGACCGGGTCGCGGTAACTCATATTTTCCCGGAAGATAAGTTTGAAAAGCTCGAACAGATGAAAAAACGCTTAAAGGCGGAGCTTATGATTCCGAACGACGGCGATGTTTTCGTTTTATAATGCTTAAAAAGGCGGTGACTGTGTGAAAATAACGGCAAGCTCAGGGAAAAAGATTGCTGTTAGGGTTCTTGTTGAGATATGGCAGTACATATTTTTGATAACCTCAAGCTATCTGCTGCTTTATCCGTTTCTCTATATTGCAATAGGCTCTTTTAAGGGCTCGGCGGATTTCTTTGACCCGACGGTAATGTGGGTTCCGAAGCATATAACCCTTTCCAACATTACCGCAGCGCTTAAAGCACTTGATTTCGGCAACGGCTTTAAAAGCACCCTGTATTATCAGATAGTCGCGGCGCTTTTGGAATGCTGCAGCTGCGCAATGGCGGCTTACGGAATTGCAAGATTTAAATTCAAGGGCAAGCTGATTTTAGAATGCGGAATGTTTTTGAATATTTTAGTTCCGGTAACGATGATTATTATTCCGTCGTATGTAAACTTCCAGTATATTGACCTTTTCGGTATTCTCGGTTTTGTATCAAAGCTTGTCGGGAGAGAGCTGAGGCCGAGCCTTATAGATACGCCCTTTGTATTTTGGATTCCCTCGGCGCTGGGCGTAGGGCTCAAGGGAGGTCTGTTTGTGTATATTTACACTCAGTTTTTCAAGAGCCTGCCGAAGGAGCTTGAGGAAGCGGCTTGGATTGACGGTGCAGGACCTATTAAAACATTTCTGCGCATTATTATCCCGTCATCAGGCAGTACCGGAATAGTAATTCTGATTTTTTCGGTAATCTGGCACTACAGCGATTATTATTTATCGCAGATGTATTTATCGGATAATTTTCCGCTGGGAGTTAAGCTTAATCAGCTGAAAACCGGAATTTCAGGCGTGCTTGAAAATGTTGTCGGCAAAACGGCTTCGACTCAGGAGGCGGTTCTGTTAGCTTCCTGCTTTCTGTTTCTGATTCCGCTGCTGATTTTTTATGTTTGCGTTCAAAGAAAATTTATAACCGGCATTGCAACAACCGGATTGGTCGGATAAGCCGTCCGGAACGGCTTGCGGTTCATGTTCATAATAAAGATTACAGGAGATGTAGGGTATATGAAAAAATTTTCAAGAATTATTTGTTTAATCCTTGCGGCGGCAATAGCGCTGTTATCCGCAGGCTGTCGCTCGAACAGCTCAACTACGAGCGAGCTTTCCGACGGCGGGTATGATGGGAACGGCGGCGGAATAACCGTTGACGTTACCGGCGGAAAGAATCAGTCCGGCGGAAACGGCTCCGCGTCCTCCGGCAAAGGCGGAAACAGTTCAAAAAATAACAGCGGAACAAGCCATTCAAAGGATAATATATCAAAAATACCGAGCAATCTCAAGGGAACAACGGTTGAGTTTTATAACTGGAACCCGGCAAGCGAATATCCGCAGATGTCCAAGCTTATAAAGGAATTTGAAAGGGCGACCGACGTTAAAATCAAATGGACGGTTGCCTCCTATGAAAACTATTGCGTTGAGATAGCGGCAAGGGTCGCGGCTAATAATTCACCCGATATTATCCGTTTTAAATTTATGAACGTTGCGGAAATGGAGCTGGTGCAGCCGGTAACCAATTCGGGCTTTGATTTCAGCGGCTCTGAATGGGATCACAAGCTGATGGATTATTATACCGTAAACGGCAAGACATACGCCGTCAATATGACGAACACACTGATAAACTCACCGTTCCTTTTGACATATAATAAGGATTTGATTGCAATGAACGATTATGAGGACCCTTATACTCTTTGGAAAAAGGGTAAATGGACATGGAGCAAGTTCATTGAAATGTGCGAGGATTATCATAACAGCACCAAAAATGCGGCGTATATCATTTATACATACGATTCATATTGCAGAATTAACGGATATCAGGGTATTCTTTCATACAGCAACGGCAAGTTCGGGAACAATTTAAAGGATACCAGATTTATTAAGCTGCTGGCCCAGGCAAACGAATATAAAAGCAGCGGAATGGTTAAAACCTGGGATTACGACGGCTTCTGCTCCGGCAAATATCCGTTTATGGAAAATATGGCTATCCACCTCAGAACCGCCAACCCCTATTTTGCTAACTTAAAGGCAGAGGGTAAGCTCGGAGTTGTTCCTTATCCGACTATCGAGGGCAACAGCACCGAATACGCCTCCATAGGCGAGCTTGAGGCTTACGGCTTCCCCAAGGGCGCAAAGAACATCGCTGCGGCGCCGTATTTCCTCGAATATATTCTTGATGCCGATAACTATGATGAAAAATCCTATTTCTTTAACGAGCAGGCGCTTGAATGTTATAAATACGTTATGGGCTTGAAGAACCGAGTTGTTCATACGCGCTATCCCGACGGTAAATTCAACCGCTCCGACCTTGATCCTATTCACGGCGGCGTAGACGGAAAGAGCGAGTCTCAGATAACAACATATGTTGAAAAGGTTGACGACCTTTTAAGCACTCATATCAATAACTTCAACAACAGACTGAATCGGCTGAGCCAGTAATGCCGGCAGCCCAAAGTATTTTCAAAGGAGGTTTCCCGATTGACTCGCAGAATATGTATTCTTGTGCTGGCGGTTATATGCCTGCTGGCAGGCTGCGGAAGAAAGGACAGCGGAAATGCTTCCTCAGGCAGCAAAAAGGATGATAACAGCAAAAAAGATAATTCAAGTATGAGCTCCTCTGAGGATATATCGGATTCCGATACAGTATCGGACGGCAGCCGCGGAACGGCTTATAAAACCAAGGAGTCCTCATTCTCCGGGCAGCTTTCGCTGTCGAATACATCCGCGTCCGAAACGGAAAAGGAGATTATACCGTCTGCGGACGACGCTTATAAGCTTAACCCCATGACCGGCGGAGCTGACCGCGAAGCGGCGGCTCTCCGCAGCAAAATTTTAAACGCCGGAGATAATCTCAATATAACCGGAACAGTCTACTATGTTTCATCCGTCCGCGGCAATGATGATAACGACGGTCTTTCTCCCGAAAAGCCCTTTAAATCGCTGGGAAAAATACAGTCAACTACATTGAACGCGGGAGACGGCGTATTGCTGGAAAGGGGGAGTATTTTCCGCCTTACCGGTACATTCTCCTGCAAAAACGGAGTTACCTACGGCGCATACGGCGAGGGTAACAAGCCTGCGGTTTACGGTTCCTCAATGAATTTTGCAAAGGGCTATTTCTGGTCGCCCTCCGATATTAAAAACGTTTGGAAAATCAGCTTTCCGTTCAACGGTGATGTCGGAATAATTGTATTTAACCACGGCGAGCACGGCAGCAACAGAACCGATTATATCCGATTGCTGGAGAAAAACGGCGACTTCTATATGGACTCAACAACGGGTCAGCTTTATATTTATTGCGATAAGGGCAATCCCGGACTTAAATATTACAGTATAGAGATAGGAACGCGGATGATACTTTTTAATCTTCCGTCCTATAACGCAAGCGATATAATGATTGATAATATCTGCTTTAAGTATTCCGGGAATTTTGCTATCAGAAGCTCTATAAATGCGAAAAATATTACCGTAACTAACTGTGAAATCGGCTGGATAGGCGGCTCTCTCCAGCCGGACGGACTTAACGTTTACGGAAACGGTATAGAGTTTTTGGGAGGCATTAAGGACTCGGTTGTTAAAAATTGCTGGATATATCAGATTTTCGATTCTGCGATAACCTTCCAGGGCAGAAACGATACCAAGGATTACACTACCGCATATAAAAATGTTGCATTCTCCGAAAATCTGCTTGAATACTGCGGTATGGCAGGACTTGAATGGTGGACCAGCACAGAGCCTAACGAGGATACCGTTATTGAGGATATTTCCTTTGATAACAATATTATCAGATTTACAGGCTACGGCTGGGTAAAGGGCGCCGTCAGAGGAGCAAGAGCTATTCAGGGACCCTGGAGCCGAAATGTCTTTATAAATATGAAGAACTTCAGAATAACTGATAATATTATCGACTGCGCCTTGGGCGGAATGTATTCCTTTCCGTTTGATACCGCGCCCGACCCGCAAAAGCACATTATGATGAATAATACATATTACCAGAAAGCAACGCCGACAAACACACTTAATCGTTTCGGAGAGTATCAGTACGGCAGCGGTCAGACCGATTTTGAAAACGCCGTACATTTAATGGAAAAATCGCCGAAGCTTGTAAAATGGCTTGACTGATAACAAAAAAGATGGGGGAGATATTTTTGAAAAGGCTTATTATCCGCTCTGCGGCAGCGCTGCTTTCCGCCGCCTGCCTGTTGCCGGCAATTATATCGTTTCCCGTCTGCGCCCAGAAAAATTCCGGCGATACCGCTTTATCCGGTGCAGGCGATGCGGAGCAATCCGGATATACGGCTTATCTTGCGGAAAACAGCGGATATTCTGCGGCAGCTGAGGAAATTAAGGCTGAATACTCAGGCGGCGCGCCGGTAGGCAGAGCTGAAATTCAGGTAAACGTTCCGTCGGACGGTCTTTATACCTTCGGAATGAGCTATAAGGCGAACGACGATAAAATATCCGAATTGGAAATAGCTCTCGAAATAGATGGCGCTTTTCCGTTTGAACAGGCAGAAAAGCTCAGCTTTCACCGCCATTTCAAGGACCGCGACGGCAAACGGGTTGACGGATTGGGAAACGAATTCAACGCGGAGCAAATTCCGGTTGATGAATTTTATACCGAATTTGCCTATGACGTTACCAAACAGACGTATGAACCGTATCTGTTCCGCTTTTCCGCCGGTGTTCATAGCCTGACAATATCCTGCGAGCAGGGCTTTGAGCTTAACTGTATTGTTTTAGGCGTTCCGGAAACCGTTTCTGAATATTCCGCTCCTTCCGATACTTCAAAGCTGTATCGGGGAGAAGATATAATTATTGAGGGCGAAAGCGCGGTTGAGAAAAACAGCTATTGGCTCGTTCCGAAATATGATAACGCGTCGGTCGCCGTTTCCCCTCAGAGTGTCAGAACAAGCACATTGAATTATATCGGCGGAAGTAACTGGAAAACCGCCGGAGAAACGATTTATTGGAAAACTCCTGAGCTTGAGGCAGGATATTATCAGCTCGGCGTTTCTTTCCGCCAAAGCACAGTTCTCGGAGGAAAGGCGTACAGGAGACTGACGGTGGACGGCAGTCTGCCGTTTGCTCAGGCGGCTGCCATAGGCTTTTCCTATAACGACCACTGGCAGCAATCTTTTATTTCTGACAGCGAGGATAACCCGTATCTTATATATCTGTCAGCCGGAGAGCATATTCTCGCGCTGACTGTTGTTCCGGGAGAGGTTCAGGAGGTTATAAAGCTGCTGAACGAAACCGTTTCCGATTTGGGAGAGCTTTATCTTGATATAACAATGATAACCGGAGAAACGGTTGACGCTTACCGCGATTACGACCTGTTCTCTCAGATTCCGGATATGGCGCAGCGGCTTGAAAAAATGTCAGACTCTCTCGAAAGTGCAGCCGAACAGCTTTCCGCGATATACGGTCAAAAAAGCGGAACTCATCTTTCCGTGATTAAAAATATGGCGCGGATAACCGGGCTTATGATTGAAAACCGTTATACTGCTCACAGATATAAAAGCGAGTATTATAACTGCTATACCGCGCTGGCGTCGGCGTTACAGGAAATGTCGAGTATTCCGCTTGATATTGATAAGCTGTCGCTGACCGCTCCGGGTAGAAAGCAGCCCTTTGAGAAAAAGAGTTATTTCTCGCAGCTTGCTTTTTCGGTTCAGAAATTTATCATTTCGTTTTCTCAGAATTATAACAGTGTTTCGGAAACTGAGGATAACGGCAGTCAGATTACCGTCTGGATAAACTGGGGACGCGACCAGGCGCAGGTTTTCAATGCGCTGATACAGTCGGGCTTTACAGAAAAAACCGGTATCGGCGTAAATGTCAAGCTGGCGTCGGCAAGCGTTGTTCAGGCTATGATATCCGGCAAAGGACCCGACTGTATTCTCCAGCAGGCAAGATCGGAGCCGGTTAATCTTGCAATGCGCGGCGCACTGCTGGATTTAAGGCAGTTTGATGACCTCGATGAGGTTTTAGAGCGCTTTCAGCCGAATGCCGCAGTACCTTATATGTATAAAAACGGTGTTTACGGACTTCCGGATACCCAGAATTTCTTTATGATGTTTTACCGTAAGGACATTCTTGATAAGCTGGGGCTGGAGCCCCCCGAAACCTGGGATGAATTCAGAGTTCTGATAAAGCATCTGGCACGGCGCAATCTGACGGTTTATCTGCCGAATAATGTTGCAACAAACGCCGCCAATGTAAATGCGGGGGTAGGCAGCCTGAATATTTTTCCGACCCTGCTTCTGCAAAACGGACTTTCACTTTATTCCGAGGACGGAAGAAGCACCGCTCTTTCTTCACCTGAGGTTATGACGGTCTTTCAGGAATGGACCGACTATTATAAAAAATCAGGCGTCTTAAAGAGTATGGACTTCTATAACCGTTTCAGAACAGGCACCTGTCCGCTTGGAATAAGTCCGTATTCTATGTATACGACCTTAAAGGCGGCGGCTCCCGAAATAAACGGACTTTGGTCGGTAAAGCAGCTGCCGGGAACAACGGCTGCGGATGGCTCCGTCCGGCACACAACCGCCGGTTCAGGCTCAGCCTGCTCAATTTTAAAGGTATCGGAAAACCGAGAAGAAGCGTGGGAATTCCTGAAATGGTGGACATCTGCCGAAACGCAGCTTGCCTATTCAAATGAGATAGAGGCTTTGCTCGGCTCAACCGGGCGTGTGGCTGTTTCAAACATCGAGGCGCTGAAAAATATGAGCTGGGAGCCGGAAATGAAAGCCGAGGTTTTAGCGGCATGGGGAAATGTTACGGAAATTCCGGAATATCCGGGCGGATATTATGTTGCCCGCTCAATATATCAGAGCTTTTGGAACGTTGTCAACAGCAACTATACGGCAAAGGATGTTTTGCTGAAATATTCTAAGCAGGCGGACGCTGAAATGGCGCAGAAATGGAGCCAGTATGACGAAACCGCTCAGTAATTGTTAGGCTGACGAGAGTCGAACTAATTGCGGTTTCGCTCGCCGTCTTTTACCGCCTTGCTCGCGCTTATTTTCGTAAGATAACGTATTACAAGTGATGAGACAAGAAAAGGCAAAAAATTATTGTTTGTAGGCGTGATGAGTTCTACTCTCGTCGGCTTTGCTTAAGGAGGAACGGAAATGAAAACAGAACTGACCGAAAAAAAGAAAAAAATACGTATCAGCAGTATTGATTTAACCTTTTACGCAATATTGCTCCCGTTTTTTTCGCTGTTTTTTCTTTTCAATATTCTTCCTGTTTTATCCTCGGTTACATTAAGCTTTTTTAAATACGATATGATTTCAAATCCGGTGTTCTGCGGATATGCAAATTATGTACGGATGATAGCTAAGGACGAACTGTTTTTAAAGGTGCTGGGAAACACCCTGAAATTCTCTGTTGTAACAGGTCCGCTCAGCTTTTTGATATCGTTTGTTTTAGCCTGGATGATTAACGAGTTTTCCCGCGGCGTCCGTGTTGCGCTGACCTTTTTGTTCTATGTTCCGGCGCTGGTCGGAAACGCTCTGCTGATCTGGCAGGTGCTGTTTTCGGGCGACAGCTACGGCTACCTCAACAACTTCCTTATAAGCTTCGGCTTTATAACCGAGCCGATTAACTGGTTTCAGGATACGGCGTATAATATGAAGCTTATTATTATCGTTCAGCTTTGGCAGAGTATGGGAGTTTCGTTTCTCGCAAATATCGCCGGTCTGCAAAACGTTAATATCGAGCTTTATGAGGCAGGCGCTATCGACGGAATTAAAACACGGTGGCATGAGCTTTGGTATATAACCCTGCCTTCTATGAAAAGCATTTTGCTGTTCAGCTCGGTTATGCAAATTCAGGCTGTTTTCTCGGTCAGCGGTCTGATAACTGCGCTGGCGGGTTATCCGAGCGTTGATAATTCGGTTGATACATTGGTTTCCTATATTTCCGATATCGGCGCAACGCGGTATGAAATGGGCTATGCCTCGGCTCTTTCGGTATTCCTGTTTGCGTTAGTGCTTGTTTTCCGGTTTGTTATCGGCGGAATACTGAATCTCCTGGGCAAAAGCGATAACTGATGAATATGTCGTATGAAAGAAAGGTGTTATGATGGCAAAGGAACGTCCGAGATATCTGCATTTTACCCGTTCGGGTTTCGGAAATTTCATATATTTTCTTTTTCTGATAGTCGGAGGTCTTTTTTCGGTATTGCCGTTGGTATACTGCGTTGTAACATCGTTTAAGCCGCTTGATGAGCTTCTGATTTTTCCGCCGCGCTTTTTTGTCGTCCGTCCGACGCTGGCAAACTATTTTGCTCTGCCTATGCTTTTAAGCAAGGTTCAGGTGCCGGTTTCGAGATACTTTTTCAACAGCCTGTTTATAACGCTTACCGGAACGTTTCTCCATATAGTGGCGTCGTCGCTGGCGGCATTTACCTTTTCAAAATCAAAGGTAAAGGGGAGAAAGCCGCTGTTTTGGGTGATGCAGCTTATGCTGCTGTATAACGGCGTAACGCTCGGTATACCGCAGTATTATATATTCAGTAAAATGGGATTGATAGATACATATTGGGTAAGTATTCTTCCGGCTATCCCGTCGGCAGTCGGCTGTTTTCTGATGAAACAGTATATGGACGTTTCCGTGCCGGACGCCCTGATGGAGGCGGCATATGTTGACGGCGCCGGGGTTATCAGAATATACTGGCAGATTATAATGCCTATTTTAAAGCCGGCATGGATGACTATTCTGCTGCTGTCGTTCCAGAGTATGTGGCAATTAACGCCAAACAGCACCGTTTTCAGCGAGCAGCTGAAAACTCTGCCGCAGGTTATGTCGTCGATATCGTCGGGCGGAATAGCGCGTTCGGGAAGCGCTATGGCTATAACGGTTTTGCTGAACATTCCGCCGATAATAGTATTTTTGGTTACCCAGAGCAATGTTCTTGAAACAATGAGCAGCTCCGGCATTAAGGAGTAATATGCTTAATTTTATTCGGAGGAGGAATGCTGATATGAAAAAGCTGTTTCGCGTTATTTCTGTTTTACTGATACTTTTTTCTGTTATGGAATTTTCGGCTTCCGCCGCTCCGACCGGATATTATACCCATCCCGACGAGCCCGACGGTTCATTTACCGCGCGTCTTTCGCGGGGAATGTATGAGGCAGCAGATAAAATAACTGCAACGTCGCTCGGAATTGAAACCTCCCTTTCCGGAGTAACCGATTTATGCAGCGCAGATGACGGCTCGGTTTATATTTTATGCGGCGAGGACTCAAAGCTTTATCGGCTGAACGTGGATTATTCGCTTGAATGTGAAATAACGCTTGCTGATGAAAACGGAGAAAATGTATCATTCGCAGGCGCAAGAGGGATTTCCGTGTCTGATGAAAGCCTTATTTATCTTTCGGATACCGAAAACGCCAGAGTTATAGTATCGGACAGAAACGGAAAAATCATAAAGTATATTTATCTTCCGAAATCCGAGCTTATCCCGGAGGACTTCAATTATCAGCCGGTTGCCGCAGCTGTTGATAATGACGGCTATACGTATATT
Source organism: uncultured Eubacteriales bacterium (assembly GCA_934477125.1). GTDB lineage: Bacteria > Bacillota > Clostridia > Oscillospirales > Acutalibacteraceae > UBA737. The sequence continues at coordinate 22,888 of CAKSOL010000012.1, read as the reverse complement.
TTAAGCCTCGGCTGCTACTACGGCGCTCTGATTTTCTCTCCTGCCGGAGAATTTATCGGATTTTACGGCTCAAATACGGTTAATGCTTCCGCTTTGGATACAGTTGCTTTTCTTTGGGATAAGCTCACCGGTACAGACGCAAAAAGAAAAGCCTCGGTTAAAACCCTGCCGTATTCCTTTGTTGATTTTGCGATTGATAACGACGGATATATGATAGTCTGCAATGTCGCGGAGAAAGAGGGAAATGCCAACAGCGGACAAATTAAGAAAATAGGAACCAACGGTTCAAACATTCTTTATAAACGGCTTGCAAACGGTGAAACTGCTTCATCCTCGGCGGTTAATCTGCTTGAGGGCAACGGCTTTACTGTAAACGGCAGCTACCATAAGCAGGAGCTTGTAGCCGTTGATGCTGATGAAAACGGATTTATTTATGCGCTTGATAAAGCGTTTGGCTGCGTTTATGTTTTTGACAGCGAATGTCGGCTGCTGAATGTTTTTGCAGGCGGATATAAAAGCGGAGCTCAGGCAGGGGTCTTTAAGGACCCGGTTGCGCTTACGGTTCACGGCGAGGATATTCTGGTGGCTGATAAGGGGAAGGGCTCTGTTACGGTTTTTGCCGTAACCGAATACGGCAGTCTGCTCAAACAGGCGCATTGCAAGTATATTAAGGGCGATTATCAGGAGGCGGCTCCGCTTTGGGAGCAGGTGCTGTCTATGGATCGCGGAAATCAGGCGGCTTACCGCGGACTCGCAATGAACAGCTATCTGAACGGTGATTACAGACAGTCTTTGGAATATGCCCGTCAGGGATTGGATTATTCCGTTTATGACCTTGCAAAGCAACAGCTGTTTTCGGAGTTTATTTCCCGTTGGTTTCTGTTGATACTTCTTGTTATAATCGCAATTATCGTTTTTGCGGTCAAGGCGGTTGCATTTTGCAAAAAAAGAGGTATTTTTTCGGAAAGAACAAAAGCGGGCGCGCTTTTGAGAGTGCCTTTCCATCCGGTTCATACATTCAACGATATTAAGTATCTGAACTGCGGTTCGGTTAAGGCTGCCGTCGGCGTTACGCTGCTGCTTTATATCAGCGTAACCCTCAAAAATATCGCATCCGGCTTTCTCTATTCAAATGTTTCGGCGAAAAACTATAATATGCTTTATACCTTGGCGCAAACCGTCGGGCTGCTTATGCTGTGGTCTGTTTCTAACTGGCTTGTAAGCTCACTCTTTTCGGGAAACGGCAGCTTTAAGGAGGTCTTTATTGCTTCCGCCTATTCAACCCTGCCGCTGAGCGTATCCTCGCTTTTATATGTTGTTTTGTCGCATTTCCTGCCGTTATACGGCGTTGACTTTATGAACGGCCTGCAAACGGCTGCGCTGATACTTACGGCGTTTATTCTTTGTATTGCAATCTGTACCGTTCACGAATACGATTTCTTTAAATTTTTCGGAACAACCGTCGCTACGGTGCTGTTTATGATTTTGGCGGTTTTCGTAGTGTTCCTGTTCTCAACTCTGCTGAGTCAGGTTATTGAACTGATTTCGGATTTATACAATGAAATTGCATTCAGATAAATTTTTCGGGGAGTAGGTTATGAAGAAGAAAGGTGCAATCTGCATATCGGCGCTTGTTTTGGCATTTTCGTTATTTGTAACCGGATGCCGATTCGATAAAGCCGCCGTCGGTTCTTATAACAAGAGCAAAAAGCCCTCGGTTATACCGTCTCAGACGGCTGCGGAAAACGATACGTTTGAGCTGATGTGGTCCGAGGATGAGCAATGCGTTTTGCTTAAGCATAAGGAAACACAGAAAATATGGTCGAATATCCCGTATGAATATATGCTTGAGGGCGGTTCGAGCGCAAATGTTAATTCAACCTGCAATATCCGGGTTATGAATACTACCAACCGCCAGATGAATTCCGTCCGCGGGTATATCGACGCCAACACCGACGGCAGAGTTTTCTGTAAAAAAATCAAAAACGGGATTAAGGTTACATATTGTTTCGACAAATATCAGATTTCGGTTCCGATAAATTATGTTTTAAGGGGAGACTCCCTGGCGGTTTCGGTAGACGTTAAAAACATAAAGGAGAGCAGAGAGGACTATGTTTTGGTCTCGGTTTCCCCGGCTCCGTTTTTATGCTCTGCTCAGAATTCTCCGAATAACTATCTTTTTGTTCCGACCGGCAGCGGCGCTTTGATGTATACCGATGAACGCCCGGAGGGAATACGTTCGTATTCCGGCGAGGTATACGGAACCGACGCCGCGCGTCCTCAGGCAAGAATTCTGACCGACGAGGAGCCTATCAGACTTCCGGCATTCGGAGTTAAAAACGGTGAGTATGCGCTGCTCGGAATTATTGAAAGCGGAGCAGACGCCGCAGTAGTAGACGCCGAGGCAGGCAACAGTAAAACCGGGTATTCCAACGTGTACCCGACATTCTATGTAAGAGGCTACGATATTTTTGAGGAGCAGCGGGAGGACCTGGTGCTGACATCCGAGGAGCTTTCGCAAAATCCGCTTACGGTCGCTTATTATTTCCTTTCCGGAGAGCTTGCGGACTATAACGGTATGGCAAAAACCTATCGCTCGTATCTTCAAAATAAAAATCTGCTTGAAAGCTCACCTCTTGAACAGAAACTTTTCAGCGTAACGCTTTTGGGCGGAATTTTAAATACAACCTCAACTCTCGGTATTCCCCATAAACAGCTTAACGCTATGACAACATTCAGTCAGGCGGAATCAATTATCAAAGAAATTTCTTCGTTCTCAGAGGAAATGCCGGCTGTACGAATGAGGGGATTTGGGAGCAGCGGCGTAAATTACGGCGGAGAGGTGGCAGGCGGATATAAATTTCCGTCGGAGTTCGGCAGCAGCAGTAAGAGAAAGGAAATTGAAAAGCTCTGCCGGGAAAACGGTATATCGCTGTTTACCGAGTTTGACCTGCTGCGTCTCAGCAAATCTGGCAGCGGATTTTTCACATTTTCCGATTCGGCTAAAACCGCCGTCCTGAAATCCTCGCTGCGGTATCCCGTAAACAGCTCGTTAAGGCAGTTTGATAAGAGTATGGGATATCATTTTCTGAAAAAGGAGCTTGTGCAGAAAGCGGCGGATAAGCTCGTCTCGTTTTGCGGCAAGGCGGAGATTTCCGGAATATCGCTTTTCTCTCTCGGCGATATCGCTTATTCGGACTATTCCGAAAATCAGTATTACGTTAAGGGAAAAACCGAAAAGGAAATGTCCGATATAATTTCCGGAATAAAGCAGGACGGATATCCGCTGGCTTCGGGAGCAAACGCATATGCCGCCGCAGCATCGGACGTTGTTTTCGGCGCTCCTCTTGATAACGGCGGCTACGACTGCTTTGACGCTTCAATACCGTTTTACCAGATGGTTTTCCGGGGCATAAAGCCGATTTACGGCTCCGGCGCAAACATGGCTGAAAGCTATGATAAACAGCTTATGCTTTCGGCTGTCGGCGGCTGCGGAATTGATTTTGCGATTGTCGGAAATTACAGCGTTGAATATTCGGAAACGAATACCGAGAAAATATACGCTGCACTTTATGAGGATAACAAGCCGCTTATTGAGGCTTTAACGGCGGGAGAGACCGACCGTTTTGCGCAGCTATACCGCGCAGCGGGAAATTCTCCGATTGAAAGCTATGAAATTATCGATAAGGCGCTCAGTAAAACCGTGTTTGAAAACGGGACGGTTGTTTATGCGAACCATAGCGGCAGAGCCGTTGAAACGGCGCTCGGAAGATTTGAAGCATATGAATTTAAGGTCAACTGAATGAAAGGGACAGCCGAATGAAAAATAAAAGGTCAAAACATAACGGTCTTGAACAGCTGCAGCAAAGATATGCGTATATGTTTGTAGCTCCGTTTGCAATCGGACTTCTGATGTTTTTTGCAATTCCTATGCTGAAATCGGTTATATACGCTTTTTCCGACGTTAAAATAGAGCCCGGCAGAGTTGCAACCGATTTTGTCGGACTGAGCAATTTCAAGTATCTGATTTTCGAGGACGCCGAGTTTATGAATCAGCTGGTTGCGTCGCTTTCGCTGATGTTTTATTCGCTGCCGCTTATTATTGCGTTCTCGCTGGTTGTCGCTATGATGCTCAACCGTCATTTTTTCGGAAGAACTCTGATGCGCGCCCTGTTTTTCCTGCCTATTGTTATAACGGCATCGGCAGTACTTCCCATTCTCGGCGAGGGAATAGTGGCGCTGCCGCTGTTCGAGGGTGAGGGCGGAATTGACGAGCAGACTATTATAGCAAATTTGAATATTCCCCCGGTTTTCAGCAGTATTGTTACATTTTTAATCAATTCGGTAACGGATATAATTTATAAATCCGCGGTTCAGATAATCCTGTTTTTGGGCGGACTTCAAAACATTCCGTCCTCGCAGTATGAGGTTTCAACGATTGAGGGAGCTAATAAATGGGAGGAATTCTGGTTCATAACTCTGCCCGGTTTGCGTCACGTTATAACCCTCGTCGGTATGTATACGATGATTGATTTATTCGTCGGAACGGATAACACTCTTGTAGATACGGCGTATAACCGTATTCAGCAGCAGCAATATGGAACAAGCTCGGCGCTGCTCTGGTTTTATTTTGTTATCGTTATCGCTGTTATTGCGGCAGTTTATTTATTGTATAGAAAATTCTGTCTGAAAAGATGGGATTGAGCGGAAAGGATAGGAGTGTGGCTTATGCGTAAATTTAAGTTATTAAAAGGCGTTTTGTCGGCAGTCACTTCGTTGGCAATTATAATTTCGGCAATAGGAATTGTTTTTGCCTCGGCTGAGGGAATAAATGAAATTTATGCCTCGGCTTCGGGCGGAGGAGACGGAAAAAGCGCCGAAAGCCCTATGGAGTTCGGCAAAGCCGTTCAGACGGTTTCGGATAACGGAACGGTTTATATAGTCGGCAAGGTCGGAACCGAGGAAAACTCCCTTGATATCGGAAGTAAGGATAAGGCTATAAGCTTTGTCGGAACGGATGAAACGGCTGAAATCCACGCCGGAAAGCTTTTTAACCTTATAGGTAAGGTCTCTTTTTCAAAGCTCGCTTTTACGGTAAATTCCCAGTATGATTTGGGCTTTAAGTGCGAAACCTCGAAGAATAACGACGTAACCTTCGGCGAGGGAGTAACATTGCCCGATAAATGGACAAATAACGGTCATACCGCATTTTTAATGGGCGACAGTCAGAATAAAATGACGATAAATTCCGGCATCTTTACAAGGATATATTCCGGCGGCTATAACGGAAATTTAAGCGGAGTAAATTCAGATATAGTCCTGAACGGCGGAAGCATCGGAACATACGCTATAGCTCACGGCTGGAGCGCGTCGGGCTGGAACGGCAGCTGCGTATGGTCGGGAAATTACAGCTTAACGGTCAACGGCGGAACAGTCGATAATGTAATACTCGGTCATGCCAGCGGCGGACTGAGAACCACCAACGGCACAGCGACGGTTACGGTAAACGGAGGCAAGGTCGGAACAATCGTACTCAGCGCTTTGAATAAGGACAGAAATTCATCCGGACTCAGAATAGCCGAGATAAACGGCGGCGAGGTAGAAACGGTTAAAATCGGCGAAACGCCGGTCAATAAAAATTTTAAAACAATAGCGATATTCAATAACTCAACCGCCGATAACACGGGCAGCATTTCGGGAATAGATACGGTCATCCGCGCAGGCGAGGGCGGAAAAATATCCGCCGTCTGCTCAAAATCGGTTCTGAGCGGTTACAGGATAACAACCGAAAAAGCATATGTCTATCTTGACGGCTCTAAAATAGAGCCTGACAGCACAGGATTATACTCTATCGGAGCCGGAGACCATACGGTTGAATTTACAGATACCGTAAAGGTCGGACCTGAGGAAATATACGCCTCGGCGAACGGAAAAGGCGACGGAAAAACCGTCTCCTCTCCGATGGAATTCGGCAAGGCGGTAAATTCGGTTCGCGACGGCGGCAAAATTTATGTTTTGGGAACAATCGGCTCGTCCGACTCAAATTTGAGCTTAGGAATAGAATCGAAGAAAATAAATTTCATAGGCGTTGGCGAAAATGCGGTCTTTGCCGCAAATCAAAGCTTTTCCTTTATAGGCGGACTTTATTTTGAAAATATAGCGTTTACGGCGGCAAATCCCGGTCAGATAGGCATTAACGTATCGCAGGCGGATGAAAATAATATAACGTTCGGCGAAAATGTCCGGCTGCCGTCTAACTGGAAATCCGGAGACGCGGCAATTCTGTTCTCGAAAAACGGCAGTAATAACGAGCTGACGATTGAACAGGGTAATTTCACGAGAATTTATACCGGCGGCTATAACGGCGACCAAACAGGTATTTCAACCAAGGTCAGGATAAACGGCGGCTCGGTAGGATATCTCGCCATAGCTCACGGCTGGAGCGCGGCAGGCTGGAACGGCAGTATTACCTGGGGCGGCAATTTTGAGTATGCGGTTAAGGGCGGAAAGGTAGACAATATTGTTTTGGGTCATGATACCGGAGGACTCAGAACCTTTAACGGAACGGCTGTTTTAAGAGTTGACGGCGGAGAAATAGGTCATATATATCTGAGCGGCGTCAACCGCGACAGAAACTCTACCGGACTTCGCTTTGCCGAAATAAACGGCGGCAATATCAGCGCTGTTTCAATGGGAGAAACTCCGCTTAATAAGAACTTTAAAACCGTGCTTGTTCTTAATAACGGAATGGCACAGAAGATTGCCTCTTTAAATACCGCAAATATAAATACGGTTATAACGGCAGGCGAGGGCGGAAAGGTTACTGCCCGCCTTGAGAATAATCAGATTATAGGCTATGAGATTTCAACAAGCAAAAAGTATATTCTGATTGACGGCTGCGTTTCCTCCGCCGATACCGAAAACGGACTGTTCATACTGTCCGACGGCGAGCACACCGTTGAATTTACAGACGAGATACCGAGCGAAAAGAGAATTATCAAGGTAAACTCCGGCACACGCGCGCCGATAGGTCAATGGGTTCGCCTAACCCCCGAAAAGGAATATGTGTTCAGCTATTACTATTCAACGGGTATGGAAAATGCTCCGTATGCGCTGGAAAAGGACACCTCATACGACCAGAAGTTTGCCGTCAGCAATATTTATTACGATAAAACATATCTGAAAAAGAGCATTGTTTTTACTCCTCATAAGGATAAATATACGGCTGAGCTTTCAAAATCCTTCGGGATAAGCGAGGACGACCCGGATGTTTTGGTGTTCGTCGGTATTTTCCCGATGGCGTGCAACAGTGGATATTTCTATGATCCGGTGTTGTATGAATCATCCGACAGCAGCAAAACCAATCTTCTTGAGGATACCGGTTTTTACCGCGTAGCAGCTGCCGAAAACGGCGGAAAATGGTACCACTGCACAAAGAAAAAGGCTAACGGCAGATTTGTTTCGGTTGCGTTCTCGCAGGCTGCGTCGTCGATGGACTTTTTCATCCGTCCGCAGGTCGGAAAGGGAACAGGCAGCTATGTTCTTAAATCCAACGGACTGAATAATCCATATTATTTCCAAAAGGTTTCGGTTAATCCGAATAAGACCTATGTTCTGTCGTTTTTTACAACCAATGCGGTATTCGGCGGAGCGGTATTCTCTCAGCCGAACGGGAACGGGGATATGGAGTCCTGCATAACCAAGGTTATAAACGATAAAGAGTGGTACAGAAAGATTATTTATTTCGTTCCGCCGCAGGAGGGCGAAAACGGAACGTTTGCCGACCCGGAAATTCCCGGAAACGTTATTATTTATGTCGGCGTGCGCTGTACAAAGGATAAACCGGGCTATTGCTACGGTATAAGTCTTTATGAGGATGCGGACACCGAAAAGGCCAATATTCTGCTTGACAGCGATTTTGAGTATATGGGCTATTCCTGGTTCCAGATGTATTGGGACAATCTTAACGTATTCTCCCGCGAAACGCTTGCCTCAATAGGAGGAATGAGCTATTTTGCCCGTCCGAGAGGTCAGGACGTTGCCGTTCCGGCAGGCCCCAAGATGATGAGCTATGCCTGCCGCAGCGGCGCAACGGGACGGCTTACAATCGAGCTGCCGTATTCCGTTACAAGGGGTCAGACAAACGGCAGGAATTATGTTGTGTCGTTCTATCTGCGTCCTACCTACGGCAGAGATCCGGTCGGATTTTATGTTTCGGACTATGACGGAAACCCAACTAAAATTTTAGCCGATGAAGTAAAAGGCTATAAATATACATTCCACCTGCGCGAATCCTATTCATTCTTCCTGCAAATAGAAATTGACGGGCGTAATACCGGATACATAACCGGTCTTGAAATGTATGAGGCGGACAGTAACTATAACATAATAAGCAATGTTAATCAGGCGGATTTCTTCGGCAAGGACGGTAAGTTCAGCGACTGGACGGTTCAGTCGGGACTGCGCTGGATGGAGCTTACAAAAATGATGGAGGGAACCTATCCGGGAGACCCCGCTATAAATTACAACGGTCCATGGACCGGAGAGCTGACCCTTATTCCTGACGGGTATTTCGATGTCGAGGATTACGGTCAATGGTGGAATCCGGACGAGGTAAGCGATAATGCAAGCGCTGATACCGGAGTTATAACCGGTAAGCTCGTTTCCTCCGCCGTTAAGAATTTCTCAGGATTTAAAATCCGCATTGTGAGCCTCGGAGAGGGCGGCAGCTTTACCGCAGCGGTAAATAAGGACGGTTCGTTCGCTTCCGGCAAAATCCCTGTCGGCGGCTATATCCTCTATCTGATTGAGCCGGACGGCACCGAACTTGAATATTCCGATGAAATATGGCTCGAAAGCAGCGGCGATGTCGCAACGCTGGTGCTGGTTTACAACAGCCGTTCGGAAACTCATTACAGCTATATTGAAAGCGATACCTCCGATACCGACGGCTGCACAATCAGCGGACGGATAGTCGATAAGTCGGGAAATCCCATAAGCGGACTGAAGCTCAGGCTTTCTCCCGGAGGAGAAACCGCTGTAACCGACAGCGACGGCAGATATATATTTGAAAATGTTTCCGAGGGCGACTGCGAAATTTTCATAGTTGCCGAAAGTGGAAAGGAAATACTTTTAACGGCGCTGTCAACGGTAAACGGCGAGCTTTACGAGATTAAAACCTCCGCCAAGAGCGGAGCGGTCATTTACGACGCTGAAAATGAGAAAATCGTGAGCGGAGGAGTAACAAAGTCCTCGGTTAAAAGAAACACGGTTAAAAAATCTTCAGCCGTAAGCGCAGGGACGGTAATTCCCGTTGCGGCGGCAATAGCGGTTGTGGCGGCGGCAGCGGCGGTGTTCATAATTTCAGCCGTTAAAAAACGCAAAAAGAAAAACTGATATAGGGGAGCAAGGCTGTGGACTATTCAAATATTTACGGAAAATCATATAATATGACCGGCGGTTCGGACGACCGGGCGGCGGCGCTGCGCGATGAAATCCTAGATGCGCGGGATAACCTGAGAATTACAGGAACGTCATATTATATTTCATCGGAGAACGGCGATGACCTGAACGACGGGAAATCGCCGCAGACCCCTTTCCGCTCGTTTGACCGGATTCGCTGGATGGATTTTGAAGAAGGGGACGCGGTGCTGTTGGAGCGCGGCTCTCTTTTCAGACTTTCCGAGGGCTTTTATCTGCGCAGCGGCGTCTCATACGGCGCTTACGGCAGCGGACCCAAGCCTATGATTTACGGCTCGTATATGAATTATGCAAAGCCTGATATATGGATTAAAACGGATAGGGAAAACGTTTGGAAAATTCCGTATTTCCCGAATACCGACGCCGGCATAGTTGTTTTTAACGGAGGAGACGAAACCGGAGAGAAATTCAAAACTCCCGGCGAGCTGCAAAAGAATTTCGATTTCAGCCATTACTGGGAGGAAAGCGCGTTTTATCTATATTGCGATTTGGGAAATCCCGGAGAGGTGTTCGATGATATAGAAATCGGGGTACGGACGATTTTGTTCAATCTCGATAAGGGGCTGCGTCCCGACCGCAACGGCAAAGCGGCATGTAATGTAACTATTGACAATATCTGCTTTAAATACAGCGGAACATTCGCGATAAGGGGCAGCGCCGACTGCCGCAATATAGCTATAACCAACTGCGAAATCGCCTGGACAGGCGGCTCATATCATGAACGCCGCCAAAACAGGTTCGGCAACGGAATAGAGTTTACTGCGGGCTGTCAGAATATTTTGGTTGACCGCTGCTTTGTGTATCAGATTTTCGATTCAGCTATGACCTTTCAGGGCGGGGACGACTCAACAGTTTATAAAAACATTAAATTCACAAACAATTTAATGGAATACTGCGGTATGTGCGGAATTGAATGGTGGAACAGCTCAAACTTTTCAAAGCCGGATTACGGCGTTATAGAGAACATATACTGCGGCGGCAACATAACGAGATTTACCGGCTACGGCTGGGTAAAGGGCTGCGTCCGCGGAGCGAGAGCGGTTCAGGGACCGTGGGGTGTGCGTCATTACCCGAATATGAAGAATTTCGTTTTTGAGGATAATATTTTCGACTGCGCGCTGGGCGGAATGTACAGCTGGAAGTTTGAAAAGCCCAATCCCGAACATATTATGCGCCGCAATTCTTATTATCAGCGTGCTACGGAAAAGGGAATAGCAAATTGGTTCGGCGATAAAATAACAGCTTCCGGTCAAAAGGAATTTGAAGCGGCAATTTCCGTTATGGAAAAGGATGCAAAAATAATTAAATGGTTAGAATAAGGGGTACGGTATGGATTCGCACATTCAGTTTTATCCGGTGAGCTGCCTGGAAAAGGTTTTTCCGGACGAGCAGCCGAATGAGTGTTACAGGGACTTTAAGCTTACAGGTCTTAAACGGGAAGCTATCTGCTTTCAGGCGGCGCTGCGATATGAAAAGCTGCCGGGCGAGCTGTGCGTCGGACCGCAGCGGAAGAAATATTCCGTTAAAATCGAAAGCGCGGTAAATGCAGACATTTCCTGCAGGCAGGTAAAGCTTGTTCCGAGCAACTTGCCCGTCCCTACCGAAATAGACGAAAATTATCTTCGCACCAGCGTCGGAATGTATCCTGACAGACTGAGCGGGCTTTCCGACGGAATGTGCTATCTCCCGATAGGTCAGTGGACCTCGCTCTGGATTGAAATACATACCTCGGAGGAAACCGCTGCCGGAACCTATCCCGTAACCGTTATTCTTTCCGATAAAAAAGGAAATGAGGCGGCTCGGTTTACGGTTGAGCTTACGGTTATAAACGCCGTTCTCCCCGAAATGCAGCTGATTTACACCCAATGGTTCCATGCCGACTGCCTTGCAAATTATTACGGTGTTCCGGCTTACAGCGAGGAGCATTGGAGAATTATTGAGAACTTTGTCAATACGGCGGTCGGAATGGGAATAAATATGATTTTAACTCCCGTCATAACTCCTCCGCTTGATACCTCTCCCAAGGCGCGGCGCACCGATGTTCAGCTGCTGGACATTTCGGTTGAAAACGGTAAATATTCGTTTGGCTTCTCGAAGCTGAAACGCTGGGTCGATATGTGCCTTAAATGCGGAATTGAATATTTCGAGATTTGCCACCTTTTTACTCAGTGGGGCAGCGAATCCTGTCCGAATATTTATGCCGAGGTTGACGGCGAAAGACAACTTATTTTCAGTATGAATACATCTGCCGGAGACGGCAAATATAAGGCGTTTCTTGAGGCTATGCTCCCGGAGCTTATAAAGCGGCTGAAGGAATGGGGAATAGCCGGTAAATGCTATTTCCATATTTCCGATGAGCCGAGTATCGCCCATTTGAACAGCTATTGCTTTGCGAAGAAAATAGTCGAGCCGTTTTTAAAGGAATTCCCGATAATCGACGCCGTGAGCGATTTTGAGTTTTATAAGGACGGTGTTATGCAGCACCCTATCTGCGCTACCGACCGGATAGAACCGTTTTTGAATGCAGGAATATCCGAGCTTTGGGCGTATTACTGCGGCGGTCAGAGCGTCGGTGTCAGCAACCGCTTTTTCTCAATGCCGTCCCGCAGAAACCGCGTTATCGGTATTCAGCTGTACCGCAATTCGATAAAAGGCTTTTTGCAATGGGGATATAATTTTTATAATTCGGCTTTCTCGTATAAGCAGATTGACCCCTATGCCGTTACCGACGCAGACTGCGCCTTTGCATCCGGGGATGCCTTTTCGGTTTATCCCGGAGAAAACGGCGTGCCGGAGGAATCGATAACGGGACGCGTCTTTTTCCTCGGATTGCAGGATTTGCGCGCATTGCAGCTGCTGGAGCAGCTAAAGGGACGTGAATACGCGGTCGATATTCTGGAAAAGGCGGCAAAGGATAAGGTTACATTTAAATATCAGCCCGAAAACGACAGGCGTATGCTGGAAATTCGGGAAAAAATCAACGATGAAATCGCTGAGGCTGTTTAGCGTCTCATATTTCGTAAACGCAGATTAAAATTTCAAAAGAGGTGATGCGGCTAAATATAAGCAAAGCTGACAAGTCCGAACACGCCTAAAACGGCTCAATTCCGGCGCTTTTCGGCTTGTCGTCACCCGCAGGCGTTAGCCTTGCGGTTTTCTCCGCACCAAAAATCACTCAAAATTCAGCTCATTTTAGGTCACAGAATTTTAAAGAGGCGATTTTTGTCTGTGCTCATGTATCCGGCATTTTAATTTCCCCGGCAAAAATCATTTGTTTGGAGTTGAAAATTATGAAAATGAAAAAATTTCTTACAATTCTTTCTGCCATTTCTATGATTATTTCAATCTTCGGTGTTATACCCGCCTTTGCGGACGCCGATATGTATGCGGTTTATGCGTCGGCGGACGGCAGCGGCGACGGCTTATCCGAAGAAAATCCTATGGCGTTTGACGACGCATTAAACGCAGTAAAAAACGGCGGAACGGTTTACATTAAAGGAACTGTCGGCTCGGCGGAAACCGGACACTATCAGCTTGGCAGAACCGATAAGGCGATAAATTTTGTCGGTATCGGTGACGACGCAGCTATAACAAGCCTTAACACATATAATTTAGCCGGAAAAATTTCGTTCAGCAACCTGAAGTTTACTCCGGTAAATGAATACGATCCTTTCGGTTTCAAGGCTGAAAGGGGAGCCGGCGTTGATGTTACCTTCGGGGAGAATATCACAACTCCGTCTTTCGCAAAAAATAAAAATGTCGCTTTTCTGACCGCAAACACCGAGAACAAAATGACGGTTAATTCCGGCAATTTCGGAACTGTGTTCGCCGGAGGATATAACGGAAATCTCTCCGGAGTCAATACCGATATAACAGTAAACGGCGGTTCGGTCAACATAATCGCAGTAGCAAACGGCTGGAGCAGCAGCGGCTGGAGTGCGAGCCTTACCTGGAGCGGAAATTACAGCTTCACCGTCAACAGCGGTAAGGTAAATAATATAACAATGGGTCATTTGACAGGCGGATTGCGCACAACTCGCGGAATTGTTAAAACTGTCGTTAACGGCGGCGATGTTGGCACGATTTGTTTAACTGCCGCCAATAAGGATATAAACTCCTCAGGACTCAGAATAGCCGAAATCAACGGCGGTTCCGTAAATACCGTTAAGGTAGGAGAAACGCCTATAAACAAGGGCTTTAAAACAATAGTTATTCTCAATAACGGTATGGCTGAAAATATTTCAGCTATGAATGACGCCTCGTTCGATACGGTTATCAAGGCTGACGCCGGTGCTGAGGTATCTGCGGTTTATCAGGATTCAGCCCTCAAAGGATATAAAATCGTATCTGATAAGATAGTTTATATTGACGGTCAGATGGCGTCTGCGGACGGAACAAGCGGATTGTACTCAATCGGCGGCGGCGTTCATACCGTAACTGTTCAGGGTGAGCTTATGGAAAGCGTTTACGCCTCGGCGGACGGCAGCGGCGACGGCTTATCCGAAGAAAGCCCTATGGCGTTTGACGATGCGTTAAACGCAGTAAAAAACGGCGGAACGGTGTACATTAAAGGAACTGTCGGCTCGGCAGAAACCGGACATTATGCACTCGGCAGAATTGACAAGGCGATAAATTTTGTCGGTATAGGTGATGATGCGGCGATAGCGAGCCTTAATACATATAACTTAGCCGGAAAAATTTCGTTCAGCAACTTGCGGTTTGCGCCTGTGTCAAATTATGATTTCGGCTTTAAGGCTGAAAGAGGCGTAGGGACTGATGTCACGTTTGGTGACGGAATCACAACTCCGTCTAACGCAAGCAATAAAAACGTTGCTTTTCTGACCGCAAACTCCGAGAACAAAATGACAGTTAATTCCGGCAATTTCGGAACTGTGTTTGCAGGAGGATATAACGGAAGTCTTTCGGGAGTTAGTACCGATATAACAGTAAACGGCGGTTCGGTCAACATAATTGCAGTAGCAAACGGTTGGCGCAATACCGCTAACACACCAAATCCCTTAATTTGGAAAGGAAATTACAGCTTTACCGTCAATGGCGGAGCGGTAAATAAAATAACAATGGGACATCTAAACGGCTTACCGAATACAACACAGGGAACTGTTAAGACTGTTATTAACGATGGTACAGTAGGAACGCTCTGTCTGACCGCAGATGTAAGAGATAGCGGCTCCTCAGGACTTAGAATAGCCGAAATCAACGGCGGAACGGTAAACGCCGTAAAGGTTGCTTCTGATACCCCGATAAATAAAAATTATAAAACAATAGTTATTCTCAATAACGGTATGACTTCGACTATGACCGACGCTTCGTTCGATACGGTTATCAAGGCTGACACCGGTATCAGAGTTTCCGCGGTATGCGGCGAATCGGGACTGACGGGATACGAAATTTCCGCAGACTGCGAGGTTATATCCGTTGACGGCGAACCCGTTTTCCCCGACAGCGCAACCGGACTTTATTCCATCGGCGGCGGCATACATAGGGTAACGGCGGCAAAGGAAAGCTGGGCGGACAGCACCGTTCGCACAACCTGGGTTAAGCGTGCAGAGGCGCTGCTTGCAACCGAAAACGCCGTGTTCACAAACGGCGCTGAGCAGCTGAACCGCGCGCTGATAACCTTGAAATATTCTGAAAGCGCTGACGATGAGACTCTTGTATCTGCGCTCAGAAATGTATGGAATACTGTCGAATACACTATCGGAGACAATCATTATATCGAAAAGCTTTATGATTTCGGAGACTGCAACGGCGACGGAAAATGCGATATTCTCGATTTGGTGCGCGCTAAAAAGAGCATTTCCTCTCCGGAATATTCGGTTGAAAAATTCACTCTGGATATAAACAGCGACGGTATGGACGATACAAATGATTTAGTGCTTTTAAGGAAAATACTTCTCAATGATGCAGTCTGAAAATATTATTACCGTAACGGTTGTTCAGCCTAAATACAGGCATAAGGAAAAACCGGACGAAAGCATAAGGAAATTTATAACGGTGGCGCTTGATAAAGCCCCGGAAAACGGTATTATTCTCTTCCCGGAATATTCAAACGCCGGCGGACTTTCGGATATTGACAGCGAACGCAGAGCGATGGCGTATGCCGGCGAATTGCTGGCGTACGCCGCAGCCGCGGCAAAAAGGAAAAACTGCATTGTCGGAATAAATGTTTTGGAAGAAAAATTAGGGGTTGCGAAAAACAGAACTTACTTGTATAATAAGGATGGAACGATAGCTTTTGTTTATGATAAGCAGCATATTCCTCCGTCCGAAATCAAATTGGGTGTCCGTATGGGAGACGGCAGCGGTACCTGCCATTGCACCTGCACCCTCGGAGGAATAAAATTCGCTTTTCTTACCTGCTACGACATATATTTCAATGAGCAGATTGAAAAAATTGCGGCGTTTAAGCCGGATATAATCCTTTTTCCGGGCTATCAGCGCGGTGAACGGCAGGATATTTTAGCAGCTCAGGCAAAGCTGCTTGCTTTCCGCTGCAACGCTTATGTTCTGAAATCCTCATACTCTATGGGGCGCGGTAAACGGGGCGGATGCAGTATGATTGTATCGCCGGACGGACGTATTTTAAAGAATTCAGGCAATAAGGTCGGAATATTTTCGCAGGAAATCGATTGCCTCTGGAAATACAGGCGAGCCGCGGGATTTAACGGGAAACCGGTACTTAACGATGATTTTATAAACAACGGGCTTTGCCCTGAGGCATTTATGTAAAGTTCCGGCTTGGTATGCGGCTTTAAAAGGGGTGTAACGCCGTAAGGCGGCACAAATAAATTCAATTTCTTTTCAGGAGGAACAGTATGGCACTGGATTTAAATGATTTTTCAACCAATATGACCGATAAAAAAACCGTCCGCAGCGATAAAAAACTGCGTATCGGCATAATCGGAACAGGCGGTATCGCTCAGTCTCACATTACAAGCTATAAAAAGCAGCCGGATGTTGAGGTTGTTGCCGGAGCGGATATAATTCCGGGAAAGGCAGAGAAGTTCTTTGAAACTCACGGCGTCAAGGCTAAGGCGTTTGAGGATTATAAGGAAATGATTGATACGATGGAGCTGGACGCGGTAAGCGTATGTACATATAACCGCACCCATAAGGAATGTACCGTTTACGCTTTGGAGCACGGAATTCCGGTTCTGCTCGAAAAGCCGATGACCGTAACTCTCGATGAGGCTGTCGAGATATGCAAGGCGGAGAAAAAGAGCGGAAAGATTGTTTCCGTAGGCTTCCAGCCCCGGCTTGACGCAAATATGCAGATGATTAAGAAAATCGTACAGTCCGGTGAGCTCGGAAAGATTTATTATATTCAGACAGGCGGCGGCCGCCGTCACGGTATCCCCGTAGGCTGGTCCGAAACCTTTATCGAAAACGATAAAGCGGGTATAGGCGCTCTGGGCGATATCGGCTGCTATTCTCTCGATTTGGTTCTGAATGCTCTCGGATATCCGAAGCCGCTGACAGTTACCGGACGTGCTTCCGATTTCTTCGGCAAAACTCCTGAGGCATATTCGCAGGTCGGAAAGCCCGAATGCGCCAAGAAGTTCTCGGTTGATGATTTCGCCTCGGCTTATATCCGCCTTGAGGGAGATATTATTCTCGATTTCCGGATTGCCTGGTATATGCACCTTGACACTCCGGGAGACACCATTATTATGGGTACAAAGGGTTCTTTGAGAGTTCCCTCGACCGACTGCTGGAACGGCACCTTTACCAAGCCGATGACAATTTACCATGATGTTGCCGGAGAGCCGGTTGAAACCAAAATTCCGCTTATTCCTACTAAGCCGGACGAGCCCACGCTGTTCGATAAGAAGATACGTTCCTTCCTCGACGCCGTTATAACCGGCGGAAAAGCGCCTGTTCCGACGAGCGAGATTATTTATAATCAGGCTATTATCGACGGTATTTTCAAGTCGAACGAGGCAGGTCGCGAAATTGAGGTTGTTGTTCCGGAAATTTAACGCCTGCAAACCGATTGCAGATACTTAAATTATTTGCTGCTTACTGAAAAAGTACATATAAAGCCGGGTACGGTTAAAGGCTCAGCGCCTTATCGTACCCGGCTTTTTTATATCAAAAAACGGTTGGGAATTATGTTATTTAGACTGCCGCGGCGAAACACCGTATTCTTTTTTAAATGCGCGGTAAAATACCGAATAGTCCTTAAATCCGCATCCTAAATATACCCTTGTAAGAGGTATTCCCGAAAGGATGAGCTGCTTTGCCTTGGCAAGCCTTTTAACCGTTATATATTCGCCGACGGTCATCGCCGTGGCTTTTTTAAAAATGTGGCAAAGGTGCGACTTGCTTATATAATACCTTTCGCAAATGCCGTCAAGAGTCAAATCGTCGGAAATGTGGCGGTTTATGTAGCTTATAATCATGCTGTCAAGCGTTTTGCTTATTTGCGTTTCTGCCATTGTTTCAAATGCAAGCGATATTTCGTTTAAAAGCGGCAAAAGGTTTGTTATTATCTGCAGCTCTCGGTCGGAAGTGTCGGCTACGGTGTTTTCTATAAAGGCTTTAAAAATATCCGTTCTGAAATTTTCGGCGCGGTAAAGATTGTATTCTCCGAGATTGCGGTTTAAAAAAGGCGCGGTTAATCTTCCGGACGGGTCAATATTTGCGAAAAGCTCCTGCCTGAAATTTATTGAAATTCGGGTATACGGCTTATCCGGACTTACATCGATATAATGAGACTCGGCAGGCCGCATAATCAGAATGTCTCCTGCCTCAAGTGGATACGGAGTACCCTCAACCCGGTAAATTCCCTTGCCGCCCATAAAGTAGTAAAGCTCATAGGTTTCGTGCGTATGAACTTTAAAGCTTTCAGGAGAGGGAACTGCGTCATATGAATAGTTCATAGAGACAAAGCCGCCGTTATATGTAAAAAACTCTGACATAGTATCACCGAATACATATTAACATATCAAAACAATATTTGCAATATATAATAATAATTTCAACAATTTAATTGTTGATGTTGCTGTTATATAATTAAAATAAATATATAGTATAAAGGAGCTGTTTGGAAAATGAAGCTGTCGTTTCGATGGTACGGCGAAAGCGACCCGATTTCCCTTGAATATATACGTCAGATACCGAATATGCGCTCGGTTGTAACTGCGGTTTATGATGTCAAGCCCGGCGAGGTCTGGCCGGAAGAAAGCCTTGAAAAGCTTAAAGAGCAGGCGGAGAAAAACGGGCTTGTATTCGATATCGTAGAGTCTGTTCCAGTTCCTGAGGAAATAAAGCTCGGAACAGAGAAAGCCGACGAATATACCGAGGTTTACTGCGAGAATATCCGCCGCTGCGCGAAATACGGCGTAAAGTGTATTACATATAATTTTATGCCGGTGTTTGACTGGACGAGAACTCAGCTTGACAAGAGGGCGGAGGACGGCTCGACAAGCCTTGTTATGTATATGGACCAGCTTAAAAGCCTTGACCCGCTGAAAGACGATATTCACCTGCCCGGCTGGGACGCAAGCTATACTCAGTCCGAAGTAAGGGATTTAATAAAGGCTTATTCCGCCTTGGGTGAGGAGGGGCTTTGGCGCAATCTTGAAAAGTTTCTTAAAAGGATTATTCCCATAGCAGAAAGCTGCGGAGTTGCTATGGCGATACACCCCGACGACCCGCCGTATCCGATTTTCGGTATTCCGAGAATTATAACAAACGAGCAGAATATCGACCGGATGTTAAAAATAGCTGACAGTCCCGCAAACAGCCTTTGCTTCTGTACGGGCAGTCTCGGCTGCGCGGCGTTTAACGATATTCCGAAAATGGTTCGCAAATACAGCAAAATAGGAAGAATTGCATTTATGCATATCCGGCAGGTAAAGCTTTTGGAGGACGGTAGCTTTGAGGAACGCGGGCATTTGTCGAAAGACGGCAGCCTTGATATGTACAAAATAGTAAAGGCGCTTGTTGATACCGGCTTTGACGGATACGTTCGCCCCGACCATGGCAGAATGATATGGGGCGAAACCGGAAAACCCGGCTACGGTCTTTTCGACAGGGCGCTCGGCGCTGCATATATAAACGGACTTT
The DNA here is from genome assembly GCA_934477125.1 of uncultured Eubacteriales bacterium. Lineage (GTDB taxonomy): Bacteria > Bacillota > Clostridia > Oscillospirales > Acutalibacteraceae > UBA737. Next base: position 3,316 of record CAKSOL010000012.1, on the reverse strand, counting down.
TTGAAGCGGCAGAAAAGGAGAAGAAATAATGGAAAAGGTAATTGTAATAACAGGAGCAGGCGGCGTATTATGCTCAGGCTTTGCCGAGCTTTTGGCAGGCAAGGGCAATAAGGTTGCGCTTCTCGATTTAAACGAGGCTGCGGCGCAGCAGGTCGCCGATAAAATCACCGCGGCTGGCGGTACTGCCAAAGCTTACAAGTGTAATGTGCTTGATAAGGAAAATATAGAGGAAGTACACGGCAGGATACTTGCAGACCTCGGAAAATGCGATATACTTATAAACGGAGCGGGCGGTAATAACCCGAAATGCACCACTGCGCACGAAGAATACGAGAAAGGCGACGAAAACACTGGGGATTTTCTTACGTTCTTCAATATCGACGAAAAGGGCTTTGACTTTGTGTTTGACCTTAACATTAAAGGCGTGCTTTTGCCAAGCCAGGTATTTATGGCGGATATGATAGGCAGAAAGGGCTGCTCGGTGCTTAATATTTCCTCAATGAACGCATACCGCCCGCTCACCAAGATACCCGCGTATTCAGCGGCAAAGGCGGCGGTTACAAACTTTACCGAATGGCTCGCTGTTCATTTTGCAAAGGAAAATATACGCGTAAACGCAATAGCTCCGGGATTTTTTGTTACAAACCAGAACCGCGCACTGCTCTTTAATGAGGACGGAACTCCGACCGCCAGAACCGAAAAAATACTGCGTTCAACTCCTATGGGCAGATTCGGCGAGGCGGAGGAGCTTTGGGGAGCGGTTGAATGGCTGCTGGACGAAAGCAAGGCAGGCTTTATAACGGGAGTGACTATACCGATAGACGGCGGTTTCTCGGCTTATTCGGGGGTATAAAAATGAAAATTTACGCATTTGCGGACGAGGCAAGCCCCTTTATCGACGAACAGATAAAGGCAATGAAGAAAAACGGGCTTAACGGTCTTGAAATAAGAAACGTTGACGAGGTTAATATTGCCGAAATATCCGACAGCAAGGCGAGGGAGGTCAGAAAAAAGCTTGATGCCGCAGAGCTTCGTGTGTGGACAATCGGCTCGCCAATAGGTAAAATCGATATTGAAAAGGATGATTTTACACTTCACACCGAAAAATTCAAGCGCACATTGGAACTCGCGGATATTCTCGGTGCGGAAAATATACGGCTGTTTTCATTCTTTACGCCATCCGAAAATCGCGATGAGTATAGGGAAAGGGTGACAGAACGCCTGAGCCTTTTCTGCAAAATCGCAAGTGGCAGCGGCATAACGCTTTGCCATGAAAACGAAAAGGGCATTTACGGCGATACGCCTGAACGCTGTCTTGAAATCCACAGGGCACTGCCCGAAATTAAAGCGATATTCGACCCCGCGAATTACGTTCAGTGCGGAGTTGATACGCTGAAAGCGTGGGAAATTATAAAGCCGTATGTTAAGTACTTGCATATTAAGGATGCGCTTGCAGACGGCAGCGTTGTTCCTGCTGGTAAGGGCGATGGCAATATCAAATATATTTTGGACGACTTCAGAAGGCTTGGCGGCGATAGTGTAACTTTAGAACCTCATCTTACGGTATTTGACGGCCTTGCGGCTCTTGAAAAAGAGGGCGACGCAAGCGTTATAGGCGAGGTTTACAAATACAGCTCTGCAGAAGAAGCTTTTGCCGCAGCAGTAAGCGCCTTGCGCGGGTTAATATAAGTAAGACAGCAAATTTCTGATATATTATCCGTAGGGCCGCTGCTAAAATGAGAAACGGAAGTTATAAAAAACGAGCGTCCTGACTACACAAATGTGTGGTCAGGACGCTCGTTTGGTTGAGGGTTCGGCTTCTGGTCTTGGCGGGCAGACGAATATAGATTTAAAGGCACCGTTTATAGTGCTGGATACCTCGCGATTAAGCAAGGAGTTTACCGCGCTCGGTACATTTATAGCGACCGAGTTTGTGCGGGACAGAATATCTGTTTCACGGGTCAATAAAAAGGCGGTAATACTCGACGAGGCCTGGAAAATTGCCGGAGAAAACGGAAACGAGCAGGCGGCGGATTTTGTAATAAACCTTATAAAGACCGTCAGAGGCTACGGGGCTATATTTGTTTCGGCAACCCAGAATGTTGTGGATTACTTCGCGCTGAACGACGGTAAATTCGGGGACGCGCTGCTCGGCAACAGCAGATTAAAGCTATTGCTGCAATTAGAGGAAACCGAGGCGGTTAAATTGCAGGAAAAGCTTATGCTTACCGAAAGCGAGACAGCAGAGGTTATCCGCGCGGGCAGAGGCGAGGGGCTTTTATGCGCGGGGCGCAACCGCATAGCGGTGGAGATACGCTCATCCGATACCGAGTTTGACCTCATAACCACCGACCGTGAAAGCCTTGCGAAAAGAGTAAAAAGCGATTAAATGAAAACAATAAAACGGGAGGAATAGAAAATGGGAGTTATATGTTTTGTGGGCGGAGCAATGTTCGGCGGATTGGTCGGTATGGTGACTATGTGTTTGGTGCAGATTGGGAAAGAAAATAAAAAAGACTCATCCCGCTTGGAATAAGTCTTTTGAAAAAATTAAAACAATTCGTCAAAATCTCTGCCGCCGTAAATAATTCTTAATATCTTTACAGATAAGCTTTTTTCGTCAACCGAGTAAAAGGTTATGAATTTTCCGGTATTTAAGGTGCGAATCTTTATTTTGAGCTTTATATTTTCATCTATCGGAAAACGCGCCGGCATGGTTTTGAGCAGCTCAATATTTTTCATTATTTTGCGTATGAGGTTTTGAGCCGTATGTACCTCTTTGAGTGTATATGCTATATACTCAAAGATTTCGGTTAAATCGTTTTGTGCCGAATCGGAATAAAGAACAGTATAATTTTTCATATTCCGTAAGCCTTTCGGAATTTATCTGAAAGATCTTCGGAGGTAGTGTAATTTCCGTTCTCAAAATCCGCAATGCCGCGGTTCAACTCCTCGTTCAACTGAGCGTCGGACAGCGTGCCTAATGCAATCGGCTTTTTTGCGGGGAGCTTCATTTCAAACGGAATACCGCGCTGTAAAACAACCTGTTTTAAAAACAGCCCGATTGCGTTTGACATAGGAATACCGAGTTCATTGAGAACCTGCTCGGCCTGTTCCTTTATATCCGGTTCAACTCTTGCAAATACGCTTGATGTTTTTGACATACATACCGCCTCCGAATATATTATATGCGATTGTATTGCAAAATGCAAGCAAAAATCTGATTATGGAGAAAAATTATGTCTACAAATTTTCAATTACTTAAAGAAATGAAAAAGCGTGTTTTGGCAAGCGGGGCTTGCGTGGATTCGCTTAT
>CAKSOL010000011.1 GCA_934477125.1 uncultured Eubacteriales bacterium | reverse complement strand
TCGGAAAGCTTTGTCTGTAAAACATTTTCGGATTTGAACACATTTGTATCGTCGCCGGTCCAAAGCTGGAATTCGGCCACGCGGAAGTTAGTGTCACCTTTTGTAATATTGTCTCCTATAACTGATACATATTTAACATATTTGTTGAGAGCTATTTTTTTTGCCGTACCGTCACATTCAAAGGCGTCAGCTACCATATTTGAGGAGGAATAAAGGGATTCAAGCGTGTCGGAAGCATATACTCTGTAATAGTCTTTTAAACTTGCATATCCTGAGTATAAAGTAAGCTTTTCGGCATAAACAGTCTCTTTCAGTTCGTATTTAACGCCTATCCACTTATGTGATTCAGCGGTATAAGCATAAGCGTCAACATGAGTCTGAGTGTCACCGTCTGTTGTGGCTGCTACCGCTCCGCGGGTGTCAAAACGTGTATCAGCGGTTTCGGTAGATGAATCAATATTAAATTGAATCGGTGTTGCCGATGAAAGCTTTGTCTGTAAAACATTTTCGGATTTGAACACATTTGAATCATTGCCGGTCCAAAGCTGGAATTCGGCTACGCGGAAGTTAGTGTCACCTTTTGTAATATTGTCTCCTATAACTGATACATATTTAACATATTTGTTGAGGGTTATTTCTTTTGCCGTACCGTCACACTCAAAGGCGTCAGCTACCATATTTGAGGAGGAATAAAGGGATTCAATCGTGTCGGAAGCATATACTCTGTAATAGTCTTTTAAACCTGTATAGCCTGAGTATAAAGTGAGCTTTTCGGCATAAACAGTCTCTTTCAGTTCATATTTAACGCCTATCCAGTTATGTGATTCAGCGGTATAAGCATAAGCGTCAACGTGAGTCTGAGTGTCGCCGTCTGTTGTGGCTGCTACTGCTCCGCGGGTGTTAAAACGCGTATCGGCGGTTTCGGTTAATGAATCAATATTGAACTTGATTGGTGTTGCGGATGAAAGCATTGCTCTGAAAGCGTTTTCCGAAACAAATTCAGTGCTGTCCGCTGCTGCGGCAAAGGGCAGGGCGGTGAAAATAAACAGAACCGCCAATAGCGCCGAAAGGATTTTATGGGTTTGCATTTTTTTATTCATGTTAAAACCTCCTGATTTTTCTTTCGTTTTATTCTGTATTTTAATTATATCTACAAACTGCAAGAAAATCTTTCGGTTTTTTAATAAGTTATAATTAAAAAACACGAAAATGCACAAAAATCGAAAGTCGAAACAAAAATAAATAAATCTAAACAATAAATAATAACAATAAATAACAGTTATGTAATTGCCGCAAAAAATTGGTAAATGTTAAAAAAACAAAATCCGGCGCCATACCGGCGCCGGATTTGAAATATTGATTTTTTATAATCAGCCCTGAGCCTTCAGCTCTTCAACTATTTTAACTCCGGCGCTGGTGCCTATTCTTTGGGCGCCTGCGTCAATCATAGCGAGCGCGTCGGCAAGCGTTCTGACTCCTCCCGCCGCTTTAACCTTAATGGCGTCTCCGACCATTGATTTCATAAGCCTTACGTCCTCAACTGTCGCTCCTACTGCAATTCCGTTTGCCGGTGTGCCGAAGCCGGTGCTTGTTTTGATAAATGTCGGCAGAACCTTGAGCGATATCTCGCAGAGAGTTTTCTTTTCATCATCGGTCAGATAACAGTTTTCAAATATAACCTTTGAAATTTTTCCGTTTTCCTTGCAGACGTCAACAATGCTGCGCATTTCGGTTTCGATAAAGTCTGTGTCTCCGGATTTAAGCTTAACAAGGTTGACAACATAGTCAATTTCATCCGCACCGTCCTTGATAGCCTGCTTTGTTTCAAAAACCTTGTCCTCTATTGTTGTTTGACCGAGGGGGAAGCCTATTGCCGCTCCGACGTGAACGCTGCTGTTTTTAAGAACCTCGCGGCAGAACTTAACCGGAGCGGAGTTTATCGCTACCATCGCAAAGCCGTAGCGGTCACTTTCAAGACAGAATTCTTTAAGCCGTTCTTCTGTAACAAATGGCTTTAAGAGGGTCTGGTCAAAGTATTTTGCGAGCTGTTCGGGAGTGAATTTTGTGTTCATAATTTTTCTTCCTTTATTCAAAAATTTTTATCGGTATATCAAGTATACGGGCAATGCTTTTAAGGCTTTCGGTATAATCGCCGTATACGCCGTGAATATGATTGCAGGGGAAATTGCTTATGAAATAGTCGGCGGAAACCTTTAGCTTGGCAAATGCAACCGGCCATGCAGGCGTTGTCTGACTGCCCATTCGGAGCATTTTTTCGCGGTCGTATTCAACGAATTCGGCGGGAACAACGGTTAGGTAATACTGTCCGTTCTTGCGCGCTAAGCGGGCGAGCGTAACCCTTCCCGCCTTTGCAAAATGGTGAACCGAAGCGCCGCCGGCAGGATAGTAGTCCGTTTCCGGCAGCAGACTTACATTTTTCAGATTTTCCCTGAAATCATCTGAGGCGCCGGCAAAATATGTGGCATGGGTTCCGGAATTTGAAAAATACCATACTCCGTTTTCGCTGTCATAATGCCGGACGTCTGCGAAAAGCACGGGCTTGCCGGTCAGATGCTTGAAAAGCTGCATAGTCAGCGCACCGTCCATATCGCTTTCTGTTGCGGCAACGGTTGTTTCCTTTGCCCCGTTCCAGTCGTAAGGGTCGTTTAAGAGCGCCTCGGCAAGATCCATTGTGCAGTAACGGTCGGTAAGGTCGCCGTGTGCCTTAATTCCGATAAAATCGAGCTGACGATCCTTTATAATATCCCTCAGACCGATATATGAACGGATTTGCGTTTTGAGCTTTTCGGGCGTCAGACCGTCTCCGTCATATCTGATTTCCCCGACATAATCGGTAAGCCAGGCAAACGCCTTTTCAATTTCCTCAGGCGTTGCCTTTTCTCCGGCGCGTATAATATCGTCCTGCTCAATGTTTTCAACGTCAATTCCGAAAAGTCTCTGCCAGTCGGTCAGGCTTGCCGCTGCGGTATACATTCCGAGCGGACGTCCGCCGAAATTCCCGAAGGTCAGCCCTCTGAGCCGGCTTACCGCTGCCGCCGCCTTTAAAAATGAAACCATTTTTTCAAGAACCTCGCTGTCCGAGATATCTCCCCAGAGACGGGCATATTTAACCCCTATCTGGTCGAGCGAGCCGGCTGCCGCGAGCATACCGACCATTCCGCATTCCGACGGATGAAGATTTGAAAACAACAGATACGGTCCCGGAGCAAAGTTCTGAGCCACCATGGTGTATTGCGGATAGCACCATATGGTGTAGTTGAATATTGTAACCTCAACTCCGCTTTCCCGCAGGCGCATAGCCTCCTTTTTTGCGAGTGAATTTGAGTTTATAATGCTGTTGCCCTCCGTGACCTCAAAAAGTCCGGTTGCCTCAAGCTCCGCCTTGACTGCATGCTGCTTTTTGAAATTGAGCTGCTCATATTCGTTGTGAATGTATATTCTGCCGTCCGACATGGTCAGCAGTCCGACCTTTATTTTCTGCATACACTTAACCCTTTCTTAACAAAGTCTGCCGCCGCTGCTGCAAGACTGTCCATTTTTTCCTCGTCCGCATTGCCGCTGATATCCCTTAAAACCTGAATATCCTTTCCGACCTGACCTCCCATCTTTATAAACGGCTCCATAACGACTGCGCCTTTATATGAAATATCCGAAAGCGCGGTGAATATCTCATTCCAGGGCAATCTTCCGGTTCCCGGAGTTCTGCGGTTGTTTTCGCCTATATGGAAGTGACCGAGAAGGTCTCCTGCGCAATGAATTGACTCGGTAAAGCTGTTTTCCTCGATGTTCATATGGAATGTGTCAAGCAAAAGCTTGACGTTCGGGCTGCCAAGCTCCTCCGCAAAGGCTCTGCCCTCGCTTGCGGTATTGAGAATACATTGCTCAAATCTGTTGACTATTTCAAGACAGTAATTTATGCCGTATTCCTCCGCTTTTTTGAGCAGCTCGCCGAGAGAACGCAGCGATTGCTCGCGGCTGCGGCATTTATAGTCGTAGTCCGGGCGTATCTGCATAGGCCAGCAGGAATAAATAATTCCGCCTATTGTGTCTCCGCCCATCTCGTTTATGCAGTCGAGCAGACCGGACATATATTTAACGCCGTTTTTCCTGATTGCCTCGTCGGGCGAAGAAACGTCATACTGCACGGGAAGCCCTATGCAATAGGTCAGCTTTATGCCTTCGCTTTCAGCTGCGGCTGCAAGCCTGAGCCGTTCGGCGGAGGTCATATCCGGGAGCGCGCCGGCGGCTATCTCAAGAACGTCAAAGCCGAGCCTTTTGACCTTTTTAATGTATTTGAAATAATCCGCGCTCCATTCGCGTTCCCAAAAAGCATAATAAATTCCGACAGGGTTCATCATACCACCTCAATATCAATATTCATTTTGTTAAGCCTTTCAAGGGTTGCTCCGTCGATTCCGTTGTCGGTTATAACCGCGTCAACATCCGAGAGGGCGGCAAATTTGGCAAAGCTCTGCGCGCCGAACTTAGAGGAGTCGCATATAAGAATAACCGAGGTTGCCATATCTATAAGACTTTTTTTGACCTGAGCCTGCTCAATATCCGGGGTGCAAAGCTCGCCGGAGGAATTTACCGCGTTTGTGGCTATAAACGCCTTGTCAACCCGAAGCTTTTTCAGCGCGGAATTTGTCATGGCGCCAATGGTGCAGGAAAAACCGCGGCGCAGCGTTCCCCCGGCTATTATAACCGTTATTCCGGCGTATTCCTCAAGCAGGCAGGCAATGCGTATGTCCGAGGTAACAACCGTTACACCGCGTTTCCCGGAAAGCTCCCTTGCAAGGCAAAGGGCAGTTGTTCCGGTGTCAATGGCAACCGTGTCGCCGTTTTCTATAAGATTTGCGGCGCGCCGGGCAATACGCTCCTTCTGAGTCCGGTTCACCTCTGTCTTTTCAACCGAGGTAGGCTCAAATCCGGCTTTGCCGGAGGGAATTGCTCCGCCGTGGGTTCTTTTTAACATTCCGCGCTTTTCGAGCTGGTTAAGGTCGTTTCTTATTGTTGCGGAGGAAACTCCGAATTTTTCGCAAAGCTCGTTGACAAGCAGCTTGTTTTTGTCCTTCAGCTCCGCCATAATCTTGTTTTGTCTTTCTTCGGCAAATATTGTTTCGTTTGTCATTTCAACATTCCTCCGCTAAAAAATCAGAATAATTATTTAAAAGCCTTTTATAGCTTATATAACGCTTGTCATAAGCCTGTTTTGCCGCCGGACTGTGCTTTATAAGCGAGCCCTCTCCGGTGATTTCAAATTCCCTGCGGATATCTGTTCCGGAATAGCCGAGCGAATATGCCACCAGCCGCGCTACCGCCTGCGGGGCAGAGCAGATATGCTCCGAAGAAATATAATCCGCTCCTAAAATATCAGCCTTTATTTTGCAGAAAACCGGACTTTTTGCTCCTCCTCCGACGCATCTTACGGCTTTGAGCCGTTCAATACAGCCGCAGCTTTGCATAACCTCTAAATATCCTCTATATTCAAAACCGATCGACTCCATAACTGCGCGGAACATTTTGCCCTCGTCCGCTGCGCCGTCAAGACCGACAAACGCCCCCTTGAGACGCGCGTCAGGCGGAAACGCTCTGCCTGAAAGGTGAGGGATGAAGAATAATTCTGAGGAATATTCCGCAGCCTTTCCGTCAAGCCCGGAAAGCTCTGTTTTAACAAGCTCGGAGAACCACTTTAAAGTCAGTCCGCCTCCGGTTATATATGAAAGGGGAAGATAAAGCCCGTCTATAACGCTGCGGGAAAACAGAACCGTCCGGTTTTCGGTGTCCGGCGCATATCGGTCGGTGCAGCAGGCAAAAACGGAGGCTGTTCCGGCAACGTCATATGCGAGTCCGGGCGATACTATTCCGGCTCCGAGACTTGATGCCGCCGTATCGCCGCAGCCTGCAATAACATTTATATCTCCGGAAATACCCATAAACTCAGCATATTTCGGAAGAACCTTTCCGATAATATCTCCCGGAGCGCAGACCCTCGGCATTTTTGTCCGGTCAACTTTGAAAAAATCAAGAGCCTCCCGGTTAAAACGCTTTTTAAGATTGTCGGAGAAATTGTTGAAATGAAGAAATGTGTAATCCATAAAGGCGCTTTCGGCGCTCAGACCGCATAATTTTCCGGCGGCAAAGCCGTTCGGCATAACGAATTTTGAAATTTTGCCGTAAAGCTCCGGCTCGGTTTTCATTATCCGCAGGATTTTCGCAGCGTGTGAATTTATAACCTGCCCTCCGCTTTTAACGACACATTCCTTTTCGGCTTTTCCGCGCAGAAATTCGGCGTAAGGCTCGCTGCGGCTGTCAAGCCAGGAATCAAGCGGACCGACAGGCTCAAAATTACTGTCTATTCCCATAATTCCTGCCATCTGTCCGTCAATTCCGAAACCTGTAATCTCCGGATAAGGTATACCTGATGCTTCAACCGCTTTTCTTACGGAAACTATCACCGAATTGAATATATCCTCCGGATTTTCCGTTACAGAGCCGTTTTCACCTCTTATAATATTCGACGCCGTAAATCCGCTGCCGAGTATTTTACCGTTTTCATCCGTTATAACGGATTTTGTTCCCTGAGTTCCGATGTCGGTTCCGATAAAAAGAGGTTTTTTCATTTTGCTTCACCCTGACTTTTCTGTCTACTCCATTATTATAACGTTTTTCAGTCCCTCTCCGCGTTTAGCCCGGCTTATACCTTCGGCTATGTCGGAAAGCGGCAGCCGCGAGGTTATAAGCGGCTTTGCGTTCAGAATACCGCCGGATATGAAATTCAATGTCTTGCGGTACTGCGTCAGGCTGGCTCTCGTTGTTCCGGATACGATAAGCTGCTTGTAATGAATGGCATTTGTATCAATCGGAACCTTTCCGGCAGCGGAGGGAACTCCCCCGAAAAATATAATCCTTGCGCCTGTTGCGGCAAGCTCGGTCGTCTGCGACTGAACCGCCGGAACAGGACAGGCTGTGATTACCGCGTCCATACCGGCGCCTCCGGTAACGCGCATAACCTCTGAAACAAGGTCGCCGCCGATAATTCTGATATCACGGTAAATCTTCTTTGCGGCTTTGAGCCGGTCAGCGGAAATGTCGTTTAGAAATACCCGTCCTCCTGCCATAAGCGCCAGCGCACAGTGCATTATTCCTATCGGTCCCGCTCCTATAACAAGAACATTGTCTCCGGGATGGATGTCTGCGCGTTCAAAGCCGTTGCAAACGCATGAGAGAGGCTCGTTTATAGCTCCCTCTTCAAAGGAAACGCCGGCGTCAAGCACGCATACATTTCCCGAACGTACTGCCGCCGCCGGGATAAGACAGTATTCTGCAAATCCGCCGTCGATATTTATTCCGAGCGCCTTGTAATCGGGGCAGAGATGACTGTTTCCGCATATGCATTGGGGGCATATTCCGCAGCCCATATTCGGGGCGACGGCAACCCTCTGACCGATGGTATAGCCCGTAACCCCGGCTCCTGTTTCAACGATAACTCCGGCAATCTCGTGACCTAAAATACGCGGATTATCCCTGTCAATACCCTTTGCACCGAATGATATCATCCGGACGTCCGTTCCGCATACGGCGGCAGCCTTAACCTTTATCAGCAGCTCGCCTGCGGCAGGAGAGGGAACAGGAACATCCTCAAGACGTATGTCGTTTGTTCCGTACATTCTTGCAGCTAACATTTTCTATGCCCCCATTATACCAATTTATCGCCTATAATTTCAACAGTTCTTTTCTCTTTTATCGAAAGATTTCCCGCGTTTACGGTCAGAACCGCCATTTTGCCGTCGTATGCCGTAACCTTTGGCTCTCTGTCCTCTGCAACTGTAAGGGCAAAATCCCTGTCCTCCTCAAGATATGCCGCTGCAAACAGGTTTTTCCAGCTGTTTATGTATTCCTCGCTGCGCTGCATATCGCTCCTGCAAAGGGTTACCGAGTTTTCGCGCGTGTTTCCGAGGTAAATGCAGCCCTTTGTACCTAATATTTCGCATCGTGCGTCATAGCCGTAGAGAACGCCCTGCGCACCGTCTATAATTCCCTGACAGCCGTTTTCAAACAGCGCGTTGAGGGTGACGTTATCGTAAAAATCGGGGAAATCCTTTTTTGCGTCCGGACAGCGGAAATTTCCGCCTATTGCAAACACCTTTTTAAAATCGCTGCCCGTGAACCAGCGCAGAGTGTCTATATCGTGACTGTTGACCTCTGCCAGAGGACCGTTGCTCTTTGATATGTCATACATCCAGGGCTTCGGTATGCTCGGTCCCCTTGTATTGGAACGGACCATAACAACATCGCCTATTTCTCCGGTGTCAATCATTTTTCTCGCGCGCATAAACGACAGGTCAAATCTTCTCATAAAGGCAATTTGCAGCTTAACGCCGTTTTCCTTTGCCGCTTTATCCATAATGTCGCATTCCTCAACGTTCATCGCCATAGGCTTTTCGCAGAGAATATGCTTATGAGCCTTTGCCGCCGCAACGGCGATTTCGCAATGAAATTTGGTCGGAGTGGCTATAATAACCGCGTCAATGCCCTCATCAAGCATAACATCGTTAAAATCCTTGTATACCTTGTCTATTTCAAGCTCCTTTGCCGCTTCCTCGGCAGCGTTGCCTACCGGGTCGCAGACGGCTGTTATGCGGGCATATGGAACATCGGTTTTAAAATTCCTCGCATGAATCATTCCTGCGCGTCCCGCTCCTATCAGAGCAACATTTATTTTTTGATTATTCATTTTCGTTTCCTTTCAGTAAAAATACTTTATACCTGCATTCTGTCCAGTTGCCGTCATAAGGCTCGATTCTTACGGTAAGCTCGCTTTTCCCGGCGGTGTATTTCTCCGGAACGGTATAAGAATCCTCAAGCAGACTGTAAATTCCGTTTGAATCGGGGAAAAGCCAGTCACGCTCGGTTACCCGCTCGCCGTTTATGAAAACCCTTGCGCATTGCCTGCCTTTGTTTTGCAGAGAAACTCTTTTAAGAACAATTCCGGCATTATCCGCAGGGATTTCAATTTTGAATTGAGAAAAGCTCATATCGGCGGTGCAGATAAAGCTTTCGTAATTGTTATGAAAACCGTTTTCAAACCGGTCGGTTATTCTCTCCTTAACGCCGTCAGTACTGTATTCGCCGCTGTCGGGAGTTATTTCGCCGATAAGCTCCTCTGCGGCTGACGGCAGCATATAAAAGAACATCTGACCGCTGTGCTTTCCGCCGCCGTCATTCTGACAGCCGTGCTCCAATTCAAACCTGAGTTCGCTCCTGAACGGATAGCAGTCGGTAAAGGTGAGCCTCAGCTCGGACCATGTGCTGTTGCTGAAGGGCAGACCGTTATAAGCTGAAAACGGATTGCATTGTGGCGGGCAAACGAAACCCCAGCCGTAGCTGCCCCAGCTTTCGCTGCCGTCGCTTTCAACGGCGGGGGAGGAGCAGCCGTCGATAAACACTCTTACATCTCCCTCGCAGCCGCATTCAATGCCGCTGCCCGAAATTACACCGTATACCATATGCCCGGCTCCCTTAATATCGGCAATGACCGAGTTCTTATAAGGGGTATTGTCGGTCGGAGGATAGTATTCTGATGATGTGAAATACCCGGTGCTCCCGGTGAAATTATAGCTTTTTGCGTCCGAGACCGCCGAGAAAATTTTCGTATCATATCCGAGCCGGTTTTCTATAGCTATCCGGCAGCTTTTTCTGAACGGCATCGGAAATCGGTTTAAAAAGCTTGCTGTTTCTTTGGTTATGTCCCAGCTTAGCATAGCGGTTTTGAGCTCGGCTAAGGTATAGCCGTATTCGCAGCCGAAAAACGTTCCTATCGGGGCGTAAACGTTCGGATTTTCGTTTCCGTCAAAATATATTTTAACCCATAGCTTACCGAGCTTTTCGGGAACAAAGCTCGCGACCCTGAGAGCTATATTCTCGATACAGCCTGAGCTTTCCGAGGAAAAAATCTCGCTTTCGCCGTTTGCCGGAATGCTGAATGTCCTGAATTCTGATTTCGGACGTTCCTCAGGAATTACCGAGTATTTTTTAATGATTTCGGAAATATCCGAGCGGCTGTCAAAGGTGCAGAGCCCGTCGGCGGAGTCATACATATGATATGTGATATGTCCCCATCCGCCCTGACCTTTCGATTTATCCCAGCCCTCAAGCTTAATGCTCGAAGTAACCTTGAAATGCTTTGTGAATTCCATCGGAACAAAGCTGCGGACAACCCATATAGGACCCCGTCCGTCCTCCTCGGGACCTATAAAAATGTCTGCGAGAGGGGATAGGAAAGGCGCTTTCTTTCCGAACTGCTCAGGGGTGATTTCAAACTGCGGAGCAGGGCTGTTGTCAAAATAAAAACGAAAGACAGGAACCTCGCTTGTTGGATAACGGTGCTGAGTGAAATTGAAAATACAGCCCGGCCCGTCGCCCTCGGCTAAAACCCATTCGCCGTTTTCATCCTGAAAAAGTCCCCAGTCGCAGTCTGCGTTATCGCCGAATTTTGATATACTGCCCTCATAGCATATTTGGGAATACATATCAGTTTCCGGCAAAAGATTTGTGTATAATAATCGGTTTGTTCCGCGTAAAATTATTTTGTTTTCTTTCACTAACTTTCATCTCCTTTTGTATTCTTTCGTTTATTATAACAATTCTTTTGAAATATGTCAATGCCCTTTGACCCGAAAATTTCAGAAAAAGTTTTATGACTGCCGCTTGATACCTGAGATAAAATATGTTAAAATTATTATATTAAAATGTGAGGGGGAAAATTATGAAGGTTTGTGAAAAATGCGGCGCAATAAACAACGACGAACGCTTTTTCTGTGCCGACTGCGGCGAAAAGCTGACGGCACCCGTTTCAAAGGCATACGAAAACGAATTAAATGAGCGTATATCGGATACGGGAGATAGACTTATGCACGAAAGTGACCCGCTTGCCGTAACGGTTTTTGACCGGATAACGGGTTTTGCAGCCGCCGGAGGTCTGCTGCTTTCGGTTGTGCTTTTGTTTGTCGGCTCATATTTTCAGAAATTCAATCCCGAACTGATTTTGTGTTCAATGCTTTTCTTTGCTTTGGGAATCGTTACCTCGTTTTTTCCTCGTATGCTTTGGTTTTTTGAAAAAATTCATTTAAGCTTTACAATATCCGATTCCGAAAAAGCAGAACCGAGCGACTGGTATCTTTTCTGGCGAAAGGCAGTGAACATATTGCTTTGCGTTTTTGGCGTTTCGCTGCTTTTGATATCGGTAATCGGAGTATAATTGCAGGAGGAAAATATGCTTAATAACGGTAACGGAATGATGTTTTTTCCAAATGAAAAGTGGCGTATGGATATTAAAATGAAGGCTCACGCGCTTAATCAGAAATATAATTCTCTGACCGAATATCAGTCTGAGGAGCGCAGAGAGGTTTTGAAGGAGCTGCTCGGCGAATTAAACGACGGTGTTTCAATGAACGGTCCTATCAGATTTCATTACGGTGTACATACTAAAATCGGCAAAAACACGTTTATAAATTTTAATTTTACCTGCCAGGACGATACAGAGGTTACTATCGGCGAGAATTGCGACTTCGGACCAAATGTGACAATAGTAACTCCGCTGCACCCGATGCTTTTCGAGGAAAGAAAACGGTTAGCTTGTCCCGACGGAACCGAAAAGAGACTTTGCTGGGCAAAACCGGTTAATATAGGAAACGGCTGCTGGATTTGCGCGAATGTAACAATTTTGCCCGGCGTAACAATAGGAGAGAACTGCGTTATCGGCGCGGGAAGCGTTGTAACAAAATCAATTCCGCCGAACAGCTTTGCCGCCGGAAATCCCTGCCGCGTTATCCGCCGCCTTTCGGAGAATGATTCTATGGAGAAAATACCGGATATCCTCGGAGATTGCAGAGTTGTGAAATAGTATGTCTCGGAATAATGTGTATAAAAAGCAGGAAATGCAAAACATAGGTTTTGCATTTCCTGCTTTTCGTTTGTATGTCTTTAATATCTGCGGCTGTTTTGCCGCCTGCTGTTTAATTGGCTTAGTAGTTGTATTTTTTCTTTTTAGCAATGAGGAACGCGAATCCGACGGCAAGGGCGGCAAGCTCCGCAACAACAACGGAAATCCAGATACCGTCGATTTTAAATATTGCGGGCAGCAGCATAACCGCCGCGCTTTGAAATACGAGACTTCTCAAAAACGACACTATGGCTGACGTTGCGCCGTCGTTAAGGGCGGTGAAAAATCCGGATATGAAAATTCCGAATCCCATAAATAAGAACGAAATGGCAAAAATACGGAAGCCCGAAGCTGTAAGCTCGTAAAGCTCTTTATCGTATCCGACAAAGAATTTTGAAAGCGGAGCCGCCGTTAATTCCGCCGCCGCGACCATGCCTACGCCGAAAACTGCAATAATAATCAGACTTTTTTTCAGCAGCCCTTTAAGCTCCGGACTGTTTCCGGCTCCGAAATGATAGCTGACAACCGGCGCCGTTCCTACCGAGTATCCCACGAAAACTGCGGCGAATATCATACTTACATACATCATAACTCCGTATGCGGCTATTCCGTTTTCACCGGCGAATTTCATAAGCTGCGAATTATAAAGCATTCCGACAACGCTCATAGATATATTGCTCATAAATTCCGACGAGCCGTTAGCGCAGGTTTTTATGATTGCTTTACCGTTAAACTGCGTTTTGCCCAGCCGCAGGAAGCTGCTGTTTTTTCTGAAAAAGTAAAACAGGGGAATAATACCGCCGACTGTTTGTGATATCGCGGTTGCGGCTGCCGCGCCCGCAAGCTTATATTCCTGAGGCAGGGAAATAACAAGAACGGCGTCAAGTATCATATTTGTCGCTCCGGAGGATATTGTTACAATAAGTCCGAGATTAGGCTTTTCCGCTGCGACAAAAAAGCTCTGGAACATCATTTGCAGAATATAGAACGGCAGCGCCAGCAATATAATGCGCGAATAAAGAACGCAGTTTTCGAGCAGAGCGCCCTCAGCGCCGAGCAAAACCGCAATAGGACGAATGAAAACAAATCCGAGAACCGCGAATATAATTCCGAGCAGAAACGCCGTGTAAACGAGCAGGGAAAAATAGCTGTTTGCCTTTTCCTTATTGCCCTCGCCGTAGGTCATGGCAACAAGCGCCGTTCCTCCGGTTCCGAACATAAATCCTACGGTTCCCAAAATCATCAAAACCGGCATTATCAGGTTTATTGCCGCAAAGGGCGTTTTCCCGGCAAAATTTGAAACAAAAAAACCGTCTACAACGCTGTATATTGAGGTTACTATCATCATAGCAACCGTCGGCAGGGTGAATTTTATCAGCTTTTTGTATCCGAAATGGTCTGAAAGCTTAATACTCATAATTGCTCCTATAATTTTTCTATTTGCTTTTTAAAGCAGTCTGTGTATTTCCCCATAAGACGGATATAGGCTTCAAGCTCCTCTTGTGTCCAATCGTCAAAAACGGCGGATTCCGCAGCAAAAAGCCTTGCGGCTGTTTTCTGCATATATTCTTCGCCCTTTTTTGTGAGAACGATTTTTTTGGATTTCCCGTTTATCGGTTCGAGATACAGAATGTTTTCAGCCTCAAGCCCGCGTATAGCCGAGCTTACGGTCTGCCGGCTGACTCCGGAGTTTTTGTAAACGTCGCTGAGCAGACAGCCTTCTCCTATATCGTATATCGTATATAAAATCAGAGAAACGCTGTCGCTGATACCGAGCCTTAAAGCAGCCTGATGATACAGCGAGTCTATTTCAAAGCTGAGATAATTTATTCTGTGAATTTCGTCTTTCCATTCCCGCTTCATATCCGTCTCCTTGTACGAAATCATACAAACGAAATTAAAGTATGATTTCGTACATTTGTCAAGAGCGTTTTTCGTATTCCGGCAAAAAAACACTCCGAAACCGGGAAAATCCCGGCTTAGGAGTGCTGAAACTATTATTATGGTTTATTTTGTCATAAGCTCACAGATAAGGCGGCTGTGCTCAACCGGGTCTGCAACGGACTTTCCGCCTATCAGGCAGGCCTCGCCGTAAAGCAGCTTTGTATATTTGGCAAGCGTTTCCTTATCATCGGCGGCAAACAGCGATTTGAGCTTTTCGGAAATCGGATGCGCCGAGTTGATTTCAAGAACCGTCTGCGCCTTAACCTTGTTTTCGGCGGCTCCCGGCATAGAGTTGAGCGTTTTTTCCATTTCGAGAGATATTCCGCCCTCGCTTGAAAGACAAACCGGATGCTCTTTGAGCTTTCCTGTGAAACGAACTGTGTTCACAGCGTCACCCAGAGCCTCTTTCATTGCGGCAAACATATCCTTTGCCGCCTCGTTTTCGCTTTCAAGTGCTTTCTTTTCGTCCTCCGAGGAAAGCTCAAGACTGTCGTCGCAGACATTGATAAATTTCTTTCCGTCGTATTCGGCAAGCATTTTAAGGGCAAATTCGTCAACATTTTCGGTGCAGTAAAGAATTTCATAGCCCTTGTCCTTAACTGCGTCGCATTGAGGCAGCATTTCTATTTTGTCAACAGTCTCTCCGCAGGCGTAATAAATATCGTTCTGTCCCTCCGGCATACGCTCTGTATATTCCTTAAAGGTTACCGGCTTTTTCTCCTTTGAGGAGGTGAACAGCAGCAAATCCTTCAGCGTGTCCTTATGAGCGCCGTAATCATTGTATACTCCGAATTTCAGCTGAATACCGAAGGTGCTGAAGAATTTCTCATAATCCTCGCGGTTGTCTTTAAGCATTTTTTCAAGCTCGGACTTTATCTTCTTTTCTATTGTTTTCGCAATAAGGCGCAGCTGAGCGTCATGCTGGAGCATCTCGCGGGAAATGTTAAGGGAGAGATCCTCGCTGTCAACAAGTCCCTTAACAAAGCTGAAATAATCCGGCAGCAAATCGCCGCATTTTTCCATAATCAGAACGCCCTTTGAATAAAGCTGCAAGCCCTTTTCAAATTCCTTGGTGTAATAATCGAACGGAGCGCGTTTGGGAATGAACAGCAGAGCGCTGTATGTCGCCTGTCCCTCAACCTTTGTGTGAATAACGCGGGCGGGGTCCTCAAAATCGAAATATTTCTCCTTGTAGAAATTATTATAGTCCTCAGGCTTCAGCTCGCTTTTGCTCTTTTTCCATATGGGAACCATACTGTTGAGGGTGCGATCCTCGGTAACGTCCTCGTATTCGTTTTCCTTGCCCTCAACCGGCTTCTTTGTCGTAAACTGCATCTTGATAGGATGTCTTATATAATCGGAATATTTGCGGACTAATGCGCTTATACGGTACTGGTCGAGGAACTCGCTGTATTTTTCATCGTCGGTATCGTCTTTCAGGTGCATTTCAACCGTTGTTCCGAATGTGTCGCGCTCGCATGGCTCTATTGTATACCCTTCGGCACCTGAGGAGGACCAGCGGAACGCCTCGTCGCTGCCGAAGCTCTTTGTTGTAACTGTTACCCGGTCGCTTACCATAAACGCCGAATAAAAGCCTACTCCGAACTGACCTATAACGTCAACATTCTCTGTCTTTTCGCTTTCGTTGCGGAATTGCAGAGAGCCGCTGTGCGCGATTGTTCCGAGATTGGTTTCAAGCTCATCCGCAGTCATTCCGCAGCCGTTATCCGTAACTCTGAGCAGCCGATTTTCCTTGTCCGCCTCAATTCTGATTACGAAATCCTCGGCTTTAAGCCCTACCGATGAATCGGTCAGGGAACGGAAATAAAGCTTGTCCAGAGCGTCGGACGCATTGGAAATAATTTCGCGCAGAAAAATTTCCTTATGGGTATAAATTGAGTTTATCATCATATCCATAAGCTTTTTTGATTCTGATTTAAATTGCTTGGTACGCATTGTTTTATCACCTTTATTTTGTTCTTGCGGTATACGCCGCACTTTTTATTATAGTATAAAACTTCATATGGCTTAAATTGTTAATATGATATGAATAATTTGTAAACGTTAGCACTCTTAAAAAGCGAGTGCTAATAAATTCAATAAAAATATTTCAAAAAGCTCTTGACAAAAACATATGAATGGTGTATCATATGAACATACGGACATATGAATGAATAAACATATGAATGGAGGCGATATATTGCACGACCATAATGAAATATTAAAAAGGGTAAGGCACGAGCTTCCGACCGACGAGCTGCTTTGCGACCTGTCCGATTTATTTAAGCTTTTCGGCGATACAACGCGTTTGAAAATACTGTTTTCGCTCTTTGAAGAGCCTATGTGCGTCTGCGCAATAGCGGAGCTGCTTGGAATGACCCAATCGGCGATATCCCATCAGCTCAAAACGCTGAAGGACGCTAATCTCGTCGGTAACAGGCGAGAGGGAAAAACGGTCTATTATTTCCTGTCCGACGATCACGTAAGAACTATCGTTGCTCAGGGATTTGAACATTTAATTGAAGAAAGGAACGAGGAAAATGAAAAAAACATTTAATCTGGAGGATCTTGACTGCGCAAACTGCGCGGCAAAAATGGAGCGTGCGATTTCCGAGCTGGACGGAGTTATTTCTGTAAACGTTAATTTTATTATGCAGAAAATGACTCTTGAGGCGGCGGACGATGCTTTTGACGACGTTCTTAAAAAAGCGGTTAAGACCATACGTAAGGTCGAGCCTGACTGCAGGGTGATTTTATGACGCGCAAGCAGAAAAAAATGCTGCTCCGGATTATTTCGGCAGCGGTGCTGTGTATAGCGGTCTGGGCGCTCCCGGTCAAAGGGTGGCTGAGAGCGGTGCTGTTTGCGGTTCCTTATTTGATAGTCGGCTGGGATGTTTTATGGTCGGCTGTCAGAAATATATTCGGCGGTCAGATATTTGACGAAAAGCTGCTTATGGCTGTCGCAACCCTCGGAGCTATCGCCATCGGCGAATATCCCGAGGCTGCCGGAGTAATGATTTTTTATCAGGTCGGCGAGCTTTTCCAAAATCTTGCCGTCGGCAAAAGCCGCCGCAGTATCGCCGCTCTTATGGATATACGGCCGGACAGCGCAACCGTAATCCGAGACGGCGAGGAAACGGTTGTTTCTCCGGAGGAGGTTCAGCCGGGCGAAGAGCTGATTGTCCGTCCGGGAGAAAAAATACCGCTTGACGGCGTGATTGTTGACGGCGCTTCTACCGTTAATACCGCCGCTCTTACCGGCGAAAGCCTGCCGGTAGATAAAACCGCGGGAGATAAGGTCGTCAGCGGAACGCTCAATCTTTCCGGTGTTATACGCGTTAAAGCATCCGGCGGCTATGCCGAAAGTACGGTTGCTAAAATACTGGAGCTGGTTGAAAACGCCTCTGAAAAAAAGGCGAGAGCGGAGAATTTTATAACCCGCTTTGCCAGATGGTATACGCCCTGCGTTGTTGCGGCGGCAGTTCTGCTTGCGCTCGTTCCGCCCCTGCTTTTTAGCGGCGAATGGAGCGAATGGATAAACCGCGCTCTTATATTCCTTATGGTTTCCTGCCCCTGCGCTCTTGTTGTTTCGGTTCCGCTGTCGTTTTTCGGCGGAATAGGCGGAGCGTCGCGCAGCGGAATTCTGATTAAGGGGGCAAACGACCTTGAAACGCTTGCCGGAGTAGATACGGTAGTATTTGATAAAACCGGAACGCTGACAAAGGGCAGCTTCACAGTAAACGCCATTCATCCCTCGAATATTTCAAAGGACGACCTTCTTGATATTGCCGCAGCGGCGGAAAGCTATTCGAGCCACCCCGTTGCAGAATCTATTGTTGCGGCTCACCGCGGTCATATCGATAAAAGCCGTTTAGGTGAAATCGAAGAAATAGCGGGACGCGGAATACGCGCTGAGGTTGACGGCGAGGTGTATTATGTCGGCAACGGTCTGCTTATGGAGCAGGCGGGTGCGAAATGGCATGAATGTCACCTTTCCGGAACGGTTATCCATATATCAAAGGGCAGCGATTATATAGGTCATATAGTTATAAATGATACCTTAAAGCCCGATTCCGCAAAGGCAATAGCGGAATTAAAGAATATCGGCGTTAAAAAATGCGTTATGCTTACCGGCGACAGCGCTAAAAACGCAGAGGATATCGGAAAACAGGCGGGCGTTGATGAAATTCATTCCGGCTTGCTTCCGGCGCAAAAGGTTGAACAGCTCGAAAAGCTGATATCCGAGGGCTGCAAAACCGCTTTTGCCGGAGACGGTATAAACGATGCTCCGGTGCTTGCCCGCGCAGACGTGGGCGTTGCTATGGGCGCGCTCGGAAGCGACGCCGCAATAGAATCTGCCGATGTCGTTTTGATGGACGACAGCCTGCTGAAGCTTCCGACCGCTATACGCATTTCAAGGAGGACTATGCGCATAGTCAGACAGAATATCGTGTTTGCGCTGGCGGTTAAGGCGGTTATTCTTGTTCTCGGTGCTTTGGGAATAGCCGGAATGTGGCTTGCAATGCTCGGTGATGTCGGAGTAATGGTTCTGGCGGTTCTGAACGCTATGCGGGCTATGAAAAAGCAGATATAAGAATAAAGCAATAACCGGGCTGCTGAGGAGCTATCCAATCAGTCCGGTTTCTTTTGCTTATTAAAACGGCCGATAAGAAAATCCGATTCATAAAATACTTGCATTAAGTGGCATATTGTGATATTATAATTTAAGTTGATTAACGGAGGAAAGATAAGATGAGAGAAATATCTCTGGTATACTTACTTAATCTTGCATGGCGCCGGATCTGGATTCTTGCCGTTGCGCTGGTGGTTTCGGCAGGGCTGGCTTTCAGCTTTTGCAAATTTGTTGCGTCGCCGAAATATTCGGCAAAGGCTTCTATACTTGTTACTAACGGCGGAACGATGATTGATCAGGACGCAAACAGCTCGGCTGCTGCGGGCAGCTCCAAAACGGTCGCCAATAACGATATAGTTGCATCTATAAATATCGTAACAACAGTTGTTGACGTTCTTAAAACCAATGACATTTATAAAAAGCTTGCTTACAGCGTCGGGAACAATACAGATTTTAACACCCTGATAGCCAACTCAAGGGTTGAAGCCCGCGGCGAAAAAACGATGTTTATTGACGTTACGTTTACAGCTCCTACCGAAAAGGAGGCATTAGCGCTTACAAACGGCTTTGTTGAGCTTGTCCCGGATTATATATCCGATTCCATTCCTAATTCTTATACGAAGTACTACGCGGCGGACAAGGCTACTCAGATATACCCTACAACAATGCGTACAACGGCGATTGTCGGACTGCTCGGGGCGGTATTGGCGTTTGCCGTAGTGCTGGTGTTTGATATGTTCGACAGAGGGATAAAGGGCGAGTCTGACTATACCGCAAGATTTGATATTCCGCTGCTCGGAATCGTTCCCGACTTCAGCGCCGCCGGAGAGTCCGGTTCTTACATTTCTTCAAAAGGAGGGGCGTCCAGATGAGTTTGAAATCCGATAAAAAGGCTCTTGCCGGCGTTCCTGCCGCAGAAGAAAAGAGCATTTCCGAGAAAAAAGCTCCATTTGCCGTTGTTGAGGCATATAAGCTTATACGCACCAATTTGCTTTTTGTTCTTGCTCAGGAAAAGGGAAAAACCGTTGCGGTTTCAAGCGCGGGAGCAAATGAGGGTAAATCAACAACAACCGTTAATATTGCAATAGCGTTTTCTCAGCTCGGCGGAAAGGTTTTGCTGGTTGACGCCGACCTTCGCCGTTCAACCGTTCATAAAAAGCTAAGAATAGAGAATAAGGACGGTCTTTCCGATGTTTTGGTGGGCTTTTCCGATTTTGAAAACGCCGTTCAGCACCTTAATGCAAATCTCGATGTTTTAACAGCCGGGTCAACTCCGCCCAATCCCTCCGAGCTTTTAGGCTCTCAGAGATTTGAGGAGTTTGTCAACCTTGTTGAACAGAAATACGATTATATTTTAATTGATACTCCGCCTATCAATATTGTTTCCGATGCGTTGGTTATTTCTCAGCGCACAGCCGGGTTAGTGCTTATTGTAAGAGACGGTGTTACTCCGTATGACGCTATTGAGCATACCTTTGAGTCGGCAAAGTTTGCCGGTATCAATATTTTGGGAACTATTATGAACGGCGTTAATGCAAAGGCGTCGAAGCGTTATTCATACAGAAAGTACGGTTCTAACAAATACGGCTATGGCTACGGTTACGGAAGCTACGGCGGCTACGGTAATTACGACCGTTCGCCGCGCGCGGGTTCTGAAAAATCAAAATAATTATAAGCTGAAATTCAATCGTGATAATTCGGTTTAACGGGCTGTGATTCTAAAGGATTCAAAGCCCGTTTTCCGATATAAGCCTGCGGGTGACGGCAAGCTGAATAGCGCCGAGATTAAGCCGTTTCAGGCGTGTTCGGATTAAGGGGGAATTATTTTGTTTGATATACATTCGCATATTCTGCCCGGAGTTGACGACGGCGCCGCTGATACCGATATTTCGTTAAAGCTCCTTCAGATGATGCAAAAGCAGGGTGTAACCGATGTTGTTGCAACTCCTCATTTTTATGCCATGCATCAGGAAATAGGCGAGTTTGAGCGCAAGGTGTCCGGCGCTTATCTGGAGCTTATGAAAAAAACACAGGGATTAAATTTGCCGAGGGTTTCTATCGGCAGCGAGGTGTTTTATTTTAACGGAATAGGCAGGAGCGAGGGAATAAAGGAGCTTACCCTCTGCGGTTCGCAGTTTATACTTCTTGAGCTTCCGAACTGTAAGCTGGACTCCGATATTCTGCGCGATATAGCCGATATGTATGACAGGCTCGGCTTGATTACAATTTTGGCTCACCTTGAACGGTATTCCGCGGAACGCGGATACAACAAGGTGCTTGAGCTGATAGATAATGAAACCGTATTTGCTCAGATAAACGCATCGTCGCTTTTTTCAAAGCATTTGAAACGTCCGGCAATGAAACTGATAAAGCAGGGTTATGCGTCGTTTTTGGCGTCTGACGCTCATTCTCCGGAAGGTCGTCCCCCGATGATGAAACAGGCGATTGAATTTATTTCGCGGCATTTCGATGCGCAGACCGCGCAGAGATTTATACGCCGCGGCGATATCCTGAGGGACAGAATTTTCACCGTTCCGGGACAAAAAACGGTATTACCGGTATAGAAAACGGAGAACTGATTGTGAACAGTAAAACGGTTAATGTCAACCGAGCCGGAGAGCTTACCTATATAACCTTTCCCAAGCTTACCGCCTGTAAAGCGGTAAGACATATTTTTTCAACCCGCCTTGGCGGAGTAAGCAAGGGTCAGTTTTCTTCTATGAATCTCAGCTTCAGGAACGGCGACCCGCGTGAGAATGTTGAGAAAAATTATTCCATTCTCTGCGCGGCGGCGGGAATTGACCCTCGGCATTTGGTTTTAACCCGCCAGACCCATACCAACAATGTACGCATTGTCGGCAAGGAGGACTGCGGCACAGGAATAACAAAGCAATCCTTTGAGGATGTTGACGGTCTGATAACAGCCGAACCGGGTGTGGCTCTTGTGACACAGTTTGCCGACTGTACGCCGCTGCTGTTCTGCGATCCGGTGAAGCGTGTTGCCGCAACCTCTCATGCCGGCTGGCGCGGAACAGCGTCGCAGATAGGAAAAGTAACGGTTGAACTGATGGTAAAAAGCTTTGGCTGCCGACCTGAGGATATTATTGCAGCAATAGGTCCTTGTATAGGTCCGTGCTGCTATGAGGTAGATGATCCGGTGAAAAAAGCGTTTGAGGGTACTGCCGCCGATGCACCCGGAGTTTTTTCTCCGTCCTCAAAGCCCGGTCATTATATGCTCGATTTGCGGCTCGCAAACCGCGCTGTTCTTATCGACAGCGGAATACTTCCCGAAAATATCGATATAGCCGATATCTGTACCTGCTGCAACAGCAGCGAGATGCACTCTCATCGCGCAACCGCAGGAAAACGCGGTAATCTCGCCGCTATTATTGAACTGATTTGAAATTAAATATGTAACAGGGCTTTCGCCGGTAATTTGCCGGAGGAAGCCCTGTTTTTTTATGCCGTCAGAACGGATTTGACAGGAATTATCCCAAATCCGGATTTTTGGTGCAGCAGCCGCAGCATTCAGAACCGGTCGGGTCGCATGGACGCGGCGGGAAGAAATCATCGGTCGGGAATTTGATTTTTCTGAAAACGTCGCAGGGCTGGTCGGTAGTATCCTCGCACTGCTTTTCGGGTATGCAGAAGTCGTAAACCGGAATAAGCATCTGAACGTTTCGTATCAGCTGAACTATCGTGAAAAGACCGAGAGTTGCATAAACTGTCGGCTTTCCGCCGGGAAGATCCGTAACGACGGGTCCTCCGGCACATTCGCAGACCGACTGCGGGATGCAGCGAACATTTTCATAGCAATCTCTTATTTCTCCTATCCGCGCCGAAAGCGCTACCGGGTCAACACACTGAACAACGCAGCGCGGCATATTGCTGTTTCTTCTCGCTGTAAGATTGCAGTCCGAGGGCATATCGTCGGCTGTGCGGCTGGTGAACGTCCGGACGTTTCCGTCGCTTCCGTAAAGAATGACCTTTTTGCTGAACGAGGAAATACCCTTAACCTGAAGAGGGCAGCTGTTCGGCGCCATATAAAGGTCGAAGTCGAGCAGGAAGAAGAATGTCAGGTCGCAGGAATAAAATCCTTTGTTAAAGGTAATCTGTTCAACGCTGATGTCTGTTTTAAGTACCTCTGCCGAACGCAGGCGTACACTTATAGCCTGTTCAACAAGGCATTGAACGTCCTGGGTGAAGAAACACCGCAGATCCTCAAGGCAGTCACGATCGCAGCAGGAGTCATAGACGCGGCCGGCGTCAATACATACCGCCTCCTTGAAGTTTACCGAATCGGTAGGGCAGCCGTTGGTAATATCCGCCATATAAAAACCTCCAATTATTTATTGCTTTTCACCGAAAAGCCGTATTTTTTCGGGTTTTCGGTAAAAACCTTACTACATCTTATGAGAAACGGTAAAATTCGTTACAAAATTGAATTTAAAAGTTGATTGATTTTTTTGTGAAATTACTCTTGACTTTATTGGTAAAAAAGCATAAAATCATTACATTAAAAGAGAAAGCGGTGTTAATATGCTGGCGTTTCTGATATCAGCTGCATTCGGCGTCTTTGAGATGTATCTGCTGTTTCGGCTGACAACGGCGGTCGTTAACGGAAACAGAAAAATTCTTGCGCTTATGCTGCTGCTTAAATTCTTAACATACGCGGTGGCTATCGGTCTTTTTGTGTTCTTCTTTATCGACTATATGTTCTGGTGCTTCTGCGGCTTTGCAATCGGTCTGCCGGTTGCGGCTGTCGTGATGTTTTTTATCAGAATGTGCCGTTGCGAAAACGGAGGTAATAGCAAATGAAGCCTGTTACGATAATTGAGCTTGCCGTTTCTGCGGCGGCGCTGGCGGTGGGTATCGCCGGTTATTTTTCAACCCGCGCCCGCGCAAAATCGCAGAATGCGGACACAGGGCTTAAAAAGAAAAATAAGCTGTTTTTGGTGCTTATGATAGCGGCGGCTTGGTTTTTAGCCGGAACCGTTATAACCTGTATAACCGGGCTTACGTCGAAAATGGATGCGTCCTTTGAAATGTTCAGCCCACGGATAACCCTGTTCGGTATTTCCTTTGCCCGGACAACCGTTCTGACCTGGGGTATTATCGGTATAGTCTTGGTTTTGGCGCTGATTTTCCGCTTCGCCGTTTTCCCGAAATTCGACCCGGAAACGCCGAAGGGCTTTCAGAATGTGATTGAGCTTTCGGTTGAGGCTATGGAGAATTTTGCCGGAGGCGTTCTCGGCAGCTATACCAAGCAGCTCGCGCCGTATATGTATTCTTTGGCGGTGTTTATGATTTTTTCCGCTTTCAGCGAGCTTTTCGGATTTCGGCCGCCGACGTCCGACCTTTTGATTACTCTTGCAATGGGACTTATAACCTTTGTTCTGATAAATTTCTGCGGCGTTTTGAAGAAGGGTATCGGCGGACGGGTCAAATCTCTGGCTAAGCCTACGCCGATAATATTCCCGTTCAAGATAATAAGCGATATCGCGACCCCTATATCGCTTGCCTGCCGGCTTTTCGGCAATATGGTCGGCGGAATGATAGTTATGGATTTGCTGAAATCGGTGCTCGGAGGATATGCGGTCGGTATCCCGGCAGTAGCGGGACTTTATTTCAATCTTTTCCACCCGCTCATTCAAACTTATATATTTATAATCCTTTCGCTTACATTTATAAATGAAGCGGTGGAATAAAAAAACGGAGGTAAAAAATTATGGCAGCAATAGGTGCAGGATTGGCAATGCTGGCGGCTCTCGGAGCCGGTCTTGGTATGGGAATTGCAACAGGTAAGGCGGCGGAGGCTGTGGCGCGTCAGCCGGAGGCTTCCGGTAAAATAAACGCGATACTTCTTTTGGGCTGCGCTCTTGCAGAGTCAACCGCTATATATGCGTTCGTTGTAGCTCTTATTCTTGCGGCAAAATAATCGTAAGGCTGGGAAGAAACTATGAATATTTCAATACCTGAGGCAGCTCAGGACTTAATTATCAATATTATAAATATCATTGTTCTGTTTCTCATAGTGAGCTTGCTTGTTTATAAGCCCGTCCGTAAATTTCTGGCTGAGCGTACCGCCCGTATCGAGGCTAAAAAGGCGGAGGCTGACGGTAAGCTTCGGGAAATAGAAAAGCGCGAGGAAGAAATTGCTCTTGAAAAGAAAAAAATGCGGGAGCAGTCTGCGGAAATCATCAGCGACGCCGAGCATACTGCAAAGCTTAATTCCGATAAGATAATCAGCGAGGCTCATAAGGACGCACGCCGTATTGTTGAAAAGGCAAGGCGCGAAACCGTTACCGAGCATAATGAGATGATATCGTCCCTGAACGGCGATATTGCGCATTTGGCGGTTGAAATGTCTGAACGCATTTTAAAGCGCGAGATAACCGATTCGGATAATGCGCGTATCGCGGAGGATTTTTTCTCCGAGGAAAACTCCGCCGCCCGCGGTATGCTTGAAAATACCGCAAAAAGGCTGCGCAGAGCCGAAAAGCTTGCTGCTGAGAAAAACGGTGAGGACGAATGAAACGAATAACGATAACCGCTCCCGGAAATCTTTCCGAAGAAACGTATAATTTGATTTGCGGTAATTTCAGAAAACTTTTCGGCGAGGACTGCGAATTTGGACTTATAAAAGACGATTCGCTGCTCGGCGGCTTTATTGCCGATGTCAACGGCGAGATATTCGACCTGAGCGTTGCTACCCAGCTGCGCCAGCTTGAAAAACATATTACAGGCGATCCGGTGTGACCGCTTGCTTGAGGAGGTTATAATATGCCGGAGTTTAAGGTAGAGGAGATAAGCTCCTTTCTGAAACGGCGTATTGATTCTTTTGAGACCGATCCGGTATATTACCGATGCGGTACCGTAGTCCGTGTGGGAGACGGCGTTGTGCGTATCAAGGATCTGCCGGGAAGAAAGTATTCGGAACTGCTTGAGTTTGACCGTGGAGCATACGGAATGGTGCTTGACCTTAATGAGGACGGCGTCGGAGCGGTGCTTTTGAACGGTTTTGACACCGTTCGTGAGGGCGATATTGTCCGAGGAACCGGCAGGGTTGCCGAGGCGCCTGTCGGAGACGAGCTGCTCGGACGTGTTATCGACTCAATCGGTCGCCCGATAGATGGTCTGCCGCTTGAAGCAAAGGATTTTCTTCCGGTTGAACGCCCCGCACCGCGTATTATGCAGCGCCGTCCTGTCGATACTCCTCTTGAAACCGGAATTTTGGCGATAGACAGTATGATTCCGATAGGCAGAGGTCAGCGTGAGCTTATAATAGGCGACCGTCAGACCGGAAAAACCTCTATCGCAATAGATACGGTTCTCAATCAGAGAAATAAGGATGTAATATGCGTTTATTGCGCAATAGGTCAAAAAGCATCCAATATTGTTCAGGTTATAGAAACTCTCAGGGAAAACAAGGCTCTTGACTACTGCGTTGTTGTTGCCGCAACTGCATCGGACAGCCCGGCTATGCAGTATTTGGCTCCGTATGCCGCCTGCTCGGTCGCAGAGGGCTTTATGCGGGAGGGTAAGGACGTTCTTGTTATTTACGACGACCTTTCAAAGCACGCCGTAGCTTACAGAACTATGTCGCTTCTGCTTCACAGACCGCCCGGCAGAGAGGCTTTCCCCGGAGACGTGTTTTATCTCCATAGCCGCCTGCTTGAAAGAAGTGCCTGTATGAATAAGGAGAACGGCGGCGGAAGCATAACTGCACTGCCGATTATCGAAACGATGGGCGGAAATATATCTGCGTATATACCGACTAATGTTATTTCAATAACCGACGGTCAGATATACCTTGAAAGCGAGCTTTTCCACAGCGGCATAAGACCGGCTGTAAATACCGGACTGTCCGTTTCCCGCGTTGGCAGAGCCGCTCAGCATAAGGCGATAAGAAAGGTTTCGGGCGCGCTGCGCATACAGCTTTCCCAGTATAGGGCAATGGCTGTGTTTACGCGGTTCGGCAGCGACGTTGACGAGGCAACCTCGCGTATGCTTTCCCGCGGCGAGGCGCTTACTATGCTCTTGAAGCAGCCGAAATCCAGCCCGTATTCGCTGTTTGAGGAAACCGCGCTTCTGCTTGCTTACCGGGAAAACCTTTACGACGGTATTCCGGCATCCGGGATAAGCTCCTATGCCGCTGATATGCTTGAATATCTTCATGAGCATTGCACTATGGCTGAGGAAAGCATATCCGACGGTGACCTTGATAAGGAATCAGAGGAACGCCTGATCGGCGCAATAGAAAAATTCAGGGAAGACCGGAAATGAATAACATCAGCGAATTAAAGCAGCATCTTCGCGCGGTTGAGCAAACGCGGCAGATAACTAACGCTATGTATCTTTTGTCTACCGCAAGAATGAAGCAGGCAATGCAGAATATTGAGTATAACCTTACCTATCTGCAAAGACTGCGTTCTACAATGAAGGATATTATTTCAAAAACCCGGCGCAGCGCGATACATGACCATTTCATAGATTTAAAGCCGGACGGCAGACCTCTTTTTCTCGTTATAACTGCCGATAAGGGAATGTGCGGAGGATATAATTCCTCGATTGTCAATCTTGCGATTGAGAGAATGAAAGCGGCGGAAAATCCGCTGCTGTATTCATTCGGAACGGTCGGCAGTCAGATGCTTGAAGGCCGCGGCTTTCACCCTGATTATACCGCTATTGACGTTTTGCAGCATCCGTCCTTTCATATGGCACGGGAGACTGAGGAGCTTATAACCGGGCTTTATAACGGTCCTGATGTCAGCGAAATATACATCGTGTATACCGAATATGTCAATTCCGCAGTTCAGAAAGCTGTTTGCAGGAGACTGCTGCCTTTGCTTTATGAGGATTTCGAGGATGTTGAGCAGGAATATGACTATACTGCCGAAATGCTTTATGAGCCGTCTGTCGAGGAGGTTTTTGATAAAGCTGTTCCGCAGTATATAATTGGTCTTATGTATGACGTCTTTATGCAGTCTGCGGCGAGCGAAAACGCCGCAAGAATGACCGCTATGCAGAACGCGACAAAAAACGCCGATGAAATGATTGAGCATCTCCAAAAGGATATTAACGCTCAGCGTCAGCTGGCAATAACAAACGAAATAACCGAAATAGCCGCCGCAACCGAGATATCAGGCGCGGTTTAAAGTGGGTGAGTGAAATGAAAGAGTATAGAGGACGTATAATCCGCATATGCGGACCTGTCGTTGATATGTATTTTGAAAAAGAGGACGAACCGCCGATAAACGCGCTTGTCTGCGTTGACGGAGAGAATAAATACCTCGAAGTGGCATTGCAGTTAGGTAACGGGGTTGTCCGCGCCATCGCTCTGGACGCTACCGAGGGACTTTCCTGCGGTATGCCGGTTTCAAGCAACGGTCACGGAATAGAGGTTCCCGTCGGGAACGCCGTTATAGGCAGAACGGTCGATGTTCTCGGCCGTCCGATAGACGAAAAGGGACCTATCGATGCGGAATACTATCTTCCGATACACCGTCCCGCTCCGGAGCTTACCAATCAGAAGTCCGCAACCGAAATACTGGAAACCGGTATTAAGGTTATTGATTTGCTTGTTCCCTATGCAAAGGGCGGCAAAATAGGACTTTTCGGCGGCGCGGGCGTCGGAAAAACCGTTCTTATAATGGAAATGATACACAATGTCGCTAAAAATCACGGCGGATACTCTGTTTTTACCGGCGTCGGCGAACGCAGCAGAGAGGGCAACGAGCTGATACACGATATGACCGAAAGCGGAGTTATAAATAAATCCGTTCTTGCGTTCGGGCAGATGAACGAACCGTCGGGAAGCCGTATGAGGGTCGCTATGACCGGGCTTACAATGGCGGAATACCTGCGCGATGTTGAAAAGCAGGATGTTCTGCTGTTTATTGATAATATTTACCGTTTTGTTCAGGCAGGTAATGAGGTCAGCGCTCTTCTCGGAAGGCTGCCGAGCGCAGTCGGCTATCAGCCGACCCTTGCCAACGAACTCGGAGAGCTTGAGGAACGCATAGCCTCAACTCGCGACGGCTCAATAACCTCGGTTCAGGCGGTTTACGTCCCGGCGGACGACCTTACCGACCCTGCCCCTGCAACTATTTTCACTCATCTGGACGCAACGACCGTTCTTTCCCGCGCTATTTCGGAACAGGGAATATACCCTGCGGTTGATCCGCTTGATTCGGCGAGCCGCGCGCTTGAGCCGGAAATTGTCGGCAGAAAGCATTATGAGGTTGCGCGCCGGGTTCAGGAATGTCTGCAAAGATATAACGACTTAAAGGATATCATAGCGATACTCGGCATGGAGGAGCTTTCTCCTGAGGACAGGCAGGCGGTAAATCGCGCCCGCCGTATACAGAATTTCCTTTCTCAGCCCATGAATGTTGCCGAGGCGTTTACGGGCGTTCCCGGAAAATTTGTAAGCCTTTCCGATACGGTCGAGGGCTTCAGGCAGATTGTTGACGGCGAGGTTGACGATTTGCCCGAACAGGCTTTCTTTATGGTCGGAACAATCGAGGATGCTAAGGAAAAGGCAAAAACGCTTTAAAGAAACGGTGAAATTTTATGAGCGATTTTATGCTGGAGATAATAACTCCTGAAAAAGAATTTTTCAGGCAGCGGGTTGAGGCGGTTTCCTGCCGGACTCCTGAGGGCGATGTCGGCGTTCTCGCAGGTCATCAGCCTATGGCTGCGGTTATCGAAATCGGAGAGCTGAAGATAAAGCAAAACGGCGAATGGAAAAACGCCTTTAATTCTGAGGGCTTTATGGAGGTTCGCCCCGATGAGGTTCTGATATTCGTTCAGTCCTGCGAATGGCCTGAGGATATTGATATAGCGAGGGCAAAGGCGGCAAAGCAGCGCGCGGAGGATAAATTGCAGCATATAGGCAGCATAACCGAGCAAAAGATAAATCAGATATCTTTGGTAAGGGCAATAACCCGTCTAAAGGTGTCCGGAGGCAAATAACCTTAAAATTTGGTATTCAGATGAAATCAGGGCAGATAACTCTGCCCCGATTTTTGTCTGCGGCAAAGTAAAACGTCCCTTTGCGAATCTTCAAAGACCTAACGATTCGCAGAGGGACGCTTTTTTAAGCATCTTACCCGGTGGCAGAGCAAATATTAAACTATTTTGTTTTGCGGCTTTCCGTTCAGAAATCCGCGTATATTATTTGAAACAATTTCAAGCAGACGACGGCGGGTTGAAAGCGGAGCCCAAGCCGTATGAGGGGTTATGATAAGATTAGGAGCTTTCAGCAAAACGCAGTCCTTTTCCATAGGCTCTGTTCGCAAAACGTCAATAGCGGCACCTGAAAGCTTTCCGGAACAAAGCGCGCGGCAAAGCGCGTTGTCGTCAACAATAGCGCCGCGTGCGGTATTTATGAAATAGGCGCCGTTCTTCATTTTCTCAAATGCGGTACTGTTAAACAGCGATTCGCTGTCGCTGTTTAGAGGACAGTGAACCGATATTATGTCACTGCTTTCGAGCAATTCTTCAAACGAAACCGTTTTAACTCCTGGAATATCTCTCGGAGCTCTGACAAACGCGAGAACACGCATTTTGAAGGCTTTTGCAATTTCCGCAACAGCTTTTCCTATATTGCCGCAGCCTACAAGTCCTATTGTTTTACCCGCCAGCTCATCGGTCGGATAGGTCAGCATTGAAAATGTCGGCGAGGTTATCCAGCCGCCGGAATGAACCAATGCGTTATACTGAGACAGCTTGGTGTAATGCTCAAGCAGATAGGCAAATACCTGCTGCGCAACGGCGTCGGTGGAGTAGCTTCCGGCATTGCATACGGTAACGCCGCGCTCTCTCGCACATTCAATGTCGATATTATTGTAGCCTGTGGCGAACAGCCCGATATATTTAAGCTTGTCCGCCGCTTCAAGAACCGTTCTGTCAATTACGGTTTTGTTGCATAAAACCGCGTCATATTTTCCGATTTCCCGAATAAGTGTTTGCCTGTCTATCGAATCGTAATAAACCGTTTCGCCGAACTCTTTAAGGCAATCGAGGGAAATGTCGTTATTGCTTAATACCGTTCCCGCGTCGCTCAGAAGTATCTTCATTCCTGCATCTCACTTTCCGCCTTGTTCCGTCAGGCTCAATAATCGTTGTATTTTCAAGCTGGGAAACAAGACTTTGCTTAAATGCCTCTATATATTCCGCGCGCAGCTTTCGCTGCTCATTTTTTTCGGCTTCGGTAAGACCCTCTGAACGTGATTTCCTCGCAAGAAGGTTTATCCGGTCGATTTTTTCCTGAGTTATCATATTTCATTGCGTCCCTCCAACGCCCGCGCAAGGGTAAATTCATCGGCATATTCGAGGTCTCCTCCTACCGGCACTCCGTAGGCAAGCCGCGTAACTTTAAGCCCGAGCGGCTTTACAAGGCGCGAAATATAGCTTGCCGTAGCCTCACCCTCAACAGTAGGGTCGGTCGCCATAATCAGCTCGTGAACATCTCCGTCCGACAGTCTCGCCATAAGCTCCCTGATTTTAAGCTGATCGGGTCCCATTCCGTCCAAGGGAGAAATAACGCCGTGAAGAACGTGATACAATCCGTTATACTCGCGGGTGCGTTCAAAGGCGAGAACATCGCGCGGCTCGGAAACAACGCATATAACCGACCTGTCTCGGCTGTCGTCAGAGCAAATCTGGCATTGCTCCAGATCCGTAAGCGTCTGGCAGCAGGAACAGAAATGTATTTTTTCTCTTGCGCTTATAAGTGCGTCGGCAAACTGTTTTGCGCGTTCGGGCGGCTGTTCTATTATACTGTAAGCCAAACGCTGAGCGGTTTTTTTGCCTATGCCCGGAAGCATTTCAAACTGCTTTATAAGCTCGTTTAACGGCGCGATACTGTATTTCATATCAGCTTAAAACAGTCCCGGTAAATTAAGTCCGCCTGTAACTGCGCCCATCTCGTCCTCGGCGGTTTTAATAGCATTTCCGATAGCCTCGTTAACCGCAACGGTTATAAGATCCTCAAGCATTTCCGGCTCGTCGGCGTCTATCGCTTCCGGCTTGATTTTAATTGATTTTATCAGGTGCTTGCCGTCAACCGTTACTTCAATCATACCTCCGCCTGAGCTTGCAGAATATTCGCGCTGCTCAAGATTTTCCTGAAGCGCTGCCATATCCTCCTGCATTTTCTGAGCCTGCTTGAGCATTTGAGTCATATTTCCGGAACCGCCGGAATTCGGAATTCTAACCTTCATTATTTTCACTCCTGGTTTATTTCGTAATTTTTCAGCTTTTCCGCAAAAGCGGCGAGCGGGTCGTTTTCAGCCTTTGCAGCAGCTCTGTAAGGACCTAATTTATAAGACACGCCGAGAACCTGCTGAGCTGCCGCGCGTATTCGGTCGCGGTAGAGCGAGTTTCCTCCGCGGACAAGCGAAAGGAATTGACTGTTCTGCGCGTCTATCAGCAGATACGGACCTCTTATATAAGCCGCCGAGCCGTTAAGAACTCCGGCAATAGGCGGACAGGTCGTTTGAAGAATATGAACGATTTCGCCCCAGTTTTCAACCGGGATATCTCCGGCTGCGGCTTTTTCTCCGCCCTGCGCAGCAGAACCCGGTGCGTCCGGAGGTTCGGGCAGGGGAATGTCGCTTTCTGCGCTTTCGCCGCCGTTCTCGTCTGTGCGGCTCTCTGCCGTTTTTGCAGCGGACGGCTGTGCGGCTATGCTTCTTATTGCTCCGCCTGCCTCGAGCGCGGCAATTCTCCGCTCAAGTGAAGAAAGGTCGTTGCCTATAGACGGATTGCAAAGGCGTATAACCGTCATTTCCATTTCGCAGCGCCGGTTTCCGTTCTGTATGCGCCCTGCGGTTTCCTGTAATGCCGTTAGAATTGAAAGCAGCTCAGTCAGCTCGTAACGCTCAGCCTGAGCCTCCAGCTCTTTAAGGTGCGCGGCGGAGCAGACAATCGGCTTATGCGCTCCTCTGACGGTTTTAACTATCATAAGGTTTCGATAATGCTCGGTAAGCTCAGAAAGCAGCCGCAGCATATCGACCGATGAGCTGTGCAGCTCGTCAAGCAGTAAAAGTGCATTTTCAGCGTCCCCTGAGCGGATAAATTCCGAAAGCTTTATCAGATAATCGCTGCCCGCCATAGCGCAGACGCCTGCAACGGTATTTTCGTCTATTTCGCTGCTGCCTGACGCGCAAAGGTCAAGTATCGAAAGCGCGTCCCTCATTCCTCCGTCAGCCGCAGAGGCTATAAGCGTCGCCGCGTCGTCGGTAAGTGTGAGTCCCTCAAGCGAGGCAATGTGCTGAAGCCGCGCACAGATAACCTCAGGGTCTATCCGCCTGAAATCAAATCGCTGACAGCGCGAAAGAATTGTTGCCGGCAGCTTGTGAACCTCGGTAGTGGCAAGAATAAAAATAACGTGCGCCGGGGGCTCCTCCAATGTTTTGAGAAGCGCATTAAACGCGCTTATGGAAAGCATATGAACCTCGTCTATTATATAAACGCGGTATTTTCCGGCGGCAGGAGCAAAGGAAACCTGATCCCGCAGCTCCCTGATACTGTCAACGCCGTTGTTTGAGGCGGCGTCTATTTCCATAATATCGGTCAGCTCGTCGTTTGCCGCCGCCCGGCACATTTCACATTCTCCGCAGGGCTCGCCGTCCTTCGGGGAAAGACAGTTGACCGCTCTTGCAAGAATTTTGGCGCAGGTCGTTTTTCCCGTTCCGCGCGTACCGGTGAAAAGATAAGCATGAGATATCTTTCCGGAGGCAAGCTCATTTTTTAATGTTTCGGTTATATGCTCCTGACCGATAACATCGCCGAACGTCTGCGGACGGTATTTGCGGTAAAGCGCCTGATATGCCATTTGTTCCACCTCCGGGTATATTTAACGGCTTGTCCGTATAAAACATATCATAAAAACAAAACCTGCGTACTAAGGATCGTACGAATGGACCGATTTACTGCGGCGCACAGGAAAAACTCCTTAATGCTGCTCGGTTCCCCGCCTGACATGGTTCGTAGCGTCCTGTCGCACAGGACCCGCCCATTCGCACGCCTTAATACGCAAGCTTCGTATATATTATAATATATTATTTCTCAATTTACAATAGCAAATTTAAAAATTTATCGAAAATTTTAAATTCAGAGCTGTTCTGCGGCTTTACAGGCTGAATAATCCGCGTATTATCCAGCCGAGCGTTACGCCGAATGTCTTTTTTTCAACGCTTCCGGCAGCATAAAGCTCTATCGTTCCTACTGTTTCATCGCCGCGCCTGATTTCAATATATCCCGCTTTATCTCCCTTTTTAACCGGTGCGTTCATACTTTCAGCGGCGCATAGCTGCTGGCTCAGGCTCTCAGCCTCGGTTTTCAGCATAAGCACTCCGAGCGGCTCTCCGGCTTCTATGCTTACCCGACCTTCGACTCCCTCGTTTACCGGAATTGTGAAATTTTTCGGCAGTTCGGGAGAAACCTTTGCATATGTATAATTTGCAAACCCGTAATCAAGCAGCTTTTTTGCGCCGTTAAATCTGTCGGGACTTGTGTTTCCTCCCATTATAACGGCGACAAGCTCCAATTCTCCTCGTTTTGCGCATGCGGAAAGGCAATGCCCGGCTTTTGAGGTCGTTCCTGTTTTAAGACCGGTCGTTCCGGGATAAAAGCGTACCAGCTTATTGGTATTGACAAGCTCGCTTTTTCCGTCCCTGAGAGTATCCATCCAAACGGTAGAATAATTTTTTATAAGCGGATGTTTAATCAGTGCTGCGGACATAAGACCTACGTCTCTCGCGGTCGTCAGATGTCCCTCTGCGTCAAGCCCGGTGCAGTTGACAAAATGTGTGTTGGTCATACCGAGCTGCTCCGCACGCTCGTTCATCATCGCAACAAAGCCTTCCTCGCTTCCGGCTATTGCCTCTCCGAGGGCAACCGTGGCATCGTTCGCCGAGGCTATAACGGCGGCTTTCAAAAGGTCGTCAACGCTCATCGCCTCTCCCGGCTCAAGCCATATCTGCGACCCTCCCATACTGCAAGCGTGTTCACTGGCAGTAAGGACGGTTTCGGTTGATAAGGCTCCCCGGTCTATTGCCTCCATAACAAGCAGCAGAGACATAATTTTTGTTATTGATGCCGGCGGCAGAACCTCATCGGCATTGCTCTCATAAAGCACCTGACCGGAATACGGCTCTATTAAAAAAGCCGATTTTGCATTTATTTCGAGCGTCTGACCGATAGCTGCCGAAGCTGTTTCTGCGGCAAGAGGAGTGTCGGCATCCTCTGCAAAATACTCTGCGGAAACCGTAAGCGCGGCGGCACAGGCGGTTATTGCGCCTGCTGATGACGCAATAACTGCCGAACACAGGAAAAGCGCCAATATTTTTGATAGTTTCAAAACGAAGTCCCCCTTGCGCCGTCTTTAACGGTTCTGCCGTTCTGCGGCGCTTCATTTCTATTAAAAGAATATGCCGCTGTGCCGTACATTAGACATTGTGTTGCACCGGACAAAGACAAAACAGACCGCGAAACGGCGTTTTTTACCGTTCCGCGGTCTCCAGACTGAATTTTTTGTATTTTGCTTTTTCGTGGCGGCTGCTTTTAAAAGCTATCTGCCGTATCGGCGCATAAGCTTTCCGAGAGCGGAAAAATCCGTGTCGTCCGCCATCTGCCATTCCCAGTTTCCTCCGAGCGTACCCGGAGTGTTCATTCTCGCGGAGTTATCAAGGCAGAGCCAGTCCTGCATCGGGATTATAACAAGCCCTGCTTTGGAGCGCATTGCGAGAGCTATCATTCGCAGCGCCGGATTTTCTCCCTCGCAGGGAGCTGTTCTCGAAAAAAACACCTGCTCGCGTATAGATGCGTTCTGATACCATCCGAGCGCGGTTTCGTTATCGTGAGTTCCGGTATAGCAAACGCAGTTTTTCCCATAATTTTTAGGATAGAACCGGTTTTGCGTGTCGGTTGAAAATCCGAATTGCAGAACCTTCATATTCGGAAAACCGGTCTGTAAAACCAGCTGCTCGACATCTGGTTCCTCTCCTCCGAGATCCTCGGCGATTATTCCCATTCCGCGGCATTCTGCTTCAACACTCCGCCAGAAGCCGAGTCCGGGTCCCGGCTCCCATACTCCCGCGCGGGCGTCAGCCGCTCCGAACGGAACGGAATAATAGCTTGAAAACGCTCTGAAATGATCTATTCTTAAAACGTCGTAAATTTCCGAACAGAATTTCAGCCGCTTTTTCCACCAGGCATAAGCGGTTTTCCGCTGGTAGTCCCAATCGTAAACCGGATTTCCCCATAGCTGACCCGTATCGGAAAAAATATCGGGCGGAACTCCGGCAACCCTGACAGGCGTCATATCCCTGCCGAGCCTGAAGCAGTCGGGCGAGGTCCATACGTCGGCGCTGTCGAGCGCAACATAAAAAGGAATATC
The DNA here is from genome assembly GCA_934477125.1 of uncultured Eubacteriales bacterium. Taxonomy (GTDB): domain Bacteria; phylum Bacillota; class Clostridia; order Oscillospirales; family Acutalibacteraceae; genus UBA737. Next base: position 88,111 of record CAKSOL010000011.1, on the reverse strand, counting down.
TCCTATAATGCGGACGCCGTGGCGCGAGGCTGTTTCGCGAAGCTGAGAATATTGCGAATAAAACAGGTATTGAGTTATATAATGAAATTCAAGCTGGCGGCGGTGGGTGAGGGAAAACGCCTCAAGCGCCGCCGGCTGCCTGAATCTCAGCTCTTCGGGAAAACGGTCGAGGGTTTCCCCGTATTCCGAGCGCAGAACCTCAAAAAGAGCGTAGTCCTCAAGCCAGCCCTTGCTTGCTTTCAGAAATGCGCGGTAACGGCGGTCGTCCTTTTTAAACCTCGAAACCGCAAGCTCCAAAAGCGGGAGCATTGCTTTCCTGACCTCGGAATAATCGACCTTACCCGAAGGGACCCTTCCGGGCAGCTCGTTTTCATACAGTAAACCGTCTCTGACGAGCAACTCGGAATCTATATAAAGTATCTCGCCGGCGAAGCAAGAGGTGGATTTATAAGGAGAATTTCCTTCGCCGAGAGGTACAAGCGGTAATAGCTGCCAGTATTTCTGTCCGTTTTTTCCGAGAAATTCAGCAAAGCGGTGAGCCTGCTCTCCGAGTGTACCGATGCCGTATTTGCCGGGCAGAGACGGGATGTGGAGCAAAACCCCGCATTCGTTGTTATCCTTTGACCGCACCTGCCGCCACTCCCTTAATTATATATTTCTGACAGGTCAGATAAAACGCCACGACCGGCACAATCGCCAAAACGAGCATCGCCATCATAGCTCCCATATCTATTGAGCCGTAGCCGCCCTTGAGATACTGAATTGCTATCGGAATGGTTTTATAATCGCTGCCGATAACGAGATTCGGCAGCAGATAGTCGTTCCATATCCACATAGTATTCAGTATTGCAACGGTAATCGTTGTAGGCTTTAAAACAGGAAAAACAATCCGCCAGAATGTGTTCGGAGCATTGCAGCCGTCTATTGTAGCAGCCTCCTCAATACTCAGCGGAACGGATTTTATAAAGCCCGAAAACAGGAATACAGACAGCCCCGAACCGAAACCGAGATAAATGAAAATCAGTCCGTAGGGATTGTCGAGCCGGAGAACGTTCGCGGTTTTGGACATTGTGAACATAACCATCTGAAACGGCACTATCATCGAGAAAACAAACAGATAATAGAGCAGGGAAGTGAATTTCCCCCTTATTCTGACGAGGTACCAGGCAGTCATAGAACAGAATATCAGTATGACCGCAACCGAAAACACAGTTATAAACAGCGACCAGCCGAATGCGGAGAAAAAGCCTGTGTCGGCAATTCCTCCGGTATAGTTTTCCAGTCCTACAAAGGTCGTTTTGTCCGGCAGCATAAACGGGGTCTGACTGATATAAAATTTTGATTTAAACGAGTTTATCAGCACTATGAAAACGGGCGCTAAAAACAGCAGCGCAAGAACCGCCAATATTACGGCTAAAAGCGCCCGTCCGGCAGAAAAACGTTTCATCAGTTTTCGACCTCCCTGCTGCGGGTGAAATATAATTGCAGAAGCGATATAAGCGCTACAATAATGAAAAACATAACGGCTTTCGCCTGTCCTACTCCCTCAAAGCCCACGCGCCCGTAAAACGTGTTGTAAATGTCGAGAGCGAGCATACTTGTTTTTTCTCCGGGCGCGCCTGCCGTAAGAGCCAGGTTCTGATCGAAAAGCTTAAAGGAATTTGTTATCGTCAGAAACAGACATATTGTTATCGACGGCATCATCGACGGTATTGTTATGCTGAACAGCATTCTTGAGGGGGAGGCACCGTCAACCCGCGCCGCCTCAAGAATATCGTCGGGAATATTCTGAAGACCTGCTATATAAATAATCATCATATAGCCTATCATCTGCCAGTTCATCAAAACTACCAGCCCCCAAAAGCCGTAGACCGCATTTGAGGTTATCGACTGACCGAACGGATAAAGCAGACCGTTGAAAATCAGCTGCCATATATATCCCAAAACAATGCCGCCGATAAGGTTAGGCAGAAAGAATACCGTTCTGAATAAATTCGTCCCCTTAATACCCTTTGTCAGAGCGAGGGCAAGCAAAAATCCGAAAATGTTTATCGTTATAACCGATATTATCGCAAAACCGACGGTAAACAGCAGCGCTCTTAAAAATGCCGCGTCGTCCGTTAAGGCTCGGATATAGTTTGAGATTCCGGTAAACTGCGCGTCGCTGACGGTTCTGAAATCGCAGAACGAAAGATATATTCCCATAATAAACGGAATAAGAAAGGCAACGGCAAAGGCAATAAGGGTAGGCATGGCAAAGAGGGGAAACCAGCGTTTCAATGAACGTTCCATTTAACTGCGCTCACGCTTCCATTCGTCCTTAACCGTCTTTTCAACCTCGCTGAAGCTGACGTTGCCCTGAGCATACTCAAGGAGCTTGGCCCCGACCGCTTTTTTGTAATTTTCACTCGGGAACGAGGTGAATATCCAGGGAATGGAAACAACTCCGTCGTCATTCATATATCTGACAACCTCCCGCGCAAGCGGATCGTCGGGCTGTTCGGATTCGCTGAAGGTCTTAAACGGCGTTATAAAGTTCAGCTTTTCGCTTACGAATTTTTTGCCGGTTTCGCTTGAATAAAGCCAGTCGAGGAAGTCAAGAGATGCCTTTTGCTGCTCCTCGCTTGCCTTTTTGTTTATTGCGTAATAGTTCTCGGTGCCGATACAGAGTCCCTGACCCGATTCGCCGTCCTCGCCGGTGTAGAGGGGAAGGAACTTTATATCGTCCGATTTAACAACATTTCCGCTGACCTTTGCTATCTGTGACCACGCCCAGTTTCCGTTCTGAACCATAGCCGCCTTTCCGAGAGCAAACTCAGCCATTGAATCGTTGACCGACTTTGAGCCGAGCAGAGTTTTTGCGGTTACCGAATTGTTTATATAAAGGTCGAACAGGTTGCGGAACTTTTCGGATTCAATAAAGGCTATGGCTTTTGAATTGAGTCCGGCAAGAGTCGGGTCCTTATAGTCGGTATTGTCTTTAAACTCATAGTATAACGGAACATTGAGCAGATGCGTCTGCCAGCGCCAGTCCTCACCGGAGGCAAGGGAAGTCGATGCGAAAACCCCCTCAATTCCGAGCTGCTCCTTTTTGGCTGTCATATCCTCAACAACAGTTTTAAGGTCGGTGAAATCCTTGATTTCAGAAGCGGATTTCAGCTTGCTTGCGCGGTCGGTGAGAGCAAAATACTTGCGCATTATCTCGTCGTTATAGATAATGCCGTATCCCTCGACGACGTAGGGTATACCGTAAACACCGTCGCCGTCGGTTATGGCAAGCGTTTTATCCGAAAGGTAAGAATAAATTTTGCTGTTTTTAAGATCGGCGCAGTAGTCCTTCCAGGAATTATAGCCTATCGGTCCGTTGACCTGGAAAATAGTCGGGGCATCGGTCTTGGCTATTTCGGATTTCAGGGTTTGCTCGTAGGTGTTGGCTGCCGCCGTTACAACCTTAACCGAAACTCCTTTTTCTTTTTCATATGCCGCTGCTATTTCCTTATAGGCGTTTGCAGATTCCGGCTTGAAGTTGAGATAATATACCTGTGTTTTTGCTTTTTTCTTTCCGCATCCTGCAAGAGATACGGCTGTCAGTAAGCAAAGCGCGCTGAGCATCAGCGCTGTAAGCTTTCTTTTCATATTGTTTTCCTCCATTCAGGTTTCTTTTTATATCTTGTCTCAATATTTTTAAAAAATACGGATAAAAACAATCTTCAAACAGTGATTTTCCGCCTTAATCAATATGTATTAGGGACTAAATTGCGAAAAATCAAGAAAAAAACAAATTTTTCTTGACTTTCATAAAAAAATGAGTATAATAATCTTGTTGTCCGTAAGGCAGCATAATATTGGGGAATTGTGTAAAGGTAGCACGACAGACTCTGACTCTGTTTGTTGGGGTTCGAATCCCTATTCCCCAGCCAAAAGGAACAGCGTTAACTTAGGTTTTCGCTGTTCCTTTATTTTTCAGATAAGCTGCAAACGTGTTCAAATGGAGATGTTTGCCTTTTTGTTTACAGCTGTAATGCCTGCCGCGACGAACACAGCGGTAGATTTTTTTATTATTTGGTGTTATAATCGGCTTAACGAACTTAAATTGACGAGGTATGATATGGTTATTCTGATTGCGGGAGCATCACATACAGGCAAAACATTATTGGCTCAAAAGCTGCTTGAAAAATATAAATATCCGTATTTATCGATTGACCATTTGAAAATGGGGCTGATTCGCAGCGGCAGAACGCAGCTTACACCCATGAGCGATGATGCCGAATTGACGGATTACCTTTGGCCGATTGTTAGGAAATAATCAAGACAGCGATAGAGAACCGGCAGAATTTAATTGTCGAAGGCTGCTATATTCCGTTTGATTGGAAAAAAGATTTTTCCGGCGAATATATCGAGGATATACGAGGCTATTGCCTTGTTATGAGCGAAAGCTATATCAGAGAACATTTTGACGATATTAAACAGTATGCTAATGTTATCGAAAACCGCTTGTATGATGAGGACTGCACTTTGGAAAATGTCCTGGAAGATAATGCGCGCACTTCTGTATTCGCGCAAAATAATGAATTTAACTGTATTCTGATAGATTATGATTATAAGACAGACATTGATTTATATTTATAACTGCCTGTTTGTCAAACCGAATAAATATGGTCTTAGGCTTTGTTACTTCATATGATGGGCTGATAATTGATTTTTGAGCGCCTGTCCGATATGGCTTAACCTTAAAAACATTAAAATTTTTTCAGTATATAATGGAAATTCTTTTGAAAATATGATATGATAATAAAACTGCAACAGCTCTGAACAGCAGGCATATTCAGGCTCCGCAGCGAAAATTAAAAATTATATGCGAATAATTTCGGGAGTAGCCATATGAAAAATGTTGTTGTATATGTTCACGGAAAGGGCGGTTCGGCGGAAGAAGCCGAGCATTATAAGTGCCTTTTCCCTGACAGCGAGGTAGTCGGTTTTGATTACCGCTCTCAGACCCCGTGGGAGGCAAAGGAAGAGTTTCCGCGCTTTTTTGCCGAGCAGCTGAAATCCTGCGGCAGCCTTACGCTGGCCGCAAACAGTATCGGTGCCTTTTTCTCAATGTCCTCGCTCGATGAAATACCGATAGAAAGAGCGTATTTTATTTCTCCGATAGTAGATATGGAGAAGCTTATACTGAATATGATGCTGTGGGCGAATGTTACCGAACAGGAGCTTGCTGAAAGGTCGGAAATTCAAACGGATTTCGGAGAAACGCTGTCATGGAGATATCTCTGTTATGTACGGGAGCATCCGGTTATCTGGCACGCCCCGACTCGCATTTTATATGGAGAGCTGGATAATCTGACTTCTTTGGAAACCGTATCGGCATTTGCTGAGAAAACAGGCGCCGGGCTGACGGTTATGCTCGGCGGAGAGCATTGGTTTCATACCGCGGCACAAATGCGTTTTCTCGACGATTGGATTTTGTCTGATTTTCGGGATAAGGCGGGGGAATAACCGATGAGAATTGAAACAAAACGCCTTTTCCTGCGGGAGATGACTCCGGATGACTTCGGCGTACTGTACACCGTGCTTGCGGATTCCGATATTATGCAGCATTATCCGTATACCTTTGACGAAAAGCGCGTGCAGAACTGGATTAGCAGAAATACAGAGCGTTATCGGGTGTTCGGGTTCGGCTTATGGGCGGTATGTCTTAAATCTGCCGGCGAAATGATTGGCGACTGCGGACTGACTATGCAGAATATAAACGGAACGGTACTGCCGGAAATCGGTTATCATATCGCAAAGGCTCACGGGCGCCGGGGGTATGCGACGGAGGCGGCGCGTGCTGTCCGCGATTGGACATTTGAACATACACCGTTTGGTATGGTGTATTCATATATGAAGAAATCAAATATTCCGTCCTCAGCTGTCGCCCGTGCAAACGGAATGACGCTTATTGACGAATTTACCGATGGCGAGGGCGAACGCACCGAAGTATACGCAATCAGCCGCGCGGAATGGCTGTCTATAAATTCGGAAAAGGAATAAATACTTATAAAAACACCCGCCGTATTTGAGGCATTGACTTCAAATGCGACGGGTGTTTTTTATATCGGCGATCAGCTTTGCTGGTCAAGAAATTTCCAAGAGTCTAAGTTCACATTATCGGAAATCCGGTATTGCTGCGGAGAAATATTCAGAGCCGAGGTGAATGCGGTGGTCAGATGGGCAGGTGAATTAAAGCCGCATTTTTCCGAAATTTCTCCGATATTCAAATCGGTATTCCTCAGCATCCACATAGCGTTTTGCAGACGCTGGTTAAATAGGAATTGGCTCGGCGGCATATCGATATTATTTTTGAAAACGTGCCTGAAATGGTGATAGCTGTATCCCAGCGACGCCGCAAGACTCTGAATATCTATTTTTTCATAATAATGCTCCTGAATATACGATATGGCGTATTTAAGTGTAACGTCATAATCGGAAAGAACATTCGGGTTCTGCATTCGCAGAATAGTGAAAATCAGCAGCTTTTGCAGCTCGGATAACACTGCTTCATAATAGTAGTCGGAGTTGTTGAATTCGGACTCCATTTTTTTAAGAATATGAAGTATTTTTTCATCCTTGTCGTCAAATTGAATTTGCTTGATGGGACCGAACAGATTGTTGTAGTAAAAGCCCATATATATTACCTCAAAGGTGCTTTTGCTGTCGTGAGAATGATAAACGTTGGGAGGAAATATAAGAACCGTATTTTTGCTGCATTCGTATTTTTCCCCTTTGCTTTCCGCTATAAAATTTCCGTTCAGAACATAATTGAGCTCGAAGCAATGATGATTGTGCGCCGGAACAACGACCTTATCATGAGGGAAAAATTTGTGCTGTAAAAACTCAACATGAGTAAAAATAACATTATCCATAAGCCCGTTACCTCTGTTTGCTGTTTTTGCGGAATTCCTCCGGCGTTACAGAAAATTTTTTGAGAAAAACCGAATTAAAGGTTGAAACCGATTTAAAACCGGTTTTGCCGCAAATCTCCGATATCGGCAAATCGGTTGTCATAAGCAGCTTTTCGGCTGCCTCAAGGCGCACGCCCGTAAGATACTGAGCCGGAGAAATACCGTAGGTAAGCTTGAAAACATGTCGTAAATGATGATAGCTGTAGCCCATACTCTCAAACAGCGCGCTTATATCAATTTGTTCCTCATAATGCTGGCTGAAATATGAAGCAATTCCCGAAAGGCGCGGCGAGGGAGCTTGGGCAGCGTTAAAATAGCTGCTTTTGTGCCAGTTCCGCTTGAGATAACAGAATATAATTTTCAGATACGACTCAATAGAGCTGTCCGAAAACGAATCGTGATTAAGCAACTCCTGCTGAATATCCTTTATAATGCCGAACAGCTCACCGTCGGTATCGTCGAAAAGACCGTATGATAAATTTTCGGAGGTGTCCCCGTAGTCAAAACCGAGATGGAAACAAACCGTGTCGCTGCCTATTTCCGAAATATTGCAGCAGGGCGGAAAAACGACATATGTGTTCGGCTTAAACGGAATGTTTATTCCGTTCACGGCGAAAAAGCCGCATCCCGATTTACAGTAGACTAACAGATAGCACTGGTGCTGGTGCTCCGGCTCGCTGTATGGCTTATCGTGAGTTTTTTCCAATAAAAACTTCATAGGGTTTGACGAAACATTCAATTTCAGCGCTCCTTGCTGTTTAAAATCAGATGCCGGGAAGTATTTCCGATATCGCTGCGGAGGGACTTTTGAAACACGGTTTTATTATAAACGCCTGCCTTTGATTTGTAAATAGCTTTTTGAAAAAATGGTTAAAATTTTTCCTTAATTTGGTTATCGGACGGAGAGAAAAATCCACAAGAATATTATTAGTATACGCTGTTATTTGGCTAAAAAAATAAAAACCGGAAAAAATCATATAACCTTTTGGAAGATTTAGGCATAAAATTTGTGAGTTTTAAGAGAAAAGTGGCTAAATATATCTTATTTTTGGCTAAGGTTGTGGCGGTTTGTTGACAATGGTATAACGGCGAATTAAAATGAGGGTGAAAGGTAGGATGAGCATATGTTTAAGAGGGCTATTTCGCTTTTAATCGTAACGGCTGTTTTAGTCGGCATTGTCGGATGTACGCCTGCGTCCAAGGATTTATACAGCACCTTCACCGAGCTTGCGTACCGCGATCCCGAAACTGGAGAATTTGTTGACCCGGATGAATTTGCGGCAAGAATGAGCAGCAGAACCGAAAGCAGCGGTTCGGATGATGCCTATAACTCCTCTTATTCGTCAGGCTCGTCCTCGGCGAACTCCGGAGAAACGGTTGATGAGCGCAAGACCGTTATTATAAACGTTAAGGATTACGGCGCTGTCGGAGACGGCGTTACCGACGACGGAAACGCAATCGCCAACGCTCTTACCGCGTTTATGAAGGGCGGGAACGGCTCTAAACTTATTTTTGAACCTAAGAGCTATTACATAAAAGACAATGACGGTCGTTTTGACCGCGCACTTGTATTCAGGAATATGACCGAATCTGAGGTTATCGGAAACGGAGCTACGATAATAGCAGGCGGCAGCTTAGGCTTTATGACAATCTCGGATTGCAAAAGCTTCAGCGTCAGCGGATTTAATTTTGACCGGAAAATACGCGCCCACTTTGTCGGAACGGTAACAAATATCAATACTCAGGACGGATATTGCGATATAGTCTCCGACCGCGACTTCGGATTTTATGACGAATATACTCCGAGCAAGGATATATTTGCCTTTGCGGAAAAGGAAAGAGGAGTAGGCAACAGAGAGTATATCTTTATGAGTAAGCTTGCTCTTATAGATAAGGCAACACTTACTTATCGCTTCTATCCGAACAAGAGCGGAGCTTTGGGAACCTGGAGTCATTTTTGCGATTTGAAAGAGGGACAGCGCATTATAGTTCCGACGCCCTATGTCGGTCATATGCTTTCCGATTCGTTCAGCATCGGCGGAAATTCCGATTTATACTGCAAGGATATAAACGCCTGGAACAATGCGGAATTTGTTTTTCATATCAACGGCAACCCCGGAAAGATTACGCTTGAAAACGTCAATATCATTCCCGCTCCGGACGAAACCGTTTGTTTTTCGAGCTGGCGCGACGGTTTCCATTGCAAGACCAACAGCTCGGCTATTATTTGGAAAAACTGTAAGGCTGTCGGACTCGGAGACGATATTATAAATATTTCATCGAATATGATGTATGTCAGCAATAAATATGCCGACGATGAAATTGCCTGCTTCTGGTCTGAGGCTCACGGCGGCAGCTACGGAAATGTCGAGGTCGGAGCAAAGGTTACTATCTTTGACTGCAATACCGGAAAGCTGATTGCAAAGACCGCCATTAAAAGGGTAGTTTCAAAGGAGGATAACCGTTATCAGCTCGCTAATAAAATTCCGAATCTGAAAACCGGCGAGAATATCTGCTTTTATATTGATTCTCATGCCGCTCCCGATTCCCGTCTTATAAACTGTGACTTTGAGGGAACTCTCAGGTTTAAGGGAGCAGGAGGCGTTGCCGAGAATTGCAGACTGAAGCTTTATGCTATGTCGCTGAGACCCGAAAGCCGGGTTGAGGGACCCATTCCTCATGACATTACCTTCTCAAACTGCGATTTCGCCGGAACCTGGAAGGCAGGTCTTATCGTAACCTGCGACAGTCCCGTTCCGATGTGGAAGGAAGGCTGTTACAGACTGGAAAACATTAGGTTTGAAAATTGCTCCAATCTTACAAAGTCCCTGTTTTCAAACGAACTGAACTTTAACGAAAAATCCGTAGACTATATAACCGTAACGCCGGCGCCTGCCGATTGACAGAAGATTTTTAAATATACAGCGGTCAGGCTGATACCGCTTGCTGCATAAGAGAGGTAACAGAATATGAAGAAAATATATACCATAGAGCAATTCGGCGCGGTAGCCGACGGAGTTAAGGATAATTCCGAGGCTTTTTCAAGAGCGTTTGAATGTGTAAAAAACAGCGGCGATGAGGTTGAGATATATTTTTCTCCTAAAGCGGCGTATTACTTTGTCGGCATAAGCATGGAGCCTTTAGAAAGCGCGCTTGTTTTGAAAAATCTGAAAAATCTGACTCTCATAGGCGACGATACGGTTATACTCTGCGGTAATGCAAGACCGTATATGTATATGGACGGCTGTGAAAATGTTACCGTTAAGGGACTGATATTTGACCAAAAGATAAGAGCGCATTTTGTCGGAGAAATCTGCGAGGTTGACGCTGAAAATTTAACGGCGGTTGTTAAGGCGGACCGTTCTTTCCCTATGGAGGAGCATTACGACGCTAATCACGGCTGTTATTTCGGCGTACACGATACCGGAGAAAAGCTCAGCCGTATATATTATTTTATCGAGGGTTATGATTGGGTCGATAGGAAAAGGAGTCTTTTGAAGGTCAGGTTTCAGAGCGAGGACTGTATCGGAACGCATTATAATGTGAAAAACCGATTGAATAAAGGTCAGCGCCTGATTTTACCGACACCGGGAATAGGGCATTGCGGACACCGCGCCTTTACTATTCAGTATAACAGCAATATTTCGTTTATCGACTGTAAGCTTTGGAATGCGCCGTATTTTGTTTTTGCGCTGTGGAACAACCGCGGAACGGTGCTGTTCCGCAATTTTTCGGCAGCTCCGCCGATTGAGGAAACCGTTGATTTTGTTTCCTGGCGCGATACCTTTCATTGCAAAACCAATACCGCCAAAATAATTTGGGACGGCTGCACCGTCCGCGGCAGCAACGACGATATTATAAATCTGTCGGTGAATATGCTTTATATTTCAAAATTCAACAGTTCAACCGATATTGAGTGCGTTTGGAAAGAAACCGGCGGCTCTTATTGCAGCGAACGGTTTGATATTACCGGAGAACCGGTTGTTATTTGGAATTTAAAAACCGGAAAGCTGCTCGGAAGAACAAAAATTAAATCGGTTGTTGATTATGAAAAAAATCATTACATATTGGAAGACCCGATAGATTCTTCTCAGACAGGCGAGGATGTAAAGCTGTGCGTTGAATCGCATATTGCTCCCGGCTCCGTAATTAAAAACTGCGATTTCAGAGGAACTCTGCGGATAAAATGCAATCATACGGTAAAGGACAGCAAGCTTTATCTGCTGCGTATGTGGATTGATTTCGCTAAGGATTGGGAGGGACCCCTGCCGCACGATGTGCTGTTTGAGAATGTCGATTTTTATGTTGACGACCCTGACGATAAAACCTATATTATAAGCTGCTATAATTCTGTTTTCGATAAAAAGACAGGCGACTGTTATCGCTTGGAAAACATTGTTTTCAGAAATTGCCGCGGACTCAGAAAAGGAAATTTTCTTTATGACGTGAATTTCGAGGAAAATTCAGTCGATGAAATATCAATTTGTTAATTTCGGGAGAGCAAATTATGCAGAAATCTGAGCTCGGATGCCCTGTCTGGGGAAAAGGAAAATCAAATGTTAAGAATTGCACGCTGGCGTTTGTTTATGATATCGGCGAGAACCGCCTCGGAACATATTATTTATCCGTTGCCGCCGGAGATATTTACCGGCTTTTCGTAAACGGAGAGCTTACAGGCTACGGCCCTGCGCGCGCGGCTCACGGCTGCGCCCGCGTTGACAGCTATAACATCGAGGTTGGCGCAGAAAAAATGCGGATTACCGTTGAGGTTGTATCATATCAGGTAAACAGCTATTACCTTACACTTGAACCGCCGTTTTTTGACGCAGAATTGAAAATCGGCGGCGAAACGGTTGCGGTTTCCTGCGATTTCACCTGTTATGAGCTTTGCGACCGTGTTCAGAGGGTTCAGCGTTACAGCTTTCAAAGACCCTTTATCGAAAGCCTGAAATTCCCGGAACGCGGGGAATTATATACGGGTAAAGCGGTATCGTATCCGATTATTGAAATTGAACCGGCAAAGCAGAGAAAATATCTTGAAAGAAACGTTGCATATCCGTCTCTTGACGAGGTATTGCCGAGTGCGGTTATCGAAAAGGGGAGCGTTAAGTATAATCCCGAAGGAGCGGTTTGGAAAGACAGGTCGCTTGATGCAATCGGTGAAACCCTGCTGGGATATCCACACAGCGAGCTTGAAGAAATGATAAGCGATACCGTTTGCCGCTTTGAATATATTAAGGACTGCGACGGCAGCGATTTTTACCGGCTGTATGAATTCCCCTCCCTGCGAACGGGACTGCCGGAGCTTTGGGTAAGCGTTAAAAGCGAATGTGAAATATATTTGGTATTCGAGGAGATTTTATGGGATGAGGACGGCGCAGCATCGCCCGACCTGCAGAAAAATCTTTGCTTTTGGCGCGGAGAATGTGCGAATATTATCAAATATCGGCTGAAATCAGGCAAATACCGTCTGACCTCATTTGAAATTTATACCCTGAAGTTTTTAAAGGTTATAGCAGTCGGCGGAGAGGCGGAAATAAAGAAGGTCGGAATTATAACGGTCGAAAATAACAGCGTCGGCTTTTCCTGCCGCGTTTCGGACAAAAAGGTTCAGGCAATAATTGACGCCGCCGTAAGCACATATTCTCAAAATTCCGTTGATATCCTTATGGACTGTCCCGGAAGAGAAAGGGCAGGCTGGACGAACGACAGCTATTTTTCATCCGAAAGCGACCGTCTCTTTACGGGAACAAGAACCGTTGAGCGGAATTTCATAGAAAATGTTATTGCAGCTCCCGATTTGGAGCATATTCCCGCCGGAGTCCTGCCGATGTGCTATCCCTGCGACCATTTTGACGGCGTATTTTCGCCGACCTGCTCAATGTGGTTTGCAATCGAGGTATGCAAATATTGCTCGGATGCGCTCGGTGGAAAAATGCCTGAGCATTATAAAAAACGGCTGTTGAGGCTGTTGGATTACCTCGAAACCTTTTTAAATGAGGACGGCCTTTTGGAGGACTTAAAGGGTTGGGTGTTTATTGAATGGAGCCGAGCCAACGACCCGGATCTCGTCTGCGGAGTGAATTATCCCGCAAATATGCTTTACGGAAAGCTTACAGATGAGCTCGGAATACTCTTGAACGACAGCGAAATGCGCCGAAAGGCTGAAAAAATACGCGCCGAAATCCGCAGACAGTCATTTAACGGCAGCTTTTTTGAGGATAACAGAATACGGCGCGGCGGCAAGCTTGTAAGAACCGGAAACGTAACCGAAACCTGTCAGTATTTTGCATTTTTTCTCGGCGCTGCGGACAGAAATGAATATTCAGAGCTTTTTAATAATCTCGTTGAAAACTATGCTTATTCGGACGGTGAAAAGGATAGAACCCGTTCAAATATAATCGTCGGTTTGATTTTGCGCGAAACGCTCCTGCTGGAGGCAGGACTTACCGAAAGAGTTATTCTTGAATGTAAGGATATACTGTATAAAATGGCTCTGAGAACAGGGACGCTCTGGGAAAACGTAGATATAAGAGCAAGCTGTAATCATAATATAGCGTCTTATTTCGGAGTTCTGCTTGTTAAGGCTGTGACAGGGTACAGGGGAGTAAAGGGCGGCAGAATTATGCTGGAAAAACCGTCCTCCGGAACAGATGGCAGCTTTTGCTTTGAGCGGGACGGCGTTCCGATAAGGCTGACTGTTAAAAACGGAAAAACAACTGTTGAAAGCAGTTTACCGGCAGAATATCTGTAATTCGTTTGCAGGAAAGGGGAACACTATGAAAAAATTGTTGGTGAAAATAATAGCGGTAACGTCTGTTATTTCAATGCTTGCTGCTTTGTTCTGCGGACTTACTGTCAGCGGAGCGGCTTCGGATTGGTATGCCTCGGTAGGAAATCCGGGATTGTCAGACTCCGGCGAGGGTGATTTCTGTTCGTTCTCGGTTAATGCCTCCGCTGCCGTAAGCACAAAGAAAAACGTAAACCTTTTGGAAAAGGATATAGTTTTGAACAGTCTTTCGATTGCCGACGGCTATTGGGGACTTTTAGGCTTCAGAACACAGACCGGAGAAAGCAACGGCTTGGTTTCCGACCCCGCAAAAGGAAAGCTTCCGCTGCTGATAGAACCGAAAAACGGTTTCTACCGTTTGTTTTTCTGGAAAGACAACAGAGGCTATGACCTCGGAAATCTGCCTTTTTCTGACGAATACACCATTCGTATTCTGAAAAAAAGCAGTGATTCCTATGCTGTGCAGATAAATGACAAGATTTTCACGCACAGCTTTATAGACGAATACGGAAAAAAGGGATTTTTTAAGAAAAGCTATGTAAGCCTTTATGCGTCGAACTGGATGAAGGGCAATGTCGGAATTTCAGAGCATTTATGGGATTGCGATACAGCCGAGCCGATGCCGGTTGTATACCAGCATTCCGGTGAGGTCGACGTTGAATCAGAGGCGGCAGAAAGCGTTTTCTATTCAAGAAATCAATATGATTTTTCGGAAAATAAGCTTGAAATTTCGGATGTCTCTCTTTCTTCGGGCGGTAAATTTTCCGTTTGTCTCAACAAAAACAGCGCCGGATTTTCGGAAAACACTCTTTCAAACGGCAATATACTCAGCTTTACCCTTTCCGAAGCCGACGAAAACATCGAAATAGCCTTAAATCTGCCGACACCCGTGATTATCGGTAGCATTCCGCGTTCTGACAGCTACGACATACGGATTGCCGAAAACGGGGGAGAATATGCCCTGAAGGTCAACGGCGTAATTTTAAGCGCAAATTCCGCAATAGAAAAATTTGCGAAATCGGAGCCGCAGGCGTATGTTGCCGTTAAGGCTTACGGCAAATTCAAGGCAAGACTGCTTGTTTGCCGTTCGGAATGGTATCAGTACTGCGGCAGCGGAAAGGCGCAGGTACGACCTAACAGCGACGGCAGCCGGTATATTTACGTTACCGCCGGTCAGAATGTTGTTTCTCCGCAAAAATATGATTTATTTAAAACCGGAATAAAAATTTCAAACCTTGTTGTTCCGGAAATAAACACTCTTTCTCACGGCGCTTTGATTTATCTCGGAAAATCTCTTTCAAAGCATGCTCCCTGCGCCGCCTCGTCAGACGCCGTCTCATTACTGATTGAAAAAACCGAGGCGGGAATTGCATTTAACATACTTAACAGCAACGGCGGAAAAAAGGTACTGCTCGGAACCGTTGCCGAGGCTGACGAATACAGCATAAAATTTATAAAAAGATATAAAAGATGGGTGCTGGCGGTCAACGACGTTTATCTTGACGTAAGCGTAAAGACCGACGCAGAAAGCCTGACCGCGGCTAAAAATATTTCCGACTTTTTGGGAGATGGCGGAAGCCTGCCGGCTTATATTGCCTTTGCGGCAAATAATTTCGCCGGCGGAGATATAGATGTGTTTGCATTCGAGCCGCCTGAGGACCCTGAGGGCTTTTTGGTAATAACCGATGCGGGCGCTTATAATGCGCCGGGAAATGAAAACGACGGATATTCTCTGAAAGAAACCGGCAGGGTTACGGTTCTGACAAACAATATTTATAATCAGACGGAATATTCTCTTTTCGCTGCCCGAAAGAGCGGGGCAGACAGGTTTATGTTTTGGATTTCAAAAACCGATGCTTCGGACAGAAATTTTGAAGTGCTCGGAGAAAAGAGAAATGCGGAGCGTTTTGCCTTTGTGATTGAGCCGGACGGCGGAGAAAAGGCAAAAATCTTCGCCGCAGCCGATGATTTTTCCTCTCTTGCGCAAATAGGCGTTATTGATTACGATTGGAGCAGGAAACACGCATACGATGTCCGTAAGGCTCAGGACGGAAATTGGTATTTTGCGATAGATGCCGAAACCGTTCGTGATAAAGTCATAAATGCGCTTAATGAATTTATGAATTCAAATACCTCCGGCGAGCTGTTTTACGGACTCGGCAGCGAAAACGGACTTGAGCTTTCCGTTTTGAAAATTTCCGACAGCCCCGTTACACCTAATCCCATTGACGAGCCGGGCTGGAAGTATTTCTCCGATACGCGCGGCGAGCTGCCGCTTGAAGCTGACGGAACATATTCCGTTTCAAAGCCGGATAAGCAGATTTTCGCTTTTACCAACGGAACATATGACATAACAAAAACCTCCGTTTCGCTGAAAGTAAACTCGGTTAAGGATTGGTTCTATTTTTCAATATCAACAACAGGTATTGAGGACAGCAATCCTCTGCCGTCGGGCAATAAAAAGCCGAACCGCGCCGCTTTTGTTATCGTTCCGCAGTCGAATTTTAAAAGGGCGCAGATAAATATTTGGTCGAGCAATTTCCAGGGCGGACTTGTGACTCTCGATACAATAGATTACGACTGGAACGAGCCTCATACGTTTGATGTCCGTATGGGTTCGGACGGACATTGGTATTTATGGGTCGATAATATTATGAAATCGTCCGCCGTATCTCCAATGCTCGACAGCTTTATCGAGCGCAACGGGACCTCGGCTCTGCGCTACGGTATCGGCGGCTTCGGCGGTCTTGATGCCGAGCAGATTAAAATTACGGAACAGACGCCCGGCGATAATTATATCGATGAGGGCGGCTGGAACTGCTACAACGGAGTCGGCGGCAGCTTTTCCGGAAATCAGAAAACGGGATACAGCTGCAACATCCAGAGCGGAGCATTTGCCTATACAAAGCTTGCCTATGATATGAATAAAACGGCTGTAAGCCTGAAAATAGACGATATCGGCGGATGGCTCTATTTCTGCGTTTCGGATACGGGCGAATCAAATGATTATCTGCCCGTAGGCGCCGGAGATACGGTCAATAAGGTTGTCTTTGTTATAACTCCCTATGGAATGAACGCCCAGTTCGGACATTGGGCTGCCGACGGGAAATCATCGACCGTTTCGGTAATAACCTCTTATGAATTCGATTGGTACGGCTCCGAGCATACCTTTGATATAAGAAGAAGCGACGATCCTGAGGATGAAAACTGGTATTTATGCGTTGACGGAAGACTGCTTATGAACAGGGTATCGGGAGTTTTAAATCAATTTATGCAGACCCACTCCGGTCAGCAGCTGCATTATGGTATCGGCGGATATACGGCGTTTGCCGCAAGCAATATAAACATTGTTGAAAAGCCCAAGCTTCAGACCGGCGGAGAAGGCGGCGGCGAAACCGTTGAAATTGTCGGAGACTACGATTTTGATTTGGATTTTGATAATTTTGACGATGACATAAATTACAGCCCTGACGGCGATTTCAGCTTTGACGACGACGGCATTACAGACGCCGGTCAGGATCCGCGCGAGCTTCTGGAAAAGGTAAATATCAGAAAGCGGCGGCTGATAAAAAGAGCGCATGGCATTATTTTTGAAAAATGGGAAATCGCTCTGATGATAGCCGGCGGCGCGGTTCTGCTCGGAGGCGCCGGATTCGCGGCAGTATTGCTGATTAAAAGGAACAAAAGAAGAAAGCTGAGGTCATAGCTTAAAAAAGCGGCGCTTTCTCGGAAAGGAAAGATTTTATGAATAAAGCGAAAAGGTGTTTCTGCCTTTTTCTTTCGGCGTTGCTGCTTGCAGCCGGGACAGTTAAATATGCGGGAAAAGCTTCCGCCGAAACCTTATCCGAAATGTTTTCCTCGGAAAACAAGCCTGTTCGGTTTAACTATGAGAAAAGCGCCGATTATTCCGAAAAGCTTGCTGAATATGAGCAAAACGGCTATAAGCCTGCGCAAATAAACGAAAGAATATTCAGCAGCGACTTTTCAGCCGATAACGGAGAAAAACCTGCCCTTTGCAGCTTTGCGGATAAGGAAAACGTCTTTTTATGGGATGAAAGCCTTGACAGCTGCACGGTTAAGATAAGCGTTCCGTCAAGCGGACTGTATACATTCGGATTTACCTACCTTGCCGACACCAAGGCAAGCGCGGATATAGTCAGAAGTATGACCTTAGACGGTGAAATTCCTTTTGAACAGGCGAATACACTTCGCTTTGAAAGAAAGTGGTATGTTTCCGATTCTCCCAAAAAGAATGCCGCAGGCGATGAAGTCAGTCCGAGAATGGAGCAGAAAAGCATATGGCAGGAAAACGTTTTATATGACGGCGACGGCGAATACAGCCGTCCGCTTGAGGTGTATCTTGAAGCGGGAGAGCATTATTTCAAATTCGGCTATGTGAGTATGTCACTTTATGTTTCAAATTTTTTCCTCGATACATATACTCCTCCGTTACCGTATGAAACCGTTATAACCGACTGGGAAAGCTCCGGCGTCTCAAAAGCCGATGAGGAGATTATATTTGAGGCTGAGGACTCAATAGCTTATTCAAACCGCAGCACTTATCGTATGAGCTCGGACGGCGATCCTCTTTGTTCTCCGATTTCCCGCGGCTATACCGTTATGAATATTGTCGGAGGGGACAACGGAAAGGACTGCGGCGCTTCGATAACATTTTCCTTTGATGTTAAAAAGGCGGGGCTTTATAAGCTCGCTTTCAGAGACTATCAGAATTACCGCGACGGCTTGCCGTCATATAAAAAGATTGAAATAGACGGCAGGGTTCCGTTTGAGGAGTTCTCGGAATACAGCTTTTATAATCAAAGCTATTGGAGGACAGAGGTTTTGGGAAACGATAAACCGTATCTCATTTATCTGAGCGAGGGAAGCCATACCTTAACGCTGACCAACCTGCTCGGAAAATATAAAGCGCTGAACGATATTATGGAGAAGGACGCTCAAACGCTTTCGGATCTGCTGCTTGAAATAAGAAAAATAATCGGCAGCGACCCGGATTATAACTATGATTATAACCTTGGTCAGAAGATACCGGATTTGAACGATACCCTTGATTTGATAACCTCCGATATGTCCCGTATGATGACTATGATAAGCGATATCGCAAAGCGCGATACCGCAAAGTATAACGAGCTTAAAAATATGATAAATCAGGTTAAAAGTATTCAAAAGAATATTTTTAAGCTGCCGCGCCGTATCAGCGATCTCGATACGATAGTAACTCAGTACAGCTCGTGGATAAGTCAGTTTTCGGAAGCTCCGCTGGGATTGGATTATGTTGTTTTCAGCCCGCCGGACGGGAAGCTTGGAAATAAACATTCAAACTTCTTCCAGAATTTCTATTCAACAATCGTTAATTTCGTAATTTCGTTTTCAAAGGATTATGACAACATCTCCGCAAGCGGCGGGATGTCCGGCAAAAGGACGATAGATGTCTGGATTTCAAGAGGTACATCCTGGGGTGAGGCGGTTAAGGAGCTTATTGACAACAGCTTTACGCCGTCAAGCGGCATAAATGTTAATATGAATATTGTAACCGCCGGTCAGCTTAACGCCGGTTCGGTAAATACTCTTATGCTTTCGATTGCGTCCGGAACAGCTCCGGATGTCTGCCTCGGCGTGGCAACGGAGTCTGTCGGAGAATTTGCAATGCGCGGCGTTCTTTCGGCTCTTAATGATATGGAAGGCTTTGAAGAGCTGAAAGCGACCACGTATCCCGAAAATTATGTTCCGAATACATATATGGGAAAGGTTTTCGGAATACCGGAAACGATGAATTTCTCGGTTTTGATTTACCGTAAGGATATACTCGCCGATTTGTCTCTGCCTCTCCCGCAGACCTGGGACGACGTTTACCAGAGTATTATTCCGGTTCTTACTCAGAATAATATGAAGCTGTATCTTCCTCTAAATACCGGCTGGACTCTTTATCCGACATTTCTATACCAGCTCGGCGGAAAGGTCTATAACGATGAGCTGACAGCCTGCGACTTCGGCTCCGACGCGGCTAACAGCGCGTTTGAGGAACTTACAAGGCTGGTTACAACCTACGGTCTGCCGACCTCTGCAAACTTTTTCAACCGTTTCAGGAGCGGCGAATGTCCCATAGGCTACGGCGATATGACAACATATCTGCAATTTGTTACCGCCGCCCCCGAAATTGCAGGACGCTGGGGTGTTTCAAGACTTCCGGGTCACAGAAAAAGCGACGGAACCGTTGATTATACAAGAGCCGGAGGCAGCGAAACAAGCGTTATCGTACTGGATAACGGAAAGAAGAATACCGAGGAGTCATGGAATTTCGTTAAATGGTGGATGTCAGGCGAAATTCAGACCGAATTCGGATATCTGATTGAATCCGAAATGGGAGCCGCTTCAAGATGGAATTCGGCTAATATTGAGTCGTTTTGCAGTATGGCGTGGGATAGGAGCGAGCTTGAGGTTATTAAGCAAAGCTTCTCCGACGCAAAGGGACTTCCTATCGTTTTGGGCGGATATTATACTTCCCGTTATCTCAATACCGCTTATAATAAGTCTGCAATTTCAAGTCAGGATTGCAGAGATTCTCTTGAAAATGCAAAAAAGGAAATCGATAACGAGCTTGAGCGCCGCAGAAAAAAACAGAAGTCCTGATAAATGCAACATTGCTATGGGTTGGTGAATAGTTTGAAACGAAAGAAATCAATGGTATACGGCTACCGAAACACAAAGGTCGGCTATCTGTGCCTTGCGCCGTATCTGCTGCTGTTTTTTCTTTTTACAATTCTTCCGGTCGGCGCTTCGCTTGTGCTGAGCCTGACTGATTACGATATGCTGAGCGCGCCGAGCTTTGTCGGAGTGTCCAACTATGTTTATCTGTTTTTGGAGGACGATGTTTTTCTTATCGCCCTGAAAAATACCTTTACATTCGCATTTATTTCCGGACCTGTCACTTACATAATGTCCTTCGTTTTTGCCTGGCTTATCTGTCAGACCGGAAAAATGAGAAATTTCTTTTCTCTCGCTTTTTATGCGCCGTCAATTTGCAGCGGAATTGCCATGAGTACAATATGGCTGTACTTTTTCTCGTCCGATTCTTACGGTTTTATAAACAGCTTTCTTATGAATATCGGGATTATTTCCTCTCCTATACAATGGACGCTTGATACAAGATACGTGCTGGGAGTTATCATATTTATTTCGATATGGATGGGAATGGGAACAACTTTTCTTACCTTTATCGCCGGATTTCAGGGACTTTCCGAGGAGCTGAGCGAGGCGGCGAAAATCGACGGAATACGTAACGGAACGCAGGAGCTGATATATATTATACTTCCTCAGATGAAGCCGCAGCTGCTGTTCGGAGCGATAAATTCCATAGTTGCGGCATTCGGAGTATTTGATATTGCGGTTGCCGTCGGCGGTCTGCCGAGCGTTGATTACTGCGCTCATACATTGGTAACTCATTTATATGATTTTGCTTTTACCCGTTTTGAAATGGGTTATGCCTCCTGCGTTGCGGTTGTTCTGTTTATTATAACCTTTTCCGCAGGTAAGATTGTCAGGAAAATTCTTTCCTCTGATTGAGAATGGGGTGAAAAAAGATGTCGACGGTTTCAGGACGCAGCGTTCGCTTTCGCGGAAAATACTTATTTTCGGTTAAAGCGTCGAAAATAGCGCTGTTTGTATTTTTAATTATAATGGTCTGCTTTACGGCTCTGCCGCTGGTTTACCTTGTTGTAACGGCGTTTAAGCCTATTGACGAATTGTATCTCTTCCCTCCGACCTTTTTTACAAAGCGCCCCTCTTTTTCAAATTTCAGGGATTTGTTTAATTGCCTCAGCAATTCGGAAGTGCCGTTTTTAAGATATGTTTTTAACAGTCTTTTTATAACGGTGCTGAGCGTCGGGGCGTCGGTTATCGTTTCAACCCTCGGTGCTTACGGTCTTGTAAAGCAAAATCCAAAGGGAGGAAATATAATCTTTTCGGTGATTTTGGCTGCTCTTATGTTTCCTGCGTCAGTAACGCAGATTCCGAGCTATCTTGTAGTTAAGGAGCTGGGATTGCTTAATTCCTATGCCGCGCTGATTGTAACCAAAATAGCGGTTGCGTTCAACTTTTTCCTGATGAAGCAGTTTATAGAGCAAATCCCCAACGCATATCTTGAGGCTGCAAGAATGGACGGCGCCGGAGAAATATACATTTACTGGAAAATCATTCTGCCGATGATGAAGCCCGCCTGCGCGACGCTTATTGTGTTTTCCTTTATTTCAAGCTGGAACGATTATATGGGACCGCTTATCTATACAAGCAAGGCAACTCTTAAAACCCTGCCGCTGGCTGTGCAGATGATATCCGGAACGGGAGCCGCCGCAATAACTACCGCCGGAGCGGTCGCAGCGGCAACCTTTGTTATGACTATGCCGGTTATAATAGTTTATCTGCTTATGCAAAGTCAGGTGCTTTCGACCATGGCTCATTCGGGAATTAAGTGAGGGAAAAATGAAAATTAAAACGGGTAAAAAATATTTTAAACGGATTTTTTCGATTTTAATGTCGCTTATGCTGTTTTCCGCACCTGTTTTTGCGGCTCCGGAAATGAATTTTGTTATTGAGAATGATAAAAGGATAAAAACACCGCTGTGTTATAAGGCAGTCCAGGTTATATCCGATCTCGGAGAAAGCGGTTCAACCTTCCGCGAAGCAACCGATATTTTTATCGGCAGCGACGACAGTATATACATTGCGGACGGTCAAAAAAACAGGATAATCAAATTAAATCCGGACGGCAGCTATAACCGTGATTTCACGAACTCCGGCGGACTTTCAGGCCCGAAAAGCGTTTTCGTAACCGAAAACGGAGACCTTTTTGTTTCAGATACGGGGAATCAGCAGATTGTTCACCTGAATAAAACGGATGAGCTTATCGAAAGCTTTGTTAAGCCGGAAACCGACCTGCTGAGCGATATGGCTGATTTTTCGGTTAATCGGCTTGCGGTAAGCAGGCAGGGGCTGATATACCTTATTTATTCGCAGCAGTTTATGATGATTGACGCAAAGAACGATTTTAAGGGCTTTGTCGGAGCAAATAAGGTTTCATTCAATCTCAAGGAGTTTTTTATAAGAACCTTCGGAAGCGAAATTCAGAAAAAGAAGATGAAAACCGAACAGGCGGCGGCATACAATGCTTTCGCCATAGGCGAAAACGACCTTGTATACGCGGTTGCAAACGATACTAAAAATCAAATCAGAATACTGAACGTTGA
Organism: uncultured Eubacteriales bacterium; assembly: GCA_934477125.1. Lineage (GTDB taxonomy): Bacteria > Bacillota > Clostridia > Oscillospirales > Acutalibacteraceae > UBA737. Next base: position 65,114 of record CAKSOL010000011.1, on the reverse strand, counting down.
CGGAAAGAATATTTTCCCCGAAGGAGTTTACGGTCAGGCGACCGAGGAGGATAAATCAACTAATTCATTCGGTCCGGATTTCATTGATATCGGCGTTGATAAAAACGGTATTATATATGCTCTGGAAAAATACAGCTGTCAGGTATACAGCTTTACCTCAAAGGGCGAAATGATTGCGGTTTTCGGAGGAATAGGAAATATCAGAGGCAAGTTTGCAACTCCGGTTGCGGTTGACGTAAACAGTAAGGGAGAGGTGTTTGTTCTGGATTCCTCAAACGGAACTCTGCATAGGTTTTCGCCTACCGACTATATAGAAAGCATCCACAGCGCATATATGCTTTTTGAAAACGGTAAATACGAGGCGTCTATGGAAAAATGGAACAGGGTTCTGGATGTGAACGTTAATTGCTCGCTCGCTAACTCGGCTATGGGAAATATCAGTATGAAGCAGGAAAATTATAAAGCCGCTATGTCGTATTTCAAGAATTCTGACGATAAAGCGGGATACTCAAAGGCTTTTTCGGAATACCGCCATGAGATTTTCCGGCAATATTTCGGATGGATAGTTCTGGCTGCCGCCGTTTTGGGCGTTTTGATTTACTTCCTTATAAGGCTGCTGTTTTTTAAGGGCAGGAAAGCGATTGACACTTATTATTACGGAGGCGGCGGAAAATGAGCTTTTTGAAAAGAATACTGCTGATAACCTGCTATCCGGTTGATTGTATGCAGATTGTCAAGCGGGAAAAGAAATTTCCGGTTTGGCAGACGGTCTTGCTTTATCTCATCGCCTTTGTATCGGATTATGTATACGGATATACGGTTCATTTTCCGCTGGCAGCTAAAAGCCGTGAAAGCATAAGCCTTGTGCTTGAATTTGCAATATTAACCGTGCCGCTGCTGTCGTGGGTGATATGCAGCTATGCTATGACGGCTCTGATTGACGGAGAAAGCACGTTTAAGGAACAGCTTACCGTCTCAGGCTACTGCACCGTTCCGTATACGGCGTTTACCCTGATTTCAATTATCGTTTCTCAATTCCTCAGCAGCGAGGAAACCGGATTTTTTATGTGCATACGTTATGCCGGACTGCTTTGGATGATAATTCTTTTATTCGTTTCATTGGTTGTTTTAAATGATTACACTATTTCAAAAGCTTTCGGAATAACGTTGCTGTCGCTTTTTGCAATAGTCGTTATGTGGGCGGTTTTGCTGCTGCTCTATGCGCTGACAGTTCAGCTTTTTTCCCTGATTTTCAATTTGATTGAAGAAATAAGGTTCAAATTTATTTAGGAGGGCAGGATATGCGGAAATTTAATTGTTTTTTGCTGGCGTGCATAATTTTGCTTTCCTCAGCGTTTGTTTGCTCCGCCGAAAACGGCGGATATGAGGCGGATATAGATATTTCTGAGTTTTTGGATGATTTCGGAGAGGAAGATATTTCTCTGAAAACTCCGGAAAGCTCGGAAATGATAACGGTTGCCGAAAATTCCAATCTGAAGCTCTGCTTCGATGAGAAGGGAATGGATTTGTTCGTTTTCGCAAGGGACGGCAGGGTATGGTCAAACGTTATAACCGATGAGTTTTTATATCAGGAGTCACCGTCGTTCAATATATCGTCCGCGCTGTTAAGCGTTATGGCGGCAGACGAATCCGAAGCCGTAAGCGAATATACTCTTTATGACGGCAGCAACAGGGACATCAGGGCGAGCGCGTCGGTTGAAAACGAAAGACTTATACTTGAAGTGTCGATAAAAAAGGCGGGAATATCCTTTTCGGTCGAATTCGGAATACGCGAAAACGGTTTTTACTATACGATTCCGGATAAATCCATTAAAGAGGAAAACGGCGGTAAAATCATTTCAATATCAATGCTTCAGAATTTCGGTGCCGTTATAAGAGGAGAAAACGGATATATGTTTTATCCGGACGGCTGCGGCGCGATTATGAGATTTGATGAAAAGAACGGCGCCGATGACACCTTGCAGCAGATTTCGGTTTACGGCAGCAGCGATTTGTCGTTTGTTCAGCTTGAAAGAAACTGGGAGGATAATATTTACGGCGCTTTGCTGCCCGTTTGGGGAATTTCAACTCAAAACGGCGGTCTGCTCGCAATAATCGAAAGCGGCGAGGCTGATGCGAAGATAAATATAAGTATGCCGGGTTATCAGATTAAGAATTTGTACCGCGTATATGCGTCTTTCCATTACCGCACCCATTCGGATATGCTTATGAACGACACTAATTTCTCCGCTCTGACCGATAAGCGCTCCCGTTCGGACCACGGATGTTATTTTGAGCTGCTGAGCGGCGATGAGAATAATTACGGCGGTATGGCGAGGGCTTACAGAAAATATCTGACCGATAAGAAAATACTGTATAAGCATGAGAGCGTTGAAAATACCTCGGTTTCGCTGAATATCCTCTGCGGAGTGCAGAAAAACGGAATTTTCGGTAAATCCTACTGTAAAATGACAACCTATGCTCAAGCTCGGAAAATTTCCGATTATTTTGCGAAAAGCGGGATAAAGGGGCAGGATACGGTTCTTTCCGGATGGTCAAGCGGCGGCTGGGACAGAATTCCGACCGAAATCAAGGCGGAAAGAAAGCTCGGCGGAAAATCAGGACTTGAAAAGCTGAATGCTCAGCTCAAAAAAAGCGGCGGCAGGCTGTCTTTGGATGTTGAAACGGTTATCGCCGATAAAGATACCGGCAAATTTAATATGCGCAAGGATGCGGCAAGAAACTATTTCGGTAAATTCTATTGCGATAAAACCGAAACACGGTATGTTCTTAACGCAAAAAACGTTATTTCGTCCGCCGCAGATAAATTTGCTTCATCCTTCGATGATATAGGAATAAATTTCCTTACTGTCGGAAAATTGGTTTATCCTAACTATTCCAAGGGTAATTTCGTTTCCCGTCAGGGCATAGTTGACAGCTATTTGAAGGCGATGAAAAAAATCGGCAAAAACGGCGGTCAGGTCGGTGTTACAACCGGAAACGCCTATGCGCTTTCGGCTGCGGATATGATTTATTCGCTGCCGTCCGACGACAGCGGATATACCTTTACGAGCGAAAAGGTTCCGTTTTATCAAATGGTTGTTCATGGCTATATTCCGTATACCGGAACAGCCGGAAACACGCATTACGATTATGAGCGCTGTGTGCTTGAATGGGTTGAGAACGGATGCGTTCCAAGCTATATTCTGAATTGGGAAAGCACGGCGAGACTTTTAAAGTCGAATTATAACAGCCTTTTCTCTTCCGAATTTTCTGTTTGGAGGGAGAAAATAAAAACAACCGTATTAAGGCTCGAAAAGGACTTTGCAGACCTAAAAGCCGAAACGATGGAGCGGCATACAATATTAGCCGACGGCGTTATTGAGGTTGTTTATTCGGACGGAACTCAGGTTTTTATAAATTATAATGAGACGGATTTTGAGCTTGACGGAAAAAACGTCGGCGGCAAAAACTATTTAATTGCGGGAGAATAGCAATGGGAAAAGCAACCAGTTTTGAAAAACGGAAAAATCGCGCCGGATATGTCTTTTTATCCCCCTGGCTGTTTGCAACGGTTTTTCTTTTGATTTACCCGGTCGTGTTTTCATTTCTTATGAGCTTCGGTAATATTAAGAGCCTTACAAGCTATAATATGACCTTTGCCGGATTTGAAAATTATAAGGAGGCGTTCGTTGTTGACGACAGCTTTCTGCCTATGCTTCTGAGCACCGTTTCAACTATGCTCATAGACACGCCGATGATTTTGATATTCTCCCTTATAACTGCAGTTATATTAAACAGAAGCTTTAAGCTTCGCAGCTTTTTCAGATTGGTTTTCTTTTTGCCGGTTCTTCTGGGAACGGGATACATAATGAGTCAGCTGTTGGGTCAGAACGTGCAGTCCGGGAGTATGGAAATCGCAAGGGGAATGCTGCTGCCGGCAAATGTTCAGCAGTATTTGGGGTCAACTCTCACAAGGTATATTACCGATTTCTTTAACCGGATAACCCTGATAATGTGGAACTCGGGAGTGCAGATAGTGCTTTTCCTTTCCGGACTTCAGGGAATTTCTCCGAGTCTTTATGAGGCTTCGAGAATTGACGGTGCGAGCGAATGGGAAATATTCTGGAAAATAACTTTGCCTATGACTACTCCGATACTGCTGCTTAACGCTGTTTATACCGTTATTTCCTTTGCCTTTGAGGATAACGACCTGCTGAATTATATAGTCAGTCAGGGCTTTGAAAAGAATAAGTTTGAATATTCTTCCGCAATGAGCTGGATATATTTTTCGGTTGTTTTGATTCTGTTAGGCGTGATTTTTGCCGTAATAAGCCCGTTTATCAAAAAGATGAACAATAATTAACGGGGGCGATATTTTGAATTTTTCATTAAAACAAAAGCTTGAAAAAACGGGACTGCGCAGGAAATCTCTGCTTTTTGCGGTCTCAAGAGCGATTTTATATTTCGTTTTATTCGACCTTGCCGTTGTTTTTCTTTATCCGTTTTTCTATATGATGATAACCTCCGTTAAATCCCCTGCGGATATTAACGACGCGTCGGTCACCTGGATAATAAACAAGTTCTATTTTTATAATTATTCAATAGCGGCAAAGCATCTTCATTATTTCAGTTCGCTTTTCAGAACGGTTATATATTGCGTGCTTTCAACTGCGGGTCACGTTTTCATATGCTCGTTTGTCGGATACGGCTTTGCAAGATATAGATTCAAGGGCAAACGTCTGTTTTTTCTGATGCTTGTTTTTTCAATGGTAATTCCTATTCAGACGATTTTGATACCGCAGTATTTGCTTTATGCCAAGCTCGGAACGCCGGGCGGCTTTTTTCCGCTTGTTCTGCCGACGTTTTTCGGCTACGGACTTCGCGGCGCGCTGTTTATATTTCTTTTCCGGCAGTTTTATCTTTCTCTGCCGCGTTCGCTTGAGGAGGCGGCTGCGGTTGACGGCTGTACGCCGGTTATGACCTTTTTCAGGATAGCCTTTCCCGCATCCTCGTCGTCTGTCGTCGTTACCGTTGTTCTGAGCGTCGTATGGCATTGGAACGATTTTTATGAGCCGGGCATCTATCTTACCGACAGCTCGGAAATGCTTCTGCCTATGCTGCTGCCAAAGGTTTATACCGCAATGCAGCAGGCGCAGAACTCTGCCGAAGCCTTGATTTCCGGAGCAAACGCTGATATCTTTACCTCCGGCGTAGCAATGGCGGCTACGTTTTTGGCGGTGCTGCCGATACTGATATTTTATTTCTTCTTCCAGAAACGCTTCCGGCAGGGAATAGAAAGCTCCGGAATAACCGGCGAATAAGGAAAATACTGAAGAAATTCAGATTTCATAAAAAATAATAAAGGGTGATGTTATGAAAAACATTTGTAAAAAGTGGTTTGCTCTTGCGCTGGCGGTCTGTATGGGACTTTCCGCCTCCGCGTGCGGGAAGAAAGATACTTCCTCATCCGGGTCGGACGAGGTGCTGGGCTACGATGTTGTTGAAAGCGGTAAGTCTGCATCCGTTCCGGATAACGCCGATATGGATACGGATAAGAATTTAGGCCTCCTGATTGATAAGTCAAGCAAGGGCGCAAAGGTCGTCAATAACTGTTATGAGACAGGATATCCTATCGCCAAGGATAAGGTTAAATTTAAGATAATGCTTGTTGACCATGTCAACGGAGCGGATTTGAGCAAGCGTGCCTTTACTAAATATATAAGCCAGAAATTTAACATTGATTTGGAATATGAGCTGGTATCCTCCGCTCAGGTCTCGGAAAAGGTTACGCTGGCGTTTGCAAGCGGTAATTTACCGGATATGTTCTGGGGAATGGCGCTTTACGGCGATGTTTCAAAGCTGAATTCATATGTTAAGGATAATGCACTTTATTCGTTTGACGATTACAAGGCATATGCTCCGAATATCTATAAAATGCTTGATAAGTATAAGGACGCGAGATATCTCTGCACCTCCGACGACGGAAAAATGTATACAATTCCTCTTGTCCGCGAGGACCAGGAAACCTTATACCGCGATAAATTTTATATCAATAAAACATGGCTCAAAAAGCTCGGTCTTTCAATGCCGAAAACGCTTAATGACCTGACGGCTGTTCTGCGCGCCTTTAAGAATAACGATCCTAACGGCAACGGCAAAAAGGATGAAATCCCGATGATGTTCGTCAATGAAATTCCGACGAGCTGGTACGGAATATTCGGCGTGTCAACCTATAATTACTTTACAAGAACGGCGGACAATCAGATTTTAAACGTCAATCTTATGAATGAGTATAAAACAGCCTTAAAAACACTTTCCGATTACTATTCCGAGGGACTGCTTTATAACTACGAAATAAGAAATATCAACTCAACAAAGGCAATGTCTATGCTCAATGCCTCGGTTAAGACCGTAGGTATAGTCAACGCAAATAACTATTCCTCCGTTATGAGCGCCGAAACCTTCCTCAACGATTACACTATGATGCCCCTGATAGACGGAACAGGAAACGGAACAAACGTTGCTTCTTATATGGATGTCGAGCAGATGTGGTCGCTTTTCTGTATGATTCCGAAAAAGTGTAAATATCCTGAGATTGCCGTAAGAATGATAGACTATTTCTATACGACAGAGGGCGGCGTAACAGCCCAGTACGGACCTCCCAGCAAGAGCCTTTATTGGTACTATAATGACGCCGGCAAGCCGGTGCTTACAAATAACGGCGTTAATTATTCCGCGCTTGTTCCCGGTCATACCGTGCCGCGCTATATGAGCAATGAGGTTCTGAATTTCTTTACCAACGAGGTTAAGTATAAGACCAAGGAGGAGGCTCAGGCAGTTGCTGTTGAAAAGGAGCTTTTCAAGAATTATTACGGCTCGCTGAAGCCGAGAATGACCTATAACGCTCCTCTTACCGCTGAAGAAAGAGCGCGTGAAAACAAAGAGGTTTCAAGCTCGCTTACACAGAAGGCTTTTGAATGGCGTTACCAATTTGTTTATAACGTTAAGAATATCGACAGCGATTGGAGCGCATATGTAAACGATATTACCCGTCTTGGAGCAAAGACCGTTGAGGAAGATAAGCAGGCTGCCGATACAAGAATGCAGAATTGGCTTAAAACCCATTAGTCGGAGGTTATCAAAATGAAAAGCATTAAAAATAAATATTTATTGGTAGGCGCGGATTTTGCCGGATTTCCGCTAAAGGAGGCTGTTTGTGCGCATTTGCGGGCAAAGGGCTGGAAAATAACCGATGTCGGAGTGAGAACCGACAGCAGCCCCGACGATACCGACCTTATGTTTCACCGCGTCGGCTTGCGTGTAGGCTCAATGATTTCCGAGGGCGAATTTGAACGTGCGCTTATTTTCTGCGGAACCGGAATGGGTATACATATTGCTGCGAGTAAATGTCCCCATGTTCATGCCGGCGTTGTTGAAAGCGTTCCGGCAGCGCTTCGCGCGATAACCGGAAACGGAGTCAACGTTCTCGCTATGGGCGCGTTTTATGTAGCTCCGCAGATGGGCTGCGATATTGCGGACGCATATCTGGGCGCCGAGCTTGGCTCCGGATACGAATGGTGGCATAACTTCTATGAATTTCATAAGCTTGCAATAGACGAGCTTGAGGCGTTTGATTATGAGGAATATAAGGCAAACGGCTTTAAGGTTAAAAAGCTCGGCGATTTTGATTTAAAGCTTGAAACTAAGCCCGACTGAAATTCGGGCGTCGGTCTTGAGGGGAATATATGACAGAAAAATTACTGAAAGCCCTGAGGCTTTCGGAAAGAGAAAATTACAGACCGCTTCCGTTTTGGTCTTGGAACGGCAATCTTGAAGCAGACGAGCTGAAACGTCAGATAGAATGGATGTGCGATAAAGGCTTCGGCGGATTTTTTATGCACGCCCGCAGCGGCTTGCAAACCGAATATTTATCCGAAAAATGGTTCGACTGCATTAAGCTTTGCTGCGATGAGGCAAAAAAACGCAATATGCAGGCTTGGGCGTATGATGAAAACGGATGGCCGAGCGGCTTTGCAGGCGGTAAGCTGTTGGCTGATGAGAAAAACCGCGATTGCTATATTCTTCATTCGGTAGGCGAGCTTGACCCAAACGCATCAGTCAGCTACATAATAGATACTGATGAGCTTGTGCGCGTAAGCGCCGGCGAAGCTTCCGCGGGGCGCAAGTACCTCAATCTTAAAATCAAGACTGCCGTCTCAACAACCGATATATTAAACCCCGATGTCGTTGACCGATTTTTGAACGAAACGCATCAAAAATACAAGGAGCATTTCTGCGGAAATTTAGGCGGCGGGATATGCGGCTTTTTCACAGATGAACCGCAGTATCAGCGTTGGCACATTCCGTATACACATATGCTTGAGGGCTATTTTAAGGAGCATTACGGGGAGGACGTTTTTAACGGTCTCGGACTGCTTTTCCTAAAGAAAAACGGTTACCGCAGATTCAGATACCGCTATTGGAAAGCAATGCAGCAGCTGATGCTTGAAAACTTCGCAAAAAAAATATATTTGTGGTGCGAAAATGCGGGAGTGCAATTAACCGGTCATTTTGTTCAGGAGGACACTATCGGTTATCAGATGACCGGCTGTGCGGGAGTTATGCCGTTTTATGAATACGAGCATATTCCGGGAATTGACTGCCTGGGGAGGGGATCCGAAAATTCGCTGCCCTCCCGGCAGGTATACAGCGCGGCGGCTCAGACCGGGAAAAAAAGAATTCTTACCGAGTCCTTCGGCTGCTGCGGATGGGATATTTCTCCGGAGGAGCTGGGAAGAATTTTGGGCTTTCAGTTCGTAAACGGCGTAAACCTGCTCTGTCACCACTTAATTCCTTATGCGGAAAACGGGAGCCGAAAGCGCGATTTTCCGGCTCATTATTCGCCGTTTAACCCTTGGGTTGAGGATGGCTTATCGGAGTTTAATACTGCCTTCACCAATTTGGGGTATCTTCTCGGCGAGAGCGAGGAAAGGGTAAACGTTGCCGTTCTGCACCCGCTCAGGAGCGCTTATTTTGATTATGATCGGGAAAGAGAAAATGACGGTTTCGGAATAGAACCGCTTGAAAATTCCCTCAGAGAGCTTTGTCAAACCCTCGAAAAAAGGAATATAGCGTATCATTTTCTTGATGAAACTCTGCTGTCGCAGCTTGGTTTTTCCGAAAACGGAAGAATAGGCTGCGGAAAGAGGAAATACGAATATCTGATTATTCCGCCCATTCAGACTATGGATAAAACAACCGAAGAAATTATCCGTAAATTTGCGGAAAGCGGCGGAAAAATGCTTTTGGCAGGCTCCAAGCCAGAATATCTTGAGGCGGAAAGCTATGACTATTCATATCTGAAATCGAATTGCAGCCTTGATGAAATCACGTCGGGTCAACCTTATTCGGTTAAAAACCAAAATACGGAATTATTCTCAACAATGCGGTTCTTTAAGGATTTTTCATTCCTTTTCGTTCAGAACGGCTCTGCGACCGAGCAATATGAACAGACCTTTGATTTCGGCGGCAAATATCATTCGTTTGACCGGATTGACCCTGTTTCCCTCAAAATTAAAAATGTTCCTCTTAAAATATCGCTTGATAAGAATGAGTTTGCCCTGCTCGTTCCGTCCGAGAAAAAAATTATTACGGCGCAGGAACCGCAGACTGTTGATTTGTATTTCAGCGGCGCCGCCGTTGATTTTAAGGAAAACTATCTGGTTATGGATAAGCCGTGCGTATCGAAGGACGGCATAAATTTTTCCGAACCGCGCTTCGTTTATGAAATTTTCAATTCCGTAACCGAGGAACGCTATGAGGGAAAGCTGTTTTTAAGGTATGACTTTGATGTTGAAGCTGTTCCGGACACGGTATTTTTAAGAGCAGAGGAATGTTCAGTCGGAAATACATCGTTAAACGGTAAAAAACTCGTTTTTGAAGAAGAAAAGGGCTGGAATAAGCATTTTTATCGGGCAGATATCGGGAAACTGGTTAAAAAAGGCACTAACTGCTGCCTTGTGGAGCTTGATTGGAAATGGAATGAAAGCGTTCATTATGCGCTTTTCGGCAAGGGTGTTACCGAGAGCCTGAAAAACAGCCTGATATTTGAAAACGAAATTGAGCCGGTTGTTATTTGCGGTAAATTCGGAGTTTATTCCGAAAAGGGCTTTTCAAAGTCCTGTAATAGGAGCTTTCTGCGCTCGGACGGCTTTTACATCGGGAAAATACCCGAAACGGTTACCGAACCGATAACCGACGGCTTTCCTTTTTTTGCCGGAAAGCTGCGCTTTTCTAAGAAATTTGTTTTTGAAAATACCGATGTTTCTTTAAATATTCCGGGCAATTTTCAGATGGCGTTTCTCAGAATAAACGGTAAAGATACGGAAAAGCTGATTTTCGGAAGAAAGCTGGACGCATCCGGATTGATTATGCGGGGAGAGAATCTCATTGAGGCGGAAATAACCGTCGGAAACCGGAATCTGCTCGGACCTCACCATTACACCGGGGATAAATATGAGGATATTTCTCCCGAAAAATTTGAGCTGACCGGTGACCTTCTGGGGAAGTGGATTAACGGCGAAAATAAGTATTATCATCCCGATTATGATTTGCTGCGGTTGTATACCGAGGATATTTCCGAAAATCAGGTAACGCTGAATTTGGCTGAAAAATATGCTTTTCGGGCGGTTTAAAACTGCGTTTTGGCTGTGATTTTATGGCTTTGGCTATAATGCCCGTGATTTGTTGACAGCAATTTTAATGCGTGTTAGACTATTAAACGGCGGAAATGTGCAAACAAATTGTGCATTTCTATGAAATACGAAAGGATGATTTGAATGAAAACCAAAAAATCCCTGGCAATTCTACTGGCATTGGCAATGATTTTCAGTCTGCTTGCGGCGGCGCCTGTCTCGGCTGTCGGCAGCGAGCTTGAAGCAAACGGCAAATGGAGCCCGCTAACCGAGAAACCCAATAATGACGCTTGGTCAGCACCAACCGCTGCGGGTTTTGACGGCTATGTTAATGCAACTGGAGATAATATTGTGGGAACGGCTGAAGCATATGACCTCAATGTAAATACTCTTGTGCTTAACGGACTTAATATTGCTGACGATCTTGCGGGGCAGTGGTCTTCTTTGATTTTCAGACCCGACAGATTGAACAGTAACCTTTTCCCAACAAACGCGTCAGAGGGCGCGCTGTGCTTTTTGGTTCAAAAAGGCAATACAACCGTATCGTTCAATTTGTGGACCGGCAGCGGACTGATATCCGGCGTAAATGTCCCGGCGGCTGACGAATACAGAATATCGTTTGTTATAACTGTAGGTACCGATGGCTCCAAGCTGTACGGTTTCCGGGTTAATAATACATATTGCTTCGGCTCTTGGGTTGAGGAGTTTTGCAAATCCGCATCGTTTGATAAGAGCTATATAATTCTCGGAGCTTCATACAGAACAAAGGCAAACGTTAAAATAGCCGAAGAGGATGAATTTGTTTCAACGATAAACGGCGGTCTGGACGATCCGCAGGTAGCAGATTTCCCCTCAAGAGACGGTTTTCAAAAGATATATTGCCGAAACGGCGTATCGGTAGGAACAAGCGCTAAATATGACTTTACTAAAAAAGCGTTTTATCTTAACGATTCAGTTATGGGGTTCTATAAGGATACTCCGCGTGACACCGCCGGAGCGTATATGTGGTTTGCGCAGGAAAGAAGAAGCGGCGGAGAAGTATTCGGAACGGATTCAACCGACGGTCTGCTGGCATTCTATTTCGTTTGGCACAGCGACTATATGGAAGTCCAGCTTTGTAAAGACAAAACATATACTAAAGAGATGGCAAAAATCCCTCACTCGTAAAGCTATCAAGTTTGGTTCGATGAGGAAAGCAAGGCGCTGGTTATTAACGGATATTATATTTTTGATGGTTCAATAACCAACTTTATAAACGGCGGATTTTCGCATAACAGCTATCTTTCGATAGGAGCTTGGGAAGGCCTTTGGGCAAATGCTAAGATAGCCAATTTTGAAAAACCGGAATGGATAACCGATAATTGGTCGGGAACCGGAATTACTAAAACTGCCGATTTGCTTTCCGGCGGATATAAATATTCCGTTAAGGACAGCACCGCTCTTGCAACCTATGAAAAGAAAAACATAACCGAAACAACCCTCAGGCTCGGCAGCCTGTCGGGCGAGAAGCTTGCAGAGGTTGACGCGATTTTGACCTTGGGCTTCGGCGCCGAGGGTCATATCAAAAACACCCGTGTGTCTGATGCCGATAACGGAGTTTTGACCTTTGATTTTTATATTCTGAAGGATGCCGACGGAAATATTACCGGACTTCGCCCGCATATAGGCTCTGGCGCTCAAATCGGGGAGGTTGTCCCCGTTTCTGACAGCTATACCTTTACTCTCGGCAAAATAGGAGACGAATACCATCTTTTTGTAAACGGAATTAAATATTCAAACGATGCTATAACAGCATTTTGCAGCAAATATACCGAGGCATATATTTCGGTTTGCTCTTATGCAAACACCCTTGAATACATTCCTGCGGCTTTGGGTAATAGGCAGGCGTTTGATTTCGGTTGGGTTTCGCTGCAAAGCAGCGCCCTTGCAGCCTATCCGGAAACGGCGGCAGATTACACCGAAAGCGTTTACAGCAATTCGGGCAATAATGCCGTATCTCTGAACAAATTTGATTTGCTTAACGAGGGAATAAGGCTTGGAAACATTGATATGTCCGGCGATTGGGTGAGATTTAACTTTAATACGTCCCGCCATACCGGATTTGACGCAAACAGCGCAGATAATTTAACGGTGTTCCTGCTGCCCGTTTCCGACGGATATAATGTTGCGGTCGGCTGGGAAAACGGTATTTTTGTCCAAACCGGCATTACCGTTGCTGCGGCTGATTCCTATACCTTCTATGCCGCCAAGGATTCGTCGGGCTACAGATTCTTCATAAACGAAACCCGTATTCCGATTGACGAGAAGAACAGCAATAAATTTACGGAATTTTGCGAGTCCGGCGCGGTTTCCTCCTGCTATCTGGCTGTCGCTGCGGCAGACCGGTTCAGCGCAAGCGCCAAAATCGTAGCTTCAAACTGGGAGGCGCTCGGCGGCGCCGTCCGCTCGGTCAATCCGGCAAACGGCAATTTAACCGCTGCTTATCTTACCGACGGCGCACGCGTCCGCTATAACGATTCGTTCTCAATCCGCAATTCAAGTATTGTTCTCAGCGGCTTGTCTATTGACGGCTCCGAGCAAAACAGCTCCGCAACCGTTTTATTTACAAAGGATGAGAGCATAAATGAAATACAGGCGGCAGGCGATAACTGTTTGGGATTTGTGCTTAAGTCTGTTGAGAACAGCTCAAATATTGCCGTAAGCGTTGTTTCAGACTACGGCGGATTAGAGCTTCTCGGCGAGATTCCGGCGGCTGCAAGCTATAAGATAGGCTTCGCATACTCCGTTTCAAGCGGAAAATATGCGCTCAAGGTTAATAGCACCGTTTTGACCGACAATACAAACTCCGATGAAATAACAGCATTCTGTTCGTCGGACGGTGAATATGTTTATTCTGTTGTCGGCTCAATTAAAGCAAATGTTGCGGCGAATATCGAGGCAAACCTGCGCGATTATGCCTACGGCGATGTAGACGAGAGCTTTGAACGCGATATTCTTGACGCGGTTTTAGCGGCAAGAGCAGCTGCCGGAGAGGATATCGGAGCGGCCGGAAATATAATCTATGCCGATGCCGATGATAACGGTATTGTAAACGGCGATGATGTTTCTGCAATTATACAGATTATATTAAACGACGATATAAACGGTTTTGCATATGCAAACTGATAAACGGAGGTTGATTTTAATGAAAAAGCTTATTCGTTTATTTGCAGCTGCGCTGAGTATATCCGCCGCTGCGGCCGTTGCCGCCCAGGCTGCGGGAGAAAGCGCAAGCTGCGCCGTTTCAAACGGTATTGCGCAGAACGGCTATTCTGTTTCGGTTGCCGTTTCAACGGCAAATTCCTGCGACGGTTATCAGGCAAAGCTGAAATATGATACTGAAAAGTATACTCTTTTAACCGCAGACGGCGCAAATATTAAAAGAACGTCCGACGGCGTTAATCTCGCCTTTGTAGAAAAGGACGGGAAAAGCGCGGATTGGACGGTTCTGAAATTCGAGTCAAAGCAGCCTGCGTCAAAAAACGACTTTGTTTTCGAGGACGCAAGGGCGGTCGTTCATAACGGCACCACGCTTTCCGAGATAACCTCAAACGTATTTTTAACGGGCGACGCAAATAACGACGACTCTATCGATATAATCGATTTGGTGCGCCTTAAAAAGGTCGTAGGAAAGGTCGGCGGGGTTGAAAAGCAGCCCGGCGCGGACTGCAACGGCGACGGCGAATATACAGCCGACGACCTTGCTCTTTTGAGAAAGTATATTCTCGGAATAACCGGAGTAAGTCTCGGCAAGTAATAAATATTCCTCAGCTGTAAAAAAGAATTTTGATATTGCTAAGTGGGGGAAAATCAATTTCATTTAAATGGAACTGATTTTCCCCTTTAAATGAGAAAGGAAGTATTTTAGTGAAAAGAAGGGTGTCGGCGGCGGCTTTTGCCGTTTTGTCCGCTGTTTTTGTGCTTTCGGCTGCATTGGCTTTAGGTCCGGAGAGCATAGGTAGTTTATCTGCAAAAAAAGCCTCCGCCGATGCTGTTCTTTATTCATCGCCCTTAAACCTTTCGGCAGGAGAAAAGCAGACAAGGATTATACGTATATCGGATTACGGCGCTGCCGGAGACGGCATTACCGATGACTCTGCCGCTTTTGCCGCAGCAATTAAGGATTTTAACGGCGCCGGGGAAAATGCCGCGCTTGTTTTGGAAAACAAAAATTATTATTTTGAAAGCTGCTCGGAAAGTAAATTTGCAATAGAAGCCGCAGGACTTAAAAATTCATTTATTATAGGTAACGGCGCCGTTATAACCGTAGGCGGCGGCAAAAAATCAATGAATATAAATAACTGCGAAAATTTGAAGGTCAGCGGACTGAAATTTGGCAGAAAACAAACCTCGCATTTTGTCGGGAAAATTCTTTTAAAGAATACGGAGGAGAGCTTTATCAGAGTTTCGTCTGACCGGGATATTGACCTTATCGGAACATATAACTTTAAAAACTCCGAATTTGCTCTCGGCGAGCGCAGAAACGAAACAAGCAGAACCTATCTTTTTCTGGATAAGATAACGG
Organism: uncultured Eubacteriales bacterium; assembly: GCA_934477125.1. Lineage (GTDB taxonomy): Bacteria > Bacillota > Clostridia > Oscillospirales > Acutalibacteraceae > UBA737. The sequence goes on along the minus strand of CAKSOL010000011.1, from coordinate 49,853 downwards.
TTTTCAATTCAAAAAACAGATACTACGATATATACATAGATTTAAACGATAAAACTCTTAATACGGAAAAGAATTTTCAAAATCTTCCTGTCGGCGGACGGGTAATAGTTCCAACGCCCGGTGTCGGTCATATAGAAGAAAACGGTACTATAAACATTTCGCACAATACCGATATTGCTCTTGAAAATATCGAGCTTACCAATTATGCGAATTTCGGATTTGTCGTCTCGTCAAACAGCGGCAGAGTTATGTTCTCTAACGTAAATCTCCGGCCGCAGAGTGATGAAACGGTTGTATTTACCGGCTGGCGCGACGGCTTTCATTGCAAGTATAACACAGCGTCTATCGTATGGAAAAATTGCCTTGTAACCGGACTCGGAGACGATATTATAAATATATCCTCAAATATGATGTATGTAAACGAGGTTTTAGCGCCGAATGAGATAAAATGCTATTGGAGCTTGCTCGCAGGCGGGTCGTACGGTGAGGTTCAGCCCGGCTCAAGCGCGGTTATTTTCAATAGGGCAACGGGCGAGCTGCTGGCTAAAACTACCGTTTCAGAGGTAATTGACAAAAAATCAAATCATTACAGACTTTCCGATAATATCGGCAGCCTGACCGCGGGCGAGAATATCTGTTTTTATATTGATTCTCATGCCGCGCCGAATTCCCGGATTATCGACTGCGATTTTGAGGGAACGCTCAGATTTAAGGGAGCAGGGGGAACGGCTGAAAATTCCCGGTTAAAAATGCTTGCATTAGTGCTTTATCCGGAGGATAATATAGAGGGACCCATACCGCACGACATAACCTTTTCCGGCTGTGATTTCACAGGCTCCTGGAACGATTCTGTCCGTGCCTGCGCCAACAGTCCACTTGAAACGGTAAGCGACGGCTGTTACAGACTTGAAAACATAAGCTTCCGGTATTGCCGCGGACTTAAAAGAGAAATGTTCCGAAACGCCTCAAATTTTGTTGAGACTTCCCCGGATTATATTTCGGTTTATCCGGAAATAGGCTATGAAACCGCAGGAGGTAAAGAAAAGAATATTCGTCTGGGAGTATCAAACGGATATAAAAACGGCAGACAGATTGCAAAGCTTGTCATAACCTCGGATTTTCTGTGCGACGGCTTTTCCGCCGTACTTAGATTTAACGGAGATAAATTGAAGTATGCCGGCTCATCGGTCAACGCTGTGCAGATTGACGGAGAAACGCTTAAAACAGCGGGAGTCAGGAGCTTTGAGGACGACAGAATAGGTATGGCTGTGCTGGAATTTGAAACAACCGGAATGGCGTTCGGCAGCGATTTTGTTATTTCCGATATCAGGGCAGTAGCCGGCGGCGAAACCGCTTATACTGATGCAGGATATGTAACCCGGCTGCATGGCGACGCAAATTCCGACGGCAGGATAGACATAACCGATCTTGTGAGAACCAAAAAAATAATATCCGGCTGCGCTGCTGACAGGGGAGACGGGGCAGACTGCAATTCTGACGGAAATGTGAACGCAGACGACCTTTCGCTGCTGAGAAAATATTTAATAGTCGCCGATGGTGCTTTTGACTGAAATTTAAGGAGCTAATTATGAGAGCGGAAAGAAACGAATATCCGAGACCGCAGTTTGAGCGGAAAAACTGGGAAAACCTGAACGGAATATGGGAGTTTGAAATCGATAATTCCCGAAGCGGAATTTTCAGAGGTCTGCAGCAGAACGGTAAAAAGCTTTCAGGAGCTATATGCGTGCCGTTCTGTCCTGAAAGCGAGCTTTCGGGCGTCGGAAATAAGGATTTTATGGCAGGAGTATGGTATAAGAAAAGAATAAATATAAACAGCGGCGAGAACAGGGTTATCCTGCATTTCGGTGCGGCGGATTATTATACCCGAATTTTTATTAACGGTACGGCGGCAGGCGAGCATAGGGGTGGATATGTCTCCTTTGAATTTGATATAACCGAATATATAATAAACGGCGAAAACGAGATTACCGTTTATTGCGAGGACGATACAAGGGATTCCGGTATTCCGAGCGGCAAGCAATGCTTTGAGTATAATTCCGTGGCGTGCTATTATACCAGAACAACGGGAATATGGCAGACCGTATGGCTTGAATATTTACCGCAGGAGCATTTAAAGTCCGTTAAATATTATCCGAACATATCAAATTGCTCTGTAACGGTTGCGGCAAACCTTGCCGGAAAGGCGAACCTTTCGGCGCAGGTGTTTTACGAGGGAAAATTATGCGGCGAAACAGAAATTTCCGATGCCTACGGATGCACCGCGTTTGAAATCAGGCTTAGCGAAAAGCATTTATGGGAGCCGGGAGCGGGCAGACTTTACGATTTGAAGCTGAGCTTCGGAAATGATGAGGTTAAAAGCTATTTCGGTCTGCGAGAGGTGTTTTCTAAAGACGGTGCGCTTTACATTAACGGCAAGCCGGTATTTCAGCGCCTTATTCTCGACCAGGGATATTATCCCGACGGAATTTATACCGCTCCGAGCGACGAGGCTTTAAAGCAGGATATTATGCTTGCTATGAATATCGGATTTGATGGCGCACGTCTGCATGAAAAGATTTTTGAAGAAAGATTTCTCTATTATGCGGATAAGCTGGGATATATCGTATGGGCGGAATATCCGAACTGGGGTCTTGACCATACCGACCCGAAATGTATTTATTCGATACTTCCGGAATGGCTGGAGGAAATAAAACGCGACTTCAACCACCCCTCGATAATAGGCTGGTGTCCGTTTAATGAAACTATGGACCTTAACGGACATAAGCAGTTTGATAAGGCTATTGAAACGGTTTTTGAAGTAACAAAGCAGCTTGACGCTACAAGACCCTGCATTGACTCAAGCGGTTATTATCATGTTAAGACCGATATTTATGATCTTCATGATTACGAGCAGAACCCGGAAAAATTTGCGGCTCATTATTCCGATTTGAACAATATGACGTTTCCGATGGCGTTTTCGGAACGCCAGAAATATAAGTCGGGAGCTATTATGATAAGCGAATACGGCGGTACGGCGTGGGACGCCGACGGAAACGGCTGGGGCTACGGCGACGGACCGAAATCCGAGGAGGAATTTTTATCCCGGTTTGCCGGTCTTACTAACGCGCTTCTTAATAATCCGATGATTTCCGGATTTTGCTATACTCAGCTTACCGATGTCGAACAGGAGCAGAACGGTCTTTATACCTACGGCAGAAAGCCAAAGTTCAGCATAGAAAAAATCAGAGAAACCGTCAGAGGAATATCGGAATTTGAAAAAAACAATCGGGGAAAATAAATATGCGTATAGTATTTTTCGGAGACAGCATAACAGAGGGCTGCTTTGAGCTTTTTGATGATCATTGCGGTGGGTATAAGGGCGTAACGGACGCTCAGTCGGGTTATGTTCATTTGCTTTCGCAGCGGCTTTCAAAGCGATTTCCTCATAAAAATATTGAGGTTTTAAACGCAGGCATAGGCGGAAATACGTCGTCCGACGGACTCGCGAGAGTCAAAAGGGATGTTATAGACAAAAAGCCCGATATCGCCGTTGTGTGCTTTGGGCTTAACGATATTCTCAATACCGCTCCCGAAGTATATAAAAGCAATATAGACGGCATACTTTGCGCTTTAAGAAAAAATGGGATAAAATCGGTTTTTATGACGCCGAATATGGTGAATACATACGTTCATAACCGCTGTCTGAGTGTGCTTAACGGTATGGCGAAGAATTGTGCTGAGTGTCAGAACAACGGAACGGTAGATATGCTTATGAATATCGCGGTGGAGTGCGCCAAAAGAAACGGCGCCGAAATTTGCGATGTTTATTCCGTTTGGAAACAGCTGCAGGATTACGGTATAGATACAACCGGACTGCTTTCAAATTACATAAATCACCCCATACGCCCTATGCACAAGCTGTTTGCGGATGAGCTTGAGAAAAAGCTTTCATATATAATCGAAAACGATAAGGAAAATTGAATTTATGAAATCTCATTTTGATTTAAAAAGACTTTTTGCCGCCGTTCCGAAAGTAACCCCCGGCGAGGGAAAATTCTCTAATTCATACGGTAAAACAAGGGCTATATTTATTGAAGGAGAGCCGTATAACGGTAAGCCGACATCTGTTTTTTGCTATATCGGTATTCCGGATAAGCCTGAGCCGGCAGGCGGCTTTCCGGGAGTGGTTTTGGCTCACGGTGCCGGCGGCTGCGCCTTTTATGAATGGATTGAGTTCTGGAACAAGCGGGGCTACGCCGCAATAGCTCCCGATTTTTCGGGCAGGGAATACGGCTCCAGGAAATTGGACGGTCCGGCAGGTGAGGGAATAATAAGGATAAACCCCGGCGCTCACCCTGCCAATTACGGCTCTGCCGGCGAAAACGGAGAAACATTTTATAATTCCTGGATTTATCATAGTGTAAGCAGTATAATTCTGGCTCATAATTTATTGCTTGCCGATTCGGCGGTCAATCCGCAGAAAACCGTAATGACCGGTATTTCGTGGGGAGCGGTTCTGACCTGCATTGCGGCGGGGGTCGATGATAGATTTTGCGCGTTTGCTCCGGTTTACGGCGCCGGATATCTGTATTATGACCATTGTATAAATATAAAGGATAAATCCGAGACGGAATTAAAAAATTGGGTCGAATATTATGATCCGTGCAGCTACCTTGCCGAGAACGAAAGACCCATTCTTTTTACCGTCGGAGCTGATGACCCGGCGTTTTCGCTTTATGCCAATACAAAATTGTCAGAGCTTTGCAGAGGAAAGGTCTGTTATTCAAACCGCAGTTCTCTTACTCATTATCACCGCTGGACCGATAGCGAGGGAATGGCAGTTATCGGAGCTTTTTTAGACAGCATTGTAAATGATATCCCGCTTCCGTTTTCGGTAATGTCTGCGGAAGTCTCTGGTAATATGTTGATGGCAGAAATAGAAGGCTTTGAAAATGTCAAAGACATAAAATTTTGTTATACACTTGATAGCTCAGCCGACTCCCGTGAATGGAAATGGCATTCTGAGAATGTCAGACCCTGTGATGACGGTACGGTTGTATGTGAAATCCCGGCGAAAACAGCGGCATGCTTTTTGGAATTGAGCGATAAAGGTACGCCTGAACTGATATTGAGCACAAAAGCGTTTTTTGTGTGAGCTTACTTTGTCAGACCGCATTGCATATATCCGGAATTAAGATGTATGCAATGCGGCTGAGCAAAGACAGCCTGACTGCGGCTGTTTTGCCGGCTTCCTGCTGTTTTTGTCAGCGCGGTCCCGCAGCTGGCGGAGATTATTTGTAATGATACTTATAATAATGAAATTTTTCTTGACTTTTAGGCTTTTTGTGATATAATAGATATCGTTCCCGTTGCGGAACGGTAAAAAACATAAAATATGTTTTTTGTATTTGCGGATTAAGCGAGATGCTCCGCCTCGGTTGTTCCTCGCCGTGTAAAAATCAGAGGACGAAAACTTAATATGCGGGTATGGCGGAATAGGCAGACGCGTTAGATTCAGGTTCTAATGATCGCAAGGTCGTGGAGGTTCAAGTCCTCTTACCCGCACCAAAAATCCTCATTCGTAAGAATGGGGATTTTTACTTTTTACCTCTTACTTCTTCACTCTTACCTCAAAATAAAAAAATGCAAAAATCTTTTTCGTAGTCCTGCCACAAACAGTACAAATCCGAACCCTAAACCAATCGGTGAAGGGTTCGGATTTATTATTGCCTGCAGAAAAAGCTTTATATTATAATGATTTTTCCTGCATAGTCATTGTACGGTGTTTATACACAGCGCATATGCCGGTGTGGCGTGCGAGGTGTTTACGATATGCTCAATTTTAATCGGGATTATCAGGATTGACATTCTGAAAAGGTGAGTATTTAAATGGTTCAAGCCCGACGGGAGTTTCCGCCGGGCTTGAATTTTATAAATCAAATCAGAAAAAGCCGAAAAACGATTATTTAACCGTTCCGAGTGAGGTTTCCTTTTGAATAACGTCGTGTGCGCCGCCCTCGACTATGCTGGTCGCGGAAACAAGCGTAAGCTTAGCCTTTTTCTGAAGTTCGGGAATTGTCAGCGCGCCGCAGTTGCACATGGTTGAGCGAACCTTTGAAAGCGAAAGATTAACGTTATCCTTTAATGTTCCGGCATACGGAACATACGAGTCAACACCCTCCTCAAAGGAAAGCTTCTTATCTCCGCCGAGATCATAGCGCTGCCAGTTGCGGGCGCGGTTTGAACCCTCGCCCCAATATTCCTTATAATAATTTCCGTTAATTGTAACTCGGTTGGTCGGGCTTTCGTCAAAACGCGCAAAATATCTTCCGAGCATCAGGAAATCAGCTCCCATGGCGAGGGCTAAGGTCATATGATGGTCGTGAACTATTCCGCCGTCCGAGCATACCGGGACATATACGCCGGTCTGCTTAAAATATTCGTCGCGAGCGGCGCATACTTCTATAAGAGCCGTTGCCTGACCTCTGCCTATGCCCTTGGTTTCGCGCGTGATACATATAGAGCCGCCGCCTATTCCGACCTTAATAAAATCGGCTCCGGCTTCTGCAAGGAACATAAAGCCGTCTCTGTCAACAACGTTTCCGGCTCCGATTTTAACGGTGTCGCCGTATTTTTCTCTGACAAACCGTAAGGTTCTTGCCTGCCATTCGCTGAAGCCCTCTGAGGAGTCTATGCACAAAACATCTGCTCCGGCTTCAAGCAGGGCAGGGATTCTTTCTTCATAATCGCGCGTATTTATTCCCGCTCCGACGACGTAACGCTTATGCGCGTCCAAAAGCTCATTCGGGTTTTCCTTATGAGCGTCGTAATCCTTCCGGAATACGAAATATTTCAGATTTCCGTCTCCGTCTACAATCGGCAGGGAATTGAGCTTGTGATCCCATATGATATCATTAGCCTGCTTTAGCGTTGTATCCTCTTTTCCGATTATCAGCTTTTCAAAAGGAGTCATAAATTCGCGGACCGGCGTATCGGGATTCATTCGGCTGACCCTGTAATCCCTGCCCGTAACAATTCCGAGCAGCTTGCCGTTTTCGGTGCCGTCCTCTGTAACGGCAATGGTTGAATGACCGTTGCGCTCCTTGAGCGCTATAACGTCCGCAAGGGTGCGGTCAGGGGTTATGTTAGAATCGCTGACAACAAATCCTGCCTTATATGCCTTTGCTTTTGCGACCATAGCCGCTTCCTGCTCAATGCTCTGTGAGCCGTATATAAAGGATACGCCGCCCTCGCGAGCCAACGCAACGGCAAGCCTGTCCCCGGAAACGGACTGCATTATGGCGGAGGTGAGCGGAATGTTCATACTGATTTCAGGCTCCGAACCGGCATTGAATTTTACCAGCGGCGTTTTCAGGCTTACATTTTCCGGTATACATTCGGCTGAGGAATATCCCGGAACAAGCAGGTACTCGTTAAAGGTGTGAGATGTTTCTGAAAAATAGTATGCCATAGCGCAAAACTCCTTTTATTATATTAAGAATATTATATCTTCACTTAACCTTAAAGTCAACTTTTATTTATCCGAAATTTCAACCGATAAAACCGTAAGCTGCTGCTCGCGCACGCAAAAGCTTATGTTAAATCCGGCAAACGAAACGCCGTATATTCTTCCGTCGTTCTGATAAGCCGGGCGAGGGTCGTTTTCCAATACGGCGATTGCGGCAGAGCGCAAATCCTCAGGAATACGGCAAAGCAGCTCTTTGGGAAAGCATACCTCAAGCGAATGCTCTGCGGCTGCGGTTGAAAAACCGCCGCGGGCGTCAGGCACAGCCTCGGTAAGCGGAAGATACGGCTTTATATCGAGAATGGGAGTGCCGTCCATAATATCCGCCCCGCGAACGTTTAAAACCATGCCTAAGCCGTCCTTTTCCTCTATGCTTTCAAGTCTGACAAGCGATAAGCCTATGGGATTCGGTCTGAACGGAGAGCGGGTTGCAAAAACTCCCATTTTCTTATTTCCGCCGAGTCTCGGCGGGCGGACGGTCGGCTTGAATTCATTGCGCACAGCGGCGGAAAACAGCCATATCAGCCAAATATGAGAAAAATCCTCAAGCCCTCGCAGAGCTTCGGGATTTCGGTATTCAGGTTCAAAAACTATCGTTCCGCGCAGTCCGTCAATAAGTCCGCTTTGGCGCGGAATACCGAATTTTTCAGGGAAATCCGTTCTGATATCGGCTATCGGTTTCATTTTAAGCTCCGGCATCATACACCTCTGTATTTAATAAAACAGGCAGACGGATAATTGACCTTACCCGTCTGTCGCTTTTATAAATTATTTTGATAAATATTCATCGATTGCCTTAGCGGCGGTTTTTCCGGCTCCCATTGCCGAGATAACGGTGGCGGCACCCGTTACGGCGTCTCCTCCGGCGTAAACACCCTCCTTGGTTGTAGCGCCGGTTCCTTCCTCAACAATAATTCCTCCGCGCTTGTTTACCTCAAGTCCCGCAGTTGTTGATTTGATGAGCGGGTTGGGTGAGGTGCCTATGGAGATTATAACCGTATCAATATCGAGAACAAATTCGCTGCCCTCTATCGGAACGGGGCGGCGGCGTCCGCGTTCATCCGGCTCGCCAAGCTCCATTTTAATGCACTTCATTCCGGTTACAAAGCCGTTGCGCGGGTCGCGCCGGTCGTCCGGATTTTCATAACCCAGAATTTCAACCGGATTGTTGAGCAGGCGGAACTCGATACCCTCCTCCTCGGCGTGTTCAACCTCCTCGCGGCGGGCGGGCAGCTCCTCCATAGAGCGGCGGTATACGATATAAACCTTTTCAGCGCCGAGCCTCAGGGCGGTACGTGCGGCGTCCATAGCAACATTTCCTCCGCCGACTACGGCAACCCTGCCGCCTTTCATAATCGGGGTTTCGGGGTCGTCGCGGTACGCCTTCATAAGATTGGAGCGGGTCAGGAACTCGTTGGCGGAATAAACTCCCTTATATGCCTCTCCGGGTATTCCCATAAAATTCGGAAGTCCTGCGCCCGAGCCTATGAACACAGCTTCAAAGCCCTGCTCAAACAGCTCGTCAACGGTGAGGGTTTTTCCTATAACAACATTGGTTTCAACGTCAACACCCATTGCAATAAGGTTTTCAACCTCTTTACGGACAATGGATTTCGGCAGACGGAATTCCGGAATACCGTAAACCAAAACGCCGCCTGCGGTATGAAGCGCCTCAAAAACGGTTACCTTATAGCCCTTTTTGGCAAGGTCTCCGGCGCAGGTAAGTCCGGAAGGACCGGAGCCTACAACCGCAACCCGGTGTCCGTTTGAGGGAGCTATCTGAGGAGCGGCGTCGCTGTGGGCATTGTGCCAATCGGCAACAAAACGCTCAAGCCTGCCTATTCCGACCGGATCGCCCTTAATTCCGCGAACGCATTTTGATTCGCATTGGGTCTCCTGAGGACATACGCGTCCGCAGACCGCCGGCAGGGAAGATGTCTTATGAATAACCTGATAAGCACCCTCGAAATCTCCGTCCTTGACCTTTGCGATAAATTCGGGAATGTGGATATTAACCGGGCAGCCGGAAACGCAGGGCATATTTTTGCAGCTCAGACAGCGCAGAGCCTCGTCAACAGCCGTTTCCGCCGAATATCCGGTAGTTACTTCGTCAAAATTATGCGCCCGAACCGCCGGCTCCTGCGACGGCATCGGATTTTTCTTCAAACTCATATTAGGCATATTATTTGCCCTCCTTACGGAACAGATTGCAGGTTTCCTCGTAAGCGTGCCGCTCAAAATCGCGGTACATGGCTCCTCTTGACATCGCCTCGTCAAAATCGACCTCGTATCCGTTGAAGTCCGGTCCGTCAACGCAGGCAAATTTGGTTACGCGCTCGCCGTCGCGGTGGAGAGTAAGACGGCATCCGCCGCACATACCCGTGCCGTCAATCATAATCGGATTCATTGAAACGGTGCAGGGAATACCGGTCGGCTTTGTAGCGGCGACAACAAATTTCATCATAACGAGAGGTCCTATGGTAATAACCTCGTCGAATTTCTCTCCCTCGCCGAACATTTCGTTAAGCGGAGCGCAGACATTGCCCTGTCTGCCGTATGAGCCGTCGTCGGTCATAACAAAAAGCCTGTCCGAAGCCGCGCGGAATTCATCCTCAAGAATCAGCAAATCCTTTGAACGGAAGCCTATAACTGAGGTTACCTCGCAGCCTGCGGCATGCAGCTCCTCGGCAATCGGAAGAGCAATAGCGCAGCCGACTCCGCCTCCGACTATGCAGACCTTCTTGAGCCCGTCAACCTTTGTCGGAACTCCGAGCGGACCGACAAAGTCCTGCAAGTATTCTCCCTCGTTTTTATGATTGAGCTTTTCGGTTGTAGCTCCGACTATCTGAAAAATAATTTTAACCGTGCCGCGCTCGCGGTCATATCCTGCAACGGTAAGCGGTATGCGCTCGCCCTCCTCGTCAACACGGAGAATAATGAACTGACCCGGCTTTGCCTTTGCGGCAACAAGCGGCGCTTCTATCTCCATCATTGTAACGGTCGGGTTGAGACCTTTTTTTGTTACTATCTTATACATAAAAGCATTCCTTTCCGCAGGTGAGGGCTTTCAGCCTTTCCTGTTGTGCTTAATACCACGTATTTAATAATACCCTTTTTCAATAGGTCTTGTCAAGACCGTTTTAAAGGTATATGAGGAATTTTCATCCAAAGAAAATGCGGCTGCCGCCCATTAAAGGCAACAGCCGCAGGGCTGAACGAATTAGAAATCAACCTCGGTATCATAGTAGCAGCATTTAAGCAGCTTTTCCATTTCCTCCTGGCTCGGCTGACGGGGATTTGAGCCGGTGCAGGCGTCGGCGATAGCATTCTTTGCAATCTCCGGCAGACGCTCTAAGAAAACATTCTCCGGAACGAAACCGTTTTCGGTCGGATAGCTGTCAGCACCGTAGTTCTTGATACAATGCGGTATTTTCAGCTCGTCGTTCATATGGCGCAGATATTTAATAAGTGCGGCAACCTTTTCATCGTCGGATGCAGACTTATCGCAGATGCCCATATAATCAACTATAACTCCGTAACGCTTCTTAGCGGTCTCATCCTTTGCATTAAAGGCGATAACCTTAGGCAGATACATAGCGTTTGCAGCGCCGTGAATAATGTGAGCGCCGTAATCCGCAAACGCAGCGCCGGTCTTATGAGCCATAGAGTGAACAATACCGAGCAGAGCGTTCGAGAATGCCATACCTGCAAGACACTGTGCGTTGTGCATTCTGTCGCGGGCGTCCATATCTCCGTTATAAGACGGAATAAGGTCGTTCATTATCATCTCGATGGCATGGATAGCAAGCGGGTCGGTGTAATCGCAGTTTGCGGTTGAAACATAAGCCTCAACAGCATGGGTCATAGCGTCCATACCGGTGTGTGCAACCAGCTTTTGCGGCATTGTGTGAGCAAGCTCCGGATCAACGATAGCAACATCCGGTGTTATCTCAAAGTCGGCTATCGGGTACTTAATTCCCTTGTGATAGTCGGTTATGATTGAAAATGCGGTAACCTCGGTAGCTGTGCCTGAGGTTGAAGAAATCGCGCAGAAATGAGCCTTGCGGCGAAGCTTCGGAATACCGAATACCTTGCACATATCCTCAAATGTAAGCTCCGGATATTCATATTTAATCCACATAGCCTTTGCAGCGTCGATAGGAGAACCGCCGCCTATCGCTACTATCCAATCCGGCTGGAACTCCTCCATTGCCTTAGCGCCGCGCATAACGGTTTCTACTGACGGATCGGGTTCAATTCCTTCAAACAGCTGAACCTCCATACCGGCTTCCTTTAAATAAGAAACAACTTTATCAAGAAAACCGAAACGCTTCATACTGCCGCCGCCTGTGCAGACGATTGCCTTTTTACCCTCAAACCCTTTAAGCGCTTCCAAAGCGTCCTTGCCGTGATAAATATCTCTGGGTAATGTAAATCTTGCCATTTCAAATTCCTCCTGAATTTTTTCCTTTTCAGAGATTGCTCTCTGTTGTGACTTCATTATAGCATTGCCTTTTCAAAAAAACAAATATTAAAGAAGTATATCGGTTATATATTTATCGATATACTGCATATCTAATCTTTTCCGCCGTTGAAATTTTATCGGATTTTTGCTATAATAAACCGATAAAATGTTTTTCGGAGGATAATATGGAGAAAATAAAATATATTCACGAGCCTACGCCGTTACAGTGCGGTCAGGCGGTTCTGGCTATGCTTACCGGAAAAGATATCGCCGAAATAATAAGGATGTGCAAAACGGAGCGCGAAACAACTCTTTCCGATATGAGGAGAGTGCTGCTTGAAAACGGACTTTCCGCAGAGCCTCAGCGGCGCGAGGCGGCTGATAAGTCCGAACTGCCGCCGGTATGTATGCTGAGCCTTGAAACTCCGCGCTGCTGGCATTGGTCGCTTTATGCAAACGGCGTTTTTTACGACCCGGAGCATGGGGTTATGGACGATTTCCCGGAATGTAAAAGAAAATTTTATTGGAAAATAATAACAGTTAAGTAAAATAAGCCTCAATCACATTTTTCCACATTTAATATTTTGATTTTTGGGCAGATTAAAATATGAAAGGCGGGAAATGCGATGAAAATAGTTCGCGGCGTTATTAAAGCTGTATTTTTTATTCTTCTTGCGGCTTGTATTTTTATTTTTTCTGCAATTATATACCTCGACAGTGTCCTCGGCGGCGAATATAAGGTAAACCGCGGCGAGCTGCTGAATATAGAAAGCGTTCTTCCGGTAACGGCGGAATTTTCGGGGGAGAGCGCGGCAGACGCTCATCTGAGAGAGTCGGTCGGCAGAGCCTCGGTTGAACTCAAGCTTTTCGGAACAATTCCTTTTTCAACCGCCGAGGTGGAATATGTCGATAAAACAAGCGTTGCGGTTCTCGGAAATCCGTTCGGAATAAAGCTTTATACAAACGGCGTACTGGTCATTGATATAACAAGCGTTGCAACCGAAAAGGGAAACGAATCGCCTGCGGCAGTTTGCGGAGTTAAAAAGGGTGACTATATTCTGACGGCAAACGGAAAGGAAATTACCTGCAACGAGGATCTTGCCGAAATCGTTGCGGATTCCGCAGGCAGGGAAATAGCCATGCTTATATCAAGAAACGGAGAAAAGAAAAATATAAAGGTAACTCCGCTGCTGTCAAGCGAAACGAAAAATTATCAGATAGGAATATGGGTGCGTGACAGCACCGCCGGAATAGGCACGCTTACGTTTTACAGCCCGTCGTCGGGCGTTATATGCGGTCTCGGTCACGGCATTTGCGACAGCGACACCGGCAGCCTGCTTACGGTTGACAGCGGACAGATGGTAACCGCCGCAATAGCAGCGGTTGAAAAAGGAAAAAACGGCTCACCGGGCGAGCTGAAAGGCAGCTTTAAATCTCAGGTGCTTGCCGATATAAGTGAAAACAGCGATATCGGAGTGTACGGCATACTGAGCGGAAATATCGGAGCGGCTCCTCTTACAGAAATCGCGCTGCGGCAGGAGGTAGAGAACGGCGAGGCGCAGCTGCTTTGTACGATTGACGGCGAGGAACCCAAGCTTTATTCCTGTACGGTTAAAAAGCGCAATGCAGGCGAGCATTCCAAAACTCAGAATTTGCTGGTAACGGTTACAGACCCTCAGCTAATAAAGGCAACCGGCGGAATTGTTCAGGGAATGAGCGGAAGCCCTATTTTGCAGAACGGAAAGCTTATTGGCGCCGTCACACACGTTTTAATAGACGACTCAACCACCGGATACGGAATATACGCAGAGAATATGCTGAAAAATACCGAAAAGATAGCGGAAACGCAGTTAAAAGACGCTTCATAAGAAAAAGCGGGTGCAAAACAATTAGTGATTGCATCCGCTTTTTCTTATCATTTTTTTATTCTGATTTTTAAATGCTTAACATTAACCCTTGAGCCGTTGTATGACTCCGAATATTGAACTAAAAGGAAATTACCCTTTTCGTCCTTTAAGCTGATGCTGTTGGAATAGTATTGACCGGCAGGCTTATCCGTTTTTGCTATAATCGTTCCTTTGCTCCAGCTTGCGGCGTCGTCAGATATGTAAAGCGCAAAGCCGTCCCAGGTCGAGGAACGTCCGTGCAAAAGAAAAACGCCGTCGATAAAAGCAGTCTGCGGATTTCTTACACCCTTATCAACACAGCATTGCTCAAGAATCCTCCAGCTCAATCCGAAGTCATCGCTTACGGCATGGTCGATTAACGATTCGTCTGATTCAATATAGGTGTAGGCGTGGAGTCTGTTGCTGCTGTCAAAAATTATAGAACCGTAGCCGCGCTTAAAAGTGTCGAACGGAATAACCGAGGCTTCTTCAAAGCTTATGCCGTTATCATAGCTTTTATAGATTCTGTACTGATGTTCGGGCGACGAGCCGAGAAAATGCTCGTTGCAGAAAATAAGCACATAGATTACGCCCCGATAATATAGGGCGTCATAAATCCTGCCTTTATATGGAATACATTCAACCGGTTCGCTCCAGGTTTCTCCTCCGTCTGAGCTTCTGATAACGGCAGGAGTATCCCAAGGTTCGCAGAAGGACGGGTCAAGAGCGCTGTTCCTCAGGCAAAAAGCAACAATACTTCCGTCGTCGCAGCCGACAGCCTTTTCTACCGATATCGTATGTATGCCGTCTAAAAAGCAGCGCTTTGAGTATTCAAGCTCCCTCGGCTCGGAATAGGTTTTTCCGCCGTCTTTGGATATACGGTATTCAACCCAGCCGTAAGGCATATGTCCGTCCAGGCGAAGCGCTGAGCAGTTGGAATTGAAATCAATAAAGCAGCCCGGAGCAAATTCCGCTAAGGCGTGTGTCATATGTCCGCTGCGGCAGCGGCTTTCGTTGTCAACATATAAAGTCGGGCTTTCTATTTCTACCGTACAGTTCTTATATTTTATTTTTGTTAAGCTCAAAATAAGCACCTTTCCTTTAAAAATATACTAATCCGATGCAGACTTTAATTTCTCGGTCATTTCTTTCCTGAAAGCTCCGGGAGGCATTCCGCAATGCCTTTTAAAAAACGCGATAAATCCGCTTTCGTTTTCAAAACCGAGCAAATAGCCGATTTCCTTAATGCTGTATTGACAGTCCTCTGATAAAAGCCTTTGGGCGGATTTTATTTTATTGAAAATAATGTATTCGGAAACGGTCTTTCCGGTTTCAGCTTTAAAAATTCTGCTTAACTGCTTTGTTGAAAGACAGCATTCTCTTGCGACCTCATCGCAGGATATAATTTTATCGCGGCGGTTTTCTATATATGCTTTTGCTACCAGAAAACGCGGGTCGTGCTTTTGAGCAGCAGACGGCGGCAGATTGACCGAAAGACTTTTAAAAACAGAATACAGAATTTCCGTTATTTTGTTTGATATAAGGTGTGGAGTAAGGATGCTGTTATCCTCGCTGAGAGTAAAAATTTTTTCAAAGCACATCAGTATATCGCTGCCGAAATCAATAATTTCCGCTCCGCCGGCGATGGGGATATTAAGCGTAAAGGCAGCGGCTGTTTTCAAAATATTTTCGCTGAAACAAACGGCGTTGTGCTTAATGTTCGCAGGGATAACAAGCGCCTTGCCTTCGCCGAGCCTGTATATACTGCCGTTCACATCATATGAAACCGTACCCGAAAAAACAAAATGAATTTCCGTAAAGGAATGCTCGTGTGTCTCTTTAGTTACATTGCTTTTCATACCTGAAAAGTCAACTGTTTCAAGCCAAAGCGCTCTCAGGCTCAAAGGAAGCTCGGAATCCGGAAATGACATTTTGTTAAGAAGCTTCATCCGCTGCTTTGAAAATTCATTCAAAATCAAACAGTTCACCTCCGCAGTATCGTATTTCAGGTAAATTATAAAATCAAATCGCATTTTTTGCAATAAAAAGTCCTTATATGACACTAAAATGTCTCAAAACAGGATTGATTTTGAATTGCAGATAAGTAAAACTTTTTTATAGAGGTGAACGAAATGTTAAAAGAGAAGATAAAGAATAAGGAAAAGCTGATTGGTATGTATGTACAGCTGAGCGATATCAGTATTGCGCGTATTGCTGCATTGGCTGGCTATGACTTTGTTTGGGTCGATACAGAGCATAGCTATATGTCATACGAAACTCTGTTAGGACATATTTTAGCGATTAAAGCCGAGAAAGTACCGGTAATTGTGCGTGCGCCGCAGAACGATTTAACCGCAGCTAAGAAAATTCTTGAAATGGGCGTTGACGGAATAATTTTCCCTATGATTCGTTCTGCAAGGGAGGCGGATGAGGCTGTCTCGAATGCGGTTTATCCTCCTTACGGCAAAAGAGGCTTCGGACCTATGAACGCTATTGATTACGGCTTTAAAAGCTATTACGACTATATCCGAAGCAGCATTGATAGCCTGAGCGTTTTTATACAGATTGAGCATAAGGATGCGGTTGCAGAGCTTGACGAAATCGTTAAAAATTCTTATATAGACGGGTATATTTTAGGCCCTAACGATTTATCGGGTTCTTACGGTATGCCGGGAGATATTTTAAGCGAAAAAATTACCGGAGTTATAAAATATACCGTAGACAAGCTGCATAATGCCGGCAAATACGTGGGAATAGCTTCCGGCGGCTGCTCTCCCGAAATATTGGAGCATTGGAGCGGCTTCGGAGTTGAGATGCTGTCGGCAGGGGCGGATTTCGATTTTTTGCGGGAGGGCGCAGTAGCCAATCGCATAAATCTTGAAAAAATTCATAAGAAAAATTGCTGCTTGCCGACCTGAAATTTCCATAAAACTCTTGAAAATTTATTATAATGTGATACAATATAATATAAATAAAGATGAAAGAAGTTTTGAAAAATGGAAAAATCGGTACTTGTTGAAATTTCAGCCCGCCATGTTCACGTTACAAAGGAAACCCTCGCTGCCCTTTTCGGAGAGGGACATACCCTGACAAATAAAAAGAACCTTTCTCAGCCGGGTCAGTTTGCCTGCGAGGAAAAGGTTATGATAGTAGGCCCCAAGGGCTCGCTTAAAGCCTCAATTTTAGGACCTGAGCGCAATGCGGATCAGGTTGAGCTTTCCTTAACCGACGCCCGTTCTATAGGCGTTACCGCCGCTATCCGCGAGTCCGGAGATATTGCCGGAACAGCAGGCTGCAAGCTGGTAGGACCCGCCGGAGAGGTTGAAATCTCGCAGGGCGTTATAGCCGCTAAGCGTCATATACATATGACCCCGGCGGACGCTGAGAATTACGGTCTTTCGGACAAGCAGGTTGTAAGCGTTAAAATCCCGACCGACGGCCGCGCCCTGATTTTTGACGACGTTGTTGTCCGCGTAAGCGATAAATTCAAGCTTGCCATGCACATAGATACCGACGAAGCCAACGCGGCGGCTGTTCCCGGCAGCTGCACCGGTGAAATCCTTGCCTGAGGCCGCCGGTCTTTATATTCACATTCCGTTTTGTGAAAAGAAGTGCGCTTACTGCGATTTTTATTCCGCCTTTTATTCTTCGGGCGGAATGGAAGCCTATCTTTGCGCGCTGAAAAAGGAAATAAAACGATGGGGCGGCTCTTTCAGTCGCCCCATTGACAGTATTTATTTAGGCGGAGGAACGCCGTCTCTGCTGAACGGTGAGGTTGTATCGCTGCTTGATTGTGTTTACGACAGCTTTGACGTTTTGCCCGGAACGGAGATAACGGCGGAAATAAACCCGTCGGGCGAGCCGGAAAAATTTTTGATACCGGCATTCGGAGCGGGGGTAAACCGGCTTTCGGTAGGAGTTCAGAGCGGAAACGACGAGGTTCTGCGCAGCCTCGGCAGGAGACATACTGCGTCTGACGCCCGCAAAACGGTTGAAAAGGCAAGAAAAATCGGATTCAAAAATATATCGGTTGATATAATAATAGGCTTGCCCGGCGAGGATACGGCGGAGATGCTCAAAAGCCTTGATTTTGCACTTTCCCTTGAGCCGGAGCATATTTCGGCTTATATGCTTATTATAGAGCCGAAAACAAAGCTTTATTTTGAGGGCGTTTCGGGCGCCGATTCGGAAAATACCGCAAAACAGTATCTTGCGCTTTGCGATAAGCTGTCCGAAGCGGGCTTCCGGCATTATGAAATTTCAAATTTCGCTTTGCCGGGGTTTGAAAGCCGCCATAATTTAAAATACTGGCGCTGCAGCGAATATCTCGGAATAGGTCCGTCGGCACACTCGTTTATTTCCGGAAAAAGATTTTATTATCCTGAGGATTTGCGCGGTTTTATCCGCTCTCCGAAAACCGTTCCCGAAAGTGACGGCACGGATGAAAGCGAGAAGATAATGCTGGCCCTGCGGCTTGACAGCGGCTATGATTTTGCGCCGTTTCCTCAGCTGACGGGATACCTTGAAGCCCTGAGCCGCGAGGGCTACGGAAAAATTTCCGGCTCGGTCTTTTCCCTTACCGAGCGCGGTATGCTGGTTTCAAACCAAATTATAACGGAAATTCTGGAGAGAATATTATGAGAACCTATAAAATTCATCTTATACGCCACGGCCTGACGGACGCCAATATCAAGGGCTTGTATATAGGCTGCAAAACCGATTTGCCGCTCTGCCCGGAGGGCGTTGAAGAGCTGAGAGCCTTGAGGGAGGCTGTTGAGTATCCGGCGGTCGGAAGAATATATTCAAGTCCTATGCTGCGCTGCCGTCAAACGGCTGGCGTTTTATACCCCGGCTCTGAGGTTTACCCGATTGAGCAGCTGAAAGAGTATGATTTCGGCGAATTTGAGGGCAAAACTGCGGCGCAGCTGGAGGGATATCCGGGTTTTTCGGATTGGACTGCGGGAAAAATATCCACTCCTCCCGGCGGCGAGGATACCAAGGAATTTATAAAAAGACTGTGCGTCGGTCTTAACCGCGCAGTATGCGATATGATGGAAAACGATATAACGGAAGCGGCAATAATGATGCATGGCGGAGCAATAATGATGCTGCTCTCGGCAACCGCCGTTCCGCGGAGAAAAACGGTTGAATGGACGAGCGAAAACGGCAGGGGATATTCCATCCGCATTACTCCCTCTCTGTATCACAGCAGCGGAATAGTAGAAGTTTACGGAACAGTCTGAGGTGCTGATTTATGGTAAATATAGGAAACGATTGGGATGAGCTTTTAAAGGACGAATGGGAAAAGCCCTATTATTTAAGGCTCAGGGGCTTTTTAAAGCGCGAATATGCGACACAGCATATTTTCCCGGATATGTACGATATTTTCAACGCCCTTAAATATACTTCATTTGAGAACACAAGGGTTGTAATATTGGGTCAGGACCCGTATCACGGCAGGGGTCAGGCTCACGGACTTTGCTTTTCCGTAAAAAGGGGAGTTGAACCGCCGCCGTCGCTGAAAAATATTTTTACCGAGCTGCACGATGACCTGGGAGTTCCGATTCCGAACCACGGCGAGCTTACCCCCTGGGCAAAGCAGGGAGTGCTGATGCTCAACACCGTTTTAACGGTGCGTGAGAACTGTGCCAACAGCCATCGCGGTATGGGGTGGGAGATATTTACCGACCGCGTTATTTCCTGCCTGAACGAGAAAAAAACTCCGGTTGTGTTTTTGCTTTGGGGAACTCCCGCGCGCAATAAGGCTGAAATAATAACCAATCCGATACACCGCAAGCTGATAACCGTTCATCCGAGTCCGCTTTCGGCATATCGCGGATTTTTCGGCTGTAAGCATTTTTCGCAGACGAACAGACTGCTCGCTGAAAGCGGTCAGCAGCCGATAGACTGGAGCCTGCCGGATTAGAGAGACTTGAGCTGAACGCGTCAGCCTAACCGTTTAATTCTGCTCTGATATGCTCCGCGAAAAGCCGGGCAGGGTCGGTGTCGCTTGTTTTGTAAAGCGTTCTCGTTCCTACAACGTCCTCAATTTCGTTGAATATCAGACGACCTTTATCGATAAGAAAATCTATACCGATGAAATCCGGCGTTTTTTCAAAAACGGTCAGTATTTTTTCAACCGCGCTTTTAACATTGCTGTCGGCTGAATAAGGCTCGGCTTTTCCGCCTAAGGAATAATTGCTTTTGAAGGTATCCGAGGAGCGGAGAACGCAGCCGATTATCTTTCCGGCGAGAACATAAACCCGCAAATCCTTTCCGACGGTGGGGCAAACTTCCTGCGCCAGAAAATCGTCGGACTTAATGAGCGAGATACATTTTTTTGCCTCGTTCAAATCAGAAACATAAAACACTTCGCTTCCGCCGTGTCCTCCGGCGGATTTTATTATTACAGGATATTCTGTGCTTTTGAGAGAGTCAATGTTAAAAAACTTTTTGTCGTAAAACTCCGTCCGCATAATCGGAACGCCGAGACGCGCCGCCGCAGTATAGGCTGCGCGTTTGTCGTTGCATAGACTTGAAACGGCGCTGCTGTTAAATACCCGTATGCCGCTTTGCTCTAAAAAACAGCTTAAAAAAGGAAAAATCGTTCTCGAAATTGCAAAATCTGCCGGGGAGAGCGGTTCTCCGCTGTATTTATACAAATACTTTCCGCCGCATACGCCGAATTGCAGATTTTCGGCTAATATAAGCCGCATATCCGAAAACTGCGAACATTCGGATATAAGCTTTTGTGCAAACCATTTGTTTTTATCGTACTGTAATTTGTCGTAAATCAGCCAGCCGGTCATATTCCCTCAACCTTACTCTTTATATATTCAAGTATTTTGTCTGCCATATTAACTCCGGTACAGTCAAAGGTGCTTTTGAAATGCGGATTGGAGTTTACTTCGCAGATTACCGGCTCGCCGCCTTTGCCGAACAAAATGTCAACGCCTGCGAAATCCAGTCCTAAGGCGGCGCAGGCTTTAACGGCGGCGTCCTCCTGTTCGCGGCTTGCAGCGTATTTTTCGGCTTTTCCGCCGTTTGAAATGTTTGAACGGAAATCGCCGCTTATGCTGCGGCGAAGCATTGCCGATACTGCTTTTTGACCGACTACATTTATCCTTATGTCCCTGCCTCGGCTGCTTTCAATAAATTCCTGCATAAGAAAGCCTTTACAGCCGATTTTATCTATAATATCATTCGCCTGCGCCTTGCTGTCCGCAAGATAAACCTGCTGCCCGAACGAACCGTAAAGCTCCTTTATGACCATAGGATATCCGATAATCTCCGCCGCGCCGTCAACAAAGCTGCGGCTTGAATAATTTATACCCTCAAAGGTTTGAGGCGCGGTAATTGTTACCGGAGCTTTAACAGCGGCACGCCGCAGCTTTAACGCGGTATATGCCTTGTTGTCCGAATTGAGTATCGCCGCAGAGGAATTGAAAACCCGGAAACCGCAAATTTCAAATATTTCCGCTAAAACGACATCCTTGTCCCAAAATAGAATGAAATCATAATTCATTTTTTTAACACTTTCGGTATTGTGCGGAATTTCCGTGGATTTCATAATGCCGAGCTTTATTCCGAGCCTATCGGACGAGCTGACCAGCATACCGTAAATATCATTAAACTTCCGGCTTTCGAGAAAGCCGTTTATAACTAACAGTCCTGTCATAATAATTCCTCTTATACTTATTTAAAAGGGCGGCACAGCTGTAATTTAGCGCACCGCCCGATTTAAGTATCAATTTGAAACAAGTATGGTTTCTTTGCCGATAACGGCGATATCCTGCCAAGGTATAACAATGTCGGTATCGTGGCCGAGTATTCCGAACAGCTTAGGCTTGCCGTAAATCACCAGAGCGGTAAGCTTTCCGCTTTCGGGATCCAGCTCTATATCCGAAACATAGCCGAGAACATTTCCGTCTCTTACGCAAACAACCTGCCGGTTTCTCAGCTCGTCTATCCTGCATTCCATAAATATCACCCCAAGGTAATATATGAAATAATCCGGAAAATTAGAATTTGTCTGCTCTAATCCTCAAATACCGGCGCGTTGGGGTCGTCGTCATCGCCGTCGCCGTTATCTTCATCGCCCTCGCTGTCGTCCTCATCCTTATCGTCCTCCTCGGGAATATCAAGTCCGAGGTCGCGGCGTTTCTGAATATCCTCGCCGGGATGCTCTTTATAGTAAGGGTCAATAATGTATTTCTTAACTGCCGGGAATGTGCAGAACTGTATCAGCAGAAATCTGAACGCCGGGAGACAGCAGAGGTTTATGATAAGCATAAGCGCCCATACTATCGGATAAGCCGCAACAAGACAGATAACGATGCCGAGAGCGTAAACAGCGAGCAGAATAACTCCGCAGAGGAGATTGAGCTTAAAGTTTATAAAAACGAACTTGAAGCTGTTGCGGTATATCTGGCTGAGCTTGAATTTAAAGGTTATTATCAGCGTCCAGATATAGAAATTCATCATTGAAAATACTATAAGAACAGCAAGTCCGATACCCATACAAATGGAATAAAACAGAGTGTTTGCCGCGTTGTTCCAGAAAAAGAAAAGGTCAAACGCCAAAAGCAGATAAACAACGGTGTTAATTATTCCTACAGGTAAAGCCTGCTTCCAGTTGCGTTTCGCGGTATCGATGAAATCGGACATACCGAAGGAATGCTTGTCGCGGGCAATATTTCTTGTAACATTCGTCATTCCGGCGCAGCCTAAGCCGTTTATCGGTAAAATAATATAAAATACCGAAAAAATAAGATTTATGGGAATAAATTTCCAAAAGTTGCGGAAAAAAGTCTCGAAAAAGACAATAAACGTCTTTTTGCGCGGGGCATCCTTGCGTATACCCGGACCTTCCTTTTCATAATTGAACAGTCCGAAAAAACCAGCCATATTTCCTCCTGATTATTTATTATTCTGTTTTTTTGAATATATGAATTTCTCGCTCAGGGATATATCTTTAAGTCCGAGCAGATAAGCGCCCG
Organism: uncultured Eubacteriales bacterium; assembly: GCA_934477125.1. Taxonomy (GTDB): domain Bacteria; phylum Bacillota; class Clostridia; order Oscillospirales; family Acutalibacteraceae; genus UBA737. The sequence continues at coordinate 26,978 of CAKSOL010000011.1, read as the reverse complement.
CGCATATAGCCGGAACTATAAGCAAAAGCAGGAAAAGCGCGGCAGACTGCAAAATATTCAGCTGCGAAAAGCTTTTCGCTCCTCCGATTATATCTATCAGCGCATAAAACGGGCTGTTGAGCAGCGCATAAAGCTTCAGCGGGACTTTCCTCATAAACGCAAAGAATGAAATCAGCAGAAGCAGCGCGGGAATCTGCGCTATAAGCCCGATTTTAAGTCCCCTCAGCGGATCGGACTCTCTGTGCTTGAATTTAACAAGATTGGAGTCCTTAGCTCCTAACTGCCAAAGCTTCGGATAAATAAAGCCGATTGTCAGCGCAAGAGTGAAAACCTGAGTTAAAATTCTGTTTACCGCACTTCCCGCGCCGGAAAGCTGGCTTCTTACCGACTGTTTTGAAATCTTATATCCGTCAGCCTCCGGGTATTCGGCAAGCTTTGTATCCTCGCCGTCGGCTGAATAGTAGGCATACCTGTCAACCTCATTGTTATCCTTGTCAAACACAACTGCGGAGTAGCCTATGTTTTTGGTAAACGCCGCCGTGCATATGAACATAAAGGAAATGCAGATGAAAATATTGAGTATGCTTACAATAATAAGCTGACCGAACAGCTTTAGACTGTGGATTACGGTATCCTTATCCATTTATCCGAGCTCCTTGATTGATACATTTAATAGAATTATATTATATATAGAAACAAAATGCAAGGTTTTTTACAACACTTTTTGTTTTTAAAGGTAAATGCAGCTTAATGCTGTTAAAAAAGTGTTGCCCGCGGCGCTATATTATGTTATAATACATAAGTTAAAATGGAGATGATGTATATTGCGTATTCTCGGAATAGATCCCGGCTATGCCACTATCGGCTACGGCGCTGTCGATTATAACGGCGCTTCCTTTAAAACGGTAGGCTACGGCGCTGTAACAACTCCTGCCGGTATTCCCTTTGAGGACAGGCTTGACGCTATTTATCGGGATATGCTTACTCTTGCGGAAAAATTTCATCCCGATGAAATGTCGATAGAAAAGCTTTATTTTAACACCAATACAACAACGGCGATATCCGTAGCCGAGGCGCGGGGAGTAATTCTGCTTGCAGCGAAGCACAGCGGACTGAAAGTGTTTGAGTACACCCCGTTGCAGGTCAAATCCGCTATAACGGGTTACGGCAGAGCGGAAAAGCGGCAGGTTATGGAAATGATAAAAAGCTATTTGTCGCTCAGAACCGTTCCAAAGCCGGACGATACTGCGGACGCGCTCGCGCTCGCTGTGTGTCACGCTCATTCAGCCGGGAGCGGAATAGGAAAGCTCCGGGCGCAGGGATTTAAACGGATTTAAATTTAAAAAAGGGAAGTTGACAGTATGATTGCCTCGCTTCACGGTAAGCTTATAGAAAAGGATAATACAAGCGCGGTTGTAGAGTGCGGCGGAATAGGATTTCGCTGTATGATAACCGCCGTTACGTCGGCGTCGCTCCCTCAAACGGGAAACGAGGTGTTTTTGTATACTCATTTTGCGGTCAGGGAGGACTCTTTTGATTTGTACGGCTTTACAGACCGCAGCGAGCTTGAGGTTTTCCGGCTGCTTATAACCGTAAGCGGCGTCGGGGCTAAAATAGCGCTCGCACTGCTTTCTCAGTTTACCGGGGACAGCATTATGCTTATGATTGCCTCGTCCGACGCGAAAAGCCTGACCGCTGCGTCAGGCGTCGGCAAAAAGATGGCGGAAAAAATAGTTTTTGAGCTTAAGGATAAGGTCGGCGGAATTGCCGGGAACGAAAATGCAGGCAGAATTTCGGCGGTCGGAAACGCCGTCGCGCATACGGCAGGCAGCGAAGCCATTGAGGCGCTCGTTTCTCTCGGATTTTCGCAAAGCGAGGCGGCGCTCGCCGTTGGCAGACTTGATCAGTCTCTGCCGGCGGATCAGCTTATAAAGCTTGCGCTTAAAGAGCTTTCAAGGAGGGTATAAGGCTTGATAGAAGAAAATGAAATGGATTTTGAAAACCGGATAGTTTCTCCGGAATACCATTATCAGGACGAGGATACCGAGCTTTCGCTGCGCCCTAAAACGCTTAACGATTATATCGGACAGGATAAGGCCAAGGAAAACCTTTCAATATATATAAAGGCTGCGCGGGCGAGACACGAATCTCTTGATCATGTTTTGCTCTACGGTCCTCCCGGACTCGGAAAAACAACCCTTTCCGGAATAATAGCGCACGAAATGGGCGTTAATCTTCGGGTCACTTCCGGTCCGGCAATAGAAAAGCAGGGCGACCTTGTCGCAATATTGACCTCGCTTAACGAGGGAGACGTGCTTTTTATAGATGAAATACACCGCCTTTCGCGCAATATAGAGGAAATATTATACCCTGCCATGGAGGACTTTTCGCTTGATATCATACTCGGAAAGGGACCGTCTGCCAGGTCTATCCGCTTGGACGTTCCTCATTTTACGCTTGTCGGAGCTACGACCCGTTCGGGTCAGCTGACTGCTCCGCTGCGCGACCGGTTCGGGGTTTTGCTGCGGCTTGAGCTGTATTCTCCCGAACAGCTTGCCGATATCGTTATGCGCTCGGCAGGTATTCTGAAAATCCCGATTGACCGCGAGGGCGCTCTCGAAATAGCTTCCCGTTCGAGAGGAACGCCGCGTATTGCAAACAGACTGCTGCGCCGCGTACGCGATATCGCCGAGGTTGAGTTTGACGGCGAGATAACGCTGAGGGTTGCTCAGGCGGCGCTTAAACGCTTTGAAATTGACGAGCTCGGTCTGGATGATTTCGACCGCCGTATGCTCAGCGTTATAATCAATAATTATTCCGGAGGACCTGTCGGTCTTGAAACTCTTTCTGCGGCTGTCGGCGAGGAAGCGGTAACAATAGAGGATGTTTACGAGCCGTACCTTATGCAGATAGGCTTTCTGACGAGAACGCCGCGCGGACGCTGCGTTACCGCTCTTGCCTATGAGCATCTCGGTCTTGCACCGTCAAGCTCTGTTCAGCAGACCTTGCTTTGATACCCGGAGGAAATTCTGAATGCGTTTTGTTAATGATTTTAAGGATTATGAGCTGATTGACGTTTCTTCCGGCAGACGGCTCGAAAGGTGGGGCGACATACTTCTTATCCGCCCCGACCCGCAGGTTATATGGACCGGGGACGAGTCGGACGGCAGATGGAACCGCGCTGCCGCCGTGTACCACCGCTCAAGCAGCGGAGGGGGATATTGGGAGCGTTGCGGAAGGGTGCCGGACGTATGGAGCATACGCTACGGCAATCTTACCTTTCGCCTGAAGCCTATGGGCTTTAAGCATACCGGGCTTTTTCCGGAGCAGGCGGTTAATTGGAGACTGGCATCTGAGCTTATCAGAAAAGAAAACCGGGAAATATCCGTGCTTAATCTGTTCGGATATACCGGCGGCGCTACGATTGCCTGCCTTGAGGCAGGGGCAAGAGTAACTCATGTCGACGCCTCAAAGGGAATGGTTCAGTGGGCAAAGGAAAACGCGGCGGCGGCGGATGTTGCGGATTGCCCGGTCAGATGGCTTGTGGACGACTGCGTTAAATTCGTAAAGCGCGAGCTGCGGCGCGGGAACCGCTATGACGCAATAATAATGGACCCACCCTCATACGGCAGAGGTCCCGGCGGCGAGGTCTGGAAGCTGGAGCAGCAGTTAGGTGAGCTGCTGGAGGACACAGGAAAGCTTTTGAGCGATAATGCGGTTTTCTTCTTTCTTAATTCCTATACCGCCGGAATGTCGCCTACGATACTTAATTATATGGTTGAAAGGCATATTGCCGCCGGCCGCGGCGGCTCGGTCGAAACCGATGAAATAGGGCTGCCCGTAACCGACAGCAGCCTGATTATGCCCTGTGGCAATACTACGGTCTGGAAGAGGGACGGCTGATGGATAATATAATTGAAATAAAAAACGCCGGCTTTGAATACAGCGACCCTGAGCATATAAATAAGGTTATAGATAACTTCAGCCTTAATATAGAACGCGGCAGCTTTACCGTTATATTAGGTCATAACGGTTCGGGAAAATCAACCCTTGCAAAGCTTATGAACGGACTTTATAAGCCGACCTCCGGTTCTGTTTTTGTTGACGGAATAGATACTGCGGATGAAAAGACCGAAATTGAGGTCCGCAGGAGAGTGGGACTTGTGTTTCAGGATCCCGATAATCAGCTTATCGCTTCGATTGTTGAGGAGGACGTTGCCTTCGGACCTGAAAATCTCGGAATTGAGCCGGCGGAAATACGGACGCGCGTTGACGGGGCTTTAAAGGCGGTCGGTATGTATGAATACCGTTCAAAGTCTCCGCATCACCTTTCCGGCGGTCAGAAACAGAGAGTCGCCATCGCCGGAATAATAGCGATGCAGCCGGAATGTATCGTTCTGGACGAGCCTACCGCTATGCTTGACCCTAAGGGCAGAGCGGAAATAATAGATACCGTCGTTCGTCTTAACAGAGAAAAAAATATAACAGTCGTTCTTATAACCCATTTTATGGAGGAGGCTCAGCTTGCCGACAGGGTTATAGTTATGAACGACGGCGAAATAACTGCGGATGCAACTCCGCAAAGGGTTTTCGGGGATATCGGTAGGCTTAAAGCTGTTGGGCTTGACGTACCTCAGACTACCGAACTGCTTTACCGCCTCCGCGAGGAGGGCGCGGATATAACAACCGAGGTTATTTCAATCGAAGAAACAGCCGGCGCTATTGCGCGCGCCTTTGATTTGGAGGAAATCTGATTGACGCCTATACTTGAGGTAAGGAACCTCACCTACACATATAACGACAGCTCGCCGTTTATAAACGACGCTGTGCATAATGTGAGCTTTTCGGTTCTTCCGGGAGAAATTGTCGGAATAATCGGGCATACGGGTTCGGGTAAATCCACCCTTGTCCAGCAGCTAAACGGCTTGCTCAAGCCAACGTCCGGCAGTATCCTCTTTGAGGGACGGGATATCTGGGAAAAGCCTAAGGAAATGCGCAGAATCCGTTCCGATATCGGTCTTGTTTTTCAGTATCCCGAATATCAGCTTTTTGAAGAAACCGTTTTCGCGGATATATCCTTCGGACCCAAAAATATGGGGCTTTCGGGCGACGAGCTTAAAAACCGGGTCTGCGAAATATGCAGACTTGTCGGAGTAAAAGAGGAATACTACGATACTTCGCCGTTTGACCTTTCCGGCGGTGAAAAACGCCGTGTTGCGATAGCCGGGGTTATGGCTATGAGACCTAAGGTTATTATATTTGATGAACCTATTGCAGGTCTTGACCCGCGCGGCAGAGCCGACGTTTTGAAAATGATTGAGGATTACAGGGCGGAATTTAACGCGACCGTGCTTATAATCTCGCATAATATGGAGGATATGGCTCTTATAGCCGACCGGCTTCTTGTTATGAACGACGGCGAAATGATAGCCTTTGACAGTACCGAAAATATATTTATGCAGCCTGAGCTGCTGCGTAAATCGGGACTTGATATTCCGATAGTCGCGCGTGTTTTTGAAAAGCTCAGAAATATGGGATATTCGGTTCCCGATAATATATTTACGGTCGAAAGAGCAGTCGAATATCTTAAAACGCGGATGAAAGCGGGGCAGGGGAAATGATACGTGATATAACCTTCGGACAGTATTATGCTGCATCCTCTCCGCTGCATAGACTTGATCCCCGCGTTAAGCTGGTATTGCTTATTGAGCTGATAGTATTTCTGTTTTTAGCAAAAAACGCCTGGAGCCTTTTATTTTGCGGACTGTTTACCCTTATGATTGCAGCCGCGTCAAGAGTTCCTGCAAAAATGTATATTAAAAATTTAAAACCGATACTTTTTATACTGGTCTTTACCGCCGTTATAAATCTTTTTTATACCTCCGGCGGAAAGGTTTTGGCTGAATTTTGGATTTTTAAGATAACGGTCGGCGGAATTTACCGCGCGGCGTTTATGTCGTTCCGCATAGTTCTTCTTATAGTTTTAAGCTCTGCGCTTACCTATACGACCACTCCCAACGATCTGACGGACGGGCTTGAGCGTATGCTTTCGCCGTTCAAATACATCGGTCTCGGAACCGCCGTTCATACTCTTGCGATGATGATGACTATAACTCTGCGTTTTATTCCGACTCTCGTTGATGAAACCGATAAAATTATGAATGCGCAGAAGGCGCGCGGCGCGGATCTTGAAAGCGGCGGAATAACCGAACGGATAAAGGCTTTGATTCCGATTCTGATACCTCTGCTCATTTCCTCGGTAAGACGCGCCTATGAGCTTGCAAACGCAATGGAATGCCGCTGCTATAACGGCGGAGAGGGAAGAACACGGATGAAACAGATGAAACTGCATATAACCGACTTGATTTCATCGTCTGTGTGCGTTGCGGCGTCGGCAGGAGTTCTGCTTATAAACCTTATTCCCGAAATACCGGTTTAACGGAGGACAGTATGAAAAGGGTTCTTCTGACGTTGGCATACGACGGTACGAATTATCACGGCTGGCAGGTTCAGCCGAACGGTATAACAGTTCAGGAATGTATGCAGAATGCGCTTTTGCGGCTGCTCGGAACAAGACCTGCTCTTACCGGGTGCAGCAGAACCGATGCCGGGGTTCATGCCCGTCAGTTCTGCTGTCATCTTGACTGCGACGATTCCCTGCCGGATGCGGCGTTTCTGCGAGGGCTTAATTCGATATTGCCGGATGACGTGGCTGTTGTTGCCTGCCGCGAGGTTCCGTCTGATTTTCACGCGCGTTACAGCGCGAACGGCAAGAATTATGTTTACCGCTTTTATGAAAGCCGGACAACCGACCCATTTCTTTCAAGATATGCGCTTAGGGTTGAGAAAAGGCTTGATATCGGCGCGATGAACGAATTCTGCACTTCAATTATCGGAGAACACGATTTTCTTCCGTTTTCTTCTGCCGGAAGAACGGTTGAAAGTACTGTTCGGCGGGTGAGCGAGTGCCGTATGACCGAGGACGGCGGACTTCCCGCCTTAACCGTAACGGCAAACGGATTTCTTTATAATATGGTACGTATAATAACCGGAACTGCGCTTGCAGTATCGCGCGGACAGCTTTCGCCGGACTGTGCAAAAGGAATTTTCGAGTCGGGGGAGCGCTCGCTGGCGGGAGATACAGCCCCGGCGTGCGGACTGTTCCTGAATAAAGTATTCTATAAGGATTTCTGATATTTATTTCAAAATAATTTGAAACGGCGGGTGAAAAAATGCCTGAATATAAGAAAAAGCGCGTAAGGAAAATTGCGCGCCGCCCAAAGACGCGGGAAAGGGAAAGAATAAAGCTTCAGGAAAATATTCCTATGTCCCGTTCGGTCAGAAACCGGGGACAGCAGGAGGAAAAAACCGTCCGCGTTATAAAGGGCAAAAAATTAGAACAGCGGAGGAATCTGAAAATAGCAGCGGCTGCGGCGCTGGTAATCGCGGTTGCGGCGTGTATTCTGCATTATACGCTTCCGATAGGCATTGCGGAAAACATCGGAAATCTTACCGCCTCGTTAGGTTCGGGAGAATACCCGATAGAGCTTTACGGAACCGAAACCCTCAATTCGGTTCAGCGCGGAAATTATTACTATGTTCTGACAGATACAAATTTCGGCGCATATTCCGGCTCCGGCAAAAAAATTTTTACTTATGCTCACGGTTACGCCCATCCTGTTATTAAAACCTCGCAGACGCGGTCGCTTATATTTGACCAGGGCGGCACGGGACTTCGGATATATAATCTCAGTAAAACGACGAATGAATTAACGAGCGAGCAGCCTATACTTACAGCCGCGATTTCCCGCTGTGGAGCGTATGCCGTGGCGGCTAAGTCCGACAGCTACGCCGCCGCGGTTACGGTTTATAACCGACGCGACGAGCAAATGTATGAATGGTATTCTTCAGCTGACGCTGTAAACGGCATACTGCTGTCTCCGGACGGCAAGCAGCTTGCGGTGTCAACCGTCAACGCTGCCGACGGAACGCTGAAAAGCAGACTGCTGATTTTAAAGTATAATTCGGCAGACCCCGTTTTTTCAACCGAATACAGCGATACCGCCGTATATTCTCTTGAATGTCTCAACAGCGGATTTACTGCTGTAACGGCAAAGGGATGTTCTTATTTTTCCTGGTCAGACTATAAAAGAACCGATTTTTATAACGATTATATTCCGTCTGCCTCGAAAATAACTCCTGCCGGACTTACGCTTGTATTCAGCCGCGTAAGCGATAAGAGCGATAACCGCATTGTTGTTATCTCGCATAATGGAGAGCAGCTTGCTTCGTTTGACTTTAAGGGACAGATAAGTGATATTGCTTTCTCCGATAATCATATTTATTGTATTAGCGACACCAATGTTTATATGCTGGATAAAAAGGGTGAACGCATAGCGTCCGCCGAATGCGGCTTCGGAGCGGTAAGACTTGCTGTGACCGGCAGCCGAACGGCGGCGGTTATCTCAAACGGCGATATAACGAAAATAAATTTCAGTTAGGAGAAAATTATGAATTTTATACTTGATATCATAATTCTTGCGGTTATAATTATTACAGCGCTGCTTTCAGCCCGCAGGGGCTTTGTAAGAACAGTTATAGAGGTTGCCGGATTTATCGCCGCGATTTTTATAGCGTCGTCGCTCAGCGTTCCGCTCAGCAGCGCAACATACGGAAGTTTAATCGAAAAGCCGCTTGTTTCGGCGGTGTCCTCCTCGGCGGACAGCTCCGCTCAGGGCATAACCGAAAGCGTTTGGGACGCGCTCCCCGGATTCGTTACCGATAATGCGGAAAAATTCGGCTTTTCAAGAGAAACGCTTGCGCAGAAGCTCGGTGATAATATCGGAAACGGAGCGGAAAACGCCGTTCAGACTGCGGCGGATTCGCTGGTCAAACCTGCCGTTACCCGATTGCTCGGCGGACTTTATTTTGCGCTTCTGTTTATCGTCCTGACCTTTGTTGTCCGTTTTCTTGCCCGGCTTATCAACAAAATGTTCTCCTTCAGCCTTGTCGGCTCACTCAACCGCGCATTGGGTGGAGTTATAGGGGCGGTCAAGGGAATGATTTTTGCTTTCGTTCTTTGCGCCGTTATATTGCTTGCAGTCAGAATTAACGGCGGAAGTCTCTGGTTTATAAATGACGCGGTTATTTCAAAAAGTATTCTTTTCCGTTTTTTTGCCGGATTTACGTCATTATATCCGCTTAAATAATCAGCATTACACTTTGAAACAGCGGATTTCCGCTCTTCAAAGCGAATATATTATATTCCCATAAGGAGTTTATCAGATGAAATTATGTTCTAAATGTCATCAGCGCCCGGCAGTTGTTTTTATGTCCGACCCGCTTCACCCGGACGCAGAGCCGCAGGGGCTTTGCCTTGTCTGCGCTAAGGAGCTCGGTTTAAAGCCGGTAGACGACATACTCAAAAAAATGAATATTACAGACGAAGATATAGAGCAGATGAGCAATCAGTTTATGGAGCTTATGGACGACGATCAGGATATGGACGACGCCGCTCTTAACGATGAAACCTTTGATCTCGGAACCGCACCTGCTTTTCCCCTGCTCAATAAGATTTTCGGAAACGGAAAACAGAGCGAAAGCGCCGATTCCGATGAAACAGAGCCTAAGTCCAAGGAAAAGGAAAAGGAAAAGAAAAAGAAGAAACGCCGCCGCTATCTTGAACAATACTGCACTAACCTGACCGAGCGCGCAAGGGACGGCAAGCTTGACGCTGTTATAGGACGCGATAAGGAGCTTTACCGGACAATACAGATATTATCCCGCCGGACTAAGAATAATCCCTGCCTTATAGGCGAGCCGGGCGTCGGAAAAACCGCGATAGCCGAGGGACTTGCTCTCAGAATTGTTTCCGGGAATGCGCCGGCGAGACTTCTCGATAAGGAAATCCTTTTGCTCGACCTTACCGGACTTGTCGCCGGAACTCAGTTCCGCGGTCAGTTTGAAGCGCGGGTCAAGGGTCTTGTCGAGGAGGTTAAGTCGGCAGGAAATATAATTCTGTTTATAGATGAAATTCATAATCTTGTCGGAGCGGGCGACTCCTCCGAAGGAACTATGAATGCCGCCAATATTTTAAAGCCTGCCCTTTCCCGCGGAGAAATTCAGGTTATCGGCGCTACGACATTTAAGGAATACCGCAAATATATCGAAAAGGACGCCGCCCTTGAACGCCGTTTTCAGCCGATAACTGTTGAAGAACCGTCTCTTGCGGAAACCGAAAACGTTTTGCTGGGCGTTAAGGGATATTATGAGGGATATCACGGTGTTCATATTCCGGATGAACTCATTCGCCGAATAGTCCTGCTTTCCGAACGGTATGTAACCGACAGATTTCTGCCGGATAAGGCTATTGACCTTATGGATGAGGCGTGCGCTTGCGCAAGCCTTGAAAACAAGGCTGTCGATGAATTATACAGCGTCAATCGCCGGATAGCAAACAATTCCGTGCTTTTGGAGCAGCTTGAGGCTCAGGTTGAAACGCCGGATTATGAGCGTCAGGCGTTGGTTAAAGCTGAGCTTGAAAAGGATAAAAAAGAGGCTGAAAGACTATACGGTCCTGCCTCCGAGGCAGTCGTTTCCGAACGCGATGTTGCAAAGGTTATAGAGCTTTGGACCGGTATTCCGGCTGACAAGGTTGAGGAAAACGAGCTGAAAAAGCTGTCAGCTCTGGAGGATACTCTTAACCGCGAAATTATAGGTCAGCAGGAGGCAACACGGCTTGTTGCGGCGGCGGTAAAGCGTTCCCGCATCAAAACCGGAACCGAACACCGTCCCGCCTCGTTTATATTCGTAGGACCTACGGGAGTCGGCAAAACAAAGCTTGTCAAGGTTCTTTCGGAGCAGCTTTTCAATACTCCGGAAACCCTTATTAAGATTGATATGTCGGAGTTTATGGAGAAACACTCGGTTTCCAGACTTATAGGTTCTCCTCCCGGATATGTCGGTTATGATGAGGCCGGTCAGCTTACCGAAAAGGTTCGCCGCAAGCCGTATTCCGTGGTTCTTTTCGACGAAATTGAAAAGGCTCACCCTGATGTTCTCAATATTCTGCTTCAGATTCTTGACGAGGGCAAAGTAACCGACGCTCAGGGGCGCAGCGTGAATTTTGAAAACACTATAATTGTTATGACGTCGAACGCCGGCAGCGAGCGCTCCGAAAGCCTTATGGGCTTCGGCAAAACTCAGGGATCGGTTGAAAAGGAAAAGGCAGAAAAGGCGCTGCGCGAGTTTTTGCGGCCGGAATTTATCGCAAGGGTTGACGAAATAGTCGTTTTTTCACCGCTTGATAAAGAGTCGCTGAAAAAAATCTCGGCGCTTATGCTTGACGAGCTGAAAGCGGCTTTGGAAGAAAAGCTTATAAAATTTTCTTATACCGATGAGGTCTGCGCGGTTATTGCCGAAAAGTGCAGCGGAACAAAAACCGGCGCGAGAGAGCTCAGAAATATTATCCGCCGCGAAATTGAGGATCCGGCTGTTGATATGATAATAGACGGCGGAGAGGGAAGCATAGGCATTTTGAATGCTGACGTTTCCGACGGAAAAATAACGCTTTCGGCTAAATAATTTATGTTCGGGCGCAGACGGATTTTTCCGCCGCAGACAATAATTTTTCAGTTCATTAAAAAAGATTTACGGGCGGACAAATTTGTCCGCCCGTAAGCATTATATAAGCATTATAAAATTTTAAAATCCAAGCAGCTTTATTCCGCTCTCCTCAAGGGCGGCGCTTTTTTTCTCTGCGCTTTCAGCCGTTTCTCCGACTGCTCCGATATAAAGCTTGATTTTCGGCTCGGTGCCGGACGGACGTACTATCAGAGAGCTTCCGTCGGCTGTAAAGTAGCTCAGAACATTGGAACGCGGCAACGTTATGCGCGTTTCTTTGCCATCCGGCATAGAACGGCTTACCGATGTCTGATAATCGTTTACTTTTATAACCGCGCTGCCATCAAGCTCGGAAATTCCTTCGCTGCGCAGACGTTCCATCGTGTCGGCAATTTTCTTCATACCGCTCTGACCCTCGCAGGTGAAGCTTTTCTGAACGTTGCGGTAATAACCGTAGCGGCGGTAAAGCTGTTCGAGAACATCGGTGAGAGAAGCGCCGTGAGCCTTATAAAACGCTGTCATTTCGCAAATCAGCATTGAGGCTACAACCGCATCCTTGTCCCGAACCGCTGTTCCGGCAAGATATCCGTAGCTTTCCTCAAATCCGAAAACATAGCGGCTTTCTTCGCCCTTTTCCTCTAAAATACCTATCTGTTCGCCGATGTATTTGAATCCGGTCAGAACATTAACAAGCTCGCAGCCGTATTCCTCGGCAATTCGTGCGCAAAGCTCGGTAGAAACTATTGTTTTAACCGTTAAAGGATGCGCGGGCAGCGTCCCGTTTTCCTTTCTGCGGTCAAGAACGAAATTGAGCAGCAGCGCACCGACCTCGTTTCCGGTCATAAGCCTGTATCCGCCGCCTGAGGGTATCGCTATTCCTACGCGGTCGCAGTCCGGATCGGTTGCAAGCAGTAAATCGGGCTTGATGTCCTCGGCAAGGGCAAGCGCACATTCAAAGGCTTGCCTGATTTCCGGATTCGGATACGGACAGGTTGGGAAATTGCCGTTCGGCAGCTCCTGCTCCGGAACAACAGTTACCTGTTTAACGCCGATTTTATCAAGAATCGCGCGTACCGGTTTGTTGCCGGTGCCGTGCAGGGGAGTATAAATAACCTTTAAGTCGGAAAGGTCCTCATCCGGGCAAACTCTGCTTTTGAGGGTATCCGAAAGGTAATCCTCAACCGTTTCTTTGCCTATATAGGAAATAATGCCGCTTTTAAGCCCGTCCTCGAAATTTATATGCTCAATACCGCCGAAAATATCGGTTTTAGTCATAACATCGTAAACCTGTTTTGCTTCGTCAGGGCCCAGCTGACAGCCGTCCGAGCCGTAAGCCTTGTAGCCGTTATACTTTGCAGGGTTATGGCTTGCCGTTACGACAACGCCGGCATCGCATTTAAGATGCCTTACCGCATACGACAGCATCGGCGTCGGCATAAGCTCCGGATATATGAGTACCTTTATTCCCGCGGCCGCGAACACCTCGGCGGCTGTTTTGGCAAACAAATCGGATTTTATTCTGCTGTCATAAGCAATCGCTACGCTGCCCGAATCCGTTTTTGAATTGACATAGCTTGCGAGTCCGTAGCTGGCAAGCCTTACTGTATATATATTCATTCGGTTCGTTCCGGCTCCTATAACACCGCGCAGTCCGGCAGTTCCGAATTCAAGGTCGCGGTAAAACGCGTCGTTTATGGCATCGTCGTTTTGCTCAATGGCTTTAAGCTCCGCTGTTAGGTCAGAGTCCTCAACCGCTTTTTCACACCATTTCAAATATAGCTCGTTCATACTTGTCCCTCCAAAATAATTTTTAGTATTATTTTACTATTGCATTAACTATTTTATGATTAAAATTGTTGTTTGTCAAATGAAATTAACAAAAAAAATCAAATTCTTCGTGAGAATGACTGAATTTACAATTATTTTCATAAAACTCTTGACATTTACACTTTAATGGGTTATTATTACATTACTGGTTTGTAAAGAAAATACAGTTTGGTGTATGAATGAGTAATGCTTTTGTAATAAATTACGGAAATTTGTCGAATGAAGAGCTTGTTAAGAAAATCAGGAACGGCGATTCCGAAGGTCTGCAAATTCTTATTCTCCGTCATATGCCGTTGGTGCATCGACTCGCGGTGCGCTATGCGCGCACTCCGGCTGAGGTTGAGGATTTTGAGCAGGACGCGCTTATTGCTCTTTACGGTGCCGTAAACTCCTTTAGCGAGGGACAGGCTGCTTTCTCTTCCTTTGCTTCGCTGTGTATCAGGCGTGCGCTGATAGGCGAGCGTCGCTCTCAGGGTCGCCGCAGGAGAATTCCGCAGGAGCTTATTTCCTCGCTTGAGGAATGTGAGGCGGTGTCCGGGCAGGATCCCGAAGCCATGTTTGTGGAAAAGGAAAGCCTGCTCAGCCTTACCGATACCATTCGCGTAGAGCTTTCGCCTTTGGAATACCGCGTGCTGAAAGCTTTTCTTGCGGGAAACAGTTATGCCGCCATTGCCGCGTCGCTCGGAATTTCGGTTAAATCGGTAGATAATGCGCTGCGGCGAATTCGTGTAAAGCTCAGGAAAAACGGGGTCAGCAGCAGTTAATTTAAGCTGTTTTCGGCGGCAGCCGCCGCTTTAAACATATATGCCCATGTAGCTTAATAAGCAGAGCGTTGTACGCCAAAGATGTCGGTGCGATTCCGTCCGGGGCTAAAAACCAAACGAGAGAGGTACAAAAAATGTTTGAAGACAAGACGTTAGTTTGCAAGGATTGCGGCGAGGAGTTCGTATTCACTGCACGCGAGCAGGAGTTTTACGAGTCCAAGGGCTTTGTAAACGAACCGCAGCGCTGCAAGGCTTGCAGAGACAAGCGTAAAAATGCAGCGAGAGCTCCGAGAGAGATGCACGAGGCTGTTTGCGCAGCCTGCGGAGGAGTGGCTAAGGTGCCGTTCATCCCGCGTGACGATCGCCCGGTATATTGCAGCGAGTGCTTTGCAAAGATGAAGGAAGAAGAAAATTCTGCCGAGTAATTTGCGGTTGTCTGAAAAAGATGAATTGCGGGGGACGCCAAAAGGCGTCCCCTGAAGTCTTTAATACGGCATTTGTTGATTTGTTCATATTTAAAATGTATAATATCGGTAATAATCAATTAACCGGAGGAAATTTTATGACAGAGCTTTTATCTCAGGCAGCTGCCGGAAAACGCGGCGCGCTTGAATCGCTGATTGAAATAACAGAGAAGAATATTATGTTTTTTTGCCGCACACTGCTGCCGGAGGAGGAAGCAAACGCCGTTTTTGCCGAGGTTTACGGTGAAATGCTTGAAAAGGTGCTCGGCGGCTTTGTTGCGTCTGAGCAGGAATTTGAAAATAAGCTTAAAAGGCTTGCGGCTTTAAAATGCAGGGAATATATTCTGAAAAGCAAACCGCAGGCATTCAGAATTCCGCAGAATAAGAACTTTATTATCGAAGCGTCCGTTGCCTCCGGAGAGGTTTCAGCTGCTGTGCTGGACTCATTGCCGACAATGCAGAAATTTCTTTTTGCCCTGCGCCGGATTGCCGGTATGCATGACGACGATATTGCCAAAATTGCCCGTATTGACAGCGGAACTCTGAGAGCTGCATTTCAGGCTGAACGTGCAAACCTTGATATGCTGCTTGAAAAATACCGCACGGAGACCGGGAATACCTCCCCTGCAAACGCAAAGGAATTTATGGAGGTTCTCCAAGCCGCTCAGTCGGAATGTACGATACCTGCCGATACGGCGGAAAAGGTTCGGCAAAATATGAATATGCTTATTGCACCTATTGAAAAGGCGCATAAAAAGAGTACTGCCGGAAAAATTATAACAGTTGTTCTCGCTGTCGCGGTTATCGGCGGATTAGCGGTAGGCGGAGTTTTTCTCAGCCGCTCTCTCGGAAAGGGCAATACCTCCGGCGCCGCCTCGTCCGGCAGTTCGGGAGCGGTCAGCAGCTATGCGGCGGAAAATGCCTCCGTTACGGCATATGCCGATATAGATATAAAGGATTACGGCACCGTTACGGTAGCTCTTGACGGCAAGGCTGCTCCGGCTACGGTTAAGAATTTTGAAAAGCTTGCGAACGGCGGCTTTTATAACGGACTTACCTTTCATAGGATAATAGACGGCTTTATGATGCAGGGCGGCGACCCAGACGGCGACGGAACCGGCGGCTCTGACGATACCGTAAGCGGCGAATTTTCGGCAAACGGGTTCAATAATTCGCTGTCCCATACCCGCGGCGCGATTTCTATGGCGCGTTTAAACGATTACAACAGCGCAAGCTCGCAGTTTTTCATAGTTCAGAGCGACAGCACATTTCTTGACGGTCAGTATGCGGCTTTCGGCTATGTTACCGAGGGAATGGATATAGTTGACTCTATTTGCAAGGCGGCTTCCACGGACGACTCCAACGGCTTGCAAGCAAAGGATAAACAGCCTGTTATAAGCTCCGTAACTATCCGCAGCGCGGAATAAAACCGTGCTTTTGCCGCCGGATTGCGAAATTTTACCTATTTCATAGCTTGTTTTTGTTATTTGTGCTTGACGAAAATACAAGATATGGTATATAATAATTCTATCTGGGCGCTGCGCGCTACGGGGAATTTATCCCCGTCGGGTGCAGCGCAATAAAATATACGGACAGGGGTATTTTTTGCATGGCAAAAAAACAGCAGGAATACGGCAACGAAAGTATTGAAGCCCTGAAAGGCGCCGACCGGGTAAGAAAACGTCCCGGAGTAATTTTCGGTTCTGACGGACTTGACGGCTGCGAGCATTCGGTGTTTGAAATTATTTCTAACTCGATAGACGAGGCACGCGAGGGCTACGGCAATAAAATAATCGTTACTTCGTTTGCCGACGGCTCGATAGAGGTTCAGGACTTCGGACGCGGCGCTCCGGTCGACTTTAATAATAAGGAGCAGCGCTTTAACTGGGAGCTGCTTTATTGCGAAATGTATGCCGGAGGAAAGTATAATACCAACGAAGGCAGCAACTATGAGTATTCCGTCGGTCTTAACGGTCTGGGTCTTTGCTCAACCCAGTATTCCTCGGAATATATGGATGTTGAGATAAAACGCGACGGCTATAAATATAATCTTCACTTTGAAAAGGGATATAATGTCGGAGGGCTCCAAAAGGAGCCGTATTCCGGAAAGGACACCGGAACCAAAACCCGCTGGAAGCCCGACCTTGAGGTTTTTACAGAGGTAAAAATTCCGCGTGAGTATTTTATAGATACATTGCGCCGGCAGGCTATTGTCAACGCCGGTCTTAAATTTATATTCCGTGAGCAGCAGGGCGCGCGCTTTGCCGAAACTCAGATAGTATATGAAAACGGAATAGAGGATTATATAAACGAAATAGTAGGCGAGGAGCGCCTTACCGTACCGCAGATTTGGCAGACTGAGCGGCGCGGACGCGACAGGGAGGACAAGCCCGAATATAAGGTTAAAATAGGAGCGGCAGTCTGCTTTTCAAACAGACATTCGCTGAAGGAATACTACCATAATTCAAGCTGGCTTGAATACGGCGGCGTTCCGGATAAGGCGGTTCGCAGCGCATTTCTGTTCCAGATTGACAATTATCTCAGACAGTCCGGAAAATATAAGGCAAACGAAAGCAAGATAACCTTTTCGGATATCGAGGAATGTCTCGTTGTTGTCGTTTCGTCCTTTTCAACCCTGACCTCTTATGAAAATCAGACTAAAAAGGCAATAACAAACCGATTTATATATGAGGCGATGAACGACTTTTTCCGTCATCAGTTAGAGGTCTATTTTATCGAAAATAAATCCGAGGCGGATAAAATTGCCGACCAGGTGCTGATAAACAAGCGCAGCCGCGAGCGCAGCGAACGCGAAAGAATTAACATTAAGAAAACCCTGCAATCGTCCAATTCTATGGTTGACCGCGTTCAGAAGTTTGTTGACTGCCGCTCAAAGGACGTCGAGCGCAGGGAGGTCTTTATTGTTGAGGGCGACTCGGCTCTCGGCTCCTGTAAGCTTGCCCGCGACGCGGAATTTCAGGCTATAATACCGGTCAGAGGAAAGATACTCAACTGCCTTAAAGCCGAATATGAAAAGGTTTTTAAAAATGATATAATAACCGACCTTATAAAGGTTCTCGGCTGCGGAGTAGAAGTAAAATCAAAGGCGAACAAGGACCTTTCAACATTTAATCTCGATAACCTGCGCTGGAACAAGGTTATAATCTGTACCGATGCCGACGAGGACGGCTTCCATATAAGAACTCTTATTCTTACAATGATATACCGCCTTATGCCGACCCTTATAAACGAGGGCAAGGTTTATATAGCGGAAACTCCTCTGTACGAGATAACGACTAAGGAAAAGACCTATTTTGCTTATGACGAAAAGGAAAAAACCGAAATTCTCGGAATGATAGGCGAGGCAAAATATTCTATTCAGCGTTCAAAGGGACTCGGCGAGAACCAGCCGGATATGATGAACCTCACGACGATGAACCCCGATACGCGCAGACTTGTTAAAATTATGCCTCAGGATGCCGAGCGTACCTCGCAGATGTTCGATTTGCTTTTGGGCGACGATTTGCAGGGAAGAAAGGAATTTATAGCCGAAAACGGCTCGCGGTATCTGGACGACGCGGATTTGTCGTAATTCATCCTGTAACCTCAGATATCAGATGTTAGAATTAAAAAGGTGAGTGAGATTTTGGCTGCTAAGAAAAATAAAGAGCCTAAAACGGTTAAATCGAAAATGAGCGCTTACATTGCCGGAGCCGGACTGACGGTTGAACAGCCGATAACCGAAACTATCGAAACAAACTTTATGCCGTATGCTATGAGTGCGATAGTATCGCGCGCCATACCTGAGATAGACGGCTTTAAGCCGTCCCACCGCAAGCTGCTTTATACTATGTATCTTATGGGACTGCTGAACGGCGGAACGATTAAGTCGGCGAATATAGTCGGAAGAACCATGCAGCTCAACCCTCACGGTGACGCAGCTATTTATGAAACAATGGTTCGGTTGTCGGAAGGCTATCAGGCGCTGCTGCATCCGTTCGTTGCGTCTAAAGGCTCGTTCGGTAAGGCGTATTCGCGCGATATGGCATATGCCGCATCACGCTATACCGAGGCAAAACTGGCGCCGATATCCGCCGAGCTGTTTGCGGATATCGATAAGGATACGGTTGATTTTGTCGATAACTATGATGCAACTATGAAAGAGCCGACGCTTTTTCCGGTAACGTTTCCCTCGGTTCTTGTCAACGCAAATACCGGAATAGCGGTCGGAATGGCAAGCTCGATTTGTCCGTTCAATCTGAGCGAGGTTTGCGAAACCGCCGTAGCCTATATCCGCGACCCCGATATCAATGTTGCGGATACTCTTTTGGCTCCGGATTTCCCGATAGGCGGTCAGCTGCTTTATGACCGCGCCGCCATGGAGAAAATCTATGAAACCGGACGCGGCAGCTTTAAGGTGCGCGGCGTTTATTCCTATGATAAATCGCAGAATTGCGTTGATATAACCGAAATTCCGCCGACGACCACTTCTGAGGCAATAATAGAAAAGGTTATCGACCTTGTTAAGCTGAAAAAAATAACCGAGATAAACGATATCCGTGATGAAACCGACCTTAATGGACTTAAAATCACGGTAGACCTGAAACGCGGCGCCGACCCGGAAAAGCTTATGAAAAAGCTTATCCGCATGACCCCCCTTGAGGACAGCTTTTCGTGTAACTTCAACATCCTGATAGCCGGCTCTCCGAGGGTTATGGGAGTTAAGGAGATAATTTCCGAATGGGTTGCTTTCCGTGAGCAATGCGTCCGCAGGAGAGTTTATTTCAAGCTTACTAAAGCAAAGGAAAGACTTCACCTTTTAAAGGGTCTGCAAAAGATACTTCTTGATATCGATAAGGCAATAAAAATCGTCCGCGAGACCGATGAGGAGCGCGAGGTCGTTCCTAACCTTATGATTGGCTTCGGGATAGATGAAATTCAGGCGGAATATGTTGCCGAAATCAAGCTTCGCCATCTGAACCGCGAGTATATTTTAAAGCGCACGTCGGATATTGAGCAGCTTGAAAGCGATATATCCGATATGGAGGATATTCTTTCATCGAAAAGCCGCATTAAAAAGATTATTATTAAGGAACTTTCCGCAGTTTCTGAGAAATACGGCAAGCCCCGCCGCACTCAGATAATCAGCGCCGCCGAGGAAAGCGCTGACGATATCGCCGAGGAGATTGACGATTCGCCGTATACGCTGTTCTTTACACGCGACGGATATTTCAAAAAAATCACTCCCCAGTCGCTTAGAATGAGCGGAGAGCAGAAGCTTAAAGAGGGCGACGAGATAACTCAGACGGTTGAGTCCTCAAATGCTGCCGACCTGCTGTTCTTTACAAACCGCTGTCAGGTTTATAAGGCTCACGTCAACGACTTCGGCGACGGCAAGGCGAGCCTGCTCGGCGAGTTCGTCGCCTCAAAGCTGGATTACGACAAGGACGAAAACAGCGTTTATATGACCGCGACCCGCGATTATTCCGGTTATATGCTGTTCTTCTTTGAAAACGGACGTATTTCCAAGGTTCCGCTTTCCTCGTATCAGACCAAAACCAACCGCAAAAAGCTGATAGGGGCTTACAGCTCCAAATTCGGACTTCACAGTATTATGTATATACATGAGGACACCGATTTGCTGCTTTGCTCGACAAACGGTAGAATGCTGCTTGTCAATACTGCGTCCATTCCCTCAAAAACGACCCGCGATAACGCCGGTATCGCCGTTATGACGCAAAAGCGCGGTCAGCGGTTGCTTTCGGCAGCGGTCTATGAGACCGGAACGCTTGAAAGCGAGCATCGCTACCGGACTAAAAATCTTCCGGCAGCCGGCAGCTTTAAGCCTGCCGTTACAGCCGAACAGGAAAAAATGGATATATAAAAGATATCGCATTTTAAAAGGGGTTAAAAGATATGGAGCTGAAAAATAAAAAAATAGTATTTCTGGGCGACAGTATAACTCAGGGCGTCGGCGCAAGCAAGCCCGAAAACTGCTATGTTTCCGTTTTTGAGAAAAACACCGGCGCAAAATGCGTTAATCTCGGAATAAGCGGGACACGCATAGCAAGACAGCATAAGCTGACCGAGAACGAGCCTGTTTTTGACCGGGATTTCTGTTCGAGAATTTCAGATATAGACGAGGACAGCGATATAGTCGTTATCGTCGGCGGAACCAATGATTTCGGTCACGGCGACGCTCAGATAGGTACTCCCGACGACAGAACGCCCGATACTTTTTACGGCGCTTTGCATACTCTGTACCGCGGCTTGCTTGAGCGCCTGCCGATGGCAACGATAGTTGTCGTTACTCCGCTGCACCGCAAAAACGAGGAAAGCGCCTGCGGAGACAATAAACCTGCTCCGGTCGGGGTGTTAAGGGAATATGTTGAGATAATCCGCTCGGTTGCGGAAATATATTCGCTGCCTGTGCTTGATTTGTTTGCCGCAGGAGGTATGCAGCCGAGAATTGAGATAATAAATCAGACTTATTTTGTTGACGGACTTCATCCGAACGACAACGGTCATGCGCTTATGGCAAGGAAAATAGAAAGCTTTTTGCGCGCAATGTAAAAAAACACCGCCCGCTTTTTGCGGACGGCAGTCAGCTCGAATGCAAACGCTGAAAAATTCGGTTGACATTTAAAGTATCTGTTGTTATCATTATTTTATTAAAACCAAATTTTTCCTAAGGAATGAAAAAATATGAACCGAGAACTTGCTAAGCAATACGATCCGAAAGAGGTTGAGGACCGTATATATTCAATGTGGCTTGAGGGAAACTATTTCCATGCCCGCCGCGAGGAGGGGAAAAAGACATTCACAATAGTTATTCCCCCTCCGAATATCACCGGTCAGCTCCATATGGGACACGCGCTTGACGAAACCTTGCAGGATATTCTTATCCGCTTTAAGCGTATGCAGGGCTATGATACTCTTTGGATACCCGGAACCGACCATGCTTCGATTGCAACCGAGGCTAAAATCGTTGAGGCAATGCGCAAGGAGGGTCTTACCAAGGAGCAGATAGGCAGAGAGGAATTTCTGCGCAGAGCCTGGGACTGGAAAGCAAAATACGGCGGTAGAATTGTCGAACAGCTCAAAAAATTAGGCTCCTCCTGCGATTGGGAGCGCGAGAGATTCACTCTCGACGAGGGCTGTAATAAAGCCGTAAAGGAGGTATTCGTCAGCCTTTACGAAAAGGGACTGATATACCGCGGCGAAAGAATAATAAACTGGTGTCCGCATTGCAAAACCTCTATTTCGGACGCTGAGGTTGAATATGAGGAGCAGGCAGGTCATTTCTGGCATCTCCGCTATCCGTTTAAGGACGGCAGCGGTTATCTTGAGCTTGCAACTACCCGTCCGGAAACTCTGCTCGGCGATACCGCCGTTGCAGTAAACCCGAACGACGAGCGGTATAAGGATATCGTCGGAAAAACGCTGATACTTCCGATAGTTCACAGGGAAATCCCGGTTGTTGCGGACGATTATGTTGAAACCGACTTCGGAACCGGAGCTGTTAAGATAACTCCGGCTCACGATCCTAACGATTTTGAGGTTGGACTGCGCCATAATCTTCCCGTTATAAATGTTCTGACCGACGACGCTAAAATAACCTCTGATTATCCGAAATATGCCGGAATGGACCGCTATGAGGCGCGCAAGGCTATTGTTGCCGACCTTGAGGCGGAGGGCGCATTGGTTAAAATTGAGGAGCACGTTCATAATGTCGGAACCTGCTACCGCTGCGGAACAACGGTTGAGCCGCGCGTTTCAAAGCAATGGTTCGTTAAGATGAAACCGCTTGCAGGTCCGGCTATCGATGCGGTTAAAAACGGAGAAACGAAATTTGTTCCGCGCCGCTTTGAAAAGATTTATTTCCATTGGCTTGAGAATATCCGTGATTGGTGTATTTCCCGCCAGCTTTGGTGGGGTCACCGTATTCCGGCATGGTATTGCGAGGACTGCGGCGAGATAACCGTATCGCGCGAGGATGCCTGCTGCTGCTCTAAATGCGGAAGTCATAATATCAGACAGGATGAGGATACTCTCGATACCTGGTTCTCCTCCGCGCTTTGGCCGTTCTCAACTCTTGGCTGGCCGGATAATACCGAGGATTTAAAGCATTATTATCCTACAAATACCCTTGTTACGGGCTATGATATAATTCCGTTCTGGGTTATGCGAATGATGTTTTCGGGAATTGAGCAGACAGGGCAGGTTCCGTTTGATACCGTTTTGATACACGGTCTTGTGCGCGACAGTCAGGGCAGAAAGATGTCCAAATCTCTCGGAAACGGTATCGACCCGCTTGAGGTTATCGACAGCTACGGCGCCGACGCGCTCAGATTTTCCCTTGCAAACGGAAACAGTCCCGGAAACGATATGCGCTATATAAGCGAGCGCGTTGAGGCAAGCCGGAATTTCGCAAATAAGCTTTGGAACGCAGGAAGATTTATTCTTATGAACCTTAATTCCGAGAGTGCTCCGCAGCTTGAGCTTTCAGACCTTGCTCTTGAGGATAAATGGATTCTCTCTCAGTATAACGCGGTTGTTTCATCTGTTACCGAAAATCTCGAAAAATACGAGCTGGGACTTGCCGTTCAGAAATTATATGATTTCACATGGGATGTTTTCTGTGACTGGTATATTGAAATTTCAAAGGCACGTCTTACCGGTATTGACAGCGCCGCTGCCGATACCGCAAGAGCGGTTCTGGTTTATGTTTATACCGGAATTTTAAGCCTGCTGCATCCGTTTATGCCGTTTATAACCGAGGAAATCTGGCAGTCTATGCCGCATACCGGCAAGGCGCTTGTCGTTGCTCCCTGGCCGCAGTTCAGGGATGACCTTGATTTTTCGGCTGAGGAAAGCGAATTTGAAAAAATAATGGCGGTAATAAAGGCTGTCAGAAACCGCCGCGCCGAAATGGGAGTTCCCGTTTCAAAAAAAGCAAAGGTCTGCATAGTCAGCTCCTCTCCCGAAACATTCCGCGCCGGAGCTGCATATATCTGCCGTCTCGCGTCTGCGTCGGAGGTAGAGGTAGGCGACAGCTTCCAAAGCGAGGGCGCTGTCCGCATAGTAACCGATGCAGCAACCGTCTTTATCCCGATGCGCGAGCTTGTTGACGCCGAAAAGGAGCTTGCAAGACTTCATAAGGAGCTTGAAAACGCCGAAAAGGACAAGGAGTTTATAGAAAAGAAGCTCTCAAACGCGGGCTTTGTCGCTAAAGCTCCCGCTGCGGTTGTTGAACAGCAGCGCGAAAACCTTTCAAAGGTGCTGGCAAAAATAGAGCTGCTCGGAAAGAGCATTGCCGAAACCGAAAAATTGATGTAACCGAAAATTTCGGGGAAACTTAAACGCCGCTGCGGTTTGCAGCGGCGTTTAGCGCTTTATGTCGAACGAAAAAATTTTCCTTATGTTTTATCCGGGCTTATTTCGGCAATACTTTCTTTGTAAAGGGAGGAGCCGGAAATGTATCAGAATAAGGTAGTTATATGCGGGGTCGATACCTCAAAGCTTACTGTTATGAAAGAGGCGGAAAAGGAAGAACTTCTGAAAAAGGTAAGGCAGGGCGATAAATCTGCGCGCGAAAAGCTGGTTGCGGGAAATCTCAGATTGGTTCTGAGCGTTATTCAGCGCTTTTCCGGCAGAGGAGAAAATCCGGATGACCTCTTTCAGGTCGGCTGCATCGGACTTATGAAGGCTATCGATAATTTCGATATTTCGCAGAACGTCCGCTTTTCAACCTACGCCGTTCCGATGATAATAGGTGAAATAAGGCGCTATTTGCGCGACAATAACCCCATACGCGTGAGCCGCTCCATTAAGGATACCGCATACCATGCAATGCAGGTTAGGGAAGAGCTTATGAATAAGAATAACCGCGAGCCTACCGTCGGCGAAATAGCGGAAAAATTAGGTCAGCCGCGGGCGGATGTCGTTATGGCGCTTGAAAGCGTCGTCGAACCCGTTTCTCTTTATGACCCGGTGTTTTCCGACGGCGGAGACACAATATATGTTATGGACCAGGTCGGCGATAATAACGACGATAATAACTGGCTCGGAGAGATAGCTTTAAAGGACGCTATAAAGGGACTGACGGATAGGGAAAAGAATATCCTGACATTGAGATTTCTTGCCGGAAAGACCCAAATGGAGGTATCGGAGGAAATAGGAATTTCGCAGGCTCAGGTCTCGCGGCTCGAAAAAGGTGCGCTGTTAAAGCTGAGAAACTGAAACAGTACGGAAATACTTTCGGCACTTTTGCCCGGTCAAAAAAGAACGGACCGGCGGGTTAAAAACCCGTCAGCCCGTTCTTTATATAAAAGGGGACGTTCCCGGTAGCTTAAAGACAGCGTCACGCTGCCGCCGGTTTTAAGGATATCCTCTTTGAATAGCCCCTGCAATATACTATGCCGAATTATTTTAAGGGTGACTTTCTTATGAAAAGAATACCGAGCGTGTTAGCTCCGCAATGCGAGCTTACCGTACAGCCGGCGCGGGTAACGAAAACTTCCTTGAAAATTCCTCTGCTTTCAACATACTCCCGCAGCGAGCTTACCAGCTGCGGATCGCAGCCGGCGTGGGTTATAAACACTCTGTCAGTAACAAGGTCGTCCGGGTCGGAAAGCTGCTCGTCTATGTATTCTCTGAGAACCGCGTCAAATTTCCCGCGGAATTTCTTGCGAACGTCCATCTTGCCGTCCTTAACCTGGATACAGGGCTTGAGCTTGAGCAGATTGGCTCCGAACATGGCAAGCGCGGAGCAGCGGCCGCCCTTGTAAAGATATTCGAGATTATCAATAACAAACGAGGCGTCAACGCGCGGAATAAGCTCGTTGATATTTTTAACGATTTCTTCGGCGGAAAGCCCCTGCTTTACCATTTCAGCCGCGGCTACAACCAACAGTCCTCCTCCGGTTGAAAGGTTGCGCGAATCGATAACAAAGACATTTCCGAGCTCATCGGCGGCAATGCGCGCATTATTGTAATTAGAGGACATTTCACTGCTTATCGTGAAATGAATAACCGTGTCGCCGGCATCGGTGAACGGACGGAAAAATTCAAGACAGCTTTCAACGTTTGATGCGTTGGTTTTCGGCAGCTCGCCTGTTTTGTCGTGGTGAGCGTAAATATCGTCCGGAGTTATATCAACCCCGTCTGTATAAAGCTTGTCTCCGAGAACAACTCCGAGCGGCAGAATTTTAATATCATATTGCTGCTGCAGCGCTGCGCCGAGATCGGTAGTGCTGTCGCTTGTTATAACGATTTTAGCCATTTCAGGAAAAACCTCCGGTTAATTTTTTTATTATTCTATCATAATTTCCTGTAATATACAATGTTTTTTTATAAGCCGTTCTCTTTTTTTCGGCTTTAACGGCGTCCGGCAAATAAAAATCCCCAAAAAAACGGCGTATAAATGGGGCAGAACGCACATTTTGTAACTTTTTTGTTATTTTTATAAGATATCACTTGAAATTTACCGCGCTTTTGTGTACAATAAAATAGCCAATGTTATATTATTTATTGTTATGAGGTGTATTTTTGATGTCTAATCGACTTTTTCAGGGCGTTATCCATCAGATGAAAGATGCTATTGACAGAACGATAGGTGTTATCGATGAAAGTAATACGGTAATTGCTTGCAGCGAGCTTGGCCGCATAGGCGAAACTCTCCCTCTGCCGAGCAACCGCCAGGCTGATACATTCGTTGTAAACGGCTGTACCTTTAAGGCGCTCACCGCCAATCAGGGTCCGAACTATACCGCATTTGTCGAGGGTGACGACGTACTCGACGCGAAGTATGTCGGCGTGCTTGCAGTTGCCTTTTCAAATATCAAATTTTATTATGATGAGAAATATGACCGCAGTAATTTTATTAAGAATATAATTCTTGATAACATTCTTCCGGGCGATATCTATTTAAAGGCGCGCGAGCTTTATTTCAACAGCGATGTCCTGCGTACCGTAATACTTATCCGTACCGTTGATACCAACGATGTTTCGGTATACGATATTCTTCAAAACCTTTTCCCGGACAAGACCAAGGATTTCGTTATAAATATCAACGAAACCGATATTGCCATCGTTAAGGAAACAAAGCCCTCAATAGAGCCTAAGCATATTGAAAATCTGGCGTCGACCATTGCCGATACCATTTCCGGCGAGTTTTATACGCATGTTGTTATCGGCATAGGAACAACGGTGGACAACCTCAAGGATCTTGCGCGTTCGTTTAAAGAGGCTCAGACGGCTCTTGAGGTCGGCAAGGTATTTGATACCGAAAAGACTATTG
>CAKSOL010000010.1 GCA_934477125.1 uncultured Eubacteriales bacterium | reverse complement strand
CATGTAACTACTTTTTCTGCAACCTCACCGATTTGTATTTTATTGCCTTCTTCTACAGTGTTGTATTTATTACATGTCATAAGTGCACTGTGTTCTTTTCCATCACTAGATAGGATTATGGCATTGTTTTGAATTAATGAACCCGAAAAGTTACCAAAAAATTGAAAATAACTAACGAACAATTCAACTTGCGTTCTTACAAGTTCCGCCGCAGAGCCAGCATCATATGCCTTTACTTTCTTCTTGCACACCTCAAAATAATTATCCCATAACTCCAAATGTCTTTTCTTGGAGATCTCGATAGATAAGCGATCCTTCAATATTTTTTCAAAATCTTTCAAAGCTAAATTCAAACCAAAATACACAGTAAATTCTTTATGTTTCCCATCATAATAATCAATAAATTCTTTTGCTGCCCCAACTGGATTCTTCGAAAACAATATTTCTCTTGCTCTACGATATATATCATCTCTGTTATATCCCGTATTTAACAGTTGAGGAATAAAACACCGAACAGCTTTTTCTATTTTCTTTTTGGACTTGCTTTCGAAAATAATTTTTGTTAAGTATTCCTTAGTCCATTCTAAATATTTGGGAGCTATTGTTGTGAACAAATATTCTAAAACTCGTTCTTTATCCTTAGATGAATGAATCTTTTTTACTATTTCTCGTATTTTATCCTCGCCAAATTTTTCTAGAAGAATTATATCGTTTTCAAGAGAAAAAACTGTTTCTTGCAAGATTACCTCTAAATTGTACTCTTTAGCAGCACCTTCATAAACATTTAAATATTCTTTGATTAAACTTGTGGTGTTGGAAACTGGTGCCCTATAAATATCGATTGTTCGAAAGTCAAGCATCTCGACTATTCTTTGAGAGAAATACAAAATACCATCATTTGCATAATCTTTGTTCCATAACACTTCTTTTTTTATAATCATTATTATCCCCCTAAAGTAATAATTAAAATCCTGCAAATTGCGACATTTCTGCTATGTCGTGAATTAACTTTTCAAATTCCTCTTTACTCCAAAACCTTGGATGTAGATGACCATGTAACACCTTATTACGCCCGTTTTCTTCATGCGGATCTTCATAATCATATTTAAAATACTTCTTTGCTTTTTCAAGAAGTTTAATATATTTCGGTTTTTCAGTGTTTTCTGCTATTGCAAGGTTAATCAATTTTAAGCCTACTTTTAAATTGTTTTTCTTTCCTTCCATATCCAACAATGGGACACCATACTCAGATGTTGTAGAACGTATTAATTCCTCAAAATATGTATAGGCAAAAGGTGTCAATACCGAATAGGAATCTGGAAACTTAACATAAATGTCTTTGACTATAATCCAATCTGGTCCCCAATTCCACATATGTGCATGATTATATATTTCATCAAAATCTTTTAAGACGGACATGTCATCACTTCCTTTTTCTATATTATACCATATTTCGACTTGTAGTACTACATATTTTAGCAAAGTAAAAACATTACAAAAATCAGACAGCAATTTTAAATTACCTATCAAAATCCCACAACCGCATTATTACTGGGTTTATTAAAATTCAAAAAGGGAAAAGGTGATTTTAAAGGAGCGTGTGCTGCAAAAAAACATTGTATAATAAAAGCGGGTATGTGATTTACCTCTAAAACAAAACCTAGGGGGACACATTATGAAAAAGATTTATTCCCAAGAATTTAAAGAGCAAATCGTACAAGAACATTTTGCCGGTAATACTATTACCAAATTGGCTAAGGAACACTCTCTATCTCGCAGCACAATATATTCTTGGATCAAGCAATATGGTAAAGCAATAAAAAGAACAAAACCAATTAATATGAGAGAATATAACGACTTGCAACAAAAATGTGAGCAATTAGAGAAGATGGTTGAAATTTTACAACAAGCACCCTGTACGGTGACCGCACCATTATCCGAACGCTACGCATTGATTCAAGACCTTTCAGATAAATACAGCGTAAGTCTTCTTTGTAAAACAATGAAAGTTGCGAAAGGCAGTTATTATAATCATATTTTTCGTAACAAAAATGAAAACACAAAATTTGAAGAAAAGAAACGCGAGCTCACACCCATCATAGAAAAGATCTTTAACGATAGCAAGCAAATATACGGAGCTAGTAAAATACATGCAATTCTTAAAGACCGTGGCTATGTTGTCGGACAAAATACAATTGCAGATATAATGCACGAAAACGGTTGGTTTTGCATTGGACACGGTGCAAAAAAGCTTTATTATATGAGCCTTGAACGAAAAGAAAATTTGTTAAAGCAGCAATTTACAGTAACACGGCCAAATGAAGTGTGGGTTAGTGATGTTACATACTTTAAGTACAATAACACTGTGTTTTATATCTGTGTGATACTCGACTTATTTGCCCGAAAAGTGATATTCCATAGGATTTCTCTCAATAATAGTACCCAACTTACAAAGAACACATTTATGACAGCATATAACGAGAGGCAACCGCAAGATTTAATGTTTCATAGCGATCAAGGTTGTAATTATACTTCTGCAACATTCAGAATGTGCCTTAAGGACTTAAATGTTAAACAGTCATTTTCTAATCCAGGAAATCCTTTTAACAATTCCGTAATGGAATCATTCTTTAAAAGCATGAAAACAGAAAAACTCTATCGTACCAATTTCAGATCTGAAAGAGAATTCAGAATAGCAGTAAAAGAGTATATAGAATTCTATAATGAAAAGCGACCGCATTCCGTACTCCGTTATCGAACACCTAATAAGTTCGAAGAGGATTACATCAGGAAGCAAGCCGCTTTACAGAATATCTAATTGTACACGAATGGTTCGTTTGAAAATTATTTTGAAGATTCATCTCGTATTTTAGATAGTTTTTGAGAAAGTGTACGATTAAATAAAATTCGATAAAACCTTATAACTATAAGCCTTATAAAAGAAAATCAACCCTTTATCGAACACAAATGGTTCAGATATGAGGGTTGATTATCATGGAGGCACCACCCAGAATCGAACTGGGGAATAAAGGTTTTGCAGACCTCTGCCTTACCGCTTGGCTATGGTGCCGAGTATTTATTTTTCTGAAAAATAAGGGTGCTTAACCAATAAGCACCCTTTTGGAGCGGATTACGAGGCTCGAACTCGCTACCTCCACCTTGGCAAGGTGGCGCTCTACCAGATGAGCTAAATCCGCATATAAATGGTGCCTCCGGTCGGAATCGAACCAACGACACGGGGATTTTCAGTCCCCTGCTCTACCGACTGAGCTACAGAGGCAAATGGCGACCTGGATGGGGTTCGAACCCACGACCTCTAGCGTGACAGGCTAGCGTTCTAACCAGCTGAACTACCAGGCCAGAAAGATGGTGGGAACAACAGGGCTCGAACCTGTGACCCCCTGCTTGTAAGGCAGGTGCTCTCCCAGCTGAGCTATGCTCCCGTCCACTCGCTGGTTTGCTTTGCACTCACCGGCGACAAGATAGATAATATCATAACAAAAGGTAAATGTCAAGAATTTTTTTCAAAAAATGAAAAAATTTTTACAGACCGCCTGCAATCGAAAAAAATAAAGGAAAAAGCGCAGGCTATTTGTCGGAAATTCAGACACCTCTTATTAAGAAGAAAAGCCACCGCGAACAATTTGTACGCGGCGGCTTTGGTGGAGACGAAGAGGATCGAACTCTCGACCTTACGGATGCGAACCGTACGCTCTCCCAGCTGAGCTACGCCCCCATAAGCTTTAATCATTTTACACGCACGCGAACAAAAAGTCAAGTGTTTTTTCAGAATTATTATTTCCGGCAAACAATTCGCAAAAAACGCGGACGGACTTGACAATACATTATTACTATGATAAAATTACTTTCGTCTTTGAAACCGTCGGTTTAATGACGACTGTTTTGAGCCAGCTGTCCGGACACATTTATCCCGCAGATAAGTGTGTCCTTACTTTTGCATTAAAGGGATATTGTAAAAAGAAAGGAAATTTATTTATGAAAAGCAGCGACGTAAGCAAAAGCACTTCATTCTGGGACAGAAAATTTCATTACACCCAAATGGGGTCATCTATGAAAACAGAGGTGATTGCAGGTCTAACCACCTTCCTTGCCATGGCTTACATTCTTATTGTAAACTCCGGAATGTTTGCGACACTCGGAACGGTATCGTTTGACGCTATGTATGTCACGACAGCCCTCTCAGCCGTTATAGGAACGGTGCTTATAGGTCTTTTATCAAATCTTCCGCTTGCACAGGCACCGGGAATGGGGCTTAACGCATTCTTCGTGTATACGGTCTGCCTGACGCTCGGTTTCTCATACGCAAACGCTCTTGTGTTTGTATTGCTTGACGGAATTATTTTTGTTCTTCTGACCGCCACCGGACTGAGAAAGGTTATATTTGACGCCATTCCGCCCGTTGTCAAGGCAGCTATACCGGCGGGAATAGGTTTGTTTATTGCCTTTTTGGGACTTCAGGACGCAAAGCTCGTTATTCCGAGCGAATCGACCGGAGTTACGCTGGCATCCTTCAATCTTCTCGGAAATGCAAGCTGGGGCGCGGTTATGCCGCTCATAGTTGCGGTGTTTTCCCTTCTGCTTATAGCGGTTTTATCTTACAGAAAGGTCAAAGGCTCAATTCTTTGGGGAATACTCGGCGGAACGGGACTTTATTATCTCCTCGGCTTTACGGTAAAAGGATTTTATAACGGATTTGCCGAAAGCCTTTCGTTCAATCCCTTGAAGCCGTTCTCCGCCTTTGCCTCCGAATCGTTCGGCAAGGTATTTACCGAGGGATTTGATTTCTCGGCATACCTGAGTGCCGACGGTCACTCCGTCGGAGGGCTCGTTATCCTGTTTATAACGACAGCTCTTGCCTTTTGTATGGTTGATATGTTCGACACGCTCGGAACGCTGTACGGCGCCTGCCGCAGCGGCGATTTGCTGGTTAAAGGCGAAAACGGCGAGCTTGAGGTTCCGAATATGAACAAAGCCATGATGGCGGACGCCGTTGCCACCTGCACCGGCTCGGTACTCGGAACATCCACGGTTACAACCTTTGTTGAATCCTCAGCCGGCGTTGCCGCAGGCGGAAAAACCGGAATTACATCTCTTGTTACTTCGGCTGCTTTTGCCGTCGCCCTTTTCTTTGCTCCGATTGCAAAGCTTATTCCGTCTTACGCCTACGGCGCCGCGCTTATATATGTAGGCGTTCTTATGATAGGCAGCGTCAGGGATATTGATTGGAGCGATATTTCGGTTTCCGTTCCGGCTTTCCTTACGGTTGCCATGATGCCGTTTACATATAATATATCATACGGAATAGCTTTCGGTCTGCTTTCGTATGTTGTTATAAAGGCGTTCTGCGGCAAAATAAAGGAAATCAAAATCGGCACATGGGTTATAACCGCCCTGTTTATTGCAATGTTTTTCCTTACGCACTGATAAAGCGTTTCATATATTTATATATAAGAGGTAATAAACCGGGTCTGCCGGATTGTTCCGCAGAACAGAAAATGCTTGACAAGCAGCCCGGTTTATGCTACAATAATCAAGCCGCATACTGTGGGCTTTTTAAGTTGTGCCTTTTTGGGGTACGCGCCTTCGAGTAGCGAGACTGTAAATTCAGGCAGGTGTAAAGAAAAATGTACGCAATTATCGAAACAGGCGGAAAGCAGTACCGTGTTCAAAACGGAGATGTTATTTTCGTTGAGAAGCTCAACGCTCAGGCAGACGAGGAGATTACCTTTGACAAGGTTATTGCCGTAAGCGATAAGACTCTCAAGGTCGGCAAGCCCTATGTTAAGGATGCTTTCGTTAAGGGAACCGTTTTAAAGAACGGCAAGGGCAAAAAGGTTACTGTTTTTACCTATAAGCCCAAAAAGAGCAGCTCCCGCAAAATGGGACACAGACAGCCCTATACAAAAGTACAGATCAACGAAATCGGCTGATGACTACATTCAGCTTTAAGGGCGGAGTTTCCGAATTTACCGGTTTTTCCGCCGAAGGACACAGCTCTGCCGATTGCGATGATGATGAGGGGAAAATTGTTTGCTCCGCTGTTTCTTCGGCTTTATATCTTACAGCCAACACATTGACGGAGGTTTTTTCCGCCGAATGTGATATTGATATCAGCGACGCATATTTTACCCTTATGCTGAAAGCTCCCGACAAAGCAGCTTCCAAGCTGATAAAGGGGTTATATTTGCACATCGGGCAATTACAGCAGCAATATCCCGAAAGAATACGGATTATCACGGAGGTGTAGATAATGTTAAAGATAAACATTCAGCTTTTTGCCCATAAAAAGGGAATGGGTTCAACAAAGAACGGCAGAGACAGCGAAGCAAAGCGTCTCGGCGTTAAGCGTGCGGACGGTCAGTTCGTTCTCGCAGGCAACATTCTTGTCCGCCAGAGAGGAACTCACATTCACGCCGGCAACAACGTAGGCCGCGGATCGGATGATACCCTGTTCGCCTTGATAGACGGTAAGGTTAAGTTCGAGCGTCTCGGCAAGGACCGCAAGCAGGTCAGCATCTACGCTGCGGAACAGTAAAAAAAGCAATATCCGGGCGGCGTTAAGTTTGCCCGGTTTTTTTATATTCAGTTATATGTTTCCGGAGCTTGATTTCCGGGTATAATTTCCTTAAAGGAGGAGCTTATTATGAAGATATGCCATGTATGCGCAGCGGAATGTGAGGACAGCGCCGAGCTTTGCCCGGTTTGCGGAGCCGAGCTTATTTCCGGAGAAACGGAAGAATCGGCGGAGGAAATTGAAATCGTTATCGAAAATCCGGTGCTTGCAGCCTCGGTTGAGGATGTTGTTACGGCGGAAATATACAGGGATATTCTCAAGGAAAACGGTATTCCCTTTTCGAGCGGCGAAACTGAGCCGGACTCCTCTATGAAGCTTCTTTTCGGCGGCGGATTTGTTGCGGAGGATATTTTTGTTGACGAAAGCAATCTTGAGCGCGCTCAGCAGCTTTACGAGGAAGTTTTAAATTCCGAGCCGGAGTTTGACGAATATGAATTTGAGGATTCGGACAGCGGCGCGGACGGGGAAAACGAGGAATAATAAATGAAGCTTTGGGGAAGGAAAAAAGAGCGGAAAGAGCAGGCACCGGACGGTCAGCGCCTTGTTGCCTGCATAGACGACAGCATTGCGGCGGGAATTTTTCAGGAGATACTGCGGGATAACGGAATACCGTTTATTTGCAGCCAGCCCGGAGCCGGCGGCTATATAAAAATACTGACGGGCGGCTTGCTTGTATCGGACAGTATTTATGTAAACAACGAGGATTACGAGCGCGCCGCTGAGCTTTACCGCGCGTATTTTGAATCTGACGCAGGAGATACCTCCGAGGGTGAATAATTATGTTTGTTGACATTGCAAAAATACATCTTAAAGCCGGAAACGGCGGTAACGGCGCAGTCTCCTTTCACAGGGAGAAATATGTTGCCGCAGGAGGACCGGACGGCGGTGACGGCGGACGCGGCGGAAATATTATTTTCCAGGCGGACGACAATCTTTCAACTCTGGCTGATTTTCGCTATAAGCGGAAATACTGCGCCGAGGCAGGTCAAAACGGCGGCGCCTCACGCTGCACCGGGAAAAGCGCCAAGGATTTAATCATATATGTTCCGCGCGGAACTCTCGTTAAGGAAACCGAAACCGGGCGCATAATCGCCGATATTTCGGACGGCGAGCCTGTTGTTATAGCGAAGGGCGGAAACGGCGGCTGGGGAAATATGCACTTTGCAACCGCAACCCGTCAGGTTCCGCGTTTTGCCAAAAACGGCAACCCCGGCGAGGAGGTGGATGTTACGCTTGAGCTCAAGCTGCTTGCCGATGTCGGGCTTATAGGCTTTCCGAATGTCGGAAAGTCAACCTTGATTTCGGTTGTCAGCGAAGCAAAGCCGAAGATTGCAAATTATCATTTCACTACGCTGACCCCTGTTCTCGGAGTCGTTCGTCTCGGAGAGGGCAGCTCGTTTGTTATGGCGGATATTCCGGGTCTTATTGAGGGCGCGGGCGAGGGCGTCGGTCTGGGGCACGAATTTCTCAGGCATATAGAACGCTGCCGTATGCTGCTGCACGTACTGGATGTATCAGGCAGTGAGGGACGCGACCCGATAGAGGATTTTAACGCAATAAACCGCGAGCTTACTTCGTTTAATCCCGAGCTTTCAAAACGGCCGCAGATAATCGTCGGAAATAAATGCGACCTTACCGAGGAAAGCGAGGTCGAGCGGCTGCAAAAATATTTTGAAAACCTCGGCTACCGTTTCTTCCCGGTTATGGCTGCTATTGCGGAGGGTACTGCCCCGCTCATAAACTATGTTGCAGCCGAGCTTGCCAAGCTGCCGCCGATTTTGCGTTATGAGCCGGAGGAAAAGCCGGCTGAGGATTTCACCGCTCCGCAAAAACGCAGCTTTAATATCCGCTGCTGCGACGGTGTATATTTTGTTGAGGACGCTCCCTGGCTTATGGAGGTTATGAATACCGTTGACCCGGACGATTACGAGTCTTTGCAGTATTTTGAGCGTGTTCTCCGTTCAAGCGGTATTATAGACGCGCTTGAAAAGAGCGGTATTCACGAGGGCGACACCGTATGCGTTTACGACGTTGAATTTGAATTTGTGCTATGAGTGAAAATGTATATACACCTCAATATTCACAAGCGCCGGAGAGATTCTCAAAAAATCCCTCTGTGCTGGCGTTTGTAGGGGACGCGTATTACAGTCTGCTTGTCAGAACGCATTTATCCGACCGGGACAGAACGTCCGGCGAGCTGCACAGGCTTTCAGTAGGATATGTAAGCGCGGCGGCGCAAAGCGAAGCGTTTCACCGCATTGAGCCGCTGCTTCGCGAAGAAGAATCCAACATCTTTAAAAGAGGGCGTAATTTCCATACGGGCAATGTTCCCAAAAATGCGTCCTGCGCGGAATATCACACGGCGACCGGTCTTGAGGCGCTGTTTGGCTATCTTTATCTTTCGGGACAGACAAATCGCGCCGAGGAGCTGTTCCGCAATATGTTTGACGAAAACGCTAAAATACCCTCCGGAGGTCAGAAATGATACAGTTTTTTGAAAAAGAAAATAAATTTGTGCTGAGCACCGAAAACACAAGCTATATATTCCGCATACTGCCTAACGGAACGCCGGAGCATATTTACTACGGCGCAAAGGCTGCCGGCGAAAATTCCGACCTTTTGCAGCATACATATGCCGTCAGCTCATTCAGTCCGAGACTTATGTTAGGTGATTCCGACGCCTCGCTTGATAACCTCAATCAGGAGTATTCGGCTTTCGGAACCGGAGATTTCCGTTCCCCGGCAATCAGCGTTGAGACTGCCGGCGGAGTTCGGGTGAACCTGCTTAAATACAAGGGACACCGCATTATAAGCGGTAAGCCGGCGCTTAGCGGGCTGCCGCATACAGTCGCGGTATCGGACAGCGCTCAAACTCTTGAAATAGAGCTTTCCGACGATGTCTGCGGCTTTTCCGCAAAACTCAGCTATTCGGTTTTTGAAGAAGAAAACATTATTGCGCGCAGCGTTACCGTTAAAAACGAAAGCAATTCACCAGTAAGGCTGCTCAAGGCGGCGAGTGCGGCGGTTGATTTTGACGAATCGGATTTCGATATGGTATCGCTTTCGGGAGCCTGGGCGCGCGAGCGGCATATCGAGCGTTATCCGCTTCACCACGGTACAACCTCGATAGAAAGCAGACGCGGAGCCTGCGGTCATCAGTTAAATCCCTTTGCGGCGCTCGCAGAAAAAAATGCAGATGAAAATTCCGGCGGAGTTTACGGCTTTGCTTTGGTTTACAGCGGAGATTTTAAAATCAGCGCGGAGCTGAGCCAATTAGGCTCTGTGCGGCTGATGCTCGGAATAAATCCCGAAACCTTCAGCTGGAAGCTTGAGCCGGGAGAAAGCTTTATAACTCCCGAAGCGCTGCTGACATACAGCAGCTCCGGCTTTAACGGAATGTCGCATAATTTTCATAATATCTGCCGGAACTGTCTCGGAGCGTCATCAAAGAATTTAAAGCACCCGATAGTTATAAACAACTGGGAGGCAATGTATTTCTCTCTTAATGAAGAAAAAATACTGAAATTTATCGACGACTGCAAGGGACTCGGAATTGATACCTTCGTTATGGACGACGGCTGGTTCGGTCACCGCGACTCGGACGACTCCTCCCTCGGCGACTGGTTTATTGACCGCAATAAGTTTCCGAACGGATTTGAGCCGATTGTCCGCCGCTGCCGCGAAAACGGAATGAGATTCGGAATATGGTTCGAGCCGGAAATGATTTCGAGGGACAGCGAGCTTTTCGGGGCGCACCCCGATTGGTGCATCCATTCCCCCGACAGAGAGCCTGTTGAAAGCCGCAATCAGTTAGTGCTTGATATGAGCCGCGCCGAGGTGCGCGACAATATCTATGCTCAGGTAGCCGACATACTCGGAAAATATG
This sequence comes from uncultured Eubacteriales bacterium, assembly GCA_934477125.1. Lineage (GTDB taxonomy): Bacteria > Bacillota > Clostridia > Oscillospirales > Acutalibacteraceae > UBA737. The sequence continues at coordinate 115,086 of CAKSOL010000010.1, read as the reverse complement.
ATATTTCCTATGTTAAATGGGATATGAACCGGAATATAACCGATAACGGTTCGCAGTCTCTTCCCGCTGACCGGCAGTCTGAACATTCTCACAGATACATTCTCGGCGTATACGAGCTTATGGAACGCCTGACGAGCGATTTCCCGAATGTATTCTTTGAGGGCTGCTCAGGCGGAGGAGGTCGGTTCGATTTCGGAATGCTTTATTATATGCCGCAAATCTGGACGAGCGACGATACCGACGCACTCGAAAGACTTTATATTCAGTACGGCACAAGCTATGTTTATCCGCCGTCGTCTATGGTTGCTCATATTTCCGCCGTTCCTAACCACCAGACCGGACGCATAACCCCGTTTCATACACGCGGCGAGGTGGCGCAGATGTGTAACTACGGCTATGAGCTTGATATAGGCAAGCTGCCTGACAGCGAAAAGCAGCAGATAAGCGGACAGGTTAAAAAGCACCGCGATATTGACGGACTTGTTCAGAACGGGGATTTCTACCGCCTTAAAAATCCGTTTGCCGGCAACGAATGCTCCTGGGAGCTTGTTTCGCAGGATAAAAGCCGCGCATATGTTATGTTTGCGTTCAAATCGGCTGTTCCGAACCCGGAAACTGTTCGTCTGCACCTTAAAGGTCTTGCGCCGAATTCCGAATATTTCGTTGACGAGCTTGGGTGCAGCTTTTCCGGAGATACGCTTATGAACATAGGTCTGCCGATAACCGGACGTCACGGCGATTATGAGGCGTTTTCATTTAACATATACACTAAGGACTGATAAACGCTGTCTGTTTAAAAATCGCAGAGTACAATAACTGTACCCTGCGATTTTTTATCTATCTGTTCCCTTTCAGTATTATTTTTTCGCCATTTGCTTCATAATACAAATCAGTATCGGTGTTATTATTTTCAAGACTGCCGTCAACGCTTCTTGCAGCGGTAATATAATCGCATATTTCCCGGTTGGTCGCATACCATATATCTTCCCTGCCGGAAAGCGTTTTGCAGAGCAAATCCATATCAGCCCAGCGGTCGCGGTCGTTTTTATCAAATTCAAAGGAATGACCCCATATATAAAAAAGCCTTAGACCGTCCGCATCATCATTTAAAAAGCTCTCTGTAAGCCGGTTTATAAGCGGGTCGTGATCGTGACAGGTAGGATGCCATTCCAGAAAATCCTCCGGCAGGGCAAAGCCGTGCGTGTCCTTTATGGTTCTCGCATACCTTATTCCGAGCTTTCTCAAATGCTCTAACGTCGCCGTGTCATAGCTCCCGCAGGGATACGCAATCCCAACCGCCGGCGTTCCGCAAAGCTCACCGATTTTTTTACAGTCATCCAAAACCTGCGACTCAAAAAAAGAGTATTCCGCCTTAGGCAGCAGGCAATGGCTGACCGTATGAGAGGCAACCTCAAAGCCGCGGTAAAGCTCGCCTGCCTCGCTTTCGTTTATCCGGTTATACTCGCAGTAAAATCCGCCGTGATTATCCAGATGCCCGATACTGCCGAATGAGCCGGTGTTAATATTAAAGGTTGCCGCAAGTCCGTATTTTCTGAATATTTTGGTAAGCCGTCTGTCCTGAGTTGTATTATCGTCGTAGCTGAAGGTCAGAGCCTTGCTCTTAAACCCCGGAAATAACAGTTTTGCCATAGCTTTTCTGCTCCTTTGCATTATCAAAATATATGCTATGGCTATTATAGAGCGGCAGACGGCTGTTTGTCAAGCCGGATATCATACTGCCGCGCCGAACAGGGACAAATACCAATCGAGCTTGCCTATAACAATAATCAGATAAATAATATATACCGCAAGCATAACAACGCCCTGCCGCCGGCTGAATTTTTTCCTGATAACGGTCGGAACAACGGCTATCAGAGTTACGAGAATAGCCGCCGGAAAATCGAGGTAAATATTCTGAGCCGAAACCGGGAGATTTCCGCCGTATATAAATGAGCAAACCGCAAGAATAAGCGTTGTATCGATAATATTTGCACCGATTATATTCCCTACCGACATAGACGACTGCTTTTTAATAACCGATGCAGCTGCGGTTACAAGCTCAGGCAGAGAGGTTCCGACAGCAACGATGGTTACGCCTATCAATGCCTCGGACACTCCGAGAGAAGCGGCGATTGCGCTGCCGTTATTAACAAGCAGCTCCGAGCCTATAACGATTCCTGCCGCACCTATAACCAGCTGAAGTATATTATTTACTGTGTTTGACTCTCCCGGCGCCGTATGCTCCTCCCTTTCCTCTGCGCCGGATTTTCTCGCTGAGCGTATGTTTTCAAAAATATACAGCGCGAAAATCAGCAGCAGCGCAAACGCCCCGACTAATGAAAGCGAGCCGCTCAGCGAGAAAAGAAAAAGAACCGTAAGGGCGGCAAGGAGCCAAAACGCTTTCGGCGCAAAATCCCTGCCTCTCAGCTTTATCGGCATAAAAATGATACTTACGGCGAGTATCATCGCAGTATTGCAGATAACCGAGCCTATGCCGTTCCCGATTGCCATTCCGACCTTATCCTGCGATGCGGCTATAAAGTCTCCGACGCGGGAAGCAAGGATTTTTCTTCCGTCAACCGCCGCAATAGTTGAAACAAGAATTTCCGGCAGAGTTGTTGCTACGCTTATTACGGTTGCACCGATAATAAATTTAGGTATTCCCGTTATTTCGGCTACCCAAACCGCGCCGTCAACAAACCAGTCGCCGCCCTTTATAATAAAAACAACGCCGAGGGCAAATAAAAAATACATTAAAAAGGTTTCCATATTTCCTCCGTTTCGCGCCGAACAAATATGTTTTGTTTTATACTCTGTCCATAAACAATATGAGCCTTGATATCCGGATATTCCGAAAACGTACCGATTGGCGTTACAGCTCATAAACGCGGAGGAGACATCGGTGTTTTAATGCTTTTTTGTTATTTCAGACCGTTCTTTGCTGCAATATTTTGTTCTTTCCCGATTTTTCTGTATGTTCTTATAATGATAACCGCCGAGAGAACTGCCGTTAAGACGTCGGATACCGGCATTGAATAAAGAACGCCGTCAAGTCCGAAAAACGGCGGCAGCAGCAGCGCAAAGCCGACTCCGAAAACAATCTCGCGAACCGTTGAAAGCAGGGTTGACTCAACCGCCCTGCCCATAGCCTGCAGGAATATGAAAACCGCTTTATTAACGCAGGCAAGGATTATCATACACAAATAGATGCGAAAGGACTTAACCGCAAATTCCGTATAATAAACACTTTCGTTTGCAGCACCGAAAATTTGTATCAGGGTCTTTGGGAAAAGCTCCGCAACCGCAAACGCGGCTGCCCCGACTGTTATCTCCGAAATCAAAAGCTTTTTAAACAGCAGCAGAACCCTGTCCTGCCGTCCGGCTCCCATATTATAGCCTACTATCGGGATACAGCCCGCCGCTATACCAATTACAATCGAAATAACTATCTGAAAGAACTTCATAACTATTCCGACGACCGCCATGGGTATCTGCGCATATTGCTCCTGCCCGAAAACGGCGTCCGCCGCGCCGTATTTTCTTATCATATTGTTTATGGCTGCCATAGCGGCGACAAGCGATATCTGCGCTAAAAGGCTGCAAACTCCGAGAGAAAGCGTTCTGCCCGCGATTTTCGCGTCAGGCTTCATATCCGAAAGCTTTGGTCTGACGGTTTTTGCCCGTAAAAGATACCAAATGGCAAGCAGTGCGGTTACGACCTGACCGATAACCGTTGCAACAGCCGCACCCATCATTCCCCATCTGAAAACGAAAATAAAAATCGGGTCGAGAATAATATTGAGAACGGCTCCCGCAAGGGTTGAAAGCATAGCAAATTTCGGAGCTCCGTCCGCCCGGATAATCGGATTTGCCGCCTGTCCGAACATATAAAACGGTATTCCGAGGGTTATCCAAAAGAAGTACTCCTTTGACATATCAAAGGTTTCCGAATTGACTCCGCCGCCGAACGCGGTTATGATAGGTTCCGAAAAAATCAGGTATACGGCAGTCAGCACAACGCTCGATACAATACAGATTACGATTGAATTTCCCACGCTTGCAGCAGCCTCGTTTGTCTTTTTACCTCCGAGAGAAATACTGACGAACGCACAGCAGCCGTCGCCTATCATAACGGCAATACCCAGCGCGATAACCGTAAGCGGAAAGACAACGGTATTGGCGGCATTTCCGCAAGAACCGAGATAATCGGCGTTTGCTATAAAAATCTGGTCAACTATGTTATAAAGCGCCCCGACCAGCAGCGAGATAACGCAGGGAACGGCATATTTCCTCATAAGTCTGCCGACCTTTTCCCCGGAAAGATAAGATTGATTTTTTTCTTCCATTTTTTATTCCTCCTAAAATTGCAAAAAAATGCGTAAACCCAAAACTGGATTTACGCATTTCTGCCACTCGTTCAAACAAAGCAATTATATCACGACTTTAAAAATTTTTCAAATATTTTTTTGCCGATTTCATAAAATTGCAAGGCGCTTTCGCTTATCGTATGCGGTCATAGGACAATTTTTTCAGGTCTTAAAAGCCCGCTTTAACAATTTTAATCATAATCTACTCTATAAGAATAATTTCTACTCTCACATATACTGTATATAATTGAAAAAATCATTTATACTATTACTATTAGTATAAATAGTTTTCTGTCAGAGTATCTAGGAGGTCTATCATGGATTACAGCACAATTGGAAAAACAATAAACAAAAAACGCACCGAAATGAACATAAGTCAGGAAAAGCTTGCTGAAATGGTAAATTTAAGCACAAGCTATTTAGGTGCGGTGGAGCGTTCGGAGAAGCTGCCGAGTCTTGATGTTTTCGTCAGAATACTGAACACCCTTGGAATATCGGCGGATGCTGCTCTTTCCGGCGTGCTTGAAGTGAGCCGCGTAATCAGAGCTTCAGAAATATCGGAACAGCTGTCCCATCTTTCCAGCCGGGAGCAGACTATGGTTATGAACGTTATGCAGACTATGATTTCTGATTTTTCAAAATAAATCCCCCTAAAATCCTCCAATTTTCAAGAAATTTCGCGGTTTTTTTCTTTACCCGACATAATATGCTTTTTTTCGACATTATGTTTATGGTATGCTGTTCTTGCAGAGTACGAATTATTCTGTAAGAAAAACTGAAAATTGAGGGAATGAAAATGAATAAAACCATACAACTGCAAATAATAGCAATCCGAATAGAAATTGAATGGATGCTTATTAAGCGCTGCCGAAGGTCTGCGGCAGACAAAGGTCTTTCCGAAAGGAAACGGCTGATATTGGAGCGCAGGCTGAAAATGGCGGCGGAATTAAAAGCGCGGTATGAGGATGTCTGCGGAATTACCGAGGCTCTGAGATTATACCGTCAGGTAAGAGGAGAAACATAAATAATCGTGCGCTGTAAAAAACGTAAGTTTTTTTACAGCGCACGATTTTAACTTAAAGGTCATATTCCCTGTTAAATTCAAGCGTTTTGCCGCCATCGATATTATCCGTAAACAAAGCCGGATTTTCGGAGTTGGACTCAAACATATCGTAATGATTCGGGATATTTACCGGCGCGCCGATTTTTTCGGCTGTTATAAGCGCCTCTTTAATGTTCATATTTCCGAGTCTGCCGTTTATGCAGATAAACGTACAGTCCGGCTTATACTCTGCTATACGGAACAGCTTTTCGTTAAAAAGCGTATCGCCGCTGAAATAAAGAGTTTTGCCCTCTGCCCTTATAATAAGTCCGAATGCCTCAACAGTATGGTCGGCAAAAACCGCAGTTATACTGAAATTGCCGACATCAATACTCTCGCCCTCGTTAAGCGCCTTTGTATTGCTCCTGCCGAGCCTTTCAAGCTCGGATTTACCCTCATTTGTAGTGATATAGAACTGGTTTTTGTTTATCTTAATCACCGTATCGGGGTCCAAATGGTCAAGGTGGTTATGAGTGCAGATTACCGCGTCGCAGTCTATTTTCTCAGGGTCTGTCGGTACAGGCAGCGCCCGCGGTCTTTTTTCTATGCGATTAACGCTGTCCGAAAGGTACGGGTCTATTATAATTTCGGTGTCCCCGCTTTTTAAAATATATCCGCTCTGACCCAAAAATCTGATTTTCACCGTGCGCTTTCCTCTCTGCTTTCGTAAAAGCCTTAAATGCCGCACTAAAACAGTCCGGATATAACCCCATTATCATCCACATCAATGCGCTCTGCCGCCGGGGATTTTGGCAATCCCGGCATAGTCATAATATTCCCGGTTAAAACAACGACAAATCCCGCGCCGGCGCTTATCCGAACCTCTCTTACGGTTACGGTAAAGCCGTCGGGAGCGCCGAGCAGCGACGGGTCATCGGAAAAGCTATACTGAGTTTTGGCAATACAGACCGGGCAGCTGCCGAAGCCCAATTCCTCAAGGCGGGCAATCTGCTTTTCGGCGGCAGGCAATATGCTGACCGCCTTTCCGCCGTATACCCTTTTAACAACAGCCTCGATTTTTTCTGCGATACCGCAATCCGAGTCATAGCAAAAGCGGAAATCGGGTTTTTCTTCGTCGCACAGCCGCACAACCTCCCGCGCAAGCTCCTCTCCGCCGGCGCCGCCCCGCGCCCATACATCGGAAAGCACCGCATTGACTCCAAGCTCGCGGCATTTTCCGGATATAAACTCTATTTCGCGGTCGGTATCTGTCGGGAAACGGTTAAGCGCAACAACACAGGGCAAGCCGTAAACATTTTTAATATTTGAAACGTGACGCAGCAGGTTCGGTATACCTCTTTCGAGAGCCGCCGTATCCTCGCGGTCAAGCTCGGATTTTAAAAGACCGCCGTGCATCTTGAGCGCGCGGACGGTTGCCACAACAACAACCGCGTCCGGCTTTATATCCGCCATACGGCACTTGATATCAAGGAATTTTTCCGCTCCGAGGTCAGCGCCGAAGCCTGCCTCGGTTACGGCATAGTCGGCGCATTTCACCGCAAGCCGGGTTGCGGTTACGGAATTGCAGCCGTGAGCTATGTTCGCAAACGGTCCGCCGTGAACAAAAGCCGGCGTTCCCTCAAGGGTCTGAACAAGGTTAGGCTTTAATGCGTCCTTTAAAAGCGCCGCCATAGCGCCTGCCGCTTTCAGCTCGCCGCAGGTAACCGGCTTATCGTCAAAGGTATATCCGACGATTATTCCTGACAGCCGGGCTTTCAGGTCGCTTATTGAGGTCGAAAGGCAGAGAACCGCCATTATCTCGCTCGCAACGGTTATATCAAAGCCATCCTCGCGCGGCACGCCGTTCAGTCTGCCGCCGAGACCTCCGACGATATTTCTCAGCTGGCGGTCATTCATATCGACGCAGCGTTTCCAGGTTATTTTGCGGGTATCTATTCCGAGTGCGTTTCCCTGATGGATATGATTATCAAGCATTGCCGCAAGGAGATTATTGGCAGCTCCTATTGCATGAAAATCTCCGGTAAAATGCAGGTTTATATCCTCCATGGGAACAACCTGCGCATATCCGCCTCCGGCAGCTCCGCCCTTAATTCCGAAAACCGGACCGAGGGACGGCTCGCGAAGCGCGGCGGCGGCGTTTTTACCTATACGCCGCAGTCCGTCCGCAAGACCGATTGTTGTAGTCGTTTTACCCTCGCCTGCGGGTGTCGGCGTTATAGCGGTAACCAAAATCAGCTTACCGTCGGGCGATTTGTTATCCTTTAAATAGGAAAGGTCTATTTTAGCCTTATATTTACCGTAATGCTCAAGATAATCTTCGGAGATACCGACCTTTTCGGCTATTTTCTCAATTCTCTCCGGAACACATTCCTGTGCAATTTCTATATCGGTTTTATAGTTCATATCATTCACCGTAAATAGGGAATTTTTCGCAAAGCTCGCGAACGCCGTCCGAAACAGCCGCCTTATTCCCCTCGAAATCGTTTATAATATCGCTTATCCAGCCGGCGATTTTAAGCATTTCGGGCTCCTTAAAGCCGCGCGTTGTTACGGCAGGAGTTCCTATACGCAGACCGCTTGTTATAAACGGACTCTGCGGGTCGTTCGGAATAGTATTCTTATTTGCGGTTATATGAACCTCGTCGAGCCTGTGCTCAAGCTCCTTTCCGGTAACATTAAGTCCGAGCAGCTTTAAGGTCATAAGATGATTGTCCGTTCCTCCGGAAACCAGCTTTATTCCCTTATCAGCCAACGCCGATGCGAGAACTGCCGAATTTTTAACTATCTGTGTTTGGTATTCCTTAAATTCTGGTGTAAGAGCCTCGCCTAAGGCTACCGCCTTAGCGGCAATTATGTGCATAAGAGGACCGCCCTGCGTTCCGGGAAAAATAGCCTTATCAATATCATTGGCAAGCTCCGCGCGGCAGAGAATCATGCCTCCGCGCGGACCGCGCAGGGTTTTATGGGTTGTTGTTGTAACAACGTCGGCATAGGGAACCGGCGAAGGGTGAAGTCCGGCGGCAACAAGTCCCGCGATATGTGCCATATCAACCATAAGGTAAGCGCCGACCTCATCGGCTATCTCGCGACAGCGCTTAAAGTCTATTATCCGGGAGTATGCGCTTGCCCCGGCAATTATCATTTTCGGCTTGCATTCAAGCGCTATCCGGCGCATTTCATCATAATCAATAAGCTCGGTTTCGGGGTCAACGCCGTAAGGCACAATATGAAAATACTTCCCCGAAATATTAACCGGGGAACCGTGAGACAGGTGACCTCCCTGCTGGAGATTCATACCCATAACAGTATCGCCCGGCTGAAGCAGGGCAAAAAAAGCGGCGAGGTTTGCGCTCGCTCCGCAATGGGGCTGGACATTTGCATGCTCCGCACCGAAAAGTTTTTTGGCGCGTTCACGGGCTATGTTTTCAACAACGTCAACGCATTGACAGCCGCCGTAATAGCGCTTACCCGGATACCCCTCGGCATACTTATTCGTAAGAATACCGCCGGCGGCTAAAAGAACCGCCCTTGAAACTATATTCTCCGAAGCTATAAGCTCGATATTATGCTGCTGGCGCTCCAGCTCGGCATGGCAGGCTGCGGCAACCTCGCTGTCAAAATTTCCAAGTTCTTCAAAAAAATTCATTCTGTTTTCTCTCCTCTTATTATACGTTAAGCTTTGGGGCAATCTCGGCAGGATAACGCTCCAATACCGGGCGGACAGCGTCCCGCAGAAATTCCTCTGTCTGCGAAACGCTCCTGCCGATATATTTTGCCGGGTCAAGCTCCCTTAAAATTTCTTCCTTTGTAAGCGGAATACGTTCGTCCCCGGCTATACGGTCGATAAGGTCGTTAGGCATTCCCTGAGCCTTAACGCGGTAAGCCGCCTCGTGCGAATACACTCTGATAATCTCGTGAAGCTGCTGGCGGTCTCCCCCGCGCTTTACCGACTCCATCATTATATTTTCGGTTGCCATAAACGGCAGCTTTTCCATAACGCGGCGGGTTATAACGCGGTCATAAACAACCATTCCCTCGGTTATGTTTATGTATATATTAAGTATTGCGTCAACCGCAAGGAACGCTTCGGAAACGGCTATCCGTTTATTGGCACTGTCGTCAAGCGTGCGTTCAAGCCATTGAACCGAGGCAGTCTGAGCAGGATTGAGCGCGTCGGTTACAACATATCTCGCAAGGGCGCAGATTCGCTCAGAGCGCATAGGATTGCGCTTATATGGCATTGCGGACGAGCCTATCTGGGACTTTCCGAACGGCTCCTCAATTTCCTCAAAGGATTGCAGCAGCCGCAGGTCGTTGGCGAACTTTGCCGCCGACTGAGCTATTCCTGAAAGGGCGCTGAGAATAAAATAATCGGTTTTCCGCGAATAGGTCTGACCGGAAACCCGAACGCAGCCCGGAAATCCCATTTCCTCCGCTATAAGCTCCTCGGATTTTTTAACCTTTTCTTCGTCTCCCCCGAAAAGCTCCATAAAGCTTGCCTGAGTTCCGGTTGTTCCCTTTGAGCCGAGCAATCGCAGACGCGAAACCTGAAATTCGAGATTTTCGATATCCGATATAAGGTCATTCATCCAAAGGGTCGCCCTTTTTCCGACGGTTGTAAGCTGGGCAGGCTGCAAATGGGTGTATGCAAGACAGGGCAGCGACTTATATTTTTCGGCAAAGGCTGAGAGATTTCTTATAACCTGAGCCGATTTTCTGAGAATTTTGCGGCTTGCCTCGCGCAGTATTATTATATCGGTGTTATCGCCGACATAACAGCTTGTAGCTCCTAAATGAATGATAGGCTCAGCCTTCGGACACTGCACCCCGAAAGCATAAACGTGAGACATAACATCATGCCGCACCTCGCGTTCCCTCGCCTCGGCAACATCGTAATTTATATCGTTTATATGGGCTTCCATTTCCGCTATCTGCTCGTCTGATATATCAAGACCGAGCTTTTGCTCCGCGCGGGCGAGCACCGTCCAAAGCCGGCGCCAGGTTGAAAATTTAAAATCTGCGGAAAAAATATATTGCATCTCGCGGCTTGCATACCGCGTTGAAAGCGGTGAAATATAGCCGCTGCGGTTATCTGACATCAGCATACCTCCTAAAAATAACAGCAAAGTACTAAATAGTGTAGATTGATTATATCAGAAACACAATATTTTGTCAATCGGCTGTGCTAATTTTTTCTAAAAAAAGTCTCAAATAAGCTTTCCGATACAAAGCTTTCCCTGAACACTTATAAGCCTGACCGGCAGCAGCTGACCCGTAAGCTCGGCATCGGTTTCAACCCGAACGCGGGTATAATTGGCGGTATAGCCCTCGCAGAAGCCGTTTCCCTTTTTTTCAAAAAGAACGGTTTGCACCTTGCCGCACATTTTTTCAAGGAACCTTTCCTCGCTCTCATCGCAAACGGCAATCATTCTCCGGCTGCGGTTTTCCTTTTCCCTTTGCGTAACCTGGTCGGGCAGCGCTGCCGCAACCGTTCCGGCGCGGCGGGAATATGCAAAAATATGCGCTCTGGCAAAGCCGGTACGTTTTGCAAAGGCGAGACTTTCCTCAAATTCCTGAGAGGTTTCCCCAGCAAACCCTACCATAATATCGGTAGTTATTGCCGCATCCTCAAAAATACTCCTGATTCTTGTTATCAGGTCGGTATAAAACGCGGCGTCGTAATGCCGGTTCATCCGTTTCAATGTTTCGTCGCAGCCGGATTGCAGCGAAAGATGAAACTGGGGGCAGAACTTTTCCTCGGCGCGCAGTCTCAAAAGCATTTCATCGGTTATATGGTCAGGCTCAAGCGAACCGAGACGGACGCGGCGAATACCGTCAACCGAGCATACCGTCTCAACAGCGTCGCAAAGGCTTATATCCTCTCCTGTCCCGTAAGCCGAAAGGTTTATACCGACAAGTACAATTTCGCAGAACCCGTTATCCGCAAGCCGCTGAGCCTCCGCTCTTATTTCCGAAAGGGAGCGCGAGCGCACTCTGCCGCGCGCCTTCGGAATAATACAGTAAGTGCAAAAACGGTCGCACCCGTCCTGAATTTTCATAAATGCGCGGGTGCGCTCGGAAAATTCGGAAACCGCCGCGGACGAAAATTTCTCACCCTTTTCATGAGCGGAAATTTCTATTATTCTCCCCTGCGAATGGTCAAAGCCGAGCGCAAGCTTAACAATTCTTGAGGTATCCTTGTTTCCGGCGACTATATCCGCATCGGCAAGAGCGGCGCAGTCCTCAGGAAACGCCTGAACCATACAGCCTGTAAGCACTATTACCCCGTTCGGGCATTCCCTGCGGCATCTGTGGAGCAGCTGCCGGGTTTTGCGGTCGCTCTCGGCAGTAACCGTGCAGGAATTGATAACTATTATATCCGCCTCGGCGGCGCTATCGCTTGCCGTATGCCCCAGCCGTTCAAACAGCTCGCGCATACTCTGCGTTTCATACTGATTAACCTTGCAGCCGAGTGTGTGAAAATATACTCTCATAGCTGTCCCCGTTTTTCAGGGTTTGAAAATTTTTCCTTATACTTTGCAATGCAGTCCTCGACAATTTGGTATGCCTTGAGACTTCCCAAGACCTCGTGAACCGCCGTATGCTTGCCCTCAAGGGTTTTATAGACCGTGAAAAAGTGGCGTATTTCCTGGAGAGTATGAGCCGGAAGCTGCGAAATATCGGTATAGCAGGAAAGCGACGGATCCTCAAACGGAACTGCGATTATCTTCTCGTCGGCGCTGTCTTCATCAGTCATCTGAACAACTCCTATCGGGTAGCATTGAACAAGAGTCATGGGAACGAGCGACGCCTGACAGAGCAGCAGAACATCGAGCGGATCGCCGTCATCCGCATATGTGCGCGGAATAAAGCCGTAATTTGCAGGATAATGGGTTGCAGTATAAAGCACCCTGTCCAGTCTCAAAATCCCGGTTTCCTTATCCATCTCATATTTTGTTTTACTTCCCTTCGGAATTTCGATAACGGCTGTGAAATTATCCGGAGATACGCGGTTTTCGGGCAAATCATGCCAAATATTCATATAAAAAATCCTTTCGGGTGTATTTATAATATTTTAACATTGTTCGGTCTTAAAAGCAAGGGTTTCCGATATATTTAAGTCGTAAAGCCGGCAAAACCGGCTCCGTTCCCCAAAAATGACGATGACCGCCCCCCTGGAAGAGGCGGTCAGAAGCAGCATAATTATTTAAGCGCGTCGGTCAGAGCATCGGTTTTATCGGTTCTTTCCCAGAGGAAATCGGTGTCGTTTCTGCCGAAATGACCGTAATTCGTGGTCTTGCGGAAAATCGGACGGCGCAGGTTAAGCATATCTATAATGGCAGCCGGGCGCAGGTCGAAAACCCTGTTTACCGCGTCGGCTATTTTTTCGTCCGGCACAGTACCCGTACCGAAGGTATCAATCATAACCGAAACCGGCTTTGCAACGCCGATGGCATAAGCGAGCTGAACCTCGCATTTATCTGCAAGCCCCGCCGCAACGATATTTTTCGCAACATAGCGCGCGGCATATGCCGCGCTGCGGTCAACCTTTGTCGGGTCCTTTCCGGAAAACGCACCGCCGCCGTGCCTTGCAGTTCCGCCATAGGTATCAACGATTATCTTTCTGCCGGTCAGTCCCGTATCGCCCTGAGGACCGCCGACAACAAATCTGCCTGTCGGGTTTATATAATATTTCGTTTCACCGTCAAGCAGCTCCGCCGGAATTATCGGCTTTATAACCTGTTCGAGAATATCCGTGCGCAGCCTTTCAAGCTCCGCCTCCGGGGAATGCTGGCTCGAAACCACTACCGCGTCCACGCGGAACGGCTTACCGTCACGGTATTCAACCGTTACCTGCGTTTTACCGTCCGGACGAAGATAAGAAAGAGTTCCGTTCTTTCTGACCTCGGTAAGTCTGCGGGAAAGCTTATGCGCAAGAGACGCCGCCAGCGGCATAAGCTCCGGCGTTTCATTGCAGGCATATCCGAACATCATTCCCTGATCCCCGGCGCCGTGGAGATTGTAAGCGTCCTCCTCGCCGTCCTTAAACTCAAGCGAGCGGTCAACTCCGAGCGCAATATCCGGAGACTGATGATCAATAGCAGTAAGAACCGCGCAGGTGTTGCCGTCAAAGCCTGCCGCCGCGCTGTCGTAGCCTATATCGCAGATAACCTCGCGGGCAATCGCAGGAATATCAACATTCGCGGTCGTTGTTATTTCTCCCATAACCGTAACAACGCCGGTCGTACAGAAGGTTTCGCAGGCAACGCGCGCCTCCGGGTCGCGGGCGATAATCGCATCCAATACCGCGTCCGAAATCTGGTCGCAGACCTTATCGGGATGTCCCTCAGTAACAGACTCCGACGTAAAAAGCATTTTTGACATCTTTTAAAACTTCCTTTCGCATAATAAAAGCACCGGCATTAAGCCCGGCAATAAAAAAAACCGTCCCAAAATGAGACGGTAAAAAGCCTCATCTTTCGGAATATCCGCAGGATTTGGCACCTTATAAAAAATACAGGTTGCCGGGCATCACAGGGCCTGTCCCTCCGCCGCTCTTGATAAGGATATATTCAGTTTTAAGTCCTCAGTTCAACAAAACGAACCTACAATAGTATTGTATCATATTTAACCGTTTTGTCAACTGTTATTTTCGGGGAATTTTTTATATTTCAGGCAAATATTCTTTTCATTCCTCAACCGCAAAGGCAATGCTTTCAAGCTCAGAAAGTGCTGATACATCCATATCTATACGCTTATCTATAACCACATTCAGCCCGACGCTGCCCTGATTTCCGCTTTTCGGAGCGAAAATCTGATAGGTAAAGCTTTCGGGAATTGTTTTTTCCAGACTTTTAAGCACTTCGTTCACCTTATACACATCGTCTATCTCAATATAAATGACCTCGGCGGATTTGCGCTTGCGTTCAAACCTCGCGAACAGTATTATTGTGCCGAGGAATAAAAGTGTTACTATAACTGCACCTGTATAAAAGCCGTAGCCGAGAGCAACGCCGATTGTAGCCGTTGCCCAGACCCCGGCTGCGGTTGTAAGTCCGGTTATAACGTTATTGTTTTTAAGAATTATCATTCCGGCGCCCAAAAAGCCTATTCCCGATACCACCTGCGCCGGTATTCTGAAAACGTCTCCGTTGTTTCCGAGCATATTTGCAACGTACATACTTGTCATACTCGTCATACAAGAGCCGAGACAGACTAAAATATGCGTTCGCATACCTGCCGCTCTGCCGTGGCGCGCGCGTTCGCTGCCGATTAGTGTTCCTATCAGAACCGCAACAGCCGAGCGCAATAAAGTCTCAATTAAATTCACAGCCGTCTCCCCGTTTACTTAATTTTTTTATTCGGTATAGGCATATCAGAGCCGCAAGACGCTCTGCCTGCTATAAAATATTATACGGTATTACAGCCCTCAATTATAGCCGTAAAATTATCAAAATCAGCTATAATCTAATGCTGTAATACCGTATTTTATCTGCTTGCCTATAAACGTTGGGCTATTTCTGCGGTTATAAAGCCGCGTTGCAGCCGTTATTCTATTTCAAGCCTATGCGACTGCGGCAGCTCTTTGTCCTTTTTAGGACAAGTGAGCTTTAAAACGCCGTTTTCGTATTTGGCTTTAATTTCATCCGCCTTTATTCCGGATATATCAAACTGACGGCTGTACGAGCCGTAGGAACGCTCGCAGCGGATATATTTATTCTTTTTATCCTTTTCCTCATGCTCCGAATGACGTTCGGCATGAACGGTCAGCGTGTCACCGTTTATATCCAGTTTAATATCCTTTTTATCAAACCCCGGCAAATCAGCCTCAAGCAGATAACTGTCGCCGTTATCGGTTATATCGGTTTTAAACTCGGCAAGAGCGTCCGAGCCGAACAGCGAAAACGGATTATCAAAAAAGTTTCTTTCAAATTCGTCCATTTCGCGGAACGGGTTATAATTCAAGGAATGGTTTCTGCGGTTATAAGGTCTCATTTCAAACATAATAAATATCCTCCGAAAATTTTAATTATTTCCGGTTTGAAGATTTTCAGGCTGCTGCGACCAAACCGGACGCCGAAACAGTCCTGCGATTATTTTTCATACCCATCGGCGGTCACTCCCTTTTCAATTTCCTTTTTCTTTTTACGATTATATTATATTCAGGCTTATTGCATATTTTGTTATACTTTTATGAACAATTTGTAAACAATTAGCACTCTTGCGGCAAGAGTGCTAATTGTGGTCATATATCTTTCGCGGGATGCGGATTTACAGTCGGAGGTCTGCTCGAAAACACAGGAAACACAGCCTAAAAATACCGCACAAAGCCGTTCAGCGTGCTTTGTGCGGTAACTAACCGATTATTTCATTTTTTCTATTGTTTCCATAAGGTAATCGGCAAACTCGCGTCCGGTTGCGCCGTCCTCATGTCCGGTTATAACAAACTTCGGTTCGGTTTCGGTGCAGTAAACCAGCGCCTTGCCGAGCTTATCCGCCTTTTCGGCAAAGCCGATATGACGCAGGAGCATTTCGCTTGCCTTAAACATACTCGTCGGGTTTGCATACTTTCCTCTGCCCTGCTCAATCATTCGCGGAGCGGAGCCGTGAATAGCCTCAAACATAGAATACTCGTCGCCGAGGTTGGCACTTCCTGCCGTTCCGACGCCGCCCTGAAGCTGAGCCGCCTCGTCGGTGATGATATCGCCGTAGAGGTTGGGGAGCAGTATAACCTGAAACTTCGAGCGCAGGCGCGGATTGACAAGGTTGGCAGTCATAATGTCGATATACCAGTCCTCCGCCGTTATCTCCGGATAGTCCTTAGCGACCTCATGGCAAAGCTCGGAGAATTTTCCGTCTGTCTTTTTCATTATATTTGCTTTGGTTACTATCGCAACATTTGTCTTTCCGTTCTTGCGCGCATATTCAAACGCCGCTCTGGCAATTCTGCGTGTTCCCTCGTTTGTCGTCACCTTAAAGTCAAACGCAAGTGTATCCGGAATTTCAACGCCGCGCGAGCCGAGAACATATTCGCCCTCGGTGTTCTCGCGGAAGAAGGTCCAGTCTATTCCCTCAGCCGGAACGCTTACGGGGCGGACGTTCGCATAAAGGTCAAGCTCACGGCGCATTGCAACGTTAGCGCTTTCGAGAGTTCCGCCTTTCAGAGTGGTTGTCGGAGCTTTAAGGATAACGTTACATGCCTTTATTTCGGCAAGAACATCGTCCGGAATAGCCTTGCCGTGAGCTATGCGGTTTTCGATAGTCAGTCCCTCAATCGTTCTTAGCTCAACCCTTCCGGCGGCTATTTCGTCTTTAAGCAGGAAAGCAAGCAGACGCTCGGACTCGGCGGAAATTATCGGTCCTATGCCGTCTCCGCCGCAAACGCCTATGATTATTTTATCAAGCTTTTCATAGCAGGTTACCTTTTTCTCGCTCTCCATTTTGCGTTCGCGCGCTATCTGCTCGCATAAGAGGGTTCTGAACTGCTCAACGGCAGCGTCAATATATTTCTGTTCTTCCATTTTTCCGTCTCCTTATCAGTTTTCTTTTGTATACTGAAGCAATCCGCCGGCTTTAAGAATTGCCTTTTGGCGCTCTGTGAAAGAGCAGCAAAGCTGAATTTTCTTGCCGGTTGTTTCATTCGTAAGCGTTATTCTTCCGCTGTCCATTCCGGAGAATATGTCGGAAAGGTAAAGCTCGTCGCCCTGGGTAAGTTTATCATAATCGGCAGGGTCCTCAAAGGTGAGCGGCAGAATACCGACGTTTATAAGATTAGCAACATGAATTCTTGCAAAGCTCTTTGCTATAACCGCCCTGACTCCGAGATACATCGGAACAAGCGCCGCATGCTCGCGGGACGAGCCCTGACCGTAGTTTGCTCCGCCGACGACAATGCTCTGTCCGAGAGCCTTTGCGCGCTCCGGGAAGGTTTTATCGCAAACACCGAAACAGAACTGCGAAAGATGGGGAATATTTGAGCGGTAGGGCAGTATCTTGGCTCCTGCCGGCATAATGTGGTCGGTTGTAATATTGTCCCCGACTTTAAGCGCAAGCTGAGCCGAGAGCGACTCGGTAAGCGGATGGGATTGAGGGAACGGCTTGATATTCGGACCTCTGAGGACATCAAGCTTTTCAGCCTCCTCAGCCGGAGCGGGAGTCAGAACCGCAGAATCGTCTACCTTAAAGCTTTCCGGCATTTTAACCTCCGGGAAATCGCCTAAAAGACGGGGGTCGGTTATTTCGCCGGTAAGAGCCGCCGCAACTGCGGTTTCGGGAGAAACAAGGTAAACCCCGGCGTCTGCCGTTCCGCTGCGTCCCTCAAAATTGCGGTTAAAGGTTCTCAACGATATTCCCGCAGAATTCGGAGAAAATCCCATTCCGATGCAGGGTCCGCAGGCACATTCAAGCAGTCTTGCTCCCGATGCCAATATATCGCTCAGCGCGCCGCAGTCGGCAAGCATAGTCAAAACCTGGCGCGAGCCGGGAGATATTGAAAGACTGACTCCCGGATTTATTGTTTTTCCCTTTAACAGCGCCGCAACCTTGAGCATATCGAGCAGCGAGGAATTTGTGCAGGAGCCGATACACACCTGGTCAACATGCGTTCCCTTGAGCGAAGAAACCTCAACAACATTGTCGGGGCTGTGCGGACAGGCTATGAGCGGAACGAGAGTATCCAAATTTATATCGATAATCCTGTCATACTCCGCGTCCGGGTCGCTCGAAAGCGGAATATAATCACCGCCGCGCCCCTGAGCCTCCAAAAATTCCTTTGTTATTTCGTCAGACGGGAATATCGAGGTTGTAGCTCCAAGCTCGGTTCCCATATTCGTAATCGTTGCGCGTTCGGGAACAGAAAGATTTTTTATTCCCTCTCCGCCCCATTCTATTATCGCTCCGACTCCGCCCTTAACGCTGAGTATACGCAGAATTTCAAGGCTTATATCCTTAGCGCTGACAAACGGCTTGAGCTTGCCGGTAAGATTGACCTTATACATCTTAGGATAGGTTATATAATACGCTCCGCCGCCCATTGCAACGGCAACGTCGAGACCGCCGGCTCCCATTGCAAGCATTCCTATTCCGCCGCCGGTCGGAGTATGGCTGTCAGAGCCGATAAGTGTTTTGCCCGGCTTTCCGAAACGTTCAAGCTGAACCTGATGGCAGATGCCGTTTCCGGGGCGCGAAAAATATACCCCGTGCTTTTTGGCAACGGTTTGAATATAACGGTGGTCGTCGGCGTTTTCAAAGCCGGACTGCAGCGTATTGTGGTCTATGTAAGCGACACTGCGCTCAGTTTTAACCCTGTCAAGTCCCATTGTTTCAAACTCAAGATACGCCATTGTTCCGGTAGCGTCCTGAGTCAGCGTCTGGTCGATTTTCAGCGCTATTTCCGCGCCGGGGGTCATTTCTCCGCTGATAAGGTGATTTTTAATGATTTTCTGCGCTATTGTGTAACCCATAATGCCTTAATCCTTTCCTATAATATGCCGATAGGCGTTTATTACATGCTCGGTTGTATATTTCTCGGCGTCTGCCGCGTTTTTAGCGGCAATCGCCTCATATATTTTTTTATGCTCCGCAACCGACGCTGACGCGCGGCTTTTGTTTTCCACCGATACACGGCGGTATTTCTGTATCTTTTTATGCAGCGGCACTAATGTGTCATAAAAAACGGAGCTGCCTGAAAGCTTATAGACAATTCTATGGAATCGATTATCCATCTGCTTTATCTGCTCGGCGTCCTGCTTGCCGAGATAAAACTCCTGAAGCTCAAGCGCCTCGCGAAGCTCGGAAAGCTGTTCATCCGTCCGATTAACTGCCGCTCTCGCCGACGCCAGACATTCAACCGCTTTCCTTATTTCAAATATATCCCTCAGGTCGTTTTCGGATATTCCTATAACAACGCAGCCCTTTGCCGACTCCTCGATGATATGCTCCTGTTCAAGTCTGCGCAGCGCCTCGCGGATGGGAGTCCGGCTTACTCCGAGCTCGGCGCTCAGCTTCATCTCGGTAAGCAGCTCGCCGCGCTGGTACTTGCCGCAGAGAATATCACGCTCAAGGTGGTCAAACACCTGATCGGCAAGCGATACGGTTTTATGTTCAATCATTTTACAGCTCCTCCCGAAAAGTCTCCGCCCGAAAGCTCCTCAATTTTTGATTCGATTTCCTCGTTTGAAAGAGAGGTCTGCCGTCCGTCCTCATATTCGCGGTCTATCCATTCCTTAACGGCTGCGACAAGCGGCGACTTTTTATCAACCGTTTTTTCACCCGAAAGACCGTAGTTCTGGTTTATCCAATAGGCTATTCCGGCAAGCCCTGAGCTTTTGCCCAAAAGCACCGATACCGGACGGTTCAAAATCTTTTCGGTATTGAAAATATTATATATTTCCTCGTCCTTCAAAAGCCCATCGGCGTGAATTCCGGCGCGGGTAACATTGAAGTTTCTGCCGACAAACGGCGTCATCGGAGGAATTTTATAGCCTATTTCCTTTCTGAAATAGTCGGCTATTTCGGTTATAACCGTCGGGTCCATACCGTCGAACGAGCCGCGCAGCGAGGCGTATTCCATAACCATAGCTTCCAGCGGAATATTGCCCGTGCGTTCGCCGATACCGAGCAGAGAGCAGTTGACTCCGGACGCACCGTAGAGCCAGGCGGTTCCGGCATTTGCGACAGCCTTATAAAAATCGTTATGTCCGTGCCACTCAAGCATATCGCTCGGAACATCGGAATAATGCTGCAAGCCGTATATAATTCCCGGAACGCTCCGCGGAAGAGCAACCTCCGGATACGGAACGCCGTAGCCCATAGTATCACAGGCACGTATCCTCACCGGAATTTTAGCCTGCTTTGACAGCTTCATAAGCTCATTGACAAACGGAACGACAAAGCCGTAGAAATCGGCTCTCGTTATGTCCTCCAAATGGCAGCGCGGCATAACGCCCGCCTCGAAAGCGTCCGAAACGGCGGCAAGATATGTTTCCATAGCCTGACGGCGCGTCATTTTTAGCTTTTTGAAAATATGGTAATCGCTGCAGGAAACAAGAATACCGGTTTCGCGTATTCCGAGGTCGCGGACAAGCTTGAAATCCTCGCGGTTTGCTCTTATCCAGGTTGTTATCTCAGGAAATTTAAGTCCCAATTCCTGACAGCGCGCAATCGCCTCGCGGTCCTTTTTACTGTAAACAAAAAACTCTGTCTGCCGGATAATTCCGTAAGGTCCGCCAAGACGCGACATATATTTATAGAGCTGAACTATCTGGTCAACCGTATAAGGCTCAACCGACTGCTGACCGTCCCGCAGCGAAGTATCGGTTATCCAGATATCCTTAGGACAGCCGAGCGGCACCCTGCGGTGGTTGAAAGCGACGCGCGGAACGTCCGTATAGCTGTAAACCTCGCGGTAAAGGTTAGGCTCGCTGACGTCCTGCAAATCGTACTTATAGTTTTTCTGCTCAATAAGGTTTGTTTTGTTTGAAAGCTCAAGCACAGGTATCCACTCCTTTGATGTATACAATTATACCGCTGCACTTGTATTTTGTCAAGCATAAAACACTTAAACTCTTCCAATTCCCTTTAACCTCTGCCGCCGCAGCGCCATATTCTGTATAAGAGGTGAATTTTAAATGCCCTATATTTATTTAAGTCCGTCGACGCAGGAGTTTAACCCCTATGCCGGCGGAGGAAACGAAGAATATTATATGAATCTGATTGCCGACGCTATGGAGCCTTATTTATACGCCAGCGGAATAGCCTTTGAGCGCAACACTCCCGATATGACGGCAGCGCAGTCAATAGCCGCATCAAATGCAGGAAATTTCGATTTGCATTTAGCGCTTCATTCAAACGCTTCAAGCGACGGCTCCGCCCGCGGCGGAGAGGTATATTATTACCCGACAAGCGTTCGCGGAAAGCGGCTCGCCGAAATAATAGCCAATAATCTGCAAATGATATATCCGCTTTCCGGAAAGGTACGGACAATACCGACAACCACTCTCGGCGAGGTAAGGCGTACCCGCGCTCCGAGCGTTCTTATAGAATTTGCTTATCACGACAACCCTCAGGACGCCGACTGGATAAGGAATAATATTGACGAAATAGCCCGCAATGTCGTTATTTCTCTTACCGATTACTTCGGCATACCCTTCAGAACTCCGTTTGACTGAATTTAAAATATTGCCAAATGACTTAATATCCGTTATAATTCTAAGCGGGGTGTTTTAAAATGAAGGTTACCTATGAAAAAAAGACTCAGCCGATAACTGTCAGCGCCGACCGTCTTTTATCGGATATTCCTCATCTTCACAACGAGCTTGAGATTATATACGTTGAAAAGGGAAACGTGCTTGCATATGCAGACCTCAGCTGCTATCCGCTGAGCAGCGGAGATATATTTTTAGCCTTTCCGAACCAGCTGCATTATTATAAAAACTGCTCGCTCGGAAAATATTATGTTATTATAACCTCAACCGACCTGATATACGGACAAAAATCCCAGCTTACCGGCTATATTCCCGAAAGCAACCAGTTGCGGGCGGACTCTGAGGCGGGAGCGTTTATAACCAAGCTCGGCAAATGCTTTTATGAAAAAAGAATGACGGAATGTGTCGGTTATCTCAACCTTTTTATGGGTCGGATTATGCCCGAATTTTCCCTTATTCCGGCGCTTTCCACCGACAACTCAACTCTGCGCCGCATACTTGATTTCTGCACGCAGCATTATGCCGAAAATATAAGTCTTGAAACCCTTGAGGACGCCCTTCATCTCAACAAATATTATATATCCCATTTTCTTAACCGCAAGCTCAGCATAGGCTTTAACGATTACGTCAATATGCTGAGGGTGCGGGCAGCGTGCGAAATGCTGACCGAAAGCGATAAAAAAATAGCCGACATCTCAGAGGATGTCGGCTTCGGTACAATCCGTTCCTTTAACCGGTCTTTCAGGCAGATTATGAATATGACTCCGCTTGAATACCGGAATCTGGACGACAGGCGCGTCTGATTTCAAAAATCAGAGCGACTTCAGATAGTTAATGCTCATTTCGGCACATTCGAGCGGAGTTTTGCCCATACTCGGCTGATCCTGCTCAACAACTACCCATTTTGCCTTAACGTCGCGGCAGGCATCAAGAATAGCGGGGAAATTCTGAACTCCGGAACCTACGGGGCGGAACTCGAACTTTCCGGTTTCGTCCTTTTTGCCCTCTTTTCCGCCGGCTCCTATAAGACCGTACATATTCTCGCTCTTTGAGCCGACAAAATCCTTGAGATGGACTATCTCGATACGTCCGCTGTATTTACGGATAAACTCCGCCGGATTTTCTCCGCCTACGTTTACCCAACAGGTATCAAGCTGAGTTGAAAGCAGCTCTGCGGAAACAGCCTTGTAAAGCAGGTCAAGCTTATATTCGCCGTCAACCTTTTCAAATTCAAAGTCATGGTTATGGTAGCAAAGCTTCATACCGTTTGCGTTGGCAAGCTCGCCGAATTTTTTGACATTCTCAATAAACTCGGCGTTATTTTCGCCGCCGGCAAGATATTTTGCGTCAATCCACGGAATAACTATATATTTACAGCCGATTTCAGCATAGGTCTTGAAGGTTTTTTCTCCCTCAAGCAGCTCGGCATAGCCAACGTGCGCGGAGATAGGGGTTATACCTATCTCGCCGCACATTTTTTTGACCTCAGCGGCGGAATGACCGTAAAGTCCGGCAAATTCTCCGCCGTCATAGCCCATTGCCTTAACCTTTTTGAGGGTTCCCTCAAAATCCTTCTCCATATCATCGCGAACCGAATAAAGCTGTAACGCTATTGGAAAATCTTTCATTATAAACACCTCAAAGCAGGAAATTAAACCTGCGGAATTTCAATTTCAACCTCGTGACCGAGCTTTGCGGAGCGAACGATACCGTCGATGACAGCCTGATTGTAAACTATCTCGCTTGACGGAACGGTTGCCTTTCCGCCGTTCTTTATTGCGTCAACAAACGAGCGCAGCTTTTTGGCAAACAAATCGCTTGTCGGCTTCATAGGAACCTGATATTCGAGCGTCTGGTCGCCTATGGTCTTATAAACCGTAAGCGGCTTGTCAAATTCGCCGTTCCAGCACTCGGTTGACGGAATACGCAGACCGCCCTTTGTTCCTAAAATAAGCGCGTCGCCGCAGGTATCCATATTCATAGCCCAGGAAATGCGGAAATCAAGGATAATATCGCCCTCCAGGCGGACAAAGCCGGCGGCAAAATCATCAACCTCAAATTTACCGGCATATTCCGGATGAGCAGGATAGTAACCGGGGTCCTTGCCGAAAAATGCAGAGGTATAGCCGGTCGCAGTAAGCGGCTTCGGATAGCCTACGGCACCCATAAGCATATCGAGCGAATAAGAACCGATATCGCCTACAGCGCCTATTCCGGCGGTATCCTTTTCGATAAATGAGGTGCCGAACGGGGTCGGTATTCCGCGGCGGCGTCCGCCGCCTGCCTGCAGATAATAAACCTTGCCGAGCTCTCCGGACTCAACTATCTTCTTTATCATCTGCATATTCTCGCTCATACGCGGCTGGAAGCCGATTGTGAGGATTTTTCCGGAGGCCTTTTCAGCCTTCATAACCTCGATAGCCTCGTCGAGAGTAACCGTGAACGGCTTTTCGAGCATAACATTAACGCCGGCATTAAGCGCGTGAATAGCGCAGGGAGCATGCTGGCAGTTGTAGGTGCAAATGCTCACACCGTCCAATTCCTTTTCGTTATCGAGCAGCTCGCGGTCGCTGTTATAAATTCTGCAGCCCTCGATTTCAAACTTCTTTGCGAAAGCCTCTGCTTTTCCGGGAACGAGATCAGCCAAAGCGACTATCTCAACATCGGGCATCTTTTTATAGCTGCTGATATGAGACTCGGCAATCCATCCTGTTCCTATGATAGCGATTTTAACCTTTTTAGAGGTGTCAATAACCTCTGTTTCCTGATCGAACTTAAAAGCGTCCAATCCCGTAGCGTTTGCCATTGTTATTTCCTCCAATATTATATTACGAACTGCCGCATATAGCGATAGCTCAGTTTTACCGAATCAAGCACCCGCTCGCGCGAGCCTTCAAATGATTTATCCTCAACCTCAACGCAGGTACAGCCGTTATATCCGATATCGGTAAGAGCCGAAACATAGCGGCCCCAGTCAACATCTCCGAGTCCGGGAAGCTTGGGACTCATATATTCAAGCGGATATGCCATAATTCCTACATCGTCAAGCTTATCGGGATAAAGCTTTATATCCTTATAATGAACATGGAAAATTTTATCCTTAAATTCGTAAAGCGGCTTTATGTAGTCGATATGCTGCCATATAAAGTGGCTCGGATCATAGTTTATTCCGAAATTATCGCTCGGCAGCAGCTCAAACATCGTTCTCCAAAGCTTAGGAGTTGTGAACAAATTCTGTCCGCCCGGCCATTGGTCACGTCCGAAAAGCATAGGACAGTTTTCAATAGCGACCTTAACTCCCTTTTCCTCGGCAAGCCTTATAATCGGCGGCCAGATTTCCTTAAACAGCTCAAGGTTATCCTCAACCGACTTGGTCTGGTCCCTGCCGATAAAGGTTGTTACCATATTAACGCCGAGCAGGGCGCTCATATTTATAACCTTTTTGAGATGCTCGATATTTGCAGCCCGCTTATCAAGGTCGCCATCCATAGTATTCGGATAGAACGCAAGCGAGGAAATCTCAATGTTCTTCTTTTCGCAGTAATCCTTTATGTATGCGATATATTCAGCCGATGTATTACCGACGTCAATATGACTGACTCCGGCATACCGCCGCTCCGCCTTGCCCTGCGGCCAGCAGGCGACCTCGACGCACTCATAGCCGTTTTCCGCGGCATTGTCAATCATTTCTTCAAAGGTGAACCCGTCATAAATAGCGCTTACTATTCCAAGCTTCATAATATAACCTCCGAAATCAAATATCCGTATTCAAGGTCTGGTGAGCCTCATCAGACTGAAAACAGCACTCCATAACCTGCAAAACCCTGCGAACCTCGCAGTTCTTTATAAGCTGCTGCGCTTCTCCGCGGACAGCAGCGGCAAAGTTGCGGTAAAAATTATGAACATCGCTCTGCGGACGCTCAACCTCATACATATCGAGGGTAAGCTCATCGCGCGGCGCCATTGTTTTGGTTATTCCGGCAGCATTCTGAACCGGAGTTACATCCTTTTCAACCCAAGCGGTAAGCTTTGCAACCTGAGCCTTCTTCTGCCAATCCTCAAGGCAGAGCGTTCCGCTCCTGCATTGCATATAGAAACGCGGCAACGGCAGGAAATTATAGGTTCCGACCTCAACATGGGCAGTCTTTCCGCTTTCAAATGTCAGCTCAAGGCGAAAACCGTCGTCAACCTCTTTGTTGGTATAACTCGTCGTAACGCAGTTGACCGAGGTTATTTTTTCGGGGATGAGCTGCAGCATCTGGTCTATCAGATGAACGCCCCAGTCGAGTATCATTCCACCGCCCGGAGCCTTTTCGCAGCGCCAATCGCTCGGAATTCCGCGCGAGCCATGTATCCTGGACTCAATGCGAAGCGTTTCGCCTATTTCTCCGCTCTCTATCACCTGCTTAACGGCAAGGAAATCGACATCCCACCGACGGTTCTGATGAACCGTAAGCAATTTTCCGGCTTTTTCCGCGGCAGCAGTCATTCTGTCAAAGGACTGAACCGACAGCGCAGCGGGCTTTTCACAGATAACGTTATGCCCTGAGCCGAGAGCCGATACAACCAGCTCCTCATGGCAGTCGTTCGGCGTTGCAGCAACAACTATATCAACCGATTTATCCGCAAAAATCGCCTCGTTGCTTTCATAGACGAAAATTCCGTTTTCCGCTGCTGCCGCGCGGCGTTTTTCCTTAATATCATATGTACCGGCAAGCTCAACCGCGTCGCTCTTCATTATCTGAGCGCAATGCCACGCGCCCTGACCGCCATAGCCTATAACAGCCACTTTTAATTTCATACCGTATATACCTCCGAAAAGTACTGTAAAACCGAATCGGCGCACTGCCGATAACGGTATAATTTTCCGCTTATTCTATCCCAATTATACATAATTTATATCATAACAGCAAGTCATTTGTGTAGCATTTTATAGACAAATATTGCTGTCAGCAATATACTTTATGCTTTTACTTCTTTCTGATAAAAAAACACATCAAGCTCTTTTCCGAATTTTAGTCCCACGTTTTTAAGCTGTCCGCGTCTTATAAAGCCGTGCTTTTCATGAAAGATGAGACTTGCGCTGTTTTCCCCGGTAATAATCGAAATAATACTGCGTATTCCCATTTTTTCCGCGCGGCTTTCAATTTCCGAAAGCAGCCTGCCTCCGATACCGCGCGAAACGCTTTCATAAGAAAGGTATATCGACAAATCCGCAGTATATCTGTAAGCCGAGCGCTGATTATAAACATCAAGATAGGCATAACCTATGATTCTGCCGTTTTCCTCCGCTGCAATAAACGGATACTTTTCCGAAATCCGGCGAATGCGCTGCAAAAACTCCTCGGCTGACAGAATTGTTTCCTCAAATGTTGCGGTTGAGTTTTCAATATAATAGTTATATATTTCGAGACAGCCGGCAGCATCGCTTTCTTTGATATCTCTTATTACCATTTTTATCACCCGTTTCAGCATATCACATTCCGCCGGCAAATTCAATGCCGAACGCAAAAAGCGCCGCAGAATAGTATAAGACAAGGCTGCCGCAGGTGATTAAAGCTCACAGCGCGGCAGCCCCTTAATTATTTTTCGATTTCTCTTATAACCGGCGCAGACATAATTCCGTTTGCTCTCAGAACATAATCATAGGTCCATTTCTGATTAACGCTTCTCCAATACATCGGGTCATAGAATTTCCAAAGCCCGCTCGCGTTATCGGTATGGTGAACCGCGCCGAATGTGTTTGTCCGTGTTCCGAACAGCTTGATTTCCGCCTTATGCTCTCCGGCAGGCAGATTTTTAAATACTGCGGAATACGGCGGATAGATAATATCCCTGCTTTCCGCGCCGTCAACCGTTACCTGAACAAGTGCGCCGATATAATCGGGAACCGTTATCTCCAAATCTCCGCCGGATGTTTCAACCGGAATTATATAATTCAGATTACCGCCGTAAAACGCAAGACCCTGCGCGGACGCGTCTCCGAATTTCAGCCTTTCGGACGGCTCTGTAATATATGCCCTGTCGTTCTCGGTTCTGACGTCAAAGTTTCCCAAAAGGTAGCACCACTCAATGTTGGTCCGCCGTCCCAGAGGCAGTCTCAGCCAAAGGGTGTTTATTCCCTTTTGCAGGGCAGGAAGCTTAACACGCTTTATATCCTCGTCAACATAAAAGCCTGCTGCGCTGTTTGAAACCTCCTCGCCGTTCCATTTAATCCTGGCGTTTTCCGCGTCCTCCAAAGCAAGCTCGATATCCTCAGCATAAATCCGGCTGTCAATTTCAAACATAAGCTCGGCATAATGGGAAATTTTTTCCTTTTCAACAGCCCATGGCTGCGCAAAAACCTGACCTCGAAGCTGGAAACCGAGCTTCTTGCGGCATTCGTTATCGAGCCGCAGAATTTCCTCCCGCGCGTTCCATTCTCCGTCGTCCAGGCGGTATTTTGCCATATCGAGCAGAAGAACATTCTTTTCGTCCCTTGTATAAACGGCGCTGTCGCCTATGTCAAAGCTGCGCAGTACTTTCTGTTCGGTTTTATCCGTGAAATTCGATTTTTCGGCGCTGCAGGGCGTAAGCCTTAAAAGCAGACTGTCAAACTGATAAAGCTCGGCATAAACAGTTGTTTTGCCGTTTTTGTTTTCATAGTCAATCGCTTTTATGCTGCCGTTAAGAGTGTCAAACAAATCCGCCGTATATACGCCGTCAACCGTTACCGAAATGCTCTGGCTCTCAGCGTCCTTTCCCTTTTGCGCCTTAACGCTGTGAGCGATAAACAGCCATTCGCAGCCGTTATCTATGCGGCGGTTATAAATAAGGTTATCCGTATCGCTGCCGTCGGAATTTTTAATATCAACCGTTTTAAAATCGCGTACCGAGCCGAGCAGAGCCGACCTTTCATACTCCTCAATACCGCCGATTTTTTCAAATTTATCGGCAGAAACGCGTTTGCCGTCAATAAATTCCGGATATTTTCCGAGGAAAATTACCCTGCCGCCGTTTTCTGCGAATTTTTTCAGAATTCCGACGGTTGAGCTGCGCAAAGTTTCGCAGCCCGGCACTATAACCGCCCTGTACTTCATTTCACCGACGGTAAGCTCTCCTCCGGTCTGCTCCTCCGAGAACGAAGCAAGCAGAGCTTCATCGACAAAATCGAAATCAACTGCGCCCGCAAGCAGCCATCTGCCCAGGCTTTCATAGCTGCCGTCCATGGCGCGCCTTTTGGCAAGGGTCTTATCGTCGGGACCGAAGAACATATAATAGCTTTCGATAGGATGAATAACCGCTACATTGACAGTAGGCTTACCGCGTGTCAAAACGGTATTGAGCCGCGCAAAATGGTCCTCAATCAGAGGATACTTTTCATACCAGGGCGACTGATAGCTGATAGACGCCGGATAATCTCGCTTTGCCTCTCCTGCCATCGAAAGCATGGAAAGATGCGGAACGCGCAGGGTTATTCCGAGAGCCGCCTGCCAGTCTCCCTGATACTTATGACCTCTGAAATCAAAATCCCAGTACATAACGCCGTAAAGCTCGGACAAAACGCCCTCCCTGCCATACTGTCTGCTTACAGACTGAGCCATTTTGGCGGTATTGAGATATGTTCCGTCGCAGAGAATATCTATTCCGGGAATACCGTAAAATCTGAGGGAGCGCATAATATCTCCGCAATATTTATTATTGCCCTCCAGAGTATCCTCGGCGGCGAGATGACCCGTAAGCATAAGTCCGTTTTTACCGCACCATTCCGAGCAGGTTTCCGCAAAGCCCTCGGCAAATCTGTCGGTAACAAAATTATGGAAATTAAGCCGCGTTTCAAACATACGCTTATCGGCATACTCCGCAAAAAGCTCCGGAAGTCTTTCGGAAATCGAATAACCGTAGCGCTGATAAAAGTCCTCCTCGAAATCCATACTCCATGGCACCTGTCCCGGTCTGCCGGGCTTGGTTGCGGACTGCGCCGCCAACTTCATGGTATACTGCGATTCGTCGGCAAATATCGTTTTAATGCTTTTTCCGAATTTATCGCCCACGGTTTCCTTATACTTCTCATGGGTCATATTGACAAATTCCTGCATAACCGATTTACTGAGGGTATTTCCGTAGGTATATCCGTTATACCATTGAGTCAGCGGCTGAGAGTAGATATAAGCATACCTTTTTACTCCCTGAGCCTGCTGCGACTCGTCTATGGTTTTGTAGCTTTCCATAACCCCGTCATCATTAAAAACAACGTCAAAAACGCGGTAAAGGCAGGGGTCTCCGGTATGATAGGCTTCATTAAAGGAAACTGTCTTATCCTCAACCGGCTCGCTGGTGAATTTCAGGAATTTAGCGCGGTTTTCCGGCTTGACCGATATAAGTCCTCCGGCAGCGCCCGACGGCCAGCGGTCATCATCATAAAGATATGCAAGCATTTTTTCCTTTTCCGCCTCATCAGCGCAAAAGCGAATAGCCTCCATAAAGGATTTTCCGAGGTATTTATCCTCAAGCCCGGTCCGGGAGTGCATATGAAAGCCGCCGAAGCCCATTTCCTTAAAAATTCCGATTTGCTTTTTCAGCCGGTTTTTCTCAAGATAGGAATTCCATGACCAAAACGGAGCTCCCCTGTATTCGCTTGTAGGATTTTTAAACAGCTCGATATCTAACTTTTCGGATTTGCTTTTTTCATACATCATATAAAAATACCTCCGGAAACTGAAAAATTAAACGTTTCTGCGCGCTGCCGCTGCGCCTGTTTTGATGATAATTCAATTTTTAAGGAGTGTCAAGAAATTTATACCTGCGTAATTTTTTCGCCGTTTTAAGCAAAAACCGCCGAAAACGGCTCGGTTGAGGGAACATCGGCGTTTGTCGGTTTTTGCGATGTTTGTTTTCTAATGATTTTCGTTTGTTTTTTTAGTCGCGGCCAGTTCTGTTTTGTCAGCCTGAGCAAGCCGCAGGCAATCAAAGCTGTCTGAGTATAAAAGCAGCCCGGATTTTGTTAAATCCGGGCTGCTGCGCCGCGAATAAAAATTACGCTCTCGCGGCTTTCTTGTTCATTTTTTTATTATACATATCGCTGTCGGCGCAGGCTATAAGCTCCTGAATACCGCTCATATCGCTTTTATATTCGGCGCAGCCTATACTCACGTTCAAATCGAAGCCGAATTTTTCCTCTTTGCTTTTCCTGCTGATTAACCCGTATATCCGGCTGTAAATTTCCGAAATATCGGATTTATTGCCGAGCTTCACCGTCATAGCAAATTCGTCGCCGCCGTAGCGCGCGCAAAAGCCGTCGGCTTCGGCGCTGATTTCTTCAATAATCTCAGCCGTAGCCTTTAATGCGCGGTCGCCCTCGGAATGACCGTATGTGTCGTTTATGGCTTTAAATGAATCCATATCTATGAACAGAAAATACAGCCTTGTGTCCGGCTTTAAGGACTTGATTTCAGCCGACAGGCGGTGCAGCAGCTCGCGCCGGTTTGCAATCCCGGTAAGAGCGTCGGTTGAAATCAGGCTCTCAACCGAATTTATGAAAACAATTATAAACGACACGACTATCCCGACAGACAAAACCGGAATATTCTGAAAATAAATCTGAATAATTCCGCAGATAATGGGCGGAACCGCGAAGGACGCCATCGCGATAAACTGCTCCTTGCGGTCGAAAAATCTTCTTTCGACCGCTCTGATAAGACATCTGACCGACGAAAACAAAATATATCCGTATGAAAGCACATGCTGCGCATAAAAAAGTGCGCCGCGGTGGTAAACACCGCTATCGTCGAAATAGAAAACACAGCCGTTAAAGCAGGATAATATCAGAATCCCTGCCAGCAATACAAGCGGCAGCGCAAGCAGAAAATATGTACGTTTTTTAAAGCTTTTCTCACGGTAAACCGTCTCGGTATACATAAACCAGCAGTAAGACGACATTCCGAACGACATAAAATATGTAAAGTCAATCGTCCACATTACGCCCGCGGGTATCGCCCAATATTTATTAAAGCCCAAATTCCATAGAAAATCGCATACGTTCGCTCCCATAGCGAGAAAAACAGACGCCGCGAAAAGCCTGATCCTTTGCGCCGAGCCGTTCATAATCGTAAGCGCTTTTACCGCGATAACAGCCATTATTACAAAGCTGAGAATATTAAGCTCCGAATACAGCGCAACCGCAAGCAGCGACGCATTTTCCGACATAAGTCTCATCCCTTGAAAATAAATATTCCAAATTAAATTCCGCCCGGCTTTATTCCGGGAGCCGAATTATTTTAACATATTTTAATAAATAAAGCAACGTTCCGCCGGCTTACCGCTTATTTTTTCGAGCGTTTATACTCAAGCGGCGTTATGCCGAATTCCCTCTTAAAAACCGTATGAAAATACGCAGGGTCGTTAAACCCTACCGACATTGCCGTGCTTACTGCGCTGTTACCCTCGGAAAGCAGCCGCAGCGCCTCGCGCATTTTAATTGTTCTGAACACCTGCGCCACACCCTTATCCGAAAACCTGGCGAAGCTTCTTTTCAAAGTGCTGACGCTCATTCCGCAAAGCCCGGCGATTTCCTTTAGAGAAAGGTTTTCGCAGCAATGCGCGTTCATAATTTTCATAATGGTTTTGTAGCGTTCCTCCTCCTCAAAGGAGAGCTGCGCGTCTCCTCTTTCCGCCTCTGTAAGCTCAAGCAGAAAGCCCTTGAGAGACGCCGCCGCGCGTTCCGAAAGTATTGCGTATTCCTCGCCGCCCGAATTATACGCCTTTACCGTTTTTGCGAAAAGCTCGGCTGTTTCCTCATATTCCGCAAACAGCTCCGGTCTTACGGAAAAGCATTTGTCCTTAAAAAAATCCATTCCCTTGCCCGACGCCCTGAACGAAATAATTATCAAATGAGGCGTGGAATTGCCGTCCGACCAGATTCTGTGAAACTCCATCGGCTTATGGAAAAGCATATATCCCGGAGAAAGCTTATATATTTTTTCCTCAGCGGCAGCCATGGCATATCCGCTGCGAACGAATACAACTTCCCAAAAATCATGCATCTCCCCGGAGAAATAAAAATTCTTCGGGCGAACGGCGTCAATCGCTCCGACAAGCGACTCAATCTTTATTGAATATTCAACATCAATCATTCTGTACATTCTCCGCACCGCCTTTGAGCCGAATTCACAATAAAATGGACTTTAAATCTATTTTATTATAAAGGAAGATGTGTTATATTTCAAGCAGAATTTCAGAAAACGGAGTGATGAAATTGAAAAAAGAGTTAAGATGCGGAATAATCGGTCTTGGCGCACGCGGAGCCGGGCTGCTGAAGGGCTGCCTTATTCCGATGGCGCGCGATGAAAAGCTGATGAAGCTCGCAGCGGTTTGCGACCTTTACGCCGACCGGGCGAAGGATGCCGCAGATACGGTAGAAAAAGCCGGACTCGAACGCCCGTTTGAGACCGTTGATTACCGCGATATACTTTCGAGGGACGATATTGACGCCGTTATCGTTCCCGCCGCATGGGAAGCGCATATCCAGATTGCCGTTGACGCAATGAAAGCCGGAAAATACGTCGGCTTAGAGGTCGGCGGAGCCTACTCGCTGGAGGACTGCTGGCGGCTGGTTCATACTTCCGAGGAAACCGGAACGCATTGTATGCTGCTGGAGAACTGCTGCTACGGAAAGCGCGAGCTTATGGTTCTCAATATGTTTCGTCTGGGCGTTCTCGGCGAAATTGTTCACTGCGCCGGCGGATACTGCCACGATTTGCGCGATGAAATTTCAAACGGGCAGGAAAATCGGCATTACAGACTGCGCAATTATCTGAACCGCAACTGCGAGAATTACCCGACCCACGAATTGGGACCGATAGCCAAGCTGCTCGACATAAACAACGGCAACCGCATAGTAAGCCTTTCTTCAACGGCGAGCTGCGCGCGCGGACTACACGAATACATAGTTAAAAACCGCCCCGAAAGCGATCCGCTTACAAAGGCGGAGTTTGCTCAGGGAGACGTTATTACAACCGTTTTAAAGACAAAGCTCGGTCAGACGATTGTTCTTACTCTTGATACCACTCTGCCGCGCGCATATTCCCGCGGATTTACGGTTCGCGGAACAAAGGGCGCATATTTTGAGGATACCGACAGCGTGTTTATAGACGGCAGGCACAATGAATTTGACTTTGACCAGAAAAAGCTTTGGGGCAACGCCGCGGAATTTGAGGAGGAATACCTGCATCCGTTATGGAAGGATTACGTTCCCCAGGGCGGTCACGACGGTATGGACTGGATGGTGCTCCACGCCTTCTGCGAGGCGGCAGGCAAGAACGTCCGTCCCCCGATAGACGTATACGATGCCGCGCTTTATATGAGCATAACTCCGCTGAGCGAGCAGTCGCTGGCGGCAGGCGGCGCTCCGGTTGCCGTTCCGGATTTCACCAACGGCAGATGGTATATGCGCAACGACATCGTTGACCTTGATTACTCAATCGACAGAAAAAGAAAGCTGATTGAAGAATAATTTAAAGACGTATTTACGGGCGTTCCTGTAAATACGTCTTTTTTGTGCTGACAAAAAATCAGTCGTGTTCTTTCCAGAATTCCTTTGCCGCCGCCTCGTATCTTTCCGGCTCGACATAATAGCTCATACCGTGGTCCGCGCCCGGAACTATCAGCAGCTTTTTGGGCGCCTTGCAGACAAAATAGTTTTCATAGGTCATTTCAACCGGAACAAAGCGATCGCCTGCGCCATGAACAAACAATACCGGGACATCCGAGGTTTTCAGAGCGTCTACCGTTGAATAATCCCCTGCTCCCATCAGTATTTTCTGCTTGCACATAGCGTTTGCCATTGCGCTGTGCAGACCGTAGCTTATATGCAGCTTTTTCTGAGCGACATGCTTCCATATAGCGTTCGGAGAGGTAAAGCCGCAGTCCGCCATAATTCCGTGAATATTCGCAGGAAGTCCGAGACCCGATGCCATAAGCACCGTCGTTGCTCCCATAGACACTCCGGCAAGATAAATCGGTATATCTCCGCCGCAGCGCTCTATCGTCCAGTTAATCCAGTCGAGACAGTCGAACCGCTCGGTCAGCCCAAAGCCCATATACCGTCCGCCGCTGTTATTCTGACCGCGCTGCTCGATATAAAGAACGCTGCATTGATTATCATGCCAGAAATCCGCAACCATACCGAAGTCGCGGTGCCATGATGACCGCCAGCCGTGAACCGCAATTATAACCCTTTTCGGATTTTCGCAGGGTATGAAATGCCCGACCAGCGTTTCGCCGTCACGCGCTTTTATTTCAACGGTCTCGTTCTGTTTTTTCTCTAATTTTTCAGAGGCTTTTTCAACCTCCTTAAAAAAGTCGCTGTTATTTTTTTCGCCGGATATCAGCTTGTCGGCTTTTTTAACGACCTTGGGCATATCGCGGTCGAGCGCGATGCTGACAAGGCATTTTGAGGTTACATATGCCGAAAGTGACGCTATTGCGGCGGCTCCGACGGTTATACCGGATATTTTCGCTATTTTCTTCGCAAAATCTTTCATAACACCGATTCCTCCGTTTAATTATCGCGTTTTTTCTGAGCGGCGGGAACGCCGCGTCAGTCTAAATATATTTTATACCGCAGCCGCCTGTTTTTCAACATAAATATTATAATTTGCAACGTTAGCCCTTATTACGTATACGGAATAATCAGCCGCTGATAATACAGACCGGAACGCCGGTTTTTTCGGCATATTTTATTGTATTCGCCGTTCCGCCCTTTTCGCCGTTGAAAACCGCGATAACCCCTGAGGAACGGTCAACCATCCATTTGTTTCGCATATGATAACAGCAGGAATCATAGCCCGCGCAGATAAATTCAACCATATCCGCCGCATTTATAATTTCGCGGTACTGCCTCTGCCATTCCGAGCGCCAGGACAGCTCCATGTCCTTATAGGGACTGGCGCAGATAAGCTTTAGGGAATACTCCTCTCTCAGCTCCAAAACTATCTGAGCGCCCCACATATCAACGCCGCGCGCCATACCGGATATAAAAACATTTTTGCCGCTTTTTGCGGCTTTTATAATTTCCGTCCTTAAATCGTGCCTTATTTCCTCCTCGCTGCGTTTCAGCTTTTCGGGTCTGTGACCCGTAAAGCAAACCCTGTGCTGCCGTTTTTCTTCTTCTGTAATCATTTAAAATTCCTCATTTCTTGAAATTACTTTATTACATCATACCACATATCTAATATAACTTCAACTCGTATGTATATTATCTTTAAACTTGGAAGTAAAATAGATACGAAAGAGGTGTTGCTATGGATACGCACGCTCGTCTCCAACAAATACTAAATGAACACGGTTGGACGGAATATAAACTTTCAAAACAATGCGGTTTGGCGCAGTCCACCATTGGCAATATCTTCAGAAGAAATACCGTTCCGTCAATAGCCACTCTGGAAACCATATGCAAGGGTTTCGGAATCACTATGTCTCAATTCTTCGCCGAAAATGAAATGGTTGAGCTTTCTCCGGAATTGAAGGAGCTGTTTGATAACTGGGTGTTTCAGACGCCGCAGGTCAAAGCCTCGGTTTTGCAGCTGCTGAAATCCATAAGCTCAGGCGAACAGCTTTCAGAAAAGGCGGAAAATGAAGAAAAATAAGTATAGAAAAAGCTGACGCAGAAATGCGCCAGCTTTCAATTTATCGGAAAATTAAAGTCCGCTGTTCTCGGCAAATTCAATAAGCGGCGAGCTGTCCTCAAGACCGTGAGGGTGGTGGTCACAGCCGGGCTTTATGATTTCATAAAACGCAACGTCCGATTTGCGGTATTTTTCGGCAAGATACCTGCCGTTTTCGCAGTAGGGAACAACCCTGTCGCTGTCGCCGCAGACGAGAAACGCCGGTATTTTATTCTTAATAATGCCGTCAACCAAATCAATCGGATGATTGCGGTAGTTTATAAGCTCCGACACCGTAACCCCGGTATCGCGGACAAATTCCTCATACATATCGCCGCCCGCAATTCCAACGCCGCAGGGGCAGCTCAGCAGGTTAAGCACAGGCGCGTCCAGATACATTGCAGAAACATATTCCGGATATTTTGCCGCGAAATAGACCGCGTGCATTCCGCCGCAGCTCATTCCGACCGGAACGCATTTCGCGCTGAGCCCGAATTCCTTTTGAAGAAATCTGCAAAGCTCCGCCTTTGCGTCGTCGTCCTCAGGTTTATGCCAGCGAGTTATATTCTCGATATACGCAACGCACCAGCCTCTTTTGAGCATTTCTGTTTCAAGGCTCGGAAATGCGTCGAAATACTCGGTTTTGAGCAGCCAGCGGTTGTTTTCCTCGCGCTTTTGCGGCTCGACTATTATCGCCTTTCTTCCGTTCAGAACAAAATCCGACCTTTTAAATCCCTGCCATTTGCTAACGCTGTATTCCATAAATTATCACCCTTTTTAATCATTACGGCTGAATGTTTTATCCGCAGAGCCGGGATATGCGCATTCTGCCCTGCGAAAAACTATTATACAACCGTTTCGGCATTTCTGCAACAGATTTTTGCGAGGAATCATTTTAAAAACGCACAAAGCTGCCGCAAAATGCGGCAGCTTTGCTGTTTTTCTTATTTGATACCGTAAACAAATATCGGCGAGCCGGTGACCTCAATAGAGACCTTTCCGTTTTCAGCCTTATATATTCTTTTATTGCCCATAATATCGATTACCTCAACGGTATCGCCCTCAGCGTCAAAGCTTCTGGTTTCGCTTTCAATCCAGCGGCTTTCCCAGGCAGGCTGAGGAATACGCTTAACGCGGTTCATTCTGCCCTCCGCGGTCGTGTTGGGCTGCATATAAACGTTAGACCAAATAACCGCGAACCTGTCGTCCTCGGTTTCAATCTCGAACGCGCGCAGGGTTCCCATATCGTTTTCCTCATATTTCTTGAAGAAGCTGCACGACTTATATCCGTCAAAACGGCGAGTAAGGTTGGAGAGCGCTACCGCCCAGGGCTTAGGCATATAAACGCCGTAATAATCGTAGCTGTAGCAAGCGCCGAAGTACATCTCGTTCCATTCGCTTGTTCCTATGAGCGCGCCGGTGCGGTCGTAGAGACAGTAATACATAAGCTCCTCGCAGCCTGCCTCAAGGAAGAACAGCGCTATTCTAAGGTTGAAATCTGCGCCGGTGCGGATGTCTATTTCCTGAGTGTCTCCTGCGGCGGAGGTCGTCGGATAGCCGGTCTCGGTTACGACAAACCGCTTGTCGCCGTAGCGGCGGCGAAGTCTCTTCCAGCGCTCGGCGGCGTATTCGTTCGAGAATGTATTGGCATACATACTTACCATCTGGTTTGAAAACGCCTTATCCGGTCCGGACGGGCTTGAATAGGAGTGAATATCTATAACCTCGGAATTATCCCACATTCCGGTCTCATAAAACGCTTCAATCCATTCGGTTGTACAATGACAGTTGCTCTGCCATATAATTTTATCCAGCATATCCGGATGATTTTTAACCATCCATTCATAAGCAGGCTTATAGGTAAACGGAATAAACACGTTTTCAAGATATTTCTTGCTCTTATCGTAGTTCGCCTTATAAGGAGAGTCAACCTCGTTTGCCGCCGCCATATAGGTACTGTCGGCGTAGTTCTCCCAGTAATTTTTAAGGTTTTCGATATGCTTCGGAATGTTCTCCTCCTTTTCGCAGGGCGGTATTCCGAAGGTATAGCGCTTAACCCCGAATTTCTTCAGCGTTTCAATAAAATGCCGCTGATTATAGGACTCGCCGAGGCGGACGATTGAAAGACCCATTTTCGACGCTATGCTTGCGGTTGAACGTCCCTCTCCCTCGGTCTCGGTATGGGTTGCGCAAATTCCAAACGGGTTTTCGTCCTGATGCTTAAAATCGAAGTCCTCAAGCATTGCGAAAGGATAGCACTCGCGGTATTCGTATTTTTCGGTTGCAACATAAAGGTTGAGATAATACATTCCGTATTTCGGAAGCTCAAGATTTATATTGCGGTTCGCCTGCTCCCCGGCGGAAAGAATGTTAGTATAGTAGGTTCCGGCGGCAACGCAGGTATTATAATAATCCATTATGTTGTATTTTACGCAGTAATTGATATCGCCGTCCGAAATATTCGTAACGTTTAAATTGAGGTTGAGATTTTTGCCCATAAACATCGTTGTGTTATCGTCCTCGTTCACAGCGGCGATACCGGCGGCAAAATCAGTATTCCTCGTTCTGAAAAGACCCTCGTAGCCCTCTCTCTCGTCGGTTTTGAAGAAGGCAATATCAAATTTGCAGGTATAATTTACGTCCTTTGTCTCTCTCGGAATATTAAGGGCGTAAGCGTTCGGGGTTATAACCCTCATACAGAATTTATGGTTGCTGTTTTCGTCACGCATTGCGCTGCAAACCGTGTATTCTCCGAAACGTTCGGCGATAACGAGCGCGTCTACCTCGCGGTAAACAAAGTCGTTATCCTCCGGATAAATCCAGTTGAACGAAACGCGCTTTGAAAAGCTGTTGTAATCGTTAATATGGGTGCGGACCAGGTGAGCGTTGAAAAGACCGTCCGCAATGTCAACGCAGTCAACCTGCGAGACAACGGAAAGACATCTTTCCCTGAAAATATACGTATTTGTGTTTTTACGGGTAACTCCGAATCTGCCCTCGGCGGCGTAGCTTACCGTAACGCCGGTATAGCCGTCGATTTCCGCAGCTT
This sequence comes from uncultured Eubacteriales bacterium, assembly GCA_934477125.1. GTDB lineage: Bacteria > Bacillota > Clostridia > Oscillospirales > Acutalibacteraceae > UBA737. Next base: position 75,760 of record CAKSOL010000010.1, on the reverse strand, counting down.
CAAAGCCGGTTATCGCCGGGCTGCTCTCGAAAAGAACCTCACCGGCGCGGGTCTTAAATCTGAATGTTCCGCCGCCGGCAAAAACCGGAATTAAATCCTTTTCGGCGGTTACTATTGCAATCTGCTCGCTGTTATCGTTTTTAATGCCGTAAAAATAGCCGTTTCCGAAGTAATAATACTTATACTGCGACTCATCGAACCGCTCGGTTTCGGGCGCTCCGGTTTTATTTTTAACATTGAAAATGCTGTCGCCCTCTTTTTGCCCCGGAAAAACCGCAAGGCTTTTATCGGAAACATTATTAAAGTCGCCGACAGAAACATTTTCTAAAGCATCTAAGCTCCATTTGCCTATATTTTCTGTATTCATAAATATAACTCCTAACAAAAAGCTTGTGTTACACCTGTTTCCATATTTAAACGCAGAACCCCTCAGACCCCTGCCGCAATATATTTTTTCTGCGGCTTAATAAAGAGCGGTTCCAAGTTATAAAAGCATATCGCATCACCGCCTGTTATTCTTCCTAAGAAGCTACAACACGTCAAGACAAAGCATTTCCGGTCTGTTCTTTGACTGATATTCTTTACCGTTAAGGAAAACCCTTACCGGATTTTTCAGGTTTAAATGCAGATATTCGGTATCCTCGAAAAGCTCAACATCTATTCCGCGAGCCGTGCGCTCAGCCCGGCAGCCGTAGGACAAAAGCGAGCCGTCCGTCCGTTCGAGGATAAATGCCTTTTTCAGGACCGTTTCCTCAAGGCATTTGAAAATTTCGTGGACGTCGTTATCGCAGCAGCCGCCCTGACGGTCAACTCTCACAGATTCGTTTTCGGTTATAAGCGGACAGTTGAAATGCCCTCCGTTGACGAACTGCGACTTGCAGGTTCTGTACCATCCGGAAATCATATCGATATACTGTTCTCCGATAACTCCGCTTACGAATTTTCCGCGGTATGCGGAATTTTCGAGCTTAACCGAATGATAGGCGTCCGCAACGCGCTTAGATAAATTCGGAACAAGAATTTCCGAGGCGCTTATAAACGGGTCAACCGCAAAGCCCCAGCGCAGCTCGCCTTCAAGCGACATCAGCTGCGCGCACGCGCCCATACCGTCCATCATCTGCCGTAGATATTCCTCTTTCCCGGTAAGCAGATAGAGATAATAAAGCGCGTATATGAGCCAGGCGCTCCAGCCGTGAGGGCTTGTTATAAAATTGCGGTTGAGAATAACGTCATACTGAGCCTCCCAATACCTGATTGACGAGCCTCTGACGCGCGCGTCGGGCGGGCAGAGCTGTTCAAGGCAGCGGTGAACCCCGATAAGATGCTCCGCAGTTTCGATATACGGCTTGCGTTCGTTTTCCGGCAAGCCGAGCGCAAAAAGAGCTATCTGGAGCGCCGCGCAGGAAATCATACCGTCCTCAAGGGTATGCTCGCCCTCGGTTCCTATATTTTCCCTCAGCCTCATAAGATTTTCTATTGCCCGTTCAGCAGAGGCATAATGCTGTTCGGCGGCAAAGGCATAATACTCGTTTTCCTTTGCCATACTTCTCTCTGCGCTTACCAGCTCCAGCATTGTTTTTGCAGGGTAAATAACGCAGGTATAATGGGAATTATCGCGGTAATATGCGCCGTCTGTCTTTTGTCTGGTTATAAGCCAGTCGGCAAAGCGCGACGCCAGCATCAGGCTTTCGGCGTTGTTCTCCCTGTCGGCCTCAAATCTATCGACCAGAATTCCGATAAGCGCGGAAACGTTCTGTATTCTTTCGGGAATAAGCCTTGGCTTTATACGCTCAAAATTGAACATACGCGGCATTATTTCATTGAATATGGCGTCCGCCGAGGAATCAAGCGCCGAATCGGGATAATGCTTTTTTGCAAGATACGCCGAGTAAAAGCCATACCAGCTTTCGCAATGGGTTGTTGCGTGAGGCGGCTTATTCAGCATTTCCTCCCTCGCCCGTTTCAAATACCAATCCCATGGCTTTCTGCAAAAGAGAACCGCAGTCGCTCGTTTTTTATCCGAGGTTTCAAGCAGCACAGAATATTCGCCGTATTCCTCAGCCCTGCCGTCTTTCAGCTCCCTGCCGGACGGCGACAAAACGGTCAACCTGTAATCCGCTTTGCTTTTCACCGAAAGCTTTATTTCCTCGCCGGGGCAAAGGGTGAATTTTTCCGCCGAAATATAGGGGATGCCGTTATCCGCAAGCCAGTCGGGAAAATCGCTTAATTCATTAAGCTGAGCAAAGCTTATCCGCCAGCTGCGGCTTTCTCCGGGCTTGAGCGAAAACATATCCTGCGGATGATGCTCCGGCAGGGGAAGTGCGTTTATAAGCGCGAGAGCCGCGCCGTTTATGCGGTGACCGTATCCCCGGTCCTTTGCAATATAGTTATAGTCAAGCGAATAGGATGCCACGGGCGTATCGCAGCAGAAAGCCAGAACATCGCCGAGCGGACTCATAAAATAACCGTATGCGTGAGTTTTTTCACATCTTATAAAGGACGGGAAATATTTATCGTTCCATTCCGGATAGCTGTCAAGATATGTGTCCACTCCGAGGTCAAGCAAAAGGCTTTCGGGCGCATAGACGCCGGACGAGCTGTTTGTCAGCGAAACATCGTAACAAAATTCCTCGCCGTTCCCCGAAAATTTCAAACGTGCCTTAATACCGTCGGTATCAAGGGTCAATCCGTCGGATTCTCTGACAGCCTCAAGCGGAAAAGTCTTTTCAGCCTCGGAGGTATAAAATCCGGGATTAAGATTTTCAAAGAGCGAAAAATCCTTTTTCATTTTTCTTCCCTTTCAATACTGTAATCGCCGGTGTTATAATCAACCGTGATTTTAGTTCCGTCGGAATATGTAACGCGGTAAACCCCGGCGCTCAGCTTTTCGTGTTTCTCCATAAAGCAATTCTGGAGAGGAGCTAAAATTTCATTCAGCTCGCAGCCGGCTTTCAGCTGCGATACGCTTCTTTTCAGCTGTTCGTCAGTTCCGCAAACCAAATCCGCGTCCGCCTTGCTCTGCCAATCGCCGCGGAATTCTGAATAATAATAGAATGTCGGTCTGCCGCCGTATTCAAGCAGCCGCAGCTTTGCCGATTTATCGTTCTTAACCGAAAAATTAAGGCTTTTGCCCATATCCGGATTGCTCATAATTATACCGTGATACACAAGCTGCCAGAACGGAACCGTTTCATCGCAGAGCGGATTGGGAGAGCTTTCGCCGAAATACCTGACATTCAGAGCAAAGTCCTGATATTTTGCTCCGAAATCGTATCCGCCCTCTGAGCTGTAGCCGCCGAAAGCCTCTCCGGCATACTTCATCAGCTCGCGGCTTTTTTCGATGCTCTGCTTTATATTCAGAGGGTGGTTTTTGTTATAGCATTTTCTCGGCATAACTATATTAAGAACATCTATATAATGAATACCGTGAAAGCCTAAGCCGGCAACCTGCGGAAGAATTTCCTTTGCCTGCCTGAGCGCCACCTCCGGACACAGCCAATACATCTGACCGCCGCTCCAAGGGCTGTCCTCCGGAATACTTCCGTCCTTATTTTCAATAAGGTCGTCCCTGTTCCACATTTCCGAAACCTCATAGGTATCCGTGCTGTTGGTATGGCAGGTAATCTGATAGCCCATAGACTGCGCCTTGCTTATAAGCGCGCGCAGCTTTTCCTCACCGCCCAATTCTGCAGCTACGGGAAAGCATTGCGGCCAGCGGCCGTCGTGACCCTTTGTGTTCCAGCCGACAAGGCAAAATTCCGCCTTTTCAACGCCCTGCTGCTTACATTCGTCCAAAATATCGCCCACTCTGTCAAAATCGCAGGCGGTTATTACCTCCGGCTCGTTCTCCGCGTTCTGATGAAGAACCTGCGCAGGAACCGGTTTCCAGCCGAGACGTATTCTGACCATAATCGAGTCCCTTGCAAACGCAAGCTCGCGGCGGCTGTCTGCTCGCTCGGCAAGCGGCCTGCATTCGCCCTTCGAAAGCTGATAATTTCTGTATACCCGCGCCATACCGGAATAATCGGCGTCCGGACCCGAAAGATAGTAATAGGATACGCTTATATCCTCATACATTTCGTCTCCGTTTATCAAAAAGCGCGGAAATATGTAATATTTGCCGTTTTTAACTCCGCAGACAAGCGAATAGTTATAAGCCATACCCGTTACAATCGCAACGAAGGTAAATTTCTCGGTTTTAATTCCGAAAACCGGCATAGCGTATCTTTCGGAAACATACTCTGCGTCCGAATGGTTTTTAAAGCCGCAGAGCATTCCCTCGTTAGGGACAATCATATATCCCTCGTCACCGTCGGAGGCAAAATCCTCAATATATTCAAAATCAATATGCTTAATTTTTTTGGCGTCGGTATCGCGAGAAACCGTAACCGTTGTGCAGTTGTCCTTTTCGGTAACGGTATATTTAAGTCCGGTTTCGGTGGCGTCAAAAAATGCCGCTTTAATCATTAAAACTTTCCTCTCAGTAAAACAAACATTGTATCGTCGGCAGAGGCGGAGCGTACCCGGCAGGCAATCCCCCGGCAGCCGTCCCTGCCGGACGTGCCGCGAATATATTATTTAATTCCGTGAATATAAACCGGTGAGCCGGTCAAAGGAATAGTTACCTTGCCGTTCTCCGCCTTATATTCGGTTTTATTGCCCATAGAGTCATAAACGGTAACGGTATTCCCTGCCGCTTCAAAAACGGTATCGTCGGTCTTGGTCCATTGATTGTTCCAGGGCAGAGTAGGAGTTCTGTCGCCGGTTGTTCCTATGGAATTTTTCTTACCGTTCGTCAGAACCTCGGAGTTTGAATAGGCAACGACTACCTTGCCGTCAAGCGCGGTATCAAATTCAAACGCGCGGACTCCTGCCTTGTCATATCCCTCGTCGTATTTTTCGGATATAACGGCTCCGTCCTTTTTCATACTTTCGAGCTGACGCGTCATAACGGCGTAAGCCACTCCGGCAGGCTTCGGCTTTACAACGCCGTAAAAATCCGCCTGATAGAAAATTCCGAAGTTCCATTCGCCGTGCTCGCTGTTGTAGCCGGCATTATACGAGGTGCGGTCGTGAACACAGTAGAACTGAATACGGTCTGCCCCGTAGGACGCGGCGATAACGCCGGTCCTGACGATATAATCCGCCTGAGTGCGCAGACAGGCGCTTCTCGAATCCTTTGGCGGAGTCGGATATCCGACCTCGGTAAGATAAAATTCCTTATCGCCGTACTGATCCAAAAATTCTCTCATTCTCTGCATACCGGCTTCTATATGCCAAAGTCCTCCCGCATTTCCGAAGCCCGGCTTGAACGCGCTGTAAACATCGGGCATATAGGGGTTGCCGTATATATGAGTTGAAACGATTTCTATATCGTCCCATACTGCCGGCAAATGCAGTTCCTTGATTCCGTCGCCGTCGGCATCGTAATCAAAGCCGGAGGTAAAGCTCTTCATCCAGTCCTGCTCGCAGGCAGAGAACGGACAGGGAATATAGGTCATTCCGGGGTATTTCTTCTTCATCATTTCAAGGGACGGCTTATAAGTATACTGATAGAACTGACTGTACAGCTTATCAGACTCGACATAGCGCGGGTCGTCGGGGGATTTCAGCGCCATAAGGCTCATTTCGTTGCCGACCTCGAACGAATCGACGTAGCTGTAAAGCTGGTCTACCGTATCGGCAAGACGTCTGAGATACGCCTCAACGTCATCCTGATTATCGCATACCGGTCCGAATCCGCCGTTAAATCTTACTCCGCTTTCCTTTAAAACATCCGCCATTGCAAACTGCTGCTTGGTAGCTCCCAGACGGAAGTTGGCAACGCCGATTTTCGCAAGCATTCTGCCGGCGTTTCTCCATTCCTCAAGGTCATCGTCGTCGCAGTTTGCCGAGGTTATACCAAACGGGCTGGTGCTCGTATACTTATAATCGTATTTTTCGAGAAGTCCGAACGGATAACACTCAATATATGACGAATACCGCGAAATTACATAAAGGTTGAGATAATACATTCCGTATTTGCCCTTAACGGTAACAGTCCGGTTCGCGTCGGCATACTTATAGGCGGTACTGTTCACGAAAATCCCCGAATCGACGATTTTGCCGTAATAGTCTCTTATATCATAGCGCAGGCTGAATTTAAGGTCGCTTTCGGTAAGATTGGTAACATTTATATTGAGCTTAACCTCATCGCCGACAAAAACGGTCGTATTATCGCCCGACTCGGTTATTGCGGCGACTCCCGCCGCAAAATCGGAGGAACGGCTCTTGAAAAGAGCGCGGTAATTCGGAGCCTGACCGCTTTCAGCCGCAGTATCGACAAAGCACAGGTCATAGCTCATAGTATAAAGCAGACCGTTTGCGTCCTCAAAGGACATCGGCAGTCTTTCTCCGTTATACTTTTCGACCTCCCAATAGGTCGGGATATCCTCTCCGCGCATAAACGAATAGCATATCAGGCGGTCATTGATATCGTTTCTGAACATCAGGCTCTCAAACTCAGGATAGGGGTAATCCCCGTTTGAGGGATAAAGCCATTGCTCGTTGACGCGGCAGTCATACGCCTTGTAGTTATGCAGAAATCCGCGCAGCAGCGTTGAGCGCTCGCTTGAAAACTTAGCCAATGCCTTTGCGGTTACCTGAGAGGAAAACGAAATCGAATTTTCCTTGAATACATAGGTTGTCTGCACCTTGGCGTTGGCTGCGGCAGAGCCTGAAAGAACATAGGTCAGTACAACCGCGTCATAGCTTTCGCGCATTGTTGCCTCCGCCTTTACGACCTTGCCTATATTTAACAGGGACAAGCCGGACGAATTGCAAAGGTCGAATTTTCCGCCTCCGCTCAGAATATCGTACAGCCTGCCGCTCTCATCGCGGTATGCTATAAGCTCATTGCCGTCGTTCGTAACGCCGTATACATAATTGCTGCCCTCATAACGGAACATAAGCGAGCTTTCATTGCTCAGCTCCGATTCCGGAAGTGGGAGCGCCGGCAGCGTTTCTATTCCGTCGTCACTGCTTGCGGCGGCTGAGGTATTCTCATACTTAGCCGTGCTTTGCGTATAATTTGTGTTGGCGTTTGTGTTCGTCGTACTCTTTCCCGAAGCGGTAACGCCAGGCGTCGGAGTCGGAGCTTCGGTTTGCTTTGTGTTGTCAAACTCGCCGTCCGATTTCCAGCCGCTTACGGTATCGTTATAATCGCTCTCGGTATTTGAAGAATAGCCGCCGACGGTATCCTTGCTGTTATCCTTGCCGCCGTTTTTCTTTTTGCAGGCGCTGACTCCGAGCAGCACGCACAGCGCAAGAAGAACAGAAACAGTTTTTCTAAAGGCTTTCATAGTAATTACCGTACCTTTCCAAGCTTAATTTAATCTATCCGACAAGTCCGGAGCGCTCAACGCCCTGAACGAAAAAGCGCTGGCAGAAAATAAACAGCAATATAAGTGGGATAACGCATAAAAACACGCCTACGCTTATCAGCAGCTGCGCATTTGCGGTTCCCCGCAGACCCCAGCCGCCGAGGTATTCGCTGACTATACTGCTCATCGACTTAATCTTCATCGAAAGGGTTCCTAACGTCGCGTTGAAATATGTCGTATAAAACGTATCGTTCCATTGCCACACAAACGAAAGGATAAAGCACATAACTATCGTCGGAACGGCATTCGGCAGCATAACCGAATAAAAGGTTCTGAACATTCCGGCGCCGTCAACCTTAGCCGCCTCCTCAAGCTCCTTCGGCAGGGCGGAAAAGGTCTGCTTTTCAACATAGATATAAAGTCCGCTTCTTATTCCCATACCCGTTGCCGAAAGGAGGATAAAGGTCCAGAGAGTATCCAGAAGATTGATTCCTCCCCTGCCGTTTATAAGCGAAATTATTCCTAAAATATCGAAATGCTGAAACTGGGTATACAGGGTTACTATATAGGTCTGCGGAGGAATCAGCAGAGTTGCCAGAACAACCCCGAAAAGGATTTTTCTTCCCTTAGACCTGAACCTCGCAAAGCCGTATGCGGAAAGTGTGCAGACAGTAACCTGCAAGGCGCTTATCAAAAGACAAATTCCTATTGTTTTTGAAAGACTTTTCCAATAATCGAGTATCTCAACGGCAACCTTAACGTTTGAAAGGGTGAAATGACGAGGAATCCATTTAACCGAATAGTCGCTCAAATCCGCAGCGTCCATAAATACGAGCGAGAGCTTTGCCAGAATGGGATAAAGAACGGTATAGCTTATTCCTATCAGAAGTATGAGCCGCGCCGCTGCCCAAATAAAGGAGGGCAGCTTCTTTTTGAGCTGTCTGTCTCTCAGAGCATTTTCAGAAAACATCATTTCTCCCTCCTTACGATTCATATGTAAAGACAAGCTTTGAAAACAGGAATGCAACAACCGAAAGAATCAAAGCCACCATAAGGAAATATATCCAGCCCATTGCCGAGGCAAGAGAAAACTGCAGCTTTTCAAAGCCGGTCTGGGACATAAGCGTCATAACCGAATTGCTGTTATCGGTAAACGTATCAATTATGGTATAAATAATACAGGTCATAATCATAGGGCTTACCATCGGAAAGGTTATTTTCCAAAAGCTTTCCCAGCGGGTCGCTCCCTCAACGGTTGCCGCCTCATAAAGCGACGGGGATATCGACTGCATACCTATAAGCATTATCAAAATCTGAATGGCTGAAAGACCTATAACGTTATAAACCCCGTCAACAAGCGAGGTAATGCCTGACGTTACCTTTTCGCTTATTCCCGACTGAATAAGCAGGTCGGTTATCTGAGCCGTAAACGACACAGCCGCCGCGTCCGCGCCCTTATATGAAGAATAGGCGCCCATTGAGGATTCGAGCGTATTGCTCTGAGAGTTCATAACGGTAAGGATTACCGGCAGGAACATAACCACTCTGAAAAAGACCTTGCCGCGAAAATTCTGATTGAGCACCGACGCCATAAAAAAGCTGAAAAGAATAACAAGCGGCGTTGTGGTGATAACGTATATCGCGGACTGGATAACCGTCTGGCGGTAGCTTGTATGAACAAAAAGTGCGTTCTTATAGGCGGAAAAGCCGGTAACGGTAAACTTATATCCGTCGGCGCCGCTGGTAACATCGCTTATGCTGAACAGAAAGGACTTGACCGTCGGAATAAAGAAGAAGGTTATAAGTCCGATAATAAGAGGTATAAAGAAAACGTATCCCTTCAGAGACTCCTTATCCCTGAGGCTCATTCGCTTTAAAGAAAAACGTCCTTTCACTGCTTTTCACCGCCTGTTACACTAAAACTTTTCGGTTCAATCCGGCAGCCGTCCGCCTCAAGCGGAGCGTCGCCGTAATTGACAAAAACGGTAACACCGTTATCGTAAACCGTTTTTGAAAGAACCCCGGAATATGTCTTATGGTCGGAAATTGAAGCGCCCGAAACTGAGGAATACAGCTTTTTATAGGAATTTACATATTCCTTTACCTCGCTTGCCGAATCGGAATAGAGAAAGCCGTAATAATCCTCGCGGAAGCTCAGAACATCCTCCGGCTTTCGGCATATCCAGGTATATTGGAGCTGCGCGCCGTATTCAACGGCTTTCAGAAAAGCGTTTTTTCCGTCCGGCGCGGTATTTACCGACGGCGCCGTATACGGAATATAGCCGCTTACAACCGTCTGATAAAACGGAACTGCGGTATCCTCAATTTTGTAACCGCTGTGGTCAACCGGAATATCGGTAATTCTGTCCGCAAAGGAAAGGGAGAAAATACTTCCCGTTTCAACGAAAACATTCGCCGCCGAGGAAAGAGACTTCAGGTAGCTCTGAACCGCCTTTCTGCTCTTATGCCGGTCGTACTCGTTTTTTAAATTGAAATCGCTGTGCAGCTGATAGCCTATATCCATAATGCCGACTGCGGATATATTCTCCGATTTAAGCGATTTTTTTATGCCCGAAAGATAGCCTCCGAGCTTTGACGCGGAAATCAGGGAAAGGGCGCTGTCAGACTCGAAATATCCGCTCACCGGGTCGTATTCATAAAGCATCGCATTGTTTCTGTTAAGCGATTTTGCGGCGTTTTTATTTTTAACCGCAGCCGCTCTCATCGCATAATAGGAAACCGCAAAGCTCGAGGCTTCGTTTTCAAGCGCCTTTTTCTGCTTTTTCGTGCCGAGAGACGGCAAAAGCCTCAGCTTGGACGCAGATTTCTGATTATAACCGCCGTCCGTTGCGTATTTATAATTAACATCGGCTCCTATTCCGTCAAGCTCCTTTAACGCCTTTAAAGCGTCAGAATACGACGCTGTCGCCGCCGTTGTGCTATACGGAATACCCAAGAAACGCTTTGTAACTCCGGCGGAGGCTAAAAATTCTATGCTTACGTCGGCATTTTTGAAATCGCTCCTTTTAAGAACTCCGTCCTCTGCGAGCTTTTCTCTGTATGCCGCGGCAAGCTCGGTATATGACGCGTTCGGTTCAAAAAAGCTGTAACTCAATGTTATATCATCCGAAAAGATTTTTTCGGAGCTTGCGAGGAAATTATCGCCGCTGCTGCCGGAAAGCGAAATAACGTCGGTTGCAAAAAGATTAAAGAACGAATAAATATAATTATACGAATTGAGCCTGCCTGCGATATCCGCCGTAATGCCGGCAGCCTCATAGCCGCTGTCTATCGAGGTCAGAAAGCTGCCGCTGTCCGACGACAGAGCGAATACTGGAAGCACCGACGGCTGAACATTTGAAAGCTGCTCGCTCTTATTGAGAGCGCCGTCGTCCCCGAAAAGCTGTTTCCAATATGCCTCGCTTGTCAGCCTGCCGTTGTTAAGGTTAATCAGGGAACCGCAGCCGTCCGGAACAAGCATAAATCCTGAGCTTTCCGCGCCCTTGGCTCCGAAAAACGGAAGTATGCTTATCCGGCAGGGCTTATAATCCTTTAAATACTTGATTTTATCCGGAGAAAGAGAAACCTTAAAGCCGGACTTTGTAAGCTCGAAATTCAGAGTTATGATGAAATACGGCTTTTCCTTATAGGCATTTTTTACTCCGTTATCGTCGCAGTCCCTCTGCAGGTCCTCAGTTGTATACCCTGCCTTTTCAAACAGTCCGAAAAGCTCCTCGGCGATGTATTCCGGCATAGTGTTTCTTATGTAGATATTGTGCTTATCAATAGACGGATAGTTCATCCTGATGTTTTTATAGGTTTTGCTGTCAAGCTCCTTTTTTGAAAAAAGCTTATACCTTTTCAGAATTTGCTGACCCTCATCCTCGGAGAGCTTTGAAAGAATTTCGTTTTCAAGTCTCTTCTGGGAAATGACCTGAGGAAGAATATCCGCAGAAAACGAAGTGTCGCCGATATTAAAGGTTACGGACAGCTTTTTCCCCGAAACCGAGTATTCAAAATTTCCGTCCTTTACGCAGTTGGTATAGCTGTCCATAGCGGCTGACGACTGACCGTCATAATAGCTGACTAAAATCTGGCTTTTCATCTGACCGACGATTTCCTCAGACGCTATACCGTCAGTCTCCGCGTTCTGCGGCGAGGAATACCAAATCTGATTATTTTTCTTATCAAGAACTGTTAACGACGCGTCCTTTTTATTAAGACCCAGTGAATAGCCGTCATTTTCGAGTACTGTGTCAAAGCCCTCCGCTATTGCCGGATTTTCGGCGGCGGCGGGCAATGCTCCGAAAAAGACGCCGCCCAGCATACTCAAGGCTATTACGGAAGCAGTAAGCCTAAACAGAATTTTTCTCATTGTTTATCTCCTTTAAAGCCTGAATGCCAGCTCCTCGATAATTGAAACCGCCCAAATCCAAACCTGCTGAACAAGGTTGCCCGCAAGAATGGCAAGCACGGCTATTACCGCCATACCCGCAACGGTCAGCAGCAATGTAACGATACTTTTTACCATTGTGTATTCATGAACGGAGACGTTACCCGCAAGCAGCAGGAAAACGGTCCATATTACGGCGATTGCATTAAGAAACGAGATAAACGCCGCCTCCTCCGCCACAAATACCTGAGAAAGAACCGTTATCGGTATATTCATAAGCGTTATCGGCGTAAGGGCATACATCAGAGCCATAAAGACCTCTGCAAAGCTGCCCTTGCCGTCCATAAGAGTGGTAAGCGCCCAGTTTGAAACGCAGTAAAGCAAAACCAGAACGACAACCGCAGCCGCCAAAAGCCAGATTGAGAATTTTGAAAGCATCGGGGAAGTGAAAAGATAACCGCTGCAAAGAAAACGGTAGGCAGTTGTAACAACAAAGAGCGCCAAAAGGACTGCGGCGCTTTTAATATTGCCCTTTCTTTCCTTTTTCATAACCCAAAATCCGTCAAACGGATGCGAATATATGTAGAGGGTGTGGCGAAGTCCGTTCAGTATTTCCCTCATATTAAATACCCTCTCCCGGTCAAAGCATTAAGCATAAACTCTATTTTGAACGCTTTCTTTTTATTTTTTTAAACAATGTAAGCGCTGCGGCGGCAGCGGCAATAACCGCCAGCGCCAGAATAATTATCCAAACATTATCGAATATCCACTCGGAGCGCAGCGCTTTGCGCGCGTTTGAATACATTTCGCGGTCGCTTGCCTTTTTGAAGTATTCCATAGCGATTTTATAATCCTTGTTGTTATAATAGGAGCGTCCTATCATAATCAGCGCCAGGTCGTTATTGCTGTTAAGCTCAAGAACTCTTTTCCATTGCTGCCGCGCGTTTTCATAGTCAAGGTCGTTCTGATACCCTATTCCCTGATTTATGGCTTTCGCATAGTCGGTAGGTCTGAACAGCGTTACCGAATTATCGGAAGCGTCCGCAACGGCTATTCTGTCGCCGTTCAGATAGGTAAGAGCAACCGGATTTGTGAATCCGCCGGTCTGCTTTGAAAGATTTCCGAAAGTATAGAGCAGATAACCGTCGTTATTATAGCAGAATATTCTTCCGCGGGTTTTATCAAGGCAGGCGTATATTTTATTGCTGCCCGAAGAAATATCGCAAAAGCTGCTTTCGCCCGCCCGCGTTCCTTTATAATACTTTTTCGGGTCGCCTGTAAGCGGAACATTCGACATTTTTCTCAGAACGTCCGTTCCTCCGGGATTTACCCTTTTAACCATTGAGTCCGAAACGGCAGTATAGGTTGTTATAAGGAAAAAGCCCTCCTTATCCATATCTATACTCGCAAAGTCCTGCGGAATAAGCTGAAGCATTGTCTTTCGCTGCTGCTTTGTTGAAAAGCGGCGCCAAAAGAGATCCCAGGCAGAGGAGGTTACCTTATTTCCGGCGAAAAAGCTTAAAAACTCGCCGTTAGCGTTAAGATTTATAATTCCCTCATATGTACCGTTGCTGACGACATACAGGTTTCCCATATCGTCAACCGCGACGCGTGTGGGCTTGAATATAAAGTTTTCTCCGAGAGCCGAGGAGGACGGCGCACCGATTTTATTTATATATGCGCCGCTGTTTTTATCAAAAACGAGTATACGCGAATTTTCGGTATCGCAAACGTATATTTTATCTCCGGCTGCGGTTATTCCCTGAGCGCCGTTCAGAGCGGATTCTTCCCCGGCTGCATCAATAACGCAGGAAATAACGCTTTTCAGCTCAGCCGAGTCCGTCAGGACGACAATCCGGTTATTCCCGGCATCGAGGATATACATATTTCCGTCCTCATCAGCGTCTATATCCGACGGATTTTTAAAGCTTTCCGTTCCAATCTCGTTTCCGTAGACTGTTTTTTCAGGAATATAGCTCTGCGGTCCCAAAACAACCGAGCTGTCAGCCTCAGAATAGGTATAATTTGAGTATGGCAGGGATTGCTGCTCGGCTGAGACCGTAAGAGCAGCCGAAAAAACTGATATTAAGGCTATTATTAAAGCCGCTGCTTTTTTCATCAACCAATCTTCCCTTTCAAAGCTTTATCATTTTGAACATTCTCAGCCGTTATCATCCTTTAAGACCTGCCGAGCCCATAGTATCAACAATTTTCGACTGCATAAACAAAAAACAGGTTATCGGAACAACAAGCATAATGAGCGACGCCGCAGCGCTTACGCCCGTCCGTTCTATTCCTCCCGCGGCTATCTGAGAAAGAGCCTGCGGCATTGTTTTGAAAACCTCGCGGTAGGTGTTGTTGCTCGAAGCGCCCCAAAGGCTCTGAATTGACAGAATAATCAGGGTGAACCAGGCAGGCTTCAAAAGCGGCATAACAATTTTGAAAAATATTCTGATTTCTGATGCACCGTCAATTCTCGCAGCCTCAAGCAGCTCGTTCGGAACGTTGGTATCCATAAACTGCTTCATAAGGTATAATCCCATTGTTGATACCAAAGACGGAATAATCATACCCCAATACGTATCTATAAGCCCCAATTTTGCAAATATAATAAACGACGGAACCTGCGTTACCGTTCCCGAAAACATAAGCGAAAAAATTATTAGCTTAAAAATAAACCTACTGCCTGGATACGGAATTTTAGCAAGCGAATAGGCGCAGAGCGACGCAAATATTATCTGTCCGGCAGCCGCAACGACCGTTAAAAACACCGTGTTGAAAAGATACCTGAGAAACGGCATTGACGTTTCGTTAAGCAGGTTAAACATATCGGTAAAGTTTTTAAGGGTCGGATTTTGAACAAAGAGCGTCGGAGGATAGCGGAAAAGCTCCTCCAGAGGCTTAAACGCATTATTTATAACATAAACCATAGGAACCAGCATAAACACGCCGAGTATCACAATCAGCAGCAATGTAAAGATATTGCCCCCGGCGCTGCGGTTCAGCTTGTGAGTACCTGAAACCTTAGCCATAAATACTCACCGTCCTATCCTGTTTATGAACTTGCGGAACAGATTGTTTGAGCCGACCATAAGCACAAACAGAATTATCGCCATAACGCAGGCAACACCCTGATCCATACGTGCGGTGGCATAGTCCTCCATATGGAGAGCTATCGTGTGAGCGGCGTAATTCGTACTCGGATTTCCGAAAAGCTGCTTGCTGACAGCTCCAACGCCGAAAGCGCCGGTTATAGACGTAAGCGCGGTAAACGAAAGCTGCGGTCGCAGAGACGGCAGGGTTATATACCAAAGCTCCTGAACGCGGTTTTTAACCCCATCCATCGCAGCCGCCTCATAAAGCGATACGTCAATTCCCCTGAATGCCGCAACGAATGCCAGAAAGCCTGTTCCGAGACAGCCCCAAACCGAGACTATCACCATTACCGAAAATATGTAATTCGGATTATTGAGCCATTGCACAGGCGCGGTTTCAAGACCGAGGTTCATCAAAATGCTGTTGATAACGCCGTAAGCGTCACCGCTGAAAATTATCTGCCATATTGTTATCATACCGCCCGAAATCGACGGAGCATAGAAAACAAAGGTCAGGATAGTTCTGACGAGCGGCGAATAATCGTTTATTATCCAGGCAATGCCCATACAGCCTATCATAGAAAGCGGAGCGTAAATACAGGCGAAAAGAATTGTGTTTTTAACTGCGGTTATAAAAACATCGTCCTTCAAAAAGAGGGTGAGATAATTTTTAAGACCGACAAACTGCGGCGGCTGGATAACGTCGTATTTGGTAAAGCTGAGTCCCAGCGCCATAAAAACCGGAATTACCGTAAAAACCAAAAACAGAGCTAAAAACGGAAGCGAAAACAAGACCGACATACCGTGCTTTTTTATGCCCTTTTTAAATTTACCCTGCACCTGTCTTTCACTCCTTTCCGTTTTTGCCGTCAAGTCCGAATTCCTCTCGTTTGAGTTCAATTTCGGCGTCTATCGTCTCGGCATACTGCATAAGCGCGTCGCCGGGAACGTCGCCGCTGTAAACAACGCGGCTGATTGCATTTTTAAGATGTCTGCCGGTGAAATAGCTTCCCGGAACGCCGGGAACGCCGAACATACGGCTTTCATACTGCTCAAAAAGCTCAAGAATATTGCGGCTCCAGTTTATTTTATAAAGAGCCTCGGTATTGGCGGAAAATCTTCTCGCGGACTGACCCAGCGCCATTTCAAGGCGCTCATTATAGGTCGCCTGTATCTCGGCTCCGGTCCACCACTTTAAAAAGTCCCAGCAGATATCCGCACGCTGCTTGCTGAAAACAACGTCGCCCGTAACTCCCGCATTTACGCAGTTGTTAATTTCGCCGTCGGGCAAAACCGTTCCGGGGTAAGCCGCTATATCCCATTTCCCATCGATTTCTGGAGCTATAACCGAAAGAGTGTTATAAAGCGAAATATCGGATATGAGAATAGGCATTTCGCCCGTTCTGAAACGGTTCTGCGCGTCAAACGCGAGCGGTGCGCTGTAATCGGTGAAAAAGCTCGTGAACTGAGTGAACGCCTCTATTGCCGCGCTTTCCTTGAGAGCCGTTGCGGTTTGTTCTTTGTTATAAAGCGTTCCGCCGTTCTGATATATCATATTTATAAAAACGCTGCTGTCAAAAGGAATACCGAACTCTATGTTATTCTTTTTGAGAATAGACATAACATATATGACCTGCTTCCAGTCCGCAGGCGGCGAAAGCTGCATTTCCTTGAAAATATCGGTTCTGTAATACATAACCGGGAACGACTGCGTTTCCGGAACGGCATAAACCGAGCTTTCATAGCTCACCGGAACAAGCGCGCTTTTTCTGAACCGCGAGAACACTTCCTCGGAGTCCTCAAAGCGGTTAAGGTCAACAAGCGCGTTTCTGTAAGCGTAATTCATAATTTCGGTAGTATCGACGCCTATCGATATATCGGGACCCTTTCCCGATATAACCGCTGTCACAAGCGACGCTCCGACAAGCCTCAGATTGACCTTCATATCGGGATAGGTTTTATGCAGCTCGTCGTTTATAAGCTGCTGCATAATTGCGTAAGGCGTTGTACCGCCGGTTGTCCATACGGTTATGGTGTCGCTGTCCGAGGAATTAAGCGAATTCTGCTCATACTCGGAGGAAAATGTGAATAAAAACGCCTTTATATTAAAAATCACGGTTTTACCGAACGAGGCTTTAGCCGTTTTTATTTTGCCGTTCGGTGAAAAAACTGATAACGTGTCCAATTTAAGGGGCTGCGATTTCGCAGTAAGCATCCAGGTTGAAAGAGATGCTATATTCGATTTAAAGCTTTGCAGCTGCTGAGTTATATTATAGGAATCGTCGATAAAGCTTGCTAATTGCTTTGAAAGAGACGACATTGCCTTTGTTCCGGAGCTTGAACCGCCCGAAATTTTCTTCAGCTGTTCGTTTATACCGTCGAGCAGCTTCTTTTGAGCCACGATTGTTTCAAGCGCTCCGGGAACCGAGCTTTCAAGCTTGTAGTCGCGGAGAGTGTCCGGAACGGAGCCGGTTATCATAACTATCTGCCTGTAAGCGTCGGTCAGAGAATTTATTATATTGTTTACATATGGCAGTATTTGCGAAAGCTCGCCTATAACCACCTGCATTCTTATTATGTGGCTTCCGGCGCTGAGCGGGAAAAGCATTTTTTCGCCGCCGGCGGAAAGTATTTCATTTTCAAAGGTGCTTGTATATGCAAAGGCATATTCCTCAAGCTCGGAAAACGGCACAACGCCGTCAAGCGTTATTCTGCGGTAGCTGTTAAGTCCAGCGTTGTCGCTCTGGCGGTACTTAAACGCAATGGAATAGAGCGCGTCCTCAGGAACGGAAATTTCCCATTCTATATACTGCCCCGGTGCGCTCCAGCTGCTGCCGCCTAAGGTGTTGAGATATTTTTCGTATGGGCTTGACGGGCTTACTGCCGCAGACGACGCATCGTTGGCGGCATATACAGAGGAATTGGATTTTTTAGAGGCAGCCTCCGCCTCAAGCGTTATTTCTCCGCCCTTATATTCTTTAAGCTTGAAATCCTTTTCAGCCGATTTATATTCGGGAGCGGCGGAATAATGCTTAAATCTCAGACCGGACATCTCAAATTTTCCGGAAAGGCAGTCCAACCTGACGCTGTTTTTGCCCAGCTCAAGATAAAACCAAAGCATACCGCCGTAATAGCCGACACTATCGAACAAAATAGCCGTTTGCTTTTCGCAGAGATAAACCTGTCTCGGAATTTCGGTCTGCTCCCGGCTTACCGGCGTTTCGTCTCTGAATATAAGCGGCAGCGACAGCCGCGACGCCTCAAAATAAGGTACATTCCCGTTAAGGCTTAAAGAAAAGGTGGGTTCGGTTTTTACGGTATCGTCCGCGGTATAATCAATTTCAAGGACGTAATATCCCGCCTCGCCGACTCCAATTTCCGTCTCGAAAACGCTCCCCTCCTCTAAGGAAACGGAACTGTCCGAGACAATAATTTCGGCATCCGGAAAGACCTGCGGATATTTCTTTGAATACTCAATAAAAATATCGTTCTGCGACAGCTCAGCCGCCGTTTGGGTGCCGTTCTCCGCGGGCTCGGCGTTTGCCGGAACAAGTCCCGCTCTGAACGTGCCTGCGCTCAAAATCAGCGCAAGTGCCAACGCTGCTGTCCTAAAAGTCTTTCCGAATGCCATAAAAGTATACCTCTTCTATACTTATATCTGTCTCTCGCTTGGAGACAAAATTTTTATATTACTGCTCCCAGACCTGGTCAAGCTCAGCCTGAGCTGCCTCGGTTACGCTGGCGATATAAGCCTGCGGCGAGGTCTTGCTCGAAATGCCGAAATCAGACCATCCGACTGTACGGGAAATATAGCTGTAAAGCGGCTTTAAGTCGAGATTTTTGTTTCCTCTTATTCCGATATCCATAGCCGTCTGAAGCGATTTTGCATCGCCGAAATGGTTTTCGAGCTGCTGCTCAAGCGTCGGACGCCATTTATAAGGATAGGTATAATCGTACATAATCGCGGCAATAGCCTTTGGATTTTTAACCGTTGAAGGAATACCGTAGGATGTGGTTTCCTCAACGCGGATGTTATAATCGCTGACATCCGGACCCTTCGGTATATAGGTAAATCCTACGTTTGACGAGCCGAGCGCCTCGATGAACGACGAGCCGTTGAAGGAGGAACCGATAAGCATGGCAACCTCGCCGGATTTGAACATTGATACCGAGTCGTTTAAGGATACCGGCGTTACGTGGTGAGTGTGAACAAGGTCATAAGCAAACTGAATACCCTCGATATAGGGTTCAGAACCCATATTGAACTTATACTTGCCGTCCTGATAAACAACGCTTCTTCCGCCGTTTGATTTGGCAAACTGCTGAACGGCAGAGCCGCCGGAAAGAGCGAAGCCGTAATAGTTTACTCCGTTTTTAGAACCGGTTGTAGCCTTGGCAAGCTCTAAAAAGCTGTTCCAGTTCCAGTTGTTTTCGGCAACATATTTATCGGGGGTTTTCTGATTGAACTTCGAAAATATCGACTTATTGAAGAAGATACCTGCTTCAACATAAAGTCTGTTCGACATAACGGTTAAATAATGCGAGCCCTTATATGCGGTCTGCTCCAGAGCGGTCTTATTGTAAATATTGCTGTTGAGGTCGAGCAAATCGTCGAGCTTGGTTAAATATCCGGCGCTCATATGCATTGGATAGGACCATGAGGTTGCAAGGGTTACGATATCCGCGAATTTGATACCGGACTGCGCCGCAGTTACCCAAGCCGAAAGGTAGCCCATGGAGTCGGCTATATCCTTGAATACTATTTTACAGTTGTACTTCGCCTCAATATCGGATATGAGCTTCTGCTCATCCTGATATGACGCTGAGTTCGGGTCGTCGCCGGTTGTATATCTCGCTATAACGACCTGAGCGCCTTTAAGGTCAAACGATTCGCTTGTTCCGCCGTTATCCTTAACGTTGCCGCCCTCGGCTCTGCCCTCGTTTTTGCCTATGGTGCTTTCGCCGCCTGAGGAGTCGCCGGAATGGGTTATGGTAACAGTTTTGCCCTCGCCGTCTATCCAGGTAGACGTTTCCTCAACCCTTGTTCCGCAGCCCGCCGCGGTTATCGCTAACGCCGCCGCACAGCAAAGGCTCATCAATTTAAGAATTGATTTTTTCATTTCATTTTCCTCCGTTTAATATTTTCTTATTGCGTTTTATCGGGAGCTTTCCTTTTTTGCGCAATATAATGATTGTTATAACGGCTGCCGCCAGAACTGCCGCGCAGGCAAGCCCGATTATCAGATATACCCACCAGGAGGTCGTTATATAGCGTATTATCTTCTTATACCGACCGCCGGGAGTATATATTTCCTCTGTCCAATCGCCGCTGCCGCCCGAATTATTATTTGAAATAACCGGTTCTTCTCCGTTATTATCCGGAGCTATATCGTTATTTCTGTTTCTTTCAAGCGCCTCGCGCATAGCCTTTGCCTTGCGGAGACTGATTTTTTCCGAAATTGCTTTGCCGGCTGCCGGGTTCTGGTCAAACTCGGCTGAGGAGTCCATCGCCTTGAAATGCTCCAGCATCTGAGCCTCAAGCATATTGAAAACATCGTTCGTTTCGGAATAAATATTGGCGAACTTATCGAATGTAAAGGTCGGGTTCCAGAGTATATGCAGCGACTCGCCGGATTCGAGATGTCTCTCTGAGCTGAATTCAAAACGAACCTTATCGCCCGCATTTGCTTCAAAGGTAACCTTTGCGGGGTTTGCCTTTACATCCTTTGAAACGAGCTGCCAGCCGGACGCCGGCCAGACATTCTTTCCGTTGACGGTTATCCGGACTCTGCCGTTACAGCTGCCGTTGCCGTACATACTCGCAACAGCCGCGCTGCCCATGGTAATAAATCCGTTTGTGCGGGGAGTAAAGGTATACGCCGCAGAAACCGTTTCAAGATCGTCAAGCGAGCCCTTATCGTTTCCTATCCACATCCGCGCGCCGTTTGAAACGCCTATGGAATTGCGGGTTGAACAGAGCCAGTAGCCCCAGCTTTGCTTTGTTGCGGTTTTCCAAACCGGGCTTTCGCTGTCCTCGCTGTATTCATATCTCCAATAGGGGCTTATCTGCAAATCCGCCGTCCATTGAGCGGTAACATCGAAATTGCGCTTGCCCTCGTCGATATATTCCGGAATAACTATAACCGGAGTATAGGCGATATTCAGTCTGAACTGATTTCCGCTGTTTGCCTTTTCGGCGTTTGCTCTCGCCTTATAAGCCTCGAACTGCTCGGAAGGAGCGTCGATATAAAACTGGAATAAAAGCTGATCACCCTTTGCCAAAGCAACGGTCATATTTTCAAACTCGGACGCGGATTTCGCATTATCCAATACTTCCCATCCGCCGGTATCCGCAGGCCAAAGCGTCTCGCTTTCGCCGTTCTCTGCGCTGATTTTAACAACGCGGTAATAAGCCTTTGCGTCCGGCATTTCAGCCGGGAATTTCGGAGCATACGGAGCCGCGCATACAGTAACTTCCCCGTCCACGGGAGAATTAAATCTATGCGACACACCGGTTTTGTCGTCGCTGGTAATCGCCGGGGCGACAACTACATTCTGACCGTTTTTAGAAACGTTTGTAAGAGGCCAGCTTGACGCTCTTTTCCAAATAAGCTCGGTCGCGCTGCCGGTGTTCTTATAATAGGTGGGATTTACATAGCTGAGACTGCTTAAATCGCCGGTTACGTCAAAAAACTCATAATTCCAGCGGTTTTCCATAGGCAGATAATTGCCGTCGTAGCTGAAAAATGAATACGGCGTATATGCGCCTGCCCAATAAAGCTTAGCTGAAATATCGGAATTTGCGTACTGAGAAACAGCGTCCTTAACAGCTGCGGGAGAAACGAGGTTAATGTTAAGCCTTTCCTTATTTGAAGCGGAGGCATAAATCTGGAGATATACCGTGTCGCCCTGCGCCATTGTCACTTCAAGGTACGGAATGACAATACTTTCTCCGGTTTTAATGCCGGTTTTGGTTATCCAGTCCTTACCGTCGCCCCAAACAACCTCGGTTTCGCCGGTTTCCGCAGACACCTTAATCATTCTGATAGCTATATCCGCCTGAGCGTCCGCCGTTGTTATCGAAAAGCCGGAGCGGAAATTAAAGGTATCGTCGCGCGGAGCTGCGAAGCCTAAGGAAATTCCTTTGTCGGTTCCGACAAGCTCTGCCGTAAGATTTGAGCTGCCGAAATAATAGGCTATGTTATCGAGCCGGGAGGAATAAAGCTTATTGGAGTCCTTTGAGGAATATTTATCGGCGTTTACTGTCTTTCCGCCGTCGGCATTATAGAATTTAAACCTCCAAAAACCTGTATCCTTTTCCTTATAATCGCCTACATAATAATCGCTGCCGTAAGGATTGGCGTAATTTGCATAAAATGCGTCGTCTATCTCTGTATTGCCGTTGTTATGCGCACCCTGAACAGAAATATTAAAGCTTTCAAGCAGGAGGTTCAAATCTCCCTCGGCTTTAATTTCAACCGACAAAGTCTCGCCCTTTTTAACCTCGGTTTCGGTTACTGCGGCGATATCGGCAGTCCAGTCGGTAACGGTAAGCAGATTTCTCATAATTTTTATCTGAGCGCTGCCCGCTGCCGCCGTCTTTTCAATATTTATACCTGCGCTGCCGCCAATGGGAGAAACAAAGGAAATTACAGCCGTCCCCCCGTTTTCGACCCCAATACGCGGATTGCCGTCTGCAAATTCGATATAATTTTTACTGTCCGCCGAAAGGCGTTTTGCGGCGCTGTCGGAAGAATTTATCAGAACGGTTTCGCCCGACGGCTTTATAAATGAAAAGTTAAATCTTGAGGCAAGCGGCACGGCTGCGCCGCTGTATTTATTTTCAAAGGCGGTGTAATCCGAGGGCGCATAAACCGTAACACTTCCGCTGTCGGTGAAAACGCGGTTTGAAAGCTTCTGAACGACCGGAGCGCCCAGTCCCAGAACGATATCCTCGCTGCCCTCCTTTGCGGCGTAAACCTGCAAGGTAAGATTATCTCCGGCGTTTAGTCCCAGCTCAAGCGCAGGAATTTTTCCGCTTTCGCCGCTGAAGGAATACCATTCGCCGCTCTCCGGCCATACGACCGCCGAGCCGTTTAAAACTCTCGCATAAACCGTACCCTCGCCCGAAAGGCGGTTCAGAGCCGTGCTGAAATCATAATATCCGCGCGACGGCGCTTTAAAGGTCAGCGACATACCGTTTTTATCGGCAAGCTTAAATTTCAGCTGTTCATCCGCGAAAACATAACCGGCATCCGGCTTGGCGCTGTTATATAACAGCCTGTCACCCGAATTATATGTATTAGCATCACTTAAAGTCGGGGACGCCGGCTTTGTTACATCGGCAATATTGAAATCCCAGACCGAGCCGGAAAGCTCTGCAAATTCGCCGTTGTATTCCCTGCCGCCCCAGGGTCTTTCCCAAAGCGGAGAAAAGGTTTTATCTCCGACCGCATTTGAGGTGTTTCCGTTCAGGATACTTACCGTCGGCGGAACTGAAAGAGAGTTAAGCTGAGCCTTATCGGCGTTTGAATAAATTTCAAGCGAGATAACGTCACCTGCCTGAACATCGCAGCCGGCATCGATACTGAATATTTTCTGACCCTCGGAAATTTCTGCCCAGGAGCCGTCCGCCGGGAGCAGCTTTTCGCCGTTTTTAAGCACTCTGTAATATGCGGCGCCGTTTTTGTTAGCTCCGACCGCTGCGGAAAGTGAGGCGTAACCCGCCTCCGGAGCGGTAAAGTTAAACGCAACGCCGTAGCCGTTAAGTCCGGACTGTATAGCCGGGGTCTTGTTCTGTCCCGGATACCAGTAATATCCGATTTTATTGGAGGCGGAGCCGTCGCGGTTGGTTGCGCTGACAGCCTCCATACCGTAGCCGTTAAGCTCCTCAAAATCCGAATATACCGCTTTATCGTCACGCCAGCACACGGCAGTCGCCGCCCAGCGTCCGCAGGTTTTCGGCAATCCGTTTTTGCCTATCGTTCCGTCATAAACATAGTGGGGAACATAATTTTTAAACGAATAGACCTTTGTTGTTCCCTTATAAGTAGTCTTTGAGCCGCTTATCGGCACAGCGCAGGGATTTCCGAGAGATATGTCTAAAAGAGAACCGTCGGATACTTTTGCGAACGCCTGAAATACCGCCTTTTCTCCCGTTTTCAGCTCTGCCTGCGGAGCGTATATTCCGGTTTTCGGATTCAGGTTCTGTTCGCTGACAGACAAGCTGTACCATTCCGAAGTGTCGGTATCGTACGGCGATATAATATCGGCTTTACCGCTGCCGTCGATTTTGATTATTCTGAAATATACGGTCGCATCCTTGACGTTCTTATTATCGACAACCGCAAAAGAGGAAGAGAAATCGTAAACCGCATCCTCCGGAGAAGTGAAAACAGCATAAGCGCCGGTAATTTCCGAGCCGTCCGCCCCGCTTCTGAAAACAATTCTGCGGCGGCTGGTCGAATTCTGAAAAATATATCCGGTTTTCCGCGTTTCCTTATCGGTTACGAGCTTAGAGGACTTAATATATGTGTTTGCCGCCGAAAGACCGGTATTATCGGGGTCAAAGCTGTAAAAGGTGTTTTTCTCGCCGCCGTCCTTAGTATTAAAGCGGCTGACATCCGAAACAGCCAGAGTGTTATTATCCGCGCCATAGGCGGTAATCTGAGCCTCATATGTCTTTCCGCCTGCAAGCAGAGGAGTTTCAAAGCCGGTTTCGGTTATATCGGTCTGAGAAAGCGCCGTTCCGTTTTCCGAGGTTACAGAGAGGGTATAATGCGCCGCTCCGGCGGCAGAATCCCATATAAACTCCGTTTTCCCGTTATTTGCGTCAAAGCTTGCAACAGGAGCGGAAAATCCTCCCGTTGATTTCGAGAGGTTCGGATTTTCACTATAATCCTTAATATAATAGCTCCATATTTCTCCTGAGGGTACTGTTCCCTCAGCAACCTCATAAAGCGCCGGGTAATTTTTAACACCGTCGTTTTCCTTTGCAAATACGTTGAGCAAACAGGTTGCCGACGCTAATGTTGCAATGCTTAAAGCAATCGCGGTTATGCGCCGAAAATTTGTTTTCATAATTATATCCTCCCGAATAAGATATCAGACATCAGACGTTAGACGAGATTGAATTTCTCCCGGCAGAGCCTTGAAACGGCTGTAAGCAAAAAGCGCGCCGGTTATGTACCCTGATTATTTTGTCTAACCTCTGATATTCAATATCTGCCTGAACCGCGTATGAAACGCGGCTCAGGCGTTCTTTAAAATCAGGCTACACCAAGCTCAATGTTGCCGAGAGCCAGGAATTTTTTGAGACGTACCAAGTCTATTATATCAATTTCGCCGTTTTTTGCAATATCGGCTATGTCCGAGTATTCCTCTGCGATAAGCTCCTCGCCCAAAAGGTGTTTTCTGTAAACGCCGAGGTCGCCTGCATCGAGCCTATCATCTCCGTTGACATCGCCGTAGTAGGAAAATACCGGTGAGAAGTGAACGTCACCGCTGACGGTGTATTCGCCCTTGAACAGTTCTGTTCCGTTGCTCCAGCCGCGGAAAAGGGAATTAAATCTTGCGGCGTCGGGCAGCGAAATAACCGTACCGTCGGAAATAAGTCCCGCAGGAATATCAGAAACATCCGCGTCAAAGGTCACCGAGCTGAGATTTGCTTTAAGGGTTATCTGGGGATTGCCTAAATTTATGCCGGTTTGAGCAGCCGCTGTTGTTCCAAAACACAGAGCAACCTCGTCGCCCTTTCTTAGTTTGCCTAATTCAACAGTTGTATTTATCGCAACAGTATTGTTGTAAACATACCGTACTGTTCCGTTAATCAAAACAACCGATACCGTCTTGCTATTACCCATAGTTACATCGTCACCGGTAAGTCTGAGAGTAGCCGTTCCATCCGTAGGAGCAATATATTTCAGATAAACTCCGAGGTTCTTATCGTCTATATCGTTTGTATTAGGCTTACTATTCGGAGCGGTATATCCAAAATAGGCATAAATCGTATTGCATTTACTTAACGACGGTGTAGGATTAGATC
Source organism: uncultured Eubacteriales bacterium (assembly GCA_934477125.1). Classification (GTDB taxonomy): domain Bacteria; phylum Bacillota; class Clostridia; order Oscillospirales; family Acutalibacteraceae; genus UBA737. Next base: position 49,867 of record CAKSOL010000010.1, on the reverse strand, counting down.
TCTTATTTGATATATTTTCCACAGGAGCCATTCCTCCTGCATATCCGTTCCAACCTGCCGTTTCTAACGCACCGTTAGACTTTTTCATTTCTGGATAGAAAATATTTTCATTTCCCGCGCGAATAACCTTATAAGGTGTAAATGCTGAAACAAGCTTAGAAGCATCGCTGTTTTCTGACATATCTGCAAGACCGAAACCGTCATAGCTTGTTATTGTGCCATCTTCGTCCTTAACAACGGGATTTTCAAAATATCCGGCTTGCCAAACGGAGTTTGTCTTTTCCGAATATCCGCTGTTCCAGTTTGCACTATAATCTCTGCCGTTATCTAATGTTCTCTCCAAATAATCTATCGCACGGAATGTATACTCGCCGTTTTCAGCCGTATTAAGTCTTATAATCTGCGGATTGCCAATATCAATAACTGCGCCGTCCGTGTCGCTGTAAGCCTCAATATAAACCGTATTGCCGGCGTTAAGCTTAATAAGGGTATTGCAGAGTCCGTTTTCTCCGGCATATTCACGCTCCGCCTCAACAATACTTCTGTTTCCGTTTGCGTCAAGCTTGATAACGCCGTAATGAATACCGTCAGCCGCGTCCGCGCTTATCGGAACGGCTATTTCATATGTTCCCGCCTGCGGAGCGGTAAAGCCGAGCTCCATTTTTTCGCCTGCCGCGGCAACAAATTTTACATTATGTCCCTCGGTGAGATTTTTGGTATATACTCTATATTTAGATTGAACGGCGGAGCTTGTAATTTCAGTTATATCTCCGCTGATATTTGCATAACCCGACAGATAGGTTATTCCGGCAGTTTCGGAAACAGAGGAAAGCTCGATATTATCAGCTCCTATGCAGTTATCGACAAACTGCTGATAATCTGGAATAATGCAAACGTCGCTGAGGGTGAACTGACGGTCGAATACGCGGGTAAAGTCCTTGTTATTCGTATTATAAACAGAACTTTCATCTGCAAACTTTTCATCTAAGTTTTCGCTTGTATTATTTGCGGTAAGGGCTGTATAATCACTATTTCCGTTGACATTATAATATTGATGGAAATAACGATAGGATTCAGTTAAAAGATGAACATATCCGTTTTCTTTTATCTGATTAAGAGTATCCTCTGTATAATTGTCAAACGGTATAATAACATATCCCTGATAAATTCGGGAGCCTTTATACCAATCTCTGCTGACGCCGTTAGTATTCGGCTGTGCCTTGGTTACCGTCTTTTTGGAATTTACGTCGTCTATAATAATTGTTGAATTAGCTCCGGTTTTGCTTATAGCTTTGTTTTTATCTTTACCGGTATAACTCGTTATTTCTCCGGTTTTTTCGTCATATGTCAAATCAGCAGCGGTTATCCAGGAAGAAATTCCGACCCATGCGTCGTTGGACGAAAATGACGGATAAGCCTCGCCGCTTTTATTCGTTCCGAGATTTGTGTCAAAAGCGATAGCCTTTTCAGGCAGCATTTCGGTATTGATTTTAAAAATGAGCGCGCCGTTCGCATTAACATCAGCGGCGGAGCTGCCTAAATCTATAAAGAAACGGTTATTTCCGCTCTGAATGTTGAAATCACCGGTTTCTTTCAGGTCGCTGCGCAAAATGCTGTTTGCTCCGAGCATGTAATTATTATATGTAAGAACTGCGGAGGATTTTTCGCCTGAGGTTACCTGAGCCCTGTATGTTTTGCCTATTTCAAGGTCAGTAACAACAAGGCTGTCGGCGGCTGTGCTGAAGCTTTTCTGATAAGAACCGCCGTCGGTTATAAACAGGGTTGAAAACGCGGCGTCGCTCTTTTGCCAGCTGAATTCAACACCGTTTTCAACCGGAGATGCCGAGGGAGCGGCAAACGAAGCGTCGGTCTTTTTAAAGGGATTGTTTGTCTCTCCGACGGCAAACTTCCAAACCGAGGATTCGTCCGAGCCGGAAAAGACTGCGCTGCTGCCGGATCCGGTAACCGCGTCAAGAGCGCTGTAAACCGTGGTATTAAGGGTTGTGTAGCCTGTTTCGGGAGCAGCCGCGCTGACGGTCATAAATGCAGATGTTGCCAAAATAACCGCAATAACAACCGCGACCATTCTTAAACAAACTTTGTTTTGCCCGCAAGAATTTCGCCTGGATTTTTTAACTTTTTGCATATAAACCTACTCCTTTGTGAAAAATTAACATCCAAAAACTTATTCGCTGATGTTATTTTAGCATATTTACAGGGTGTACACAATATATAAAACAAACCTGAAGCATAAAAAAACAAACTTAATTTTTTTGAATTATTCCATAATTGGATTTTCTTTCTAGTATTAAAGCGGCATAAAAAAACAGGCTTTCCCTACGGGAAAGCCTGTTTCGGCATATTTAAATGTTAATTTTCCGCCCCTCTGACGGGGCGGCACGGCTTGCGCCGCAGCTGAACGGGAAAGCCTGAAATTTTCGTTTTAACCAAATCGGTATTAAGGGCGGACGGAGTATTATTCGCCCTTTTCCCCGGTTTCTTCTGCGGCAGCCTTATTATTGAATACGAAAAATCCGTTTTCATATTTGCAGCACACGGTATCGCCGTTTTTAACGCTGCCGTCAAGTATCTTTTCGCTGAGAGCGTCCTCAATACGGCTCTGAATTTCGCGGCGAAGAGGTCTTGCGCCGTAAACCGGGTCAAAGCCCTTATCGGCAAGCGCGGAAATCGCGGAATCGTCAAACTCAGCCTTGATATTGAGGTTTTCAAGCCTGCTTTGCAGACCCTTCAGCATTCTGCGGGCAATTAAGGCTATTTCCTCCTTATTGAGCTTATGGAAAACTATGATGTCGTCCACACGGTTCAAAAACTCCGGACGGAACGCCTCTTTCAGTTCTCCGAGCACCTGCTCGCGCAGGCTCTCGCTTTCCTTTTGATCCTCGCTCTGAGTAAATCCGAAGCTTACCTTTTTATCGGTTATAAGCCGCGCGCCGATATTTGAGGTCATAATTATAACCGTGTTCTTGAAATCCACCTTGCGGCCCTGAGAATCGGTCAGAACGCCGTCCTCAAGAATTTGCAGAAGAATATTGAACACATCGGGGTGCGCTTTCTCTATTTCATCGAAAAGTATCACGGAATAGGGGTGACGTCTGACCTGCTCGGTCAGCTGACCGCCCTCCTCAAAGCCGACATATCCCGGAGGCGAGCCGACAAGGCGTGAAACTGTATGCTTTTCCATATACTCGGACATATCGAGCCTGATCATCCGGTTCTCGCTGCCGAACATTGCCTCGGCAAGCGCGCGGGCAAGCTCGGTTTTTCCGACGCCCGTCGGTCCTAAGAAGATAAACGAGCCTATCGGGCGTTTCGGGTCTTTAAGACCTACCCTGCCGCGGCGGATAGCCTTTGAAACGGCGGTTACAGCCTCATCCTGTCCGACAAGACGTTCATGCAGAACCTTTTCAAGGCTCAGCAGCCGTTCGCTTTCCTCCTTGGTCAGCTGAGAAACCGGAACGCCGGTCCAGGAGGAAACTATTTCGGCGATATCCTCCGGCGTTACCTCTCCGGAAATATGCGCTTTCTGCTTTTTTCTCGCCTCGCGCTGCTCGTCAAGCTGCTTTTTCAGCTTTGCTTCCTCATCTCTGAGCCTTGCCGCGCGCTCAAAGTCCTGAGCCTTGACAGCCTCGTCCTTATCGGCGTCGGCAGCGGAAATTTTAGCCTCAAGTTCCTTTTCCTCCTGCGGCATTTCGCAGCTGCCGAGACGAACCCTTGAGCCTGCTTCATCAATAAGGTCTATCGCCTTATCCGGCAAAAATCTGTCGTTGATATACCGCGCGGAAAGGTGAACCGCAGCGTCGATAGCGGCGTCGGTTATGCGAACCTTATGGTGCGCCTCATATTTATCTTTAAGACCGCGGAGTATCAGAACCGCGTCATCCTCAGACGGCTCGGAAACCGTTACCGGCTGGAAGCGCCGTTCAAGAGCGGAATCCTTTTCGATATTCTTGCGGTATTCCGCTATGGTCGTAGCGCCTATCAGCTGAAATTCACCGCGCGCCAGAGCCGGCTTTAAAATATTCGCGGCATCGGTTGAGCCCTCGGCGCTGCCTGCTCCGATTATCGTATGAACCTCGTCTATAAAGAGAATTATATTACCCGACTTCGATACCTCATCGATAACCGAACGGATACGCTCCTCAAAGTCGCCGCGGTATTTCGTTCCGGCTACCATTCCGGTAAGGTCGAGAGTAAATACACGCTTATCAAGAAGAATATCCGGAACATCGCCCGAAACTATTCTCTGAGCCAGTCCCTCAACTATTGCGGTTTTACCGACTCCCGGCTCTCCTATAAGGCAGGGATTGTTTTTGGTGCGGCGGCAAAGTATCTGAATAACACGCTGAATTTCCTCGCTCCTGCCGATAACCGGGTCGATTTTTCCCTTGCGGGCAGCCTCGGTAAGGTCTCTGCCGAACTTTTCGAGCGTCGGCGCTTTTCCCGTTCCCTTGCTCTTTTTCCCCGATGACGGCGCAGCTCCGCTGCCCGTTTCCTCTCCGGACACACCGGCGACCGAGAGAATTTCGCTTGTCAGCGCAGGAACGTCAACTCCGAATTGCTCCAAAAAGCTTACGGCATAATTATCTCCCTCGCTTAAAATTCCGAGCAGCAGATGCTCTGTTCCGACGTATTTCTTGCCCATATTTACGCAGCCTGCCATCGCGGTTTCGATAACACGCTTTGCGCGTGGTGTGAAATAATCGGGAGAAAGCCGGGTAGGCGTTCCGTAGCCGATGGAGGTTCTGAGAGCGTCCTCCAGCTTTTCCGCAGTTACTCCGCGGGAATCGAGAGCGTTAGCCGCAGCTCCTCCGCCTGCTTTGATAATTCCGAGCAGCAAATGCTCGCTTCCGACATAGGTATGTCCAAGCTCCGAGGCGCTTGAAATTGCAAGATTGAGCGCCTCGTTTGCCTTTTCCGTAAAACCGTCAAATTTATATCTCATAAAACTAAACCTCCATTGTAATCCAAACCCATTTTATGCGTACAGATTATTGCCGCCTAAATAGGATAGACATATTTTTCATTTTTCATCATTTTTTTCGCAGAATGCCTGCCGCACCATATTGGCACGGTAGATATCACGCTCATCGGCGCTCATTCTTCCGAAACGCCGCATCAGCATAAACGGCTGACCCTCAATCAGAACCTTAATCGGATTAACGGTGCTTTCGGGCAGAACGCCCATTGCAATGCCGAGCTTTATTTCGCTCAGCAGCTTCATCATTTCGCCGCTGTCGAGTATACGCGCGCTGCTGAGTATGCCTACGGCGCGCATACACATATCCTCGACCTTCAGCTTATTAAGCTCTTCCCTTTCCCTGCGCTCCTTATCAATCAACTGCTGAGTTATGATTTTCAGATTATCGAGCGCGTTTTTCTCGCTTATTCCGAGGGTTATCTGATTTGATATCTGATAAAGCGACGCCGCTGCCCGGCTGCCCTCGCCGTACATTCCGCGAACCGTAAACCCGATTTTATTAACCGAGTCCGCCAGAGCGGATATCTGTCCCCGGCTTTCTATAACCGGCAGATGGAGCATAACCGAGGCTCTCAGACCGGTTCCGAGGTTAGTCGGACATTCGGTAAGAAATCCGAGTTGCTCGTCAAACGCAAAGTTCAGCCTGTCGCAAAGCAGCGAATCGAGCCTTGCCGCAACGTCAAACGCCTTTTCAAGCTGAAGTCCGCCGTAAAGCACCTGTATGCGCAGATGGTCCTCCTCGCCTATCATTATACTTATGCTTTCATCCTCTGAGAGAATAACAGCGCGTCCGGCGTCCTCCGCAGCAAATTCGGGGCTTACTATATGCCTTTCGACCATAGCACGGCGCTCGTCCTCCGGAACGTCGCTCATTTCTATAAATTTCAGGGAGCGGGCAAACGGAGTGTTGCTGTCGCTGACAGCCTCCCTGACCTGCCGGTTCAGCTCGCGGCGCTGTGCGGAATTCATTCTCGACGGGAAAGGAATACCGGCTATATTCCGGGCAAGTCTTATTCGGGTACTGACCACTATATCATCGTCCGGGCATTTTTCAAGATACCAGCTGCTCATTTCTTTTCCTCCTCAAGCTTTTTAATCTTATCGCGGATAACCGCCGCCTCCTCGAATTTTTCGCTCCTTATCAAATCATTAAGCTTTGTTCTCAGTCCCTCAACGGTATCCTCCGCAGGTCTGGTTGCAAGCGGCGCTTTATTGGGAATACGTCCCGCGTGCTTGGTACTGCCGTGTACCCTTTTAAGGTAAGGCAGCAATTCATTATAAAAGGTTTTATAGCATTCTGAGCAGCCGACCTTTCCGCTCTCGGCGATATCGGAGAACGCCGCTCCGCAGCAAGGACAGCGCAGCGTTGCCGATGGAGAGCCGGTAGCCAGAACGTCACCGAACATCGACGCGAGCATTTCGCCGAGACTGTTATGTCCTATATCGGCATAGCCCTCGCTCGCCGCGCAGTAGCCGCAAAGATTTTTTTCGGTTACAACTCCGTTTACAACCGTTCTTATATGAGTAGTAGCATTATTTTTTCCGCATTTTTCGCAAAGCATAAAAACATCTCCAATAATTTTTTATATCTGGGTAAGCAGCATTTCCTTCAGTATTGCCGCCCGCAGCGTATCTCTTGAGGCGGGAGGCACGCACCGCATAACATTGTTTGAAAACGCCGCCTCTATAAGTCTTGACGATTCCGCGTCTATCAAACCGGACTGCCTGCAATTTTCAACAACTATGCGGGCGGTCATCGCATCCAGCGAATTGCCTACCGAATTTATAATGTGCATAACCGCTGAGGAATGGCTCATAACAACGCGGTGTATACGGATATATCCTCCGCCGCCCCTGCGGCTCTCGACCGTATATCCGTGTTCCGGGGTAAAACGCGAGGAAAGCACATAATTTATCTGACTCGGCGCGCAGCCGATATCGCTTGCCAATTCGTTGCGTTGAATTTCAGCCGTATTAACGTCCGACTCATCAAGCATACGCAATATTTCGGCGGTTATTATATCGCTTATTCTCATCTTGTATCACCTTTTTGACCTTTCCTGACTTTTATTATATACGAAAGTCAGGAAAAGTCAATACCCTTTTTGAATTTTTTTGAAAAATTTTTTGTGACCCCAAAACCTGCCGCGGCATAGTATGGATTGAAAACAGGAAAAGGAGGTTAGTGATATGTGTAACAACGCGTTCGGAGGCAACTGCACCTGGATCCTCATTCTCATTCTTGTTCTCGTTTGCTGCGGCTGCGGAGTAGGCACAAACAACGGCGGCGGATGCGGCTGCGGTTGTGATAACGGCTGCGGATGCTAAGTCTTAACGGCTTAACCGCATAAGTTAAAGCGCCCTGCAAAAAACGCGCGGGAGACTGAAATCTCCCGCGCGTTTTTACTGTTTATTCCCTGCCGTTTCTTGAAAAAAGCTCGGCTATGCGCCTTGCGGCTTCCTTTGTTTCCTCTGTGTCGCCGAACGAGGAAAGCCGGAAATACCCTTCGCCGCATTCCCCGAAACCTACGCCGGGAGTGCCGATTATCTGCTTTTCGTTAAGCAGAAGGTCAAAGCATTGCCAGCTTGTCATATTATCGGGGCATTTAAACCAGATATACGGCGCGTTTTCTCCTCCGCAGTACCATATTCCGCAGCTGTCCAGCGCTTTCATAAGGGTTCTCGCGTTGCCGCGGTATACCTCAAGGTTTTCTCTTACCTGCCTTTGCCCCTCCTCGGAAAATACCGCCGCCGCTCCGCACTGTACTATATAGGACACTCCGTTTGTTTTGGTGGTGCGGTTTCTTACCCACATATCATTGAGCGTCATTCCCTTTCTTTTCAGCGTTTTCGGGATTATGGTATATCCGCAGCGGACACCGGTAAATCCGGCGGTTTTTGAAAGCGAGCATATTTCTATTGCGCACTTTCGGCTGCCCTCTATCTCAAAAATGCTGTGAGGTATATCCTCATTTCCGATAAAAGCCTCGTAGGCGGCGTCGAAAATCAGAACAGCTCCGTTTTTATTCGCATAATCCACCCATGCTTTAAGCTTTTCATATTCAAATACCGCGCCGGTAGGATTATTCGGCGAGCATATGTATATTATATCGACTCTGATATTGTCATCGGGGAAAGGAGCAAAATGGGTCCAGTTATCCGACGGCATATGAACGACTCTGTGACCGGCTATTATATTTGAGTCAACATAGGCAGGATAAGCCGGCTCGATAACGAGAGCCGTGTTATCGCGGTCAAACAGGTCGAGAATATCGCCGAGGTCGTCGCCGGCGCCCGAAGAAATGAAAATTTCATCTCTTTCAAGAAACACTTTGCGGCGCGCATAATATCCGGCGATAGCATCCTTGAGCTTTTCCCAGCCGCATTCCGGCATATAGCCGTGAAAGGTTTCCTTTTTGGATTGATCCTCAACCGCCGAATACATTGCCTTTATAACCGCATCGCACAGCGGCAGCGTTACATCGCCGACGCCGAGCCGCAAAAGCTTTTTATCCGGAAATTTCTTTGAATAAGCCTTTACCTTTTGCTCTATATCGTAAAACAAATATGAACCGTTAAGCTTTTTATAGTTCTTATTAGGTTTCATTTTAAAAAGCCTCGCTTTTTATTTGCCGCTGTCGCCGTAGTTGGAAAGCACCCTTGCGGACGGGTCGTTTACGTCGCAGCCCTCCCATGAGCGGTTCGGCATCCAGAAATCCGCAATCATTTCCGCCTGACCGGGATAGTATTCCTCAAACAGCTCCCTATAAAGCAGCGACTCCTTGGTGAACGGAACGGCAAAATCGTATTTTTTGCATTTTTCCGCAAATTCTTCATCGGTATACTGCGTTTCGGCGTATTCCTTTAAGTCGTCAACAAGCGAATGACCGACAGCGTCGCTGAAAGCAGCCTTTTCGCGCATAAGGATATCCTGCGGCAGCCAATCGCCATCAAACGCGCGGCGCAGCAGATACTTGCCCTTTCCGTAGGTGTTCATTTTCATCTGCGGATCAATACTCATAACATATTCAACGAAATCAAGATCGCCGAACGGAACGCGCGCCTCAAGAGAGTTTACGGATATACAGCGGTCAGCGCGCAGAACGTCATACATATGCAGCTCGCGGATACGCTTCTGCGATTCCTTTTGAAATTCCTCGGCACTCGGCGCAAAATCGGTATACTTATACCCGAAAAGCTCATCGGAAATTTCACCGGTCAGAAGAACTCTTACATCGGTCTGCTCGTGAATTGCCTTACAGATAAGGTACATTCCCATACTTGCGCGGATAGTCGTTATATCGTAGGTTCCGAGCAGATGAACGACCTCCGGCAAAGCCTGTATAACGTCGTCGCGGGTTATAAATATTTCGGTATGCTCGCTGCCGATATAATCAGCGACCTCACGGGCATATTTAAGGTCTATCGCGTCGGTGCTCATACCGACAGCAAAGGTTCTTATAGGCTTTTTAAGCAGCTTTGCCGATACCGCGCATACAAGCGACGAATCAAGACCGCCGCTGAGCAGAAAGCCGAGGGGCGCGTCGGCGTCAAGCCTTTTCTCTATTCCGGCTATCAGCTTTTCCCTGATATTTCTGCAAACCGTGTCAATATCGTCCCTGACAACCGTGCTGACCTCGGTCATATCCCTGTAACATACAAATTTACCGTCCTTATAATAATGTCCGGGCGGGAAAGGCATAATTTTATCAGAAAGACCTACAAGGTTTTTCGGCTCGGATGCAAAAAGTATACCGCCGGAACGGTCGCAGCCGTAATAAAGGGGACGAATACCTATCGGGTCGCGTGCGGCAACAAATCCGGAGCCGTCATAAATCACCATAGCGTATTCGGCGTCGAGCATACGGAACATGGAAACGCCATATTCGCGGTAAAGCGGAAGAAGAATTTCGCAGTCCGACTCGCTTTTAAAGGTATACCCTTTTTTAATAAGCTCCTCGCGAAGCCTGCGGAAGCCGTAAATTTCTCCGTTGCATATAACCTTTTGCTCTCCTAATGAAAACGGCTGCATACCCTCCGGGGTAAGCCCCATAATGGAAAGACGATGAAATCCCATATATCCGTTATTGAGCGTTACCACCGCCGAGCTGTCGGGACCGCGCGAAACCGTTGCGCCGAACCCCTTTTTAAATTCATCGAGCGAAAGCCCGCTGCCGATATAACCCATAATGGAACACATATTTCTTTCCTCTTTCCGATTTTATTATAAATATAATGCTTTATCAGGGCGGTATAACGCCGCCCTGACCGTATAAAATTTAATTTTTATCCGAACAGCTTAATACTGCTCAACATCCTGCAGGGCGTCATAGCCTTCCTCGCCGGTACGGATTTTAACAACGTTTTCAACATCGTAAACGAATATCTTACCGTCTCCGATATGACCTGTATATAAAACCTTCTTTGCAGTTGCGATAACCTGAGCGACCGGAACCGCGCTTACGACTATATCAACCTGAACCTTCGGGAGAAGCGAGGCCTCAACCTCAACGCCGCGGTAAAATTCGGGCTTGCCCTTCTGTATTCCGCAGCCGAGTACGTGCGACACAGTCATACCGGTAATACCGATACCGACCATAGCGTTTTTAAGAGCCTCAAGCTTGGACTCCTTGCAGACGACCTCAACCTTGGTAAGCTTTTTGCCGTGAACCGGAGGAGTATCCGCGGCAACGCGGGGCATTTCGTGAACCTCGACCGCCTGAGCCTCCGGAACATCTCCGGAAACGACTGTCGGCTCGCTGCCCTCATCTATAAATTCGGGAAGCATTGCAATTCCGGCATATGCGCTCTGGAGACCGTGCTCCTTAACGTCAAGTCCCTCCATTTCCTCCTCGCGGGAAACGCGCAGACCGAAAATCTTCTTTATAACAAGGAACGCAAGCGTTATTGTAACCGCGGTCCAGGCAGCCGTTGAGAACATACCGAGCAGCTGCAATCCCAGCTGCTTAAAGCCGCCGCCGTAGAAAAGTCCCTCTCCGGCAATCTGGTTTGCGCCGAAGCTTACACCGTCGCCTATTCCTCTTGCAAACGCGGGAGCGGATTTAGTTGCGAACAAGCCGACGGAAATCGTTCCCCAAATGCCGTTGCACAAATGAACCGCAACCGCGCCTACGGGGTCGTCAACATGGAGCTTATAATCAAGGAACCATACTCCGAATACAACTATCAATCCGGAAACAAGACCTATCATTATGGCGCCGAAAGCATCGCATACATCACAGGGAGCGGTTATTGCAACCAGACCTGCGAGGGAAGCGTTAAGGCACATCGAAACATCAGGCTTGCCGTATTTAACCCAGGTGAATATCATTGCAACGACCGTTGCAACAGAGGGAGCTATCGTTGTTGCCACAAATACCGAACCCATTTCCTCAATCGACGTTGCGGCGGCGCCGTTAAAGCCGTACCAGCCGAGCCACAGAATAAACACGCCGAGACAGCCTATCGGGAGGTTATGACCGGGGAACGCGTTGACCTTTGTTACCTTGCCGTCCTTATCGCGGACAAACTTTCCGATACGCGGACCTACCATCGCCGCTCCGATAAGGGCGCATATACCGCCGACCATATGAATACAGTTTGAACCGGCGAAATCATGGAAGCCTAACTTTGAAAGCCAGCCGCCGCCCCAGGTCCAATGAGCCTCAACCGGGTAAATAACAGCCGAGATAACCGCTGAATAAACGCAGTATGAGAGGAACTTTGTGCGCTCAGCCATTGAGCCTGAAACTATTGTTGCGGTTGTTGCGCAGAAAACAAGGTTGAACACGAAATTCGACCAATCAAAATGGGCATAATCGGTGAAAATATCAAATCCTGGCTTTCCGATTAAGCCGACCAAATCCTCGCCGAGGAAAATTCCGAAGCCTATCAGAATGAACATAACCGTTCCGATACAGAAGTCCATAAGGTTCTTCATTAAAATGTTTCCGGCGTTTTTCGCCCTGGTAAAGCCTGTTTCAACCATTGCGAAGCCCGCCTGCATCCAGAAAACGAGCGCCGCGCCTATCAAAAACCATACGCCGTATACTTCGTTATGTATGGCGTCATATATTGCCTGTGTCATATTAAATCATCCCTTAAAATTCAACATTCATATTATTTTACGCTGAAAAGCAGCTCACCATAGGACGGGAACGGCCAGTAATCCTCCGAAACGCAGGTTTCAAGCTCATCCGCCGTTATGCGCAGCGCATCCATCGCCGGAATAACGCTTTCCTTATATGCCTTTGCCTGCTCTGCCGAGTCGGTTAATGTATGAACCTCCATAAGCGCCTTTTCAAGCATTTTAAGTCTCGAATAAGCCGAACCGGTAAGCCTGCTGACACGCGTCAGAACGTCCTCCTCATAGGAGCAGTCAACCGCGGCGCACGCCTTTTTAGCGCCTATGGTATCGGCAAGCTCATGCGCATAAGCGCTTACCGAGGGCAGAATATCCTTTGAAGCCATATCTATCATAGTCAGCGCCTCAATATTGATTATCTTGCAGTAATTCTCAAGCATAATCTCATAGCGCGCCTTGATTTCAGCCTCGCTGTATACCTTATGAGTGGTAAACAAATCAACATTTTTCTTTTTGAGCAGATAGGGCAGGCAGTCCGGAGTGGTTTTAAGGTTGAGCAGACCGCGCTTTTCAGCCTCCTCAATCCACGAATCGTCATATCCGTTGCCGTTGAAGATAATGCGCTTATGCTCGGTTATGACCTTCTTTATCAAATCATGAAGAGCGGTTTCAAAATCGTCCGCTTTTTCAAGAGTGTCCGCAAATTGCTTCAATTCCTCGGCGACCGCCGTGTTGAGCACCACATTGGTGTCGGAAATTGAAGCAGCTGAGCCGAGCATACGGAATTCAAACTTATTGCCGGTAAAAGCGAAGGGAGAAGTACGGTTGCGATCCGTTGTGTCCTTGGGGAATTTGGGCAGGGTATGAACTCCGATACGCATAAGCTCCTTTTCCTTTCCGCCATAGGAGGTATCGGTTTCTATGGCCTCAAGGATTTCCTCAAGCTCCTCGCCCAGGAACATTGAAACAACTGCGGGGGGAGCTTCGTTCGCACCCAGACGGTGATCGTTGCCCGCCGAGGCGACCGATATTCTAAGCAAATCCTGATATTCGTCGACAGCCTTTATAACTGCGCACAGGAAAAGCAAGAACTGAGCGTTTTCATAGGGCGTTTCTCCCGGCTCCAGAAGGTTTACGCCGGTATCGGTGGAAAGCGACCAGTTGTTATGCTTTCCGCTGCCGTTTACGCCCGCAAACGGCTTTTCGTGAAGCAGGCAGACCATATGGTGTTTCTTTGCAATCCGCTGCATAAGCTCCATCGTAAGCTGGTTATGGTCCGCCGCGATATTGGTTGTTGCAAAAATCGGCGCCAATTCGTGCTGAGCGGGAGCAACCTCGTTATGCTCGGTCTTCGCCAGTATTCCGAGCTTCCAAAGCTCCTCGTTAAGCTCTTTCATAAACGCCTGAACGCGGCTCTTAATCGTTCCGAAATAGTGATCCTCAAGCTCCTGACCCTTAGGCGGCTTTGCGCCGAAAAGGGTACGTCCGGTGAAAATCAAATCCTTGCGCTTTTCATAAACGTCCGTATCAACCAGAAAATACTCCTGCTCCGGACCGACCGTTGTTTTTACCGACTTAACGTTTGTTTTTCCGAACAGTCCGAGAACCCTGAGCGCCTGACGGTTGATAGCCTCCATACTGCGCAGCAGCGGAGTCTTTTTATCAAGCGCCTCGCCGCCGTATGAGCAGAAAGCCGTAGGAATACATAAAACGCCGTTCTTTATAAATGCGTATGAGGTGGGGTCCCAGGCGGTATATCCGCGCGCCTCAAAGGTTGCGCGAAGTCCGCCGGAGGGGAAGGAGGAAGCGTCCGGTTCGCCCTGAATAAGCTCTTTTCCGGAAAACTCCATAATAACCTTTCCGGCGCCGTTAGGAGAAATAAAGCTGTCGTGCTTCTCGGCGGTTATGCCGGTCATCGGCTGGAACCAATGGGTGAAATGAGTTGCTCCCTTTTCAATAGCCCAGTCCTTCATAGCGTTTGCTACAACTACCGCGACAGCCGGGTCAAGGTGCTTGCCGTTTTTAATCGTATTCTGAATAGCCTTATAGGTTTCCTTTGGGAGACGCTGCTTCATAACATCGTCGTTAAATACGTTTGAGCCGAAAATTTCTGTTACACTTGCCATAATTTTTTCTTCCCTTCCTAAAATAATTTGAGCGGCAACAGCGTCGGCAGATAATACTGCCTATACGACGCCATTGCCGCTCAAATCACAATAAAATATTTACTTTGAAAAATAAAAAAGCGCCAACGATAGCGATAGCATTTGCTATCTGCGACACCGTTGCCGTTTCAACGTAGAGCATTATACGCCCGTCAGCTGAGAATGTCAACCCCAAAGCCGCATATCAGAATTATTTTTTACATCTTTGTAAATTTCCTTAATTATGTAAATCGTTTCAGACGTTTTTATTTATAAAAATAAAAAACCGCCGTAACATATGACTAATTATTGACTTTTGGCGCAAATCTTATTATAATGTTTAAGTAAAAGAAAATGTTATTTTCGTATGAGCAATGGCGTTCATTGATGCAGCCCCAGGGGGAGCAATCCCCTTTTTCGGCATCGGTGAACGTTTTATTTTTTAGGTGGGAGCTGTGTAAGATGTATTCTTATAATGAAGTGATGACCTTTGTTGAGGAAGAGGACGTAAAGTTCATCCGTCTTGCTTTCTGCGATGTGTTCGGAAACCAAAAAAACATTTCGATTATGCCCTCGGAGCTTAAAAGAGCCTTTCTTGAGGGTATTCCCTTTGAGGCAGATTCGGTTCCGGGATTTGAAACCGGAGCTATGAGCGACCTTATTCTCCATCCCGACCCGGCAACCCTTGCGATACTGCCCTGGCGCCCTTCACACGGACGGGTTGTAAGAATGTTCTGCGACATAACCTATCCGGACGGAACGCCCTTTGAACGCGACGGCAGGAATATTCTGCAAAATGCCATTGAAGTGGCGGAGGAAACGGGAATAGACGTAACATTCAGTTCAAAAACCGAATTTTATCTCTTCAAAACCGACGAGCAGGGCGAGCCTACCAAAATCCCGTTTGACAATGCAGGATATCTCGACATTGCGCCGGCTGATAAGGGCGAGAATGTCCGGCGGGAAATCTGCTTTACCTTACTTGATATGGGCATTTGTCCTGAAAGCTCGCACCACGAGGCAGGACCCGGACAAAACGAAATCGATTTCCGGCACAGCGATCCCATGACCGCCGCAAACGACGCCGTTACGTTCCGCTCGGTTGTATCAACGGTGGCAACGCGAAACGGTCTTTATGCCAGCTTTTCTCCGAAGCCGCTGCCGTCAAGCTGCGGAAACGGATTCCATATAACAATGAGTGCGATCGCGCAGAGCGGAGAGGATGTCAGCGAGGCATTCGCCGCCGGAATACTTTCGCATATAAGGGAAATAACCCTTTTCTGCAATCCGACCGAGGAATCTTATTTAAGGCTCGGAGAAATGCGCGCTCCGGAATACATTAACTGGTCGGGTGAAAACCGCTCTCAGCTGCTGAGAGTTAAGAAAACTTCTTCCGGCACTCTGATAACATTGCGCTCGCCCGATCCGGGAGCAAATGTATATACGGTATTTTCCCTGCTCTTATTTGCAGGTATTGAGGGCGTTGCTAAGAAGTATCAGCTGCCGCCGCCTGTCTCGGAAACCGACAGCGAGCATATGCAGCGGCTGCCGGCAACTCTCGGCGAGGCGCTTAAAATTGCGGAAAGCAGCGAATTTGTAAACTCGATATTGCCGAAGGGATATTCGGAGCTGTTTAAAAGATAAAGCGCGGCATTAGCCTGCCGCAGAGATATTTTACGGTTTTTAAGGGGGGTCGGTTTTGTACAGCAAGCGAAACGCTTTAAGTGTTCTTATAGTTTCGGCTTCCGCTCAGGCGGAGCAATATCTGAGGGCGCTGCTGCCTGCCGGCAGATACTCCCCTGTTCAGACAGCAAAGGACGCCGGCGAGGCGAGACGGCTGCTGCTCGGTCAGCCCTTTGACATTGTTCTTATAAACACTCCCCTGCCGGACGAATTCGGAACTCAGCTTGCAGTTGACCTTTCCGAAGAACAAACCGCCGGGGTGCTGCTGTTTGTTAAGGGTGATGTTTATGAGCAGGTTTCGGATAAATTAACCGATTACGGAGTTTTAACCCTTGCGCGGCCGGGAAACCGACAGTCCATTCAGCAAACCATTCAGCTGCTTACGGCTATGCGGATGAGGCTGAAATCCCTTGAACAAAAAACGCGCTCGCTTGAGGTCAAGATGCAGGAAATACGGATAGTGAACCGGGCAAAATGGCTGTTGATAGACCGGCTTCAGATGAGCGAGCAGGAGGCTCATAAATACATAGAAAAAACCGCAATGGACAGCTGCTGCCAGCGGCTCCAGATTGCGGAGGATATTATTAAAACATATGACAGATAAGGGAAGCGAAAGAAAATGAAAACAACAAAGTATATTTTCGTAACGGGCGGTGTTGTTTCGGGACTCGGAAAGGGCATAACCGCCGCCTCGCTCGGACGGCTCCTTAAAGCAAGGGGACTCAAGGTTGCCGCGCAGAAGCTCGACCCGTATATTAACGTTGATCCGGGAACTATGAGCCCATACCAGCACGGAGAGGTTTTCGTTACGGAGGACGGCGCCGAAACCGACCTTGACCTCGGTCACTATGAGCGTTTCATAGACGAAAATCTTAACAAGTTTTCAAACCTTACAACCGGAAAGGTATACTGGAACGTTCTTAATAAGGAGCGCCGCGGCGAATACCTCGGAGAAACTGTTCAGGTTATACCGCATATAACCAACGAGATAAAGGATTTTATTTACGCCGTCGGAAAAAAGACCGACGCGGACGTTGTTATAACCGAAATCGGAGGTACGACCGGAGACATCGAAAGCCAGCCGTTTCTTGAGGCTATCAGGCAGGTAGGGCTTGAAATCGGCCGCGAAAATTCGCTTTATATTCACGTAACTCTTGTTCCGTTCCTGCGCGGCTCCGACGAGCATAAAACCAAGCCTACACAGCACTCTGTCAAGGAGCTTCAGGGAATGGGCATAAACCCGGATATAATCGTTCTCAGGTGCGACGAGCCGCTTGAGGAAAACATATTCCGCAAAATTTCCCTTTTCTGCAATGTCAAGCCCGACTGCGTTATCGAAAATATGACTATCCCCATTCTTTATGAGGCGCCGATTATGCTCGAAAAGAACCGTTTTTCGGACATAGTCTGCCGCGAGCTCGGAATAAACGCTCCCGAACCCGACCTTTCGGACTGGAACGAAATGCTTGAACGCATAAGGAACCGTACCAAAAAGGTAACGATAGGACTTGTCGGCAAATATGTTCAGCTGCACGACGCTTATCTTTCGGTAGCCGAGGCTTTGAGGCACGCCGGCTACTTTGTCGGAGCGCGGGTTCAGATAAAATGGATTGACTCCGAAACAATAAACCGCGAAAATGTTTCCGCAACCCTCGCCGGTTGCGACGGTCTGCTCGTTCCCGGAGGCTTCGGCAACCGCGGAATAGAGGGCAAAATCGCGACAGCGGAATATGCGCGGAAAAATAATGTTCCCTATCTCGGAATCTGTCTCGGAATGCAGATAGCGGTTATTGAGTTTGCAAGAAACATCTGCGGACTTGCCGACGCCAACTCCGGCGAGTTTGACGAAAACTCTGAGCATAAGGTTATCGACTTTATGCCCGACCAGAGCGACAGCATAAACAAGGGCGGAACGCTGCGGCTCGGCGCATATCCCTGTAAAATCGTACCGGGAAGCCGTATGTCCGAATGCTATAACTCCGAGCTGATATACGAGCGTCACCGCCATCGCTACGAATTCAACAACGATTACCGCGAAACGCTCTCGAAAGCAGGACTTGTTATCAGCGGAACATCGCCCGACGGTCACATTGTCGAAACAGTAGAAATTCCCCAAAACGACTTCTATGTCGGCGTTCAGTTCCATCCCGAATTCAAATCACGTCCGAATAAGCCGCATCCTCTGTTTTCAGGTCTTGTGTCGGCAGCTTTGAAACGGACGGACGCCGAGAAAAAATAAGCAAAACCACCGGCAAAATGTTCTGCGAAAAGCAGTGCAGGTCTGCCGGTAGGCGGCGGTGCAAGCTAAGCTTGCACCGCCGCTTTTAAATACAATAATTCCGGGTATATAATATGCCGCAAATCCGCATTGTCTTGACATTGTTTTTAGGTTATGTTATAATACAAACGTTACATAACATTAGTATTATAATGTTAAAAAGATATACATAAGGAGAAACAAAATGCAAAAGCTGTTCAAATATATACTTGATTTTACTGCTCTCGCGCTGCTTTATATTTTTTGGCTGCGTCCTAAATGGAAGAACGGCGGCAAGCGCGTACTAGCGGTCAATACAGTAATGTTCCTCTATCTTTCCGGTGTATTGCTTGTAACGCTTATGCCGGTCATTGCCTCGCTGCCGTTCTGTTTCAATCACCCGTATGTTCCGATGAATATGACGCCGTTTGAGGATGTCTTAAACGGGCGCGGCGATTTCATCCGGCAAATCGTACTGAATGTGATTATGACTGTACCTTTCGGTTTTCTCTATCCGCTGTGCCGCCGGGCTTCCGGAAAAAGCTGCGGTCTGTTCCGCTGCTTTCTGTCAACAGCGGCGCTCAGCCTGTCTGTTGAACTGCTTCAGCCGCTTATTAACGGCGTGCGGAGCTCGGATATTACAGATGTCATCACCAATACCGCCGGCGGCTTAATAGGATATTCGGCTTATATCCTGCTTATGCTGCTCAAAAAGAAAAAATAGACATATAAAAAAGATACCCGGCTTAAACCGGGTATCTTTTTGTTTAAGGTTCTTTAAAGAGCATGTCCGAATAACGGACATTATTCAAAGAAATTACCTGAATCAGATTTCGGCAAAGTACTTAATGGTACGTACCATCTGGCTGGTGTAGCTGTTCTCGTTGTCATACCAGGAAACAACCTGTACCTGATAGGTATCGTCGTCAATCTTGGTTACCATGGTCTGGGTTGCATCGAACAGAGAACCATAGGTTATACCGATGATATCGGAGGATACGAGCGGCTCCTCGGTGTATCCGAAGGAAGCAGAGGAAGCAGCCTTCATTGCAGCGTTGATGCCCTCAACGGTAATATCCTTGCCCTTAACAACAGCAACAAGGATGGTTGTTGAACCGGTCGGAACCGGAACACGCTGAGCGGAACCGATGAGCTTTCCGTTAAGTTCCGGAATAACAAGACCGATAGCCTTTGCAGCGCCGGTAGAGTTAGGAACGATATTAACGGCAGCAGCACGAGCGCGGCGGAGGTCACCCTTTCTGTGAGGACCGTCAAGAACCATCTGGTCGCCGGTGAAAGCGTGAACAGTAGTCATAATACCGCTTACGATAAGAGCATACTTGTTAAGTGTGTCCGCCATAGGAGCAAGGCAGTTTGTCGTGCAGGAAGCAGCGGATATAATCTTATCGTCGGCTGTAAGGGTCTTTTCATTAACGCTGTAAACGATAGTCGGAAGATCCTTGCCTGCCGGAGCAGAAATAACAACCTTCTTAGCGCCTGCGTCGATATGAGCCTGAGCCTTTTCCTTAGAGGTGTAGAAGCCGGTGCACTCCAAAACAACGTCAACGCCTATTTCTCCCCAAGGAAGATCGGCAGCGTTTTTCTCGGCATAAATCTTGATAGTCTTGCCGTCGACAGTTATGCTGTCCTCTCCGGCAGAAACCTTGTCCGCAAGAGCATATCTGCCCTGAGCGGAATCGTACTTGAGCAGGTGAGCAAGCATCTTCGGGCTGGTAAGATCGTTTATAGCTACGACCTCATAGCCCTCGGCGCCGAACATCTGACGGAATGCGAGACGGCCTATACGGCCAAAACCATTGATTGCAACTTTAACCATTGGAAATACCTCCTGATTTTTTTCTTTTTATATTTTAACCGATTTGGAGAATATTTTCAAGGTATTTCGTCTATTATTTAACAATTTTTTTACTTTTCGGCTATTTTAGCATAATAAGTAAAGAAGAAAAGCGCAGAAATAGTCATTTTAACACTATTATTCAGCCTGACGGGAACAAAACGGTTTTAACGGTAATACACATTGAGCCGCCGCGCTTTTCTTAAAGCTCACCGTACAATCGCATTATGCGGATTGTGCGGCGGAGTCTTATTTAAAATTTACTTCATAAGCTCCCTGACAACCGGCTGGAGCTGCCTGCCCTCAAGAGCGGCGAAAAGCGTTTCGGGAACTGCCTTAAAGTCGCAGACCAGCGAGGTCGTTTTGCCTGCCGGGTCATCCTGTCTGTAAGGAACCATATATATTCCCTTTGTGTTATGAAGTCTGCCTATATTTCCGCCGCCGGCTCCCAAAGCGTCGTTTGAGGCAACGGCAATAACAACCGGCTTCTGATTGCGCAGCGTTGCCTTAACCGCCATTGTAACCGACGTGTCGGTTATTCCGAGAGCTATTTTCGCCGCAGTATTTCCGGTACATGGACATACGACTATCGCATCCAGCAGATTTTTAGGTCCTATAGGCTCGGCGGACGGTATATCGTGTATTATCTCCTTACCGCATATGCTCTCAACCTGTTCGCGCAAATCCAGCGCTTTATAAAAGCGGGTATCCGTGTTCCATACTATCTCGGAAAAAATCGGTGTTATCTCAATTTCGGGGCTTTTGAGCGCCTGCAATGCCGATACTGCCTTTGAAAGAGTACAGAATGACCCGCAGAACGCAAAGCCGACATTCAGCTTTTTCATAAGTGTTCACCTCCTGATTTCAGACGCCGTAATCCTTTATGAGCCGCTGTACGGTATCGGCAAGTATAATACCTGCTGTACGCGGCGCCGTTTTTCCGGGAAGTCCCGGAGCGCGTTTATAAACAAATCCGCCGGGCGCAGCTTCAACGCAGCCCTTTGTTGCAAGGTCAATAATGACCGCGTTTGTATCGAGTCCCTCAAGCCAGGGCGCGTCAACCGTGTTGAATATTACGTCAAATTCACCGAGCATACCGGGCAGGTCGGCTATTTTGAGCGGCGTTATACCGTCCGCCTCTATCTGCGCCAGAACCTCAGGTCTTCTTGCCGCCGCCGAAAGAACACAGTGCAGTCCGTAAAGCCTGCTGCAAAGCACACGCCCGCAGCGGCCGTAGCCGGTAACAAGAACGCGGCTGCCGGAAAGAGTGAAATCCGTAAGCTCTAAAGCAAGCCTGATAGCGCCCTCAGCCGTCGGCACGGCGTTTTTAACGGCGTAGGCGTCATCCGAATAATAGTCTATAAAGTTTTTGACATTGGGTTTCCATATGCTGCTCAGCACCAGCCGATCGCCCGCCGTCTCCTCAATATAGGAAAGCGGAATTATTTTATCAGTCAGAGGAGCGGCAACCGTCCTGCCGTCTCGCGAGGCGGGAACAGGCAGCAGAAAAACATCGCTGGAAGCGCAGTCGGCGCGGTCGTCCGGGTAAAGTCCGAGCGTATCGACCGCAAAGCCGCGTGAGGCAAGCTCCTCCGCCGCCACCCGCATACGCATATCTCCTCCGAACACAGTTATTTTCGTCAATTCATATTCCCCCTGAGCAAAGTGCCGTATTTTATATACCATTCTATGAGAAAAGCCGCGTTTTGCCACTAAAAACGGTATAAAAAAGGAGCGCACCGAAAAAGCCGGCACGCTCCGTTTGAACAGACGTCAATATTTAATTTCTTTTGCTTGAAGAACCTGTCGAGGTTGTTGAGGATGAACTGCTGTCCTCGTCCCCGGTGTAATCGTTAATTTTTATCTGAACGGTGTCCTCCGCGGATATTTTTTCTCCGAATGCCGGAGTCTGCTCAAGAACAACTCCCGGCTTTTTGTCAGCGTCATAAACCCGGTCAATATCAATATTCTCATAAAGGATACCCTGCTTCAGCAGCTCAAGCAGCGCTTTATCCTCGGTAAATCCGACAACGTTCGCAACGCTGAAGGTTTTGGCTCCGAGACTGATTGTCAGCTTGATTTCGGTTCCGCGCTCGACCTTGGTGTCAGCCTCCACCGACTGCTTGCAAACCGTTCCGCGCTCGTATTTATCCGAAAATTCCTTGCCGACAACGGTAAATTTAAGCTTATCCGCTCCCTCCAGCTCGGCTATCTCGGAATAAAGCTTTCCGAGAGTATTCGGAACCGGATATTTTGTTATCGTCTGGGCAACGTTGCTGTCGATTTCGCCCTCGTCCAGCACATCCGGCATAACATCCGAGGATGAGGATTCATCGTTTCCGGACTTCTGCTTTGCATTATCGTTATAAAGCTTTACCGTTATCGCGGCTATACCTATAAATACGGCGACCGTACATACAGCGGCGATAACCGCCGCCTTTGTTCCCGAACCGGACTTTTCCTTTTTCTTTCCTTTTCCGCCGGCAGAGCCGCTCTTTGAAGAAATTTCGGCGGAGCTGTCAGCCCTTGCGGCAGAGCTTTTCCGGGCGGCTATACGTTCCTGCTCGGCAGTCTCGCCGTAGACCAATTCATTCCTGAAAGCGTCAACCGTAGCGGTACGCGCAGCCTGATTAAGCTGCATACCGTTCGCAAGAGCGACCAAAACCTGACGCGGCAGCTCCTCGGCAAAATGAGCCGGAATAGAAAGACTGTCCTTGGCAAGCCTTGCCGTTGCCTGCGGAGGAACGGTTCCTATCAGAACGCAGAACAGCGTTGAGGCAAGACCGTATATATCCGAAGCAAAGGAAAGAGACGCGCCCTCGCCGTATTGCTCAGGGGCGGCAAAGCCGGCATACAGCTCGGTATGAAATCCCGTTCCCTCATAATGGAGCTTTTGTATTCCTATATGGTCGAAACGCATTTTCCCGTCTCTCCCGACTATAACCGTATCGGGAGAAATATTTCCGATAACTATTCCGTTATCGTGCAGACCGGCAAGGGTATCTATAAGCGGGAGAAAGAGAGGTCTCGCCTGCTCCCATTTAAGACTTCCGCCGTTTTTGGAAAGAAAGCTGTTAAGGGTTATTCCGGAAACCGTCTGAGAAACGGCGTATGCCGTTCCGTTTTCCTCAAACACCGAAAGCACCGGAATAAGCGACGGCAGCTCGCAATTTATCAGACTGCGGTTAAGCTCTAAAAATTCCATAAGACCGTCGTTGAAAACATACTTATTTGCATCGGGAACGGAAACTGTTCCGTCAGGAAAGCGGCGGACGCGTCCCTGCGGGAAATACTCGCGGATATGAACAACCTCTCCGGCAGCGGAATCCCTGCCGAGATAGATTATACCCTCGCAGCCCTCCTCGATAACACGGCCGATAATATACCGGTCCGCCAGCACAAAACGCGCGGGCAGGCAATTTTCCGGATTCGGCTGCGCGCAATCGTATCCGCATTCGGGACATATTCGTTCTCCGCCGACATCGTTCATACAGCCGGGGCATATATTGTTGTTAAGCATAAAGGCCTCCAAAATTCGGTTTATTCTCTATGTTTTATAACACTTTCCGGGACGCGGCGTATAACCTCCGCTGATACTATTTTACCACACTTGTCAAGAGGGACACAGTTTTTCGGCTTTTCGGGTGGTAAGACCCGGTAATTATAGGTCAGCTCATAACGAACTCCACGTCGGACTTCCGCTCCTTATCGGCGCTGTTTTCTCCCGATACGCCCCTCGCCGCAGGGCCCTCTCCGAGCGGCAGCAGCTTTCTGAAAACGCAGGTATGACGCTCGGTTATTACCCTATCCTCATGCAAAGAGCCGAAATACCATCTTTTATATTCGCAGGAGCGGCCTATTTCCTCGAAATAACCGTTCAGCTTATTAACCCTGTCGGCAAATCCGCGCCTCAGCAGCATAGCGCTTTTAACGAGCGAGGGCGGCTCATGGGTTACAATATAGTCAACCCGACAGCCCGCTTCATCAAGACGGCGCGCGCCGTCTGCCATTTCCGCAGGCGTCGGCTCCTCCTCTCGCCACCAGAGTCCCTGTTCCACACGCATATCCTTATCCGTGCTTTCTCCTCCGCCGAACGTAAATATGCTGTTCCCTTCTATTTCAAATATCTGACCGCGCATAAGGTGAAGCAGATTGCCCTTTATTCTGTGTACCATACCGCCCTTCCAGACCGTTGTTCTGCATCGGTTAATCCGCTCAAGATTATCGTGGGTTCCGTCAACAAAGGCGGTTGTGAACTTTCTGTCCGCAAGATAGTTTATAACGGCTTTTTCGTCCTTTGAGCCGTTGAATATGTAACCGAAATCGCCGCAGACTATAAGAGTGTCCCCTTTTTTCAGCTTTCTGAATTCACGGTCATAAAGCCTTTCAAGCTCGCCGTGCATATCTCCGGTAATATAAACCAAAATAAATTCCTCCGAATTTATAAAAATTTACTTTCCATTTAATTGGAAATAATGTATAATAAATAATGATTTTTTATATTATAACACATTCACGGGGGAATTTCTATGCCCAAACGTATCCTTTCCGCAATTATTACAATTTTGATATGTTTAAACGTCTGTATTCCGGCGTATGCCTTTGAGCCTGCCGGCTTTACCGTTTCGGCTGAGGCGGGGATGCTTGTATCGCTCGACACCGGCGAAACGCTTTATGAAAAAAATATCGATAAAAAAATGTATCCGGCATCGCTTACCAAAATTATGACGGTAACTCTTATGCTCGAAAGTCCGTCGTTCGACCCGAATGCAAAGGTTGCCATGAACGCGGAGGTTGACCGTTATATAACAGGCACGGGCAGCGCCGTTTCAACCCTAAAGGCGGGCGAGGAAATAACCCAGCTTGATTTGCTTTATTATGTCCTTATGTCCTCCGCCGGAGACTGCGCCTATCTTGCGGCGATGACATACGGGGGAACGGTAGAAAATTTCGTTGATATGATGAATGAAAAGGCGGCGCAGTTAGGGCTTAGCGGCACTCATTATTCAAATCCCGTCGGTCTGCACAGCGAGGACACCTATACAACCGTCCGCGATGTCAGAACGCTTACCGAATACGCGCTGAAAAACGAAACCTTTGCAACCGCCTGCGGCTCGTCGCGTTATAAGGTCGCCGCCACAAATATGTCGGGAGAACGCACTCTCTCAACAACCAACTTTATGCTGGACAGCACGACAAATTACTATTATTCATATACAACCGGCGTTAAAACCGGCTTTACAAACGAGGCGGGGCGCTGTCTCGTAAGCACCGCGTCCTACAACGGCTACAATTATCTATGTATCCTTATGAAATGCCCGACAAATACCGGCAGGCGCGAGGAATTTATTGAATCAAAGGAGCTTTACCGCTGGGCGTTCAATAATTTTGAATATAAAAAGGTTGCCGACAGCATAAACCCGGTATGCGAAATCGAGGTTGAGCTTTCATTTGACACGGACCATCTTCCCCTATATATAGAGGAAGGATTTGTAACCGTTCTTCCTGCCGACGCGGACACCTCGACAATAAAAATCGAACCTCACCCGACTGCGTCATCGGTTGACGCTCCGATTAAAAAGGGCGACCGTCTCGGCACCGCCGATATAATTTACGCCGAACGGGTCATAGGAACGGTCAACCTTGTTGCCCGCGACAACGTAAAGCAGAGCGGTCTGCTGAAGGTTCTGCGCTCGGTAAAGCGTTTCTTTTCCTCCTCCGGGATGAAAATAGTATACTGCCTGATAGCGGCGGCGGTAATCGTATTTATAGCGGCAGTTATAAAAATGAACTCCGGGCGAGGCAAAAAGCGCAGCAGAAAGGTCAAATATATTCCTTATGACGAAAAAAGAGAAAATCCGAGGAAATAATTTTTAAAATAGAAAGTGAGCATTTGCGAGATAAACGGAGAAAAAACGAGATAAACGGAGATTGCGAATTATAAATTAAATTTTTGAAAAAATAGTGTTGACAACGCTTTTTAAATATGGTAAGATATTCAGGCTGATAAAAAAGAAGAATATTTTGGAGGTTTTGAACAGTATGTCAACATTTATGGCAAAACCTGCTGAAATTCAGCGTAAATGGTATATAATCGACGCTGCCGGAAAGCCCCTCGGCCGCACGGCGGTTAAGGTTGCCGATTTGCTTCGCGGCAAGGGCAAGCCGGAGTTCACTCCGCATGTCGATTGCGGTGACCATGTTGTTGTTATCAACGCTGAAAAGGCAGTATTAACAGGCAAAAAGCTCGAAAACAAGTATTATCGCCGTCATACCGGCTATATCGGCGGTCTCAAAGAGGTTCGTTATTCAACCCTTATGAACACCCGTCCGGAATTAGCCGTTGAGCTGGCAGTCAAGGGAATGGTTCCCGATACGACTATCGGCCGCAAGGCGCTCACCCGTCTGCACGTATACAAGGGCGAGAATTACGCTCAGGTAGCGCAGAAGCCGGAAAAGCTTGAATTTTAAGAAGGGAGACAGAAAGAATGTTTGAAGGAAAGCCTTATTTTTACGGCACCGGCAGAAGAAAAAGCTCTGTCGCCCGCGTTCGCATTTATAACGGCACCGGAAAGGTAACAATCAACGAGCGTGACATAGACGATTATTTCGGTCTTGAAACCCTCAAGGTTATCGTCCGTCAGCCGCTTACTCTTACGGATAACGCCGATAAGTTTGATATCGTTTGCCGCGTTGAGGGCGGCGGCGTTACCGGTCAGGCGGGAGCTATCCGCCACGGTGTTGCCCGCGCTCTGCTCCAGGCAGACGCCGAGCTTCGTCCCGAGCTTAAAAAAGCCGGTTTCCTCACGCGCGATCCGCGTATGAAGGAAAGAAAGAAATACGGTCTCAAGGGAGCCCGCCGCGCTCCGCAGTTCAGCAAGCGCTGATTTACAGGATGCAAGTTACTGCCGGAGAACGTTTCAGTTCTCCGGTTTTATTTTCAATTATTTTTCCGTAATTTCATATATTGCGGAAAATTTCCGGATTTTTTCAAAAAAAAACTTTACAACAATTTATTTTTGTGATACAATGCTGTTATAAAAATAAATATTTATTTTTGGAGGTTTGAAAACAATGAAAAAGCTTTTTGCAGCAGTTGTTGCTATCGTTATGATGATGAGTCTTTCAATCGCCGTTTTCGCTGACAGCCCTACCGGAAAAGTTCTCAGAAAAGTAACTGTTATCAACGGCATTAGCGCTACCGCAGATGTAAAACAGGTTAATGACGGTGATTCCGTTTCTTTCACCGCTGACTCTTCAAAAGGTAAGTTCGACAAGTGGATGGTCTATAAGGCTGACGGTTCTGCCGCAGTTCTCGGTACTGATTACACCGTTGCAAGCGGTTCCGCTACCGATTCTGCTTTCTCAATCGTTCCCAAGGCTGACCTTATCGTTACCGGTAACTACGACGGAAAAATAACCGATCCCAAGACCGGAAAGGAATCAACCTCTCCTAAGACCGGCGACTTTACCGTTCTCTATTTCGGTATAGCTGCTCTTGCGGCTCTTGGCTGCGGCGTTGTTTCTAAAAAGCAGCTCGCAAAATAATTTTTAACGCTTTAAAATCCCCCGGCTTATGCCGGGGGATTATTTTTTGCCTTTCTGTAAAAAATGCCCCCTGAGCGCTGAAAATTCCGGAGAATTCAGTATTGCTCAGGGGGCGTTTTATGCTATTAAGCTTTTTTCCAATGCAGAAAGTGTTAATACTTAGGACAGCAGACGACATTCGCGCTGGCATTTTCAGCCCAGTTATTAAAGCAGCAGGGCTTATAAGCTGGCTCAGACTCACAGAAACGGTCGAGTACAGGCTCCTCAAGCTCCTCAATGCGGTCAAGCTCTCCGGACATATACGACTCCAACCGCCCGATACAATGCCTTATACGGCGTTCAAGACCGCCTATACGGATATCCTGAACATCAAACCCATGAGGTTTATTTTCGCGCATCCATTGCTCCTCGAATGCATTATAAAACTTATCAATAAGCGTGAGCAGAGCTTTATAGTCGGAAACAATTTTTTCAAGCTCCGCTTTGTTGTTTTCGGCATAAGCCCTGCGGACGCGCAGACCGATATCATATTTAAGCGCGATAGTATCGCAAAGTGACTTTAGTGTGCGGAAAATATAACCAAACCGAGGCTCGGAGCATAGCTTGCCGAGCTTTTCGGCACAGGCAGCATAGCTTGCGCCGCTGTTCGGGTCAGCCGCGCTGTCCAGCAGTCCCATAAAGCAATCGTTATACAGCATATACTTTTCCGGATTGTTTATATTCTCGGAATTCGGAGTTCCGGGAAGCCCTGTAAGCATAAAATCGCTGTAAGAAATTCCGAACATTTCCTCAAAGCCAGCTTTTATCAGCTCATCATCATAATTTCCCTTTGCATACTGCGCCGCCGCATATATCGCCGGAAGAGCCGAGTATCTGGAGCATTCGGCGCCGTCGTCTCCCCACATAGTCATTATAACATTCTTAACGCCCTTTTCGCGGCAGCTTTCAAACGCGGCGCGGGAGGCGCGGAGCGTGCGGTCGTTATGCGGCGCAAAGCCGGTCCAGGTCCAAATTCCTCCGGCAAACCATATATCCGGCTGAATTGCCTGATGGGCGGTTATCATACGGTCATAATGTGACTTATCATCTGAATAATAATCCCAGTAAATCAGAGTTACGTTATCGGGAATTTGCTTTTTAATTTCGTCACCCGGAGCGCTGCCGTCGTAATACTTGCCGCCGTTTGCAAGGCTGAAGAACATATCACCCCACATCAGCAGCGAAAACCCGTATTTCCCGGCTATTTCCGAAACTCGGCGCAGATGCTCAAGCAGAATATCAAGGCTTTTACGCTTGCCATTTTTATCCATATATTTTCCGCGGCCTATAAAATTCGCTTCATCCATACCGATATTTACCGTGCGGCAGGTAAAGCTTTCGGCAAGGGAGGCAAACATAGAATCAATAAGCTCATAAACCCTTTCCTCACCGGCGCATAGAATATCATGGCAATCCTTAATTTCATCATACCTTTTCCATTGCATAAGACCGTTAAGGTGAGCCAAGGTCTGAATACAGGGCATAAGGGTCATTCCGCGGGATGCCGCATAGGAATCAAGCTCCTTGAGCTCCTCCTTTGAGTATCTGCCGCGCATATGGCCGAAATAAGGCTCGTTGTTGACCTCATATGTATCCTCGGTATAGAGCATAAGAAAATTATAGCCCATAGCGGATATCATGTCTATCATTTCTTTTACTGCCGTCGGCTTCATAACGGCGTTGCGAGAGCAGTCAAGCATAATGCCGAAATTATCAAAATTCTGCATTTTAAAAAACTCCTTTATAAAAATAAAATTTTATTATCCATCAGAAAAGCCAAGCCGGAGTTGAACGGGATGAAGAGTTATCTCCCGCAAGCAGACCGAGCGCGTTCAGCCGATCTCGAATCCGCTCCAAAGTCTCGGAATCAGATGCGGAAACGGTATGAGAATGAAGTCCGCCGCTGACGGAACAAAGCGGTTCGCTGCGGGAGTCCCTCAAGGTCTGCAAAAAAACGTCGGCATCGTGACGCGAGGATATATTCATTTCGGCGCGGATTTCGCCGTATGCCGGATGTTCAACCGTCTCGTCAACCAAGGTTCCGCCGTTATCAACAACCGCATAAAGCTCCTGCTGAAGCTGACCGGCGCTGTGGCGGCAGACAAATACCTCGCTTACGCCGTTCGCGCCTTTAAGCGAATATCCGTTTTTCCCGGCAAATATCGCATTTCCCGAAGAACGGAGCAGGGCAATATCAGAAACGATTATCTGACGTGTAACGCCGAAACGCTCCGCGAGCTTATTTGCGGTAACGGTTTTTCCGGTTTCCAATATTTTCAGTATTTTATCCCGCCGCGCTTCTGCGTTCATTTTCCGATCCCCTTTTAAAGCTCAAGATTTATTTTTTTGCCGGAGTGGTCGTACTGTCTGTAAGCTACGCCGGCGGTTTCAAACATTAGCTTAGACGCCATTACGCTCTCGGAGTCGGCATATTTATCCTCCTTATAAACGACCTGCGCTATCCCCGACTGAATTATAGCCTTTGCACATTCGTTGCAGGGAAAGAGAGTTGTATAAACCGTACATCCCCTTACCGACGAGCCGCTGTGGCAGTTAAGAATTGCATTAAGCTCGGCATGGCAAACATAGAGGTATTTGGAATTAAGTCCCTCTTTCTTTTCCCAGGGAAACGTATCGTCGCTGCAGCAGCGCGGCATTCCGTTATAGCCCATCGACAGAATACGGCGGTCGCCGTCAACAATACAGGCTCCCACCTGAGTTGACGGGTCCTTGCTGCGCATAGCCGAAAGAACCGCAATGCCCATAAAGTATTCGTCCCAGCTTAAATAATCCTGCCTTTTCATAAGCTTCACCCTCGCTTTTTTATTTATTCTACCATTGCATCATTATTTTTGCAATCATTTTCTTTATATAAAACCGCCGCCGCAACAAAAATCATCGGAAACAGCGAGCAGACAAGAAACCCCGTTTTAAGATTAGTTATATCGGCGATAATTCCCAATATCCAGGGTCCGAGCGAGCAGCCGATATCTCCGCAGAGCGCAAACACGCTGAACATCAGCGTTCCGCCGTTTTTAAATCTTTCTGCGGCAAGAGAATAGGTTCCCGGCCAGGAAAGGCTTACCGAAAAGCCGGTCAGGGCGCAGGCTATAACGGCAACCGCGCGGATATCGCAGAGCGCGACAAGCAGATAGCAGACGACGCAGAGAATATTATTGAATATAAGCGCACGGCGCACCGAAAAGCGCCCGGAAAACGCGCCGAAAACAACTCTGCCTGTTCCCTGGCAGACAGCAAAAGCGCACGGACCTAAAAGGTCGCCCGTAACCTTGCTTATGCCGAGTCCCTTCTGAACAAACATTGACGCCCATTCCGCCATTGCAATTTCGCTTGCTCCTGCGCAAATCATAAAAATAACAAAGCACCAGAAGTCACGTGTATTAACCGCTCCGCGCAAGGTTCCGCCCTTTTGCTCCGCAGGCGGCTCAACAACCTCAACACGCGTAAAGCTTATTCCGACCGCCAACGGAACAGCCGCCCAGATAAGCGGAACAAACCGCCAGTCCGCGCCGCCGATAAGATGAACAAGCAGGGTTGTTACTATAACCGTAAACGCCTGACCCCAGCAGTAAAACGAATGAAGGAAAGCCATATTCGCGCTTTTATTTCCCGTCGGCAGCAGCTCCATAAGCGGACTGAGAACAACCTCCATCATTCCGCTGCCGAGTGCATAAATCACAACCGAAACAATTATACCAATGTAGGGTGCGGGAAGCAAACCGGGCAGAACCGCGAGAAAAATAAGTCCTCCGGCGGCAAGCAGCTGAGAAAGGACGGCGGTTTTGCGGTAGCCGAAACGCGAGGTAACAAACGGAGTTATCGCGTCGGCGGCTATCTGAGTGCAGAAATTTATAAGCACTATCCGCCCGAGCAGCTCATAGCTGAGCTTATAATTCGTTTGGAGAACAACAAAAAGTATGGGTAAAAAATTATTGACAATAGCCTGAACAACATAGCCGCCGTAGCAGGCAAGCTTTGTCGGTCTGTAATTACTGCTCATTTTTAAAATTCCTTTTTAATATTTCTGAAAGTAAGTCCGGGCGGCTGATCAGCGCCCTTGCACCGGCAGTTTCAAGCTCGTCAGCCGTTCTGAAGCCCCAAAGCACTCCTACCGGGAACATTCCGGCGCTTTTTGCCGCAGCCATATCCATACCCGAATCGCCTAAAAAAGCACATTCGCAGCATTCCGCTCCGAGCTTTTCCGCGGCAAGCAGCAGCGCGGCGGGGTTGGGCTTTGCAGGCAGACCCTCGCGCTTGCCAATAACGAAATCAACCCTGCCGACTATTTTTTCGACAACGCTATCCGCCATTTCCTGCGCCTTATTTGAAACCACGGCAATTTTCACGTCCCGGTTTCTAAGCTCGGTCAAAAGCTCGCCTATTCCGGGATAAAGACAGGTGCTGTCGGCAAAATGCTGTGAGTAATATTCCAAAAACCGTCCGACACATTCCTTTATAACGCCGTCTGCCCGCGCGTTTTCGGGCAGGGCGCGTTCTATCATTTTCGGTATGCCGTCCCCGGCAAAATACCTGAATTC
Source organism: uncultured Eubacteriales bacterium (assembly GCA_934477125.1). Classification (GTDB taxonomy): domain Bacteria; phylum Bacillota; class Clostridia; order Oscillospirales; family Acutalibacteraceae; genus UBA737. The sequence goes on along the minus strand of CAKSOL010000010.1, from coordinate 17,699 downwards.
CTCAACCGAATGAACAGGATATCCCCTTTCGGAAAGAACAGAATTCACTCCTCCGGCAAGGTCGCCGAGAGAATTTACGAGCGTTCCGTCGAGGTCGAACAAAACCGCCTTGAGACGCGGCTTATTATCTTCTGTAATTTTAAAGTCAGCTTGCATTATAACTTAACCTCATATATTAAAAAAACAGCCATAAGCGCCCGGCAAAGCGCATTTCCGCTCCGCTTTCGCTTATAGCTGTTAATTTTCTGCTTACAACGGCATCCTTAGATAGCGCGCGTTACCTTACCAGAACGCAGGCAACGGGTGCAGGCATAGATACGACGGGGCGAACCGTTTACAATAGCCCTTACTCTCTTTACGTTCGGTTTCCAAGTACGGTTGGAGCGACGGTGAGAGTGAGACACCTTAATTCCGAAAGCAATTTCTTTATTGCAGATTTCACATTTTGCCATGGTCTGCACCTCCTTTTTGATACGGCAAGGCATACCTTACCGCAATAGCAAAGATTATAATAACAGAAAACGCGCAATAATGCAAGTGTTTTTTTATTTATTTACGCATTTTTCGCAAATTCGGCAAATTTCTGCGCCGTTTCAGCCGAATATCGTACCTGATTTACTGTTTATAGCGCCTAAGCGCAGTTCTGCGCCCGAAATATCCTTAGCGCAAACCGAAATCACGGCGCCGCCGAGCCTTGCGGTTATAAGCGCCGCGCTGTCCGGCGGATTCAGAGAATTGAAATCTCCGGCTTTGCCGAGCAAAGCGTCGCCCAGCTTTATAAACGCTTCCTTGCGCGTCCAGCAAAACAGAAAACGCGCGGAGCGCTGCTCCTCCAAGGCATTGACAAACCGGTTTTCCTCATCGCAGAACAGCTTATAGCTTTTCCTTGGAGTAATTTCTCTGAAGTCCTCAATATCAACGCCTACGGGGCTGTCTGAAACTGCGGCAGCAGCGTATTTTCCCGAATGAGAAAGGCTTACAAATGCGTATGGATGCAGCGGCTTGCCGTTTTCCGAATAAAAAAGCTCTCCCGCAGCAGTCTCCGGCTGTTCCGAAAGCAGCTCGCGCAGCAGCGCCCTTGCGGCAAGTCCCGACGCAAGAGCGCTTTCATTTCTGCCGTCTATCCGGTCGAGGGTCTGCCGGGAGGAAAGGAGATATTCCTCCTCAAGTCTTTTTTCGGAAAAAGAGCCGATTTCCGCAAAGCGCGCCCTTATCATTTTATTTTAGCGTTTTCATACAGGTATTCCGCCGCTTTTTCGTTGGCGGCAAGCGCCTCAAAATAATAGTCTCCGAAATAGCTCTTGATATCGTCCTTTGAAATCGAAGAACCGTATTGCTTAACAAGCTTGTCAAGCTGACCGTCGGCATCCTCCGAGGTAAGCGGTATTCCCTCCTTATCAAGAAGGGCGTATGCCGCCAGCTGCTCGTCCATCATCGGCTTTAAGACATTTGTTGCGAGCGTTCCGCGGAAATCCTCAATCGTTGAACCGGTATACTGCAAATAGGTTTCAAGCGTAATGCCGTATTGCTGCTGCAGCTGGGTGCCGTATTGCTCCTCAACCGCTTTAAGCAGGGTATCGTAATCATCCTTGGGATAATCCTTGACCTTTGCCTTTTTCCCGAGCTGCTCTAAAAGCACCTGCTTTGCAGCGCGTTTATTTACGTCGGCATAATAATCCTTTACCGAATTAAAGCCTAATTTTTTATAATATTCCTCCGGATTTTCCGGAGTTTTAACGCTGTTTACCTTAACGGTAAAAACAACTGCCTTTCCGGCAAGCTCCTCGTTGGAATAGCTTTCCGGGAATGTCAGGTTGAGGTCAAGCGTCTGCCCGGCAGCCGCGCCGACAAGTCCCTCCTCAAAGCCGCTTATAAAGCTTCCGGAGCCTATTTTCAGATCGTAGCCCTCAGCTGTTCCGCCGTCAAAGGCAACGCCGTCCTTTTTTCCGGTGTAATCGATATTCGCCTTATCGCCGTTTTCGATTTTTTCGTTTCCCTTATCAGCATAAAAATCGTTAGTGTCGACATCCTCCGAAAGGAGAGTATCATACTTCTCCTTGTAATCGTCGGACGAGGTATCGACCGAAAGTCCGTCATAATCGGTAAGCTCAACATAATCGGAAAGCTTTACCTTGCTGTAAAGCACGCGCTTTGCTTTAGCCTTTTTTGCAGCGCCGTTTCCGCAGCCGGCAAAAGCGCAGGCTGCCAGGATAACGCAGATAACCGCTGAAAATATTTTTTTATTCATTTTTTATTCCTCCGTTCCCTCAAGCAGCGCGCCCTTGCTTGCCGCTTTAAGGTATGCGTTTATAAACCCGTCAAGCTCGCCGTCCATAACCGCGTTGACATTTCCCATTTCAAAGGCGGTGCGATGGTCCTTGACAAGCGTATACGGCATAAAGACATACGACCTTATCTGCGAACCCCAGGCAATTTCCTTCTGAACGCCCTTAATATCCTCGATTTTTTCGAGGTGCTCCCTTTCCTTTATCTCAAGGAGCTTTGATTTAAGCATTTTCATCGCCTGTTCGCGGTTCTGAACCTGACTGCGCTCGTTCTGGCAGGCAACAACTATTCCCGTAGGCAGGTGGGTAAGGCGGACCGCCGAGGATGTCTTGTTGATATGCTGACCGCCCGCACCCGACGAACGGTAAACGTCCATTTTAATGTCCTCGTCGCGGATTTCAACCTTGATATCGTCGCTTATTTCGGGCATAACCTCCAGAGAGGCAAATGAGGTGTGCCGTCTGCCCGAAGCGTCAAACGGGGATACTCTGACAAGCCGGTGAACCCCCGACTCGCTGCGCAGATAGCCGTAGGCGTTTGTTCCCTCAACAAGCAGCGTTGCGCTTTTCAGTCCCGCCTCATCGCCGTCAAGGAAGTCCAGCATTTTAACCTTGAAATTATGTCTTTCTCCCCAGCGGATATACATTCTCACCAGCATCTGCACCCAGTCCATAGCCTCGGTGCCTCCGGCGCCCGCGTGGAAAGTAAGAATTGCGTTGTTTTCGTCATACTCGCCGGTAAGCAGAGTTTCAAGTCTCAGAGAGGCTATCTGCTGCTCCATTTTATCTATTGAGGAGGAAATTTCCTCAACAAGCGACAGGTCGCCCTCCTCGTCCCCCATTTCTATAAGAACCGAAAGGTCGTCGTAGGAATTCTTTATATCCTCATAAAGTCCGACGGTGTTTTTAAGCTTACCTGTTTTTTTAAGAATTTTCTGCGACTCCTCCATATTGTCCCAAAATCCCGGAGCCGACGCCTTTGTCTCAAGCTCCTCAATTTCACGGCGGCGGGCGTCATAGGCTATTGCCTCGCGAAGCTCCCTGACATCCGGCTCGCTCGCAACAAGCCTTTGCTTTAACTGCTCAAATTCCAGCATTATTTTTCCTCCGAATTTTTTAATAAAAAGGCATACCAGTTCTCGCGCGTACGTTCCGAAACGACCGCAAAACCGTGCTTTTCAGCCGCATTCAGGACATCTTCCGCGCGCAGGTCGATAATTCCCGACACAAGCAGAACCGCATTTTCCGCCATAAACGCCTTAACGCTCTCAAAAAGTCTTATAACAACATCCGCGACTATGTTTGCGCAGATAACGTTATACATGCCAGAAACCTTATCCGCAAGGTCGCCGACAAGGTATTCCGTTTTTTCCGAAACGCCGTTTTTCGCGGCGTTTTCACGTGCGGTTTTTACCGACTGCGCGTCTATATCGACGCCGACCGCGTTTTCCGCTCCGAGCAGAACTCCTGCGATACTGAGTATTCCGCTGCCGCAGCCTATATCGAGCACTCTGTCCCCCCGGCGGACGTTTTCCTCCAAAAGCTCTAAGCAGAGCGCGGTTGTAGCATGGGTTCCGGTTCCGAACGCAGCTCCGGGGTCTATCTGCAAAACGGTTCGTTTTTCGGGGTTGTCATAATGCTCCCAGCTCGGAACAACCGCAAGCCTTTTCCCGACCGTAAAGGGCTTGAAATATTTCTTCCAGTTTTCGCTCCAATCGGTATCCTCAACGCCGACAGAGCCGATTTCCGCCGCGATACCCGCTGCCGAAAGGCGTTCTTTAAGAAACGCTATCGCCTCCGCCGGGTTATCGCATTCGGAAATATAAATATGAATAATCGCGACATCGCGTTCCTTTGCGATAAGCTCCTCGTCTATAAGGTCAATATGCGCGATTTCCTGAGCCGCCTGCTCGATATCCGAATAATCCTCGATATAAATACCATAAGGCACGGTCATATTTGCTATTGCCGCCGCAGTCTCGCTGTCCTTAACGGGAACGCGCGCGGTTATTTCAGTCCAGTTCATATGTTTTCTCCATTTTAATATCCGAAAAATTTTTCCAAAGCCGCCCTGTCCGCCTCAATACTGCCGCGGCGAAGTCCGTCCCTGCCGCCTCCGCGAACCGGAAAGGCGTTACTTAATCTGTCAAAGGTTCCGGCAAGCTCCTCCTCGTCTCCGCGAACGGCAAACTGAAATCCGCCGTTTACATGAGAAAATACCGCCTTCAGGCTGCCCGAACGGGCAAAAAGCAGCTCGGCAAGCCGAAACAGCGCGTCTCCGGAAAGGTCGGTAAAAACAGCCGCCGCGCTGTCCGGAACGCTTTCGGCTTTCAGCTCCAGCAGCCGCTTTTCTGCGGAGGACGCCTTTCTTTTTTCCTCCTCAAGCGCCGAAATCAGTCTTTCAACAGCGGCTTCCTCGCTTCCGGGCTTTGCCGAAACGAGCGCGCCTATGCCATGCAAAGCGTCCGCCGCCGTGCGGTGAGCCTTAACCGCTCTCTCCCCGGCTTTCAGAACAAGCCTTGAGCCGCCGCGAATCTTCCCGGCGTTTTCAAGGTAAATAGCTCCTATTTCAGCCGCCTCGCTCACATGCGGCGCACAGCAGGCGCAGCGGTCGGTATCCTCGATTTCGACTATCCTTACCGCACCCTCGATTTCCTTTTTGCTGCGGTAAACAAGCGTTTTAAGCTCCGATTCAGAAGGATACCAGGTCTTGAATTTAACGTTTCGCCGCACCCTACGGTTAGCCTCAAGCTCAATTCCGGCAATCTGTTCATTTGAAAGCATACCGTCAAAATCCAGCGTTACGGTATCCTCGCTCAAATGAAAGCCGACATTCTCAAAGCCGAAGCACTCGTGAACAATACCGGAAACAATATGCTCCGCAGAATGCTGCTGCATAAAATCGAGCCTGCGGCTGCGGTCAACAACACCCTGCACCTCGACTCCGGCGTCAAACGGACGGTCGGTGAAATGCTCGATATCATCCGAAACCTGAACATCATAAACCGCCGCGCCGTCCAAATATCCTTGGTCGGAGGGCTGACCGCCTCCCTCAGGAAAGAATGCCGTGCGGTCAAGAATAACAGCATATCCCCTGCCCTTTTTCTCGCAGGAAACAACCCTTGCCGTAAATTCAAACATATGGGAGTCGGCGTCGTATAGCTTTTCGGTCATTTTTTAAGCCTTTCCTGAACGATATGGGCTGCTTTATATATATCGCCGCCGCCCATTGTTATAACAATATCGCCCTCGCCGGCAATTTCTATTATCCGCTCGGCGATATTTTCAAAGCCGTCAACAACCTCGGCGTCAGGCAGTCTTTCAGCTATCTGCTCCGAGGAAACGCCGTAGGTATTGACCTCGCGCGAGCCCATTATCGGGGTTAAAATAACCTTATCGGCAACCGAAAGCGCCGAAACAAAATCATCGAGCAGCAAAGCGGTCCGCGAGAACGTAAACGGCTGAAAAACAACTATAACGCGTTTATAATCAAGGTCGCGCGCGGCGGTCAGGGTCGCGCGTATCTCGGTTGGGTGGTGAGCGTAATCATCCGCAAGAGTAAAGCCGTAATTTCCCAAAAATTCAAACCGTCTGCCTGCGCCGGTAAAGCGTGCGGCAGCGGAAATTATATCCTCTGCGGCAACTCCCTGTTCGATGCAGACTGCAAACGCGGCAAGCCCGTTCAGGATATTGTGCCTGCCGGGAATGTGCATTTCAAGCGTTCCGGCTGTTTTTCCGCCGTGCATAACATCAAAAATAAAGCCGTAGCGTCCGCGGCGGATATTCGCGGCATAATAATCGTTTGTATCGGAAAGACCGAAGGTTACGATTTTACCGTCGATATTCTCAGCCGCCGAGCAGACCCGTGCATCGTCTCCGTTTATATAGCAGGTATGCGCCATTGCGAGGAATTTATGGAACGAAAGAGTCAGATTTTCCATTGTTTTGAAATAATCCAGATGGTCGTTATCGATATTTAGCAGCACCGCTATATCGGGCGTCATCTGCAAAAAGGTATCGACAAACTCGCAGGATTCGCAGACAAGCGTTTGCGAATCACCCGTAACGCCGTTTGCATTGATAAGCGGCAGCTTTCCTCCGATAACAGCGTTCGGCTTAAAGCCGGAAAGCAGCAATATCTGCGTTATGAGGGAAGTAACGGTCGTTTTCCCGTGAGTTCCGCAGACCCCTATAACATTATCGTAGCGGCGGGTAAGAGCGCCGAGAAGGTGCGACCGCTCCATCGTCGGAATACCTCTTTCCCTCGCTGCGGCAAGCTCCGGATTATCCTTTGATATCGCCGCGGAATATACGACCAGCTCGGCGCCGTTGATATTCTCGGCGCGGTGTCCCATATGAACCTCTATTCCGAGCGCCCTGACGCGGGCAAGGGGGTCGCTTTCATTATTGTCTGAGCCGGTAAGCTCATAGCCCTTTGAATGGAGTATTTCCGCGAGCGGACACATTCCGCTCCCGCCTATGCCTATCATATGAATACGGCGGACTCCCTCTAACAGCCTGTCGTCTTCTCTGAGCTTTTTCATATAGCTGCACTCTCCAAAAAATTCATTCAATAATTATTATATTGCTTCAGCGTTTAAAATAACCGAAAATATTACTTTCCTACGCAGAACCGCCGGAACACCTCGTCCGCCACCTCATCGGTAACTCTTTTTCCGCAAAGCTCAAGCAGGGCGGCAAGAGCGTCGTCCGAGCAGACCGAAACGGCGTCAAGCGTGCAGCCGGAATCTATCGCATAAAGCGCTTCCGTTAAAGCCTCTTTCGCGCGCACCGCGCAGCTGCGCTGGCGTTCGCTGATTAAAACCGCCGCAGACGGGTCAAGTCTGTTTATCTGCGTTACCTCGGCTATGCTTTCGGCGAGCTTTTCTATTCCGCCGCCGTTTTTAGCCGAAATTTCAACAAACGGAATATCGCCTAAAACAGACCTGTCAAAAAGGCTGCCCTTATCCGATTTATTAAGTACGGCTATAACGGTTTTTCCGCTCAGCATATCGAGTATCTCAGTATCCTCCGGCAGTACCGGCGCGGAGCCGTCGAAAACGGCTAAAATCAAATCAGCCTCTCCGGCTTTTTTTCTTGCGCGTTCAACTCCCGCCTGCTCAACGATATCCGAGCTTTCCCTCAGTCCGGCAGTATCGGAAAGGCGCAGAGTTATTCCGCCTATATTGACCGTTTCCTCGATTATATCGCGTGTTGTTCCGGCAAGCTCGGTAACTATTGACCTTTCATTTCCGCTCAGCCGGTTCATAAGGGTTGATTTTCCTACGTTCGGTCTGCCGACTATAACACATTCAATCCCCTCCCGTATAAGACGTCCGGCGTCATATCCGGAAATCAGGGCGGAGAGTCTTTCGTTCAGCCTTTCAAGCTGCGAGCGGAAACTTTCGCAGGAAAGTCCCGGCAAATCCTCATCCGGAAAATCGGAATATGCGGCAAGGTCGGCATTGAGCGCCGTTATTCCGGCGGCGATATCCTCAACCTCTCTGCTCGTTCTGCCGCCGAGCGCCGCACGGGATATTCGCAGCGCCGTTTCGTTATCGGCGGAAATCAGTCCCATAATACTTTCGGCGCGGGCAAGATCCATCTTTCCGTTCATATAAGCCCGGCGGGAAAATTCTCCCCTCCCGGCAGGCAGCGCTCCGGCAGCGAAAACCGCTCTCAGAACCGATTGAACCATAAGCCGCCCGCCATGCACCGACAGCTCAACAACGTCCTCGCCGGTATAGCTGTGAGGTGCGCGGAAAACAAGCGCTATCGCGGTATCCAAAACCTCGCCGTTTGATATAATCCTGCCGTAAAGCGCACGGTAGCCCTCAAGAGCTGAAAGCCTTTTACCCGAAAAGGCTTCAAAGCAGCGTTCTGCAATATCAATAGCGTTATCTCCGGAAATCCGGATAACACCTATTCCGCCCTCACCCGGCGGAGTTGAAACAGCGGCAACGGTTGAGCCTGAAATTTCAGACATCAGTTTTTATCTCCGTTTATAAGGGAATCGGCGTCAAGAATAAGTCCGCTGTCTCCCATAACCGTCGGGAGCTTGCCGTCCCATTTGTTCCATTTGACATATTCGGTATAATCGGGCGATTTCGCGAGAGCCTCCTGAATAAGTCTTATGCTTTCAGCCTCCGCCTGGGACTGGGTTATCTTCTGCTTTGCCTCAACCTCTATCCTCGAAAGGTCCTGCTCAGCCTTGAGAGCATTCTGCTGAGCGGTCTGCTTTGCCTCGACCGCTGCATTGAATTCATCGGAGAAATCAAAGTTGATAATATTGAATATTTCAACTGTTATTCCGTAGGAGCCGATTTTTTTGCTCAGCTCATCCTTTATCTGAGTGCTTACCGACTGCCGTTCGGTTATCAGCTCCTCGGCAGTAAACTGAGCGCATACCGATTTAAGGCTTTCCTGTATGGCAGGAGTTATTATTACCGATTCATACTGCGTTCCGACGTTTTTATAAAGCGATGCGGAGGCGGCGTTATCGACCCTGTAATTCACGGCGACAACATAGGTTATTATCTGCAAATCCTTTGAGGACGCAGTTCCCTCGGTCTCGGTCTTTTGTGTGCGGTTATTTATCTGTATAACATTCTGAACAAACGGGGCTTTTACGTGCATCCCCTCGCTCAGAACTCTGTCCGACACAGCTCCCATAGTTACAACAACGCCGGTTTGTCCCGCTTCGACAACCGTAAACGCTGAAAACAGGGTTACAATCGCAATAACGGCTATAACCGCCAGCGGAATTGTTTTTTTAAGGTTTATCTTCAATCTGATTTTCCCCTTTAATAATATTTGAATGCCGTCAGTCTATATCCTTGCCGCAGCAGCGCTTATATTTCTTTCCGCTGCCGCAGGGGCAAAGCGCGTTTTTGCTTACAACGCCCTTTCCGCGAACCGTAAGCGGACGGTTTTCGCCGGTCGAGTTTTCCTCGGCAACCTTTTCGCGTTTAACCTCCTCATCTCTGCGGACGCGTACCGTCATAACCAGCTTCGCGGTCTGCTCGCGTATCGCGTCGGTCATAGCGGAGAACATATCGTAGCTCTCGTTGCGGTATTCAACAACCGGGTCGTGCTGACCGTAAGCACGCAGACCTATTCCCTGACGGAGCTGATCCATATTGTCGATATGGTCCATCCAGTTGCGGTCAACCGAGCGCAGCAGCATAACCCGCTCTATTTCGCGCATAACCGGAGAGGTAAACTCCTCCTCGCGCTTTTCATATATCCTGTGCGCTTTTTCCTTTAAGCCTTCGGCGACCTCCTCCCAGCTCGTGTTTCCGAGCTCCTCAGGGGTAAACTTCAAATCGTCCGGAGAGGTTATCCAGCCGAGGAAATGCTCGCGGAGTCCGTTCACATCCCAGTTATCGTGAACGGCATCGTCGCTGAGATAGATATGGGTATACGAATCTATGGTCTCGTCTATCATCTTGAGGACGGTTTCCTTTAAATCCTCGCCGTCAAGAACCTTGTTGCGCTGGCTGTAAATAAGCTCGCGCTGCTTGTTCATAACATCGTCATACTGCAATACGTTCTTACGCGTTGCGAAGTTTATACCCTCCTTCTTCTTCTGAGCGCCCTCTATTGTGCGCGAGAGAAGCTTGCTTTCAAGCGGGGTATCCTCGTCAACCTTGAGTGTTTCCATCATAGCGGATATACGTTCGCCGCCGTAGAGCCGCATAAGGTCATCCTCAAGAGAAATATAAAACTTCGTGCTTCCGGGGTCGCCCTGACGTCCGGCGCGGCCGCGCAGCTGGTTATCTATACGGCGGGAATCGTGACGCTCTGTTCCGACTATGCAAAGTCCTCCCGCGGCGCGTACCTTATCTGCCTCAGGAGCAATTTCCGCCTTGAAGTTATCGTAATATTCCTTATATTTTTCGCGCGCGGCTATTATATCCTCATTTTCGGTTTCGGCAAAGCCGGTCGCCTCAACTATAAGCTCCTCGCTGAGTCCGTCGTGGCGCAAAGCCGCGCGTGCGAGATACTCCGCGTTTCCTCCGAGCATAATATCGGTTCCGCGTCCTGCCATATTCGTGGCTATCGTAACGGCGCCGAATTTACCCGCCTGAGCGATTATCTCGGCTTCCTTTTCATGGTGCTTCGCGTTGAGAACATTATGCTTTATGCCGCGCTTTTTAAGCATAGCCGAAAGCAGCTCGGATTTTTCGATAGTAACCGTTCCGACGAGCACCGGCTGTCCCTTTTCGTGACATTCGCCGATACGCTCGATAACGGCGTTATATTTCGCCTTTTCGGTTTTATAAACCGCGTCGTTTTCGTCAATTCTCGCGAGCGGCTTATTGGTCGGAATTGAGATAACGTCCAGCTTATATATCTCGCGGAATTCCGCCTCCTCAGTCATAGCCGTTCCGGTCATACCCGAAAGCTTTCCGTAAAGCCGGAAGAAGTTCTGGAAGGTTATCGTTGCGAGCGTTTTTGACTCGCGGGCAACCTTAACGCCCTCCTTTGCCTCTATTGCCTGATGAAGTCCCTCGTTATAGCGTCTGCCGAACATAAGACGTCCGGTAAACTCATCGACTATTATAACCTCGCCGTCCTTGACAACATAGTCAACATCGCGTTTCATAATACCGTGCGCGCGTATTGCCTGATTTATATGATGCGCAATTTCTATATTTTCGGTATCGTTAAGGTTTTCGATTCCGAAATACCGTTCCGCCTTTTCAACGCCCTGAGGGGTTAGAGTTGCGGTACGCGCTTTTTCATCGACAACATAGTCGCCGTCGTAATGAGTGTCCTCATCGGTTGCCTTATCGTCCATTTCTTTAACCTTTACCATATGGAGCGAACGGGCGAACGAGTCGGCACGGGAATAAAGCTCGGTCGATTTATCCCCCTGACCGGAAATAATGAGCGGCGTTCTCGCCTCGTCTATAAGAATTGAGTCAACCTCATCGACAATGGCAAAGTTATGACCGCGCTGAACCTTTTGTTCCTTATATATAACCATATTATCGCGCAGATAATCAAAGCCGAGCTCGTTATTTGTGCAGTAGGTTATATCCGCTTCATACGCCTGCTTTTTCGCGTCATGATCCATACCGTGAATAATAAGACCTACGCTCAGCCCCAAAAAGCGGTAAAGCTTGCCCATCCATTCGGAGTCGCGCTTGGCAAGGTAATCGTTGACCGTTACGATATGAACGCCCTTTCCCGAAAGACCGTTAAGGTAAGCCGGCAGGGTTGCAACCAGGGTTTTGCCCTCACCGGTTTTCATCTCGCTTATTCTTCCCTGATGGAGCACAATTCCGCCCAGTATCTGAACCGGGAAATGGCGCATACCGAGAACGCGGTCGCCAGCCTCGCGGCATACCGCGAAAGCCTCAGGCAGCAGGTCGTCGAGAGTTTCTCCGGCGGAAAGCCGCTCTTTAAATTCATCGGTTTTATGCCGCAATTCCTCGTCGGACAGAGCCTTATACTCCTCCTCATACGAAAGAACCTTCTGCTGGAGCGGTTTTATCCTCTTCAGCTCTTTTTCGCTGTAATTTCCGAATATGGTCTGCATTAAGCCCATAATATTTTACCTCTCTTAATTAAGATAAAGCTTATCTTTTTTCTTATATATTCCGGAGGTATAGCTTAAACCTCCGTTATTGTCAATAAACACAGCCTCGGTATCCGCCGTTTGCTCAATAAGCCGCCCGGCGTTCTGCTTTCCGAGGAGAATACATATTGTTGCAAGCGCGTCGCCGTCGGCAGCGTTTTCGCATATAACGGTTGCGCTCGCAAGGTCTGTTTCCGCGCCGAAGCCGGTAGCGGGATCAAGAATATGATGATAATTAACCCCATCGCGCCTAAAGGACCGTTCATAGGTCCCCGATGTTACAACCGCGCGGTCGGATATTCTGAGTGTTGCCGCATATCCGCTTTCAAACGGCTTTTGCAGGCGGATATCCCTCTCGTTCCCGAATACTCTCAGGTCCCCTCCGAGGTCTATTACCGCGCTTTTCACTCCGCTTGCAAGCAGAAAATCCGCCGTTCTGTCCGCGATATACCCCTTGGCGATACCGCCGAGGTCGATTTTTTTGCCGTTCAGGCAGGCGCCGCTTTCGGTCAGCTCAATGCTGTGGTAATCAACGTTTTTAAGCGCCTCGGCTATTTCGCTCCTATCCGGAACTATCTGATTTTCAAAATCCCAAAGCTCCTCAGCCGGGCATACGGTTATATCGAATTTGCCGTTTGATATATCGCCGTAGTAAAGCGATTTTTCGAGAATACGGCGGGTATCGTCGGAAATCCGGATTATTTCTTCGGGAGAGCCGTTAAGCCTTTCGGTATCGCTTCCGGAAATGTTTTTGCCGAGCAGCCGCTCATAATCCGCGCACTGTTCAAAGGCGGCGGCGAGAACGCCGTCGTCGCAATCCGCAGTGATGGTCGCAAAGGTATCCATCATCAGCCGCGTATCGGTATTTTCCTGCGCCCCGGCACAGCCGCACAGCGCAAGCAGAACAATAATCAGCGGAACGGAAATTTTATTCATAAATTTTATTATACAATCTCTTTCGCTTTTTGTAAAGATGTGATATTATAAATAAAAGATAAAAAACGGCAAAAAAGGAGTGAGCGGCGTGAAAAAGGGTGATTTTTTAATATTCGGGATAATTTTCGCGCTTTTTATTGTTCTTTTTTCCGTTTTTCTTCCGCGCGGCGGCGGAAAAGAGGTTGTCGTCCGGCAGAATAACGCCGAGGTATACCGCCTGCCTCTTTCCGACAGCCGGACGGTAAGCCTTTCCGGAAACGTTATAGAAATATCCGGCGGCGAGGTAAAAATGAAAAGCGCCGACTGTAAAAATCAGATATGCGTTCGGCACGCTCCGATATCCCGGCGCGGCGAGACGGTTGTCTGTCTGCCTAACGGGGTTACAGTCAGCATAGAATAGAGGACCTTATGACTAAAAAAATTTGCTTATACGGTATTTCGGCAGCCGTTTGCTTAGCGCTCGGCTTTCTCGAAAGTATGCTTCCGCTCGATTTTATCGCTCCCGGCGTTAAATTAGGGCTTGCAAACGCGGCGGCGCTACTGCTTATTTACAGCGGAGATATTCCCGGAGCCGCTTTTGTTAATCTTACCCGTATTCTGCTCTCGGCGGTGCTTTTTTCGGGAGCTTCCTCCCTCCCCTTTTCGCTTTGCGGCGCGGCGGGAGCCTTAGCTGTTATGGCTCTTATATCGAAATTCAGCGCTTTCAGCATTATAGGGGCGAGCGCAGCCGGCGGAGCGGTTCATAATTTATTGCAGGGAGCGGTCGCGCTGCTTGTAGTAGGGAAAGCGTCGGCGGTGTATCTTCCTTGGCTGCTGCTCTGCGGCGCGGCAAGCGGAACGCTCGTCGGCGCGGCGGGATATCTTATCCGACGCAAATGCGGAAATATATTCAGCCTATAAGCTGCGAAAGAGTAACAACGCAGGGTATTGTTATTATCGAAAAAACGGTTGACAGCGAAACCATATTGACCGAAAGCTCTGTCGCCTTTCCGAATTTAGCCGAAAACATCGTTGTTATCGCGGCGGTAGGCGCGCAGGCGGCTATAACCATCGAGGTAAGCATTGTTCCTCTCATTCCTAGGAAATAGAGTATTCCGAGAACCATCAGCGGCATAACAACGAGCCGCAGCGCGATAGCCAGCATACATTCGCGGTCGCGGAAGGCTTTAAGTATATCCGACTGTGCAAGATGATAGCCTATTATTATCATCGGCAGCGGAGTGTTGAGCGAGGCAAGATAGCCAATCGGCTCTCTTATAATTGCAGGCGGAGTAAGAGAAAACAGGAACAGCACCATTCCGGCAGCAAGTCCGATTATTCCGGGATTAAGCAGCAGCTTTTTCGGAGAAATATACTTTACATCGCCGCTCATTTCGGTTATTCCGTAGCTCCAGACAATAAGGTTGAATATCGCTATAAACGAAGCGCCGTAGAGAACGCCGTCCTCTCCTAAAAGAGCCTGCTGGAGAGGCAGGGACATATACCCGCAGTTTGTAAAAACAACTCCGAACCGCAGAACCCTTTTGCGCGCCTCGTCCTTGCCGCGGCAAAGCAGATGGGCAAGAAAAATAAACAGCGCGTGAACCCCGGCGGCTGCTGCAAAGCTCAGCAAAACGCCGCGCAGGGTTTCCGGCTCAAACGGGCGGATAAACGATTGAATAATAACGCATGGCGTTACAAAAAGCAGCACAACATCGGTTATGCAGCTGACTCCGGCGCTGTTCAGTATTTTAACCTTTGCGAGAACAACGCCGAGCAAAATCAGAATCAGCAGAATAATAACCTGCTGCGCAACCCTTAAAAATATTTCCATTTGATTACGCTCCGATTACACCTGCGCGGCAAACCGTTCAAACGCCGCAGCGCCCTCGGCGGTGCGCTTGAAAACGCCGGCGTCGGTCAGAACGTTCATAAACACTTCGCCGATTTCCTGCTTTATTATTCCGTCGATATTCCCGGCGTTAAGGTCAGGGTGCTTTTCGGCTATTTTCCGCGCCCAGGCGGCGTGCTTTGAAAGCTCAGGGTCATCCTCTATGCGGCTGCCTGAGAGCATAGCCTGCGAAAGCCGCGCCATCTCTCCTTTAAGCCTTGCCGGAAGAACCGCAAGTCCCATAACCTCAATAAGCCCGATATTTTCCTTTTTAATATGATGAAGCTCGGCGTGAGGATGGAAAACTCCGAGAGGATGCTCGTCGGTTGTTATATTGTTTCTCAAAACGAGGTCAAGCTCATAAAGCTCGCCGCGGCGGCGGGCTATCGGAGTTATCGTGTTATGCGGGCAGCCGTCGGTTTCAGCAAATATAAACGCCGATTCGTCGGTATATCCGCGCCAGGAGGCAAGTATGCGGTCGGCAAGGTCAACAAGGCGGTCGGTATCAGCACTTTGCAGTCTTATAACCGACATAGGCCACTTGACAATACCTGCCGCAACATCCTCAAAGCCGCGGAAAACAAGGCTGCGTTCTATCGGTGCCTTTGCCATTGCAAATTCATAATTTCCGCCCTGAAAATGGTCGTGGCTGAGTATCGAGCCTCCGACAATAGGCAAATCGGCGTTTGAACCGACAAAATAATGCGGAAACTGACCGATAAAATCAAGCAGCTTGCAGAAAGTGGCGCGGTTTATCGCCATCGGAGTATGCTTTGAATTAAAAACTATGCAATGCTCATTATAATAAACATACGGCGAATACTGCATACACCAGGGCGTTCCGTTTACGGTCAGCGGAATAACGCGGTGATTTTGTCTCGCAGGGAAATTTATTCTTCCGGCGTAGCCCTCGCATTCGCGGCAGAGCAGGCATTTCGGATACCCCGCCTGCGGAGCGTTTTTAGCGGCGGCAATCGCCTTGGGGTCCTTTTCGGGCTTTGAGAGATTTATGGTTATATCAAGCTCGCCGTAGGGAGTGGCAGCCGTCCATTTAACATCGCGGGCTATACGGTCGCGGCGGATATAGTTGCTGTCGCAGCTGAAACGGTAATACCAATCGGTAGCGGTTCTCGGAGAGACCGCGTAAAGCTCGCGGAATTTATCCGTAACCTCGCTCGGGCGCGGCAACAGAGCCCCCATCAGCTTTGTATCGAAAAGGTCGCGCGAAACCGTGCCGTCCTCGCAGAGTCCGCGCGAAACGGCGTTGTCGGTCAGCGCGTTCAGAACCTCCGGCAGGCAGACATCGCTGAAATTCTCGGTACATTCAGTCTCGTCGAGCTGCATAATTTCAAGCAGACGGTTGGTTACGTAAATTTCGTCCCTCTCGCCGTAAAAGCCCTTTTCTCTGCCGTAGCAGACAAGCTTTCTCAATTCAATGTCAGTCATAAAGCAAATCCCCTTGTTCCTACGGCGCTGCGCCGTAAACAGATAACATTTTATTCTAAAAAATTATACCCTTAAAACGCATAATTGTCAATGTTTGAAATTGCGTATATACCGTAAACGGGCTTATAATCCTTATATTTCCGTATATTCAGCCGTACTGCCGTGTTCCCGGAGCAAATTCATAAGGTCTGACGCCCTCAGCCACACCGTCGCCGTATTTTCGTTCGGATGAACTCCGATTATGTTATCCTTAAAATCCGAATCAAGGTAAAAACGGATTTTATGTTCAGCGTCATTAAGTATTCCGAGCGGTGTTACCGAACCGGGCGTTAATTTCATATACTCAAGCAAATCCTCGGCTGAGGCAAACGATAACGCGCGCAAGCCGTGCACTTTTCTGAATTTCTTCAGGTCAACCCTTTTATTCCCTTTGACTGTAATAAGATAATAGTTTATTTTTTTATCGTCTCTGACAAAAAGATTTTTAGCGTCCCATTCCGGATAAGGGAGACTGACCTGTTCAAGCTCACCCATATTAAAAACCGCCTTATGCTCGGTAATTTCGTATTTAATTCCCTTTGAGTCAAGAAATTCATAGGTTTCCGATTTATTCATCCGCATTTCCTCTCCTATCTTTTGAAAACTGACAATTCCGATAAGGAACTGTCAGTTTTTTGAAATTATATAATCTTTAACTGCTCAAAATGGTAACGCGGTTTTCCGATACTCTTTTTACCATACTCTATTGCTTCTGTGGGGCAATAGCAAATACATGCCATGCAATGAGTGCATTTATTCCCCCATATTGGCTTACCGTTTTTAAGTGCAATGTTGTTCATCGGGCAGTTTTTAACGCATTGACCGCATCCGATACAGGTATCATCTGTCTGAAATGCAGCAGCTTTTACGAAGAACTGATAAAAAATCGGATTTACCGGACCACTCATGAAACGGTCATAGAGATTGTTTCGTGGTACAGAAAAATGTTGTTTTGTCTTAATACAGGCAATGATGTCCACAATAGCAGGCTCAGCATTTTTTACAATTTTTCTTGCTTCCTCTGCTTGAGGTGCGCCGAACATGGCAATATAGTTTTCCGGCATAAGAATTTGAGATGTGCCCATATAGCATAAGTGCTTTTGCTCGGCAAGACTGCGATTATATTTTGCCGCATTGCCAATTTCGCCGCCGCAGTTCATAACAAACCAAATACGTTTGGCTGAAAGCAATTTCGTTTTTGAAAGCCAATCCGCCACAATTCGGGGAATACGCCACGCATAAGTCGGAGTTACAACGATTACATTATCATCTGTTTTTATCGGCGAGTAATCCGTTGCCTTGATTTTTGCATTTACGTCTACAATCTCGTCCTGCAATTCATCTGCAATTCGCCTTGCTATATAACGGCTGTTGCCTGTTCCTGAAAAGCACAAAATCATGATGATATTACCTCCACAAATTTTGATTTGTATTTCTGTTTGTTTTAAAAATGGGCAATCCCGATTGGAATTGCCCATTCATCGTACTAATTATGCGATTTTTTCTTGCTTGCACCGATTTCTGCATCAAATGATGT
>CAKSOL010000009.1 GCA_934477125.1 uncultured Eubacteriales bacterium | reverse complement strand
TAGGCGTTTCCGCTTCCCAGTTGAGCCGCATTGTCAGCGGCGAAACGAGAACGGTCAGCAGTGATATTCTCATAGGAGTGGCAAAAGAATTTAAGGTATCGACAGACTATATACTGGGCTTGTCCACCGTGAGCGTCCGTAAAAGTTACGATATTTCTGAATTAGGTTTGTCAGAGGGAGCCGTGAGGGGGCTTGTGACGGGTGCTGTTGATGTGCAAATCCTCAACCGCCTGTTGGAACACAGGAATTTTCCTAAGCTGATAGATTTGATACGGATTTATTTTCAGGATACGGCGGCAAAGGGCATAACAGCAAGAAACCAGCTTATCGAGATGGCAACGGCTTCCCTGTCCGACCTGATGAAAGAACACCCGGAACACCGGGCAGAAGCGAAGCAGGATTTACAGCTTTTGAACGCCCAAAAGATGGGGGAACATGAAGCGGAGATTGAAAAAATCAAAAATGTGTTCCTGGCTATCCTGCGGGACATTAAGAAAGACATAGACAACGGGGAACAGCCGGGAGAAGCTGTGACCGCCGCTATGTTCCAAGCCATGCGGGACGCACTGGCGGAACAGAAACAAAAACCGCTTTCCATTGACGATGTAACGGCGATGATAGCTGGACAGATCGGACAGCTTGCACCGATGGATAAAGAAACTGTTGAAATGTTCCAGCAGTTTGCGAAGAAGATGATTGAGCAGGCAGGAACAAAGTGATAAATTCAAATTGTGAGGGAAAATACAGATGAATCAAGGAAGAATTATTGTGATTACAGGCTCACCGGGGACAGGAAAAACAACAACTGCGTCAATTGTCGCAAAGGAATCAGATATGGATAAATCAGTGCATATGCACACCGATGACTTTTTTCATTACTTAAGCAAAGGCGCAATACCACCACATTTGCCAGAATCCAACAAGCAAAATCTGGTTGTCATTGAAGCCTTTTTAGAAGCTGCAAAGCGATATGCTCGTGGCGGATATGATGTAATTGTAGATGGGATTGTCGGGCCATGGTTTTTGGAGCCATGGAAAGCTCTTGTTTGGGAACATTATGAGGTGCATTATATTATTTTAAGGGCAAGTAAGGAAGAAACCTTAAAGCGGGCTGTTGAACGCTCAAAGTTAGACCGAAAAACAAATATCGAATTGGTAGAAACAATGTGGGAGCAATTTTGCAATCTGGGAATATATGAATCGAATGTTGTAGATACGACCAATTATTCCATTCAAGAAACTGTTTCCGCAGTACAAGAAAAAATCGCAAGTAGGGCAGCATTGTTGTCTTAGATTGTTTTGGTGCAATTCCCATTTATCGAGCAGATGAAGTTGGGGAGCCGCCTGGAGGCGGCGGTGCCGAAGGATAAAATAGGAGATGTTAAGGTTATGAATAATGAATACGATAATGAGAAGTTTTTTGAAGAATATGCAAAGATGTCCCGCAGTAAAGAGGGGTTAAAAGCTGCTGGTGAATGGCATCAATTAAAACCTTTGTTTCCTTCGTTAGAAGGAAAATCTGTTCTTGACTTGGGGTGCGGATATGGCTGGCACTGCAAGTTCGCAGAAGAACAAGGAGCTACAAAAATATTAGGGATCGATTTAAGTAAGAAAATGATTGAGGAAGCCCAAAAGCGCAATTCAGGAAATCAAATTGAATATCGTATTAGCGGATTAGAGGAATACGACTATCCAGAAAATGAATGGGATTGTGTTATATCTAATTTAGCTCTGCACTATATAGAGGACATAGTGGAAATATTTCAAAAAGTGTATAGGACATTAAAACCAGGTGGAATTTTTCTTTTTAATATCGAACACCCTGTTTTTACCGCAGGAGTTGGGCAGGATTGGATTTATACAGATGATGGGAAACCGCAATATTGGGCGATTGATAATTACTTTATAACAGGAGAACGAAATACACATTTTTTAGGATGTGATGTAGTAAAACAACATCACACACTTACACAGATTATAATGGGATTGCTGAACAATGGGTTTGAGCTTAAAGTTGTAGAGGAAGCAGAACCGCCTAAAGAGATGATGGATATTCCGGGTATGGAAGATGAACTTCGCCGCCCGATGATGTTACTTGTAAAGGCGATAGCGAAAAAATAATATCTCTATTAGGAAAACTGATATACCCCAATTTAGAGAATGGCATAGTAATTCCTAGTGATAAAGAGAAAATGATTGCACTGGCAAATAAATACATTGAAAAAGAAAATGTAGATGCACTCATTCTCGCCTGTACGGAGCTGCCACTTGCCATAAAGCCCGAAGATGTTAATGTGCCAATCGTGAATACAACCCAAGTACATATCAATGCAATTTACCAATATGCAATTCGATAAAAATAGCAAAGCCAGCCGAGCCAGTCAACGGTCAAGATGAACGGCGCATTTCATGCGCCGCCGTTGACAGCCCCGCCCGTCTTTGCTAAAGGGTAATCAAGGCGGGAAAGCCCTAAAATGGCTTCCCCGCCCATTTCAATTTTGGGAAAAGAAATGCTCCAAAATCAAAAAGAGAGCGGCCAAGCACTTTGAGGGATTGGCCGCCTTGTTCACCCATTCAGCGGAACGGCGGGCGGCGGTCAAGGCCGGGTGTAAACCCGTTCATTTCAGCCTTGACGGTTGCCTGCTGTCCTGCTACTTTTCCGGGAGTGTGGCCACACTTCGGGACACTTTGTCCACAAGTCGGAGCGTAGGACGAGGGACGGGGGCTTTCATATACCTGCCGCCGTTCTCTGAAAACAGGCCGATTTTTTGCTCATTCCCATTCGCAAAAATTCAGCCTGTTTTCCTGCCGGAGCAAACGGGGTGCAAGAAGCACCGCATCCCGTTTCCTCTGTCAGCCACGCCAGCAGGTATAACACACTACACTTTGCAAGCAAAGTCGTGTGCCAAAGGGGGCACCCCTTTGGAAACCCCGGACAACAAAACAGGCGGTATGCTGCCCTCTCCGGGAGCATACCGCCGTTTGTTGTCAGCAGCCCGTTTCACGGTCTGTTTTCGCCCTTTGTAAAGTTTGGCGTACCGGCTGAGAGCGGAAAGGTACGTAACGGAATATATCAGGCGCTTTAGCTGCGGTAATGCCGCTGCGCGCAAAAAATAGCAGTTAAATGGTTTTAAGGCAAAGTCCCGGTGTTTCTGTTTTGGAAATACCGGGACTTTTTCTGTATCCGCCGTCAGGGTGGATTGAAATTTGTCGGAAAATGTGATATAATGCGAAACGGATTTTTGTATCTGCGTACAATTTGTGTAAAATACATTGATTTTAAGTAAAAGCAGACTGCCGATATCATTCCGGGGATTGGGGATGTTATTATGAACCTTATGATATGTGATGACCAAAAAACCGAGCTTGAAAATATGCGGCAAATTGTTTCCGAATACGCCCTGACACATCCGGAGCTTTCGCTCGCCGTAAAATGCTTTTTAAATCCTTTCAATATGCTGGAAGAGATGGGCAAAAGCGGTGTTCCGGATATCGCGCTGCTGGATATTTGTATGCCCGGTATTTTGGGTACCGAGGTTGCGCGGGAAATTCTCGGCAAAAGCGGAGATGACACCGATATTATCTTTTTGACGACAAGCCCCGATTTTGCGGTGGAAGCGTTTGCGCTTCATGCAGGCGACTATCTTACAAAGCCGTACACCAAACAGCGGTTGACGGATACGCTTGACAGAGCCGTTGAAAAGAGACGCAACCGTTTATATATTACCGTTCCGTGCGGAAAGGAAATTCACCGCATAGATTTGTATAACGTTTTATATGCGGAGGCAAAAAATCACATTGCGGAAATCTGTTTAAAATCAGGCAAACGCCTGAAAACGCATATAACCCTTACGGAGCTTAAAAATATATTTCAGACAGCAAATTGCTTCGCGGCGGTCGGGGCGTCATACATAGTAAACCTGCGCTTCGTGCAAAGCCTGCTTGAAACGACCCTTGAAATGTCAAACGGAGATCGCATACCCGTTCCCCGGCGGCTTAGAGGAGAACTGAAAAAGCAGTATTTTGATTTTTACACAAGGGAGGCAACCGGAAAATGACACGGCAGCTTGCGGCTTTAATGCTTACAGTCCTGATGCACATTGTTTGCTTTGCCGTTATGACCGAACGGAAATATTCCGTTAAAAAGACAGTTTCGATATATTTCGTATTTTTAACCGTCTTTGTCTGTCTTGCAATGCTTGTTTCCAGGGTGCTGTTTGACATTCATTCTTTTCATGCGGCTTCCCTTACGTTTGTAAGTACCCTTTTGGTGTCGTTTATTATTTTTATGGCGACTTCGACCGACCCTGCCTATAAAAAGGTGTTTCTGTTTCTTACCTATTCATCTATGTTCTGTATTTTCTTCTGTAGCGCCGCTATGATAAGCAGCATATGGTTCAGGAATGAATACGGCGCCGCTGCCGTATACGCGAAAACGGTTATAAGAACCCTGCTGTATCTGCCGGCGATATGGGCATATGTCGTCTTTTTGCGTCCGGCAATGCGGGAGGTGCCCGGATCAAACAATAAAATCTGGCGCTCTATCTCGCTGGTTTCCGTGATGTTTTTGATTGTATTTTCTATATTTTGCTTTATTTATACTATGAAAAATGATTTCAGGGCGTGGTACAGCCCTCTGTTTGTCGTTACTGTTCTGATTTATTTTTCGGTATTGTGGATTATTTTCGGTATGATACGCTATATGATAAAGGAAAGCAGAATGGAGCTGATTGAAGAAAATATGAAGTATTTGCAGCTCCAGCTTAAGGCCGCAAAAGAAAATGAGCTGTTTGCCAAAACCATCCGGCACGACTTCAGACATCACAATCAAAATATTGCCGCCATGCTCCAAAAGGGAGAGACTAATCAGGCTCTGCACTACATAGAACAGTATAACGAGAGTCTGGACGCTGCAAAGCCTAAAGAATTTTGTTCTAACGTGACGGTAAACGCAATACTCAGCGGCTTTTATACCAAAGCTCAAAATGCCGGAATTTGTGTTTCTGTTGAAGCGGACACGCAGGAAGAAACCGCCGTCAGCGATATGGATTTTGTTGCCATTCTTTCAAATCTTTTGGAAAACGCCGTCAACGGGTGCAGGGAATGCGGCGCTCACGGCGAGATAACGGTCAATATCCGAACGGTTTCGGATAAAACCGTTATCGTGTGCAGTAACCCCTGCAAGCCGGGACTTGTTATCGAAAACAGTATGATAAAGCAGAAGGGAATCGGTATGGAAAGTATGCTGACGGCAGCAAAAAAATACAACGGCGATGTAAGCTATCGTTTGGAGAACGGTATTCTTACCCTATGCGTTATCCTGAAAACCTGACCCCGAAAACCAATTACGCTTAAAAAATGACCAATTACGAAGAAAACCATCCGTAAGGGTGGTTTTTTGCTATACTTAAGTTATACTTAACTAAATTCATGGTGTCCGGGGGGTGAAAGCGCGTGCTTTTCGGTAAAAAAAGACTGACCTTTGGCAAGGCGGCAAGGTTCAATTATGAGCTTGATACCAATGAGAAATTGAAAACAGCGCTGAAAAACCTCTCTCTGCGGCGAAGTGAAATGAGCAAAAAGAGCTATCTTACCGAGCTGCTGGCGCTGTTCGGCGAAGAAGGCTTTGATTTATCGCTCAAGGAGCTTGATATGCTGCTCCTCTTACGGAAGAAGACAGACCAGCTGCTTTTAGAACAGTCAGGCTTATCGGAAGGGGGACGAAACGAATGATTAAGGATAGGGAAAAGCAAATAATAAATCGCCTGTCGGCGGCGGTATTGTGTATTATCATCGTATTTTCTCAGCTTGTCGGAACGGCACCGTGGAACGGCGGATTTGCTGCCAATGCGGAAAATGAAGCTTCGCCCATAGCGCTGAGAAGAATAGACGGCAGCGGAAAGGCGTTTATTTATCACAGCTTTGCGGAAACAACGGAGTTCACGCCGGGTCAGACCTATGCGTTTTTAAACGGTATTTACGATTACGGCGATGCGGTGTCCTCGCTTGGCGCAGGAGCAATTTTAAAGGCAACGAATGTGACAAACAAATCTGCCGGCTACATAAAATTCAAGTATGGAAAAGATGCCGCGGTAAAGGTTTATGTGGATGTGATTACGCCGGGCAAGGATTTTGACAACTGCATAGTCGGAGGACTTTATAAGGTTCCGAATTCCAAAATTCCTACGGAATACCGCTATTTCTGCGGATACGGCGGAGCGCAGAACTGCGGTCCGTACTATGCCTATACCTATGAGGAGGAAAGCGTTACCTCCGGCGGCGTGTCGGCTTCGCTTAATAATATTGAAAAGCAGGGCTCGGAGAAGCCGGAGGATTATACCGTTACCATTACATATGATGGCGATAAAATCAAGGTTTTAGATTACGGAAGCTATACTGTTTCGTTTAATTCACCTGACACGGTTATGTTTGTTGTTTCAGACAGCGTCGGAAATTCCATTACGGCAAATTTCCAAAGTCCGCTGGCTGTGCGCTATGACGGAAACAGCGAAAATGCAGGCAGCGTTCCTTCAACTCAGGCGGTCTGGAAGAAAGAAAACAGCAAAATATCTTCTCAGAAGCCGACCCGCTCCGGTTATTCGTTTGTAAACTGGAGGGATACCGAAACAAACAAGACATATTCGGCAGGACAGAGCTTTATCCCTGAAAAATCAATGCAGCTTTCGGCTCATTGGAAGGACATTCAGGCGCCGAATATCGGCTATACCCCTACTCAGGTTATGACGGGTGATTCCGATGAAACCGTAAAAAAAGCGGTGCAAGCCGCGCTCACCGTCACGGACAACGAGCCTGTTTCGGAATGTACCGTTACCGTGACCTTGCCGACAGGCTTTACCGCAACGCCCGGCAATAAAAATGTCACGGTAACGGCAACGGATAAAGCGGGAAATACTGCCTCAAAGAAATGCTCGGTTTACGTTTCTTCTTATGTGGATATCTCGGCGCCCGTTTTTACGGAAAGCACAAAAAATCTCACCGCAAGGCTGAACAATCCCGGAACCGACGCGATTACGGAAAGCGGCTTTGTGTGGGGAGTTATGAACTCTCCGAGCCTTACCGTAAATAACGGCAAAGCAGCAACGGCGACTGCGGCAAGCAGGGCAGGCGACAAAATTTCCGTCACGGCGGATAATCTGCAAAAGGGCGTAGAATATTATGCCAGAGCGTATATTACGGCAGGCGGAGTTACCTATTACAGCGAGGAAATTGCAATAGGGTTAGGACTTCCTGCATACGGCACCTTTACGATAAAAAACAATAATAACAGCACCTTTACGGTAACAAGAAGCGACGGCACCGAAGGTACGCAGACCGTCTATTATCGCACGGTCAACGGCTCGGCGGTAGGCGGTACGCACTTTACGCACAAAAACGGCACGCTGACCTTTAATGCAGGAGAAAAATCAAAAACCATAACAATAACAGAAAAGACCGCAAATACACCGTACATCAACAAGCCCGCCACCGCATACAGTAACGCGGACCGCACCTATTCGGTTGAAATTTACAGGGTAGTCGGAGGCGGAAGCCTGGGCAGTACAGCGAGCGCCGCAAGGACGATGGCAAACGGCTCCTCTTATACAGTAAACCGGAATTACTATACCGACTATAAATGTTTTGCGTCGTACACCGATGAGACGACGCGCGGCGACTATGAAGATGACAAATTGGGCTGGTATAACGGAAAAACGGGAAGCGCCGCTTCGCGTACGATAACGGTCAGCGTTTCAAATTTAAATGAGAATTACTGGAGAAACACGGCAACCGGTCTTTCGTATTATATGCAGGTTAAAATCAAAGAGGAAAATGCCGGATATCAGCATATTCAGATTACTCCCGGCGGTTCTATAAATACAAATTTTTACCCATACGACGGGGAATACAAGGGATTTACAAATTTTAACGATATGAACCCCGCTGCCTATGCAATGACTCTGGAACACGGGGGAGCAGGCAGCGCAAATAAAAATTATGCTGCCTACTGCTTCCCGTCCGGAGCCGGAACAACGGCAAGAAAGCCTACGAACGAATATATAAAGAACGGCTTTGGGAACAGTACCGCTCTGGTTTTTCCTGTTACTCAGGATAAAATCGCTGTCGGATACAGCGCCAGCGGCAGCGGCGGAGATAAATGGGTTGAAAAGGATGAATACAATTACCTCAAGCTGCTTGACACCCAAGAACCCCAGCTTGTCTCGGTCGCTCCCATGGCGGGAGGGGTTTATAAGGTTGGAGATACCTTTACGGTTTCTCTGATTTTTGATGAGATTGTTGACAGCGTAAACAGCGTCAATATTAAAAGCGTTGTGGTGAATACATCCTGGGGAAAAGCCTCTTATGCCGGCGGTGCAAATACGAATGTTCTCTATTTTAAGGGAACTGTGGCGGAAAACGCAAGCGGAAGGCTTGCTGTGAACGGTATCACAAATACAAGCTATATCAAGGATATGTGCAACGGCACAACCACCAAAGCGACAGAAAGCGGCACGGGAACCACAACGGCAGCCGTTGATACATCAGTACCGAATTTCATCGTTACGGCAAACGGCATTACGAGCGGCACCGGCAAGGCAACCGTTACGGTTAATGAGGTTAAGGCAAAGACCACGGGAATGAGCTGCGCCTGGTCGGATTCAGCGACCGCGCCCACGAACGGCTGGGTGGAGCTTTCATCGTCAGAGCTTACGGCTGCGAAAAATTCAGGACTTTCGCTTTCAATCCGGAAAGAGCCGGGCAGCGGAGCGTCAAACGGCAAGTGGTATCTTCACGTGAAAGCGGTTTATGCCACAACGGGCGCTTCGACCTATAAAAACGCCTGTCTTGATTTCGGTACGGCTGCGAACCCTGCATCGGGCAGTACGCCGCCGACGCTGACCGTTACGGCAGATAATACAAACTGGGCTGAAAGCAGAAAAATAAGCATTTCGGCGTCGGGAGCGCAAACGCTGAAATACCGCAAATCGGATGCGTCATCGTGGACAACGCTGAGCAAAACTGCGGCGAGCGTTACTGTTACCGAAAGCGGTTATTATACGTTTCTGCTTACAGCAGGAGACGTTACCGTTTCTAAAACCGTTCAGGTTGAGAGGATTGATAGGGTAAATCCTACGGCTTCTGTCGGAGAGCCGACAGACGGCTCCGCTGAATCGCCCAAAAGCGGCATTTACACAAAAATTGTTTTGCCGATAACCTATGCCGACGCACATTCGGGTGTGAAAACCGTGCAGTACGGCTGGACGAACGGTACCGCAGCGCCGAATTCCTGGACAACACTTCAGACCGGCGCAGCGACGGTTACTTATACGGCAAGCGAAAGTGCGCCGACTGTCAAATACCTGCATATAAAGGTTTCCGATTATCTGAACCATACCTGCACAGCCTATTCGTCGCCTTATACGGTGATTTCTCAAACGGCGGTTGATAATCATACGCCGGCAATCACCATAACAGGCGCGCCGACAGTATGGACAAACGATACGGCAACCTTGACCTGGCAACTTTCGGATTATGTCGGAAAGAATTATGAGGTTATTTTACCGGACGGCAAAACAAGTACTGAGTCAAGCGGTCAGGTCTGGGCAAGGCAGAACGGGAATTATACTGTGACTGTCCGCGATCTTGACTACGGCGGAGAGAACAGCGCTGCCGTAAAGGTCGATAAGCTGGATTTTGATCCGCCGACCGCAGCCGTAAGCGGCGGTTCGGACAGCTGGTCGAAGGATAATCAGACTATTACAATAACCGCAGGCGACGGCCAGAGCGGAGTCGGGAAGAAATGGTATAAAATCGTTTCAAATAACAACGAAATCCCGACCGAGGGACTGACGGAGCTTATCGGAAATACAATTACCGTAAGCGACGAGGGCGAGTATTACGTCTATTACAAGGTTTACGATAATGCAGGTGATACGGTTACAGGCAGAGAAGCCAACAAAACCGAGGGCTTTAAGAAGATTCAGATAGATAAGACCGCTCCTAAGATTTCTTTTGGCGATTATTCCGCAGGTTCCGGAATTAAAGTTACCGTAAATGACAGTAAGAATGGCGCAGGCTCGTCGGGGCTTGCTTCGGTAGCCTATGAGATAGAAAACAGCAATGAAGCTCTGAAAACCGGAAGTGTACCGGCAAGCGGGGGAGCAGACGTCGGCTTTACGCTGACAGAGCTTCCGGCAGGCGATACAAGAATAACCGTGACAGCCATTGATAATGCGGGGAACAGTTCCGTAAGCTGCAAAGATATTCATATTGATATTGTCAGCGTGGATATTACCTGGGCGGATATGGAGTTTACCTATTCGGACGGAGCATGGAATGCGGCGGCACATACCTATGACGGCGTAGGCTGGAAGCCGGATAAAACGAACGGAAACAAAATCACCGTCCGAAACAGCGGCGAAGCTGCGGTCAGCGTCTCCTATCGCTACACGCAGTCAAAGAACACGGTGTCCGGCGGCTTTACTGACGGAGCGGCAGCCATTACCGCGCCGGTCACTCTGCCTGTCGGGGCAGAGAAATCTGCTTGGCTGATTTTGAAGGGGAAACCGACCGAATCTATGAATAAGGCGGTAATCGGGTCGGTAACTGTTACGATTGGAGATGATTGAGCATGGATGATAACAAAAAGGAAAACAAGAAGAAATATCTGCTTATTTTGCTTTTGCTGCTTATTACGGCTGCCGCCGTGGGGCTCAGCGTTTGGGCAATATGGTTCCGTGACGGCACTCCCGTCCTTGCTCCCGATTATGCGCCGCGGCAGATTGAGGAAAACGCTGAGCCGATTGGTGATGACGGGGAAGAAAAGCTCTCGCAGCCTGAGGGCGGCGGAGCAGTAGGTCTTACCTATGCAAAAGAGGTCAGCATCAGCCTTTCGGATAGGAACGCAGCGCTTTTGTTTGCCAACCCGACAAAATCCAATCAGGATATGCTGCTTCAGCTTGTGATAGATGATGTCGTTATCCTTCAGTCGGGCAGACTGGAGCCCGGTAACAGGGTTTCTGCCCTGAGCCTTTTGGACGGTGCCGAAAAGCGGCTTGCCGCAGGCGGCTATGACGGGAAATTTATCGTCCTGTATTATGACCGGGCAAGCGGAGAAAAAGCGATGATAAATACCGAAATTCCCGTAACCGTCACGGTGACTGAGTGATGCTTTCTTCGCCCGCAGGGGCGTGAAATATAAAGACAGAAAGGAACTTTTTAAAATGAAAAAAATATTTGTTATGTTACTGGCTGCTTTGGTTTTGGCTGTACCGGTTACCGCCTCGGCTCAAGAAGATACCATAGGCAAAAACGGAAGCCGAAGCATCGATGTTAAGGCTAAGTACGCAGGCGGCACAACTACCCCGGAGGTATACAGCGTGGACGTAGCATGGGGCAAAATGGAGTTTACCTATTCTGCCTCCGGTACACGCGACTGGGACCCTGCTACCCATAAGTATACCGACAATACCTCTGCAAGCTGGACGGCAGACGGCAACGACGTTACCGTCGTCAACCATTCCAATAAGGATGTAAAGGTCGATTTTGCCTATGCGGCTGCCGAGGGCTACGGCGGCGTCACCGGCGAATTCAGCGTAACGACCGACACTCTTGATGCCGGAGTTGAGGACAATGCAGACGGTGCCGACAGCGTAGTCACCAGGCTGACGCTATCCGGAGTCCTTGCAAGTAATGTTTTAGAATTTACAAAAGTCGGCTCTGTTACGGTTTCTCTGAGTTGATTTATATTTTATACCGGAAAGGAACGAAGGAAAATGAAAAAGATATTTGCAATTATTCTCACTTTGGCGCTGCTTTCTATGACGTCCGTAACCGCCTTTGCGGCAGATTCTATCTCTGCCATAGGCGGAAGCAATTCCGCAGAGGTTAAGGGTACTTATGTTGCGGGCGGTGCTTCTGAAACGATTTACAGTATAGATATCGCCTGGGGCAGTATGGAGTTTACCTATACCGATGCATCCGCCGGCACATGGAACCCCGCCAGCCACAAATATGACGGTGCCAAAGCAGCCGCATGGAGCTGTGAGCCGGACGCAAACAAAATCAAAGTCACAAATCATTCCAATGCTGCCGTAACCGTACAGCTCAGCTATGCGCCTGAGTCGGAGTACAGCGGAATTATCGGTACTTTTTCCGATGCAGAGCTTAATCTTGAAAGCGCCGTAGATACTGAGCCTCTGAGCGCACCTTCTGACAGCGCGGCACTCAGCCTGAGCGGAGCGCTCTCTTCCGAAAAGACAGCCGGTACAAAAATCGGTACGGTGACGGTGACCCTAGTAAACGAATAATGCAGTCGGAGCACAGGCTGTATGCCGATATGCGGCCTGTGTTCCGAAAATCATCCCTGATTTCTGTCCGCCAAGACGCCGGCGGGCGGAAATGAAGGATGATAGGGAGTGTACAGGAGTTTTAAAATATGAAGAGTAAAGCCATTTATTTCTCTGCTGCTGCTTGCTTTCTTGCCGTTATCGGAATGGTTCTGTCTCTTGCTCTGACAGGCGGAAAGTCTGAACAAGCAGAGTTTGTTCCGCCGCCGTTTGAAACAGCGGCGCAAAGCGGTATGCCGGATGCGGCGGACGAAAGCTGGACGCAGATTTATAGGGACGGAATGAGTTTCTCAGCCCATATATGCGGCAAGGTTGATTTGAATGGAAGCTCGGCTGATGTGTACTTTACCAACGATGACGGCAACGAGGTCTGGTTAAAGCTGCGTATCCTTGATGCGGATGATAATATTCTTGCCGAAACAGGAATTTTAAAGCCGAATGAATATGTAAGGACTGTTACATTTGACACCGTTCCCGAAAATGGGGCAAGCATAAAGCTAAAAATTATGGCGTACGAGCCGGAAACCTATTATAGCGCCGGAGCCGTAACGTTGAATACTACTGTGGGAGGATGAAAATATGAAGAAAACGGCTGTCCTCATTGCCGCCGTTATACTGTCCGTCTTTTGTTCGGTATCGGTTTCCGCCGCAGGGAGCAATTTGCCTGAGGAAAAGACGATCGGCGTGTTTGCAAAATCGGTTTATACGCTTCCTGACGGCTGTTACGGCGCAGAAGAGGATGATAACGGCAATTATATTGCGGAATTGCCTGACGAAACAAAAATCACATTAACGCCGAAATCCGCCGCTTCTTCCCTGAGAATGGTGATTGTTCCGATTACTGAACAGGATGAATATGCTTATCGGTGGATTTCAGGCTGTACGGCTGATTTGGGAACCGATGTTTTGTTTTATGATATTTATTTTATAGACGAATACGGAAATCGTGTTGACGTAAATATGACGTATGAGGTAAGCGTCGCATTGGCGAATAGATTCGGTAAGCTCAAGGCAGCCGGGATTGCCGCGGACGGAAGTGTATCACAGCTCGCCTCAAAGAGCGGCGGCAATAAAATATCATTTACCATTGAAAAGGGAGGATATTATGCCATTGCGTCGTCGGTAACCGGCAATACCGGCACATCTGTTTCTCCGAAAACCGGCGATGACAGACTGATTGATGCTTGGATTGCGCTGCTCTTTGTTTCCGGCGCAGCAGGAACCGCAATTTATAGCAGGAAGAAAAAGCATTTCTGAAATAAAAAAAGACCTATGCTCTGAAAGTACAAAGCATAGGTCTTTAAAATAAATATTATATATGATTTCCGTTTTTGCTCCAGATTTACTCCCGAAAATAATTAAACTAAAACTTATGGGCAGGCTTTAGTTTTTGGCTGCTTATAGGTTGGCGGTTTAAGGTGCGATTTTCAGGTCATTTTTCGCCGCCCCTTCATTTAAGCGAAACGGAGCAGGGGGGTAGGCTTTATTGCTTGAGGGGGTAAAAGAAAACCGACATCCTTTTAAGACATCGGTTTTTGGCACGCTGAAAGGGATTCGAACCCCCGACCCTCTGCTTAGAAGGCAGATGCTCTATCCAACTGAGCTATCAGCGCATTTGCAACGTTACTATTATATCATATACCTCGGAAATAATCAAGATAAATTTATAAATTTATTCTCAAAATTCAAATTCACCCGTTTATCCTCAAACAATAACCTGTTTCTTTTTACCTTTGGCGTTGCGCGGCCATTCGCGGATACGGGTTATGAATTCAAGATTAACCGCCTGAGCGCCGTCTTTATCCTCAACAATAATACCGCCGTCCGATACCTCTTTAATTGTACCCTTAATTGTTGAATCGGAGCTTGTCACGGTGTAAATAATACACTCTTTGCCGATAAACTGCTTAGCTAACTCTTTCATTGCTTTGTTCTCCTTACTGTGTTTCTTATTATTTAAAATATGTTTTATAATTGCTATTTTTCTTTTTCGCTGCTGTTCCAGAAGTATAATGATAATAAAAAGGAAAGGCAGCCAATAAATACAGTTTTCCATTTTTCCTCCCGCCGGCTCTGCCGCGATTTATTTAAGGATTCAGGGAATTTTGTTTCCTGCCTTGTAATACCGGATAGCTTCCCTGCAATATACCGAACGGTTGACAAGCCAAATAAGGCAAACCGCGAGCGACGGCAAAAAACCGATTTTGAAAATCAGCGCGCAGCCTGCAAGCACTCCCGCCGATACGGCGCACAACCTGTTTGTTGCGGAATATGCCTTGAACGCGCATTTTCCAATCATAATTTTTTCAGCTTCATCACAGTCCTCCATCCATTTCTTTTGAAATTTCATATCATAAAACGACGCCTTTTTTTCAGGGTTAATCCTCTTTGCGGAATCTACACATTTTTGTCCTATGATAAGCATTTCGAATATAACAACAAAAACTGACACAACTGTAATAAAAAACAGCACCGTCATATAACCGCTTTCAAAAATATCAGTACCGCCCGAATATACCGCTGCCATAAGAAAAAACGAAAAAATAAGAAATGAGTTTAAAATCCATAAAACAAGCGAAAGCCTTCGGTCAATAATCGTATATACTTCTTCATCCTCGCCGTCCCATAAGTCGATTTGCTTTTTTGCGCTCCGATAAAGGGAAACGCAGATTATCGGCATAATTACCGTTATTCCGAGCATCATCCATGGCGCGATATACATTCCGAAAAAGGCTCCTGCGCTTTTCAGCACGCCGGTCAGGGTGCTCAGACTGTATTTTTCGGCAAGAAAGCCTAATGTAAATCCCATAATTGAGACAACAGCCATAATCAATAAAAATTTCGGCAGCGCTTTGCGGTTTGCATTTCTTATTTCGTCATTTTCCATTTTTATTTTCCTCCTGTAAAAAGAATATCTCATCAACCGTAACGCCGCATACTTTTGCAATCGTCAGGGCGAGGGTAACGGACGGCGAATAATCGCCTCTTTCAATAAGACTGATTGTCTGCCGAGATACGCCGCATAAGCGCCCCATTTCCTGTTGATTGACGTTCAGCGCGGCTCTGCGTTCCTTTAATCGGTTTCGCAGTATCATACAGCACCTCCGTCTGACAGCTTTTATTGTCTAAATGACAAACATATTTGTCAAAATGTATTATACTCTTGTCATTAGGATTTGTCAAGAAGTTTTAACCGAAAATAATAGACTAAAACCGCGGCAGACATAAAAAACAGCCCGTAAAACGGACTGTTTCATAAAAGAGCGATATTTACCATCACAAATTCCGATTTGCCAAACGCAGTTTTTATTTTGAGGTAAGAGTTAATATCGAAGAGGTAAAAAGTAAAAATCCTCATTCTTACGAATGAGGATTTCTGGTGGAGATAAGCGGGATCGAACCGCTGACCTCTTGAATGCCATTCAAGCGCTCTCCCAGCTGAGCTATACCCCCATATAGGCTTTGAAAAGACTTGAAATCTCAAAGCATTTGTAAGTATACCACATACGCCGGTAAATTGCAAGAGTTTTTTAAAAAAATTATTTTGCTTATTAAACCGCGCCCTCGTAATCCTTGGCGTAGCCGCCCATAACCGTCATCATAAAAACAAACGCGACAGGGAACACCGCAAGCGACAGCAGCGCCAGCCGCCAGTCGAGAATAAACAGATAAATTACCGTCAATACAGGCGCGACGATGTTCGCCGTCATTTCCGGGAAAAGGTGGGCAAGGGTTGATCTTGCCGCGCCTGTACGCCGGTTTTGTTATTGCTCTACACCGTTTAAATAGCCTTCAATTATTACTTCGAGTAGGTTGTTTACGCTTCTTTTTTGCTTTTCCGCCTCTTTTTGCAGACGGTCTTTTAATTCCTGCGGCAGTCTTAATTTAACTTCAATCTTATTAGTCGTTTCGGGACCCCCTTTGGGCTAATTATATCCCCATTTCACGCAAAATTCAAGGCTCTTTTTTATTTTTCAGAATATCATTATAAGATAGCCGTAAAACATTTGCGATAGCTACAATTTCTATATCGGTTACAAATCTTTTACCGCACTCAATTCGCTGAATTGCGTTTTTGTTTATGTCAAGTCCGGATATCTGGAGCATATCGGCGAGCTGCCGCTGAGAAATGCCGAGAATTTGCCTTTTCCGCCTTATGTTTTTGCCTGAAATATTATTTAAATCGTCCGGTGCTTTGTTAATAAACATATTATCTCCTCAAAACATTCATTGAATGTCCAAAATAAAAATTTAAGTGTTATAATAGCGATTGTCAATCTATATTCATTATACAATAAATAAATTGACAGTATTGGATGTATAAATCCAGTTTAAAATTTAGGAGGAAGAAAATTATGACAGAAAACAAAAATTTTTTAGAGAATGTGAACAAATTGCCGGACAAAGCAAAGGAATGTGTGTATTTGTTTATCGAAAATTTTGATTGTATAACGGAAATGTGCAATAATACCGTTATGACCGACGCGGAAATCGAGCAGAAAATAAAAGCCGCTCTCGAATCCAAGGATTATATGCTGCTGATGATTTTATATTATTACAAAGCCGTTAAGGAAAGCCGCGATTTATAAGCCCGCTCTTGAAATGGCGGTCGGTTTATGATATCCTTTAAATATATAAGGAACAGCAGGTGATAAATTGAACCGTTATGCCGACCCCGCAGCGCTCGCAAGGCTTAAAGAGCAGGCTAACCGTCTGCCGCTTACGCCGGGCGTCTATATTATGAAGGATAAATCAGATAAAATAATATATATAGGAAAAGCCAAGGCGCTGAAAAACCGGGTCACGCAGTATTTCGGCAGCGGAAATCAGCATACCGAAAAGGTGCGGCAGATGGTCGCAAACGTTGACCATTTCGAGACGATACTCTGCGACAGCGAGTTTGAAGCGCTTATTCTCGAAAACTCGCTGATAAAGCAGAACCAGCCGAAGTATAATATACTTTTAAAGGATGATAAGGGGTATCATTATATTCATATAACCGATGAAAAATGGAAACGGATAGAAACCGCTATGCAGCTCGGAAAAAGCGGCGAATATATAGGACCCTATTATTCGGCGTATGTCGTTAAGGATACGGTTGAGGAGGTGCGCCGGGTTTTCCGCCTGCCGGACTGTAACCGCAGCTTTGACGCCCCCTCAAAGCCCTGCCTTAATTATCATATCGGCTTGTGCGACGCTCCCTGCCGCGGAAAAATCCGCCTTGAGGATTATGAGGAAACCGTTGCGGCGGCGCGCGATTTTATCCGCCGCGGCAGCAGCGAGGAAATGATAAGCGCCCTAACCGCAAAAATGGAAAAAGCCGCCGAGCGGCTCGATTTTGAAAACGCGGCGCGGTTCAGGGATCGTATCGCGGCGATAAAAAAGCTCGGCGAGCGGCAAAAGGTCGTTATGTCGCCCTATCGCAGAGAGGATATTTTCTGCTGCGCGGCGATAGGCGAGCTTGCCTGCGTAAGCGTTCTGATATTCAAGGAAAACCGCCTTGCCGATAAAAAGCACTTCTTTGCCGATGGCTATTCCGAAAAAACGTCCTTTTATTCCGACTTTTTGCAGCAGTATTATTCCGATTCCGAGGATATTCCGCCGCGTATTCTTATCGATGAGCTGCCTGCCGATTCGGAGCTTTTAACAAGATGGCTTACCGAAAAAAGCGGCAGAAAGGTTGAATTTATTCTGCCGGAGCGCGGTCAGCAGCGCGAGCTGCTCTCAATGTGCAGAGATAACGCGGCTCAGAACCTCTCCCAGAAAACCGAGCGCAGCGGCAGGGAAATGGCGGCTCTTAACGAGCTTGCCCAGCTGCTCGGTATGCCCTCGCCGCCGAGGTATATAGAATCCTATGATATTTCAAATACCGCCGGAGCGGAGAATGTTGCCGGAATGATAGTTTTTAAGGACGGCAGACCCTTTAAGGCGGCTTATAGGCGTTTTAAGATAAAGGGCTTTGTCGGTCAGGACGATTTCGCGTCTATGGCTGAGGTGCTCGACCGCCGCTTTAACGAATACGAAAAGGGGACTGACCAGGCGTTCTCAACCCTGCCGGATCTTATTCTGCTTGACGGCGGCAAGGGGCAGATATCCGCCGTTGAGCCTGTGCTTTTAAAGCACGGCATAAGCGTTCCGCTGTTCGGTATGGTTAAGGACTCGAAGCACCGCACCCGCGCGATAACTGCCGGCGGAGGAGATATTGCGATAAAGCAGAACCGCCGCGCCTTTACGCTCGTAACCTCTATTCAGGACGAGGTTCACAGATACGCGATTACCTACCATAAGTCCCGCCGTTCAGGAGGTATGCTTTCGAGCGAGCTGCGCTCCATACCGGGAGTAGGCCCAGCAACCGCAAAGGCTCTGCTTTCCTCGTTTAAAACAATGAAAGCCATAAGGAGTGCAGAAATCGATGAAATTGCCGCCGTTAAGGGCGTTTCCCGTCCGACTGCGGAAAAAATTTATAAATTTTATCACGATGATACGAAATAACAGTTGCCTTTCGGGCAAAATATTGGTAAAATAAAGAAAAATCTTTGGAGGAATTTGAAATGTCAGCTTTTCAGTTAAACGAACCCGCCGCAGGCGATACCCTTGCGGTTCTTCATACAACACTCGGAGATATAAAAATCCGCCTTTTCGGGGAGTATGCTCCCAAAACCGTTGAGAATTTCACGACCCACGCTAAAAACGGCTATTACGACGGCTTGAAATTTCACCGCGTTATCCGTGATTTTATGATTCAGGGCGGCGACCCCAAGGGCAACGGAACGGGCGGAGAGTCGATATACGGTCATCCCTTTGAGGACGAATTTCATCCTGCGCTCCATAATCTCCGCGGCGCGCTTTCTATGGCAAACGCCGGACCGGGAACAAACGGCAGTCAGTTCTTTATCGTTCAGGCAAGCAGCGTTCCGGACGGTATGACGGCTCAGATGGAGCAGCTCGGAGAAAAATATTTCCCGGCGGATATTATCGAAGCTTACAGCAGTATCGGCGGAACGCCGTGGCTTGATTATCACCATACCGTTTTCGGTCAGGTTGCCGAGGGAATGGACGTTGTCGATGCGATAGCCGCTGTTGAGGTCGGCGCGGCAGATATGCCGGTTGAGGATGTTCTTATAAACAGCATAGATATTGTAAATCTGTGATTGAATTTAAGGAGTGTTAAAAATGAAAGGTATTATTCTTGCAGGCGGCAGCGGAACGCGTCTTTATCCGCTTACGATGGTAACCTCTAAGCAGCTTCTTCCGGTCTACGATAAGCCGATGATTTATTATCCGCTTTCAACCCTTATGCTTGCGGGTATACGCGATATTCTGATAATTTCTACTCCTCACGACCTGCCGAATTTCGAGCGTCTTCTGGGCGACGGCTCGGATTACGGCATTAACCTTTCCTATAAGGTTCAGCCCTCGCCGGACGGTCTTGCTCAGGCGTTTCTTATAGGCGAGGAGTTTATAAACGGCGACAGCTGCGCCATGGTTCTCGGCGATAATATTTTTTATGGCAGCGGACTTACAAAGCACCTGCGCGAGGCGGCGTCACGCGAAAATGGAGCTACCGTTTTCGGCTATTATGTTGACGACCCGGAGCGCTTCGGAATTGTTGAGTTTGATGAAAGCGGAAAGGCTGTTTCGATAGAGGAAAAGCCGGCTCATCCTAAGTCGAATTATTGCGTTACCGGACTTTACTTCTATGACAACCGCGTAGTTGAGCTTGCAAAGCAGGTAAAGCCCTCCGCAAGAGGCGAGCTTGAGATTACCGACCTTAACCGTATGTATCTCGAAATGGGAGATCTCAACGTCGTAACCCTCGGCAGAGGATATGCCTGGCTCGATACCGGAACTATGGACGCTTTAAGCGAGGCGTCAGAGTTTGTTAAGGTTATAGAGAACCGTCAGGGAATACAGATTTCCGCCGTTGAGGAAATTGCGTATATAAACGGCTGGATAGACCGCGAAAAGCTTCTTGAATCGGCTAACCGCTACGGGAAGTCACCTTACGGCGCGCATTTAAAGCAGGTCGCCGAGGGCAAAATCCGTTATTGATATGTGCGTTATCAGCGTTGTTGTCCCGGTATATAAGGTTGAGAAAGATATTGAAAGATGTATCGCCTCTATCCTCGGTCAGACTTTTTCGGATTTTGAGCTGCTGCTTATAAACGACGGTTCGCCCGATAAAAGCGGTGATATCTGCCGCGCCGCCGCCGAAAAGGACGGCAGAATAAAATATTTTGAAAAGCCGAACGGCGGTCTCGCCTCCGCGAGAAACTATGGTATGTCGCGGGCTTCGGGAGAGTTTATCTGCTTTGTTGACAGCGATGATTATATCGACGCCGGGTGTCTCGAATTTTGCCTTTCAAAAATCAGGGAAACGCAGGCGGATATGGTTTTATGCGGCTATATAATGGAAAACGGGAAAAGCGCGTCTTATGTTGTGCCGGAAGCCGGT
Source organism: uncultured Eubacteriales bacterium (assembly GCA_934477125.1). Taxonomy (GTDB): domain Bacteria; phylum Bacillota; class Clostridia; order Oscillospirales; family Acutalibacteraceae; genus UBA737. The sequence goes on along the minus strand of CAKSOL010000009.1, from coordinate 113,093 downwards.
ATTTACCGCGGCGCGGAGATAAATTCGGCTATGGCTCAGCTAAAGCGGAAAAATCTTATAGACCCGGCTTGGAATAAGCTCTATCGCCGCGATTTCCTCGAAAAAAACGGTATGCAGTTCCCTGAGGGAGAAATATATGAGGATACCGATTTTAATTTAAGGCTGCTCCGGGCAAAGCCGAAAATTGCCGTGAGCGATAAATGCTTTTATCATTATGTTCTGCATATGGGAAGTATAACAAGGCGTTATAATCCCGAAAAGCTTGCAACAATAAAGCAGCGCGCGCTGCTTTTAAAGGAAGTAACCGAAGGAATCGAACCATACTGCGACTATTATTATATTAAATCGGTTTTTTCTGCGGTTATGGATATGTTTTTATCCTGCAAAAAGAGCGATATAATGCGCGTTATAACAGCCGAAACGGCTGACCCGGCTTTTCGTGCGGCTGCCGGAAATGCCGCGGGCAGCGGAAAAGCCGCCCGTCTTACGGTTCGCGCCGCAGGGAGCTGCAATCCTGCCCGGATATATCGGTTCTGCAAGCTTGCGTATATTTTGAAATTTAAGCTGCAAAGGCTGTTTTTACGGGTGAGAGAATGATTTCGGTAGCGCTTGCCGCATATAACGGAGAAAAATATATTGAACAGCAGCTTGAAAGCCTGCGCTTGCAGACCGTTCCGCCGGACGAGGTTATGATATGTGACGACTGTTCATCCGACCGAACGGCTGAAATCTGCCGCAGCTTTATAGAAAGGAACGGCCTTTCGGGCTGGAGCGTTGAAATAAACGGTGAGAATATGGGCTATTGCCGCAATTTTTACGGCGCTGTTGAAAAAACTCACGGAGATATTATTTTCCTCTGCGACCAGGACGATATCTGGGATAAAAACAAGCTTGAGGTTATGTCGGATATTCTGAGCGAACATCCGGAGCTTGAAATGCTTTCCTGCCGATACCGCCTGGCGGACGGCGAGGGGAATACCTCCGACACTCTTTCCGTTCCGCATTATAAGGCGGATTTCAGCGGTTCGCTGGAAACCGTAACAGCGGAAAGTCTTATAGGACATTCATATATCCGCGGCTGCGCCTCCTGCTTCAGGAAATCGGTAAAGGAACGGATAAAGCCGATAGAGCTAAGCAATCTTTTGGGACACGACTGGCAGATTGCTATGCTTTCGGCTCTCGGCGGCGGCGCGGCGATAATAAATCTGCCGCTTATGAGCTACCGGTGTCACAGCGCAAACGCATCATTTTCCGCGAATCCCATAAGGAAAAGGGAAAAACGCATTAAAGGTCTTGAGGAGTCGGCAGCAGGTCATACGGCGGTATTGCCGTATGTGAAAGACGGCGCACTCGCAAAAAAAATATCCGGGTTTATTTCGTTTGAAAAACGCCGGATAAAATTATTGCAGGGCAGGAATTTGCTTTTATGGCTTGCTCTCGGCTTTAATATCCGGCAATACCGCCGTTATTACGCCGGGAACGGACTCAGGGTTTGGTTCGGAGATTTGGCGTATATTTTTAAATAGTGCCATAGACAAAGCTATACCGGAGATATGAAAATTCCGAGCGAGGGCGGATAAAACGTCCAGATTCCGAAGAAAACGGTTGTAGCAACGAGCAGCAACGCTGAAATTATTTCGGCTGTGCGGCTCGTTTTTTTATTGCGCGAGAATATATCGTTTATCATAAGCGTTACGAATACGCCGATAAAGAAAATAAGAATATCAATCCAATTAACGTTTTTGCCAAGAACGCCGGAATAGGTATAAAAGATTATAACAATCGACGCCATACCGGAAAAAATTCCTGCCGCTGCTGCGGGCGCGCCTGAAAGCAGCCTGCCTCGCAGAAGATTTTCAACGGCAATATAAAGTGCGGCAGGGAAAAACAGGAGCTTGAGATGCTCCCAGGTACTTTCGTTTATTGCGGAAAAAACGCCTACAACCGGATTTTCCCCGCTCCAGTCAAAACAGAAATGCAATAAAGTTCCGACAGTTCCGATAACCGCAAAGGCTATCCAAAAGCTCAGCTTTTTCATCTTAACAGCTCCTTTGTTTTATATTTACGTTAAAAAGCTGAAATTATTCAAAATAAGTAAAAAAAGGTAAAATTTGTTTGACAAATCGTATGAAATATATTATTATAAATATTATATAGTATAGTCGGAGTTGAAAATATTGAAAGAAAAATTAACAAAGAAAGAGCTTGTTTATATAGCAAGTATGCTGTTCGGTCTGTTCTTCGGGGCAGGAAACCTCATATTCCCGATATATATGGGTCAGCTTGCCGGGAAAAATGTATGGCAGGCGATAATAGGTCTTATTATAACCGGCGTCGGACTTCCGCTGCTCGGAGTCGCGGCAATAGGAATAAGCCGCAGCGACGGTCTTATTGAGCTTTCAGGCAAGGTCGGTAAGGGCTACAGCGTGTTCTTTACCTGCGCTTTATACCTTGCAATAGGTCCCGGACTTGCAATACCGCGCTGCGCGACCGTTCCGTATACCGTCGGCGTTGAGCCGCTGTTTGGAAAAAATGCAGAGCAGCCGGTGTTCTTGGCTTTGTTCTCGTTGGCTTTCTTTGCCGCTGTATTGGCTTTTTCTCTGTTTCCCGGTAAAATATTAACCTGGGTCGGAAAAATACTTAATCCGCTGTTTCTCGTCTTTCTGGCGGCTCTTGTTATCGCGGCGGTTATAAATCCGGCGGGTTCTGCGGCAAATGCAGCGCCGAGCGGCGATTATGTTTCTAAACCGTTTATAGCGGGATTTCTTGAGGGATATAACACTATGGACGCGCTTGCAAGCCTTGCCTTCGGAATAGTTGTTGTTAATGTTATCAGGGGACTCGGTATAACGTCGCCCGGCAGCGTTGCTAAAAATACTGTCCGTTCGGGAATTTTCAGCTGCGCTATTATGGCGGTAATATACATAGCCGTAACCCTCGTCGGAGCGCAGAGCGGAAGCATTGCGGCGGATTGTCAGAACGGCGGTCAGGTTTTTGCACGGGTCGCAAAGCATTACTTCGGCAGCGCCGGTGCGGTTATACTCGCTGTTATGTTCACCTTTGCCTGCCTTAAAACTGCGGTTGGATTGGTTACAAGCTGTTCCGAAACCTTCTGTCAGCTGTTCCCTAAGGCGCTGCCTTATAAGGCTTGGGCGGTAATATTCAGCGGGGCGTCGTTTTTAATTGCCAACCTCGGACTTAATTCAATAATGGCTTGCTCCGTTCCGGTGCTTATGTTCCTTTATCCGCCGGCGATAACGCTTATTCTGTTAGGGCTGTTCGGTAATTTATTCGGTCATAACCGATATGTTTATGTTTTCGTTACCGGATTTACTCTTATTTCCGCAGTTTTCGATTTTATCGGCGCGCTGCCGAAATCGTTAATTTCTTCTCTGCATCTGGGCGGAGTGCTTGAATTTGTAAAGGGTATACTTCCGCTTTCGGGCTACGGTTTAGGCTGGGTTCTTCCGGCTGCCTTGGGTCTCGCGGCGGGACTTGCCGCAATGCTGATAACAAAGAGAAAAAAATCAGTCTGAAATAAAGCGGCTGCTGTCAGTAAGCTTTCTACTGACAGCAGCCGCTGTTTATTAAATTATATACAGAGGATTATTTTGTTCCGAAAATGCGGTCGCCGGCGTCTCCGAGACCGGGGAGAATGTAAGCGTGGTCGTTAAGACAATCGTCAAGACCGGCACAGTAAACCGGAACATCGGGATGAGCCTTTGTGAAAGCCTCAAGTCCTTCGGGAGCTGCGATTATACACATAAATTTAATGCGCTTGGGAGAAAATTCCTTTATTTTTGTAACAGCGTCAATCGCGCTGCCGCCGGTTGCAAGCATGGGGTCGAGAACGAAAACATCGCGCTCATTAAGGTCGGACGGCAGCTTGCAGTAATAATCAACCGGCTTGTGAGTTTCAGGGTCGCGGTACATACCGATGTGCCCCACACGCGCTGACGGAATAAGGCTCAGAACACCGTCAACCATACCAAGTCCCGCACGGAGAATGGGTACAAATGCCATCTTGCGTCCCGCAAGCACGCGGGTTTTTGCGGTCATCATAGGAGTTTTTGTTTCAACATCTTTAAGCGGCAAATCGCGGGTTGACTCATAGCACATAAGCATAGCAATCTCGCTGACAAGCTCGCGGAACTGTTTGGTTCCGGTTTTTTCGTCGCGCAGAATAGACAGCTTGTGCTGTATGAGCGGGTGATCCATTACAAATACATTCTTTTCCATTGTTACATCCTCCGATATATTAAAATTTAAAGGTTACCGTTTTCAATCGCCGATATTTTATCTATGCGGCTCTGATGTCTGCCGCCCTCAAACTCTGTGTCGATAAATAAATCGACGAGCTCAAGCGCAGTCCCTATGCCTATAACGCGTCCGCCTAAGCATAGGATATTTGAATTGTTGTGCAGTCTTGTATATTTGGCGGAAAAATGCTCGCTGCATGCGGCGGCTCTGATGCCCTTAACCTTATTCGCCGCAAGGGACATTCCTATTCCGGTTCCGCAAACAAGGATTCCCCGCTCGAACTCTCCGGCCGCAACCGCCTTGGCAAGGGGCAGGGCAATATCCGGGTAATCGACAGACGCGGTGCTGTTTACTCCGAAATCGGTCACCTCAAAGCCGCGCTCCTTTAAATGAGCGGCAATGGCGTTTTTGTGTTCAAGACCGCCGTGGTCACATCCGACTGCTATTTTCATAAATTAAGTCCTTTCTGCTTGTTTTCTTTTTAATTCGCGTTCTGCCTGGGGCAAACGCAGATAAACAGGTAAAAGCTCGTCCGGGGTAACGGTTTTCCCGTCGTTCACAATACCCTCCGCAGCGAGACAAACTCCGGCAGCGCTCTGAAAGCGTACCTGCGGAGCTGCCGGATAAACATTTTTAATACCGGCTGTAAACGCGGTAAAAAGCGATGCTCCGTCCCCGGTTATAACAACCGGGCGGCTGCCGTTTTCAGCGTACTGCTCAACTTCCTTCGCAAGAATATCGCACATAAGCGCTCTGTCCTCGCAAAGCCGGATAATTTCATTTCCGCGCACCTCAAACATTGCGTTGTATACCTGATTGCAGCGCGCGTCCATAACGGCGCAGACTATGCAGCTGTTTCCGCGGAACGGTTCCGCCATAGCCCGGAGCGTTGAAACTGCGGCACAGGGGATTTCCATAGGCATCGCCAGTCCCTTAACGGCGCTTATTCCTATGCGTATACCCGTAAACGAACCCGGACCCGCCGCCGCCGCTATACAGCCGATGTCCCTCAGAGCGGTTTTGGAGTCATCAAGAGCCTGCGTAATCATAGGAAGCAGGGTTTGCGAATGAGTTAAATGTATGTTGGCATAAACGCAGGAAAGAATTTCACCGTTTTCGCATACAGCAGCGGAAACCGGTCCGGCTGAGCATTCAATTCCGAGTATTTTCATCTGCTTCCCTCCGTTCAATCGTTATAACGCGCTCGTTTTCGCCCTTTCTTTCAAAGGTTACGCGTATTGCGTCATCCGGCAGAGCCGACTCGATATTTTCGCTCCATTCTGCGGCTAAAACACCGCCCATTTCGGAGTATTCAAAATATCCTGAGGAATAAAGGTCATCCCAGGTTTCTATGCGGTACATATCGAAATGATAAACGGCAAGCCTGCCGCCTATGTATTCGTTCATAAGCGCAAATGTAGGGGAGGAGACCTCTCCTTTAAAGCCGAGAGCTCTTGCAAGACCGCGCACAAATGCGGTTTTTCCCATTCCGAGACCGCCGTTAAACGCAATTATTTCGCCGCCGCTCAGCTTTTCGGAAAGCCCGGCGGCTATCCTCTCGGTATCACCTTCTGAGCGCGACTCATAAACCTCTCGCATAACAACATCCTCCGGCATTATGTCTCTATCAAAATATTATAGCACGTACAGTATATTACTGTCAAATACTTTATTGCTTCAGCTTGAGCTTATTTTGAAAGCTTTAATTGTCAAAGTAACCGATATCGCGCATAACGGCATTTAACTTTTCCGCGTTTTCTTCATTGCAATAGGCAAATACAAGCGTATCGGCAACGCGCATATTTATAGTATACAGCCCATTTGCTTTTATCGTGTATAGCATATAATTTGCCGAACCCTCAGAAACCTTGACATTGGGAGTTGAATATCGGTTATTCATAATGTAGCTCTGATATTGCTTTCTGAAAGCCTCTGCTTTTTTATCGCTGTCAAAAATAAAAAAATCGAACCGTATGTCGTTATCCTCACAGGCAACAGCGCTTTTAAGCTTGCTCCCGATATTCCACTTTTCCCGGTAATCGCCCGTTATATCGGCGCCGATAAAGCCGTTGCTTTCTAAAGCGCTGAAAACCTGTTCTGCCGCTGCGGGAACCTTTGGTTGTCCATTTGCAAAAATAATAAACAAAATAACAGCCAGCATGGCAGCAACCAATATCGGAAACAAAATAAGCTTTATGTTACTGCTTTTTAACATATAAACACATTCTTTCCTGCTTATTTCGTGCGAAATCCTTTATGCGCTGCCTTTATTGCGGAATAAATGAATTTCGCAATATTAACTTAATAAAGCCTTTTGAAGTATTGTACCATATTTTCTTTATTTTTACAACGTGCAAAACCCCTCTGCCCGTTTAGGACAGAGGGGTTTGTTTCAGAAACCGATGTTATTATTTCTGATCCTTGATAGCTGCCTGTGCTGCTGCAAGGCGGGCAATCGGAACGCGGAACGGTGAGCAGGATACATAGTCAAGACCTATGCTGTGGCAGAACTCGATAGAGGAGGGATCGCCGCCGTGCTCGCCGCAGATGCCGCAGTGCATTTCGGGACGTACCTTCTTGCCGAGGGTAACAGCCATATCCATCAGCTTGCCGACGCCGGTTGTATCAAGACGGGCAAACGGATCGGATTCAAAAATCTTGTTGGCATAGTATGCCGGGAGGAACTTACCTGCATCGTCACGGCTGAAGCCGAATGTCATCTGGGTAAGGTCGTTGGTGCCAAAGCAGAAGAACTCAGCCTCGGTTGCTATGGCATCGGCGGTAAGAGCAGCGCGCGGAATTTCAATCATTGTTCCGACCTCATACTTGAGATCTGCGCCGGCAGCCGCTATTTCAGCGTCAGCGGTCTTAACAACGATGTCCTTAACGAACTTAAGCTCTTTAATCTCGCCTACGAGCGGAATCATAATTTCCGGAACAATGTTCCAGTCAGCATGTCTGCCCTTAACTGCGATAGCAGCCTTAATAACAGCCTTTGTCTGCATTTCGGCAATTTCCGGATAGGTAACAGCCAAACGGCAGCCGCGGTGACCCATCATCGGGTTGAACTCGTGGAGGTCGTTGATAACCTGCTTGATATACTCAACAGTCTTGCCCTGAGTCTTTGCAAGAGCCTCAATGTCAGCCTCGTCGGTAGGAACAAACTCATGGAGCGGGGGATCGAGGAAACGGATGGTTACCGGGTAACCGCCGAGAGCCTCAAACAAGCCCTCAAAGTCAGCCTGCTGCATAGGCTCGATTTTAGCAAGAGCGGCAACGCGCTCCTCTTTGGTCTCGGAGCAGATCATCTCGCGGAAAGCGCCGATACGGTCCGGATCAAAGAACATATGCTCTGTACGGCAGAGACCGATACCCTGAGCGCCAAGCTCAGCTGCGCGCTTAGCGTCAGCCGGAGTGTCGGCATTGGTGCGAACACCGAGCTTCTTATACTTGTCGGCGAGCTTCATTATTCTGCCGAAGTAACCGCTGTTCGGGTCTGCCGGAACGGTCGGGATAATGCAGCCGTAGATGTTACCGGTTGAACCGTCGAGGGAGATTCCGTCACCCTCCTTGTATACCTTGCCGGAAAGGGTGAACTGCTTGTTCTCCTCATCCATCTTAATGTCGCCGCAGCCGGAAACGCAGCAGGTTCCCATTCCGCGGGCAACAACGGCAGCGTGAGAGGTCTGACCGCCGCGAACGGTAAGAATACCCTGGGCATACTTCATACCCTCGATATCCTCAGGAGAGGTTTCGAGACGGACGAGAACAACCTTTTCGCCCTTCTTGCCGAGCTCGGCAGCCTCTTCGGCGGTGAATACTATCTTACCGGCAGCAGCTCCGGGGGAAGCGGCAATGCCCTTGCCGATAACATCGTTCTTATCGGCTTCTTTGAGCGCCTTGGTGTCGAATGTCGGGTGGAGGAGCATATCAAGGCTCTTTGCGTCTATCTGCATAAGAGCTTCCTGCTCGCTTATCATACCCTCGTCGATAAGATCGCAGGCAATCTTGATAGCGGCAGCAGCGGTGCGCTTGCCGTTACGGGTCTGGAGCATAAAGAGCTTGCCGTGCTCAATGGTGAACTCCATATCCTGCATATCGCGGTAATGATCCTCAAGAGTTTTGCAAACCTTCTGGAACTCGTCGAAAGCAGCCGGGAACTTGTCCTTCATTTCGGCTATCGGCATCGGAGTACGAACGCCGGCAACAACGTCCTCGCCCTGAGCATTGGTGAGAAATTCGCCCATAAGACCCTTTTCGCCGGTGGCAGGGTTGCGGGTGAAGGCAACGCCGGTTCCGCAATCGTCGCCCATGTTTCCGAACGCCATCATCTGAACGTTGACGGCAGTACCCCAGGAATAGGGGATATCATGATCCATACGATAGATATTTGCGCGGGGGTTGTCCCAAGAACGGAAAACAGCCTTTATAGCCTCAAAGAGCTGTTCCTTAGGATCGGACGGGAAATCCTTTCCGAGCTGATTCTTGTATTCAGCCTTGAACTGAGTTGCGAGATTTTTAAGGTCGTCAGCAGTAAGCTCAACGTCATAGGTGACGCCCTTCTTTTCCTTCATTTCGTCTATAAGCTTTTCAAAGTACTTTTTGCCGACCTCCATAACAACGTCGGAGAACATCTGAATGAAACGACGGTAGCAGTCCCATGCCCAACGCGGATTGTTGGATTTCTCGGCTATAACCTCGACAACCTCGTCGTTAAGACCGAGGTTAAGAATGGTGTCCATCATACCCGGCATTGAAGCGCGGGCGCCAGAACGGACCGAAACAAGCAGCGGATTTTCCTTATCGCCGAACTTTTTGCCGGTGATATTTTCCATTTTCTCGATGTATTCCATGATCTGGGCCTGAATATCAGGGTTGATCTGGCGTCCGTCCTCATAATACTGCGTGCAAGCCTCGGTAGAAATAGTGAAGCCCTGCGGAACGGGAAGACCGATACCGGTCATCTCTGCAAGGTTTGCGCCCTTGCCTCCGAGAAGCTCGCGCATTGAAGCGTTGCCCTCGCTGAACAGGTAGACATACTTGTGACTCATTGTAAGAATCAACCTCCTAATAAATTTTATGAGCAGGCGAGCCTGTCCTCATAATTTGACTGTTTACACCGGAGCAAAGCATAATAACTCCGAGTATCTCATTTATTATACCAAACTTATGCGGAAAAATAAAGCATTTTTTTAAAAAATTACATTTTGCGCGAAAAGTGAAAAAACAAAAGACGGCATTTGTCGTCTTTTGTTGATTTCGTATCAAATAATATCAGAAAAGCCGCTTAATTGAGGGTATGAGCCGCATAATTACCGGCGACATAATCATATTTATGACAAGCTCGATAAGAAAATTTATTCCGGTAAGACCGACTATTATATACGATACTATCGGAGCGCCGCCTGCCCATTCGGTAAGTATATCGCCGAAAAAGGCGGACATACCGAGTATGAAAAGCCCAGTGTTGACAACCGGAACGGCAATAGCCGCAAGAATAACGGCGGCTGTCGGCTTTTTTTCGCTGAGCGGCTTGAAAAGCCCGGCAGCAGCTCCGGCGGCAGAACCCTTAACGAGACAAATAATCGCAGTAAGCCAGGGACTTGCGGCAAACAGAATGTTTCCTCCCTGATCCATTCCCGCGGCAGATGCAATAAAGGTTACCAATCCGAAAACTCCGCCTATAATCGCTCCGAACCCCGAACCGAACATAATTCCGCTCAATACAATGGGTATCAGAACGAGCGACAGGCTGAAATTTCCTATCTTAACCGTGTAGCTCAGCAGCTGTAAAACAACCACTATTGCCGCAAACATACCGAGAAGCGCCGGTGTTGCGGATTTACTTTGACCTGTTTTCATAAAATTACCTCCGATACTGTCCCTGTACGGGTACAGTTCATTATATTTGCAATCCGCAAAGCGGGATTTGCCGTTAAATATTGATTTAGACTCAGGAAATAACTGAGTTTTCAGCAGTTCTTTTCGTATATTTCGCGCAGCCCGTCCAGCAGAAGATTTTCGTTGTAAATAATGCGGCGGCGGCAATGGGCTATAATGTTTTTTGAAAGTCCGCCCGTCGCGACTACCGTTGCACATTCGCCCATTTCGTCCTCAATCCGGTCGATAAGTCCATCCAGCATAGCGGCGGCGCCGTAAACAAGACCTGCTCTCATACTGTCAACCGTGTTTGTGCCTATAACCGAATGCGGAGCGTCAATGCTTATTGCCGGAAGTTGAGCCGTGTTATCCGAGAGAGCTTTAAGGGTAAGGCGGACGCCTGCGGCAATGCTGCCGCCTAAAAATACGCCGTTTTTATCTATAACGCTGAGTGTGGTGGCTGTTCCCATATCGATAACTATGCAGGGCAGGGTGTATTCCGAAATAGCGCCTACCGCTCCCGCAACAAGGTCGGCTCCGAGCTGCGCCGGATTATCTATTTTGATATTAAGACCGGTTTTTATTCCCGGACCGATTTGCAGCGGCGTTACATCGCAGAGCCGGGTTACGGCGGTGCAGACGGCGGAGCCTACCTGCGGAGCAACGGAGCAAACAATACAGTCCTCAACGCAGGAAATATCCTGACCGTAAAGCTCCATAATGCTTTTCAGCTGAACAGCATACTGGTCGGCGGTAAAACGCTCGTCGGTTGAAAGGCGTGCGGTGAATTGAAGCACCGAATCATCAAACGCGCCGACGGTAATATTTGTGTTTCCTATATCGATTGCGAGAAGCATAGGCAGCCTCCTTAATATTATCTGCGTTCATTATATCCGTTTTATTCATAAAATGCAATGATTTTGTGCTTTTTACTTGCCAATATTATCAATTTATGTTATATTTATATAGATAGAAAATGCGGAAAGGATTTTTTTATGAAAAAGAATGTATTTTTGCGCGCAGGAATAATTTTACTTTGCCTTATAACGGCTTTTGCCGGATTGCCGGTATGCGCTGAGGAAACAGATGCAAAGCATTATTATGAATTAAATGTCAACTATAATTTGTTTTATAACAAATCAACTCAAAAAACAGAGGCGGAAATCACCGGGGGATATGCTCAGCTTTCGCAAGAGGACGATGCAAGCGAAGATAAATCGCATATAGTTGTTGCAATTCCGAGCGAGATTTCGGTTTCGGTTTGGAATAATTCAGTTGAGCAAAAACAGTATTATCCGGTTACAAGAATTGCACGAAATGCTTTCAGATACATAAACGAATACGGCGAGATTGTCATACCCGCAAGCGTAACGGATATTGATTCAAGGGCATTTGCCAACGGCGGCATAATGTCTTACAACGTAGACCCCGAAAACAAGAATTATATGTCGAGTAACGGAGTGATATTTTCTAAGGACGGCAAAACCCTGCTTATTTATCCGGCGGGTTCTAAAACTGCGATTTACGATGTGCCTGAGGGAACTGAAAAAATAGGAGACTATGCCTTTTTGGAAATAAGAAATTTAATGCAGGTAAATCTTCCGGATTCCGTTACCGAAATCGGGAAATCGGCGTTCAAGGAATGTTGGGGGCTCAGAGGGGTCAGTATCCCGGACAGCGTTACAAAAATCGGCGAGGAAGCGTTTTCATGCTGTAACAGCCTAAGAGGTATTTATATACCGGCATTAAAAAATGTCAGCCGTACCGATATTTTCGATAATTACAGTGTCACGATTTATACTCCTTCAAATTCATCGCTGCTTGAGGAAGGCAACAATGTAAAGGAAATGAATAACCGCATAGTAAGACTGGATGTTTATCCTGTTAAAAATACATATATTGAAAGTAATGATAGATATTATCTGACGATTCTTTCTCTTAACTTAACCTTTGCGGACGGTTCTGCGGAATACTTTGACAGCGTATATGAATTTCAGGAAAAATACGGAATTTATCTTGAGGCGGAGTCGGATCAGAATTACAATACCTGGGGCATAGGCTCTCACAGCTTTTATGTCTCGGCTTTCGGTTTGACCTGCGAAGTACCGGTTAATGTTGTTGAAAATCCGTTTGAAAGCTGGGAGGTTATAACCGATATTGAAGTTACCGACCATATGGGCGGATATTACGATTATGATAATAACAGAAATATGTATTAGAACTGGTAAAGGTTAAGGTTAAGTATAAAAGCTCCGGTGAGGAAAAAGTGATTTCTCTGCGTGATTATGCGTCGGAATGCCGTTATAACTATAATGTTGAAATAACAGCAGATGCTTATGATATGCCGAATTGGCGAGGCGGAGGTCAATATAGCGCTAATCTTATAATTGGTAATTATTATATAGGCTTGACTGTAATAGTAAAACCCGGTCCGTATGATAAGCTGAATGTTACGCTTGCCGATAAAAAGAGCGAATATCTGCCTTATGAGCTGCCTGATTTTGAAAACGCGGTTATTGAGTTAAGCTCAACATCGGATAGCTATGCTGCCAAAAAATACATCGTATATTCTGCCGACTATTATACCGACTATGATTCCGAATATAACGATGGGAAATATGATTATTATGCCTGCGGAAGGCTGTACTGTAAAAATATAAATGATAATAATGACACCATAGAATTTAATTTGAAAATATATGATGACAGCAGAACGATACGTGTTTATCAATATGACGGCGCGCCTGTTTACACGGTAAACTATAATGTCAAGACCGACAGCGACGGCAACGAAATTACTGTCAGCAATGTACAATTAAAAAAGCAGCCGGATGATGTATATGGCAGCGGAGCTGTTATAAGCGTCACATATTCCGACAATACGGAAACGGAAATCACTGTAACAGATGTTTACGGAAATGAAACGTCGCCTTATAAAACCGAAGATGGAAAACTGACGGCAAATAAAAGCGGATCTATTAAATTTAATAATGGAATTTTCCCGATAGTAATTGAAAAAATATATGAGAATTCTGCCATTTCGCAGTTGGAAATGATATTCTGCGGTTGGGCAATGTTTGCTGATTCAAGCATTGCTGAAAAGGATAAAGTGAATTTATCAACAGGCTTCGCATATTTCCGTCACCTTTACGGTTTGGCGTTTAACGGCACAATAAACAAGTGGAATATCAATATGATTATAGACTTCCTTCGCAGTCAAAACCGTTTTTACTATAATCAAAGCGATGCATATACAATTTCGGCAGAACTTGACGATGTTAATACCGCAATTTCCGATATTTTCGATGTTGACCTTTCCAAGGGCGACGCTAAGCTTTCGCAGTATTATAACTCCGAAAGCGGCTGCTTGGAAATCAACGGCGGAGGTCGTGGCGATGATTTCGTATTAAAGCTGTACAAGGAGAGAGACCACGGCGACGGCAACACCTCCTATGAATGTATTTTCGGACATTTTGAGGAAGAGGACAGCCGCGAGGCGGTTTCGATATCACTTAAAAAGGGCAAGATAGCGGCTGTTTCCCGGTTTGTAAGCTGCGGAGACGCCAATGCGGACGGAAAAATAGATATACTCGACCTTGTGCGTACAAAGAAAATTATAGCCGGTACCGCCTCGGCGGAATGTGCCGAATTTGCCGCCGATACAAACGGCAGCGGCGAGGTCAACGCCGAGGATCTTGCGTGGCTGCGCTATATGCTTATAAACGCAGAAAAATAATATTTATCACAATATCGGGTGCTGACCCGGAGAGGAAAGAGAGCCTTTTTATGCAAACCGTTACCTTTTTGCACTGCGCCGACGTTCATATAGGAGCTGCCGCCGGTTTTCTCGGAGAAAAAGCCACCGGCAGACGGGCGGAAACGCTTATGACATTTGAAAGAATTATGAAGCTTGCCGCTGACAGAAGGGTTGACTTTGTGCTTATTGCGGGTGATCTTTTTGATTCAAACCGCGTTGAGGAAGCCTTGGCGGACGCGGTTTTCGGAGCGATAAAAGCCTCCGCCGTACCGGTTGTGGCAGTTGCGGGAAACCACGACCCGCTTTCTGCCGACTCTCCGTTCAGGCGGAATGCTCCGGATAACCTCTGCGTTTTGGGCGAGGAGGATTGCTCGGTCGAAATTCCGGGACTTCCGGTCAGGATATTCGGTCGCTCCTTTACAGGTCCGTATCTTGCCGGAGAGGAACGTTTTCCTCTGCCGCCCGCGCCGGAAAAATATAATCTGCTCCTGCTTCACGGCGATTTGAACGGTTCGCAAAATTATAATCCGATAACCTCAGGCTTTATCGAAAAATGCGGTATGGATTATCTCGCTCTCGGTCATATTCACGCGGCAAGCGGCGCTTTAAAATCTGGGAAAACCGTTTTTGCCTATCCCGGCTGCCCTGAGGGTCAGGGCTTTGACGAAACAGGGGAAAAGGGAGTTTATATAGGAACGCTGAATGAGCAGGGCTGCTCGCTTGAATTTGTCCCGGTATGCAAAAGAAGAATTGAAACTGTTAAAGTCGATGTTTCCGACTGCGAAACCCAGGCGCAGCTGCTGCCGGCGGTAAGCGGTGCGCTTAAAGAACGCTTCGGAGAAGAATACCGCAATAATCTTTATAAGATAATACTGACCGGCGCGCTGCCGGAGGACTTTTCGGTTAATACCGCCGAGCTTTCGGAAAGACTTTCCGGAGAGGTGTATTTTGCAAAGGTAAGAGATAAAACGACCGTCCGCGCCGATTTATCCGCGATAGCGCAGAATAATGACCTTATGGGGATTTTTACGAGAAAAATGCTCGAAAGGGCAGCCGAGGCGGACGCCGACGGGCGTCGCAGGATAATGGCGGCGCTTGATATCGGACTGCGCGCTTTCAATTCGGAGGTTAATTACCGTGAAGATAACTAAGATATATATAAGCGCGTTCGGGGGACTGCGGGATAAAACGCTTGAGCTTTCCGACGGCTTTAACTGCATTTTCGGAGAAAATGAAAACGGTAAAACCACCCTTATGACATTTTTGAAAATGATGTTCTACGGCAGCGGCCGCGCAGGCTCCCGCCAGCTTGAAAAAAATCCGCGTAAGCGTTATCAGCCCTGGAGCGGAGAAAAAATGGGCGGCAGAGTTTATTTTGAGCATGGCGGAAAGCACTGGTGTCTCGAAAGGGAATTCCGCGGCTCCGATTCGACCGACAGGGTTATCCTGAGGGATCTTGACCTCGGCTCCGGAGAAACCGTTTCCCCGGATATCGGCAAACGCTTTTTCTCACTTTCCGATTCTGCCTTTGAACGTAGCGTGTTTATAGGCAAGCCTGCTTTTTCACTTGACGAGGAGGCGTCCGGCGAAATAGGCGCGCGCCTTTCAAATCTCGCGGCAACCGGAAATGAAAATTCCTCATATCAACTGATAAAAAACCGAATTACCGCTGCTCTTTCGGAGCTGAAAACTCAAAGACACGTCGGAAAATACGACAAGGGAATTATTGAGCTCGAGGAGCTTAAAAGACAGCTTTCCGCTGCGGACAGCGCGGCAATTCGCCGCACCGAGCTGACAGAGAGGATAAAGGACTATACCGCAAAAATAAAGTCTGCCTCGGCTCAAAGCGAAAGGCTGCAAAGAATAGCGGACAGCGAAAACGACCGCCTGAATGCCCGCCAGCTTGAAAATTTCCTTGAGGCAAAGGCGCAGCTCGATAAAATGTACGGCGATATCACCCTGAACGACGGTACACGCGCCGACGAAAGCTTTATCAGGAGAGTTGATTTCTGTCTCAGCAGATGCTCGGCAACGGCTGAGCGCAGAGCTGATAAGCAAAACGAGACTAAAAGACTGTCGGAAACAATATCGCTTTCCCGGAACCAGGACAGACAGAAAAATACCGAGCGTGCGGCAGAGTTGAAAGAACGTCTTAACAGGCTTTCGCAGGACTCTGATTCATTGCTTTCCGAGATAGACAGCGCTCAGGCTTCCATAGATAATGCAAGCTCCGGGGTCGAATCGGCGCAAAGGGCAAAAAAAGCCTTTAATCCTGCGCTGCTCGGCATTTCGGCGGCTGTCTTGGCGGCAGCGATACTGCTTTTTGTATTTAAGCTTACTGTTCCGGCGACAGCAGCGGCTTTAGCCGGTGTGCTTTTTGCTGTGCTTGCATTTATACTCCGTCCGGCTGACCGTGCAGCGGCAGCTGCGGCGGCAGAGGCTCTCGCAGCCGCCCGCTCCGAAAAGGCTGAAAAGGAAACCGAACGCGCCGAGCTGCTTAATAAAGCAAATCGATGCGTAACCGAGCTTAATATAATAACCGCCGCTTTGGGCAGCGATGAAGCGGTACTCGAACAGAGAAAAGCGGATCTCTCTGTTAAAACGGAGGAGCTTGAGCAGCTGAATAAGGCATTTTCGGAGCAATCCGCGGAGCTGTTTTCGCTCAGCGAGAAATTCTGCAGTTCTCATGACCTTACCGAAATTTCTTCCGCGCGGGATATTCTGTCCGAAAATGCGCGTCGGGTTGACGGTCAGAAAGCGGTTCTTAATTCGCTTGCAAAGGCGCTTAATAATATATCTTATGATGAGGCGCGGCAACGGCTCGAAAAGCTGTCGGCAAACGGCGAGCCTTTGGCGGATAATGAAATATCCGATGTAAAGGAGCAGCTGTCAAAATTAAGAAAGCTGATTATTGAGCTGAACGGCGAACAGAGGGACGCCGCCGCGGAGCTGAAGCGGATACTTGAAACGGCGGACGATCCGGAATATATCTCCAAAAAAATTCATTCTCTCGAAAAGACTCTTGAGGAACAGGAGGAGTATTATTGCGCGGCGCAGCTAAGCTTAGAGGTTCTCGATGAAAGCGTTTCAGAGCTTCGCCGGGGCTACGGGGCTGCTCTCGAAAAGGAAACGGCAGAAATCTTTTCCGGAATAACCGGGGGAAAATATAAGGCTGTCAGCATCTCGCGTTCGCTTGAAATGGAGGCGGAGCAGGATAATGAAATCATTACCCGCAGCACGGATTATCTCAGCAGCGGAACGGTTGACCAGGCATACCTCAGTATGCGACTTGCCGCTGCAAAGCTTATATCGGCGGATGAGCCGCTGCCGCTTTTTCTTGATGATTCGCTTTCTCAGTGCGACGACGCAAGAACAGAGCGCGCGCTGAAATTTTTAAAGAACTATTCGGAGGATAAACAGCTTTTGTTCTTCACCTGCCACGGTGCGGTTTATAATATTGCGGCCTCTCTCGGAGCGGACTGCAAATCACTTGAAAGAAATTAAAATAAGGGCGGCGAAAAATGAGAATACTCAGCAGCTTAAACAGAAAAAATAAACGGGGTTTTGAGAAAACAAAGACGGCTCTTGCGGAAAAAATACGCGAATCGGCGGTTTCGGTACTTCCTATAATAATTATAGTGTCGCTGCTGTGCCTTTTCGCCGTTCCGATGCAGCCTAATCTGCTGCTGGCGTTTTTAATAGGCGCTGTTATGATAATTGTCGGAATGGGAGTGTTTTCGCTCGGTGCGGAGCAATCTATGACTCCTATCGGAAACAAAATTGGAACCGCTCTTACCAAAACGAAAAATCTGCCGCTTATAATAGGCGTGTCCTTTATTCTCGGATTTGCCATAACCATAGCGGAGCCGGACCTTCAGGTTCTGGCGGAAACGGTGCCTCATATTAACAGCACGGTTCTTCTTATAGTCGTCGGCGCCGGTGTAGGTCTTTTTATGGCGGTATGTATGCTGCGAATACTCTACGGAATAAATCTGCGCTGGGTGCTTATAGGCTGCTATGCTGCGGTTTTTGCACTTGCTGTGTTTACGGATAAAAAATTCCTGAGCATTGCTTTCGATTCCGGCGGAGTTACAACCGGTCCGATGACCGTTCCGTTTATACTGGCGCTCGGCGTCGGTGTTTCAAACGTCCGAAGCGACGACCGCGCCGAAGCGGATAGTTTCGGTCTTGTCTCCCTTTGCTCAATAGGACCGATACTTTCTGTTCTGCTGCTCGGTTTTTTCTATAAAAACAGCAGCGGAACAGCAGAAATAAGCTATGCCTCATATGAAAACACAGCGCTTATCGGCAGGGCTTTTATCTCGGCTTTGCCGGTTTATATGAGGGAAATGGCAATAGCTATAATGCTTATTGTTGTTATTTTCATCGTATTTCAGATATTTGTTTTCCGTATGAGCAGAAGAAGCTTTGCGAAGATTTTAGTCGGAATTGTTTATACATATATAGGCTTGGTTTTGTTTTTAACCGGGGTGAACGTCGGCTTTTCATCCCTTGGCGCTCAGCTCGGCTCGGCGCTGACAAACGGCGCGTTCAAGTATTTTCTTATTCCCATTTCCGGAATACTCGGCTGGTTTATAATATCCGCCGAGCCTGCGGTGCAGGTGCTTGAAAAGCAGGTTGAGGACGTCAGCGCGGGAACAATACCGGGAAAAACCATTAAACTCAGCCTTTCGGTTGCAATAGCGGTCGCGATGATGATTGCTATGCTGCGTGTTATTACAGGTATATCCATACTTTGGTTCCTTGTTCCGGGCTATGCGGTATCGCTGATACTTTCGTTTTTTGTTCCGGATATTTACACGGCGATAGCCTTTGACTCCGGCGGCGTTGCCTCCGGACCTATGACGGCGACCTTTATGCTCCAGTTTATGATGGGAGCAAGCATAGCCCTCGGAGGGGACGTTTTGAGCGATGCATTCGGAATAGTCGCAGTTGTGGCTATGATGCCGCTTATTTCAATACAGTCTGTCGGATTTTATTATCAGCGCAAGGCAAGACTTATACCCGCCGAGCCGGAAAGCTACGGCGAATACGAGATTATCGAGCTTTGGGAGGGCTGACGGCAATGAATTATGTTATATCAATTATCAATCCGGAAGCCTTGCCTGAGCTTGAGGAGCTTTGCCTGCAGCTGGGACTTCCGCTTAATATAACCTTTCGCGGGCGCGGAACGGCTGTTAAGAGTATGCTTGACCTTCTGGGAATAGAGTCAACCGAAAAAAGAATTATGCTTTCGGTTGCAACGCCGGAGAAAACGCGTGAATTTATCAACGGTCAGGTTCAAAAGCTACATCTCGGAGTTCCGGGACACGGTATAGTGATAGCCGTGCCGATTAAAAGTGTCGGAGGAGGAAAAACAATGGCAGTTATGAACGGGGGAGAGGGCGGAAATGTTAAATACACTCCGCCGTCGGAATTTTCATATGAGCTTATAGTCGTTATCGCAAGCGAGGGCAAAACCGACCTTGTTATGAATGCCGCGCGCTCCGCAGGAGCGAGAGGCGGAACCGTTCTTCACGGCAAGGGAACAGGAGCAACCGATATACAGAGATTTCATAACATTTCGATAGCCGAGGAAAAGGAAGTTATTCTGATTGTGTCCTCGGCGGAACAGAAATCGGAAATTATGCGGTCAATTCTTATGAAAGCCGGTCCGGAAACCGAGGCAAAGGCAATAGCCTTTTCTTTGCCGGCAACGGAAATTGCAGGGTTCGGATTTATAAAATAAAAAATACGGCTGCCGCTTGTGCTTTTTTAGCTCACAGGCGGCAGCCGTATTTTTATATAATTTACGGTTTATTCAACCGTAACGCTCTTGGCAAGATTTTTAGGCTTATCTATATCACAGCCGCGGTTCTTGGCGATATAATAGCTGAGGAACTGCATCGGTATGACCGAAAGCGAAACGCTGAACTGAGGAACCGTTTCCGGAATGAAAATGCAATCCTTAATTCCTGCTGCCGCATCGCGAAAGCGTTCAAAGGTTATAAGAACCGTATGCGCGCCGCGCGCGTCAACCTCGCGGATGTTGCTGACGGTTTTTGCAAGCACAGCCTCATCGGTAGCAACCGCGATGACAGGCGTGCCGTTTTCAATCAGAGATATTGTTCCGTGCTTTAATTCGCCGGCGGCGTAAGCCTCGGAATGAATATAGCTTATTTCCTTGCATTTAAGCGAGCCTTCGGTGACGGCTGCATAGTCCAGCTGCCTGCCTATAAGGTATATATCCTGAGCGGAATAAAGACATTTCGCAAGCTCCTCCGCTTTACCGCGAACCGTCTCTATCGTTTCCGAAATGCGTTCCGGAAGCGCCATAAGCGAGGAGGTCAGCTCAGAGAGCGTTTTTTCCGGTGCACTTTGCCGGATTTGTGCGAGATAGAGCGTCAGAGCGTAAAGAACGGCTAACTGCGCGCTGTATGCCTTTGTTGTTGCAACGGCTATTTCACGCCCGGCGTGGGTGTATATAACATTGTCACTTTCGTTCGCTATTGCGCTGCCTTTAACATTTACTATTGAAAGCACCTTTGCACCCTTTTGCTTTGAAAGGCGCAGAGCTGCGAGAGTATCGGCTGTTTCACCGCTCTGACTGATAAAAACGGCAAGCGTTTTACCGTCTATGAGGGGGTCCGAATATCTGAATTCCGAAGCAATTTCCGCACGGCAGGGAATACGGCAGACGGCTTCAATCAGCCTTTTCCCGGCAAGACCCGTATGGTAAGCCGAGCCGCAGGCTACTATAACAATATCCCGCAATTCCGATTTAAGGAAATCCTCCGAAAACGATAAGCCGTCAAGAGATATTTTACCGCCGCTTATGAGAGGGGCAAGGGTATTGCGGACGGCGTCCGGCTGCTGCATCATTTCAAGCATCATATAATGCTCGTAGCCCTGTTTCCCGTCAAGAAGAGCGTCGGCGTGTATTGTATGCGGCTTTTTTGCGATTTGACTGCCGTTTTTGTCGTAGAATTTTACCGTCTGACCGGTGAGAACACAAATTTCACCGTCGGAAATGGGATAATACATAGTTGCATAACCGACGACTGCGCTGACATCCGAGGCAATAAAGCTGCCGTCCTCCTCAACTGCCGCAATAAGCGGCATTGCCTTGGCGGTACAAAACAGAGTATCGGGAAACTCCGAACAGATGATTCCGAGAGCATATGAGCCTTCAAGCCTTTTTTCAACCTCCGCAACTGTTTTGACCGGATTATCGCAATCGTATTTTTGGAGAAGATGCGCTACAACCTCGGTGTCGGTCTCGGAAGAAAACTTTTCTCCGCTCAGCTCAGATTTCTTCAATGCGTCGGCATTTTCGATAATGCCGTTATGAACAACGGCAAATTTCCCGTCGGGACTCATATGCGGATGAGCGTTTTTAACAGCCGGCGCGCCGTGAGTTGCCCAGCGTGTATGACCTATTCCAACATTTCCGTCCGCCGGATTTTCGCTGACCTCGCGGCAGAGATTATCCAGCCTGCCGAGCGCGCGGCGGCATTCGATTTTATTTTCCTGTAAAACCGCAATTCCGGCTGAATCGTAACCGCGGTATTCAAGCCTTTTAAGACCCTCAAGCAAATACGGCGCGGCGCTGTCCGTGCCTACGCGACCTATAATTCCGCACATAAAATTTCTCCTTATCGAATCAAAGCTTTTTTGTATATCCGAGTTCGGCAATAAGCTCGGCAACCTGATTGGTATAGCTCTCGCAGAGCTTCTGATTTCCGCATTCAACCATAACTCTTATAACCGGCTCCGTTCCGCTTTCGCGCAGCAGAATTCTGCCGTCCTTTCCGAGCTTGTCGGCTATTTCCTTAACACATTCCGCAACCCGGCTGTCGGCAGATACTGCCGCCTTATCGGTTACGGCTACATTCTTTATGGACTGCGGGAACATTGTAACCGGTTCGGCGAGCTTTCCGAGGGTTGTTTTGCGGTCTATCATCTCCTCGGTAAGCAGCAGAGCCGTAAGAATACCGTCGCCGGTAGTGGCGTATTTCCTTACGATTATATGACCTGACTGCTCTCCGCCGAGATAATAATTGTTTTCAATCATAGCGTCGTGAACATATCTGTCTCCGACGGTAGTCTGAATATATCCTATACCTGCCTGCTCAAGAGCGCGGTAAAGTCCCATATTCGACATAATTGTAGTAACGACCTTGTTTCCCGGCAGCAGACCGTGCGAACGCAGACGCTCGGCAAGAATATATATGATATGGTCGCCGTTAATAATACTTCCGTTCTCATCGACGGCTATGCAGCGGTCAGCGTCGCCGTCGAAAGCAAAGCCGGCGTCAAGATGATTGTCCCGGACATATTTCCGCAGATTGCCTATATGCGTTGAACCTGCCTGCTCGTTGATATTAAGCCCGTCGGGATTGGCGTTGATAACATAGGTGGTGGCGCCGAGAGCATCAAAAACAGACTTTGCTATCATCCAGGATGAACCGTTTGCGCAGTCAAGAGCAATTTTCAGCCCGCGGTAGGAATTGGCGGCAACGGATATAAGAAATCCGACATATCTGTTTCTTCCGGCAACATAATCTATAATGCAGCCGAGACGGTCCCTGTGCGCAAGCGGCAGGTCTCCGGACTCAAAATCCGGAGAGGTCAGCTTGCCGTCGATATAGTCCTCAATAAGAGCGAGGGTCGCGTCGTCCATTTTTTCTCCGGCGCCGTTAAGCAGCTTTATTCCGTTATCGTAGTAGGGATTGTGTGACGCGGATATCATAACTCCGCAGTCAAAGTGATCCTGTCTTACGACAAACGAAACACTCGGAGTTGTTGTTACGTGGAGCATATGCGCGTCCGCTCCGGAGGCGGTTATTCCGGCGACAAGCGCATATTCAAGCATATAGCTTGAACGGCGGGTGTCCTTTCCTATCGCAATTTTCGGCCGCCGCGCATTTCCTGTTCCGGAAGAATAATACCAGCCTAAAAATCTTCCTATTTTATATGCGTGATCAGCTGTCAGGGTGACATTCGCCTCGCCGCGGAAACCGTCCGTTCCGAAATATCTTCCGTTGAAAACAACCGACTCCTTCGGTCTGAAAAGCGCTTCGGTATATGTCGGCGCAAGCGGTATTTCATCGCGCAGCAGGTCGTCGGTGGTTATATTGAAAAGCGAGGAAAGCTGAATTATTTTGCTTACCTCCGGAACAGAGCTGTCCGACTCCCATTTTGAAACCGACTGACGGGAAACCTCCAACTTTTCCGCAAGCTGCTCCTGAGAAAGCTGCATCGCGACTCTGAGAACCGCTATTTTTTGTCCTATGGTCATAAGGTGTATCCTCCGAAATTTTAAATTTAGCAAATTTAATAATAATATACCCGCCGCAGACTTATAAGTCAAGCAACCGAAATTGTCTAAATTTTGTAAACCGTTGGTTGCGAAGTGCAATTTTACCTTTAAAAACGCGACAACCAAGCGGATTTTGATGATTGCAAATTATTATTTAAAGGTTGCGGCAATTTTATTTTTACTGCTGCTGACGGTATGAATTATTTGCCGCTTTATTAAAATGTAATCATAAATTCGCCGTTTAATTTTCTAAGATTATTAAATTCTTCAAAATTTGATAATTTTTTTAAAAAAGCTATTGACAAATCAGCGTGGGGTGTGTATTATAGTATACGGTTAGCGAGAGCTAACTATTCTAACGGTTGGCAGTTAGCGCTTGCTAATTTGTTTGGAGGAATGTTTATGATGCCGTTGGCGTTAGCAAATGCAGGAGAAGAAAATACAATTAAGAAAATAGGCGGCTCGCCTGAGGTAAAAAAGCATCTTGAAAACCTCGGCTTTGTCGTCGGAGGAAATGTTACGGTTATAACCTCGCTTAACGGAAATTTGATTGTCAACGTTAAGGAAACGCGCGTTGCGTTGAATGATGAAATGGCGCGCAGAATTATGATTTAGTTTTCTGTTAAAATTCTGATATATTTTTTGGAGGTTTGTAAATGAAAACGTTAAGAGAAATGAAGGTCGGCGAAACCGCAACTGTGGTTAAGCTGCATGGCGAGGGCGCTGTCAAGCGCCGCATTATGGATATGGGTATAACCAAGGGCGTTGAGGTACATATCCGAAAGGTTGCTCCGCTCGGAGATCCTATTGAGCTTAATGTCCGCGGATACGAGCTTTCGCTGCGTAAGGCCGATGCGGAAATGATTGAGGTTAATTAACATATGATTTAAAGGGCTTTCCGCCCTTAAATTTCATTTGCAGGTTAGTGAAAGCTAACTTTAAAACGAAGAGAGGAAGAGTTTTTTATGGATTTGAAAATTGCCCTTGCGGGCAACCCGAACTGCGGTAAAACGACCCTTTTCAACGCGCTGACCGGTTCAAACCAGTTTGTAGGAAACTGGCCCGGAGTAACGGTTGAAAAGAAAGAGGGTAAGCTGAAAAAACATACGGGCGTTGTTATTACCGACCTGCCCGGCATCTATTCGCTGTCTCCATATACCCTTGAGGAGGTTGTTGCACGTAATTACCTTATAGGCGAGCGTCCGGACGCGATACTCAATATTATCGACGGAACGAACCTTGAGCGTAACCTTTATCTGACAACTCAGCTCACAGAGCTTGGTATCCCGGTCGTTATCGCCATCAATATGATGGACGTAGTAAAGAAAAACGGCGATAAGATAAACACCGATGAGCTTTCCCGTCAGCTCGGCTGCAAAATCGTTGAGATTTCCGCTTTAAAGGGAACCGGCATTATGGAAGCTGCCGAGGCTGCTATTGACGCTGCCGAGAACGCAAAAACCGTTCCCCAGCATACATTTTCGGGCGTTGTTGAGCATGCTCTCGCTCATATCGAGGAGGCTGCCGTTCATGATAAGCCCGAAGAGCAGCAGCGTTGGTATGCTATAAAAATTTTTGAGCGCGATGATAAGGTTCTGACTCAGCTTAATATTCCCGAAAGCACTATGAAGCATATTGAAAACGACATAGCGGCGGCGGAAAATGAGCTTGACGACGACGCCGAATCAATAATAACCAATGAGCGTTATATTTACATAGCTTCGATAATAAAAGCGTGCTATAAGAAGCACGGTGCCGGAAAGCTTTCAACCTCGGATAAGATAGATAAGGTTGTAACGAACCGCTGGCTCGGACTTCCGATATTTGCGCTTGTTATGTTCCTTGTTTATTATATATCAATGGTAACTGTCGGTTCTGCCGCTACTGACTGGGCTAACGACGGACTTTTCGGTGACGGCTGGCACCTTTTGGGAATAGGCTCTAAAGCTTACAGCACCGTTTCTGACGATTTTGCCGCAGCTTCACAGGCTGTTCAGGCGTTTACCAAAATTGAGGTAGGTGCGGATGATTTTGATGCAGACAAAGCTCTTGAAGAAATTAAGAACTTTACATCTGACGCCAAAACCGCTACGGTCGATGTTGAGGATGAGGAAACTCTTGCAATAAACACAATGACAGTATATTATTCCGAGGTTCCTTCAAACCTTTCTAAGACCGAAGAGGCGGAAACGGTTGCGATGTCGTATAAGGATGCCGTCTCTTACTTTGAAAAAAATGGGTTTGACGAGCCCGACCCCGCTGATTACGGCGTATGGGTTCCCGGTATTCCGGTGCTTGTCGGAAACGGACTTGACGCGGTAAACGCCGCTCCTTGGCTCGGGGGACTTATTAACGACGGTATCGTTGCCGGTGTCGGCGCGGTTCTCGGATTCGTTCCTCAGATGCTCGTTCTGTTCCTGCTTCTTGCATTCCTTGAGTCGTGCGGCTATATGGCGCGTATTGCTTTCGTGCTTGACCGCATATTCCGCAAATTCGGTCTTTCGGGTAAATCATTTATCCCGATGCTTATCGGTACCGGCTGCGGAATTCCCGGAATTATGGCTTCGCGCACCATAGAAAACGAACGTGACCGCAGAATGACCATTATGACAACCACATTCATCCCCTGCGGAGCAAAGGTTCCGTTTATCGCAATGATTGCCGGCGCTATATTCGGCGGCTCGGCTTGGGTTGCAACCAGTGCATACTTTATCGGTATGGCGGCAATAATTGTTTCGGGCATTATGCTCAAGAAAACAAAGATGTTTGCCGGCGAGCCTGCGCCGTTCGTTATGGAGCTTCCTGCTTACCATTGGCCGACTCTCGGAAATGTTCTCCGCTCAATGTGGGAGCGCGGCTGGTCCTTTATAAAGAAAGCCGGAACAATAATTCTTCTTTCAACTATCTTTGTTTGGTTCACAACCTACTTCGGTTGGGCAGACAATGGTAAATTTGGAATGCTTACTGATGAGCAAATTAAATATTCCATTCTCGCCAAAATCGGCGGAGCTATTTCCTGGATATTTGCTCCTCTCGGCTGGGGTAACTGGCAGGCTGTTGTTGCCTCCATTACCGGCTTGGTCGCAAAGGAAAACATCGTCGGAACCCTCGGTATTCTCTATGGTGCTGGAGATGGAACTGTATATCAAAACATTGCCGCTGCGTTCACCGGTATAACCGCTTATTCGTTCCTTGTGTTCAATCTGCTCTGCGCTCCCTGCTTTGCGGCAATCGGCGCTATCAAGCGTGAAATGAACAACGCGAAATGGACCTGGTTTGCAATCGGCTATCAGTGCGGATTTGCATATGTAATCGCCCTGATGATCAACCAGTTCGGCAAGCTGTTCACCGGAAATGTCAATGTAATCGGTCTGATTGTTGCTATAGCTTTGCTCGCCGGTATGATTTATATGCTCGTTCGCCCCTATAAGGAGGCAACCCGCCTTACCGAAAAGGTAAAAGCTTAAAAGGATTAACGAGTATTTTAACGCGGCAATGCGGGAAAGTTGCATTCAAAAACGGATTCGGATTATTCCCGCTTGCCTATGCAACTTAAAGGAGTGACTGTTATGCTGCCTTGGCTTATCAAAAATCTTGCAACAATTCTAATCAGCCTTGTTATTGTTTGCATTGTCGTTTTTATTATTGCGAAGCTGCGCAAGGACAGAAAAGCGGGCAAATCGACCTGCGGCGGAAACTGCGGGCATTGCCCCATGGGCGGCTCCTGCCACAAAAAATAGAAACAAACGGGAGACGCTGAGACGTCTCCCGTTTGTTATTAAAGGAGGAAGGCAAATGGCCTTAATAGAATTAAAAAATGTCAGCCGGGTATACAAAAGCGGCGACCACGAGCAATATGCTCTTGATAATGTAGACCTCAGCATCGAGGATGGAAAGTTTGTAGTCGTTTTAGGTCCGAGCGGAGCGGGGAAAAGCACCCTTTTAAATCTTCTCGGCGGACTTGACAGCCCGACCGGCGGTAAGGTTGTTGTTGACGGAAAGGATATTTCATCTCTGTCAAACGACGAGCTTGCGGAATACCGTGCCGAAAAGGTCGGATTTGTTTTCCAGTTTTATAACCTTGTTCCGACTCTTACCGTTCATGAGAACGTTAAATTGGTCGATGAAATCGCGAAAAATTCCCTTTCGGCAACTAAAATGCTGGAGGAGGTCGGACTTTCCGACCATCTCAAAAACTTCCCCTCAGAGCTTTCGGGCGGCGAGCAGCAGAGAGTGTCGATTGCGAGAGCGCTTGCCAAAAATCCGAAAATACTGCTCTGTGACGAGCCTACCGGTGCGCTTGACTCGGAAACCGGCGTTATGGTGTTAAAGCTTCTTCTCAGAATGGCGAGGGAATACGGCAAAACTATCATAATAGTGACGCATAATCAGAATATAGCAAAAATGGCTGATATCGTTGTAAGGGTCAAAAACGGCAAAATAGTTTCAACCGAGGCTCAGGAGAGCCCGATGTCTGCGGATGAAATAGACTGGTAAAGGCGGGAGATATATGCTGTTAAAAAAACTTTGGCGGACAATCGGCCTTTACAGAGCGCAGTTTATCTCTATGATAATTATGATTACCCTCGGCATAGGTGTTTTTGTCGGCTTTAACATCGAATGGGTGAGTATCGAAAAAAATACCGATAGCTTCTATAAGGAAACCGGCTTTGCTGATTACCGTATTGTTTCCGAGTCTGGCTTTTCGGCAGAGGATTTGGAAAAAATAAAGGATATAGACGGCGTTGAAAAGGCATCGCGGTATATATATTTCAATGCTGATGTTGAAGAAAGAAACGGCGACGCAGTATCCCTTACCGTAACCGAAAACGCCGATGTTTCGGGACTTAAAATAATATCCGGCGAAAAATATGATAAAAACGATACCGAGAGCGTTTGGCTTTCCGATAAATATGCATCGGTAAACCAGCTTAAAACCGGCGATGAAATTACCCTGAAATATAAAAACTTCGTAATCAAGTGTAAAATTAAGGGTCTTATAAAATCCTCGGAGTATCTAATCTGTGTCAGAGATTCAAGTCAGCTTATGCCTGACTATACAACCTTCGGTTTTGCTTATATTTCGCCCGCTTTCTATGAAAAAATCGCAGGAACGGATTATTATACTCAGATAAACGTTATCTCCGATATGGATAAGAAGAAATTTACCGAAAAGGCGGACAAGGCTCTCGGAAAAACCTCTCTTATTCTTACAAAGGATGAGGTCGGTTCTTACTCGCTTGCCCGCGGAGAGGCTGACGAGGGCAAGACAATGGGACTTATACTGCCTGTGCTTTTCCTGCTTATTGCCGTACTGACAATGGTTACAACCATGCACAGACTGACGGCAAAGGAAAAAACTCAGATAGGTACATTAAAGGCTCTCGGCTTTAAGGACAGGAGAATACTCGTTCACTATACATTTTATGCCTTTATTATCGGAATTATCGGTTCGGCATTGGGAATTTTCCTCGGCTACGGCATCGCGTATTTTATTATGAATCCGAACGGTATGATGGGAACATATTTTGATATGCAGAAATGGAAGCTGTATATGCCCGGTTTCTGCGTTATAACGGTTGTTCTGATAATCGCAATGCTTACCTTTATCGGTTTCCTTTCGGTTAATAAAATGCTCAGAGGTACTGCTGCGGACGCGCTGCGCCCGTATACGCCTAAGAAGTTCAAGCCGTTTGCAATAGAAAAAACAGGCTGGTTCCATAAGCTTTCATTCGGTTCAAGATGGAATTTCCGCGATACGATGCGCCATAAGTCGAGAACGGCTATGAGCCTTGTCGGAATTGTCGGATGTATGATTCTTATAATCGGCTCGCTCGGTATGAGGGATACCATGGGTTCATTCCTCGATACATACTATAACGGGGCACTTCACTATAACACGCGTATATACCTTGCCGAAAATGCGACTTTGGAAGAACGGAACGGGATAGCCGAAAAGTATAAGGGTGACAGCAGCGCCGCGGTAGGCGTTCAGATAGAGGAAAAAACAGTTTCGCTTGATATTTATTCGCTGAAAAACGATATGGTACGTTTCCCGGACGAAAACAAGGGATATGCGAGAATATCTGACGACGGCGCATATATCTGTATGAGACTTGCGGACGAATTCGGACTGAAACCCGGAGACTCCTTTACGCTAAAGCCCTTCGGCACGGATAAAAAGTATTCTCTGAAACTGAAAGGAATTATAAGAAGCACCGAGGAATGTGTCGTTATAACCGATAAGTATGCGGAAAAAATCGGCATTTCATATGTTCCGGATACGGTTTATACCGATACCGAAAAGGCTAACATTGCAAGCGACAGCGCGATAAAAACCGTTCAGACCAAGAAAGCCATAATGGATTCGTTTGACACATTTTTAGAGCTTATGAATTCTATGATATTCGTTCTTATTGGCGGTGCGCTCGTTCTCGGAATAGTTGTTCTTTATAACCTCGGCGCTATGAGCTATACCGAGCGTTACAGGGAAATGGCGACCCTAAAGGTCGTAGGCTTTAAGGACGGCAGAATAGGCAAGCTGCTTATCGGTCAGAATTTGTGGCTTTCGGTTATCGGAATTACAATAGGAACGCCGCTCGGCGTTTTGACCCTTGATTATCTTCTTAAAAAGCTTGCTCCGGAGTATGAAATGAAGATGTATATAACCCCGGTAACCTTTGTTATCGGAATTATACTGACCCTCGGAGTATCGCTGCTTGTCAGCCTGATGGTTGCAAGAATGAATAAAAAAATCGATATGGTCGAGGCGCTTAAAGGCGCGGAGTAAGGCTTATGAATGATATCTTTTTCGGAATTGCATATACGGCGGCAGCAGCGGCGCTTACCGCCGCTGCGCGTTCGGTAAGAAAATACCTTATAGGTAAGGACGGTCGTAGAGATGATTAAAACAACACTTAAAATAGACGGTATGATGTGCGGAATGTGCGAATCGCATATAAACGACGCAATAAGACAGAATTTCAAGGTAAAAAAGGTGTCCTCCTCTCATGGCAAGGGGGAAACTGTGATACTGTCCGAAGCCGCTTTGGATGAGGAAGCCTTAAAAACCGTTATCGGAAATACCGGTTATGAGCTGAAAAGCATCAGCTTTGAAGAACAGAAAAACAGGGGATTTCATCTTTTCTCTAAGTAAATCCCAATAAAAAATACCGCACGTAAAGCCTTTAAAGCTCCGTGCGGCATTAGCTGAAGCCCCCGGCGTATCGCAAGCCGCTGAAAAACGGACGCGATACGCCGGGGGCTTATACTTTTTGATTTTTACAGCCGATATATTTCTTTCGGATTAACTGAACCGTTATCGGTTTCGGCAAGCATTGTATCGGCAATTTCGGGATCGTCAACGCTGAGAATCATAAGCGCCTTGCCGGGCGTATGACCTATGCAGGCATACATATATTTTATTTCTATTCCGCGGTCTGTCAAAAGGTGCAGCGCGCCGGCAAAGCCGCCCGGAATATCCTCCATAGCAACTGCAATGGAGGTCGTTATTTTGCAGACGACTCCGTTTTCGCGCAGAGCCTCAACCGCACGCTCCGGGTCGCTTACTATCATTCGGACAACGCCGTATTCCGCAGCGTCTGCCAGAGAAAGAGCGCTGATGTCAATATGCCGCTCTGCAAGAACGTCTGCAAGCTCGGTAAGCCTTCCGGTTTTATTTTCAACAAAAGCAGAAACCTGTTTAACCAGCATAAAAATCCTCCTTAAATCTTGCGGTTATCAATAACCCGCTTTGCTTTGCCCTCACTTCTGACTATTGATTTCGGATTGACAAGGTGAACCCTGACTCCGAGACCGAGAGCGGAACGCAGCTTTTCGGCTATTGTTTTTTCAACGTGTGATATTGACTTTACATCATCGGCAAAAAGCGCCTCACTCATTTCAACGTCGAGGTCAAATGTATCGGTATTGTCAACGCGGTCTATTCTGATTAAATAGTTCGGGGTTATTTCTCCGCCGCCTATCGAGAGCAGAACCTCCTCAATTTGAGAGGGGAACACATTAACGCCGCGGATAATCAGCATATCGTCGCTTCTGCCGCTCGGTTTCTTCATACGAACGTGGGTTCTTCCGCATTTGCATGGGGTATAGTCAAGAGAGCAGATGTCGCGCGTGCGGTAGCGTATAACCGGGAATCCCTCTTTGGTTATGGTCGTCAGCACCAGCTCGCCGGTAGAGCCTTCGGGCAGAACCTCGCCGGTATCCGGATCGATTATTTCGGGAATAAAGTGGTCCTCCCAGATGTGCATTCCAGCCTGCTCGCTGCATTCGCAGCCGACCCCCGGACCTAAAATTTCCGAAAGACCGTATATGTCATAAGCCTTTATTCCGAGCTTATCCTCGATTTCGCGGCGCATACTCTCGCTCCAGGGCTCTGCGCCGAAAATTCCGGCTTTCAGCTTGAGCTTATCTTTAAGTCCTGCGCGTTCGACCTCCTCGCCGAGATACATGGCATAGGACGGAGTGCAGCAAAGAACGGTAGCGCCGAAATCAATCATATTCTGTATTTGCAGCGCCGTATTTCCGGATGACATCGGTATAACGGTAGCTCCGATACGCTCTGCTCCGCCGTGCGCTCCGAGACCGCCGGTAAATAAGCCGTAGCCGTAGGAAACCTGAATTATATCGCTGCTGTCCGCTCCTATCGCGGTCAGCATACGCGCAAAGCAATCAGCCCACATTTCAAGATCGTGCCTTGTATATCCGACAACAATTCGCTTTCCGGTTGTTCCGGAGGACGCGTGAATTCTGACGATGTTTTTAAGCGGCTCGGCAAACAGACCGTAGGGGTAATAATCCCGAAGATCCTTTTTATAGGAGAACGGCAGCTTTGAAAGGTCCGCTATTCCGTGAATGTCGTCAGGGGTAAGCCCTGCCTCGTCCATTCTGTTCCGGAAGCACTCTACCTTTTCGTACATCCGCTTTACCTGCCATATAAGCCTTTCGCTTTGCAGTGCCTCAAGCTCACTGCGCGAAAGGGTTTCTTCCTTTTCATTCCACATTGCCATATTTTTGTTTTCCTCCGTTTCAGACGGCATAGCCTAATTCAAAAGCCTTTTCATTTACGGCTAAAAACTTTTCGGGAACGGTTGAACGAATGGTTTCAAGCCAGACCTCTTTAGGAATATCGGTTGAATGAGCCAAAACGCCTATTAAAACAACATTAACCGCTTTTGCGCTGCCTGCCTGCTCTGCAAGGGAAAGCGCGTCTAATGCTACAACGTCCGCAGAGTCTTTAAGCTTTTCTATTATCCCTGCCGGATATTCCGCAGCGCCGGTTATAACCGGCATCGGGTTTATCGAGCGGTCGTTTACTATTATTCTTCCGCCCTTTCTGAGATAGGGAAGAGCGCGCAGAGCCTCCAGCTTTTCAAATGCGAGAATTAAGTCTGCCTCGCCCTTATCTATAATCGGAGAGCTGACATCGTCCCCGTATTTAACATAGGTGACAACGCTGCCTCCGCGCTGGCTCATACCGTGAACCTCAGAAACCTTAACGTCAAAGCCCTGAGCTATTATTGTATTGCCTAAAATACGGCTTGCAAGCAGAGTCCCCTGTCCTCCGACGCCGACAATCATAATATTACGTTTCGCAGCCATCAGTTTTCCTCCTTTGAAATTGCGCCGAACGGACATACGCCGGTGCAAAGTCCGCAGCCGTTGCACTGAACCTTATCAATAACGGCTTTTCCGTTTTCAAAGCTTATAGCCGGGCAGCCGAGCTTCATACACGCCTTGCAGCCGCGGCATTTTTCTTCGCTTATTTCGCAATGCCCCGTGTATTTTACCTTTTTGAGCAGAGCGCAGGGACGCTGGGCAATGATAACCGACGGTTCGTCTGCCGCCGTTTCCTCGCGGACCGCCGCCTCAAAGCCTTTAAGGTCGAACGGATCCTCGATACGCACCCTGTCAACTCCTACTGCGCGGCAAAGCTTTTCAAGGTCAACCTGCTTGGTTGCCTCTCCGCGTATGGTTTTGCCGGTCGTCGGATTGTCCTGATGTCCGGTCATACCCGTGATTGAATTGTCAAGGATAATAACCGTGTTGCTGCCCTTGTTGTAAACAATGTCGATAAGCCCGGTAATTCCGGAATGGATAAAGGTTGAGTCGCCTATAACCGAAACGAGCTTTTTGTTGAACTCCGCTCCGCGAACTTTGCTCATACCGTGCGCCGCGCTGACGGACGCTCCCATACATATTGTTGTATCAACGGTTGAAAGGGGAGCAACCGCGCCGAGGGTGTAGCAGCCGATATCGCCCGAAACCGTAAGTCCGAGCTTTTTGAGAACATAAAAGGTTCCCCTGTGCGGACAGCCAACGCAAAGCACCGGCGGACGGGCAGGAATATTTTCCTCCGCCGCACATTCGGTGTCCTCGCCTAAAACTGCCTTTTTAATCATATTCTGAGAATACTCTCCGAGCAGAGTGAAATGCTCCTTGCCCTTAACGTCAATTCCGAGCGAGCGGATATGCGTTTCTATAACCGGGTCAAGTTCCTCCAGGCACCACAGCTCGTCAACCGATGCCGCAAAGTCGCGTATCATTTTATCCGGCAGCGGATAAACAAGACCTAATTTAAGATAATCGGCCTTGTCTCCGAGAGCCTCTTTTGCATAAACATATGTTGTTCCGGCGGCAATAATTCCAATCCGCGAACCGTTGCGCTCAATGCGGTTGAACTCGCAGCCTTCCGCAAACTCGCGCAGCTTTTCCATACGCTTTTCAACCGCAACGTGACGTCCCTTTGCCATAGCCGGCATCATAACGTTTTTCGGAATATTTTTTTCATACGGTTTAAGCTCAGCATTTTCCGCGTCCTTCAGCTCAACAAGGCTCTGAGAATGGGAAACGCGGGTTGAAAGACGGATGAAAAACGGCGCGTCAAATTCCTCGCTGAGCGCAAACGCCCTGCGTGTAAATTCCTTGCATTCCTCCGAATTGCTCGGTTCGAGCATCGGAATTTTCGCAGCCTCGGCATAATGCCTTGAGTCCTGCTCATTCTGGGATGAGTGCATACCGGGGTCGTCCGCAACGCAGAAAACCAATCCGCCGTTTGTTCCGATATAGCTTACGGTGAAAACCGGATCAGCCATAACGTTAAGACCTACGTGCTTCATACAGGACATCGCGCGGCCGCCTGCTATTGAGGCGCCTATCGCAACCTCTGCGGCAACCTTTTCATTGGGCGCCCATTCAACATAGACATCCGGGTATTCAACCATACTCTCGGTGATTTCGGTGCTGGGTGTGCCGGGATATGAGGATACCACTCTTACTCCCGCTTCATATGCGCCGCGGGCTACTGCGGCGTTTCCGAGCAACAGCTTTTTCATAAGTTTATATCAATCCTTTCGGGGGGTTATGTATGTTTTATATTCCGTTTTCTTCCGCGACTATTCTGTCAGCGCCGTATCGGCGGCGGAGAACCGGTTTTTCTATTTTTCCGGTGGGATTCCGCGGGATTTCGGCGAAAATGATTTTCCGCGGGCGTTTGTATCTCGGAAGCCCGGTGCAAAAATCGTTTATTTCCTGCTCGGTCAGCGAAAAGCCCTCCTTGACCTCAATAACGGCGGCGGCGATTTCTCCGAGCCGCTGGTCGGGAAGTCCTATAACGGCGGCGTCTTTGACGGCGGCGTTCTGCCGCAGGAAGTTTTCAATCTGAACGGGGTAGAGGTTTTCTCCTCCGGTTATAATAACGTCCTTTTTCCGGTCAACAAGCCATATGAAGCCGTCGCTGTCCTCCGCAGCCATATCTCCGGTATAAAGCCAGCCGTTATTTAAAACCTCGTCGGTCGCCTGCGGATCATTGTAATAGCATTTCATAACGCCCGGACCCTTGACGGCAAGCTCTCCGACCTCTCCTCGCTTTACCGGATTGCGATGCTCGTCAACAATCTCGACCTGCCAGCCAAATCCGGCTTTTCCTATCGCGCCGACATGGTCGATATTTTCAACTCCGAGGTGAACGCAGCCGGGACCTATCGATTCGCTCAGTCCGTAATTGGTATCGTATTGGTGATTGGGAAAAACCGTTTTCCAGCGCTTTATCAGAGCCGGGGGAACGGGCTGCGCCCCGATGTGCATAAGCCGCCAGGCGGAAAGGTCGTAATCTTTAAGGCGGATATCTCCTCTGTCTATCGCGTCGAGAATATCCTGCGCCCAAGGAACCAGCAGCCAGACAATACTGCATTTTTCCTCCGACGCTGTTCTGATTATTAGCTCCGGAGTCGTTCCCTTGAGCAATACCGCCTTTCCTCCTGAGAGCAGGCTGCCGAACCAGTGCATTTTGGCTCCCGTGTGATAAAGAGGGGGAATGCAAAGGAAAACGTCATCGTGAGTCTGACCGTGGTGGTTCTGCTCAACGCGGCAGGAATGAATAAGACTGCGGTGCGCATGAAGGATTGCCTTTGGAAAGCCGGTTGTTCCGCTGGAAAAATATATCGCCGCGTCATCATCGTCCGAAAGAGGAATGTCCGGACAGCTTGTCGGATATTTGCCGAGCAGAGCGTCGTAGCTGTCGGCAAAGGCGGGACAGTCATCCCCGACGTAAAGCCACATATTTATCTGCGGCAGCTTCTCGAATATTTCCTCAATACGTCCCGTAAATTCTGGCCCGAAAACAAGGTATTCGGCGTCCGCCTTTTCAAGACAGTATTTGATTTCATCCGCAGCGTACCGATAATTGAGCGGAACTGCAATTCCTCCGGCTCTTAAAATACCGAAATAAATAGGCAGCCATTCAAGGCAGTTCATAAGCAGAATGGCGACCTTTGTTCCTTTCTTTACTCCGTTCGCGGTCAAAAGGTTTGCAAACCGGTTTGCGCTTTCGTCGAATTCTCCCCAGGTCATCTGCCGCCTGTAATTCAGCCCGACAGGCTGCGTCAGGGCAAACTCGCGCCAGGTCATTCTTCGGTCTGCTCCGGGGTTTACCTCAACGAGACTCACCTCGTCGCGGTATAGCTCGGCGTTCTTTTTAAGTAGCTCGGTTATCGGCATTTTTTCAGGATCCTTTCGGATTTAAATTTCAAATAAGATACAAAATTTATTTTATCATACACTATACCGAATGTCAATTACGGCTTTGCCGA
Organism: uncultured Eubacteriales bacterium; assembly: GCA_934477125.1. GTDB lineage: Bacteria > Bacillota > Clostridia > Oscillospirales > Acutalibacteraceae > UBA737. Next base: position 76,765 of record CAKSOL010000009.1, on the reverse strand, counting down.
TTTTGTCGTTTTTTGCGCTGCCGGGACTGCTTTTATTAAATGTCGGACTGACACACCAAAAAAATGCAAAAAAATTGGTACTGACTATTGACAAAATTTATACTTCGTGATATGATGTATTACGCAAAGGGAGGTATGGTATGGATATCCAGCTTAAACGTGGACTTTTAGACGTTTGTGTTCTGGCGGCAATTAAAAGCGGCGAGTCCTACGGATACAAAATCATTAAGGATATGAAGCCTTATATCGAGCTTTCCGAATCAACCTTATATACCATTCTGAAGCGCCTGGAAACGGCGGATATGCTGACTGTCCGAACGGCGGAGCACGGCGGCAGACTGCGTAAATATTACCGCATTACCGTCGGCGGGCTCAGACGAATTGAAGAATTTAAGGAAGAATGGAAAGAAATTATGTCTATATACCGGTTTGTAACAAAGGAGGATAATACGAATGAATAAGCAGGAATTTCTTGAGCAGCTGCGCAGGGGAATATCGGGTCTGCCGCAGGAGGATATTGAGGAAAGGCTGACGTTTTACAGCGAAATGATAGACGACAGGATAGAGGAGGGACTGTCCGAAAATGAGGCGGTAAGCGAAATCGGTTCTGTTGATACGGTGATTTCACAAATTTTAGATGATACTCCGCTTGTAAAGCTTGTTAAACAGAAAATGCGTCCCAAGAAACGGATGAACGCATGGGAAATTGTGTTTCTGATACTTGGCTCGCCGATATGGCTTTCTCTGATTATCGCAGCGTTCGCCGTTGTTATTTCGGTATATGCGGCGGTGTGGTCGCTTATAATCGCGCTTTGGTCGGTTTTCGTCTCGCTTGTCGCCGCAGCGCTGGGCGGCGCTGCCGGCGGAATATGGTTTGCTGTTACCGCAAAAGCCGTAACAGGACTTGCCGCAGCGGGAACAGGCGTTTTCTGCGCCGGACTTTCTGTTTTTATGTTCTTTGGCTGCAAAGCAGCGACAAATGGCATACTGCTGCTTACCAAAAAGGCAGCATTGGGTATTAAGGGCTGCTTTATGAACAGGAGGGAAGCATAATGCAGAAAATAACGAAAATATGGATTACCGCAGGCGCTCTGCTTACGGCTTTGGGTCTGATAATGTTCGCAGCCGCCATGACGGCTTACGGGTGGAACTTCAAAAGGCTGAGCACTGTCAAATATGAATCCCGTACTTATGCGGTAAATGAGGAATTTAAGGATATAACCGTTAGAACCAAAACCGCCGATATTATTTTCATACCGTCCGAGGACAGCGGCAGCAAGGTTGTCTGCGCCGAAAATGAAAAAATGAAATATACGGTTACGGTCAGCGGCGGAATACTCACCATTGATGAGGCTGACAGCGGAAAATGGTATGATTATATAGGAATAGATTTTGAAGCTCCGGAGATTGCCGTATATATTCCAAAGGGAGAATACGGAGCGCTTTCGATAGATTCGGATACCGGCAAAGTTAAAATTCCGGGAGACTTTAAATTTGAAAGCATAGATGTTTCGGAAATCACAGGCGATGTTACAAACGGTGCGTCCTCCTTGGAATTTATCAGGATTAAAACAGGAACGGGCAACGTTAAATTAGACAGATGCGATTCCGCTGAGATTTTTGTTAAAACCAATACGGGCAATGTTACCGGAAGCCTGCTCAGCGATAAGGCTTTTTCGGCAAAGAGCGGCACCGGAACGGTAGACGTTCCGAAAACCGCGTCGGGCGGAAAATGCGAAATAACAACATCTACCGGAGATATTAAAATAACCGTGGAATAAAAGAACGCCCCTTAGGACCGAAAATCCCAAGGGGCGTTTTGAATAAACGGAAATTTAAAACAGATAAAAACATTTTATCCTTATTGTTTTGTCTATTCACAATTTTATTTAATTTCCTTCAGCATCCGGTAAAGGAGATTTACAGGCAGTCCGACAACATTATGATAACATCCTTTGATTTCGCGTACGAACCGTGCGGCATAGCCCTGAATCCCGTAAGCTCCCGCCTTGTCGTAAGGCTCATCGGTTTCGAGGTATTCGGAAATTTCGCTTTCGGAAAGAACTTCAAACCGAACCTGAGTTGTTTCGTGCCTTACCGAAACGCCGCTGTCCGTCAGCAGGGCAAGCCCGCTTGTTACGGTGTGCCAGCCGCCCGACAGCATTCCGAGCATCCGCTCTGCGTCCCTGCGGTCGCGCGGCTTTCCGAGAATTTCTCCCCCGGCGTAAACTGCGGTGTCGCAGCCGATAACTATTGCGTTATCGTTTCTGTTTCCCCGGCGGAGTATACTGTATACATCGCACGCCTTTCTGAACGCCAGCTCCTCGCAAAGCTCGTCCGGCTCAGGAATATCGCATCGCTCGTCGGTATCGGCGGTAAGGACTTCAAAATCTTCGGTTATCAGTCCGAGCAGCTCGCGGCGGCGCGGCGATTTTGAGGCTAAAACGATTTTCATTCCGTTATTTAAGACTTTCATCATAATGAGCCCTTTCGCCGCCTATAAATTTCGGGCGTACCCTTGCCGCCAGAACAACCGCCTCACCTATACGGTTGTTCTCAAGGCGAACCGGAACGGCAACCCTTTTAAGGTGCATACCTATCATTGTATATCCTATATCAATCCCGGCGTCGGCTCTGATTTCCTCAAGAGCAACCGGCTCGGAAAATGCGGCGTATGCCGCCGTTGCAAAAGAGCCGCCCGCTTTCGGAAACGGAACGACATTTACAATGTCGGCGTTTCCCGCCGCTTCGCGTTCGGTTATAATGGCTCGGTTCAGATGCTCGCAGCATTGAGCGGCAATGTATATTCCGTATTTCTTCGCCGCCTCGTAAATTCCTTCAAAAACCTCTTTTGCGGTTTCCGGAGAGGAATCCGTTCCTATGCGGCTGCCGAGTATTTCGCTCGTTGAACAGCCGACAACCAGTATCTGTCCCTTTTTAAGTCCTGCAATGCGGATTATTTCTTCGGCTGCGGCATATGCCTGATTTTTAAAGCTTGTCATTTATAATCAACTCCCTTTTCAGAATTTTATCATAAAAAAATGCGGAAAGCAAATAATTATTAAAAAAATTCTTGCAAAATATATTTAAGTATGGTATTATGATAAACACATATGGAAAAATCCGTTTGAGATGTATATATCCGGAGGTATAAAAATGAATGTTATTGAGCTGATTTTAGGAATTTTTGTTATTATCGTTTCTCTTATAATTATTGCGATAGTTCTGCTCCAGCAGGGTCACAGAGCGGGTATTAACGGCGCTATATCCGGCGGAGCCGATACGTTTCTTTCAAAAAACAAGGCTCGCACGGTTGACGCACGCTTAGCCTCAATAACCAAATTTGCCGCTATATTCTTCTTTGTCCTTGCGATAGTTGCAAATGTTATTTCCTACACAAAGAAATAATATATAAAATAGAGTTAAGGCGAACCGCAAACCGAAGTCGGACTTCTGTTTGCGGCTCGTTTTGTATATTGTGGGTAATGTCAGCTAAAAATATCAGTAAAAACGGAGGGTAAGAATAATGAAAATACTTTTTTATGATACAAAACCGTATGACCGCGACTCGTTTGAAAGAGTCCTGCCTCGCTACACAGATATTTCGGTGGACTTTCTGAATACCGATATTTCTTTGCAGACTTCAAAGCTTGCCGCCGGGTATGATGCAGTTTGCGTATTTGTGGCGTCCGACCTTTCCGCCGAAACCGTTAATTCGCTCTCGGTCTGCGGAGTAAGGCTGATACTTCTTCGCTGCGCCGGCTTTAATAACGTTGATTTAAACGCTGCGCGGGAAAAGGGTATAACCGTTATGAGAGTTCCGGGGTATTCGCCGGAGGCGGTCGCGGAGCACGCTATGGCTCTGGCATTTGCCGTCAACCGCCATATACACAAGGCGTATATCAAGGTTCGCGAAAACAATTTCAGCCTTATGGGTCTAACAGGACTTAATTTTCACGGTAAAACCGCCGGAATAGTGGGGACGGGAAAAATCGGCGCGGCAATGTGCAGAATTTGCAGAGGACTCGGTATGAAAATCATTGCTTTCGACAAATATCCGAATGATGAGCTTGATTTTGTTGAATATGTTTCGCTGGACGCGCTTTTCAGAGAAAGCGACCTTATTTCCCTGCATTGCCCCTTGACCGACGAAACCTATCATATGATAGATATAGACGCAATCGAAAAAATGAAAGACGGCGTTATACTTGTCAACACCTCCCGCGGCGCGCTTATAAGCACGGAGGAGCTGATAAAGGGCATAAGACTTCATAAATTCTCCGGCGTAGGACTGGACGTTTACGAGGAGGAGGGAGAGAACGTTTTTGAAAACCGAGAGGACGATATTCTCGAAACCTCGATTACCGCAAGACTGCTTTCCTTCCCGAATGTTATAGTAACATCTCATCAGGGCTTCCTTACAGAGGAGGCGCTTGAGGCAATAAGCGAAACGACCCTTAAAAACGCGCAGGATTTCGCAAACGGCGCGCCGGAAAAAAGAAATGTTGTCGTTTAAATAAAAAAAGTATGGCATTTGCCGGGAAAATGTTGTATAATAAAATAAATTGTATTTTAACTGCCTTTATAACAATATTTATGTGGTGTGGCAATGTCTGAATTTTTTGACTCTAAGGATTATGCCGACTATTTCCGCGAGCTTGAGGAACGCGCGGAAAATAAGCCGGATAAAGATATAAAAGATAATACTGACCAGCCGAAAGAGCCTGTTTCTAAGGAGCGGAAAGCGCCCTTAGGGACGGGCATTCGCCGTTATGTTAAAAAGCATAAAGCGGCGGCAGCCGCGGTTTGCGCGGCGGGAATAGCCCTCGCGGTCGCTTTAACCTCGGTTCTTTCCGCCGGGGGACATAGGAAAGCCTCTGCGGATAATGTGAGCGAATCCTCTGTTCCGTCTCCTGCGGCTGTCGGCAAAACGCTGAGCAGCGCTGCGGAACGAATATCCGTTCCGGACAGTACTCCCGACCCCGGCGAGGGAATTGTAAGCCGATATGTACTGATGCTTAACGCGAAAACCGGGGAGGCTGTAACGGCAAGGGCGCCCTTTGAAAGAACATATCCTGCATCAACTACTAAAATAATGACCGTGCTTGTAGCTACGGAGCATATAACCGATTATTCGGAAACGTTTAATATGACCCTTGAAATAACCGATAAAATGTATCTCGCCGAAGCGACTGCCGCCGGCTTTTTAAAGGACGAGCCTGTAACTATGACCGACCTTATGTACGGTACAATACTCCCCTCCGGGGGAGACGCCGCACTGGGACTTGCGTTTAAAATCTCAGGGAGCGAGGAAGCGTTTGTTGCGCTCATGAATGAAAAGGCGGAGCAGCTCGGACTGCGGGATACTCATTTCACCAATGTTACCGGGCTTTTCGATAAGGATCATTATACTACCGCCTTTGATATGGCGGTTATAATGAAAGCGGCTATGGATAATCAGGTTTGCCGCCAGGTGCTTTCGACTCATCCCTATACTACAGCTAAAACCCCTCAGCATCCCGACGGAATAAGACTTGAAAGTACGCTGTTTTCCTGTATGTACGGTACAGAGCCGGAAACCGCAACAATAACCGGCGGAAAGACCGGATATGTTAATGAATCGGGCTTTTGCATTGCAAGCTTCGGAAAGGCCAACGAAACGGGAAACCAATATATTTGTATAACTCTCAACGCGGCGGGCGGAAAATGGCCGTCTGTCAACGACCAGATAGCGCTTTATAAGGCGTATGCCAAATAACGGAGGAAGTTATGAAAAAAGAGTTTTTGCAGGTTGGGCGCATAGTCGGAACGCACGGCGTCCGCGGGATGCTGAGGGTTGAGCCTTGGTGCGATACCGCCGATTTTTTAAAGGTTTGCAGGCAATTTGAAACCGACGGCGGCGAAAGCCTTTCGGTTTTGCAGCTTTCGCCGCACGGTAATATAGTTTTGCTCAAAGCCGAGGGAATTGATACGGTTGAGCAGGCGGAAAGGCTGCGCGGAAGAATTCTTTCGGTTCACCGCGATACCTTCAGCCTGCCTGAGGGACGCTGGTTTGTGTGCGATATTTTAGGCTCGGAGGTCTTTTCAGCCGACGGGGCGTTTCTCGGAACGCTTGCTGATGTTTTGCAGACCGGCGCAAACGATGTCTGGGAAATAACAAAGGACGGAAAAAGCTATCTTGTTCCGGCAATAGAAAGCGTTATAGTATCGGTCGATACCGACAGCGGCAAAATAGTCATCAATCCTATGAAAGGAATTTTCGACGATGAGGATTGATATTATGACCCTTTTCCCCGAAATGTGCGAGACGGTTCTCGGGGAAAGCATTATCGGCAGAGCAAGGCGCGCCGGAAAGGTCGAGCTGTACTGTACGAACATAAGGGATTATGCCGGAAATAAGCATAACAAGGTTGACGATATGCCATACGGCGGAGGAATGGGAATGGTTATGGCGGCTGAGCCGATATACAGCTGCTTTGAAGCGCTCTGCTCGCAGGGTGAACGTCCGCACCTCATTTATATGTCCCCCAAGGGCAAAACCTTAACTCAGAAACGTGTAAAGGAGCTGTCCGCCCTGCCGAGAATAGCGCTGCTCTGCGGACATTATGAGGGTGTTGACGAAAGAGTTATCGAGGAGATTGTCAACGAGGAAATTTCGATAGGAGATTTTGTTTTAACCGGCGGAGAGCTTCCGGCGCTTGCTTTGGCGGACGCAGTCTGCCGTATGCTTCCCGGCGTGCTTTCTGACGAGCTTTGCTTTACCGAGGAAAGCCATTTTTCGGGACTGCTCGAATATCCTCAGTATACCAGACCGGGCGTTTGGCGCGGACGCGCCGTTCCGGACGTTCTGCTTTCCGGAGCGCATGCCGCAGTTGACCGCTGGCGCAGGAAAAAGGCGCTGGAGGAAACGCTGTCCCGCCGACCGGATATGCTTTCAAAGGCGGAGCTTTCAAAGACGGATATTGAACTGCTTGAGGAAATTAAACGGGAAGGCTGAAAATTGCTTTTCGGTATTCTTTCTAATTAAACGCTGATTTTGTTGTAGAAATCTAAAGAATTTGTTAATAAACTGTGACATATATAGACAATTATGACTTATCGTGCTAAAATATACTTGCAATTCGCAGGTTAAAGAATTAAAAAGAAAGGATGACGAAAAATGAAATCTACCGGAATTGTTCGAGCAGTTGATAAAATGGGGCGCGTTGTTATACCTAAGGAAATTCGTAAGCAGTTAAAGGTAGAGAATGATGTTGACAGCTTTGAAATCTTTATGGATAATGACCGTGTGATTTTAAAGAAGTATCAGCCGTCATGTATTTTCTGCGGAGAGCTTGGAGACAGCCTTGAGCTTAACGGATATACCGTTTGCCGCGACTGCATAGAAAAGCTTTATAAAATGCGGGATATGCTCGGCTGATAAGGCTGGAATTATATGTTGATAACGGGGCTGTAAGAATGTTTTTACAGCTCCGTTCTTTAATAATTACACGTTTATTCCGGCGGACGGTATATGTAAGCCTTGTCTGAAAAAGGCAAATAAAAAAGACGGTAGATTAACCTGCCGTCTTTATTCTTTGCTGTCCGGTATATAGCATATAATATCCTGAGTTCTGCAATCGAGAATGCGGCAGAAATCATCGATTTTTGTTGTGCTGATTCCGCCGCCCTTTTTCATTCTTGAAATTGTTGCGCTGCTGATATGGTATCGGTTGATTAGAGCGTAGGTAGTAACCCCTTTGCGCTTTAAGGTCAGCCAAAAAGGTTCATAGCTGATCAATTTCTTCACCGCCCCGTAATATCATTCTCTGTTTTTAGGATAACGAATGAATTTATTATTGACAATAGTCATAAAAATGACTATAATGATGTATATGACATCAGCAAAGGACGTTTGATTTATGGAATTTAGTATTGACGGCGAAACAAAAATGTTTTTAATATGGATGTTCGCGGTTATTTTTTCGGTTGCGGCGGTTAAATATATTGTTAAGGTAATATGCGTTCAAAAGAGGCTGAATGAGGTGGACAGGGAGATAAGGCGGTGCGACGGCAAGGAGAAAAGGATGTGGATTAACGAGCACCGCAGACTTCGCCGCGCATTGCTTCCTTTCTCGCGTTTCCGTTAATTCATCGCCCTATTTCAAAATCAAAAAGCCGCAGTCCGTTTTCGGTCAGGGAAAAGGCTTGTCTGTTTTCTCCGAAGCCGGAGGCAAGGGTGTTTTCGTATGCGGCGGCGGCAAGACCGATGCCGCCGAGAATGCAGCTTACTATAACAAAGGTTAAAAAAAACGAACTGATGAACGCGCTGAGAGCGCGTCTTTTTCTTTTTTTCATAAATTTCTCCGTTTCGCGGTTATTGAGCGAGCAGCTGCGCCAGAGCATTCCCGAGCAGCTCCGCAGAATAGCGCACCTCCTCAATACTGTTGACCTCTGTTCCGATTTCTATAAGCATTGAGCCGGTTGTCAGATTTTCGTTATATTTCCGCGACATAAGACTGAGCGCCCTTGCAAGAGAAGGATACATTCCCTCAAGCTGACGCTGGAGCTTTACCGCAAGCTTCAGATTTTCCTGCCAGTTTTTAAAGCCTGTAACTCCGCCGGTCTGCGAGCCCATAACCAGCATTATCTGCGCTGCCTGCTTGCCGTTTATTTCGGTTACGGGCTTGACCTTTCCGCTTCCGTCACCCGATATTGCGTCGCGGTGGAGGTCTATGACTATTTTAATGCTCGGATACTTTTTAAGATATCCGTCTATTGTCTGGGCGGCTCTGGTGTAGCTGCCGTTGTACGAGGGGTAATCGTGGGTTGTTTTGTCGTGCAGAGTGCTTATTCCGGCTGCGTTGAGCTTTTCGGCAACAATAGCTCCGAGAGCTGCCATATTGTAATTCTCGTCAAGCGTGCGGGCTTGGTCGGAATCGGTGTAGTAATCTCTTGTTTCGGTCAGGAACGACTCGGTGGTGTGGGTGTGCATAATAAGCACCTGCGGCGAGCCGTTTTTTTCGATGGTATATGGCAGGGGAGCCTCATAAAGTGATTTTATGTCTATTTTGGCGTCGGTGCTGTTTTTCAGATATATGCTGCCGTAGCTTGTGTTGGCAGTGTATGGCGATATGAATTTACTGACGATTTTCCCGGCGGCATTTTCTGCGGCGGCAGTCGGTACCGCGCCTTGGGACTGTGCTGCCTGAGGGGCGGACGCCGTATTTTCCTTACTTTCCGACTGAACCGTGTTTTCCGGCGCAAAAAGCGCGGGAAAGACCTCTGAGCCGGCAAGTGACGGCGTTGATATAAGCGAAGTCCCGGCAGGGAGGCTGAAAATATACCGATACCCTGAATAGAGCATTACCGACAGACAGCATACTGCCGCCGCGATAAGTCTTGCAACAGCGCCCCGGTTGTGCATAATATCAGCTCCCTGTTTTAGGTTTACTGATAAAATATATGCTGCAAGGCTTTGAGTTATACAAGACTTTGCAGAGTTGCCTCGTCAAGCGACGGCTGCAAAAACATATTCAGCGATTGCGCAAGCAGCTCCGCCAAGCGGCGTATCTGCAAATCAATATCGGTCGGAGTTACCATCATCGGAGTGCTTATAGGAGCGGCTGATTCGGTTAAATCGTATATGAGAGTACGTATGTCAACAACCGTCGGAATACCTATCGCCGTAACCGGTACTCCCAAAACCGCCTCGCTTATTTCGCTGCGGGAATTTTCAACCCCCGAACCCGGACTTATTCCGGTGTTGCACAGCTGAACCGTCCGGCAGAGCCTTTCGGTATGCCGGGCGGCGAGGGCGTCGATAACTATAACGGCGTCCGGCGAGGTTCGCTGAACGGTTCCCCGGATTATTTCAACGGCTTCAATTCCCGTTTTTCCGAGAACGCCCGGTATAAGCGCAGAAACGCTGTTCAGCCCCTCAAGACCGAGCTGTTCTCTGAGCGTTCTCCCGATATGGCGCGTAGCAAACATCCTGTCAACCGCAAGAGGACCTATTGCGTCCGGCGTTATATCCCGGTTCCCCAGCCCTACGACCAGAATATTCGAGCGCGTCGGTATAAGCTGCGACAGCGCGCTTATAACAGCCTGCTTTAAGGAAACCTCAGAACCCGATGATATAATATTTCCGTATTCCGCCGTTATATATGTCCCGGGCGGCTTGCCGAGCTGCTCTGCGGCGTTTGTATCCTTTATAACAACTGTCTTTAGCTTAACCGCGCCTATGCTCCGTTCCGACGTAACGGCTCCGGAAACGGTCTCGGTATGAAGCTCCTGCTGTTCGGTTATAAGGTCGGTGCGTATTCCCATATTGAACCTCCCGAAAAAGTTTGCGTTTTTAATATTTCCGCTTTATAAGAGTTATATTCTCTTATAAAAAGGATAAAATTTCCGATTTAAGCAAAAAGTGCTTTGAAATTTGCAAATAGTATAGTATAATATATTAAAGTATTATATTTTTACCGAAAGGGTGCTGCCGATGCGGACTAACTATACGGTTTCGCTCAAGCGGATTATAGACGAATTTTCGCTTGAAACTATGTTTTTGCCGGACGGAGGACTGGATGCCGTTGTCTCGACTACCGAAATTAACCGCCCCGGTCTCCAAATGGCGGGCTACTATGAATATTATGACGAAAAAAGAATTCAGATATTCGGGCTCAGCGAAATAAGCTTTCTTAAACGCTTTACCGAGGAAAAAGCAAGGGAACGGCTTCATGAGTTTTTCCAAAAAAAGCCGTCTGCCGTCATAATAGCGAGAAATCTTGAGGTCAGCAGTTATTTTGTTGATACCGCCCGTGAAAACGGAGTTCCGCTGCTTAGAACCGGAGAATCCACTTCGGATTTCACATCCGCGCTCATCGCCTTTCTTAATCTTCAGCTTGCTCCGAGGGTTACGCGCCATGGGGTTATGGTTGAGGTTTACGGCGAGGGAATACTGCTGCTCGGAGAAAGCGGAGTCGGAAAAAGCGAAACGGCAATAGAGCTTATAAAGAGGGGACACCGGCTTATCGCCGACGATGCCGTTGAAATAAGGAGAGTTTCGAGTAAATCTCTTGTCGGCAGCGCGCCTGAAAATATCCGCCATTTTATTGAGCTGCGCGGAATAGGCATTATAAATGCAAGCCGTATTTTCGGAGCCGGAGCCGTTAAGCTTACCGAAAAGATTGACCTGGTAATAAATCTGGAGCCTTGGGACGTCAATAAGGTATACGACCGTATGGGTCTTGAAAATCAGCAGACCGCCATATTGGGACTCAATATTCCCTCTATGACCATTCCGGTAAAGCCGGGACGTAACCTTGCGGTTATAATAGAGGTCGCAGCGATGAACAGCCGCCAGAAAAAGCTCGGCTATAATGCCGCCGAGGATTTGCTGAGAAGGCTCGGTATGCAGGATGATTTTCCGGCTGCGGGTAATACCGGCGCTTCGGTAAGTACTTATTAAAATATAAATTTAAGGAGAATTTATTTATGTACAGAGTAGGAATAGATCTCGGAGGAACTAATATCGTATCCGGAGTTGTTGATGAAAATTATAAGATTATCGCAACCGGAAAGCTCAAGACCAATATGCCGCGTCCGGCTGAGGAAATAGCTGACGATATGGCAAAAACCGTTTATATGGCGGTTGAAAACGCCGGACTTAAAATGGACGATATCGAGTTTATAGGTATCGGCTCTCCCGGAGCGATAAACCCTGTTGACGGTATAGTTACCTATGCCAACAATCTGAATTTTGACAACGTGCCGCTGTGCGAGCTGGTCCGCGCCCGCGTTCCCAAGGATGTTTATATTGAGAACGATGCAAATGCCGCAGCATACGGCGAATATATCGCAGGCGCCGGAAAGGGTACTAAAAACTTTGTTGCAATAACCCTCGGAACGGGCGTCGGCGGAGGAATAATAATAGACGGAAAAATATATTCCGGCTCAAACTATGCCGGCGGCGAGCTGGGGCATACGGTTATAAATATGAACGGTGAGATGTGTACCTGCGGACGTCACGGCTGCTGGGAGGCTTACGCCTCGGCAACCGCACTTATAAACCAGACTAAGCAGGCAATGCACCGTTATCCCGACAGCATTATGTGGAAGCTGTGCGACGGGGATATAAACAACGTAAGCGGAATAACCGCATTTAACGCTATGCGGAATAACGACCCGATAGGAAGAATGGTTGTTGACCGCTACTGCGAGTATGTCGCTGTCGGAATATCAAATATCATAAACATTTTCCAACCTGACGTCATTTGCATAGGCGGCGGTATTTCGAGAGAGGGAGACACTCTTATTGAGCCAATCCGCGCGTTTGTTGCCGGAGAAAACTATGCAAGAAGCGTTAAGCAGAAGGCGGTTATTAAGGAAGCTGCCCTCGGAAACGATGCCGGAATTATCGGCGCGGCTTACCTCTGCGATCTTTATCGCTGAATAAGAGGAAAAGCTTATGCAAACAGAGCCGTTTATTGAGGTTCTTAAAAGCAAAGGAATTAAATTCGCTCTGTCGGAGCCGATGAAAAATCATACGACCTTCCGCATAGGCGGCGCGGCGGATATTTTTATAACCGCTTCTTCGGAGGAACAGCTGTGCGCAGCCCTTGCGGCGGCGCGGGAATACGGCGTTCCGGTGTTTTGCGTCGGAAAGGGCTCTAATCTGCTCGTTTCGGACGGTGGAATTGAGGGCGCGGTTATAAGCCTTTCGGGACTTAACGAAATAAAAATTTCCGGAAATATTATAAGCTGCGGCGCAGGAGCAGCGCTTTCCGCACTTTGTATAGCCGCAAGAAACGCAGGTCTTTCTGGACTGGAGTTTGCCTACGGTATACCCGGCAGCGCAGGCGGTGCGGTGTTTATGAATGCCGGAGCCTACGGCGGTGAAATTTCCGATGTCGTCCGCTCGGTCAGAGCCGCCGATATGAACGGAAACATTTATACCGTTTCGGCTGCCGATTTGAAATTCGGTTACAGAACGAGCGCATTCAGGGAAAACGGACTTATAATTCTTTCTGCGGAATTTGAGCTTCGCCGGGCTGAATATGAAGAAATAAACGGAAAAATGGAAGAGCTGCTTAATAAAAGGCGCGAAAAGCAGCCGCTTGAATATCCGAGCGCCGGCAGCGCCTTTAAACGGCCGACCGGATATTTCGCCGGAGCGCTTATCGAAAAAAACGGTTTAAAGGGCGCGAGGGTCGGCGGAGCGCAGGTCAGCGTTAAGCACGCCGGATTTATTGTCAACGCAGGCGGCGCGTCTGCGTCGGATGTTTTAAAGCTTATTGAAGAAGTTAAAGAAAAGGTATTAAGGGCGGATGGCGTTATGCTCGAACCGGAAATACTGTTTGTCGGAAGAAAAGAGGAAAAATTATGAAATTGCTTATTATAACAGGTATGTCCGGAGCCGGTAAGTCTCAGGCGGCTCATGCTCTTGAGGATATGGGATATTATTGCGTTGATAATATCCCGCCGACTTTGATTCCGGCTTTTGTTGAGCTTTCGGCGAGAGGGGATAACAGCGAGCTCAGCCGCCTTGCGGTTGTTACCGATATTCGCGGCGGCGATATGTTCGGCGAGCTTTCGGGCGTTCTTGATGGCTTAAAAAAGAGCGGCGTTTATTTCAAAATCCTGTTTCTCGACGCTTCCGACGAGGTTCTTATTCACCGCTATAAGGAAAACAGACGCAAGCACCCGCTTTGCGAGCAGAACGATTTAACCCTCAGCGAGGCTGTAACAAAGGAACGGCAGATGCTTTCGCATATGAGATTTGAGGCAGATTATGTCGTCGATACCAGCCGTATATCAAACGCTCAGCTTAAAGGTCAGCTTTCGGATTTGTTTTTCGGAAACGTTAATAACGGACTTAAAATTCAATGCAAATCTTTCGGTTTTAAATACGGCTCGGACAGCGAGGCGGATATGGTTTTCGATGTCCGCTGCCTGCCCAACCCGTTTTATGTTGACGAGTTAAAGGAGAAAACCGGAATAGACCGCGAGGTCAGGGATTATGTTATGAGCTTTCCCGAAAGCCGGGAATTTGAAAAAAAGCTGCTTGACTTTTTGGATTTTACCATACCTCTCTATGCCAAGGAGGGAAAGAGCCAGCTGGTTATTTCCATAGGCTGTACCGGAGGAAAGCACCGTTCGGTTCTCTTTACCGAGACGGTCTACCGCCACTTGGAGCAGCATGGCTACCGCGTGAGCGCAATTCACCGGGATATCTATAAATAATTGCGAAAATTTACGGAGAAAAAATCGGTATGTCATTTTGTGCGGATATTAAAGCGCAGCTTGCCGGTATCAGATCGCCCAAACGCTGCAAACTGCCGCTTATATACGGCTTTTTGCTGTTTGGACGGTCGTTTTCTTATAACCGGATAAGCCTGCAAACTTCAAGCCGCGAGGTATCGGAGTATTATGCCGCGCTGCTCGGAGAATGCTTTTCAGCGGCGGTTCAGTCAAAGATGGGCGGCGGAAAGCGCCCGACCTTCTGCGTCAGCGTTCCGTCCGAGACGGACAGGCTTAAAATACTTGCCGCCTTTGATTTCGGTATCTGCGAAGGAGCTGTCAACCGGGATATTCTCGAATGTCCGGGAGGAGACGCGGCGTTTATCCGGGGGGCTTTTCTCGCCTGCGGAAATGTCAGCGACCCGGAAAAGGGATACCGCGCGGATTTCTCGGTTAAAAACGGCGCCGCGGCGTCGGAGCTTTCGGAACTTCTGATTGAAAACGGGATTGAATCGCATATATCAAAGCGCGGGAGCGGCTTTTGCGTCTATGTCGGCAGCAGCTCCGCAGTTACGGATTTGCTTACTCTTTTAGGCGTTACCGAGCGCAGCCTGCGGCTTATTGAAACAACGATAGTCAAGAGCCTTAAAAATAATATGAACAGAGCGCGTAACTGCGATAACGCCAATATTTCAAAAACGGTTGAGGCGTCTATCGCTCAGCGCACCGCCATAAGCTACCTTGAAAAAACCGGCAGACTTCAAACCCTTGAGGCTCCGCTTTATTCCGCGGCTGTTTTGAGAATGAATAATCCGGACGCAAGCCTTTCGGAGCTTTGCAGGCTCAGCCGCGAGCCTATAACCGTTTCCGGTCTTAATCACAGACTTCATAAAATAATTGTTATATATAACGAGATAAAAAAATAAATCCGCCGCAGCGGAGATACTATATTTAAAGGGGGCGTCAGCTTGGAATTTGCTCATCTTCATCTTCATACCGAATACAGCCTGTTAGACGGCTGCTGCCGGATTTCATCCCTGCTTGACGCCGTAAAAAAACGCGGACAGAAAAGCGTTGCAATAACCGACCACGGCGTTATGTACGGCGCGGTTGAATTTTATAAGCAGGCGCGCTCGCGCGGTATACATCCGATAATCGGCTGCGAGGTCTATGTTGCTCCGAGAACCCGCTTTGATAAGCAAAAGCCGCTCGACAGCTCTTATGGACATCTTGTGCTGCTGTGCGAAAATAACGAGGGCTATCAGAATCTTATTAAAATGGTTTCCCTGTCGTTTACAGAGGGCTTTTATTCAAAGCCGAGGGTTGACTGGGAGCTGCTGCGGAAATACCACGTCGGTATTATCGCGCTTTCCGCCTGCATAGCCGGCGAGGTGCCTAAGGCGCTGCTTGAGGGAGACTTTGAAAAAGCAGAGGAGCTTGCGTGCAGATACAGGGATACCTTCGGAAAGGATAACTATTTTTTAGAGCTTCAGGACCATGGCTTGGCCGAACAGAAAAGGATAAATCCTCTGCTTTTGAGACTTGCGGAGCGTATAGGGGTCGGAATTGTTGCAACCAACGACGTCCATTATATCGAGCCTGAGGACTACCGTATGCATAAGGTTATGCTTTGTATTCAGACCGGCTCAAAAATCAATGAGGAAAATCCGATTGAGTTTAAAACCAATGAATTTTATTTAAAAACCGCCGATGAAATGGAGGAGCTGTTCGGAAATCTGCCGCAGGCGCTGGAAAATACGGTGCGCATAGCCGAAAGATGCAATGTTGAGTTTGAATTCGGCAAATTAAAGCTGCCCTTTTTCGATACCGGCGATATTCCTCATGCACAGTATCTCCAGCAGCTTGCAGAAAACGGCGCTTTCCGGATTTACGGTGAGCGGCTGCCGGAAAATGTCAGGAAAAGACTTGATTATGAGCTCTCGGTTATAGAGAAAATGGGGTATATAGATTATTACCTTATAGTGTGGGATTTCGTTCATTATGCGAAAAGCCATAATATTCCCGTGGGTCCGGGGCGCGGCTCCGGAGCCGGAAGCCTTGTTGCATACTGTGTCGGGATAACGGGTATCGATCCGCTTAAATATAATCTCCTTTTTGAGCGTTTCCTTAATCCGGAACGCGTTTCAATGCCCGATTTTGATATAGATTTCTGCTATGTCAACCGGCAGCGCGTTATAGATTATGTAACCGAAAAATACGGCTCCGACCGCGTTGCTCAGATCGTAACATTCGGAACTATGGCGGCGCGGGCGGCTATAAGAGACGTCGGCAGGGCGCTGGATGTGCCTTACAGCCTTTGTGACAGGGTTGCAAAGCTGATTCCTCAGTCTATCGGCATTACTATCGATTCCGCGCTTTCAGCCTCAAAGGAGCTTTCTGATATTTATAACGGCAACGCACAGGTTAAAGACCTTATTGATATGGCAAAAAAGCTTGAGGGCTTTCCGCGCCATGCCTCAACTCACGCCGCAGGCGTAGTTATATCCGACCGCCCGGTCAGCGAATATGTACCGCTTTCGGTCAACGATGAGGCGGTTGTTACTCAATACACAATGACCGAGCTTGAGGAGCTGGGACTGCTCAAAATGGACTTTCTCGGCTTGCGTAATCTTACGGTTATTGACGACGCACAGCGTTCAATCCGCAGGTTAGAGCCGGATTTTGATATTGAAAAAGTCTCTCTTTCCGATAAAGCGACCTACGATATGCTGAGCAGCGGTTTAACCGACGGTGTGTTTCAGTTTGAATCTGAGGGAATGAAAAACGTGCTCAGACAGTTTGTTCCCGAAAATCTTGAGGACCTTATAGCGATTATTTCGCTTTACCGCCCCGGACCTATGGACTCAATTCCGAAATATATTCATAACCGCCATCATCCGGAGGATATAACCTATGAAACGCCGCTTTTAAAGCCTATACTTGACGTAACCTACGGTTGCATCGTTTATCAGGAGCAGGTTATGCAGGTTTTCCGCAGTCTTGCCGGGTATTCGCTCGGCAGAGCAGATGTTGTCCGCAGGGCGATGGCGAAAAAGAAACGCGCGGTTATGGAAAAGGAGAGAGACGCATTTATTAACGGCGAAACCGATGAAAACGGAAACGTGATATGCGAGGGCTGCGTCCGCCGCGGAGTAAACGCCGATGCCGCGCAGCATATTTTCAACAGTATGTCCGATTTCAGCTCGTATGCCTTCAATAAGTCTCACGCTGCGGCATACGCTCTCGTTTCATACCGAACTGCATATCTGAAACGTCATTACCCGGCTGAATATTTCGCCGCGCTGCTTACAAGCGTTCTGGACAGCGGCAATAAGCTTTATCTTTACAGCGCCGAATGCCGCAGAACGGGAATAAGACTTTTGCCGCCGTCAGTCAATGAAAGCCGTGAATACTTTACCGCCGTTGACGGTTCTATAAGATTCGGTCTGCTGGCAATTAAAAATCTCGGAAAAGCCCTTGCCGAAAGAATAATAGCGGAAAGGGAGCAAAACGGAAAATACGGTTCCGTATACGATTTTTGCCTGCGCAACAGCTCGCGCGAGCTTAACAGACGCGCCCTTGAGGAGCTTATTAAAAGCGGCGCTTTGGACGGGCTTGCCGAAAGCCGCCGCCAAATGATATACCATCTTGATAAAATAATGTCGGTAGCGGAAAACGAAAGCCGGATTAAGGGCAACGGTCAGCTTGACCTTTTCGGAGCGGCGGGTGACCCTGTCAGCTTTGAACTGCCGCCAACGCCGGAAATGCCGTTTTCGCAGCTGCTGGCTCTTGAAAAGGAGGCTACCGGGCTTTACCTTTCAGGACATCCTATGGACGAATATGAGTATATTTATAAAAATCGTATCGCCGCCGAATGTATCGAGGTAAGCTCCGGCGCATATGCGGACGGGCGGCGCATAAGGGTTGCAGGTGTTCTTTCTCAGGTCAGGGCAAGACAGCTCAAAACCGGCAATACTATGGTTTCAGCTGTACTAAGCGACCCTACGGGAGAGGTTGCGATAACCGTGTTTTCGGAATGCTATTCAAAGTACCGCCCGCTTTTGGTAAACGGAAATATCGTTATGATAAGCGGAAAGCTTTCCGAGCGCGAGGACAGGGATATTGAAATAGTCTGCGAAAAAGCAGAGCCGCCCCCTGCAAGGACAGCCGTCGGGCAGCCGCCTGCAAGCAGCGGAAAACGGATAAAGCCGGGTCTTTATCTTAAACTACCGTCATACGATTCCGAGAGCGCGCGCCAGGCGCGCAGTATTCTTTCCGAAAGCCCCGGAAAAACGCCGACCGTTCTGGTATGCGCTGATAACGGAAAGCGCTTTTCCGGCAGCTGTAACGCTTCCGAGAGGGTGATAACCGAGCTGAGCATGCTTCTCGGAGATGAAAATGTAAAATTTATACCAAATGTGTGAAAAAATTCACATTTTAAACCTTGCATATTCGGAGATAATATTATATAATAAAATTTGACCAGATGTTATGGAGTTGATTTTATGAAAACAATAGGTGTTTTAACCAGCGGCGGAGACGCGCCGGGAATGAATGCCGCAGTCAGAGCGGTTGTCAGAACCGCTATTTCAATGGGGATGACTGTTAAGGGAATACGCCGCGGATATAACGGTCTTATCGAGGGAGATATAATTGACCTTGACGTTCGTTCGGTATCCGATATAATTCACCGCGGCGGGACTATGCTCTATACCGCCCGCAGTCCGCGCTTCAAAACCGAGGAGGGTATGCAGGAGGCAATAGATAATTGCAAAAAATTCGGAATTGAGGGAATTGTAGTTATAGGCGGCGACGGTTCGTATCGCGGAGCACGCGACCTTTCCGAGCGCGGAATTCCCTGCGTAGGAATACCCGGAACAATAGATAACGATATTTCTTCAACGGAATATACGATAGGCTTTGACACCGCTATGAATACCGCTATGGAAATGGTAGATAAAATCCGCGATACCGCTCAGTCTCATGATCGCTGCAGCGTTGTTGAGGTTATGGGACGCCGCGCAGGATATATCGCTCTCCATACCGGAATTGCAGTAGGCGCAACCGCCGTTTTGGTTCCCGAGGTTCCGGCAAATGTAAGCGACGTTATAGCAAAGATAAGAGAAAGCCAGAAAACCGGCAAAAAGCATTTTATAATCGTTGTTGCCGAGGGAGTAGGCAGAGTTGAAAAGATAGCCGAGCAGATTCAGGCTGAAACCGGTATTGAATCGAGAGCAACGGTTCTCGGTCATGTTCAGCGCGGAGGAAGCCCGACCGTGCGCGACCGCGTCTGCGCAACACAAATGGGATTTGCAGCTGTTGAACTGCTTGAAAAGGGCATCGGAAACCGCGTTATAGGAATGCAGGAGGGCAGGATAGTCAATTACGATATCTTTGAGGCTCTCAATATGAAGAAAGAATTTGAGTTTGATATGATGAATATTGCTCATTGCACTTCAATTTAATATCATAATTAAAGCCCTCGGTTTTCGGGGGCTTTAAATTTAAGAAAACGGAGTAAATATCAATGAAAATAGATTACTCGGAAATCGGTAACAGAATCAGAAGTAAACGTAAGCAAGCCGGAATGACACAGGCAGCTCTTGCGGAGGCTCCGGTATTGAGCCGTCTAATATATCTCATATTGAACGCGCTGCGACAAAGCTGAGCCTGCCGACACTGATTTCCATTGCCAATGCTTTGAATACTACACTCGATGAATTAGTCTGCGGCAGCTTGGTAAAAAGCCGTCATATAGCAGTTAAAAATATTGATGAACTGCTTGCGGACTGTAATGCGGACGAGCTGCGGGCAATAACCGAAGTAATAAAAACAGTTAAAGATATTTTAAGAAGCTATAAAAACTAAAGGACAGACCAAATTTTTTCGGTCTGTCCTTTAGTTTTGTTATTTGATTTATTTAATACAGCTTAACCTGGAGCCAGTGGTCCTCATAATAGGAACGGATTTCTGGGTCGATATCATGATAATACTGAGTTTTCGGACGCTCGCTTTCGGCGGGATAAAGAATTTTATTTCCGTAATAGCAATAATCCTTGTTTTCAACAACCGCAGTATTCGGCGAGGCATAGCCGATATATTCCGCATTGGCAAGGGCGATATCCGGCTCAAGCAGGAAATTGATATAAAGCATCGCGGCTTTGAGGTTCTTTGCGCCCTTAGGAACGCATATCGAGTCAACAAATATATTTGTTCCCTCGCTCGGATAGAAAAAGTCAAGATCCCCGTTGTTTTCTTTCATAACGAGGTAATCGCCGGCATAATAGGGGGCTATATCCGCTTCGCCTGTCTCCATTTTTCCGAAAACCTCATCCATAACATACGATTGCAGATTTGACTTTCCTTTTTTGAGCAGGTCTGCGGCAGCGTCCCAATCGGCAGTTGCGGTGGTGTTAAGGTCCTGTCCGAGCAGCATCTGAGCCGTCATAAATGCATCGCGCGGGTTATTAAAGTTCAGCGCGCGGTTTTTGTATTTCGCGTCCCATAAAACATTCCAGGAATGTTCAATGTTCGGTATTTCGGCTTTGTTGTATATAACGCCGACCATTCCGACGTTATAGGGAACGCTGTATTCCTCTGCGCTGTCAAAATAAAGACCCTTATACTGTTTGTCTATAAGCTCATAGTTTGAAAGCGAGCCGACATCGATTTTTTCGAGCATATCCTCTTTTACCATACGCTCAATCATATAATCGGAGGGAATAATTATATCGTAATTTACTCCGCCGCTTTTAAGCTGGGAATACATTGTTTCGTTGCTTTCAAAGGTGGTGTAATTAACCTTTATTCCGGTGAACTTCTCAAATTCCTTGTTGACATCGACAGAACCGTCGCCGCCGTCGGAAATATACTCTCCCCAGTTGTAAACATTGAGCTGCGTTCCCTCAAGCTCCTTGGTATATGAGCCGCGAAGGTCAAGATTTGCATACTTGTATCCGCAGCCTGCGAGAGCTGCGGGGGCTGCTATAAGGGCGGCAAGAGCCGCGGCAATAAATTTTTTCATTTTAAGTGTTACCTCCTTTGCTTTTCCGGCTTTGTTTCATTTCTGCTTTGCAGCAGATTATAAAGCACAAGCAGTACAAAAACAGTAATAAATATAAGGGTTGAAAGGGCATAAGTGTCCGGACGAACCGACTTTTTCGTCATATTGAAAATAACGATAGGCAGGGTCTGGTAATGCCCGCAGGTGAAATAGCTGATAACAAAATCGTCGAGCGACAGCGTGAAAGCCATAATAAAGCCTGTCACAATTCCGGTTGAAATTGACGGAAGAACGACCTTGAAGAATGCTGAAAACGGCGTGCAGCCGAGGTCGCTTGCCGCCTCGGCAAGATGCGGGTCGGTCTGCCTGAGCTTCGGTGAAACCGAAAGGATAACATAGGGCAGGTTAAAGGTTATATGAGCCATAAGAACCGTAAGAAAGCCCAAAGACTCATTGAACCGCAGAAATCTGCCTGCAAATATAAACAGGAGCATAAGTGATATACCGGTTACGATATCGGCATTCATCATAGGTATCTGCGTAACCGACATAGTGACGCTTCTTGCTGCCCTGCTTTTAAATGCCGCTATTCCTATAACGGCGGCGGTTCCGAGAACGGTTGAAATAACTGCGGAAAGTATGGCTATTATAAGGGTGTGCTCAAGCGCCGTGAGCATTCCGGTATTGACCGCAAGACTCTGATACCAGCGCAGCGAAAATCCCGAAAATCTCCATACGCTGCGGGATGAGTTGAACGAAAAGAAAATCATAACCGCAATAGGCGCGTAAAGAAAAATCAGTATAAGAGAAACATATATTCTTGACAGAGTTTTCACAGCAGCATACCTCCGTCGTTTTCCTCGCCCGAAAAGCGGTTCATAATCGCAAGGCAAATCAGTATCATAACCATAAGCACAAGCGAAACCGCCGACGCTACGTTATAATAGCTCGGTCCCTGATTGAAAAGATATTCTATTGAGTCGCCTATGAGCATATTTTTGTTTCCGCCGAGCTTTTGGGAGATATAGAATGTGCTGACGCTCGGAACAAACACCATCGTAATTCCCGATATAACTCCCGGCCGGCTGAGAGGGAAGATAACACGGCTGAATTTTGAGAAAGAATTTGAACCGAGGTCGCTTGCCGCCTCAAGCAGAGAGTTGTCAAGCTTTGACATAACCGAATATATCGGTAAAATCATATACGGTATAAAATCGTATACCATACCGAGGATAACAGCTCCGGGGGTGTTTATAAGCTTGAGCGGCTGCAAGCCTATTTTTCGGAGAAAATTGTTTATTATTCCGGTATCGGCTAAAATCGAAATCCAGGAATATGTCCGGATAAGAAAGTTCATCCACATCGGAATCATAACAATCATCATAATCATCCGCTGTGAGCTTATGCGCATTTTCGTCATAAAATACGCAGTCGGATATGCCAGAACAAGGGTTATAACGGTTGAAACCGCGGCATAAACAACCGAGCGGACAAACGGCTCGCGGTATTTTCCTATCTCGGAAAGGTTTGAAAGCGTAAAGCTGCCGGAGGAATCGGTAAAAGCATAGTATCCCATCATCAGCAGCGGAACAATAATGAATATCGCCGCCCAGACAAGATACGGCGCCGCAATAAGGCGGCTTCCGAAGCTCTTGTGTTTCATTGCGGCTCCTCCTCAATGTCCGAGAGGTGGTCCATTTCCTCGCTGTATGTGCTGTAATCTCCGTAAAGTCCCGAATATTCGGATTTTTTCATAATGTGTATCGCGTCAGGTTCAATGAAAAGACCTACCCGGTCGGAAACATTTACAGCGTCGGTCGTTTGAATCATCCATTTAAAGCCGCCGATATCGACTATTATTTCATAATGCACTCCGAGGAACGCGACCGAGGTTACCGTTCCCGTAAGCATTCCTTTTTCCGGCGCGACAATATCAACATCCTCCGGACGGACTACAACATCAACCGCCTCGTTTTCGGCAAAGCCGCCGTCAAGACAGTCGAACCGCTGACCGGAAAACTCAACATACCGGTCGCGCAGCATAATTCCGTCAACAATGTTAGATTCGCCGATAAAATCGGCAACAAAGGCGTTGAGCGGCTCGTTATATATATCCTGCGGAGTTCCTACCTGCTGAATACGGCCGTTGTCCATAACAACAACACGGTCGGACATCGTCAGAGCTTCCTCCTGGTCATGAGTTACGAAAATAAAGGTTATTCCTAAC
Source organism: uncultured Eubacteriales bacterium (assembly GCA_934477125.1). Classification (GTDB taxonomy): domain Bacteria; phylum Bacillota; class Clostridia; order Oscillospirales; family Acutalibacteraceae; genus UBA737. Next base: position 53,318 of record CAKSOL010000009.1, on the reverse strand, counting down.
TGACGCTGAATTCTGCGCAGCTCCTTCTGCATATCCTTGCGCAACTTTAAATCAAGCGCTGCGAGCGGTTCGTCAAGAAGCAGAACCTTAGGATGGTTTGCGATTGCCCGCGCTATCGCAACGCGCTGCTGCTGACCTCCCGAAAGAGTGTCAATATGCCTTTTTTCAAATCCGGAAAGATTAACGAGAGAAAGCATTTCGCTTACCTTTTCGCGTATTTCCTTTTCTTTCCGTTTTTTAACCCTGAGACCGAAGGCTACGTTTTCGTAAACGTTAAGGTGCGGAAACAGCGCATAACGCTGAAAAATGGTGTTTACCTGGCGCTTATACGCCGGAACACCATTTATATTTTTTCCGTCAAAGAAGATGTCGCCGCTGTCCGGTTCGAGAAAACCTGCTATCAGGCGGAGCGTCGTTGTTTTTCCGCAGCCCGACGGACCGAGCAGGGTTATAAACTCTTTATCCCTTATCGCAAGGCTGAGACCGCTCAAAACCTGTTCGCCGTCAAACGAGACGCAGACATCCTTCAGTTCCACAATATTCTGTTTTTCCATTTAAGCATCCCCCTTTGTTCACACAACAGGTGCATAGCAGACCTGAGGACGCACAGCGGCGTAAAACAGCCGTTTTGCGGTTTGCCCCCTGTCCGGTGCAGCACAAGTGTCAACACAAGTATAAAATAGACCGTTTCCGGTCAAACGTTTACCCTGCGCGATACCCGCGGCGCCTGCAAGGTATGCCCTGAACAAAGGGTTTTTCATAGCTCTCTTTCTTTAGCGCCAGACTTTTGTCAGACCTAAAAGGAACTACGGCATACCGCTCGGAGACCGCTTTCTACACAGATGCGTTAAATTGTCAAGGTTCATAATAATATGGCGATTTTTAAAACGCAATATTATTACTTGACATTATCCAACTATACGCCAAACCCGTTGAAAAGTCAATAACTTTTTGCAAAATCAGCATTTTTTTCTACGAAAAATCATTTGAAACATCGAAATGCTCCGAAATGCTCGTTTTTTCTTCGATTTTCTCCGGAATGCTCGCAAACGGCAGAAAAAAGCAAAATTCGACTTTTTATGAAAACTGCACAACCGATTTTGAAATTTAAGATGAAAAACTCCGATGATTTAAGGTGAAGTATAAATTTGTTGAAAAAAGTTTGTTTTGGTGGTAAAATATATTAGTTAAAATATATCCGAAAGGAGAGAGCTGTTATGGCGTTTAAAAAATGGTTGGTGGGTTCGCCGGACAGAGCGCTTGCAAAGGAACTGGCGGAAGAATGTGATATAGACCCGTTTGTGGCGATGATAGCCGCTGAACGCGGTTATTCCGACCCTGCCGAGCTTGAACAGCTTATTTCTCCTGAGCTCCAGCTGTGCGACCCGCGCGAGCTTGCCGATATAGAAAAGGCGGCGGAGCGGATTGAGCAGGCTATTGAAAACGGCGAGAGGATTGCGGTTTTCGGAGATTATGACTGCGACGGCGTAACAGCTACCGCCCTGCTTTACGATTACCTGCGCTCGCGGGGATGCGATACCGAGTTTTATATACCGGACAGACAGCTTGAGGGCTACGGAATGAACAAAAACGCCGTAAAGCTGCTCGGCGACAGGGGAGTAAAGCTGATAGTGACCGTTGATAACGGCATTTCCTGCGCCGGGGAGATTGCTTATGCCGCAGAGCTCGGAATCGATACGGTTGTCACCGACCACCATATTCCGCCGGAAACACTGCCGGACGCGGTCGCTGTGGTTGACCCTCACAGGGCGGACTGTCCGAGCAGCTTTAAGGAAATATGCGGAGCGGCAGTTGCCTTTAAGCTTGTCTGCGTTTTGGACGATAAGGCTCCGGAACAGCTTCTGTCCCGCTATGCCGACCTGCTCTGCATTGCAACGGTCGGTGATGTTATGCCGCTTATAGGAGAAAACCGTTCCATAGTCAGAGCTGGTATTGCTTTGCTGAAAAATTCACCGAGGACCGGCGTTTCGGCACTGCTTCAGGCAGCGGGAGCAGACCGAACAAAGCTTACGGCGTCATCCGTTGCCTTCAGTATTTCTCCCAGAATAAACGCTGCGGGCAGAATGGGCTCTGCCGTCAGGGCGCTGAACCTGCTTTTATGCGAAAATATGCTTGAGGCGTTACAGCTTGCCGCTCAGCTCGACGATGAAAATACCCTGCGACAGCAGACCGAAAGAAAAATAACCGCCGAGGCTTGCGAAAAAATCGAGAAAAACGGATATCAGTACAGCCGCGTTATAGTAGTCTCCGGCGAGGGCTGGCATTCCGGAGTTGTCGGAATAGCGGCTGCAAGGATATGCGAAAAATACGGTAAGCCGACGGTGGTTCTGACGGTTGACGGCGGCACGGCTCACGGCTCCGGGAGAAGTATACCGGGATTTTCCCTTTATAATGCCATTTCAAGCTGTTCCGATACCCTTGAGCGTTTCGGAGGTCACGAGGCGGCGGCGGGAGTAAGCCTGAAAAGCGAAAACATAGATAAATTCCGAGAGGAGATAAACGATTATGCCGCGGATTTTCCGGGAATTCCCCCGGAAATACATATTGATCTCAAGCTTAATCCTGCGGCTATGACGGTTGATATGGCGGACTCGCTTTCGGTTCTTGAGCCGTTCGGATTCGGAAATCCAGAACCGGTTTTCGGGCTGTTCGGCGTAAGCCTTAATAAAATAACTCCCATCGGTTCGGGAAAGCATCTGAAGCTGATATTCAGCCGCGAGGGCGCTGTTTTTCAGGCGCTGCTGTTCGGCGTTACTCCTCAGCAATTCTGCTTTCAGCCGGGAGATTTGCTTGACCTCGCCGTAAGACTTGAAAGCAGCGAATATCAGGGTACGCGCTCGCTTTCGGTCATTATCCGCGCCCTGCGGTTATCCGGAACTGACGATGAAGCGCTTTTTGAGTCATTTTTTGCATATAATGATTATATATCCGGCAGGAAATTTCAGCCTGAGCTGCTCGCCCCGACGCGCGAACAGGTGGGCGAGGTGTACCGGGTTATCAGCCGTATGCCGGTAAGCGCGGAAAGAATTAAGTATTTGGGTATTCTGTCTCCGGGATTCGGGAAAACGCAGATTGCACTCACCATTCTTTCCGAGCTAAGCCTTATCAGGCTTGAAAACGGAGTGTATACGAAATCGGCGGCTCAAAAAACCAATTTGGAGCAATCAGAAACCTTCAGAAAGATAACCGAAAGGGGGAACTGAAAATGAATGCAGAGCAAATGCGGGATTATAACGATTTAACCGAGCAGATGAAGGCAAGCGGCGGCGTTTATGACGAGGCACTTATCAAAAAGGCGTTTGAATATTGCACCGAGAAGCACGCGGGTCAGAAACGCTGGACAAACGAGGACTATTATATTCACCCGTATAACGTTGCGAAAATAGTGGTTTCCCTCGGTATGGACTCTCAGTCGGTTGCAGCTGCCTTGCTGCACGATGTTGTTGAGGATACCGACGCAACCGTTGAGGATATAAAGCGCGAGTTCGGGGACGATGTTGCGCTGCTTGTTGACGGCGTTACAAAGATAGGCAGACTCTCGTTTACAACAAAGGAGCAGCAGCAGGCGGAAAGCCTCAGAAAAATGCTGATAGCTATGGGACGCGATATCCGCGTTATCATAATAAAGCTTGCGGACAGACTTCACAATATGCGGACGATAGACGCTATGCCCGAGCAGAAGCAGAGGGATAAATCTCTTGAAACCCTTGAGGTTTATGCGCCGATAGCTCACCGTCTCGGTATCCGCCCCGTCAAGGAGGAGCTGGAGGATCTTGCAATAAAGCATCTTGACCCGATAGCATATAAGGAAATCGAGGATTTGCTGCATGTAAAAAGCCATGAACGGGAAAAAATACTCAATGATATCAAGAACCGTATCGAGGAACGCCTGCATACCGAAATGCCGGGAGTTGAAATGGCGTTTCAGGGCAGAGTAAAATCTATTCACGGTATCTATCGGAAAATGTATCTGCAGGGCAAGGATTTTGATGAGATATACGATGTCTATGCCATACGTATTATAACCGACACGGTAGCCAACTGTTATAACATCTTGGGTATAATGCACGATATGTTCCGCCCGATACCCAACCGCTTTAAGGACTATATTTCAACCCCAAAGCCGAATATGTATCAGTCGCTCCATACAACGGTTCTCAGCCGCGAGGGCGTTCCCTTTGAAATTCAGATACGTACCTTTGAAATGCATCATACCGCCGAATTCGGTATTGCGGCGCACTGGAAATATAAGGAGGGCATAAGCGGAAGCGACAAGCGAATGGAGGATCGTCTAGCCTGGATTCGTCAGATACTTGAAAATCAGAATGATTCCGGCGATGCGTCCGAGCTGGTACGCAGTATTAAGGTTGATTTGTCACAGGAGGATGTTTTCGCGGTCACTCCGCGCGGCGACGTTATAAATTTACCCGTCGGCTCAACGATTGTTGACTTTGCCTTTGCCATACATTCGGCTGTCGGAATAAAAATGGTCGGCGCTAAGGCTGACGGCAGAATAGTTCCGATTAACCATGTTATAAAAACCGGCGAGGTAATAGAAATACTGACCACCAATCAGCCGGGTCACGGTCCGAGCCGCGACTGGATGAATATAGCGGTTACAAATCAGGCTAAGGCTAAAATCCGTTCCTGGTTCAAAAAGGAACGCAGAACCGAAAATATCGCCGCAGGCAAGCTGGAGGTTGAAAAAGAGTTTAAACGCAACGGCATTTCGCTTCCGGACGGCGATATGGAGGAGTTTATTTCCGAGCAGGCTCACCGTATGCACTGCGCCGATTCCGATGACTTTTTTGCGGCTATCGGCTACGGCGGAATAACTCTTTCGAGGATAATGCCGCGCATACGCGAGGAATACAATAAACGCGCGGCAGCGATGAAACCGCCCGTAATCGAAGCTGTTGTTCCCGAAGCCCGGAATCATTCAAGCGAGGGCGTTGTGGTAGACGGCATCGATAATTGCCTTATAAAGCTCTCCAAGTGCTGTACTCCTCTTCCCGGAGACGATATTATAGGCTTTATAACGCGCGGTCACGGTGTTTCAATTCATAAACGGGACTGTAATAACGTTCCCCGCGATATTTCCAAATGCTCCGAACCGGAGCGCTGGATACCGGCGCATTGGGATAATGTCAGAACCGAGAGGTTCGTGTCCGCCTTGCAGGTTTCCGCTATCGACAGGGACGGTCTTGTCGTTGATATTCTTACCGCCGTTCAGGGAATGAGAGTTCCCGTTCATTCTATAAATGCGCGGCAGGCGCGCGGCGGAAACTGCATTGCAACCCTTTCTGTAAGCGCGGAAAGCGTTGAACATCTGAGAAGTATAATTGCAAGACTTGAAAAGCTGCCCGGAGTTTTCAGCGTGGAAAGGATAAGCCAATAATGAAAGCCTTGATTCAGAGAGTGTGCAGAGCGCAGGTCGATGTAAACGGTGAGACCGTCGGCAGCTGCGGCAGGGGATTTATGATTCTTTTCTGCGCCTGCGCGGGGGATACCGAAAATGACCTCGACATTCTTATTCATAAAACCGTTAATCTGCGTATTTTCGAGGATGAAAACGGTAAAATGAACCGTTCTCTGCTCGATGTCGGCGGCGAGGTGCTTTGTATTTCCCAGTTTACCTTGGCGGCTGATACCCGTAAAGGCAACCGCCCGTCCTTTATAAACGCAATGGAGCCGGAGAAGGCAAATGAAATGTACGGTCGGTTCTGCGCCGGGCTGCTTGCCGCCGGAGCGGCAAGGGTTGAAACCGGAAAATTCGGTGCGGATATGCAGGTGTCTCTTATAAACGACGGTCCGGTTACTGTTATGCTTGATACGGAAATATGGTGCAAAAAATGAAAATAAAAGTATTACCTGTAACCGAGCTTTACACAAACTGCTATCTTGTTTCTGCGGATAATGCGGCATTGGTTATAGACCCCGGAGAATATACAGACGAGGCGGCGGATTTTCTGAACCGAAATCCGTCGGCGGAGAAGCTTATACTGCTTACTCACGCTCACTTTGACCATATCGGCGGCGCTGACAGATTAAGACGCGAAACCGGTGCAAGTGTGGCGATAGGCTGTAACGACGCAGCCGCTTTAAGCGATTCGGAAAAAAACCTTTCTGCTGGATTCGGATTTCCGATAAAACCGTTTTCGGCGGATATTTTGCTGAAAAACGGTGAAAAATTTAATGTCGGAGAGCTTGAAATAACCGCATTGGAAACTCCGGGTCATACGCCCGGCGGAATGTGTTTTCTTGCCGAAAGCTCGCTTTTCAGCGGCGATACGCTTTTTGCCGGCTCTGTCGGAAGAACCGACTTTCCCGGCGGCGATACCCGCGCTCTGATAAATTCGCTGAAAACGGTTATTTCCGCTTTGCCGGACGGTATAGCAGTTTACCCCGGACACGGCGGCAGCACAACATTAGCAGCAGAAAAACGCTGTAACCCTTATATGAACGGAGGCTTGTTATGAACCTCTGCAATATAGGGCATAGCTTTAACTATGAGCTCGAAAAGCTGATACGTATTTTCCTGCCTTTTGAAAAGATACGCTTCTGCGACAGCGTAATTCCCGATGTCCGTTTCGCGGTAGCCGAGCTTGAACCGGCAGACAGCGGCTGGCAGCTTTTCTGCTCGCTTGATATAGACGGACGGCATACCGAACGCTCGGAATTTGCAGCGCAGGGGGAGGAAGAACCGGAAAAGCTTTGCGAACGCAGGCTGGCTCTGTTGCTTTACGGCTGCTTTACCGAGCTTACAGGCTACCGTCCGCCATGGGGAATACTGACCGGCGTCAGACCGGCAAAGCTTTTTTCAAGACTTTCGTCTGCAAAAGGCGCGGAAAATGCCGCCTTGTATTTTGAAAATGAGCTGATGGTCGAGCCGGGGAAAATATCCCTTTGCCGCGAGGCTGTAAGCGGCGAAGAACGGATAACCTCGCTCTCAAGACCCAATTCGTTCAGCCTTTATCTTTCAATACCGTTTTGCCCGACCCGCTGCTCCTATTGCTCGTTTGTTTCTCATTCGGTAGAGCAGGCAAAACGCCTTATTCCGGATTATGTAAGGCTGCTGTGCATGGAGCTTCAAAATACCGCGGAGGTAGCAAGGGAAATCGGGTTAAGGCTCGAAACAGTCTATATAGGCGGAGGAACTCCGACGGCTGTATCCGCAGAACAGCTTGAAATGATAATGAAAACCGTTACTTCAAGCTTTGATATGAAATATACACGTGAATATACAGTTGAAGCGGGCAGACCCGATACCGTAACTCCCGAAAAGCTCGATGTGATAAAGCGTTACGGTGCGACCAGAATAAGCGTTAATCCCCAAACTATGAACGACAGCGTTCTGAGAGCAATAGGCAGACGCCATACCGCAGAGCAGACCGTAAACGCCTTCAATATGGCGCGCAGAGCCGGTTTTGATAATATAAATATGGATCTTATCGCCGGACTTCCGACGGATACTCCCGAAGGCTTCAGAGAAACTCTTGGAAGGGTATTGAGCCTTAACCCCGAAAGCGTTACGGTTCATTCGCTTTCAATGAAGCGTGCAAGCACTCTGACAGCCGAGGGAATTGTTCCCGGTATAGCCGCCGGAGCCGCGGCAGCCGAAATGGTCGATTATGCAAGACGGTTTTTAAAGGAAAATTCAATAAATCCGTATTATATGTACCGCCAGAGCAAAACTGTCGGAAATCTCGAAAACGTAGGCTATGCAAAGCCAGGCAGAGAGTGCCTTTATAACGTATATATAATGGATGAAACACATTCGATATTTGCCTGCGGTGCCTCGGCGGTAACAAAGCTTAGAGAGCCGGGCGGAAATTATATCGAGCGTATATTTAACTTCAAATATCCGTATGAATATATAAGCCGTTTTGATGAAATAACGGCGCGTAAGGAGGGAATAAAAGCGTTCTATGAAAAATACCCTGCAAAGCATTAACCGAAACGCCGCTTCCGACCCCGCCGGCTTTATCGGCGCTGTCGAGGAGGAATATCACCGGGAGTTTGCCGCCCTTGCCGACAAAATTGCGGCAAACGATAATATCCGCCTGGTGGCGATAGCCGGTCCGTCCGGTTCGGGAAAAACCACTACCGCCAGGCTGCTCTCTGAAATGCTGGAAAAACTCGGCGAAAAAAATGTTACGGTTTCTCTCGATGATTTTTACCTCCCGGCGTCTCTCGCTCCCGTTTCGGAGGACGGTACAAGAGATACCGAATCGGTGAACGCGCTTGATTTGGAGCTTATAAGGAGCTGCTTTAAGCAGGTTATAAGCACAGGTCAGAGCGAAATTCCGGTTTATAATTTTAAAACCTCGGAGCGTGAGCCTTTCACGCGTAAAATAGACGTCGGAAAACGCGGAATAGTGATTATTGAAGGACTTCACGCAATAAATCCCGTGCTGACGGGTCTTATCGCTCCGCAGAATATATGCCGGGTCTATATCAGCGTGAACAGCCCGATACTGTCTGAAAACGGCGAAATTTTGCTGACGAGCCGCGCTGTAAGACTTATGCGCCGCGCTCTGCGGGACGAGATTTTCCGCGGAGCGGATATAAACACTACGCTTGCTATGTGGGACACGGTAGGCGAGGGAGAAAGAAAATATCTGTTTAAGTATAAGGATACTGCGGACGTAAAGCTGAAAACGCTGCATCTGTATGAGCCATGTATTTATAGGGAGCGTTTTTTGAAAATGCGAGGACAGGTAAACGGCGATACGCCCTGCTCCGAGTATTTTTTAAAAACCGCTGCCGCTGCGGAAAAATTCGTTTCGCTCGATAAATCGCTTGTGCCGGAAAATTCGCTGCTCAGGGAATTTATCGGAGGTTAGGTTTTTCCTTATAAAGCGGCACCACTTATTATTTTGGGAGGATTATTATGGGTATAGGTGAAAAATTGAGTATTCAAAAGCTAAAGCTTGAAATATCCGCTATTGAGGCGCAGAAAACCTCGGATTTTGCGTCTCTCGGAAGATATTATTTTTCAATTATCAGAAACGGAGAAATCCCGGTGCAGGTTCAGCCGTTTGTCAGCGCGCTCAACGCAAAGGATGCGCAGATAGCTGAAAAGAATGAGAAAATAGAGGAACTGGAGCGCATAATAGAGGCTCAGCAGTCGGTTGCCGAGGGCTATAATTCTTATTCGGACGGCGCTAAAAATCAGACTGCGGAATTCTGCACTCAATGCGGAAGAAGGCTTGAAGACGGAATGAGCTTTTGCCCCGGCTGCGGAGCAAGAGTTAAAAAAGGAAGCAACTGAAAAGAGGAATTTTAATGGAAGAGCTCAGAATAGGAATTGTCGTTGCCGACGCGGACGAGTTTAAGGGCTTCGAGCCTTATACCCGCGGTGGAAACAGTATAACTCTGCTTTCAAGAGAGGGCGTTGCGTTTCCGGTCAGCGGCGGTACAAATCAGACGCAGGCGGTATGTGTTGTTTCAAAAATCGGAAAGGTAAACGCCGCCGCAGCAACCGCTGCGCTTATAGGCTCCGGCTGTAATATAATACTTAATTTCGGTCTTTCGGGAGGAATTTCGGGAGTCCGCAGAGGCGAGCTGATGCTGCCGGACAGATATCTTGAACACGATTTCGACCTCACCGGAATAGGCTATAAGCCCTGCGAAAAACCGGGGCAGGAGTATATTTATAAAGCCGATCCGCAGCTGCTCGGAATATTCGGAAAAATCCTGCCGGAGGCTGCATCGGGAACGGCTGTCTGCGGCGACCGTTTTATTTGCAGCGAAACCGACCGGCGTTTTCTCGCTGAAACCTTCGGGGCGACATCCTGTGATATGGAAACCGGAGCGATAGCGGCGGTGTGCCATATGGCAGGCGTTCCGTTTATTGCGCTCAGACGTATATCGGATGACGCCGGAGCGGACGCAAAGGCAAGCTACCGCGAAATGAATACCGGCGGAGAAGCTCTGCTGCCTGATTCGTTTTACCGCTGTCTCTGCGCGGTCTGCGATACATACAGACTGTGAAAAATAAAAGTATAAAACCGTCAGGCGCGCTGCTGCTGCTTATCTCAACGGCGGCTGTAAAGCTTATCGGAGCTTTGTTCAAGATACCTCTTGCAAATCTTCTCGGCGACAGCGGATTCGGAAGATTCAGCTCGGTGTATGACCTGTTCACTCCGTTTTACGCACTTGCCATGACCGGACTTCCCGTTGCCGCCGCAACCGTATATTCTTCGGAGCCGGACGTTTCCGCGCGCGAAAGTCTGTTCCGGATTTCAAAAAAACTTTTCCGCATTTTCGGTGCTTGCGCGGTATCATTGTATATACTTTTCATTCCCTTTATGCTGCGGCTTGCCGGAGGAGATACGGCGGCATTGCTCGCGCTGTTTGCCGTTGCTCCGGCAGTACTGCTGTTCTTTTTGATTTCTTATTACCGCGGCTGGTATGAGGGACAGAATAATATGCTTCCGACCGCTGTTTCCGATATTATAGAGGCTGTCGGAAAGCTTGTGCTGGGATTGGGTCTCGGCGCACTTGTTATGCGCCTGTCGTCAGACAGCAATATCGGCGCGGCAGCTGTGCTTTTCGGAATAACGCTCGGCGTTTTTGCGGCATGGGTCTGGCTGGCGGTTTCCTCGAAAGACTCAGTTCCGGTTTCTTCTGGCATCGATAAAGAAAACGACGAAAGACTTCGCCGCAGACTTTTTAGCGCGGCGGTTTCAATCGGAATATCGGCTCTGCTGCTGAGTGTTCCTGCTTCTCTTACGGACGCTCTGACCGTTCGCCCGATGCTGAATATCGCCTCTGAGCAGCTTAGAAAGAACGCTCAGCTGCTGTACGGTATACGCGGCAGGGAATTTACTCTTTTTAATCTGATTCCCACAGTTTCAACCGCTGTCGGCGTAAGCGCCGTTCCTCAGCTTTCGTCCGCCGCAGCTGCCGGAGATAAACGGCTTCTCAGGGAAAGAACCGGACTTTTGCTTAAAATTTCGGCTTGCATAGCTCTGCCGTCGGGACTTGGAATGACAGCGCTTTCCGCCGGTATAAATTCCTTGCTCTACGGCGGTGCCGGTCATTTGCAGACCGGCTCGCGGCTGCTTGCAATTTACGGTGCGGCTGCCGTTTTCGCCGGAATTGCAATTCCGGCGGTTCAGGCGCTGCAGGCGATTGGGAAAAAGGGGGCGGCGCTTATTATTCTTTCGGCTTCCGCGCTTGTTAAGCTGATGGGAAATGTGCTGCTTGTATCCCGAAAGGATATAAATATATACGGCGCCGCAATATCTACCTGTCTGCTGTATTTCTCGGCTCTTGTTCCGGCGATTGTTATTCTTTCAAAACATACCGGAGGATTTAACGCGGGAGCGTTCCTGCGTCCTGCCGCAGCGGCTGTTCCTGCCGTTTTTGCAGCTGTTCTGATTTGCCGTTTTGGGTCAGGAGGCTTGGCTGTCGCTGTCGCTGTTATTGCCGCAGTTATAGTTTTTATCGCCGCGGTTTGGAGCTTTAGGGTGTTTTCCGAAAAGGAGCTGGCTCTGATTTTCGGCGGAAAAAGCCTTTTTAAGCGTTAGAAACACGGTTAAATTTTGTTTGAATGTCATAAAATAAAACGAATATTTTGCCAAGAACGTATAAAAAAGCAAAAATATACGAAAATCTATTGATTTTTTTTAAATTCTATGGTAAATATAAATAGTACGTTTCTTCAGCTTGCCTGAAACGGAAAAAAGAGTTCCTCGCTGCGGAGGCTTTTGCGGTTGCTCCGTATGAAAGCTATGCAGCTGTCGGAATAATATTTTTTGGAGGTTATACTCATGAAAAAAACTGATTTAGTAGCTGCTATTGCCGAGAAGGCAGAGATTTCAAAGAAGGATGCCGATAAGGCTCTTACCGCGTTTATCGAGTCTGTTACCGATGCTCTCAACGCCGGCGATAAGGTTCAGCTTATAGGCTTCGGAACCTTTGAGGTTCGTACCCGCGCCGCTCGCACCGGTATCAATCCGCAGACCAAGAAGACCATTAAGATTGCTGCTTCCAAGACTCCGGTTTTCAAGGCAGGACAGGCTTTCAAGGCTGCCGTTAAGTAATTTTACCGGTTCATATTTTGAATAATCACAGCGGCTGCGGGATTTGTTTCCGGATTTTCCGGTCAAAGCGCAGCCGTTTTGTGATTTAATCAGAGGTTACTATGCGACTTGACAAATATCTAAAGGTTTCCCGCCTTATAAAGCGGCGTACCGTTGCAAACGAGGCGTGCGACGCAGGCAGGGTTGCGGTGAACGGAAAGGCGGCGCGCGCATCCTACGACGTTAAGCCGGGAGATCGCATCGAAATATCCTTCGGCTCGCGAAAGGTAATCCTTGAGGTTACCGAGGTCAGCGAAACCGTCCGCAAGGACGACGCGGCGGGTATGTACCGTATATTGGATTAAAAAGAATAGAAACGGCGTTCATTCCATATATTGGAATGGACGCTTTTTTGTATATAAAGAACCGGGAGGACCGTTTTATGGAAAATAAAAATGAAATGAATCACGGTATAGTAACTCAGGGCAGGGAAAAGCTGCATATTTCGGGCGTTGCGGCGGTTTTGAGCTTCGACGACGAAACGATACGTCTCGATACCTCCGCCGGACAAATGACGGTCAAAGGGGAAAATCTGCATATAGTAAGCTTTATAACCGAGACCGGAGACCTTACGGCTGAGGGCAGACTGCACGCCCTCGCTTATACCGCCGATTCCGGACATGGCGGCTTTATCTCCCGACTTTTCCGGTGAAGCTATGTGGGAAATAGAAATTTCGCTCCAGCTCAAAACCTTTTTATGGGCTTTTCTTTCCGGCGCGCTCTTCTGCCTTGCGTACGATATTTTCCGCGCCCGGCGCAAAACCGGGGCGGATAACAGCCGCCTGATTTTTTTTGAGGATATAATCTTTTTCTTCGCTGCCGGGGTTTATTCTTTTTTGTTTCTGCTGGTGTTTTCCTGCGGTCAGATTCGTTTATATGCTCTTGCAGGGCAGGCGGCGGGATTTTTTGTCTGCCGGCTTACAGTCTCTAAGCTTTGGCTGAAAATTTTAGTGCTCCTGTTTTCCGGTCTGCACCGGCTGTCATCGCTTCTAGGACGCGCCGGGAAGCGTTTTGAGGACTTTTTTAACTCTCAAATCGATAAAATCTCCCTGTTTTTTAAAAAAAGACGCAAAAAGTGTGCTGAAAGTGAAAAAAACTCTTGAAAATGTGTGCGGTAATGTTGTATACTGAGTAATATATTGAAATAGTATGTATTTTCCGCAGAAATGGAGGCAATCGCTTTATGCGTTCTGGGAGCAAGGCAAACCGCAGTATTTTTGTGCGGCTGCTTGTTATTGGGGTTTCCGTCTATATGATAATAACGCTGGCAACTCTTTGGAATACGCTGCGCGAGAAAAAAGCGGTCTATGCGGCTCAGCTTAATCAGCGCGCCGACAAGCAGGCTCAGATAGACGAGCTGCAATACATTCTGTCGGACGGCTCGCAGACTGCGCTTATAGAAAAAGCCGCCAGAGAACGTCTCGGATACGAATATCCGGACGGCATAGTTTACATAGATAAATCAGGCCGCTGACCGGCTGCCGGAATATATAAAATCAGGAGGAACATATTTTTTTATGGAGTTTAAGGTCGGAGACATTGTTGAGGGCAAGGTAACGGGTATCAAGAACTATGGGGCGTTCGTTGATCTCGGAGAGGGCAAATCCGGAATGGTATTCATTTCCGAAATAGCTCATACCTATGTGAACGATATTAACGAGTATCTTCAGATGGGGCAGAGCGTTAAGGCTATGATAACCGGAATAGCGGAGGACGGCAAGATAAGCCTGAGCATAAAGCGGACCATAGAGCCTCCGGAGCGCGGTCAGCGCAGGGGGGACCGCCAGCGCGCGGACGGAGCGCCGAGAGAGCGCAGACCGTATACGCCGCCGCCCAAGCCGGACGGTTCATATACCTGGACTCCCAAAAAGCCGGAGGCCTCAACTCTCGATGAAATGATAAATCATTTTAAGCAGACGAGCGATGATAAATTTTCCGATTTAAAGCGCCGCAATCCTGAGGCGCGCCGTTCAAAACGCGGAGCGGGAGTAAAATAATCGGACGGATTGGTTTGATTTCGGCGGACGGAATCCATTTGTGCATATCAGCACTTAAGGATTCTGTCCTATTTTTTCGCAGAACGGGGGAAAGCCGTTGATAAACGAAATACCTGTGCAGAAAATCAGGGACGCTGTTGCGAGACTGTGTGTATCGGCAAACCGGGTTCTTCCCGATAGCCTGGAGCAGAGTATTGCCAAGGCTGAAAATAACGAATGCTCAAGTCTCGGAAAAAGCGTTCTCGGAGATTTGCTGAAAAACCTCGGCGCGGCGCGGCAGCTGAAATTGCCTGTTTGTCAGGATACCGGAATGGCGGTTGTTTTTCTTGATATAGGGCAGGATGTTCATTTAACCGGCGGTTCGCTTAAAAATGCCGTTAATGAAGGCGTAGCCGCCGGATATACCGACGGTCTGCTCAGAAAATCCGTTGTTTCTGACCCTCTGCGCCGGGTCAATACCGGAGATAACACTCCTGCGGTTTTGCATACACGGATAGTTCCGGGCGGAGCTGTTCATATAACCGTTGCGCCCAAAGGCTTCGGCAGCGAGAATATGAGCGTTATTAAAATGCTGACGCCGGCTGCCGGCAGAGACGGCGTTGTTGACGCGGTGGTGAACGCCGTTAAGGCTGCGGGCGGAAACCCGTGTCCGCCTATTGTCGCAGGAGTGGGAATCGGCGGCGATTTCGAGCAATGTGCATATCTTGCCAAAAAAGCCTTATGCCGGGATATCGGCGTCAGAAATCCGGACGAGTATTATGCGCAGCTTGAGGACGAGCTGTTGGAGCGTATAAATTTACTGGGAATAGGACCTCAGGGCTTCGGCGGCAAAACAACGGCGCTTGCCGTTAATATAGAAACGGCTCCTACTCATATTGCCGGACTTCCGGTTGCAATAAATATTGGCTGCCATGTTACAAGGCATGCCGAGGAAACGGTGGAATAAATGGAAAATCTTAGATTTGCGGCTCCCTGCCTTTTCGGTATAGAGGGCATTGCCGCCGATGAATTGCGGCGTATGGGAGCGGAGAACGTTTCCGCGGAGGACGGACGGGTTCTTTTCTCCGGCGACCTCAATATGCTTGCCCGCGCTAATATAAATTCGCGCTTTTCCGAAAGAATTATGATATTGCTCGGAGAATTCCGCGCCGAAAGCTTTACCGAGCTTTTTGACGGAGTTAAGGCTCTGCCTTGGGAGGACTTTATCGGAAAGGACGATGCATTCCCGGTTGTCGGCAGCAGTCTTGCGTCCGAGCTTCACAGTATTCCCGATTGTCAGTCGATAATAAAAAAAGCGGTAGTTGAGCGGCTCAGACAGAAATATGCGGTTTCATGGTTCGAGGAAACCGGAGCCGAGCATAAAATTCGCTTTTCAATAAGAAAAAACCGCGTGTCGATATGTCTTGATACCTCAGGGGAGGGATTGCATAAGCGCGGCTATCGCCGTAATTCAAACGATGCGCCGCTTAAGGAAACGCTGGCGGCGGCAATGTGCGACCTTGCGAGAATATACCCGGACACAAAGCTTTTTGACCCGATGTGCGGCAGCGGAACGCTGCTTATAGAGTCAGCTATGATGGCGGCGAAAATTGCTCCCGGTCTGCGCAGGCGTTTTTCGGCGGAAAGATTCGGGTTTATACCTCAGCGGGTTTGGCAGGAGGAGCGAACCCGCGCGCAGGACTTAATTCTTCATAATATCGATTTTTCGGCGGTCGGCTGTGATATTGACCCGGCGGCGGTTGAGCTTACTGCTGCAAACGCTAAAAAAGCCGGTGTTGAAAAATACATAAAGGCAAGCGTTGCCGATATCAGAAGCTTCACTCCGCCTGATGAACGCTGCCTTGTTATAACAAATCCGCCCTACGGCGAGCGTTTGCTTGATATTCACGCCGCCGAGCAGCTTTACCGCATTATGGGAGAACGGTTTGTTCGGGGCGGCGGCAGAAAATATTTCATAATAAGCCCTCATGATGAGTTTGAAAAGCTTTTCGGAGCTGCGGCGGATAAGCGCCGTAAATTATATAACGGTATGATAAAATGCCAGCTTTATATGTATTTTAAATCTCCCGAAAAGAGAGGTTAGAGGATTGAAGTATCTTTTTCTGATAAACCCGGCGGCGGGAAAGGGTAAGTATCAGCCTGAGATTGCCGATGCGGTAAGAAAATACTTTGACGGTAAAAACGAAGATTTTGAAATAGTGTTCACAAGCTGTGCCGGAGATGCCGAGCAGCGGGCAAGAGGTATTGCCGAAACCGGAGAAAGGGTCAGGATTTTCGCGGCGGGCGGCGAGGGAACCGTCTATGAGGCGGCAAACGGTATCCGCGGATTTGATAACGCCGAGCTCGGTGTTATCCCCTGCGGAACAGCCAACGATTTTCTGAAATACTTCGGGGACGCCGAACCGTTCAGAAATATAGAGGCTCAGGTGAACGGCAAAGCGTTTTATATCGACCTGATAGACGCCGGCGGCAGGCTCTGTCTCAACGGCTGCTCAGTCGGAATGGATGCTATGGTTGCGCGGGATATGAACCTGTTCAAGCGCTTGCCGGCGGTAAGCGGTTCAATGGCATATAAGCTTGCGGTTCTCAGAAATTTCTTTACTCCCCGGCTCGGCGTTGAGCTTTCGGTATCGGTTGACGGCGGAGAACCGAAAAGGGGAAGATGGCTGTTTGCCGTTATCGCCAACGCCCCTTATTACGGCGGCGGATATAAGGGAGCGCCGACAGCTGTTCCGAATGACGGTATTCTTGATTTTACCTGCGTAGAGGCTATACCGCATTTAAGGGTGCCGAAATTCCTTTCCCGCTATAAGCGCGGCGAGTTTTCGGAGCTTTCGTATTGCTCTCAGCTGCGGTGCAGCCGGATGAGGTTTGTTTCCGAAAGGGCGGTTCCGGTTAACCGCGACGGCGAAATAAGCGAGGAAACCGAAATGAGCTTTTCGCTTTGCCGCGACGCGCTGCGCTTTGTTGTTCCTGCCGGAGCAGCGCTTCCGGAAACATTTGAGGAAAATGCAAATATTAAGAAATTTTGAATTTTTAAAATTTCTTTTTGACTTTACTTGACTTTTCCAAAAAAATGGTTACAATGTATAAATGTAGGCGGTCGGGAGTATAATCTCCGAGAATCGCGAAATTAACTTTTGGAGGAATTTTAATATGACTATTAAACCTTTGGCTGATAACGTAGTAATTAAGGCTACTGAGGCGGAGGAGACCACCAAGAGCGGTATCGTTCTCACCTCGGCATCCAAGGAAAAGCCGCAGATAGCTCAGGTTATCGCGGTAGGACCGGGAGGAACGGTTGACGGCAAAGAGGTTAAGATGACCGTAAGCGTAGGCGATAAGGTTATCGCTGCTAAATATGCCGGAACCGATGTTAAGGTGGACGACGAGGAGTATACCATACTTCATCAGTCTGATATTTTGGCTATTGTTGAATAATTGGAGGGTTAAATTATGGCAAAACAGATTATTTTCGGAGAAGAAGCCCGCAAGGCACTTCAGAACGGCGTTGATAAGCTCGCCGATACAGTTAAGGTTACATTAGGTCCTAAGGGCAGAAACGTTGTTCTTGATAAGAAATACGGTTCTCCACTCATTACCAACGACGGCGTTACCATCGCAAAGGAAATCGAGCTTGACGATCCGTTTGAAAATATGGGAGCCCAGCTTGTTAAAGAGGTTTCGGTTAAGACTAACGACGCCGCAGGCGACGGAACAACAACCGCAACCGTTCTGGCTCAGGCGCTTATTGCCGAGGGTATGAAGAACGTTGCAGCCGGTGCAAATCCGATGGTTGTCAAAAAGGGTATCCGCAGCGCGGTTGACGGTGCTATAAACGCTATCGTCAACAATTCCAAAAAGGTTTCCGGAAGCGATGATATCGCGCGTGTCGCAACCGTTTCTTCGGGCGACGAGAGCATAGGAAAGCTTATTGCCGAGGCAATGGAAAAGGTTTCTGCCGACGGCGTTATAACCGTTGAGGAATCAAAGACCGCAACAACCTATTCCGAGGTTGTCGAGGGTATGCAGTTCGACCGCGGATATATAACTCCGTATATGGCTACCGATACAGATAAGATGGAAGCGGTTCTTGATGACCCGTATATTCTTATAACCGATAAAAAGATTTCCAACATTCAGGAAATTCTTCCGATGCTCGAACAGATTGTTCAGGCGGGCAAGAAGCTCCTTATTGTTGCCGAGGATGTTGAGGGCGAGGCTCTTTCAACCCTTATAGTCAATAAGCTCCGCGGAACATTTACCTGCGTTGCCGTTAAAGCTCCGGGCTTTGGCGACCGCCGCAAGGAAATGCTTCAGGATATCGCTATTCTTACCGGCGGTCAGGTTATCTCCGAGGAGCTCGGTCTCCAGCTGAAGGATACCGCCGTTGAGCAGCTCGGCCGTGCGCGCCAGGTAAAGGTTACTAAGGAAAACACCATTATTGTTGACGGTGCCGGTGATAAGCAGGCTATAAAGGACAGAGTCAATCAGATTCGCAATCAGATTGCCGATACAACCTCTGATTTTGACCGTGAGAAGCTGCAGGAGCGTCTTGCAAAGCTCGCAGGCGGCGTTGCGGTTATCAAGGTTGGCGCTGCAACCGAGATAGAGATGAAAGAAAAGAAGCTCCGCGTTGAGGACGCTCTTTCCGCTACACGTGCTGCGGTTGAGGAAGGAATTGTCGCCGGAGGCGGCGTTGCGCTGCTCAATGCTATCCCGGCAGTTGAGGCTTTGCTCGAAAAGGCTCAGGGCGATGAAAAAACCGGCGTTGCAATAGTCCGCAAGGCTTTGGAGGCTCCTGTCCGTCAGATAGCCTTTAACGCAGGTATCGAGGGCTCTGTAATAGTTGATAAGATACTCACAAGCGGAAAGGTGAATTACGGCTTTGACGCTTATAACGAGGAATATACCGATATGATTTCCGCCGGTATCGTTGACCCGACTAAGGTTACGCGTTCGGCGCTTGAAAATGCCTCCTCCGTTGCCGCTATGGTTCTTACAACCGAAAGCCTGGTATCGGATATCAAAGAGGACGCCGCCGCTGCAAACGCCGCAGCAGCCGCTGCTCAGGCGGGCGGAATGTATTAAGCCTATTTAAAAGCTCAGCCTCCGGATATACCGGAGGCTGAATTATAAAAGAATAACGGTTGCCGTGCTTTTAACACGGCAACCGTTATTTTAAGTAAATTAAACCTTATCTCAGGAAACCGAGATTGCGGATGATTGCAGGCTCTTTAGCCTTGCCGTTGCAGATTTGGAAGAAGCATATTATCTTGAGAACAAAGAAAATGATTTCCATAACGGCAAACGCAATCGGAACTATAATTGTCCAGAACAGAACCAATGTGCAGATAAGCATTAAAATTTCAACAACCGTGAATTTAAGAGCCTGACGGACATGGAACATTGTAAACGCGGATGAACGGCTTGCAAGCAGGGCAATGATTATTCCGATTGTTCCGAGAAGATAGCCGAGAACGGCGAATACCTTGTTATCTGAAATATCCTTTGCGTCAAATTCGGCGGTGTGGTCAAACGGATCAAACATCGGAGCATAACCGGGCTGGGCTGCTCCCGGAGCGGCATACGGCTGCTGATACTGCTGATTCTGCTGAGCCTGCTGCTGGTTTTGCTGCGGCTGCTCCTGCTGGGCTGCCTGAGCGTTAAGAGAGGCTCCGCAGCGCGTGCAGAAGGTTGCATTGTCGTCCATCTGATTGTTGCAGTTAGGACATACTTTCATATATTTTTTCCCCTTTCATTTCGGAACATAAGCTGTTCCATCTTTATTAGTGTATCACAGCCGCACGGTAAAGTCAATCACCTGCGGCAGCGTTTAAAAATTTTTTTATTCCAGCTCCATCCGCATAAGAATAAGCTCCTGATAGCCGGATATTTTTGATTTGAAGCCGCGCGGATTTCTGCCGTATTCTTTAAAACCGAGATTTTTATATAATGCTACTGCGGAAGAATTATCGGCAACGACATCGAGCTCAAGCTGACTGTATTTTGCGGTCCTTGCACATTCAATGCAGGCGGCGGTAAGCGCTTTGCCTATTCCCAGTCCCCAGAATTCCTTTTCTATAGCTATTCCGAATTCTGCGCGGTGACGGTTTTTAAGCTTGTCTCCAACGGGGGATATTCCCGCCGTTCCGACTATTTTCCCATTTAAAACCGCGCATATTTCGATTTCGTTTTCGCTTTCATACGTCCTTTCGAGAAATTTAAGCTCCTGCTCGTATGTAAAGTTGTTTTCCTCAGGATATGTAAGCAGGAAATCCGTTTGAGCATGCGTTGAGCGAAAAACTTCGAGAACCGCTTCGGCGTCTTTGCCGCTTGCTGCACGCAAAACGCATTTTTCGCCGTTTTTAAGGGTTATTTCTTTATTGTATTGCATTTTTATCCCTCCGATAATAATTATACAGCGACATAATTATCAGGTCAAGAGGTTATAATCTTAAAGATTTATTAAAAATTAAAGTATTGACTTTTCTGTAAGGTTTGGTATAATGTTAGCATACTAACAATCGAGAAATCGGAGGTGGTTTTATGCAGCCGGAAAAAACAGTAGGCTTTGAGGTGCGGTCGCTCAATAATCTTATAAAAAGAGACGTTGAGAGGTCTGAGATTTTTAATATGTGCAGAACAACCGGACTGCATGGCTGGGCTATCAAGTATTTTTACGATAACCGCGAAAAGGATATTTTTCAGCGAGATTTTGAGGAGCGTTTTTCAATTCGCCGCTCAACTGCCTCAAAAATGCTGGGGCTTATGGAAAAGAAAGGACTTATTGAGCGGCAAAGCGTTTCAAGCGACGCGCGGCTTAAAAAAATTGTGCTGACCGAAAGAGCTGTTGAACTGCACGAAAAAATTACGCAGGATATTCTTGACCGGGAAAAAAGGCTTCTTGCCGGAATTTCTCCCGAAAAGTTAGAAATTTTTTATGAGGTTATTGATACTATTAAGGCAAACCTGGAGGTAGAAAATGATTAAACGACTGGCTGGCTGTATCAGGGAATATAAAAAGCCCTCAATTCTCTCGCCGCTGTTCATTTCGGGCGAGGTTATTCTGGAATGCGCCATTCCCTTTATAACGGCGAAAATGATTAACCTTATGGGTAACGGCGGTGATTTTACAACCGTTTTGAAATTCGGCGGCTTGCTGCTGCTTGTTGCCTTTGCGTCGCTTGCCTGCGGAGTCCTTTCCGGGAACTTCAGCGCAACCGCCGCCTGCGGATTTGCCAAAAATCTGCGTCATGATTTATATTACAGGGTTCAGGAATATTCCTTCGGAAATATTGATAAATTTTCATCCTCAAGCCTTGTAACCCGGCTTACAACCGATATAAACAATGTTCAGATGGCATATATGATGATAATACGTATAGTCGTCAGAGCGCCGTTTATGTTTATATTCTCAATGATTATGGCGTTTGCGCTGAATGCCCGTACCGCGTCCATATTTGTGATTATTATTCCGTTCCTCGGCTTTGCGCTGTTTCTTATAATCCGCCGCGCAATGCCGCTTTTCAGAAAGGTTTTCAAGAAGTATGACCGCCTTAATAATTCCGTTCAGGAAAATGTTAAGGGAATGAGGGTCGTTAAATCCTTTGTAAGAGAGGATTATGAAACCCGGAAATTTGCAAAAGCTTCTGAGGATGTCTGTGCTGACTTTACACGGGCTGAAAAGCTTGTGGCGCTGAACGGTCCGGTTATGCAGCTTGCAATGCAGGGCGCCATATTGCTGGTTTCCTATTTCGGAGCGTCGCTTATAGTCCGCGACGGCGGTATGCAGGTAGGAGAGCTTTCCAGCCTTATAACCTACGGTATGCAGATACTTTCGAGCCTGATGATGCTTTCAATGATATTCGTTATGCTTACCATGGCTCAGGCATCCGCTCAGAGAATTTGCGAGGTTCTTGAGGAGGAACCGACGATAGTAACTCCGGATAATGCCGAAATGCAGGTTAAAAACGGAGATATCGATTTTAATAACGTCAGCTTTAAGTATCATTCCGACGCCGAGAAATTTGCCCTGAAAGATATCAACCTGCATATCCGCTCAGGCGAAACAGTAGGAATTATAGGCGGAACGGGCAGCAGCAAGTCAACGCTTGTTCAGCTTATTCCCAGGCTTTATGATGTGACCGAGGGTTCGGTTTCCGTAGGCGGAACTGACGTAAGAAAATATGACCTGAAATCCCTGAGAAATGCGGTTGCATTCGTTCTGCAAAAGAACGTTCTGTTTTCCGGCTCAATAAAGGATAATCTGCGCTGGGGCAATCCCGATGCGAGCGATGAGGAGCTTGAAAGAGTTTGCAAACTCGCTCAGGCAGATGAATTTATCCGCAGCTTCCCTGACGGCTATGACACCCATATAGAGCAGGGCGGAACCAACGTTTCAGGAGGACAGAAGCAAAGGCTTTGTATCGCGAGGGCGCTTCTGAAAAAACCAAAGGTTATTATATTGGATGATTCAACCAGCGCTGTCGATACAAAGACCGACGCCCTGATACGCCGCGCATTTGCAAGCGAAATTCCGGATACGACAAAAATAATAATCGCTCAGAGAATTTCCTCCGTTCAGGACGCGGATAAAATAGTTGTTCTCGACGACGGACGTATTTCCGCCGTCGGAACGCATAGCGAGCTTATTGAAAGCAGCGAAATATACCGTGAGGTATATGAATCTCAGGTGAAAGGCGGCGATGAAGATGCCAGGTCCTAATCGAGGCTTTAAGGGCGGCCCCAAGGCAAAAAATGCCAAGGGAACGCTCGGCAGACTGATGAAATACCTGCTTAAATACTATAAGACATATTTGCTTATAGTTGCGGTGTGCCTTGTTGTAAGCGCGGTTGCGGGAACGATAGCGCCGCTCTTTATGAATAAGATAATCAGCGTTATATCGGAAGGCGTTGAAACCGGATGGCTTGCCATTCATCAGGAGCTCCTGAGAATTATTGCTCTGATGGGCGGATTTTTCGCGCTCGGAATTTTATCCTCGTTTATTTACAGCCGCCTTATGGCTGTCGTTACTCAGGGCTTTCTTAATAAAATGCGTCAGAATATGTTTTCGGAAATGCAGAGACTGCCGATAAAATATTTTGACACTCATACCCACGGCGACATTATGAGCTACTATACCAACGATATAGATACCCTGCGCCAGCTCATATCCCAAAGCCTTCCGCAGCTGTTAAGCTCGGCTCTCAGTATAACGGCGCTGCTCTGCTATATGCTTTATCTGAGCGTCTGGCTTACGCTTGTTGTGCTGATAGGCGTATTTGCAATGGCTCAGGTAACAAAAAAGGTCGGGGGAAACAGCGCGAAGTATTTTGTCCGTCAGCAGAAGGCGATAGGAACGGTCGAGGGCTATATCGAAGAAATGCTTAACGGTCAAAAGGTTGTTCAGGTTTTCTGCCATGAGGAAGCGGCAAAACAGGATTTCGACCGTCTTAACGAGCAGCTTTATTCCGATGCCCGCCTTGCCAATAAATTTGCAAATATCCTTATGCCTATAATGGGCAATATCGGAAACATTCTGTATGTTTTGGTAACCTTTGTAGGCGGTCTGCTTGCAATTCTGAATGTTCCGGCGCTTTCGTTTTCCGGGCAGCAGATGTCGGCGGCGATTGTCGTTCCGTTTCTTATGATGACCCGTCAGTTTACTATGTCGATAAGTCAGGTATCTCAGCAGATTAACTCTGTTGTTATGGCTATGGCGGGCGCGGAGCGTATTTTCGAGCTTGTCGATGAAAAGCCGGAGGCGGATGACGGATACGTAACTCTCGTAAACGCCGAAACGGCTGACGACGGCTCTCTGACCGAGACGGACCGCCGCACCGGTATCTGGGCTTGGCGCCATCCTCATAGTGACGGCAGCGTGACCTATACCCGCCTTACGGGCGATGTGCGGCTTTTCGATGTCGATTTCGGATATGAGCCGGATAAGCATGTTCTGCATAATATAGATATTTATGCCGAGCCGGGGCAAAAGGTCGCTTTCGTCGGAGCAACCGGTGCCGGAAAAACTACAATAACCAACCTGATAAACCGTTTTTACGATATCGCGGACGGCAAAATCCGGTATGACGGTATCAATATCAATAAAATCAAAAAGTCCGACCTGCGGCGAAGCCTCGGCGTTGTTTTGCAGGAGGTAAATCTGTTTACGGGAACGGTTATGGAAAATATCCGTTACGGCAGACTTGACGCAACCGACGAGGAATGTATTGCGGCGGCAAAGCTTGCTAACGCGCACGGCTTTATAGAAATGCTCCCTCAGGGCTATAATACGGTTCTTTCGGGCGACGGTTCCGGGCTTTCTCAGGGTCAGCGTCAGCTGATATCCATTGCGAGAGCGGCGGTTGCCGATCCGCCGGTTATGATTCTCGACGAGGCAACCTCAAGCATAGACACCCGAACCGAGGCTATTGTTCAGAAGGGAATGGATAGGCTTATGCAGGGAAGAACGGTGTTTGTTATCGCTCACCGTCTTTCAACCGTCCGTAATTCGGACGTTATAATGGTTTTGGACCACGGACGCATCATAGAACGCGGCAGTCATGAAAAGCTCATTGCCGAACACGGCAAGTATTATCAGCTGTATACCGGCGCATTTGAGCTTGAATAAAACAAAATAAACACCCCATACCGGGCTTAATGTCCGGTATGGGGTGTTTTGCTGAATTAAGAAAATTTTATTTCCATTGATGAATATTACTGTTTGCCATGCGGTATTTGGACGGAGTGCATCCGTATTTTTTCTTAAAAATCGTTATGAAATGACTGAGCGACGAAAAGCCTAAGCGAACTGAAATTGATAAAATGTCAAAATCACTTGTACTCAGCAGATTTGCGGCATATCTGAGCCTTAAATCGGTGATGTACTGCGTCGGAGTAATCCCAAGCTCGCTTTTCATAATGCGGCATAAATGACCGTGGCTGAAGCCGGAATATCTGATGAGAGCCGGCAGCCCCTCCTCAATATTTTCCGGAGTATTCATCTGTTTCAGGACAGATTGCAGCATTTTTTCATGGTCCAGCTGGTTTTGAGAGTTATATTCGAGAATGAAGTAGGAAACAACATCGACGGCAAGCGTTTTGAAAAGCGCTATAAGCTCGTTGCGGTTCAGACTGACGTTAAGAAGATAGTGTTTCTTTTTCAGCGCGTTCAGCCGCTGCTGAGAAAGTACTATCGTAGGCGGATATTCAGCCGAGAGCATTTCATCGATAACCGGGTTTGAAAAATATTCCGTCAGCCTCTCGAAATGCTTTTTTGAAAAACTGACGTTTATCATCTTGCAGTTTTTATTATCCGAGATTTGATAGTTATGCAGATCGTGCGGACGTATAAAAACCATATTTCCGGCTTTGAGAGAGCTGCTTTTGCCATTGACCTCGTGAATTATTTCTCCGCTTGTTATAATGAAATATTCGTAATAATTATGGTCGTGAAGCTCGGTCAAAACGGTCTTGCTGTCAAGAAAACGATATGCGAGACCCAAATCCATATCCATATATTCATAGTCGTGTATCGTCTGCGGCATTTTGGCTCCCTCCGATAGCTTTAATATCGAATTTTTAATAATGTTAAAAATTCAACTTTTGAAAATCAAATTCAAAAAACAGTAAAATTAAGTCGTTATTTAGTATAATAACTTATTTTATCAAAAAAATCAATAGTATGTTTGAGTATTGTTGAAAATTATTTTAATAATTCGTATAAAATGGAATAAAAGCAAGAAAAAGCCAGAAAGAGCCATAAACTTTTGATTTTTTAACATTGATAACGGAGATTATGCAATTTTCATTAAAAAACAGAAAGATATGTTATAAATGCTGTGTTAAAATACAGATATAAAAGCTATTGCATTTCGCGGAGGTATTTTATGTTTGAAGAATCAAAAGCTGCGGTAATAAAAAAATATAACGAGACCACCGCCAGAAAGAATAAAAAATCCGGCTTTTATAACGGCGTGTTTGACCGGTATGAAAACGCTGTGCTGACAAGGGAGCATATTCCGCCTTTCTGGAAATATGATTTCGACGAAAAATCAAATCCGTATTTTATGGAGAGACTCGGAGTGAACGCGGTTTTTAACGCCGGAGCGCTTTTCTTTAACGGTAAATACTATCTTATGGCGCGGGTTGAGGGAAACGACAGAAAATCCTTTTTTGCCTTAGCCGAGAGCGACAGCCCGGTTGACGGCTTTAAATTTCTCGACTATCCGATATCCGTTCCGGATACCTGTCCCGAAGAAACAAATGTATATGATATGCGGCTTACAAAGCATGAGGACGGATATATATACGGCGTTTTTTGCAGCGAAAGCAAGGAAAAGGAAAAAAAGGACCTTTCCGCCGCTGCGGCTCAGGCAGGAATAATAAGAACACGCGACCTTATCAACTGGGAAAGACTTCCCAATTTAAAAACCGGCTCTAAATATCAGCGCAACTGCGTGCTGCATCCGGAATTTATTAACGGTAAATATGCGTTTTATACCCGCCCGCAGGACGATTTCATAGACGCCGGCGAGGGCGGAGGAATATGTCTCGGTCTGTGCGACGATATAACCGCCCCGGAGGTTTTGCAGGAGCGCCTGCTGAGTCCGAGAAGATACCACACAATAACCGAAGCCAAAAACGGGGCAGGAGCGGTTCCGATAAAAACGGAACGCGGCTGGATACATATAGCGCACGGTGTCAGGAATACTGCGGCAGGTCTGAGATACGTTATTTATGCCTTTGCAACTGCTCTCGATGACCCTTTTAAGGTGATTGCCGAGCCGGGAGGATTTTTAATAGCTCCTCGCGGCGGAGAGCGGGTCGGAGATGTTTCCAATGTTGTTTTTACCAACGGTGCGCTTGTGAACGATAAGAACGAGGTTTATATTTACTACGCTTCGTCGGATACGCGTATTCATGTCGCCTCTACCGATATTGACAGGCTTACGGATTATGTTTTTGAAACGCCGCGCGATAAGCTGCGCTCATCCGATTGCGTTAAACAGCGCTGCGAGCTTATAAAGCATAATCTTGAACTGATTGGAGAATGAAATATGTTTGAATTTTACCGCGATGAAAATAAGGATATGGAGCTGCATGTCGAGGGCAATAAGCTTTTGAACAAAAAGGGCGAGAGGGTTATGCTGACCGGCGTAAACTGCGCGTCGCTTGAATGGCTTTCCGCGCCGGAACGGCTTAGAGATACGGTTATATATGCGCTCGACGAATGGAACAGCAATGTTATAAGACTTCCTCTTTCTCAGGACCGCTGGTTCGGCTTCGGCGGAGACCAGGAGGGAACGGATGAAAGCGGTGAGATTTACCGCGGCATTGTAGACAGCATAGTTAAGGAAATTGCCGCAAGAAAAAAATATATAATTCTTGACCTCCATCGCAGTAATTGCGGCTCATGGGGCGAGTTTATAAGCGGAAATATGCCGGATATGAACAGCCTTGTGTTTTGGAAGTCGATAGCCAAGCGTTACGGAAACCACCCGAATGTTCTTTTCGGAATATTCAATGAGCCGTTTAAGGTTTCCTGGGACTGCTGGAGAGACGGCGGCGAGATTACTGTTGAATACGCTCCGCAGAATATAGGAAATCAGATAATGAGGGACGAATCGGGAGAACCGGTGCTTGAGCGCGTTTCTTTTCAGTCTCCGGGACTTCAGAAAATGGTTGATACCGTCAGAGCCGTAGGCGCAAAAAATATTGCCATAATAGCAGGGCTTGACTGGGGGTATGAGCTTGACGGCATTGCAAAGGGCTATACGATAGACGACCGCGGCGGAAACGGAATTATGCTCGATTCTCACGAATACCCCTGGAAAGAGCTTGACCGCTGGGAAGAGCTGGTTGATGTTGTTAAGGATAAATACCCGATAATCATAGGCGAGTGCGGACATTACGGCGAGAATGTCGAGGTATATGAGGGTCCGCAGCGCGAAACGAGCGATAAATGGGTTCCGCGCCTGCTTAATTGGGTAGAGAAAAACGAATACCATATAACCGCGTGGGATTTTCACGATACTGCCGGTCCTTCGCTCATAAAGGATTTGGAAACCTTTGAGCCTACTCCGTTTTGGGGAGCTTACTTTAAGGCATTTCTTAAAAAACGCAACGGATAAATTGTTCCGATTGACAGAAATGGGGAAACGGATATGAAAGTGACTTTAAAAAAGCTAACGTCTTTATCGGCGGCGCTGCTGCTTGCGGCTTCCGTTTTTCCTTGCCGCGCAGAAAACGCAGTATTGCCAAAAACGGATAACGCGAGCCTGAAAACGGCGTCCGAAAACGATTATAATTCATATCTGAGTCTTGCCGGGAAATACGCCGCACCGCAAACCGCTGTTCCGGCTAATGAGGAAATACCGTCAGGCGCACAGACGGGTACTGACGGCTCAAGGACGGGTGCGGAGCTTTCCGCTGATTGCCCGGAGCTTACGTATTCATTTAATATACGGGAAGCCGGCGCGTACAGAATAGGCATAGAATATTATCCGCTCCCCGGAAAAAACAAGGATATAGTTTTTTCCGTTCTGACGGACGGCGAGCTTCCGTTTGACGAGGCAAAGTCGGTCAGTCTTTCGCGGATTTATGCGGACGACGGCGAAATCAAGAGGGACGCCAACGGCAACGACCTGCGTCCGTCGCAGAAAGAGGTTTACCGCTGGAATAAAAGACTGCTGCTCAACACCGACGGATATTATGACGAGCCGTATGTTTTTGTATTCTCAGAGACGGGAGAGCATACGGTCACTCTGAAATACTCTGAGGAGGGTATGCTTATTTCCTCGCTTTCGCTTGAGCCGGTAAAAGAGGAAATCAGCTACGCGGAGTATAGCGCGGGCGCTGTTCCGGCAGCCGAAACGCTTGAAATCTACGAGGCGGAAAAATCCTATGAGAAGTCCTCCTCTATGCTTTATCCGACATATGACCGCTCAAGCGCGGCAACAAGTCCGAGCCATTATTCAAAAATGCGCTATAACACGATAGGTCAGTCAAACTGGGCGCATCAGGGGCAATGGATAAGCTGGAAGATAAACGCTCCGGAGGACGGCTGGTATTCAATAAGTTTTAAGGCAAGACAAAACTATCAGCAGGGAGTCAATTCCTACCGGACATTACGTATAGACGGTGAAATTCCGTTTGCCGAGGTTAAAAACATCAGCTTTCAGTATAAGCTCGGCTGGTATATGAAAACCCTTTCCTCCGAGGACGGAACACCTTATCTTTTCCGCCTGACAAAGGGAGAGCATGAGCTGTCGCTTGAGGTTGCCGCAGGTCCTATGGGAGAGGCTCTTTATTCGCTCAACAACAGCGTTTTAAAGCTCAATGAAATATACCGCAGTATTATTATGGTAACGGGTACATCGCCGGATAAATACAGAACCTATTATCTTGACGAGCAAATTCCCGAACTGATGGATAATATAAAATCGGTTAAAAGCGAGCTTGACGCCGTATTTGACGATATTTCCGGAGTTACCGGGACATCCGGCTCGCAGGCGTCCTCAATTAAGGAAATGAGCGAAATGCTTTCCGATTTTATCAAAAAGCCGCTTAATATTCCAGAAAGAATTTCGGCGTTTAAGGATAATATAGAAACTCTCGGCTCATTGATACTGACCTTCAGCGCGCAGGCGCTGGAGCTTGATTATATAGCTGTTTTTTCCGAAAGCAAGCTGCCTGATGTCAAGGCGGGCTTTAGGGAAAGCCTGATTTACGGAATAAAGGGCTTTATCGCTTCGTTTTCCGAGGATTATAATTCCGTAGGAACGGCAGACGGAGCAAAATCCGATAAAACAATAACCGTTTGGATTTCAAACGGCAGGGACCAGGCACAGATATTAAAGAATTATATCGATAACAGCTTTACTCCGAAAACCGGAATAGGAGTTGAACTGAGTATAGTTTCAACAGCTGCCGGAACATCTTCGTCAACGCTTGTTCAGGCGGCTCTTGCCGGAAAGGGACCGGATGCCGCTCTTTTCACTCCTAAGGACACCCCTGTTAATCTTGCAATGCGCGGTGCGCTTGCCGATGTTTCGGAATTTGAGGGATACAGCGAGCTGCGCAGTCAGTTTTACGAGTCTGCCTGGATACCCTATGAATATGAAGGCGGGGTTTACGGCGTTCCCGAAACTCAGAATTTTGAAATGCTGTTTTACCGAACCGATATTTTTGAACAGCTCGGTCTTTCCGTTCCGCAGACATGGGATGATTTTTATGCGATAATTGAGCTTCTGCAAAAAAGCAATCTCAGCGCCGGAGTTCTTGAAACAAACTCAGCAAACGCTGGAATTTCCTCAGGAATAGCCTTTTTTGAAAAGCTGCTGCTGCAAAACGGCGGAACATATTATAACAGCTCTCTGAGTGCAACCGCTTTTAATTCTCAGGCGGCATATAGCGCGTTTAAAGCCTGGACGGAGCTTTATACCGAATACGGACTTGACCGCTCGTTCGACTTCTTCAACCGGTTCAGAACGGGCGAAATGCCGATAGGAATTATGGGCTTTACTACTTATAATCAGCTTTATGCCGCAGCCCCCGAAATCAGGGGACTCTGGGCGATGACGCTTATTCCCGGAACCGAAAAGGAGGACGGCTCGATAGACCGCAGCGAAACCTCGTCGGGAACGGCGGCAATAATGCTGAACGACTGTGCGGATAAGGCTTCCGCGTGGGAATTTATAAAATGGTGGACAGGTGCGGAGGCACAGTCGGCTTACGGTGCCGAGCTTGAGGCGTCTCTCGGAGTTGCGGCGAGATATGATGCGGCAAATAAGGGCGCGTTTTCAAGTATCGGCTGGAACGATGAGGAAGCGGCGGCTATTAAGGCGCAATGGGAATATGTTACTGATATAAAGCAGATTCCCGGCAACTATTTCATTTCCCGCTGTCTCACCAACGCATTCAGAACTGCGGTTGACGAGGGAACTAATCCCGTCCGCGCTCTTAACACCTACAATAAGGATATGAACGCCGAAATAACCCGTAAGCGGGCGGAATTCGGACTTGACGGTAAGGAGTGAGAAAACCTTGAAGCAGAAAGATAAGGAAATTCTTCCGCTTAGAAAAAGAATATGGAACGCGAGGGCAAGCTATGTGCTTATGCTCCCATTTATGCTGCTTTTTCTCGTGTTTGTCGTTATTCCGATAATTTCCTCGGTTGCTCTCAGCTTTACCTCCTTTAATATGCTGCAAATGCCGAAATACGTCGGATTTGATAATTATATCAGAATGTTTTTAGAGGATGATGTTTTTATAAAGGCGCTCAAAAACACCATAGTTTTCGCGCTTATAACCGGTCCGTTCGGCTATATCCTGAGCTTTGTCGTCGCTTGGCTTATAAATGAAATGAACCGGGGAATCCGCTGGCTGCTGACCCTTATTATGTACGCTCCGACTCTCGCGGGAAACGTTTATTATATTTGGACCTATATTTTCAGTGGCGACAGCAAGGGTCTTGTTAATTCCTCGCTCATTAAGCTCGGAGTGATAAATGACCCCATACAATGGCTTACAAATTCCGATTATAACGTTTCGGTTGTCGTTCTCGTTATTATCTGGCTGAGCCTCGGAACCGGATTTTTAGCCTTTGTTGCCGGTTTTAATGCTCTTGACAGGAGCTACTTTGAGGCTGCGGCGATAGACGGCGTTAAAAACCGTTTTGAGGAGCTTTGGTATGTAACTCTGCCGCAAATGGCGCCCCAGCTGCTTTTCGGGGCGGTTATGTCGATTTCGGGAGCGTTCGCGGTAGGATATGCCAATGCGGCTATAACCGGCTTCCCCAGCTCAAATTACTCAACGCACACGCTGCTTTTGCATATGCTCGATTACGGTACCATTCGATTTGAAATGGGATATGCCTCCGCTATTGCGGTTGTGCTTTTCGGAATAATGCTGCTTTCCTGGGCGCTTATCAAAAAGGCGATAGGAAAGCTTATGTGATGGGAGAGTGAAAAGACAATGACTTCCGCAATACATCGCAGTAAAAAAGGGAAAAGCGGAGTTAAGCTTTCGAGATCGCTCGGCGGAACAGCCGCTATTGCGGTTTTCCTTATAATAGTCGGCGTTTTTATGGCTCTTCCGATAGTTTATTCTCTGGTACAGTCGATAAAGCCGCTTGAGGAAATATTTGCTTACCCTCCGAAATTCTTTGTTAAAAATCCAACCTTTGATAACTATATACAGGTTTATCAGCTGTGTCAGAATTTATGGGTTCCGCTTTCGCGATATGTTTTTAACAGTCTCTTTATCTCGGTTTTCGGAACGTTCGTATATGTAATAATAGCCTCTGCCGCAGCGTTTCCGCTTTCAAAGCATAAATTTCCGGGAAAGGCGTTGATATCAGCCGTTATAGTCTGGGCGCTGCTTTTCCGACCTGAGGTTACCGGCGTTGCGCAGTATATGATAATATCGGGACTCGGAATGATTGATACCTATTGGTCAATGCTTCTCCCTCCGCTTGCCGGAACATTCGGTGTTTTCCTTATGATGCAGTTTATGGAAACTGCAATTCCGGAATCGGTGCTTGAGGCGGCAAGAATAGACGGGGCAGGGGAATACCGGATTTTTTATCAGATTGCAATGCCGTCTGTTAAGCCTGCCTGGCTTACCCTCGTTATATTCACATTTCAGTCCTTTTGGAACGTTACCGGCGTTTCGTATATTTATAACGAAAGCCTGAAAACCCTGCCGAGCGTTTTAAGCAACATATCCTCGGGCGGACTTGCCCGCACGGGAGCAACCTCCGCAGTTGCGGTTATTCTTCTTGTTCCCCCGATTATAATATTTATAATTTCGCAAAGCTCAATGACCGAAACCATGGCTCATACCGGACTTAAATAAAGGAGAAATCCAAATGAAAAAGATATTGTCGTTTTTCTGCCTGTTTTTAACCGCCGTTATCGTTTCCGCGGCGGCACCTGCCTGCATTTCGGCTGAAACGCAGGCTGATATGACGCTCCATACCGAGGGAAACCAGCTCATAAACGGAAACGGCGAGGCTGTTCGGCTTGTCGGAATGAATATTCCTTATATGACCTGGAGCGACAGCAGCGAGGATAAGGTTATGGAGGTTCTCGAAATCTCGCTGAACGAATGGAACGCCAACGCCATACGTCTGGGCGTTACGCCGGAGCTTTGGTTCGGCGTAAATTCAGAAAATTACAGAAAAACAGCCGATAAGCTCATAGAAAAGGTCGCTGAAGCCGGGAAATACGTTATTCTTGACAATCACGCTTTCTACCTGCCCGATGATAACGATATTAAGTTCTGGAGCGATGCGGCGGTTCGCTATAAGGACCATCCGAATGTTATATTTGAGCTTTTCAACGAACCTGCCGGCTGCACCTGGCAGCAGTATTATGAGGGCGGACATCTGACCTATACGGGTAAAAACGACTGGGGCGAGGACGCCGATATAACTATTGATGCCTGCGGAATACCGGAGCTTTTAAAGGCGGTCAGGGCAACCGGCGCTAAAAATGTCTGTATCCTGCCGGGAATTAACTGGAGCTTTGATTTGTCCTGCGTTACGGAAAGCGATTTTGAGGAATTCACAAAAAGCGTCGCCGAATCCGAGTCTCCGGAAAATATCGACAGTTTTGTTAAGGAATATAAGGAAAAATACTTCTTAAAGGAAACCTCCGGCAACGGAATTATGTATTCAACCCACCCATATCCGACTAAGCCGGTCGATTGGGATCAGTATTTGAAAAACGCCGCTTTGCAATATCCGATATTGGTAGGCGAATGCGGACCTACCGAAAAGACGAGCGGATTTGTCCGTGTTCTTTCGGATAACGATAAATCGTATCTCGATACCCTGACCGCATATGTTGATAAGTATGAGCTTAATATAACCCCCTGGGCTTGGGGCGCCTGGCCTTACCTCAATCAGGAGCCGTCAAACAAGCTCTCGGCATACGGCAGCTATATGCTTGAATACTTCAAAAAAAGCGGCGAAACAAAGGCTCTTACTCTTTACACCGGAACCGACTACACAGGAGAAAGCTATACGCTTGAGGCCGGCAGCTACGATGCAGACTCTCTTTCCGGCAAATTTGACCTTGCAAAGCTTTCGTCCGCCTCCTGCAAGAGCGACTATTATCAATATACAGTAACCCTTTATTCCGAAAAAGGCTTTAAGGGCAAAAGCTATACATTTGTTCCCAAGGCTGCAAACGTCGGAAAGGAAATATGCGGTTTTGAGCCTGCGTCGATTAAAATCGAAAGAAGCGTTCCGAAAAACATAATTCCGGGTCATGCCTCAGTAACCGTTCCCGGATATACTGAAAATATGAAACCGGAAAATATAATTGACGGAAAAACGGGTACATATTGGAAGAATGTTGATGAGAACCCGAATGAAATAGTTATCAGCCTTGATAAGGTTTACGCCCTTAACGGTATAACTCTGGCTCACGCCTCCGAGGCGTCTATGATGTCTGTTTTCAACGCATCTGATTATACCGTTTCGGTAAGCACGGACGGTAAGAATTTTACAAGGGTTATAGATGTAAACGGTAATTCGCTCGGACTTTGCAGCTATAGCTTTGAGCAGATTCCCGCGGCTTATATTAAGGTAAGAATAACAAAAGGAAGTATAGTTGAAAACTCAACTTATTATCTCGCAGAGGTAATGGCTTACGGTACTGAATATAACGGCTCAACCGACGGAATGAGCATTTCGCTTAATTCATACTCGCCCGTTTCCGCTCAAAAGAGCGATTTTCCGGTACTTCAGACCGTGCTGATATGCGTATTTTCCGTTGTAACGGCAGTCGGTGCTGTTTTATGCGCAGTAATTCTCAAAAAACGGAAAGCAGGGTAACAGAAATCGTTCCGAAAGGATGTGAAGCGGTATGCTGAAAAAATTCATATGCTCGGCGCTTGCCGCCGCCGCGCTGATTTCATCGGTCGGCGTTAATGTTTCCGCTGCCTCGTTTGTTCCGTATCTCGGATATGAGTATAACAGCGAGGAGGAGTCGGTTCCGGCGCCTGTCGGCTATGAGCCGGCGATGATGCTTACAGGTGCGGAAATCGGCAGCGGTCCGCTTACTGAGCCTACGGATATGTGCGAGCTTAACGGGGAAATTTATATTCTCGATTCCGGCAATTCGCGTATCGTTGTAACTGATGGCGAGCTTAATTTAAAGCGGATTATAGAAAAACCGGTATATAACGGCGAAATGCTTGATTTTACCGGCGCCGGAGGTCTTTATGTCTGCAAAAACGGCGATATTCTGATAGCCGATACCGCAAATCAGCGTATTATCGGGCTTGATAATTCCGGAAGCTTTAAGGAGCTGCTTTTAAAGCCGGAAACTCCGATGATAGCGTCCGATTTGGTTTACAGCGTTAAAAAGGTCATACGCGACAGCAACGGCGTTACCTATGCTTTGGTAGACGGAATAAACGACGGCGCCGTGACCTACCTCAGCGACGGCTCATTCGGCGGATTTTTCGCTATGAACGAGGTGGAAAAAACGGCTAAGGCGCTGCTTAATTACGTATGGCGCAAGTTTATGACCGAGGAACAAATCCGCAATTCGGCTACCTCCTCGCCGTCGTCGATAACTAATTTCGACGTAGCCGAAAAAGGCTTTATCTATACCGTAACCCAGTCCTCAAGCGGAGAAACGGGAGTAAGACTTCTGAATTTTAAGGGTTCAAATCTTAAGGACGGCGAGGTTTACGGCGATTTGGAATGGGACAGAAAAATAAAGGGCTCTCTTTCAACCGCTTTCTGCGATGTTGAGGTTGACAGCGAAAACTATGTTTTTCTTCTTGACGCCTCAAGAGGACGCGTTTTCGTTTACTCTGAGGACGGCGACCTTATTTCTGTTTTCGGCGGTATGGGCGATAAGCTCGGAAATTTCACATCGGTTACCGCCGTAGAAACCTCCGGCGATAATGTTTATGTTCTTGATAACGCGCGCGGCGGAATAACCGTGTTCAGAGCGAACGATTATATCAAAACGGTGCGGACGGCGCAGAATTTGCTGGAGGACGGAAAATATTCCGAGTCAAAGCAGTATTGGGAAGAGGTTTTGAAGCTTAATTCCAACAGCACGGTTGCCTACTACGGCATAGGTCTTGCTCTTGATGAGGCGGGACAGTATAAGGAAGCGCTTAAATACTTTAAGCTTGCTTATTCCAATAAGGGATACTCCTCGGCATTTAAGGAGGTTCGCCGCGAATTTATAAAGGCGAATTTCGTATGGCTTATAGCGGCGGCTCTGGCGGCAATAGTCGGTATAATTCTTCTTATCCGCTTTTCAAAGCGGCGGTTCGGAAGAAGAAACGCATATGAAAAATCCTCTCTTGAGAAAAAATATACCGCTCCTCTCTTTACAATGTTCCACCCGTTTGACGGCTTCGACAGCCTGAAAAAGAAACGCGGCTGGTCTTTGGGACTGTGCCTCGGAATATTTGCGGCGCTGTTTCTGGCACTTACGGCAAATTGGTTTTTAACCGGCTTTTCGTTTAATCAGAACCGTGCATCCGATTATAATGTTTTTATAACTCTTTTGCAGGCATTCGGCGTTGCGGCAGTATGCTCGGTAGCAAACTGGGCTGTCTGTACGCTTATTGAGGGAAAGGGCAGGCTGATAGATATATTCTGTATGATTGCCTATTCGCTGCTGCCTTATATATTATCGGTATTCGTATGTGTTATTCTTTCAAACACTATGACTCTTGAGGAACAGGCTTTTCTGACCGCGGTCAGGCTGGCAGGGATAATATGGTCGGCGGTTCTGATATTTGCAGGGTCTATGTCAATACATCAGTTCAGCTTTTCTAAAAACCTGCTGTCGTTTATTATGACGGCGATAGGCGTTGCAATTATAATATTCCTCGCGATTCTCTTTGTCGGTCTTATGCAGCAGGTTATAAGCTTTGTAAAGTCGATATGCTCGGAAGCCGCGATAATGAAATAGAAAGGAGAAACGGTATGCTTAAAAAATCGTTTGCAGTTTTTATCGCGTTCATAATGCTTTTTTCTGTTATTGTATGCTCGGCGGACGAAACCGGCGTTTCCGAAGCTGCGGAAAGCCGGGCGGACGGGTATGAGCTTATTTGCGAGAACGGCGGTTACGCTTTGCAGGCGGATTTAAAGACAGGCGATTTCTCCCTGACTGTTTTATCAAGTGGAGATACTTGGCGAAGCGGACAATGGAATGTTCTTGATGAGGAAAGCGAGGCTTACGCTCAGACTGCCGGACGGCTCAGAACCGACCTTGTTTCGGTTATAGGCGTCAATTATGTTCAGGCAAGCACAATAGCAAGCACCGCCGTTCCGTCTTATCAGAACAGCTATGCTTACAGCGTTAAAAGAAATAACGTAAGGGTAGAAAAAATTAAAAACGGTTTCAGAGCGGAATATACGTTTTCCGATATCGAAGCGACGGTACCGGTTGAAATAACTCTTACTGAGAGCGGTTTAAAGGCTCAAATCAAGGGCGGTGAGATAAAGACCGGAAAGGAATATTATATAACCTCCGTTGAGCTGCTGCCCGGATTTACCGCGGCGGTAAATGGCGAGAACGGCTATCTGTTTGTGCCGTCAGGCAGCGGAGCGCTGGTTGATATAGGCTCATGCAGAGGGGACCTTTCATCGTATTCCGAAATGGTATACGGCGATGACGCCGCTATCGAAAAGGAGGAATATACCGGCAGGGAACAGAATATTACCGTTCCGGTATACGGTATAAAAAGAGGAGAAACAGCGGTTGCCGCAGTTATAACCGGCGCCGACAGTCAGGCGAGAATAAACGCCGAATCAAATTCCCCCGCCTCCGCTTATACCCGTGTTTTCAGCGAGTATATTACCGCGATAGTTGACAGCACGACGCTTTTTGAATCGGATTATTCAAACCAGCGGATAATTTACGGCATCGAAAAACGCAAAAAGCTAGAGGATTATACCGTTGAGTTCAGTTTCCTGAGCGGCGCCGCCGCGAATTACAGCGGAATGGCGGGAGTTTACCGCGATTATCTCGGTCTTACGTCGAAATCCGAAAA
The DNA here is from genome assembly GCA_934477125.1 of uncultured Eubacteriales bacterium. Lineage (GTDB taxonomy): Bacteria > Bacillota > Clostridia > Oscillospirales > Acutalibacteraceae > UBA737. The sequence goes on along the minus strand of CAKSOL010000009.1, from coordinate 15,165 downwards.
ACCGCAGCTTTATATAACGCTTTACGGCGCTGCAGCCAAGAAGGCGTCTTTCCTCGGAATACCTTATACCAAAACAATTTCGCTTACGAGCTTTTCCGAGGCTGCGGATATACTTTCCGAGCTTAACGGCGAGGATATTCCGGCAGCGCTCAGGTATATCGGCTGGAATAACAGCGGAATTGAAAATAAAAAGGCTATGACCAAGCTTTCGCCGGTCGGTGTTCTCGGAGGTAAAAAAGGCTTTAAAAAGCTGTTTGCCGCCGGAGAGAAAAACGGAAATTCGGTTTATTTTGACCTTGATTTTATGAGTATCCGGCGTTCCGGTAATGGCTTTTCGGCGCTCTCGGACGTAAGCAAGTCGATATTCGGGACCAGAACACCCCAGTATAAATATATGCGCTCGGTTTATGTTCCGGTAAATAACGAAAATCCCTGGTATTTGCTTACTCCTGAGAATTTTAAAAAGGCGGCGGATAAATTCTTTTCCCGCTATTCATATTCCGGAGGAGTATCGCTGAGCGGTGTCGGAGAGACTCTTTATTCCGATTTCAAAAATAACGCCTGCGAGCGCAGTCAAACGGTCGAATACTACGGTGAGGTTCTTAAAAACGCAGGGAAAAACCGCAGGGTCGCCGTCAGCACGGGAAACGCTTATACATATAAGTACGTGAACGGAATATACTCCCTGCCGTCTACTTCCGACGGTAATCTGATTTTCTCAAGGGACATTCCTTTCGTTCAAATGGTGCTTCACGGAGCTGTCTCTTATGGCGCAGAAAGCGGAAACACCCTGCTTGACTGTCTTGAATACGGCGCAAATCCGTATTATTTCGGTATAGCATCGGACGACGCCGGGCTGATAGAGACTACCTTTAACTGGCTGGGAGGTACAACCGTTTCAAATTGGATTTCGCAGGCAAAGTCGCAGTTCAAGGAGTTTACCGACGTTTATTCTCAGCTTTACGATAAGAAAATAGTTTCCCATGAGAGCGAAAACGGCGTCTCGAAAACCGTATTTGAAAACGGAACGGCTGTATATGTCAACCGCGGCGAAAACGAAGTAAAAATCGGGAACGACACAGTTTCGCCCGGAGGTTACTTGGTGACAGGAGGGAAAACGGGATGAAAAAGCCCAAGCTGACTATTGAGGGCAGGAAGGCAATGTCCGGCAGACTTTTTATTCTGCCTTTCACAATAGGATTTCTTCTGTTTTTCCTAAAGCCGGCGCTTGAGTCGCTCACCTTTGTATTTAACGATGTTTCGTTAAAGGTCGGCGGCTTTACAATGCAGTTTGTAGGTCTTAAAAATCTGAAATACATTTTTTTGACCGACCCGGACTTCAACAAGAACCTTGTTTCCTCGATGACCTCTCTGCTTTATAAGGTTCCGGTTGTTATTATCGCCTCCCTGTTCTTTGCAATAGTTTTAAATTCCAAATTCCACGGCAGAACCTTTGTCCGCGCGGTTTTCTTTCTTCCGGTTATAATTGCGTCGGGCGTAGTTATGGAAATTATAAACAGCGATACCTTTGCAACAAGCCTTATTTCCTCCTCCGAGGGAATGAAAACAACCGTTTCCGCAAGCTCCTACGGTCTTACGAGCCTGCTTGTTGATATGGGACTTAATGAAAAGGTTGTTGAATATTTTTCATATATTTCCTCGAACCTTTATGACCTGATGTGGAGAACAGGTATTCAGATGATAATTTTCCTTGCGGCGCTCCAGTCTATTTCTCCGTCGCTTTATGAGGCCTCTGAGGTCGAGGGAGCCTCCGCCTGGGAAAACTTCTGGATGATAACTATACCTATGATTTCTCCGATGATACTTATAAACGTCGTATATACTATTATTGATACCTTTACCGACTCCGCAAACGTTGTTATGGATCAGATAAACAGCGTGTTTGCCGACCAGCAGTATGACCGCGCGGCGGCGATGAGCTGGGTATATTTCCTCATAATAGGGCTGCTGCTTGCGATAGTGCTGCTTTTAAGCTCTCGCGGACAACGCTCCGAAAGGAGGGCTTAAAATGAATTTAAACAATGCCGCATGTAAATCCGAAAGGTTTTTAAGGAAAAACGGAACTTCGATAATATGGAAGATTTTCAGATTTTTCCTGCTTATCGGAATATGCTATATTTTCCTTTTTCCGGTACTTTATATGATAAGCGTTGCGGTGAGAAGTCCCGATACGGTCAACGATCCGAGCATTGTCTGGATTCCGCGCGGAATATCCTTCGGCAGCATTAAAACTGCGATTGAAATTCTCGAATATCCGCGGGCAATAACAACAACCGCTGTTATTGCAATAGGCTCAACGGCGGTGTCACTTATTTCGTGTACCTTGGTAGGCTACGGCTTTGCGAGATATAATTTTAAAGAAAAGGGATTTATGTTTGCAATGGTTTTGCTTACGATTATAGTCCCTCCGCAGACAACGATAATTTCCTCGTTTATAAATTACCGGAATTTTAACTTTTTCGGAATAATGAAGCTGCTGCATGCAGTAATACCTGCCGTTCCGGCTCAGATAAGCCTTATAAATACGGTTTGGACATTTATTCTGCCGGCGCTTTTCGCATCCGGCTTGAGATCCGGGCTTTTCATATTCATATTCAGGCAATTTTTCGCCGGAATGCCTAAGGACCTTGAGGAAGCGGCTATGATAGACGGCTGCGGTGCGTTCAGAACCTTTATAAGCATTATGCTGCCGCTTGCAAAGTCCGCGCTGATAACGGTGCTGCTTTTCTCGTTTGTCTGGCATTGGAACGATTATTTTCAGTCGTCTATGTATTTTAACGATAATCAGCCTGTTTCCGTTATGCTCAATCAGATGCAGTCGCTTTTGCAGGATGCAAAAATCTTCAATGTGGTAACGAATACGCCCGATGAAATAAGAACGTATTTGCAGGCAGGCTGTCTGCTTACCATACTTCCTCCGCTTATACTGTATATTTTTACCCAGCGTTTCTTTACCGAAAGTATAGAAAGAACGGGTATTGTTGGTTAAAATAATAAAAAGGAGTAATTGATTATGAAATTAAAACGTTTATTGGCAGTTGCTTTGGCAGGAGCTTTGGCGTTCTGCGCTACCGCCTGCGGCGGCGGAGGCTCAAGCGAGGTTCAAAGCGGAAACAAAGGCTCCGGCGATTCGCTTTGGAACAAAAAGTTCGACGGTGTAACATTAAAACGCATACTCTGGTATGAGCCGAGCGAAAGCGAAAAAAAGCTTGTTAAGGAGTTTACCGACCGTACCGGATGCACAATTACCGACGAGGTTGTTGACTATCAGAACTATAACAGCAAGATTGCCGCGTCAATAGCCGGCGGAGATCCGTATGACATCGGTTATATCTATGGCGCATTTTTCCCGACTCAGATAATTGCCGGTATGTATCAGCCTATCAACAGCTATATATCCTCGGAATATCTTCTCGATAAATCAAAGGTAGACGAGGGCGGCTTTGATATCAGCAAAATGGATTTCTATAAATGGAATTCTAATTATTACGGCTTTTCATCATACTGGGATGTCGATATGATGGTTATGTATTACCGCACCGACCTTATCGCCGAGGCTGGACTGAAAACTCCCAATGAATACGTAAAGGAGAATAACTGGAATCTCGATACGTTCTATGAGCTTGCAAAGGGACTTACCAATACAAAGGCTGGAATTGCCGGTTATTCCGCAGGCGGCGAAAATACCAGAAGCTACAGCGAATTTGTTTCCGCATTCGGAACTCAGATTGTTTCTTATGACAGCAACGGCGTTCCCTCTCAGAACCTCGGAGATTCTAAGGTTCTTGACGGTCTCAACTTTATCAAAAAGCTTACAACCGGCGCAACCTCGGTTATAAACGCGCAGTCAAGCTTCCGCAAGGGAACTGCTGCAATGGCGATAGACGGACTTTATGAGGCTCCGAAGATGATGAACGACTCAAATGTTCCGAATAACGTTAAGAAAAACTGGGACATCGCTCCCATTCCGCTTGCAAAGGGAAATGAAAACGGCGCATACCCTACCGACTGGCTCAAGGCAATCGGAATTGTCAACGGTTCTCAGAATCCTGAGGCGGTAGCCGCGTTTGCACTTCATATGACAAAGGGCAAGGGCGATAACTCCTGGGAGGATTATCTCTCTGCGGAGCAGATAGAGCGTATAACTCCTTACTATGAGAATATCAATTATGCTAACTATGCTTACGGCACTTTGGGTGAGGAATACGTTCAGATGATTGCAAAAATAATCGGCGGAGACGATGTTTCTCAGCTTATCAGCGAATATAAAACCAGCTTTAAGGCTCAGATAGACAAGATAATCAACGGATAACAACTGCTTTTCCGCGAAAGGAGAAGAAAATGTTGAAAAAAAGAATACTGAATTTAATATCGGCGCTGCTGGCGGTATCGCTGCTGGCGGCAGCCGTTCCGGCGGGACTTCTGAGCTCGGCTGAGGAGAACGCTTTTGTCCCGGAAAACGTTCTCAGAACTCAGCTGGCTCAGGTTAAGCCGATTTTAATGTATCAGAACGGCAATGTTGTCGAGTACGGCAGATTTAATACTCCCGATGCCAATGCAACGCTTAAAACCGTTGACGGCGATAGGGAAACGGCTGTCGAGGTCTGGGGCGCACTCGACTGGGACCCCGTTCGCTATGTCGGAGCGCAGTATGAGCTTAACGATACGTTTTACTGCGGAGAAGCATATATTTATGCAAAATCCTCTGAAAAATGGAGAGTATATGCCTCCGAGGAGCTGTCCTCGCTTTATTCTGCGGAAAGCCTTGCCGGAACTGTCAGCGCAGCGGAAAACGGGGCTAAGGTTAAGCTTGAACGCAAGGTTAAATATGTGGCGCTTGTGAACGAATATTACGAGGGCTCGATAAATATACGCGAATTTGAGCTTTATACCGCAGAGCAGGGAAACGGCTTTGTTTCGGAAAACGCTTTCAGGACAAAGCTTGAAGCTGCTGCGGGCGTAAATATGTTTGTGAGCAGCGGAAATGTTGAAAGCAGCAAGCGTTTTGACTCAAACGGCGCTCTTGCAAAATCAACCGACGGCGATAAAACCACCGCAACCGACGTATACGGCGCTCTCGACTGGAATCCGGCAAGATATGTCGGAGCGGTTTATACCCTTACTGAAAGCGTTTTTGCCGATTATATTATGATTTACTCGGGCTTTGACGCATATAAGGATACATACAGGGTATACGCGTCAGACAGTCTCGGCTCGCTTTATAATCCCGATAATATAGTCGGAAGCAATATAGTCTGCGGCGATGCCGGCGTTAAGGTGCCTGTTCAGAAACAGGTGAGATACGTTGCATTTTTCTGCACGGATTATAACGGCAATCAGCGTGTTAAGGAATTTGAACTTTGGACGGGTGAAAATGCCGATGCTCCGAAAAATCTGCTGAAAAAGTCACTTTCATCCTCAAAGGGAGTATTCCTTAATGAAAACGGAACGGTTGAGGATACCTCGCGTATAACCGAAACCGCGATTGCCGCTCTTACCGACGGTGTGACCTCAAGCTGGACAGATTTGCCGTCAAGCATTGACTGGTCTCCTGCAAAATATCCGGGCGTTCAGTATAATCTGGACGGCAGCTATTATATCGAAAAGGTATCGCTTTACGCCGGTATAAACCAAAGCTATCCGGAAAGCTGGAGAGTTTATGTATCGGACAGCGCCGAAAGCCTGTACAACCCGTCAAGCCTTGTCGGAACGGTGAACTGCGCAGGAGATGAGCAGACGTTGGACGTAGGAAAAACAGCGGGGTTTGCAGCATTTGTCTGTGTTGCTCAAACCGGAAATCCCCGCCCGCGCGAGTTTGAGGTATGGTCCGGGAAAAAGCCGGATGACGGCAGGGATGACGAAATCAAAAGGGTTTTGACTATCGGAAACAGCTTTGCGGAAAACGCCTCCGGCTTTGCAACCGAGATAGCGGCGGCGTCCGGGAAATCGCTGACCTTCGGTTATCTCAAATATCCGTCCTGCACAATCGAACAGCATTATAATAACGCTGTAAGCGATAACGCAGTTTATAAATTCGCTGTAACCGAGAACAGCGGCGGAACCGTCGTAAAAACAACGGTAAAGGACGGTTCTTCATCCTTCGCAACCGTAAAAGAAGCATTGCAGTATGCCGATTGGGATATCGTTGTTATTCAGCAGGGCAGTACGGCCTCATACGATTATTCAACCTACGCGAAGGCTTCCGCTCTTATAGAATATATAAAAGGCTTACTGCCGGACGCGGAAATAATGGTTCATGAAACCTGGAGCTGGGCTACCTGGAGCCTTGACAATAACCCTGCGAACGATTTTAAAAACATTGAGAAAGCCTATCATCAGCTGGCAGGCGATAACGGAAATCTCAGAATAATTCCCTCCGGCCGCGCATTTGAATTTGCCCGCCGGGACGGTATATCTGTCAACGATTCGGATAATCAGCACGCGAATTCATACGGTCAGTACCTTGCCGGAGCCTGCTATGTCAGCGCTGTTTTCGGAATAGATATTACCGAAAATTCATTCGGCGACGCTCATCCTTATTTCAAGGATATTGATATGAGCATACTGAAAAATGCGGTTAAAAACGCGATGAATTATGTTTATGACCCGAACAGCAGCTGGGACTGGTCCGACGGCAAGCAGATAGAGGAGGACAACCTGAAAAATCCCGATTCGCCGAACTTTATAAGCAGGCATTATGCGTCTCATTCAACAGTTGCGATGAACCCTGCCTCCGGAACGGTTGCCGACCATACTCATTTTACCGCCGCAAATAAGGACGCGGTAAAATTGGCAATAGACGGCAAAACCGATACTCAGTTTGAGGTTTGGGGCGCGCTCGATTGGGAGCCTATGCAGTATGTCGGAGTTATGTTTACGCTCGACGGCTCCTATAACGTTGACACAGCCGTTGCTTACGGCAGAAATGACGTTACGGTTGAGGTTTACGCTTCCGACGCAATATCAACGCTGCATAATAAGTCAAGCTATGTCGGAAAAATAAGCTGCGGTTCCGAAAATGAAATTAAAATCGGCAGGCAGATTAAATATGTAACATTCCTGATTTCGGGTTACAATCCCGGCACCTCGGCTATGCTCTCCGAGCTTGACCTTACCGGCTCGGACACCGCGGTTATAAAGGAAGAAATAACCTGGCCGGCTGCGCCGGACGGCGAAAATATTCTTAAAAATGCCGGTGCTGAAAAGATAATAGCTCCCGGCGGAGATTTTGCCGGAACAAAGGAATATGATTACGGCTTTATGGACGCTCAGACCCCAGCCGAACTTTCTGCTCTTACCGACGGCGACCTTAAAAAGCATTATGATGTTTGGGGGATATCCGAAAAGGATAAGCCGGGAGTGGTTTATGATTTGGGCGCGTATTACGATATTTCTCATCTTCACGCCTGGGCAGGAGCGGACGGCTCGCAGTTCCTGATTATAAACGGTTACAGGATTTACGCCTCAGACAGTCTGCAAACACTTTATAAGAGCAAGAGCCTTGTCGGAGCATACAGCAATTCCGACGACAGCACCAACGAATATGCACTTAATGTCAGTCTTAAACGTATACGCTATATTGCGTTTATTCTTACCGATTCGTCGGACGGCGGCTGGCGGCTGCGCGAGTTTGCGGCTTACGGCGTAAAATCTGCCGACCAATCGGAGGCTGCTGAACAAAAGAGCATTATTGAGGGAATAGACGCCGAATATTACGGCGTTGCTACGGATAATCTTGCCGACCCGGTTTATATGGGAGCGAGCAACTTTGTATCTGCTCTGACCGACGGCAGCCGCGACAGCGTTGAATTTTGGGGCGGAGCAGATATAAACAACTCGAAGTTTGTATTTATCTATAACCTTTATGAGAATTTCGACCTTACCGGGGCGGACATATTCGCTTTTGCCGACTCAATAGAGGAGGATTCCGGGATACATAAGGGTATCCGCAGCGCAAAGGTCTATGCCTCCAGAAGATTTGACGGACTTTTCACCGGAACTCCTGTTACCGTTAAGGAGGATTATGAGGACCCGGCGCGAGCCGATGAAACCTCCAGCTATTCTCTCGCGGCTCCTGCAGAATGGAAGCAGGTCAAATATGTTGCGTTTGTTTTCACAATCGGCGACAGCCGTTACGGCGCCTGCCGGCTTGAAGAACTGAAGGTATACGGAGCTCTGAGCGCCGAGCAGGACAAGGAAGAGGAAAAGACAAAGCTGCCGCAATATATTGATATATCTGCGGGGAATGGCGTTGTTGCAAGAATTTATGCGAAAGACTCAAACGATGACCTTAACAAGCTTTCCGCAGTCCTTAAAGCGGATATAAGTACTGAAAAATCCGAACTGGAATTTGTTGAGGCGGCGCTCAGCGGCTTTAAGGCGACAAAGCTTTATAAGCTGAGCATTGTCACTTCTTCCGGCGCCGAGCTTAATACCGGCGGCAGAATTATCAGGCTTTCTCTGCCGGAGGATAATTCGGCTTTAAAGGTCGCCTGCGTTGACGGCAACGGAGCGGAAATAGTTTCAAACGGAACGCTGAACGGCTGTATAACCGTTGAAACCGAAACCCTTAGAAATTATGCCCTTGTCAGCGGAAACGGAGCTGCGAAATCTGCGGGCAGGCTGAACGTGATATTTATTGTTACCGTTTGTCTGGGCGTTCTGGCAGGATTTTCGGTTGCCGCGGCATCGTTTCTTGCGGTCAGACAGTATAGGAAAAAGAAATGAAAAATAAAGCTGTGAAATTGCCGCTGAGTATTTTCGGCAGAACATATTCAAAAGACGGTATGATATTTTTTAACTGGAGCGGTTCCGGCTTCTCTTTTGAGTTTACCGGAACACGCGCTTCGGCTGAAATATTTGCCGGAGACGCGCTGCCCTGCCCGGAGGAGCGCCCGTATATCGGGGTTTTTACGGACGGCAGCGCCGTCTGCACGGCGCGGTTCGCTCTTGACAGCCCACGACGGATATACACTCTGACAGAGGGCTTGCCGTATGGCAGACATACCGTAAAAGTTGTTAAACAGACGGAAATGTATTACGGCTCCGCCGCGCTGTGCGGCATAGAAACTGACGGGGAAATTCTCCCGATATTGCGCAGAAAAAAACGAATTGAATTTATAGGAGATTCAATAACCTGCGGCTACGGTAATATTTCTTCAAATGCAAACCCTGATTTTACAACGGCGGAAGAAAATTTTTCTCTGACCTATGCCGCGCTCGCCTGTGAAAGGCTCGGCGCGGAGCCGTTTTGCGTAGCCGCTTCGGGAAACGGAATTTATCACGATTACGGTCTCGGAACGGTCAATCTCATTCCTGAGCTTTATCGGTATACGGATTTTGTACATTTAAAGGACGGAGAAAACTGTGAGTGGGACTTCTACGCTGACGGTGCAGACGCGGTTGTTATAAAGCTCGGTCAGAACGACGCGAATTACTGCTTGGCGGTGGATTTGCCTGAGGCTCAGCGAACCGATGAACTGATTTCCGGGCGCCGTTCGGAATTTAAAAACAGGGCGGAAAGCTTTCTGAAGGATGTCAGGAGCCGCCGTCCCGACGTACCTATCGTATATATTGTTGAAAAGGATATGCTGTTAAAGGAAGAAATTCTTGCCGCTGCCGAAAAAACGGGCGGAATAACCCCGCTTATAATTGAGCCTAAGCGGCAGTATGAGGGAGTGGGGGCTAACGGTCATTGGTCAACAGCGACCCATGCGAGGGTAAGCCTGCTGCTCTCGGATATGCTTTTAAAGCTCGGATTTTAAGGCAGCGCCGAAAAAACAGCTGGAGGGATATCCGCCGGCAAAAGTCTGTTGTATATCTTCCGCGAAGGCTTTGCGCGGTATACCCTGAAAACGGAGAATATAATGCTGACAATAGGAAAAAGATATTTTGAAAAGAACGGTAAATTTTTTCCGTATCTTGCTGATACCGCCTGGACCCTGCTTCAGCGCCTTTCCCGCGGGGAAACGGTTTATTATCTTGATAAGCGTCTCAAACAGGGCTTTAACGCTGTTCAGGTATCGGCAATATCCGAGCTTGACGGCGTAAGAAAGCCGACCGTTGATGGACTTCTGCCCTTTGTCAACGGTAATGTTAAACGCCCGTGCAGGGCATATTTCGATAAGCTCTGCTTTTTGGCGGATGAATGTGAAAAGCGGGGTATGGTTTTGACCCTGCTGCCCTATTGGGGCGATAAGTTCAACCTGAAATGGGGAGCAGGACCGGAAATTTTTACCCCCGATAATGCTGCTGTATACGGCAGGTTTCTTGCCGGAGTTATAGGAAAACGGGAAAATATTATATGGATGCTCGGAGGAGACAGACCCATAGAGGGGCATACTCACCGCGAAATAATCGACGAGACCGCAAGAGGTCTGCGAGAGGGAGAAAAGGTCAGGCATCTTATGACCTATCATCCAAACGGCGAAAACAGCTCGGCGTTTTTCCTGAGGGATGCGGAATATATTGACTTTCATTGCTTGCAGTCCGGTCATTCGTTCGGCGGCTTTAAAAGCGATAAGCTGCTTCACAAGACAATCGTGATAGGCAAAAAGCCTGCGATGGACGCCGAATCGTTTTATGAGGATTTTCCGATTGATTTTGATTTGTCCTGGAATTACAGGCTTTCTCCGCTCGATATAAGGCGCAGAATTTACGGGAATATGCTGATGGGCGCCGCCGGTCATACCTACGGTCATCAGAGCGTCTGGTGCTTTAAGGAAAAGGCGGACGACGAGTATCTGTTTGACTGGAAAACGGCTCTCGACCGCCCGGCGGCGAACCAAATGAGGAATATTAACCGACTGCTTTGTGCGGTTGATATTATGTCGGCAAAGTCCGCAGCCCGTCCGAACGGAATAAGAGTGCTTGAGGGCGCTGATTTTGCTGTTTCCTATTTTGACAGCGCCGAGCCGCGTTTTTTGGAAAGAAAACGAAGCTCGCAACTTAAATATGTTACCTGGTTTGACCCGGAAAAGGGCGAATTTTCAGAATCTTTCTTATCGAAAAACGAAAAATTTACCGCGATAAGTCCTTTCGGTCATGACGCGGCAATAATCTTTTCGGAAAACAGAATAAATTAAGACCCGGCATACCGCCGGGTCTTAATTTATTTTACGGTATCAAAATTCAGTCCTCTGACCGAAATTCCGTCGGAAATATTGACGTTCAGCGTTCTTTCCTCGCCGGACTCCAAAAAGAGAAAATTATCCGATACCGTAAATTCCGTATCGTGCGGTAAATTTTCAATAAATACACCGACAGCCGGGAAATTACCGACATTGGAAATGCTTACGCGCCCGTCGTTTACCGTCATAGAAACTGCCGTTCTTGGCAGCCGCTTTAAAAATCCCTTATCCTCGCGGTAATTGAGAATGTAAAAAGTACTGTCAAGCAGCTTTCCGCCGGCAAACAGCCTGAGAGCTATAAGCCTGAGCCCTCTTTGAACCTCATCGCTCAGAACAATACTTCCCGCCTCATTCACTTCGCTTTTCGGGGTGATTTTCTTTTCGGCTGCCTCGACAAGCGAGAGATTTCCGTCATAAAATTTAACCGAAATCAGACATTCTCTGCCTGCGGCGGAGAGGGTGTCGTCAAGCAGAAATACCGGGTATTCTCCGACTGCTGTAACCGAGGTTATTTTCAGCATCGCATGAAGAGGGGAGTAGGCGTTTTTAAAGACATAGTATGGTATTTTCGGAACACCGTAATAATCAACCGATGACCAGGAACAGGCAGGATAAACGTCGGTCAGCTTATAATAGCATATTCCGGTTGCCTTAGGACTTTCAGAACGCATATTTTCAAGCGTATGCCTTATTGCAACCGATTGCGCAAGCTGTGTTGCAAAAACGAAATCCTCAAGACTGCCGATATCACAGAAATCGGCAGCGTGATAAAGCAGATGGTCCATATCGTTGTATTGCTCCGGCCAGCGGAATTCATTGAACCGCGGAGTGTGATAGTTGAACGCATTTTTTGCGTCCGGCGACCATTCGTTACGCTCGTCATCGGGTATATAGCGGTAAACGCTTTCTGTATTCGGGGCGGACGCCATACCGAACTCGCCTATAAACACGGCGTTCAGCGAAAGAGCCTTATCCATATCCTGCATCATCCAGTAGGTATCGTAATTATGGAGAGAGCCGCCGTAAGGGGAGGTGCGCCTGAACGGACGCGTGCCGTCCTTTTCATAGGCAATACGCGCGAGAGCGTCCATAGCCTTTCCGTCCGCCTTTTCCGATTCGTTTCCTCCTGCCCACCAAAGCAGACTCGGATGATTTCTGAGCCGTATGGTGTTAAGCAGCGCTGTTTCCTCAAGCGCCTCAATCGGCTGGAGCTTTTGTGAGTCCCAGCAGGTCGGCCATTCCTGAGCTACCATAAGCCCCAATTCATCGCAGCGGCGGTAAAAATAATCGCTTTCCGGTATTCCGCCGCCCCAGGCGCGCAAAAGCTGGAGATTCTGGTGCTTTGCAAGCTCTAAAAATCGGTCGTAGCGTTCGTTCGGCAGCCTTAAAAGCGCGTCAAGCGTACACCAGTTTGTTCCCTTTAAAAAGATGTATTTCCCGTTTATAAAACAGCGCCAGCAGTATCTATTCTCATCTGCTCCCGAAATTTCCGGTTTCATTTCGATTTTTCTTATTCCGCAAACCTCGTCAAATACCTCTATTCGGCTGTTTTCCGGGGCTACCGCTATTTCAAAGCGGTAAAGATTCTGTTCGCCGTATCCGTTGGGCCACCAAAGGCGGGCATTTTCAATTTTAAGCCTGTAATGGAGCCGGTCGGCGTCCGAAAACGCAGCCTTGAAATACTGCGGCTTTCCGGTAAAATTATACGGTGTTATTTTAACGTATATATCGCCGCTTGCTCTGCGGTTCAGGGATATACATATATCCTCGGTGCCGCTTTCATAGTCATAGGTCAGGATAAAGGGGCGCTCAGCCTGCGTTTCTGGCTTTGAACGCAGATAAACGTTACTCCATATTCCGCGGGTTGGAATACAGGCATAGTGCCAGCCGTAAACACAGTTGACAACAACGCCGTATTTCCAGCCCTCGTCGTGGTCGGCATATTCTGAATAGGGGCGCGGATCGGCAGGTGCGTTTTCAATTTTAACAATAAGCGTATTTTTCTCCTTCAATATGTCCGCAACATCAAAAAAAGGTCCGCCGAACATACCTATGTGACCGCCTAAGAATACTCCGTTAAGCCAAAAAACCGCGTTGTAGCAAACACCGTCAAAGCAGAGAACGGGATTTTCGAGGGAGAAATCATAGTCAAATTCCTTTTTGAACCACCAGGTTTTATAGCTTTCCTCTCTCGCCGCCTTGTCGTTTTTTGCAAAAATCGGGTCCGGGATTTTTCCGGCGCGGAAAAGCGAGGTGTGAACCGTTTCGGGAATTTCGGCTGTAACGGCACCGCTCCATATAAGCTCCGGATTTGTGCGCTCGGCAACGGTTCCGCCGTCCGTCATAAGATATTCGCCGTTGAGACTGAAAGCCTTAACCTCGTTTGCAGGCAGGGTGAATTCCGAAACCTCGCGCAGCTCGCGTGGCTCGCTTTCAAAGGGAGCGGGGGAGGGGGAAAAATATTCCTTTTCAGCTTCATCAAGCGTTATTTTATTCATATCAATGCTCCGTTATCAGGATTTATATATTAAGGGACTGTCATATCGGCAGCCCCTTAATAATATCATATTTATCAGATATTTGCTATCATTTTCTTTAAATGAACCAAATCGCGGACGTCAAAAGCGTCGTCCCCATTGATGTCGGCGGCAGCGGCATTTGTGTCGTCGCCGTCCAAAAGCCATTTGCGCATAACCGTAAGGTCGTCTGAGCCGACAAAGCCGTCGTTTGTGAAATCTCCGGCTCTTCCGAATATCGGGCGTGCGGCAACTGCATCGTTTACAGCCTTTGTCAGCAGGGCAACGTTTCCGTTGTCATTGACATATATGTGCGAAGCGAATGTGCTTTCATCTATCGTAATTCCGAAAAGCGAGGCGGTATAGCAGGCCCCTGCAATATACTGACCGTAGGTGTTGGCGTGCTGATAGTGACCGTCGTTTTCGTTTACAGCCTTATCGCTGCCGAGAGCTTTGCGGGCATTTTCAAATGCAGTTCCCGTAGGAATGTATTCAAGCTTGTATTCGGCAGCTGCGGCGCGCGTGTTTGCCTGAATGTCGGCAAAATCGTCCGCGGTCCATTCTCCCCAGCGCCATACCTCGTGAATGGCAAGACGTGCGTTCGGGAGATAGCCTTTAACATACTCTATAAGCTCGCCGAGCTTATCAAAGCTGGATGCGGTGCGCGAAGCAAACGATTCCTGCTGTAAAACAACTACATCCCAATCCATATATTGCAGCGCTTCTTTTATCGTTGCGCTGCTTTCGGCGTTGGGGCTGTCAAAGCTTGCAGCCTCTGTTTTGAGGGTGGTCCTCGTGCCGTCGGGCGAAACTATTTGGAATTTGTATACCGCGAGATCATCTGCTGCTGCCTGAGCGTGCTTTTCGATTGTACAGGAGGGGAATTTCAGATAACCGAAGGTCAGGGCTTTGGAATTGGCGGCTGCTATTTCGGAGGCATATATGGAGGTGTTTTCCGAATAGCTGTTTCCGATAGTCAATACCTTTAATGCGTTTGTATCCGGGGTATCTTCCTTCTTCTCTCCGCTCCAAAGCTGGAATTCTGCAACATTTGCAGAGCTTATGCAGAAAACGGCAAGATATTTGACCGCTTTTGAAATTTTAAGCTCCGTTCCAGAAAGAACAGCGGCGGTACCGCCCGAAATGCAGTTATAAGAGGCGTAGAGAGTGTCGAGAGCGTCGGAGGCATACACAATAAACGTTCCCGAAGCATAAAGGGTAAGGCGGTCTATATAGGTGTTTTCGGTAAGGGTGTATCTTGCTCCGGGATACCGCGGATATTCCCAGCCGTCTATGCAGTCATAAACTTCGGCGGTGGTTGTTGTGTCCCCGTCAACCGAGATATCAAGCGCACCTTTAACGTTAAATCTTGTCCCGTCAACGACATTGCCGGTATTTTTCATAATATCAACGGTTGTCTTTTCGGAAAGCTTTGTCTGTAAAACATTTTCGGATTTGAACACATTTGTATCGTCGCCGGTCCAAAGCTGGAATTCGGC
>CAKSOL010000008.1 GCA_934477125.1 uncultured Eubacteriales bacterium | reverse complement strand
CTGACGGAATCATATCCCTGTGCAGAAAACAGTTCCAATGCCTTATCAAGAATTTTCTGCCTGGTATCCTCCTGTTTAATATTTGCGCCCCGCTAACTAACGTTCGTTAGTTATATTATAATCAAATTTTGCAAAATGTCAAGGGGTACATTACTATCTTCTCAATCAGCCCGGTAAGCATATGCGGGGTCAGCTTTTTGACCCTGGTATACTTTTTTATTGCCTTGACAAATTTTTCGGCAGTAATTTCTTTGACGGATAATTCATCAATAAGATTTCCCAAAGGTATAGCTTTCTATATTTTTGCCGTCAGCTACGGTATTTACTGCCTCAAACTCACCGTTGCATATAAAACACAAAGCATTTCGGAGGTCCGCCGAAAATACTTCGCTGTTATCAAATACACGATACAGGTCAAATCCGACATTTTTATGTTCTGTTACATTGGCTTTTACGGCGATGGTTTTTGAATTTGTTGAGAATCTAAGTCGTCCGCCGGCAGGCATATTATATGCTGCCGCGACCTCATCACTTACCGTTTCGGCGACGCTCTCAGGCAATAGTTCAAGGCTACGGTTCGTTCCGTATACATCAATATTTTTTTCGGATAAATCATACCACTTCATTTTGCTGTTTCCTCAATTCTTATATAAGATTTATAATTACTTTACAGAAGCAATCCGGCAAAGGTCATAACAATGCCCCTTGCCGGATTGTGATTTTTATTATTTTGTCAGTACGGGAATAACTGTTTTGCTGATATATTCGGTTAAAACCGCAGCCGCGTTAATGTGTCCGCTTACAGACGGATGAGAATATTGACCGTCGGTATTAGTGGGCAGACAAAGGCTGAACACAAGCGGATCGTCAAAATCCGTTACCGCCTGCGCGATAGCCGGCATTAAGGTGGTGCTCATCATACCGTTTACCCAGATGATTGCGGCATTCGGGTGAAGTCTGCGCAGATATTCCAGCCTTTCAGTAACCATTTCGGCAAAGGCAGCCTGATTGTCGGCGTAGGTTCCTGTATCGTTCTGACCTAAGTTTACGACAATAATATCCGGATGTGAGGTATAGCTCCATAATTCCTTACTGCGGTTGTGAATATACGGATACTGTTCCTCAAAAAGCTGTTCTGTCCGTATACCGGAGCGCGATATTACGCTTACTTCGGCGTTCAGCGCCCGGGCTGTACGCGAAGCATAGTTAAGAAACGTATCGGAAACCACAGACTGGTCGTCTGTTCCAAGCTCATCGTAAGTATAGATGCCCCAGCCGCTTGTAATACTGTCGCCCAGAAATTCAAGAGAAAGCTGTTTTTGAGCAGGAGCGCTGTTAAGGCTTCCCGTGACCCCTAACGATTTTATGTCGAGCTTGGCAAGACCGCCCTCGGTAGCCTTTATAAGCTCTATTGTATGCTCACCCGCTTCGGCAAAGGAGGCAATAACGTATTCGCCGGAGGAATTCATTGTTATGCGCACGGCATTTTCATAATCACCGTCTGTAACCGAATAAGCATACATACAGCTTACCTTGTTAAGGTTTATATCAACATCAACGCATACATCGCCCTTAAAATATCCCGAAACGGCAAAGCCTGCCAGCGCGCGGTCCACAAGCAGCGCCGTATCGCTGTAAGAAGTGCGCCCAAGTGTTTTTATGTTCTGCTTAATATCGGTAAGGCTTATGTCGATAACCTGATTTTCGGTGTCACCCGAAAGATAAAGCAGCGCACGTTCGCCGTTGAATACAGAAATCTCCATATTATCCAATGTAATAATATTATACTGATTAACCGCCGCTTTATAAACCGAGGTTTCCAGCGTATCGCTGTATATTATAAGCCTTATACCGTCCTTTTCGTATACCGAATATCCCCTGAAGGAAAGCTCGGTATTGCGGCGCTGACGCGAATCCCAGCCCGACAGCAATACACTGTAACGGGAAATATCAGTACCGTTATCGTCGAAGACAACCGTTTCGGCGCGGGCTGTATCTGCATAAAGCGGGCCGCCGTTAAGCAAAGCCGACGGCAGTATTACTGCGCCGTTTTGCAGTCTTTTAAAGCCGTTCTCAATAAACTTTCTGTGTTTTTCCCGGTCCGTTTTAAAGGAAAAGCTTAATGCGCCGCCGCTGCGCTGTTCAATGCCGCAAAAGCCGCCTGCGCTTACGGCACCCTTATCAGAAAGTCCGGCAGAAACGAATTCGTTATATACATCATTTGCCTTTTTGAGTATTTCGGTATTAGGGAGCATTTTGATTAAAGACTCGTCAAGCGCACCATATTCGGTATTCAAATCGTCTAAAAGTGTACTGCCGATATTAAGAGCAACCAGACTGTCGATTTTTCTCTTGAGACAGGAAAGCCGCTCAAATTCAGTATTGATAAGTCCCTCAACACCTATATATGTATATCTGATATCACTTCCGCAAGCCGTAAAAAGACCGTAAAAATCCTGCACCGATGTATCGGTATAATCAATCAAAACGCTGCCATACATTGTTACGGTTATATTTATGCCGTTATCCGCTTTTGATATGCTTATATATAATTCATATTCCGCACGGTTTTCATCAAGCCGAACTTCCGATGAGGCAAGGGTTTCTTCCGTACTGTCGGTATATTTTTTAAGCGACACGGTACCGTCTGCCATAATAACGCCGTACTGCGTATTATTATCCGACAATACTGTTTTAAATACTGCCGCACCCGATATAAAGCGGATTTTTAAGGTATGATATCTTAACAGCAGGCTGTTCAGCCGTGCGCTGCCGCCGGATGATATATCGAGGGTATCGGCAAGCGAAGCGTCTGCGTCAAGGCTCCAGTTTTCTGACGGCATACCTATAAGATTACAGCCCTGCTCAAACCTTGCGGTAATTTCAGTATTCGCAGTAAGCTTAAAGGAATAAGCATTGCCGGCGCCTATCACCTTTTCCCCGTTCAGATACCAGCCCTCAAGGGTATAGCCGTCCTCCGAAGCGGCGGTCAGCATTACGGTATCGCCGTAAGCAAAATCGCCTTCAGTCACTTCGATTTCACCCTCTGCACCAAGTCCGAGCGAATAAATATTATCGGATTTTTTAACGGCAAAGCTTCCGCCTGCGGTATCGCTCTGCTTAACGCTCACCTGCGTTATCTCGCAAAATTCGATATCGTCAATATACCAGTCAAAGGCGGTCTTGTCCTCTGCCCAGATTACCAGCACAATATAAGGATAGCCGTCTGCAACAGTAAATTCCGAGCTCACCATAAGCTTGGTCCAGCCGTTATCGGAAGCGTCCTTGGCTTTATCGAGGTAATCTCCCCAGCCCTTGTCGATACCCCAGTTTGACACAACATCAGATGTAACCTTGTTTTTAAACGATGTACTCCCGGCATAGGCTCCGGAATAAAAGTTAAAGGTGGTCTGTCCGGAAGCCGCGGCATTCGGGTTGGTTTTTATATACATACTTGCGCGATAGGTTTTGCCGCTTTTTAAAGCGGCGGTATCGGCATCGCTCAGCGCCACATAAAACCAGCAGCCTGCGCCTGCCTGTTTTACTATATGCAGACCTGTGTTTCCGCTGTGTGCCGCCTCGGAAATGCCCTCGGCATAAACGGCATCTGACGCGCCGTTAGGATATGACGCTGTGACGCCGCTTTCAAATCCGAAGGACACATATTCGGTATCCTTACCCAAAGCATAAGGGTCACAGTTTACGCCGTCGATATAAAGAGCGGATATATTAAACGTATTCTGCGCATAGGTGACAAAGGAAATATATCCCGGCTGCTTTACACCGCCATGCCAATATGAGGAAAACAGATAAACGCCGTCTGCATAAAGCTTCAGCTCGGTGATATCTGTCTCCTCCGTGACCACTGTAATTATATGGTCGTTTCCGTCGTTAAGCGACTCACACACTCCGCCGGAGGCGGCGGTATCAGCTTTATTCCTGAGCTGTGTTACGGTTTTACCGGTATATTCCGAAAAATAAATCTGACCGGACTTTGCCGAATAGGTAAGCATAAACGGATTTCCCTGCTCAGCAGCGCTGTTCTTACCCGAAAGCAGCGTATCCTCCGAAACGCAGTTACGGAAATATATTTGCAGTGCGCCGGATGCGGCAGAGGTATTAAAAGTAAATGAAAAAGCTTCATTTGAAGCAGCGGCACCTGCGTAATGCGCCCATCCGTTTGTAACGGAAACCGTACCGTCCTTAACGGCATTGGTGCCGCTCCAGCCGTCGGCATTCCAAAGCGATGAGTCGGAATGTGTAAGATTAAAACCGGTAACAGACGGCGGTTCGTCCGAATCAGCCGAAACGCTTACAGGTACTGCTGCTGCGGACGCCAGCACCGCCAATGCCGATAAAACAGAACATAATTTCCTTTTCATACAATTCCTCCGTCAGATAAAGCAAATAAATCATAATGTATATGCAGTAATCCGTAAATCAATAGGTTCGGCTGTCAGCTGACGTTCAAATTTGACAGTACGCACTTCACCCGGCATTAACGAAAAATAGTTATCCGAACAGCTGTACTGACCCTCTATTTCCAAAACGTGAACATACGCGTTTGCCTTGACCGTAACCGAATTTTCATCACACGAAGCTATTTCAACACTGCCGTCCGCCGGATGAATGTTAAGCGCGCCGTCGGCAAAAAAGCTGCGGTCCGTACCTGATGAATAGGAAATATCGCACACAACGACATAGTTCTCATTAAAGCTCCAGGGAAGCTTTATTTCTGCCGTGCCGTAATTGTCAACCTCCGCGTCAAAGGTATACTTATCAACGGGTTTTATTCCGTTTTGCCTGTCAAGAAGATAAACACAGGCGCTTACGCTTTCTTTTCTCTGCGAATCGTTGGAAAGGGTTACGGTATAGCCTGAGCCGCTTTTGCACACCGACGATATCACGCTTTGCGCGCAGCGTCTGAAGCTGTAATACGCAGCCTTCGGCGCACAGTAATAATCGATTAAGGACCAGCCCAGCGCCGCAGGCCAGCAGTCGTTGAACATCCAGAAAATCATACCGTTGCTATACCCTATATCCCTGCGGCACAGTTCAAATACAACGCGTATCCATTCATACTGGATATATTTATATTTGAAGTATCTGTCACGGCCATCGGTAAAGGCGCCGAGAGCCTTTTCGGTAAATTCTCTTATGTCGTCGTACATTTCACGCTCAAGCGCAGGATTGTTCTTTGTGTGGTATCTGAGAATATATTCGGAATTATCGTTATATATATCCTCGCTTGTCATAAATTTAAGCATTGAGGCAAGCGGCACCCCGCCGAAGGTAGGCTCCTCAGATATAAAACGCGCAGAGAACTGCTCAAAAAACTGCTTATAATCGCGGCAGTCGGATGAATGGAAATATCCGAAAATTTCAGCACAGTAATTAGATATATGCGAGGTTCCGCTTGTAAGGGAAGCATATATCTCGCCCTTGTAAGGGCTTGACGGCAAAAAGCAGCGCGTGCGGTCGAGCTTGCGTATCTGGGGCGCTACACCCTTATAGGCTGTATCTCTGCCCGTGTAATCAGTCTGAAGGTCTGTTCCCCACTGGGCATTTTCGTTATCGCCGTGCCACCAGGCAATACAGGGGTGATTTCTGAGCTGCCTTACAGCATAGTTGGACTCTGCGCACAGCGCGTTTATAAACCAATCCTCCTTTTCGGGATATTGTCCGCAAGCCATCATAAAATCCTGCGCGACTAATATTCCGTTGCGGTCGCATTCGTCATAAAAGGTACGGCTTTCAAAAATTCCGCCGCCCCATACGCGAAGCATATTGGCATTCATCTGCTTAGCCTGTGAAATAAGCGTGCGGTATTTATCGTCGGTTTCTGCCGACGGAAACGGTTCGCACGGAACCCAGTTTGCGCCCTTGCAAAGCACAGGCAGACCGTTTACAACCACCTGAAAGCCGGAAAACCTTTCGTTATGGCTGTAAAGCCTTCCGATTTCGGTCTGCTTATAGGCGGATGCCTTATTATGGTATTCGCTGCCGGGCTTATCCGTAAGCTGTACTATCTTTACCGTGCGTATACCGAAGGTATCGGTAACGGTACATTCTCCTACGGTAACCCTGATGGTATAAAGAGGATGCTCGCCGCAGCCGTTCGGATACCAAAGCCGGGGATTTTCAATATCATAACGGCGGCTCATCAATTCCTCCCTTGAGAAAAAGTCATCGCTTGCCGCAACAGAACCGTCCGGAGCAATAATTTCCGTATGAACGATACCGCCCTCATCATTATTCCCGAATTCTATTTCGGTGTAAAGCTGGGCGCTGAAGCTGTCGATGCTTTCGGTACAAACATACACGCTTTCGACATACATACCGCTTATATATTCAAGATATACCGGGCGGAAAATTCCGCAGGTTACAAAGCGGTCTACCCAGTCCCAGCCGTATGTACACTGTATTCTGCGGGTGTGGAGACGCTCGCAGGTGAACGCGGCTTTAAGCTCCGGCTCGTCCTTAACCTCCTTTACGGGAGAACGGAACCGCACCTCAAGCCGATTGCCTTTATCCCGAAGTCTCCCCGAAACATCAATTTTTACGGGAATAAACATATTTTCTGCGCTGCCGATATGTTCGCCGTTAAGATAAATATCAGCATAAGTATCCAAGCCCTCAAATACAAGGTTTACCTGACCGGAGGGGTCTGCGTCAAAATCACAGCGGTAATCCCAATCGCATCCCTCTATCCACTGATATTTTTTATTGTTGTCGCGCCAGTATAAATCGTCAATGACACCGTTGTTAAGCAAATCGGTATGTACGCATCCGGGTACAGATGCCGCAAGACCGTCTGCCTTTTCACCGAACAGGCGCCAGTTATCACATAAATAAACCTTTTTCATTGAGGACCTCCAAAAGTCAACAGAAATTCAAAGCTTTTTAAGACAATCAATTTCTGCTTGTAAGTAAATACGTAAAATAATTTATAGCTTTCAAAGCCTTAATCGCACACCACAACGGCAAAGCTGTTTGCAGGAAGCACAACGGTAACAGAAGCATTTTGCGCCTGAGTAACCGCATACAGGGGAAGCATATCGTCCTTAACCAGCCTTAAAGTATATTCGCTGTAAATATAAATTTTTGCACCGGATGCAAGCTGTGAATTTTCAAGCTTTATAACACGGTTTCGGTCTGATTCGTTTACAGCGATATACGTCCGGGTGCCGTCGGGCGCTTTAAATGCGGTTGAGGCACAGCTTGCGTCAGACGATGTGCCCTTATATATTTCGGAGCCGGGAACGGTATTTGCGCTGATTGCCGAAAGCGCATAATATATAGGACGGTTTTCCCAGCCGCTGTCGCGGTATTTCCAAAGACCGCGGTACATAAGCTTATCCGTGCCGTAATACTGGTCAAACAGACACCAATGCAGCATACCGGCGCACCCTGCGCCCAAAAACTTAGTTATCATTTTTCCGTAAAGCATTCCGCGCGCATAGGTATCCATTACGCCGTCGTCGGCATAGTCGCCGCCGCCGAATGTTGACGAACCGAATTCATTGAGCGTAAAGCGCTTGCCGCCGGGTAAGGCGATACCCAAAAGACGGTCGGCATATTCCGCTGTCTGCGAAAGCGTTGCATCCTCCGAAAGCTTATAGCAATGGGAATTGAAGCAATCGGAAACAGCCGAAAGCTCGCGGTCGGAAACGCATTGCTCAAGCCATGCGGGTTTTGTACCGTCATCCGAGGTACAAAGCATAATTAAATCCCTTACTCCGTCTGATACAAGGCGGTTATGAAGCGACAGAACCATTTGCTTATAATTTTCAAAGCTTATTTCGGAGGGAGACGTTATATAATAAGCGTCTGCCGGTTCATTATAGGGTGTAAGCTCTGTAATACAGGTATATTTTTTAACCTTTATAAGCTGCACTAACAGCGCCGAAATATTTTCGTTCCATTCGTCAAGGTCATTCGGCGGAGATATCCAATGATTTGCCTCATCGTAAGCCAGCCAGGAATCTGCCGAAGCATTGGCGCCCCACACGGTAATATTGACCTTGATACCGTATTCCTCAGCCATATCAAGCACGCGGTAAACCGCATACATATCCTGATTATCCCAGCTGAAAGCGTTCATATCGGTGTCGAAAGGATCGTCATTTTCGTTTTCAGGCTCATACCATTCGGGCATAATCATCATACGTATCTTATCTAATCCCATGGTTTTTATACGCCGACATATAAGCTGCCAATCCTCTTCATTAAAGCCGTTGTCGGTATTGACAGACCGGAAAATATGGGGATCAAGCTCGGCGCCGATACCGTCAAGCAAATCTCTGTTAGGCTGAGAAAAGCTGATATAAGCGGCATCTTCCGCCCCGCCCTCTAAAAGAGTAAGCGCATAAAGACCGTTATAGTCGTTAAATTCAAGCTGATGACCGAAGGTGTTATAGCGTTTTACAGCCGCATTATAAAGCGATTGCAGCGCACAGCCGCTGCTGTAAACAGTAAGCGTGATACCGTTTTTTTCAAACACGGCAAAGCTTTTCGCAGATACCGAACGCACCGCGCGTATTTCGTTGTCAAAGCCGTTTAAATATACATTAAATGACGAAAGACCGCCGTAATCATCAGCCGAAAATGTACAGGCTTTAACATTTTCGGTTTTAAGGGTATAGCTGCCGTCGGTTTTATCGGCAGGCAGCATCGCCATACCGGCGCTTACGAATTTAAAACCGTGCTTTTCATATTCCCTGACAGCGGCGCTGTCTAACGTGCCGAAAAAGCGCAGAGCGCGTTTTTGCGAGGTGCATATATCCGCTGACGATGCGGTTACAGCCGGAATATGCACAGAAAGTGCATTTTCGCAAAAGCTGTTATATACCGCCGACGCCGTTTCAAGAAGTGCAGAATTTCCGATAAGCTCACGGTCAAGCGCACTTAATGCCTCGAACCGGCGCATTGCGCTTTCTATGTCTCCGCTCCCCACGTCTATATTGCCGAGACTGTCAATATCGCTGCAAAGCCGCCCTATTTCGCCCCATTTGTCGGAATCCACACCGTCAACGCCGAAATATGTAACGGTAAAATTATCATCGGCTGACATACAGATAAACGAAATATATCCCGCAGCACCGGAAGCATCGCGGTCTGTGTAGGAGATAATCTCCCTGCCGTCCATACACACGGTAACAGCTGCGCCGGAATTGTTTTCACCGTCAAGACAGGTGATTTTAAGCTCGTGTTCATAACCGGGAATCGCACCGGACGGAACAGCGGGCATATAAAGCGTAGCAATTTCACCCGAATCGTCAAATTTACGAAGTGTGGTGCGTTTTTGCGTAATGCTTATCACATACGGATTAGTATCTGCGCTGAACGACTTGCCGGGATTTTCTTCAAGAAACTGCTTATCGGCATCGGTTCTGAGCATTATTCCCGCCCATTCATTTTCTATATCCGCAATATAGCGCACGGTCACGGTATGATTGCGTATTTTATAACCCGTATAGGTGGCGGTTGCGTGTCTGCCTTTAAGAGACAGCGTATCATCCAGCACCGCGCTGCCGCCGTACTGCTGAGAAATGAGCCAGCCGCGGGAATCGCCGTCTATAAGATTGCAGCCCTTTTCTGTTACGGCAAAAATATAGACGGTACCGCTTACGGTAAGTGTGCAGCCGGCAGTATCAAGCACGCGCTCGCCGTTTACATAAAGAGCTTTAAGATAACAGCCTTCCGAAACTGTGATTACAGGGGTTATACTGTCGCCTACGGCTAAAGAAAGGTTATCCTCCGAAATGCTCCCGTATGAAAAGAGCTTGGTGTTTTTCACATAGGAAACATCTGCTGCCGCAGCATTATCAGACTGACAGACCGTATCGGTAAGCTCGCAGAATTCAAGACGGTCAATATACCAGTCAAAAGCGGTCGAGGCATTTGCATATACAGTAAGAACGGGATATATACCGTTTTGCTGAGGGGTAAATTCATCACAAATTATTACCTTATTCCATTCCTCTGCGCTTACAGAGGACGTATCGCCGGTCTGAATACTCTTAATATGGCCCTGTGTAATACCCCACCGCGAAAGACTGAGGCTTTGCGCGGTATAATTGCCGTATGCCGTTGTATTGCTGACCGACGCAAAATAAAGCGTAAGGTCAATCTGACCGGAGGCTTGTTCGCTGTTGCTTTTTACATAAACGCTTACACGGTATTTGCGGGAAGAATCAAGAGCCGGGCTGTCATCGGAAGCGGCGGGAATTACAGACCATACGCGCTGGGTATTATCCGGAGCTTTGCGGATATTTACACCGTAATTACCCGAATAAGCCGCCTGCTCTGAAACAGACATATTTTCAGCGCCGATAATATCAGTCCCGGTGTTTTCAAAATCGTAAACTATATGCTGACCCTGCGGCGCATTTGAGAATACTGCGTTAAACACCGTATTCTCCGAAGCAATATAAGTATAATTGCTCTCTTTCGTAAGCAAATTGAAGTCACAATCATACCATCCGGAAAATACGCTGTCCTCTGATGCGGCTGCCGTTACAGTAATTCTGTCGCCCTTACATACCGAAAGCGACGATAACGGGTTTGCGGCGTTTGTATCTGCGAGCAGATAGGAATGGTTTGTATAGGAAAGTGTTCCGGACGCATCCCCCGCTGTATTCAGCGTACAGTCAAGCACGCTTTCAAAGCAGACATCATCGATATACCAGCCGTCGCCCGAACCGTAGCTGTAAAGGCGGAAATACGGATAACGGGTATTGTCCGACGGTACATATTCGTTACACAAAAGCACCTTTTGCCAGCCGGTGGTTTTGTCCTCGTCCAGCAAAAATATCCAGCTGTTGTTAAGCCCGTAATAGCTGAAGCTTGTCTTTATATCGGTTTCGGTACCGCCCGAAATTTTACCGCCGGATGTATTCTCTCTGAAAGAAAATTCAATGCTTTTTCCGCTGCCGGCCGGTTTTACCCACGCAGTAACACGGTATGCCTGCCCTGCGATAAGCGCCTTTTGCAAAACGCCGCCCATAGTGAAAAAGGAATTGCCGGAGACGCTGTCGTCATAAAACAGCGAGCTTGTTCCGGAGTGAGCCTCCGCGGAGGTTATAGAAACGTTTCCATTTATCAAATTTTCTTCTTCAAAGCCGCAAACGAGATTTGCCGTAACCGCCGGGTCGGAAGTAATGCCCTGTACCGTAAGACTGCTTATTTCAAAGGTTCCTCCGGAATAATGAGCAAAGGACATATATCCCATGCCCTTTACCGTGTCATCGCATACCTCAAGTACATTTTTACCGTCGATATAAAGCGTCAGAGCAGCGGTGCTGAGCAAAGCGTCCTCTGCCGTTTCTATACAAAAGGTATGCGGATTGCCGTCGTTGAGTCCGGGTATATATACCTCGGATATACCGTTCTTGCCGTAAAGCGTATCGGCGGTATTGCCGGTATAGCTTTTAAACAGAATACGTCCGGTTTCGGCGGAATATGTAAGCACATAAGGGTTACCGCCGTTTTTTTCGCTGAAAGCAGCGGCAGACTGCGCAACACTTTCGGCGCTTACAGAATTGCGGAAATAAAACTGCAATACGCCTGACTGTACCGAAGTCTGCATAACAAAGCTTACCGTTTGTTTATCAAGCGCCGTTCCGATATAGGTAGCATAGCCGTCGGTAAGGCTCAGAACACCGTTTGTTATACCCGACGGTTTCGCCCAATTTTCGCCCTTCCAGAAGTTGCCTTCGCTTTCAAAAAGATTGAAATTTTCATCCTCATGAAGCGCAAGCGGCGCAAAAACGGCAGGGACAAACAGCGCTGTAAATGCCATTACAGACGCTGTTAAAAAAGATAACAGTTTTTTAATCATAAGCTTAAACTGCCGTTTCTTTAATTATTCGTCCCAGGAAGCCGGCCATTCAATATTGCCCTCAACTACCGAAAGCTCATATTTTTCCGCACCAAGCAGAACCTTTTTAAGCTTTGTAAGGTCAGATATCTCTACTTCTCCGCTTTCATCATCATCTACCGCCTCAACGTTGATAGATATAGTTTTATCGGCAAGGTGCTTTTTAACCCTTACCAAATCCCGGATATCCACCTGTGTATCGGCATTGGCGTCACCGTAAACGGTGGCGGCGCTTGCCGAAAGCACGGCAGAAAATGTCATAACGCCTGCCAGCACCATAACCGCAACAGCTTTTTTAAGATTTTTTCTACACATAATCAATTTACTCCTTCCGATATAAACAATCCCTTGATATGCACCGGGATTTAATCAGCTTTCTTTTTCGTCGTTATTTGCTCTTGAATTTCCGGGAGTTTCACCGTAGTATTTTTTATAGTTTTCAATAAAATAGGAAACCGAATCGAAGCCGGAAAGCTTTGCCACGCCGCTGACGGTGGTATTGCCGTCATTAAGCAGGCTGTGCGCATATCTGAGGCGTATTTCCTTAAGATATTTGCCAAAGCTTGAGCCCATTTCCGTTTTCAGAAGGCCGCTTATATAATTCGGCGAACAGCCCACATACTCTGCGACATCCATAAGAGAAATATTGCGGCTGAAATTGTTGTGAATAAAATAAACCGCCTTTTGAATTTTCGGAGAATGTATAACCTTTATATTCTGCTTTTCTTCGGTACGGTATTTACGGAGATACATAATCAGCACACGGTTAAAGGAAAAGCGTATCATCTCTTTGGAAAATTCCTTGGGGTTATCAATCTCGCTTTTAATAAACATAAGCTCTTTTTCAAGCTCGGCACATTCGTCCAAGGTAAAATAGCAAACCGGATTGCCGCCTAAATTTTTGAGCTGAGTGTAAATTAAGGAATCAATGAGAGTATCATCGAAGTTAGCGTTTATAATGACCAACGCCTCACCGTCATCCTTTTCGTCATACTTCAATTCGTGAAAATCGTTATACGACAGATAATAAGCCACTCCTCTGCTAAGCTTGCTTTCATAACCGTTTACGGTATGGTCGCCCTTACCGGAAAGCACCAACTCAAATTCGTTATAGTTGTGCCAGTGCATCGAGTTGTTCATTTCCATTTCGGGATTGGTGCTTCGATGAACTTCTACACTTATACCCATATCTCCGAGACGCTTGTTTTCTATTAGTTTATAAAATACGGGATTATTCTGCATATCTTATTCTCCTGAGAATCAATATGTACTATTGAAATTCAACCGTTATACTATCGGACAAAAGTCCGTCGGACGAAGCTGCTACCGTAACAGTACCCTCTGCTTTTGCCGATACTACCGCAAGACATTTTCCCGAAAGAGCAGGTATACTGTCAGCCTTAAGCGAGCCTGTGTATTCGGGGTCGCCGTTGTCAACACCAACTACCGCAGCATTGCCGTTCACCGAAAAGCTGATAAAATTTGAAGCGGTTGGTACGGTATTGCCGGAACTGTCGCACACCAAAGCGGTTACAAAGCACAGCTCCCTTTCGGCGCAGTTTAAAGCTTTGGAATTTACCGAAAGCTTTACTTTATAAGGCTCGGAAGCAGTAACCACCGTATCGGCTGCGATTTTTACGCCGTTTTTGTCATAGCCTACTGCAGCAAGCGTTCCGGGACTGTAAGGAACCGTCCAATGCAGGTGTTCGCCGTTTTCGGGAGAATAGCTCACCCTGCCCTGAGACACACCGTTTAAGAAAAGCTCCGCGCTATAACAGTTGGTATAGGCGAGAACGTCTATATTTTTACCCTGCATACCCTCAAAATTCCAATGAGGGAGCAGGTGCAAAACCGGTTCATCGCTCCAAAAGGACTGATAGAAATAATAACCGTCTTTAGGAAAACAGCAGGTATCAGCCGCGCCGAAATATGAGCTTCTTGACGGCCAGCAATAGGGCGACGGTTCGCCGAGATAATCAATGCCGGTCCATATAAACATACCTGCGACGCCGCTATGATTAAGATGCACGCGCATAGAATATTCGGCGCTCATAATACGTTTGTCTATTGAATCAAGCGATTCTCCTACCTTAAGGTCAATCCTTTTATTAACAGCTCCGAGAATGCTCAGGTCATAGCAGCCGCGTTTCCAGAACGGAATTATGCTTGTGGTTTCGCTGCCTACGATAATTCTGTCTGGGAAACGCCGGGCGTGACTGTCATACAGCACCTCGGCATAGTTATATCCGGCGACGTCAAGCACATCGCAAAAGCCGGTATCTTCACTGCCGGGCTGGTCAAAGCAGCAGGCGCAGGTAACCGGACGGGTCATATCCTCGCGCTTTACAACCGCTTTCAGAGCCGCCGCGGTACGCTCGCCGTCTAAAATGCAATGGCGCTGTTCGGGAATTTCATTGCCTATACTGTACATAATAATGCACGGATGATTTCTGTCCCGGCGAATGGTTTCGGTAAGGTCGGTTTCGTACCAGCTGTCAAAGTCCTTATAGTAATTATGAACCATTATACGGTCGCGCGAATTCTTTTTGATGAGCGCCAGCATATATTTCGGGAACTGCCATTCATCAAAAAATTCATCCATTACCACAAAGCCCAATTCATCGCACAAATCAAGAAAGCTTTCGGACACCGGATTATGGGAAAGTCTTATCGCGTTACAGCCCATCTGCTTCATAGCAAGAAGCTTGCGGCGCTCCGCGCTTGCATTGGCTACCGCACCCAAGCATCCGTTATCGTGATGTATACATACGCCCTTTAAGAAAACCTTTTTTCCGTTAAGAGAAAATCCCTGCTTATTGTCGAAGGAAATACTGCGTATACCTACGCGTACTTCCGTATTATCACAGACCGTTTCCTCCGAAAGCAAAGAGACCTTAAGCGTATAAAGATATGGGTTTTCGATGTCCCAAGGGTTCACATCCGAAATTATAAACGAGACTTCGCACAGGGCGGTATCCCCTGCTTTGACAAAGCATTTAACCCTTTTAGGCTCTGCTGCGGCAGCACCATCCCTATCGGCAAGCAAAAGTCCCAGTTCAAAGCTTTTGTCGCTTTCAGAATCATTTGCGACTCTGGCTTTTATATCTATTTGTGCGCTGTTGTTCTGTAAAAGCTTAGCGGTTACGAACGGCTCGTAATCGCACAGGTGCAGCTTTTCGGTTACACACAGCCTTACATCGCGGTAAATGCCCGAACCGGTATAGTATCTCGAAGCCGGCTGGTCGGAATTATCCACTCGCACCGCAATGACATTTTGTCTGTCCTCTTTAAGCATACCGGAAATATCAAAACGCTTTGTTACATATCCGTTTGCCCAAAAGCCTGCCTTAACGCCGTTCACCCATACCGCAGTCCGGCGGAAAACTCCGCCGAACTCTATAACGATATGTTTGTCACGGTAATGCTCCGGCAATGCAAACGCCTTTCTGTACCACCCTATGCCAGCCGGAAGAAATCCGCCGCGCGCAGTAGTGGGATTATCCTGACTGAAAGGACCGTATATGCTCCAGTCATGAGGGAGCGTTACATTTTCCCAAAGGCTGTCGTCAAAGGAAACGCTTTCGGCAGTTTCAAAATCGCCGCGGGAAAATTTCCAGTTATCACAAAAGTTTTCGGTTATTCTTCCGTTTAAAAGCATAGCATCCTACTCCGCAAGGTTAGTTACTACTAAAAAGCTGTTTGCAGGAATTGTAACATAGGTTACGTTATCCTTGGTTTCCGCGGTGCCGCTTTGAGGAACAGCCGGTGTTACGCCGTCGGCGGGAATATTCTTCTCGGAATATTCGTAAACCGCATATTCGCCGTTTTTAGTGCGTCCGTTCACCAGCGCCGCCTTCTTTTCAACAGCGTCCTCGTTGACAAGCAGATAGGTAAGTCCGTTATCGCCCTGAACCGCCGCAGCCGCAACCTTGGTATCGGACACGGTGCCCTTATAGGTTTTGGAATCGGTTTCGGTATGCTGGGTTACCATTGAAACGGCATAATAAACCGGACGGATTGCCCAATCCTTATCAAGAAACCTCCAAAGACCGCGGTACATAACGCCGTCGCTGCCGTATATCTGGTCAAACAGGCACCAATGCAGCATTCCCGAACAGCCCTCGCCCAGAAATACGGTCATCATCTTGCCGTAAAGCAAGCCTCTTTCATAGGTATCCATAACACCGTCGTCTACATAGTCTCCCCCGCCGCCTTTGGCGCCGAATTCATTAAGGGTAAACTGCTTCCCGGTAGGCTTTACAATATTCATAAGAGTCTGAGCATAGTCAACTATCTGAGTAAGATCGGAATGGACAGAGAATTTATAGCAATGGGAATTAAAGCGGTCGGACACAGCTTCAAATTCTTTGTCGGCAACGCATTTCTGAAGCCATTCCGGGCGGGTGCCGTCGTCAGACGTACAAAGCTCTACATAATCGCGCACGCCCTCCTTTTTCATACGCTCGTCAAGAGACATTACCATTACCTTATAGTCATCGGTAAAGTTAATTTCCGACTGGCTGAACACATAATATGCGTCGGCAGGTTCGTTATAGGGCGTAAGCTCGGTTATACAGCCGTACTGCATATCGTCCACAAGATGGGTAAGCAGCGCGCATATATTTTCGTTCCATTCGTCAAGGTTATTGGGAGGAGATATCCAGTGAGCCCCGGTTTCGTAAGCGAGCCATGAACCGGAGCTTGCCTTGGCGCCCCAAACAGTAAGGTTCACCTTTATACCCAGCTCATCCGCCATATCAAGCACACGGTAAACCGAATACATATCCTGATTGTTCCAGCTGAATGCGTCCATATCGGTATCAAACGGATCGTCATTTTCATTTTTCGGCTCATACCATTCCGGCATAATCATCATACGGATTTTCTGCAGCTTCATCGCCTTTATTCTGGTGCAGATAAGCTGCCAGTCCGATTCGTCAAAGCCCTTTTCGGTATTTATCTCCCTGAAAATATGAGGATCAAGCTCGGCGCCGATTGCCTCAAAAAGCTGTTCGTTGGCGTCGTCAAACTCGATACGCAGATAACCGTCCTCGGACTGAATATCAGCCGCTTTTTTGTTACAGCCGCCAAAGCACATACACATTACAGCCGCCGCAAGCAATACGGCAAGTATTCTTTTTTTCATAGGTTTTCCTTTCTTACAGGCTGTATCTGCGGTATGCGTGCCATGAAATCAGCATAATTGCCGCGCAGGATAAAATCAATACAAGAGCCAAGCTCATATTAAACGTATCGCCTGTAAGCGGGCTTAAAGCCGCCTGACCTATTTTAAGCGATGTAACGGTGATTTTATCACTGTTGTTCTTGCCGTCGGACACGGTAATTGAATAATATCCGTCGGTCTTAATCGCATATTCGCTGTCGATATAAACCATAACGCGTTCGCCGTTAAGCCAGATTTCTATTCTTGAGGTCTTAGACGCCGTATCGTCGGTAACGCGGGTAACAAGGGTATTTTCCTGAGCATTGATATCAAAGCCGGGAACAAAATTATACATAGTTCCGAGCGTTTTGAAGTTGCCGTCGGTACCCTTTATACCAAGCGCGATACCGCCCTTTGTAATGCGTACAACATAAGCTCCCGCTTCGGCGCTCATAGTGCTTGCGGACTTGCCGTTCTTTTCAAGCGCTTCTGCGGTAACAGAATTGCGCAGACCTATAAATACTATTCCCTTATCGGAAAGCGAAGCAGTGAATTTAAGCTCGGCGTAATTCTGCCCGATTTTCTGCGCCTTATAAAGCGCAGTACCGTAATCGCCCGAAGCGATAACCTTTCCGTCTGAAAATCCGGTTGTACCGGTATAGCCTTCATAGCCCCAGCCTTTATTAAAGAACCAGCCGTTTGTATTTTTTACAAGATTGCTTCCCGTAACAGCGGGTGCGCCCTGCTGATAATTTGCAAGACGCTCGCCGTCGATTTCAAAACCGGTTACGGTAATGCTGTCCGCTTTATTACTGCAAACAAAGGAAACATATCCGGCATTCTTTACGGCATATTTCGTATCGGTGCAGTCAATACACAGAATACCGTCGATATAAACCTTGATATTGGTGGCGTTAAGCTCGGCATAATCCTCGGTTACTATCTGGTAAAGATGCTCGCTGCCGTCTGAAAGGTCTATATCATAAGCTTTGCCTATATTTTCCCATTTATCCTTTGCGTAAGCCGCCTTTACCGAAACCCCGGTCTTGGTAAAAACAAGAGCATATGAGTTTCCGGCAGTCATAAAGTAGGCGTTTTGTCCGCTTTTTTCAATATCGGTAATGCCTGCCTGATTGCGGAAAGAAATTGCCGCCCATTCTTTGTCAAGCTTTACGCTCATTTTTGCTATTATTGACTGTGTATTTACCTTTTTGCCGACAAAGGTTGCAATACCCGTTCCGCCGGTAACGGTAAGAACGCCGTCCTTAACAGCAGTTTTGCTCCATTCTGTACCGAAAATCCAGTTTTGGGAAGCAGCCTTTAAAAGATTTTCGGAAACTCCGGTTTTAGGCTCAAACTGCGGTGTTGTATCTATATAATCAGAAACCTTTTCGCCAACTATTTCAAAGCCCTTAACCGTAACAGAATCATCTTTGCTGCTTGCGACAATCTGTACATAGCCCGCGGGCTTTACCGCACCCTCGGTATCGGTTGCAGAAAGACGGAGAATGCCGTCAACATAAACCTCAACAGCGGTTGTATTATTCTGAGTGTCGTCGGTTGTTTTTATTTCCAGAGTATGGTCCTTGCCGTCGGACATATTAAAATCTACAGGTGCTGCAAGGTTCTTCCATTTGGAGGAATCGCCCTCCTTATAAACAAGCTTTACGGAAAGCTTGCCGTCCTTTGTCCATTGAACGGCATAGGAATTACCGATATCATAGAAATAAGCCTTCTGCCCGTCAGCCTTGATTATATCAAGGTCTGCCTGATTGCGGAAAGCGATTGCCGCCCAATCGGCGGTTACAGCCGAAGACAGCTTTACGCGGACAGTTTCTTCGGCGACCTTTTTTCCGATAAAGGTTGCCACACCGCTGCCGCCGGTAACATTCAGGGTATTGCCGTCGAAGCCGGTTTTGCTCCATTCCTTGCCTAAAGTCCAGTTTTCCTTATCGGCTTCAAGCAGGTTTTCCTCTATTTCGGGAGCGACAATGGGCTCAAAGGTAATATCGTCTATATAGAAGGCTGCGGCGCCGTCCCACTGGCAATTCCAAAGGTTCATATACGGCTTGGCTTCATCGATATAAAATTCCGAGGAAATCACAATCTTATGCCAGCCGTTTTCATCGGCGGGAGCCGCATTTATCTGCGACATAGTGAGATTCATTTTTGCAATACGGTCGCCTGAGGAATTTCCTTTATACGAATTCAATTCACCGTTGCGGAAAAAGCTGAATTCGATTGCGCCTGCCACCGTTACGGGCTTAATGTAAAAATACACGCTGTATGCGGTATCAGCCATAAGCTTATCGGCCTCATTCATAAAGACAGCCGCAAAAGAGTTATCGGTTGCGGAGCTGCCGTCCTTTACAAGCTTTAACGATTTTGAGCCGGTACGCACCTGCTCGTCTGAAAAGGTGAAATTGCCCGCGCTTAAAGCAAGCGATTCATCTTCAAAGCTCTGGACAAATTTAACCGGCGCTGACTGCTGTGCAGCAAGAACCGGTATCACGCAATAAAGCGTGGTGGCAAGTATGCAGACCGATGATAGTATAGCCAACAATTTTTTCATAAAATCAATCCTTTCGTGACAAGGCTGACAAAAGCGGTTTTTGAC
This sequence comes from uncultured Eubacteriales bacterium, assembly GCA_934477125.1. Taxonomy (GTDB): domain Bacteria; phylum Bacillota; class Clostridia; order Oscillospirales; family Acutalibacteraceae; genus UBA737. The sequence continues at coordinate 114,922 of CAKSOL010000008.1, read as the reverse complement.
CGGTTGAAGCCCTTTTCCGGCTGACAGTCTGTAAGACAGCCAGCCGATAAAGCCCATCAGTTTGCAGAATATGTTACCGTAAAGGTATCAGCATACACGCTAACCGTTATGCCGTCTCTCATATAGGTTACATAGGAGCGTGCTGTAAGCTCGGTCTGCATTCTTTTTTCGGTATTTACACCGGTTATATTGGTTTTGAACAATGTACGCTTCCCGAAGGCTTCGTATTCCTTGGTTTCGGCTCTGTCGGTTGTCTTTTTAAGCTCCGTGCCAAGTTTTGCTGTCGGAATAACGGCAACGCCGTAGGCATTTACTGTAAATCCAAGGCTTGCAAAGCTGTTATACTGTTTAGCGTCAACGCCTGATATAAGCGTTATAACACCGTTTTCACATACCGCAGATGTGATTTCAGCGGTATTTACCGCATTTTCAGCGTTTACAAGCGACTTAATATCGCTTACCGCGCTTTCGGCAGAGCTGATAACCGACTGAGCATTATTTACAAATTTAAGAGTATCATCGGAGGCGGCGCCGAATGCAGCCCTTGCGGAGCTTATAACGGTATCGGCGGTATCGAGGTCAAGCTCTGACAAAGCGCCGATCTTACTGCGCAGATTTCTTGCCGAATTGGCGGTATCATCGTCTATCGCGGCATAAACACCGGCGATATTGCAGACAGAATTCTCTAAGGCTGCAATCCTGATTTCCATATCGATCGCTTCAACCGATGTGATGCTTGCAACGCACCACGGAGTAGAATCCTTAACCGGGCTTACGGTAGTGTAAAGCTCGCCGTTTACATAGATTTCCATATCCGACGGCACAACCGCGCCGCTCTGTCCGTAAACTATAACCGCTTCTCTGCAGTTTTTAAGATTGAAGGTAAGCTCTGCGCCTGCGGCAGCAGAATTGTATGCAGTCCAGCCAAACCTGCTGACGCTTCCGTTCGGTGTAAAGCCGACTGCCGAAGCATTAAGCTGGTCGGCATAGGACATCAATGCGCCGTAAAGCTCGGACTCGGCATAATACCAGTTCTCTTTCAGCGCGGCGGGTGCAAAGCCGACACTTTCTTCGGAATAAGCCTTTGCCTGTTCAAGATAATTTATTACAGCGGCTGCCACCATAGCGTGACCTGTATCATTCGGATGGATACTGTCGTCGCTGTAATCACTCCAATTCAGAAGTCCTGACTCAAAGAAAGGTGTGATTGCGCTGTGAATGTTTATAATGGGCAGACCGTAATATACACCCAAAGCATCGTAAATAAGCTCTTGGTTATAATACGAGTATTGGTCTGTCGACTTTCTTGTAAAGTCAATCATTGCAAGTCCGGGTCGGTTCTCGCCTGCAAGGACTGTGCGGATAATGGTTTCATAAGAATCCATATACATACCGCTGCTGTCGTTTACGCTGTAATCAATGAATACGATGTCGGGCTCGGCTGCCATAAGCTGTGTTTCGGTATAGGTGACGCCAAGTCTTGAATAAGAACCGGCAATAGCCGCATTAACATATTCTATATTGCTTTCGGGGAATGCCCTTGTGAACCAGTTATAAACGGTATATGCCCAGGACTTGGTTTTATCCGAAGCGCCTGAGCCCTCGGTAATAGAGCCGCCTATAAAACCGACGGTAATAGCTTCGCCGTTTGCCGCCTTTTTCATAGCCGCTGCAATTCTGTCGGAATTTCCGGTGCTGAGCAGGGCTTCGTTTATAAACTGCTCGTTTGTAACGGTGGCTGCGTCCCCTGTTGTAAGGGTTTGAGAAATACTTTCGGAGGTTATTTCATCATAAACGGGTGCGCTGCCCTCAAACACAGCGGTATAGGTTAAGCTTTCTTCGGGAATAACATCAAAGGCTGTGTCAGAGCATACCAATGCTCCGTCCCGATACCATCCGGCAAAGGTATGACCCTTATCGGCAAGCGCTGTAAGATGAACCGTTTCCTTAGCGGAAATTCCTACGCTTAAGGTCAAAGAGGTTGAGTTAAGCTCTTTATAAGTCAAGCCGTTTGAAGCGGATACCCGGCCTGCACCCTCAACATTTACCGTAACGGTGTTAATCTTGGTGAATTCTATTTTATCAATATAAAATTCCGTGTTGGCGGGGACCCATATATAAAGCTTGGCATATTTTCCGCCGGACACATAATAATCGGTAATACAAGCCCGGTACCAGTCGGTGGCGGTATTGCTGTCAACACCGTAGTACTTTACGCCGGCTTTATTGGTGTAGTAGGTGGCAAGTCTGCCCTTGGTGATTTGTTCATCGGCAAAGCTGTCAATAGCCTTAGCGGTACAATCGTTTGCGGTATCTACCGAGTTAAGCTTAAAGTTAAGATTTCCGCCCGCCTGTTTTATTTTAAGCCACATAGTAAGTCTGTAGCTTGAACCGGTTTCCAGCGCGGAAACCGAATTATCAAACAAAGCGGTAAATACGTTAGAGCCGCTATCTCCGGTTTTTATCATCAGCGAATGATTTCCGCTGATAGCTTCGGTATCGGTAACCGCTGCTGCCGCACTTCCCGAATTCATAGAGAAATTGGCAGGAATGTTTTCAAAATCCTGAACAGAACAGCCGTCCTCAAGAGCGATAAGCTCTAAATCATCGTAATACCATTCAAAATCGGTTCCATTGCTTACCCAGCAGTAGATTGAAACATATGGTCTGTTTTCAACGGCGGTAAAGCATCCTATACAAACCCTGTACCAGCCGTCACCGGTAGAACCGGCTGCCATAGCGGTAATTTTAGACTTTGTGGCGCTGTCGATTGACGCAAGCCGCGTGGTGTTGGCATTTGAGTTGCGGTCGGCAACGCCGTAAAGCTGAATATTCATTCTGCCCGTTTCGCTTGGCTTTACCCAAATGAACGCCTGATATTCTTTTCCGGCTTCAAGCGCGGGAGTTGTATTATCCGAGCATGAGAAAAGATAGTTCGCCTGACCGTTATTTTCAGCTACCTTTACGCTATAGTTTCCGGTATGGGAAACAGTATCGGTAATTATTGCCCCGGCGCTGTTTTGAGCCACCTTATATTCAAAGCCGTCTGCTCCCTGCTGTTCCCAGCCTTGATATATGTGTGAACTGTCGAGCTTTTCAAAACGCGCGGTAACGGGTATACCGTCGGTAATAAATTTATATACAACCGACTGACTTACGCAGCTTCCGCCTTTATACCAGCCGGTAAAGCGATAACCGGAAGCAGGTGCAGCCGTAGCGGTTATACTGTCGCCGACGCAGACAGGAACGGTATCAACAGGCGTAGAATTTGAATTGAGCTTTAAATAATTGGTATAGCTTACCGTACCGTAAGCGGTATTTTCGGGAACCGCAGGTTCATCGGACATAACAGTCTCAAAGGCTACATCATCGATATACCAGCCCGACCCGGCACCTGTTGCCCATATGCTTACGACAGGGAAATTACGGTCGGTATCGACGGTAAAGCTGTCGGTAATCAGCACCTTGCACCAATCGCCGGTTTCGTCTTTATCCATAAGAGTTGCCCAGTTATTGTTGAGACCCCACCATGAGAACGCCTTTTCAATATTGCCGGCAGCGCCTGAAACCGAGTTGCGTCCGTTAACAGCCTTAGGGGAGAAATTGATATTTTTTCCGACCTTATCTACTGCCTTTACCCAGGCGGTAACCCTGTAAACGGTGTCCGGTTTAAGCGCCTTTTGGGTTGAAGAGATATCAAGCGCAAATCTGACTGTACCGCTGGACGAATCATCCAGATATACAGAGGCTGTACCGGAATGGGCGGCGGCTGTTGAAACAGAAGCCTGAGCGCCGCCGGAATCAACATTATCTACCGTAAGACCGCCGGCATTTTCAAAATCCGCAACAAAGCTTTCGGTATAATAAGGGTCATAGGTTACGCCGTCAATATAAAGTCCCTTAAAGGCAATATTTTGATTTACGAATTGAGCAAGGGCAATATTGCCGCTGCCCTTTATGCCGTCGAATACACAATAGTCGGGCTTATCGGCGTTTGTATAGTCTGTAAGAAATTTACCGTCAACACAAATCCGCAGCTTTGTAGTGTTTGAACCGGCATCCTCGTCAGTTATAATCTCTACCGTGTGGTCATTGTTATCAGTAAGGTCTATCCACATTTTAGCCTTTACATTACTGCTTGCGTATGAGCCTTCAAATATTAAAAATTCCTTATCCTTCAGGCTGTAACGAATTAAAATAGGGTCGCCTGATTGGATAGCGGCCGTCGAAGTCTCAATGCTGTCATAATCCACATCGCTGCGAAGATAAATGTCATAGCTGCCTGAAACCGAGCTGTTGTGATTTACAACATAGGTTACCTTTTCGTTTGAAAGCTCATAGCCGGCATAAACATATATGCCGTTATAAAGCACAAGCTGACCGTTTGCCAGAGAATTGCTGTCACTCCAGTTTGCTTTTTTCCAATAATAAGAATTTGCGCTGAAAAGGTTAAATTTTTCCTGAGAATTGTCAGCCGCAGCATCAGCAAGGGAAATAAGCTGAAACGGCAGCGCCGACAGTAAAAGAGCAAGCGCCGAGAGGAAACATAGAAATTTTTTCATACCTTTTCTCCTTTTTAATTTTAATAAATCTCTTTTTATTACCGACCGGCTGTTTTGCGCGATATAGCTTTCAGCCGCAACGCCCCTTTTGATTTTTTAAGTTTATTCTTCGGGCAAATCTGTTTTACCGCTGTTTTCCGGAGCTTCCGCTGCAGCGGTCTTTTTCCTGCCTGTCAGTTTCATTACAAGCACAGCACCTGCGGCGCCTGCCGCAACGCCGCCCGCAGCACACACGACATACCAAATAACAGACGCGCTGCCGTTTGATTTATTTCTCTTTATTGTTCCGGAAGGCGAGCTTGTGCGGTTATATTCCGCGCTGTAATCAATATCGTTTTTCCCTGCCGGTTTATTATTGTCGGCACCGTTATTACCTGTCTGAGTTCCGGCGCTTTGCGAAGAAGATGATGTAACGGTATCCTTGGTAAACTCAACCGTACCGTCAGGCGCTTCTACCGAAATAATCTGCAGCCAGTCGCCCGAATTATAGCAGGCAAATGAAAGATAACCGGCTTCCTTTTTGGGCTCGTGCTCTTCATTATAGGTATAGGAATAATCAAACGCCTGTACGCCGTCATAATATACGGTAATAATGGTTTGGTTGGAATTAAGCTCATAACACTTAAATTTGATTGTATGCTCGCTGCCGTCGCAAGGGTTATACTGACCGGCAGGCGTACCGATACCGAGCCCCGAAGGCTGAAGCTCATCCGCATAGCACTGCGAAAGGCTTACACGGTCGTTTTTAATATTTATGCTGAAGGGCTGCCCCTTGCCGTACCAGGGAAACGCGCGTACTCCGCCGCCGTCATCCTTGCTTGTAAGCAGGCTTGCGTCTATATTGTTTCTGAGATAGATAGCAGCCCAGCCGTCCGCCGAAGCAATGCTTGTTTTGAATTTAACGGTGATTTCTTCATCATAGAACTTAACGCCGGTATATGTAGCAATACCGCTTTTGCCGTAAACGGTGAATGAACCGTCGTCGTTCCAGCCGACGGCGCCGCCGTATTCGTCGCCCAAAATCCAGCGTGATTTGGCGTCCTCAAGAACATTAAGACCAAACGCCGATACCGAGCAGGACACAACCAATACCAACGCTGCCGCAAGACATATAAATTTTCCGAACAATTTCATAAAATTACCTCTCAAAGTTTAGTTATAGGTTTTCTTGTTTTCTTTATAATACTGATTCATCCATTCAAGATAATCCTTATTTGAAAGCTTGAATGCTTCAACCGCAGACTCAAAGGTTTTGGAGGTATCCTTTAGACCGGCACGCGCGGGAGAAAGCGTATTAGTCTGGAAATCCGTGCTGGCGCTTGAATACTTGCTTGACATATCGTTGTCAAGATACGGGAAGAACACGCCTTCGCGGGCATCGGAAAATGTGGGATAGCTTCTTACGGCCTCAATCCAGCCGAGCTCCTGTTCGGAATAGGTATCCCATACTCTGTCGGAAAGGTTGGTAAACTCTATCGGTGCATAGCAGCCGGAATACATATTTACAACGTCGGTGCTGTTTTTATCCGGGAGACCGCGTTTGCCCTCTCCGGAATCAACCCAGTCGGTACCCTCTATACCATAGGCGCAAAGCTCATAGTTTTTAACGTCGGAAACCATCCAGTCCATATACTTTACAACCAATTCTGCATTTTTGGAGGACTTGGGTACCATCATACCAGAAAACGCGACATTCTGCTTCTGAACGCCCTTGTCGCCGTTCGGTCCCTCAAGCGGTCCGATAACTTCAAAGGTGGCCTTGGAATCAGCCTGTTTACACTTACGCGCAATTTCAATCAAATGATAAATTTCGGGATACTGTACATAGATACCGGCACGGCCGCCCACAAAGAGGTTGTCGATAGAGCTTTCTGTACGGCTTGCATTATCGATGTCCCACCAGCCGCTCTTTACCCATTCATAGCACTTGGAAAGAACATTCTTATATTTTGGGTTAAGGAAGCCGGGAAGCAGAGTTCCGGAATCGTCAAGATAATAGTAAGAGGAAGAAACCGTACCGTAAGCTCCGGCAAGGATTACACGGTCAAGGTCCCAAGAATATCCGACCAGCGGCACAACGTTTCCATCGCGTTTTTTAAAGGCTTCCATAACGGTTTCAAATTCGGAAATAGTAGTGGGAATTTCGAGATTTGCTTCCTTGAGCCAGTCGGTGCGGATAAGTATACCGAACGCATTTTCCTGTGTAACGCTGGGAATTGCCGCAAGCTGACCGTTATAGGTTGCATGGTCAAAGGCTATTTCGGGAATAACGGATTTAAGATGCGTACCGTATTCATTTACAAGCTCGGTAAGGTCGGTTGCAAAATTATTGCGCGAAATAAAACGGTCAAGAGCGTCAGACGAGCCGATGTAATTTACAATACCGTCTATCTGGTCGCCGCCGGCGATTGCAAGGTCAACCTTAGTATTAAAGTCGGCGTTTGTGAAAAGCTTTATTTCAAGGTTGATTTCATTACCGGTATCTTCCTTGAATTTCTTTTCGATTGCCTTTTTAACCGCAGCGTCGTTAGCGCCCGAAACCTTAGAGCCTGCGCAGTAGATAACGACTTTAGTACCGCTGCTTTCCTCACCTTTTTTGCCGCATCCGGCAATGCAGGTACAGACACAGGCTGCCGCCGTTATCACAGAAAGTACACGTTTTAACATTTTTTTCATAACAATCTCCATTCTGCCGCACAAGCGTCAGCACAAATAAAAAGGTGCAGAACTGCGGCTATTATTTCGCATTAAAATTTCCGTTATTCTTTAATTGAGCCCAGCATCATACCGTTGATAAAATATTTCTGCAAAAACGGATAAACCAGTATAATAGGCAGGGAGCCTACGACTACCGCCGCCATTTTTGCCGATTCCTGCGGCAATACCGAGGTATTGTTAAGCGCCGCGCTGTTTTCAACCAAGACGCTGAAATTTGCAAGTAATTCTCTGATAACCTGCTGTATGGGGTATTTGCTTCTGTCCTGTATATAAAGCATTGCAAGATACCAGTCGTTCCAGCCGCCTACCCCTGCAAAAAGCGCTATGGTAGCTATAATCGGCTTTGCCGTAGGAACGGCAATTTTCGTAAATATCTGGAACTGGGAAGCGCCGTCGATAGAGGCAGCCTCCTCCAAGGCTACCGACTGACCCTGAAAATAGTTCCGTATCAAAAGCAGGTTCCAGGAGCTGCAAAGTCCCGGAAGTATAAGCGCCCAGTAGGAATCGACCAGTCCCAAAGCCTTATTGATAAGATAGGACGGAACAAGACCGCCGCCGAACATCATAGTGAACATAATCAAAAAATTGATTATCTTATATCCGGGCAGATAGGTCTTGGACATTCCGTAGCCGAGCATAAGCTGAACCGCAAGACCGAGAAGCGTCCCGACAATAGTAACTCCTACACTATTGAAAACAGACCGCAGAAGTATAGGACAGTTTTTAAAAATAAACTCGTATGCGGCAAGTGTAACGCCGCGCGGAATTACCGAATAGCCGTCCTTCAATAAAGCAAGCTCATCCGAAACCGAGGATGAAAGCACGATAAGGTAAGGCACAATAAACACCGCTGACAGCAGTATCAGCATAAACACATTGATTACCTTGAAAATCTTTTCTCCCAAAGATAGCTTCATATTGCCGCCCCCTTACCAAATTGTTGCCTGCTCATATTTTTTGGCAAGCCTATTTGCTGTGATAATAAGTACAAGTGAAATGATATTCTGGAAAAGTCCCATGGCAGACGACATACTGTAGCTTCCGTTAAGCGTCATTCTGTACACCCAGGTTTCAAACACATCCATGGTTTGATACAGTACATCGTTTGTGCCCACAATGGCATATATGGCTTCAAAATCCTCCTTAAAAATTTTACCTATGGTAAGAATGAAGGTTACCACAATGGTGGGCATAATACCCGGCAGCGTTATATGCCACATCTGACGGAATTTATTGGCGCCGTCAACCACAGCCGCTTCATAAAGACCTACGTCTATGCTGGTTATCGCGGCAAGAAACGTAATTGTACCCCAGCCGCAGCTTTTCCATATTTTAACAATGGTCATAATCACATACCATTTATTCGGCTCGGCATACCATCTTACAGGCTGCATACCCAAAGAGGTAAGAATATTGTTTATTACTCCGGCGTTGGTATCAAGCAGATTATAAAGCAGACCAGAAACAACTACCCAGGAAATAAAGTAGGGCAGATACGAAATTGTCTGTACCGTCTTTTTGAAAGGTCCGCCCTTTACTTCGTTAATCATAAGCGCCAGTATTATAGACGAGGGAAACGCAAATACAAGACTGAGCGCCGAAAGGATAAGTGTGTTTTTCATAAGCCTTGGGAAAACGGAGCTTGTGAAAATACGTTTAAAATAATAAAGCCCCACCCATTTGCTGCCGCCGAGTCCCTCCCAGGGCATATAATCCTTAAAGGCTATAACAAAACCGGTAGGCATCGGCAAATATTTAAAGATAAGAAAATATATAAGTCCCGGCAGCATCATAAAATACAGCAAGCGGTTTTTCCTGATAATCTGCCATTTGCTTTCGCGCTTATGCAGCACACTTTTTTCTTTTGCCATTTTTATTCCTCCGATATCAAGAAATCTGCGTCAGCACAACAAAGCCCTTAGGCGGTACGGTCTGACAAATTCCGCTGCCGTATTCAAACTCCTTATCAAAAGGCACTATATTGCTGTCGTCCGGCAGCGTGCTTTCGCTTACGGTATGTCTTCTGAAATTAAGACCGTCCGCATTTTCAAGCTCAAGCTCTATATCGGCGCCGCAGTCCGAAAAATTGGTTGCGAGCACCGTCCATTTACCGTCGGGCGCTTTAAGCGCCGTGGCTCTTACCGCACCGGAGGTATCGCAGCTAAGCGGATAAATTTCCGAACCGGGTACGGTATAACGCGTAATCAGCGACCACACATAATAGATAGGTCTTGCGCTCCAGCCGCTGTCCTTAAAGCGCATAAGTCCCACGTTCATACGTTTGGGACTTCCGTAATTTTCATCGAACAGACACCAATGTATCATTCCGTTACAGCCGGAATTAAGGAAGTTTACCGCCATTCTTGCGTAAAGCAGCGCCCTGTCATAGGTATCGGTATCTCTGCAGTTGTGCGAATCGATATAAGCGTCTGAACCGAATTCGTTATATGTAAACACCGCGCCGGGCGCATATGTATTGATAAAAAGCTTGTGCATATCGTTCCAGTCGTATATCATATCATCAGATATCCAGCTTGAAAAACGGTAGCAATGGCAGTTGAAGCGTTCGGAAATATCAGCCATACGCTTTATACAGCGGAATGCCCAGTCGGGCTTTGTGCCGTCATCCGAAAGGCAAAGCTGAACCTTATCCCTAATGCCGTGCCTTTTAAGGTGCATATCAAGGTTGCGTACCATTTTCTCGTATTCCTCGTAAACAATCCTGCCGTCAGCATTGCGGTAGGCGTCAGCCGGTTCATTATACGGAGTAATATCGGTAATGCAGGTATATCCCCTTACTTCGGTAAGATATTTTAAAAGGGCGCAGAAGTTCTTGCTCCATTCGTCGTTATCGTTAGGCGCCGTAACCCAGGATTCAAGTCCTTTGTATGCAAGCCAGCTGCCGTGTGAAGCCCAGGCGCCCCAAAGGGTAAGATTTACCCTTATGCCGTATTCCTGCGCCATATCAAGCGTGCGGTATACGCTGTACATATATTGGTTATCCCAGTCGAAATCGTTAAAATCAATATCAAAATGCCCGCCGGAAGCCTTATTTGGTTCAAACCATTCCGGCATAATCATCATACGGATTTTATGGAGCCGCATATCACGTATTCTTGAGCATATAAGCTGCCAGTCATCCTCATTAAAACCGTCAGCCCGGTTATATTCATTAAAAAAATGCGGGTCAAGCTCTGCGCCGAAGGCATCAAGCTTACCTCTTTGCGTACTTTGGGAAGCTGTGAACTTCATTTCAAGCCCTCTTTCGTCTATAAATATTACCCATAATAATTTTATCATCGTACCGGAATATAAGCAATATAAGAATTCCTCGATTTTGTATAAACTTAATACAGTAAAACTACTTTTTTGGATAAGACTGGTGATTATTCACATACAACAGTAGTCAAATGTTAGGTATGCCGTCCTTTCTGAGCCTTTCCTGCAAGGTCGGTATGTCTATTTCACCGGGCAGTATTTCGCCCCTTGCCGCAAGCGCCGCAGCAGTACCGGCAGCCTGCCCCATCATACAGCAATATCCCATAACGCGGTTTTGCGCATTTACCATTCTGTCCATAGAAGCGCATCTTCCTGCCAACAGCAGATTGCGGTTGCGGGCAGCTCTCAGACTGCTGAACGGAAACAGTGCGTAATCGCCCGTGCGCTCTTCCTGCGCGGTATATTTTTCAAAATATTTTTCGTAATCCTCCTTTTCATTTGAAGAAGCGTGCAAATCATAAGACGGACCGCCCTGATAGCGCATAATGCCGTCCTCATACTTTTTATAAGCGGTTTTATCCTTATAGTCGGTAATATGACAGCCGATAACACGGCGCGTTTCCCTCGTACCGAGCACACTTCCGGTTGCCATATAAACGATGTTTTCACAGCCGGGCATATATCTTTTGTAAAATTCATAATATTCCCTTGCCTGCTTTCTTCCCGCAATCATGGCTCTGGTAAAATCCGCCGATGTTTTAAGCGGCATCCCGTAAAGATGACCGGCGTTTATCATACCGTAATTTTCCCCTATCCGAATAGCGCCGGGATGGTGGAAATCCACCGCAGAAAGCACACCGTCTTTAACCGCCTGCGGCACAGTGCGCCGGATTATCCCTATAAAATCATTGTTATTTTCTTCTATAAACCCGTTCAGCTTTTGATAGTCAATATCGGCATAATACGCCGTAAGAGTAGCGGCTTGTATTTTTTCGTTCTCATCCCCGTATTCGTAATCCTCACCGCAAAAAACGCTTAAAGCGCCGTCGCCCGTAGCGTCGATATACACCCGCGCGGTAAGCGTTCTGATGCCCTCGTAGGCGGATACGGTTATGCCGTTTATAATGCCGTCACGGCTTTCTGCGGATATTATCTTGGTATAAAGCAGCAGCTCTATACCGGACTGCTCTGACACCAATTCATCCAAAGTAAGCTTCATTTCCTCGTTATTATAAGGCGCAAAGGTATATTCGCCCTTTCGAACATTACAGCCGAGAGCGCCCTTTTCATACATTTTGTCGAGTATTTCCCTGCCGATTCCGCCGAAATCGTTTTCGGGCGCTATAAGGCTGGTGACAAGACCGCCTGTGCCGAGACCGCCCAGAACCATACTTTGTTCCACAAGGCAAACCTTGCAGCCGTTTCTTGCCGCCGATACCGCCGCGCATACGCCGGACATACCGGCTCCGGCTACCAAAACGTCATAATCATACATAAACAACATTCCTTTCTTTGGCAAACGCTTTAAACTGAACAGTTTAAAGCGTTTGCACTGCAAAATAAATATAATTTGATTTTTTATTTTTCTTATGATAGAATTATCAGGTCGGTAAAGCCTTTATAAAAGGCTTGGCTTTCAGGCTCTTGCCGGCACAAATATTAAGTAAGGGATCATATGCCTATGAAAAAAAGCGCTACGATAAAGGATGTGGCACAGCTTTCCGGCTTTGGAATATCGGTTGTATCGTATGTACTTAACAACACGCCGAACATAAGCGTTAAGCCCGAAACCAGACAGCGTATTTTAGAAGCCGCAGAGCAGCTCAACTATACTCCTAATGCCATTGCCAGAAATATGCGCAAGGGTGTTCCCTGCACAATAGGTATTCTTTCCTCCTGGGATATTGCGGATATGACTGAAATACTGAATGATGTTTTGTCCTTTGCCAATGACAGAATGTATTCGGTAGTGCTGTGCCCTTACAGCAAGGAGCGCTGTTTTGATTATATAAAGCTTTATCAAAGCAAAATCATAAGCGGTCTTATACTTATTCCGCCCAGCTCCGACAATGATTGGTTCCGTTTGGGAGAACACATAAAAGCCATAACCTCAAATGCTGTTCCCGCCGTACTTATAAGCGGACGCAAGCCGGAATACGATATAAACCGGATTGTTTTTGATTATAAAAATTCGGCAATAACCGCCGTTGACTACCTTATAGGTCTTAATCACAAAGAAATAGCCTTCATAGGTCCGGAGGACGGAAATTTAAAGGCACAGTATATACACAGCCGCATAGAAGCTTATAAAGAATATATGAAAAAAATGGGACTTGCATACCGGGTAATCCCTTTTTCTATGCTTGACAGCGTTTTTGAAAAAACAACTGCCCAAGCTGCGCCTACCGCGCTTATCGCAGCAAAATCACAGACGGCGCATATCATACTGCAAAAGGCATATGACAGGCATTTGCGTATTCCCGACTGTGTTTCGGTTATTTCCTGCAATTACAGCAACAAAAATTTCTATTCCGAGCCTCAGCTCACTTCGGTTGCGGTTGATACCGGAAATCCCGGTATGCTCGCCGCGCAAATACTGTTTTCGCATATAGAAAATCCGGATTTACAGTCCGAACAGGTTATTCTTCCCTGTGAGATACGCGAAGGAAAATCCTGCAAGGCGTTATAATTGTTCGCCTGCCGTCATAACGCATACCCTTTCAAAAACCTCGCGGCAGTATCCGCACCGCCCGCAGTCATCCTTGCATTTACTCATCCTCTCCGCAAAGTCGGAGGGGAATTTTTTATTGCTTATATAGCATCCGCCCAGCTGTGCGGTATGGTTAGGCTCAAGCAAATCAAGGGTATTTCCCCGGTAGCTTTGGTCTATATACGCCTTTATAACGCTCATCGGTCTTGAGGTCATTCGTGTGGCAAGCTTTACCGCACAAACATAATCCTCATACAAATGAATATCCTCCGGTCTTATCCAGGTATTAGAAATAATTTTATGGCGGTTTTCCGGCTTTTTATAAAAATTATGACATATATTTCCCGGAAAATCGCAGTCTCCCTTTAAACGCACGTTCTCATTTTCGTGCGCCACAAGATTATCGTGAAAAATCTGTCCGCTGCAATACTTCATACATCCGCTGTTCGCAAGAACGGACAGCTTTTTGCCGTTTTCATCCGCCCACTTTTTCATACGCGCTATATGCTCGAAATCGCGGTTGAAATCACGCTGGATATAAAATTCATCAAAATATTCCGAAAGATACTGCATAGAGCAGACGTCGGTAATACGCATATTTACCGACGCGCGCACCCTGATATCCTTATATACGTTCTTTACCACAGAAGCGATAAACGGTGATGTAGTGGTAATACTGTCAATACCGCCGACAGCATATTTTATATAATTTATCACCGATATTACGCGGTTTTTAAGTGCCAGGCTTACAGCCTCGCTTCCGTAACAATTACCGTTAAACAGCAGGTTAAGACCTATGCCGCTGTTTTTAAGCAGAATTAAATCCGAAAGCAGAATATCCTGCATTTCCCAATGAACAAATCCCACTTCGTCGCTCATATTACTGCGCCCGCTCGGCATATCCGACCAGGAAAAATAAACCTCGCTTAAACGGTCCTTATAATCAATCAGCTTTTCGGCAAAGCGTTCGCCGAATTCATCCTCCGGCTGATAGCCTACACAGTATTTCATAAAATCACCTTGTTTAAAAAAGCGCACGGAGAATAGTTTATATTTTCTGTGCGCTTTAGCTTTACATAGTTACTCTTTTTCGTGCTGACCGTAGTCTGTGATATTGCCCTTGTTATCGTTTTCAAATTTTTCTTTAAGCAGCTCTTCGGGGTTAAGACGGAACGGTTTCCTTATGCGGAACGGAGTATGGAATTTATTTGTAAGCTTATCCTGCTTTTCAAGATGTATCATACATTCTCTCTGGCATGTGGCGCCGCACATATTTCCGGGATGCCCGAAATTATCCACACCGGCTCGGCTCATATTGTGCTTTTTATAAATTACGTCTCTTGAAGCCCAGCGGCTGTGAATTTGACGCATGGCAAGATGCTCGGAATCATCGCTGTAAACCTGATTCATAAGCCATCTGGCAATTTCCGAATCGTCGCTGCCGTCATAAAGGAAGGGGTTTACATATTCGTTGCCCATCTGGAAACCGATTTCACAGCGTTCCTCGTTAAGCTTGGCGTAATCATAGGTTTTACCCTCAAGGGTAAACGAAACCTTTTGGTTAAGGTCTGACGGGATAGCACCTGAGGGACAGTTTCTGGCACACGCCATACAGCGGTCGCAAAGGTGCGGCTCCATAATCGGATCCGGCTCAAGCTCGGCGTCGGTAAAGATAAATGCCAAACGCACACGCGGACCGAATTCCGGGGTCAAGAAAATATTGCTCCAGCCTATTTCTCCCATTCCGCAGATAACACCCGCTATACGGAAATGCAGAAAAACATTCGGCGCGGGATATCCCTCTCTTACGGGAACACCGGCGTTTATTGCATAACGGATTGCCGTATTGTTATAGATAACCGCATCATAGCCGTGGTCCTCGATAAAGCTGCCGAGCTCACGCATGACAACCGGCATATGTACGTCATTTACATTGGCATAGCCTACCGAAGAATACATTCCCCAATGGGTACCCTCCTCCATAGGACGGTATAATCCCCTGTGGACGCGAAATCCCAGACCTATTACCGACTTTGCCTCCGGGAACAGATATCTGGGGTCGTTATTTTTAGGCGCTCCCTCAAATCTGTCCATTGAACCGATACCGCACAGGTCGGCACCGCACGCAATAGCTGCTTCCTTTACCATTTTTGCATTCAACATTGATTTCACCCTTCTTTTATAGAAACGTTTCTATAATATAAAGAAAAATTTCTATTTTCAATATAACATACCCTTTTCGGGTTTGTCAATAATTTTATAGACCGGCAATTTCCGGTATTCGCCTGACAGGGGATATGTGCCTTGAAAGAGCCTCTGCAAAACGCAGCAGGCATCCCCCGTCTGCATATTATTAACTTGTCTATTCAGATTTTCCGATACAGAATCGGCGGAGCTTATTAAAGCGCCGAACCTCCCCTTGCAAGCAAGCCTCTCACCTTTGTACCGTCAATACGGTTTACCGGCAAAGAACTGTTTAAAGACATATATGCCGCAACACCTGCCGCTTCTCCGAGCTGATTTAAATTAACCATAACGCGAAGAGCGCCAAATCCCATAGCATCAGCGTTAAGCATACGCCCTGCCGCAATAAAGTTGCTGTATTTATTTTGAACCAGCATTCTAAACGGCGCCTGATAATATTTTGCCGGCTCCCCGGTAAGACCTGCCTTTTCGCGCCAGTTCCATTCTACCGAACGGCGCTCTGCCCCCTCCATACGGACAGCATAGCCGTTAAGATAGCGGAACGTGCAGGAGCCGTCAAAATCGTGCATATCTACACGGTAGGTTCCGTTTAAAATCGCGTCCTCATATCTTGAACCCAAAAGCAAATCTTCGCCGCGAACCTTAAAATCCGTCTCGTAATGGTCGCTTTCCCTGATACCGGCAAGTGCGCTGAGCGCCGCCACAGAAACCTTACGGTCGGTGTATTTATTGATAAGGTCCACCATGGCAAACGCCTTTCTGCGGCCCTCGGTTTCGGCACGTGTAAGACCGTCCGCCGAAGCACAGTCAACATCGAGGACGTGACAGTCCGCCCTTAAATAAATATCGTCTATACCCGGCACGGGACCGTACCAGCCGAAGTCATCCGGAAGTCCGAATTCGCTTCCGTGGGTACGGATAAGCCTTTCAATATTTATCCCGTCTGTACAGCCCTTCATCAAAAAGCATGGCGTGGGCGGCTGTACCACCTCATGCCGGTATTTAGGAATACCGAGATATTTTGCAAGGTCGCCGTCGCCGGTAGCGTCGATAAAAAATCCTGCCTTAACGGCGCTGCGCCCATCCTTATTTTCAATAATCGCGGCGGTGATGCTTTCCCCATCGGAAACAGCGCCCACACACATAGTATGCAGATACAGCTTTATTTTTTCTTCGGCTACAAGACGGTCAAGCTCATACTGAAGCCGGTTAGGATTAAATTGTATAGCAAGCGAGGGATCATCCTGCACGATTGCCGCGTCAGCCTTTACAAGGCGTTCGGTAATCTCGGCGGTAAGTCCGGCAATAATCCGGTTTTTATAATCTGTATCCTTGAGACTGTGCCATACATTAACAAGCGCTGCGGTTGCCGTTCCGCCAAGGCAGTTCTGACGTTCCGCAAGAACTACGCGCGCGCCGAGCCTTGCCGCTCTTACAGCGGCAAATACGCCGGTACAGCTGCCTCCGGCAACGAATACGTCAGCTTCGTAACACACAGGGAGTCTTTTGGCAGGTTCGGTTATAAAATCCATCCTTATCACCCGTTCAAATCAAGTATTCACACAATTATTTTACCTCTGAATATATTGTGCAGTCAATACAAAAAATCAATAAATTTATATAATAAATCAGGACTTGCAACCGATAAACCGTAAAAAATATATTTTATGAAATCAGCAGCAAGCATTTGAGCATAAATTTTACAATCAAAGCTAAAAAACAGTTGCAATAATGTTTAAAATAGTGTATAATCATTTCGGCACTTAGTTCAAAGCTTAAACTAAGTGCCGATGATAAATTCCAGCCCGCACATCTGCAAAATTAAATTTTGATAACGCATTGTAAAAAAACGACGGCAAAGCCGCAACCTAAATGGCGGCGTGCGAAGCCGCGTCGGCTCCGAGTCCTGCCGCACTAAAATAATGCTCAATAACATTAACCGCGGAAAATGCGCTGTTTTCCGCCAACGCCGGCAAAACGGTCACCTTATGCGCTTTGGTGATTATCGAACGCTCGTTTATATTATTTTGAATCTGTTCAAACAAAAGCTCATATCTGTAATTAAGCTCGCCCGAAATGATAACGGTATCAAGGTCGAGCATATTTACTGAATTGATAATTCCGGACGCGAAATAGCGCGCCAGGCGCACTATTCTGTCAAGCGCATCCCTGTCACCCGAATAAGCTTTATCCGCATTTTCTTCATAATCAATACCGTAAAGCTTTAAAAACGCCTTTTTGGTAACATAACCCTCAAGACAGCCGTAATTTCCGCAGATACATACAGGACCGTTTACATCTACTGTGGTATGACCTATTTCCCCGGAAAAGCCGGCGCTGCCCATATTGACTCTGCCGTTTTGGAAAATAGCAGAACCGACGCCGTTATCAACGGTAACATAAATATAGTTGTTAAGATCCGGCTCACGTTTACAGTGCTCGTACATAGCCATAAGCACAGGCGTATTATTGACGAAAACCGGCATATCGGTATATGCGGCAAGGCAGCCCCTGACATCGAAATCACGGAACAATTCAAAATTAGGCGGTGTAAGGATTACTCCTCTTTTATAATCAAGCGGACCGGGCGCCGCAACGCCGATGCCCACACACAATTCTCTTGATATTTTCTTTTCGCCCAATATTTCAAGACCGTTTTGATATGCCCAAAGAACCGCTTTGTCCGGAGCATCAAATTCGCTTATATCGCGGCAGCGGCTGCCAACGGACTGAAGCTTGAGATTAACAATGCAGACCGTTACCCTTGCTCTGTCAAGCGCAATACCCATAGCATATCTGCGGGTTTTAACAATATCAAGAAGTATAGGATGTCTCCCGTAGCTTATGCTTTCCGTTCCGATTTCCATAAGCTGACCTTCATCTATAAGCTGCTTTGTAATTATTGTAACAGCCGACTTTGAAAGTCCCGTACTTTTGGAAATTTCAGCACGGGACATTGCCCTTCGCCTTATGCAATTCAGAATAAGACTGTTATTTTCGGTTTTAATTGTACTTATATTCGAGCCCTTTTGTTTCATAACGGTCACCTGCTTTTCCTATATTATATTAAAAATACCCCTGCTTGTCAAATTTTTAAAAGGAGCGCTTTTTATGATTTTACGGTATTTCCAGCGCGGATTTAACTATTCGCAGGACGGACCGGGAAACCGGCTTGTGTATCATCTGCAGGGCTGTAATATGCACTGTCCGTGGTGTTCCAATCCTGAGGGTATGGATATTTACGGCAAGGCGGCCGAAAAAAGCTGTGAAGAAGTGATAAAAGAGATATTATCGTGCGCGCCGATGTTTTTTGACAGCGGAGGAATAACCTTTACCGGAGGCGAGGCTTCGCTTCAGTTAGACGCGGTATACGAAATTATGAAAAGCGTAAAGGCTATGGGAATTTCAACCGCCATTGAGACCAATGCGACAAATAAAAATCTTAAAAGGCTGATTTCTGTCTGCGACTGCTGGATGATTGATTTTAAGCACGCAGACGGCGAAAAGCTTAAAGAAATAACCGGCGCCGACATAAAGCCGATAATTGACAACATATCCATAATTTCCGCACAAGGCGCTCCGCACCTGAGAATACCGTTAATACACGGTTTTAACGACAGCGACTGCGATCTTGAAAAATTCATTGACTTCTTTTCGGCGCTGAAGCTTTCAGGCGGAAGGTTTGACATTGAGCTTTTGCCGTATCACGAATACGGACGTGAAAAGTGGCGGAAATGCAGCAAAGAATATACCGTAAAGGACGGCTTTGTTTCCGAAGCCACGCTTAACAAATTTAAAAATGCTTTTAAATCAGGCGGTTTTGATTTAATAAATACATAAAGGAGTAATAATTATGAAAATGACAAATGAGCACATTATCGGTCTTGCCAAGGCTCTTTTTGCAGAACAAAAGCAGACAAAGCGGCTTGACGGCTGGCTTTTTATCAAGGAAATTGAGCACAAATACGCCGACCTTTACAAGGAATTGCCCGCCATAGAACGCAAGGCGGAGCTTTTGTGCCGTGTTGCGGAAGAGCTCCCGATATCTATAAGCGACAATGCCGTGTTTGCCGGCACACAAAACGACGCATTTGCACGCAGCTATGCGCTTATCAACCCCGCCTTTAAGGTTGAGAGCTTTTCGGGATACTGCGACCCCACAGCGGTTTTCAACGATATTGAGCCGAATGATGATATACCCGCCGAGAGGATTGAAAAAATGCGTGAGGCTGACCGCAGGAGCGAATACGTCAAGGCATTAAGCCGGGTATATGATGACGCACATCCGCTCACCGATGAAGCGACCTATTTTATCGAACAGGTTACTGGACACGTTATTCCCGATTTTCGTCCTGTGCTCAAGGACGGCGTATTGAGCCTTATTAAATATGCCGAAGAAAAAATTCTTAACGCGGACGAGGCACAGAAATCCGGTCTTAAAGGCATGAGACGCTCTTTAGACGCCGTGCTTATCTTTGCAGAACGTTACCGCAGGTTAGCGTTAAGCAAAGCCGAGAGTACAGCAGACGGCGATGTAAAGGAGCGTATGCTCAGCATAGCGGACGCATTGTCGTGCGTGCCGGCAAACGGCGCCACAACGCTGAGCCAGGCGATACAAAGCTTTATTCTTATGTGGCAGGTTATGTGCATAGAGCAGGCACCCAATCCGTTTGCATTTTCGGTAGGAAACGCCGACCGCATTTTTGAACCGTACCGCGCGAAGGAAGGTCTTGACAGAGAGACCTCTGCCGCGCTGTTCAGCCATTTACTGGCGTTTTATAATGTGGCGGATCGGAGTTGGGCTATTTCCCAAAATCTTATTTTAAGCGGACGCGATGCCGACGGGAATGACCTTACCAATCCTATGACATACGCCATTATGGACGCTTACTATGAGATGAACTTTCCCCAGCCGATACTTTCGGTTAAGCTTCATAAAAACACTCCCGACAAGGTTTATGAGGAAATGGGAAGATTTTTCTTTACACCGGGATGCCTTACGCCGTCGCTGTTTAACGATGATATGATGTTTGAGCTACTGCAAAAATCCGGTATTGATAAATCCGATATTCCCGATTACTCCATTGCCGGCTGTCAGGAGCCGCTTATTATGGGCAAGGATAACGGCAACACCACAAACAGCTGGCTTAATCTTGCAAAGGTGCTTGAGCTTACCTTAAACGGGGGCGTCTCTGCCCTTTCGGGACTTAAAACATTGGACATCGAACCCGAAAACGCCGTTTCGCTGCTTGAAAATGTAAAGGAACGCTTTTATGCAAACCTCGAAACGGTTGTAAGCAAAATGGTTGAATCGGCAAACAGTGCGTCGCGTGCGGTATCGCTTCTTACCGTTCCTTTTTTAAGCGCTTCTATGGGTTGTCTTGAAACCGGATATGATATGCGCGACATAAATCATCAGGGAACCAAATACAACGGCAGCGGATGTCTTATTCACGGAAGTGCGGTTGTGGCTGACTCCTTTGTCGCTATAAAGCACCTTTTGAAGGACAGACCGCAGGACGCCGAACGGCTTATAAGGGCATTGCAGAACAACTTTGAAAATGATGAAGAGCTGAGGGAATATCTGCTGAGCTGTCCCAAATTCGGGAATAACGACGCCGAGGCGGATGCCGAAACCGCAGAGGTTTGCTCTAAAGCGGCAGACCTTGTAAATTCAAGCAAAAATTATCTCGGCAATCCGTTCCGCGCAGATTTCAGCACACCGTCTACTCATCTGCTTTACGGATATCAGGTCGGAGCGCTTCCCAACGGCAGAAAGGCGCGCGATATGCTCAATTACGGCATAGATCCGCTTTACGGCGACGCTCAGGCGGGACTCGGCTTCCGCACGCTTTCGGTTATGAAGCTTCCCTTTATGAAGATGACCGGCGGCTGCGCTTCGCATTTTGGCATTGATCCCAAATACTTTACTTCCGAAAGCTATTCCTCAAAGGGTATGGAATTTAAAACAAAGGTAATAAATCCGTTATTCTTTAATCCGCTGACCGGAAAGGAAAAGCCTTTCTATCTGTATGTAAACGTCACCACGCCCGAAACGTTAAGAAAAGTGCTTGCCAACCCCGAAAAGTACGCGCCGAACGGCGTATACATTATGCGCATACACGGAACCTTTGTAAACTTCCTTGACCTTTCCCCCGCTATTCAGCAGGATATTATAAACCGACTTGATCCAAAATCCACCGGAGGTATAGAATGTTAAGATTTATAGGGCTTGACATCGGAACGACCACCATAAGCGCAGTTGCCTTAAACGGTGAAACCGGCGAGGTTTTAAAGACGGTCACCGTAAACAACGATACCGCCGTATCAAGCGGTGACAGCTCAAGAAGAATGCAAAATCCGGAAGCCATTATAAGCAAGGTCTGCGCGCTTAAAGACGGGCTTGTAAAGGAATTCGCCCCTATAAACGCAATAGGCGTTACAGGACAAATGCACGGAGTTTTATATCTTGATGCAAACGGGAAAGCGGTGAGTCCGCTGTATACCTGGCAGGACGCTTCGGGTAATCTGCCTTACGGGCAAAGCACCTACGCCGAATATCTTTCCGAAAAAACGGGTTATCCGCTGGCTTCGGGCTACGGGCTTGTTACCGATTTTGTAAACCGTGACAAAGGCTGTGTGCCTGACACAGCCGTAACTCTATGCACCATACACGACTATGCCGTTATGGCGCTTACCGGCAGAACAAGGCCGCTTATGCACAGCAGCGACGCCGCAAGTCTGGGCTGCTTTGACACCGAAAAAAACTGCTTTGACGCAGCCGCAATCGAAAGCATAGGACTTAGCGCCGGATTTTTACCTGAGGTCGTATGCGGCGCGGAAACAGCCGGATACGATACCAACGGCATACCCGTTGCAGCGGCAATCGGAGATAATCAGGCAAGCGTTATCGGTTCGGTAAACGGAAAAAGCTGTGCGCTTGTAAACATAGGGACAGGAAGTCAGGTATCGATTATTACAAATAAGCACGCCGTATTAAACGACTGCGAGCTAAGACCGCTTAATTCCGGGCTGTATCTGCTGGTAGGCGCACCGCTGTGCGGCGGACGCTCGTTTGCCCTGCTCCACAGCTTCTTCAAGGAATGTGCGTCGCTGTTCGGCGGAGATACAAATAACATTTATCCTGTTATGGATGCCATTGCGGCTGAAAATATATCCGAGCATACCCTTAAAGTTGACACAAGATTTTGCGGAACACGCAAAAACCCTGAAATTAAAGGCGGAATTTATAATATAACCGATACAAACCTTACCCCGTCGCAGCTTACCAAAGGCTTTTTATACGGTATGGCTGAAGAGCTTTATTCGCTTTACAGGTGTATGCTTCCGCATTGCAGCGGCACGGTTACGGAGATTGCGGCCTCAGGAAACGCCATAAGAAAAAGTCCCGTGCTTAAAGCATATCTTGAAGAAATGTTCGGCTTTAAGCTCAACATTCCGCTCCACAGGGAGGAGGCGGCTTTCGGTGCGGCTGTGTTTGCCGCCGCGGCATCGGGGCATTACAGGGATATATTTGACGCGCAGAAGAATTTGGTACACTACATTTTATAAAACAGGATGTGATTTGATATGATAAATCTCAATGCGCCTATATTTTTTAAGAAAAACCGCGTAAGAAGAATATACACAGGCGGCAGTCAGTTTGCCGAATTTTTCGGTGATGATTCGACAGAGGGCTTTTATCCCGAAGAATGGGTCTGCTCATGCGTAAAAGCGCTTAATGAGGGCAGCACCGTTTTTAACGAGGGTATTTCACAGCTTGAATCGGGTGAGTATTTCAACGATGTTCTCGAAGAACACAGGGAAGCTCTTTTAGGCAAAGACAGAACTGAGCTCGGCGTGCTGGTTAAAATTCTTGACAGCTCTGTAAGACTGCCGCTGCAGGTGCACCCCGACAAGGCATTTTCACGCAAATATTTTAACAGCGGCTTCGGAAAAACCGAATCCTGGATTATTGTCGGAACTAAAGCCGACGCCTGCATTTATTTCGGCTTTAACGCAAAATATACAGCCGACCGGCTGAGAAGTGCCTTTGAGGCTGACGACGATACAAGGCTTTTAGCTATGATGAACCGTATTCCGGTTAAAACCGGAGACGTTTATCTTATACCGGGTAAAGCCATACACGCCATAGGCAAGGGCTGTCTGCTGATAGAGGTTCAGGAGCCTACGGATTTTACCATACAGCCTGAAAACCGCTGCGGCGGCTATGTGCTGAGCGACAATGAAAAATATTTAGGTCTTACGCCGGAACAGGCATTTGAATGCTTTGATATGGATTTTGCCGGAGCAGACGCCGTATCTAAGCGCGGTCTGTACTGCGTTCCGAAACGCAGGGGCAATATTGAAGAGCTTATTACATATGAGCAAACTCCCTGTTTTGCGGTATACCGTTATTACGCGGATGAAAAAATTGCTTTGCCGGCGCCCGCTATTTATGTAGTATCTGACGGCAGGGGTACAGTTACCTGCAAGGACTTTGCAAGAGAGGTAAAAAGGGGAGATTACTTCTTTGCTCCGGCTGTAACCGACGGTTATCTGTTTGCCGAAGGACGCGGACTTGAGCTTATACAGTGCTGCCTGCCGAAAAAAGGTAAATAACATTAAAAATAATATACCGGAGTAACCGATAAGGGTTTTACTCCGGTATATTATATATCAATATAAATTTACGGTCGGGATATTGCGCCGCACAGGTTTTACAAAGCAGCGCATATCATTTTTTACATTTGCAGCTCTTTGAATTTCAATTCAATAGCGGAGCGGGTTGCAAGTCCGGCCATACAGGCTGTAGCGCCTCCGGCGGCTGTTCCGAGGCGCAGGGCGTATTCCAAGCCCTGCGAACTGCCCGCGATAAAGCCGGCAAGCATTGAGTCGCCCGCGCCGACGGTGTTGACCGCCTTTCCGCCTACCGCCGGACTGCTAAGCGTTTCGCCGGCAGCCGTAAGCAATAGAGCGCCGTCCGCTCCGAGAGAAACCAGAACGTTCTGCGCGCCGAGAGCCTGAAGCCGTTTTGCTGCGGCGATAATTTCCTCCCGACTGCGGCATTTTCCGCCGCACAGCTCCTCCAATTCAGCAAGGTTAGGCTTTATGACAAACGGGCGGAATTTCAGTATACCGAGCAATGCGGCGCCGGTCGTGTCCACAGCGATTCTAATTTTTCCGTCCGGCAGGCAGGAAAGCAGCCGGGCATAGATATCCTGCGGCAAATTAGGCGGAACGCTGCCCGAAAGCACCAAAATATCGTCCCCGCAAAGCCGTCCGAGCTTTTCAAAAAGAATTTTCAGCTTTTCGGGCGGAATATACGGTCCGGCGGCGTTTATTTCGGTTTCGCCTGCGCCCTTGATTTTGACATTTACCCGCGTAAGCCCGCTTTCAAGCCTTATAAAATCGGTTTTACAGCCGGTTTTTTCTACGGCGCGTTCAAGCTCGCCGCCGGTAAATCCAGCGATAAATCCGAGGGCAACGCTTTCAATTCCGAGCTGTGCCAGCACAGCCGAAACATTTATCCCCT
This sequence comes from uncultured Eubacteriales bacterium, assembly GCA_934477125.1. Taxonomy (GTDB): domain Bacteria; phylum Bacillota; class Clostridia; order Oscillospirales; family Acutalibacteraceae; genus UBA737. Next base: position 89,973 of record CAKSOL010000008.1, on the reverse strand, counting down.
TTCCGCCGAACTCAAATCTTTCTCCCGACGAGCGGTTGGTGACATTCAGGGAAAAATCTCCCGGAACATTCATATAATAATCAAGCGCCGGATTCAATGTAACCGTGTATATCATCGTTCTTCCGTTTCCCTCCCGTTAAGATTTCTGCCGCGCCTTATGCTGCCCTTTCCGAAGCGCTCCCGCAGATTTTCCATTGAGCTTTCGATTACTTCATCCTTCTCGTCCCTCGCGTTATCTCCGAACATATCCTGCTGAACGGCGCAGCTGCCGTCTTTCAGGTTTATCACCCTCAGTCCTACCGAGCGCAGCGGACTTTCCCAGCCGCAGCTTTCCTTAAAAAGCTCCATTCCGCGCCTTGCTATTGACATTGAGGTGTTGAGCGGAACGGCGAGGGTTCGGCTGTATTCCTTTGTTACAAGGGACAGGGTTCGGGTATGAACCTGGAGTCCGCCGGCGAAAAGACCGTGGCGGCGCAGCTTGCCTGCTATATCCTCGGCAAGCTCAAGATAAATTTCCCATACCTGCTCAGGACAGGTTATATCATAAGGCGGAGTGACCGACCTGCCGATGCTTTTCGGAACGTCGTCTCCGCTCGGCGGAGTAACCGGAGAATTATCCTCGCCGAGCGCGTATTTTTTCAGCTGGTCGCCGTTTTTGCCGAGCAGGCGGTGCAGAACGGCGCTGTCACATTCGGTAATGTCGCCGATAGTGAAAATTCCGCAGCTATGGAGCCGGGAGGCTGTGCTTTTCCCGACAAACAGCAGATTTTCAACCGGCAGCCGCCAGACCTTATCCCGGTAATTTTCGCGGGAAATAACCGTAACCGCGTCCGGCTTTTTCATATCCGAGCCGAGCTTGGCAAATATCTTATTAAAGCTTACTCCTACCGAAACGGTAAGCCCCAGCTCGGAGCGCACATCGCGCCTTATCCGGTTCGCTATCGTCTCGCCGTCCCCGAAAAGCAGTGTGCTGCCGGTAACGTCCAGCCAGGATTCATCTATTCCGAACGGCTCAACAAGGTCGGTATACCTCAGCAGGATTTTTCTGGTTTCCTCTGAATAATGCCGATACGCCTTATAATCCGGCGGCAGAATAATCAGGTCGGGACATTTCGATTTTGCCTCCCATATCGCCTCGGCGGTTTTAACGCCGCAGCTCTTTGCACGCTCGTTTTTCGCAAGCACTATACCATGCCGCTCCTCCTTACTTCCGCAGACGGCGACCGGCAGGTCATAAAGCGTAGGGTTTGAAAGCAGGGAAACCGAAGCAAAAAAATTGTTCAGGTCGCAATGAAGTATAATTCTGTCAGCCATAGCTCCGCTCCTTCCAAACATTTGTTCCCCTTTATTATATAACATTGATAAAAAACATTCAAGAACTGAACGATATTTTTTTCCCGCCGCACCTTGACAAAGCCTTAAAATATGCTATAATATAGAAAAAGTGTCTCAAATGAGACAATTTGAGAGGGCGCATATGACGGATTGCAAGGATTTGTTTCTGCTTAACGGGCTTAGCAACTGCGAAAGGGAAAGAGCGGTTGCCGAATTTCCGGAGCCGAAATTCTTTTCAAAGGGCGAGCGCATTTATGACAGGGAGCATTTTTCGCGGGCGATAGGCTATATCGCTTCGGGGAGCGTTTCCGCCTCGGACGGGGGCGCCGGAGAGGTTGTTATGAAGCGTTTCTGCGCCGGGCAGACCTTCGGCGCGGCGGCGGTTTTCGGAGCGGACGGGTCTTATATAAGCTCGGTAACGGCAGTCAGCGACTGCGGGATAGTTTTCATTACCGAGGATATACTGAGAAGGCTGTTCGCCGAGTATCCTGTTACGGCGGTTAATTACATTACCTTTCTTTCCGAAAAAATACGTTTTCTCAACAAAAAGCTGAGCGTTATCGCCTGTCCGAGCGCGGAGGAAACCCTGTTCAGGTATCTTTGCTCCGCAGCCGATGAAAGCGGCGCTGCCGAGGCTCCGAAAAGTATGACCCTGCTTGCAAGGCTTACCGGGCTCTCCCGCGCCACTCTCTACCGCAGTCTCTCCTCTCTTGAGGAAAGCGGACGTATCGTTCGGGAAAATAATATTATAAGGGTGAACAAAAAATGAAAAAAATCATCAGTCTTTTGCTGGCGGCAGCATTGCTTTTCGCGCTTTCCGCCTGCGGAAAAAACGCGGAAAAGGGAGAAAGCAGCGCGCCTGCCGGCTCTGCCGCAGAGAAATATGAAAAGCTTGACGTTAAGTGCAATATATTCGGTCTTAACGGTCCTACCGGAATGGGACTTGCTCCGCTTATGAAAAAGGCGGAGGAAAAGACGGGACTTCTCGATTACAGCATATCGAATGTCGGCAGCAACGATGAAATAGTTGCAAAGCTGACCAACGGCGAGGCGGACATTGCCGCTGTTGCAACAAATCTCGCCTCAACGCTTTATCAGAAAACAAACGGCGGAATAAAGGTGCTTGCAGTAAACACGCTCGGCGTTCTTACCCTCGTTTCAAAGGGCGAGGAGGTTGCCACAATTTCCGACCTCAAGGGAAAAACCGTTTATTCAACCGGAAAGGGCGCAAACCCGGAATACATTATCAATTACATTCTCGAAAAGAACGGCTTAAAGCCCGGAGAGGATGTTACGCTTGAATTCGTCGGTCAGCCGGCGGAGCTTATATCGAAGTTTGCCGCCGGGGAAAAGGTTATCGCGATAGCCCCGCAGCCGGTTGCAACGACCATAACCGTTAAGGACGCGGCTGCCAAAACGGTTCTTGACCTCAACACAGAGTGGGAAAAGGTCAGCGACACAAAGCTTGTTATGGGCTGCATTGTTGCGAGAAGCGAATATGCGGACAAAAATCCTCAGGTCATAAAGGCGTTTATGAAGGATTATGAGGACTCTGTTAAGGCGGTAAACTCCGATCCCGACACCGCCGCCGAGCTTTGCGCAAATTACGGCATCGTTGCCGCAGCCCCGATAGCGAAAAAGGCTCTGCCCTATTGCAATATTGTATTTGAAAGCGGCAAGGAAATGAAAACCGACCTTTCGGCGTATCTCAGCTTCCTCTATGAGAAGAATGCGGCGAGCGTCGGAGGAAAGCTGCCGGACGATTCCTTCTATTATAATGCGAAATAATTTTAAAAAAATACTGAAAAACGCCGCCGTACTGCTGCTCTGGCTCGCAGTATGGCAGCTTGCGGCGGCTGCTGCGGACAAGGAAATTTTAATTCCCCGCCCGGCAGCCGCATTTTCGGCTTTACTGGAAATGCTGCCGACGCAGAAATTTTTAAAGGCGGTTCTGTTTTCCCTGCTCCGCATATGCGCAGGGTATGCCGCCGGTATTGCGATAGGCTTTATCGGGGGACTTCTATCCTATAAATTTGCGGTTTTCAGGGCGATTTTTTCGCCTGTTCTGCACCTTGTCAGGGCGGTTCCTGTGGCGTCCTTTATAATTCTTGCGCTGGTATGGATAAAAAGCTCATATTTACCGGTTTTCATTTGTTTTCTGATGGTTCTGCCGATAATATGGCTGAATGTTGAAAGCGGAATGGCTCAGATTGACCGCCGGTATCTGGAGGTTGCCCGGATTTACAGATTTTCGCCGCTTAAAACGCTGCTGCGTGTTCAGCTGCCGTTTCTTCTGCCCTCCTTTGCCGCGGCGGCAACCACCGCGCTCGGCTTTGCCTGGAAATCAGGGGTTGCGGCGGAGGTTATCTGCCGTCCGGAGGGGTCGCTCGGAGGTATGCTCCAGGACGCCAAGCTTTATCTCGAAACGCCGCAGGTTTTCGCGCTTACGGCGGTTGTTGCGCTGCTGTCGCTGCTGCTTGAGCGGCTTATGAAACGGGCGCTGAGGAGGTTTGAAAATGATAAAAATTGAGAACCTCTGCTTTGCCTACGGCGAAAAACAGATATTCCGGAATTTCTCGCTCAGTATTCCGGCGGGCTCAAGAATTTGCCTTTCGGGGGAAAGCGGACTCGGAAAAACCACCCTGCTGCGGCTGATTTCAGGGCTTGAAATTCCGCAGAGCGGAAGTATGGCTTTACCGGAAAACACGCGCTTTTCGGCGGTTTTTCAAGAGGACAGGCTGCTGCCGTTTTTGAGCATACTCGATAACTGCCTTTTGGTCGGAGGAAATAAAAAAACCGCCGTTAAGCACCTTGAGGCGCTTAATATAGGCGACGCTTTCGGTTCAGAGCCTGCGGCGCTTTCGGGAGGGATGAGACGCAGGGCGGCGATTGCCCGCGCGCTTTGCGCCGATTTTGATGTTCTCCTGCTCGACGAGCCGTTTACGGGTCTTGACGCCGAAAACGTTTCTGCCGCCGCCCGATATATTTCTGAGCAGCTTTCCGGCAGAACGCTGATTATGGTCAGCCATTCCCCCGCCGAGGCAGAACTGCTCGGAGCAAAAGAGATAAAAATTTCAGACTGTTAAAATCAAGCGCCGGCTCTCAGAACATTGAGAGCCGGCGCTGCTTATTTGACCTAAAACGGCAGGAAACAGTCTCATTAAGTCACATTTTCACCGCCGCGGAAAGAATTTCGGATAACCTTTCAAAATTAAAGGTTATTCTCCAGAAATTTCACAATAACATCCGCCAATATTCTGCATCCCTCATCGCTGAAATGCACGCCGTCAGACATCAGCAAATTTTGAAACCTTACCGACGGCTCAAACAAATCGATTACGGGCAGACCGTATTCAGCGGCGATTGACATTACTTCCTTATTCCGGGCTATAACCCTGCCGCATTGAGCCTTATCCTCAACGGCGGTTGTAAGCACAGGGTATACAGGTCTTTGCGGAAACTGTTTCAACAGAAAATCCAGCATTTCGCGGTAAGCCGCCGAATATTCGGCGTCGTTCAAATGCCAGCCGTGAAGTCCGTTATTGAAAAGAACCGCTCTTGCGCTTCCGGTTTCTCTTGAATATAATTCAACCGACGGCTTGAAATACGGATTATCAAGCGCCTTTGACGTTCCGAAGTTATCAAACAGCAGACTGCCCTTTGAACACTCGGTCGCAAAGCGGCGAATACCGCAGGATATTGAGTCTCCGATATAAAAAATTCTGTCCGTTTTTGTATCGGGCGCCTGCTCTATCCAAAAATTATCCCATTCAAAGGTTTCCAGCTTATTTTCCGCAGGCTCAGGCTGATATGTAAAACCGTTCAACACAAAAAACCGCTCCTTTCCGATTTGCCCTTATTTTAATACACTCTCCCGGCAAAGTCAATAAGCTGCGAGTTATCGGGCAGACCGTGAGGATGATGATTGCAGCCGGGCTTTAAAACCAAAGTAATATCCTTGCCGCTATCCAGGTATTTCTCATATAATATTTTGCCGTTTTCCTCATAGGGAACAACCTCGTCGCTGTCTCCACAGACCAGAAAAACCGGTATGCTGTTTTCAATCAGAGCGTCCGCACAGTCAATCGGGTGATTTCTGTAATTTATCAGCTCCGAAACAGAGCCGCCCGTCGCCTCAACGTATTCCCGGTATCCGGCGCCCAGCGTGTCCTTAGCCTTACCTATTCCGCAGGGACAGGAAAGCAGATTCATAACCGGCGCGTCCAGATAAAGACCCGCAATCAGCTGCGGAGCCTTTGCCGCGATATATACCGCCTGCATTCCGCCGCAGCTCATTCCTACCGGAATACATTTTTCGTTAAAGCCGTACTCCTTTTGCAGAAGCTTTGCAAATTCGATTTGCCGACGCGTATCATTTTCCGCACCCCAGCGCGTTTCATTTTCTATATTCGCAACAAAATAACCCCTTTTCAGCATTTCAAGCTCAAAGGACGGAAATGCGTCGAGATATTCCGTTTTAAAGAGCCATTTTTTCTCCTTTAAGGGATTTTCCGGGAAAATAACCGTTGCCTTCTGCCCGTTGAATTCAAATATTTCCGACCTAAAGCCGTTCCATTCCGAGGTGATTTTTTCCATATCGGTTACCTCACATTGCTTTCAGCTTTGAAATAATATAATCCGCTAACCTTTCGTGACCGTTATCGCTCGGATGAAGTCCGTCCGGCATATAAATCTCCTTCTGAACCTCGAAAACCGGATTTATTCCGAGCTCCGAATAAGCGTCAAACACAGGAATACTGTATTTCGGGCAGATTTCCTTGATAATATCGCAGTATCCCGAAAGCGGCGCTGCATTTCTTACGCCGAAGCTGTTCCAGTCAGCGTCCTCGTTAAGCCTGTGCAGCGGAGTTATAAATGCAATTCTGGCTTTCGGAAAAGCGTTAATCAGATTTTCGCATAACACATTGAGCGCTCCGCGAAAGGTTCCCTCATCGCGGCTGCCGGGCTTTCCGAGCGGCGCGTCGCCGTGACCCTGGTCATTGGTGCCGCCGAAAACTATAACAACGTCGGCGTCCTTTTCCATATCGGCAACCCTCAAATTGAAATAGTCGTCGGACTCCTCCCACTCGTAAAAATGGTCCTTCTGCTTTGCTATCCGCGAGCCGCTTATGCCGTAGTTATTGCAGACGGCGCCGGTTTTCTGCGCAATCAGGGAAACAAAGCCCTTTTCCGGCGACGACGCGCCTATTCCTACCGTTATACTGTCTCCCAAAAAGTTGATTTTAAGTTTTTCAAGCTCCATATTTTTCTCTCCTAAGATGCTTAACTGAGTTTAAGAATAAAGCTCATAATCTGTTTTGCGTTTTCAACAAGCATTTCGCGGGTAATCAAGCCCTGCTCCAAGGCCTTGCAGAGGTGCTCGGGCTGAGTAAAGGGCATATGAATATTGCTTCCCGCCAAAATATCGCGGTAGATTTCCGAGCGGCTGCCCCAATCGGAAATAACCAGTCCGGAATAGCCCCATTCTCCGCGCAGAATACCGTTAATCAAATCGGCGTTTTCAGGCGAATAGCGCCCGTTCAGTCTGTTATACGACGTCATTACGCAAAGCGGCTTGCCCTCGCCGACTGCTATTTCAAAGCCTTTCAGGTATATTTCGCGCAGGGCGCGCTCGCTGACTATCGAATCGGACTCATAGCGGTTATCCTCCTTGTTGTTGCAGGCGAAATGTTTTATACACGCCGAAATTCCCTTCGACTGTATTCCGCGGACAACTGCGGCTGCCATTTTTCCGGCAATGAGCGGATCCTCGGAGAAATACTCAAAATTTCTTCCGCAAAGGAAATTCCTATGGATATTCATAGCCGGAGTAAGCCAGATGCCGAACTGATTTTCAGCCGCTTCCTCCGCTCCTGCCTCCGCGGCAGCCTCCGCAATTTCGGTATTCCAGGTTGAAGCCGTCATTGTGCAGCAGGGAAACGCTACCGAGGTTGTTCCGACATCTGCGCCGAACCGCACTCCGGCAGGACCGTCGGCAGTCATAGGAGCCGGAACGCCATATTCCGGAAGTCCGCCTATGCCGCAGGTATTTGCCAGCATTGCGTTCGGGCAGCCGTGGGTCAGACCGATAAGGTCATAAATATTGAACTGCGCCACCATCTCATCCAGCGTGTTTCTGCCCTCGGCAACGTCAATCAGCCTGATTACATCGCCGTCATACGGAAGATTTCTGTAATCGTATTTTTTCGGCTCGCCCTCAAGCAGATGGGTATAGCGGTATTTCCAGTATTTATCGTCGCCCCAGCCGCTTGTATCAAGCAGCGGCTCATACTCGGAAACGGCACACTCCTCAAACGAACCGTCGGATTTCATACGCTTTGAAAGCTTATGCGGCACGCAGCGGTTCTTCAGCTTTTTAACAACCGTTTCCTCAAACTCAAGAGTTCCTACCTCGGACGCCGAGCGGACATCGTTTCCGGCAAAAATCGTATATATGCCGCCCTCAAGGATATATGCCGCCGTTTCCTCATCGTAGGACGCCATCTGTTCGGTTTTAAACGAAAGAACAATCGTCTGCGATTTTCCGGGAGCGAGCAGCCGGCTCTTGGCAAACGCCCTCAGCTCCCTCGCAGGCTTATCCAGCTTTCCCTTGGGAGACGCCGAATAAATCTGAACGACCTCCTTTCCCGCAGCGCTGCCCGTATTTTTAATTACCGCTTTAACGCTTACGGTATCATCCGTGACCGAAAAGGAATATTTACAGCTGAAGGTCGTGTAGGAAAGTCCGTAGCCAAATGGGTAAAGCACCCTTTCGGCGGCTCCGGGAACGGTTTCAAAATATCGGTAGCCGACAAAAATGTCCTCGCAGTATTCAACGTTTACGCGGGAATTGTTATAAAACGGCGAGGACGGGTAATCCTCATAGCTTTCAGCCCAGGTATCAACCGTTTTACCGGAGGGATTTATTTTTCCGAGAAGAATATCCGCCAATACCCCGGCTCCCTCGTTGCCGCCCTGATACGCCAGAACGATTCCCTGAATTTTATCGTTATGCGCCGCATAGCTCAAATCCATAACCATACCGACGTTCAGCACGAGAACAACTCCGGAAAAAGCCGCCGAAACGCGCTCAATCAATGCTTTTTCGGTTTTCTTCAGGTAATATTCGGCTGTGGTTACATCGTCGTTTTCGGTAGAGGTGCGGTTGATGAATATTATCGCCTTTGAACAGCTTTCCGCCGCGCTTCTGAGCATATCCTCAGGAACCTCCGGTTCAAACGTATAGCCCGAACGGTGACCGCAGTCGTGCTGCTGCTTTGCGTGATGACGGTAAAATTCGATTAACGGACGGTGGCAGGAAACAAGTCCCTCATCCTCAGCTTTTTCAAGCATATCGGCAGGCTGAAGAATATGGCTTACGGTAACGTTTCCGCTGCCCTCTCCGCCTTTCAGGTAATCCGCGCAGGCAATGCCGAACAGTGCAACGGTATCTCCGGACTTGAGCGGCAGAATACCGCCGTCGTTTTTCAGGAGCACCGTACCCTCAGCCGCAGCCCTGCGGGCAATTTCCCTGTGAGCGGGAGACTCTGTAAGGCGGGTGCCGTTCTTTCCCATTAAGGGCAGGGTTCGCCCCTGTATTCTATTCCATTTCATAATATTTCTCCGTTATCAGTAAATTTGTATTGCTTTATATTGCTGAAAACAACTTTCCCGTTTTCGGCAAAGAAACCAAGCAGCCCGTCCTTGTACTGAAACATTCTGACGGAAAGTGCGGCTTGATCGTCGAGATAAAACGCTGCGATGGATTCCCTTATCAATACCTTTAACGTATGGCTTTGGTTTTCCTTAATTTCAGCTGTCCGCTCCATTGAAAACGGATGAGGCTCGCACCATGCTTCAGGGAACTTTCCAAAGGTTATCCGCGATTTTTTCGGTCTTACCGAAAGAAGATATCCCTTTTTCAGCAAATTATCGGTACGAATCAGCATACCGAGAGCCGTACTGTCACTTGAAAAGGAAAAATCCGCAGTAATCATACAGTTATCAGCCATCGGCTCCTCGGAAAGGATACAGGCATAGCTCTCGCCGGCATCGCCGCTGTATTTTCCCTCATAACACGTCCATTTCCCTGCAGCCGGACGGCAGCAAATTGCCTTTCCCGAATCCATTTCCCGGAAAATTTCATCGGGCATGGAAACGCGGAGAGTGCCGTCGGGATTCTGTTTTATTTCGTGAACAACGATGTTTCCTGCCCAGTTCCATGGTTCATCATCGCTTTCATTGCCCTCGGCGCCTCTGGGAGGATTCCAGCCGAAAATAAATCGCCTTTTGCCGTCGGAAGCCGTTTTTGCAGCATAAAACGCTCTGGTATCAAATGTATCCACGGCAGGCTGAAGCCATGGACCGTTAAGAGATTTGCTCATGCGGTAGCGTGTGCAGGTTCTGCCGTTAAAGGTTGAGAACACCAAATACCACCATTCTCCGATTTTAAATAAATCGGGACATTCAAGTGCGGCATAGCACCCCGGATAGTAAAACGGTCCCTTATTTTCCCATTTCCTCAAATCTCTCGATTTCAAAAGCGCAATGCAGCCCGTTCGGCTGTCCAATCCCGACTTGCATTTCGCAGTAACCAGCATATTCCAGCATTTTTCTTCATCGTTATAAAAGACAAACGGATCACGCCAATCGAATTTCTCGTACAAGGAGGTATCGGCAAAAAAGGTATCCTCCGGATGCTTTTGCCAGTTAACAAAATCCTTACTGACGGCATGCATAACCGCCTGCGGCATATGCTCCGGAACATTCATCATACCTGTATAGAAAATGTGGTACAATCCGTCGGCTTCAATAACGCTTCCGGTACAGACCCATGCGTCCTGCTCGGTTTTATCCCCGCAGGGAATTGCCTCGCCGTACTCGGTAAAATCGACGAAATTTTTCGTTCCCAAAAGATACCACGGCAATGAGCCGTCGCAGGGAGGATTATTCCGAAAATCGTGTATATAAAACAATTTATACTCGCCGTCCTTGAAGAACGGAATAATATCGCCGACCCAGCCGTTAGCCGGTTTATAAAACAACTGTCTCATTCTATCCCCCTTTTCAGCAGGCAAATCAATACATTTTTTCTATTCCGAGGGTTGCGCGGTTATGACGCTTATAGTCGGTGTTTTCGGGCAGCCCTATTTCGCGGACGGTTATCTGTCCGGGAGTTATTCCGAACGGCGTCATTAAAATATCCTCGCCCCTTTTTATAGGCATACGGTAAACCGAACGTTCGCCGTCGTAATCGGCAGCCGTTATTTTTTCGCCTGAGCCGCTGTAAAAATCATACTGTCCCTTTTCGGCGAAAACCGAAAGAACGGTATCGGCAGAGGCGGTATAAAGCGCATAGTCGGTTTTGCCGCAGGTCATCTGAGCGGTAACGGCAATACCGTTTTCGGCGCGGAGATAAAAGCCGCCGGTAAAGTCCTCAGGGCAGGCAGGGAAAAGGCGGACAGCCCCCTCATAGCTTTGCAGCAACATTTCATTTACCGCCATTGCTGTAACCGGGAGCATTTCCAAATCGAAATGACGGAATTCCCACGCCGGAGAGGTAAAACGGGCGCCGGATTTATCGCAGTCCTTGATACTGTATGTATAAAAACGCATATTCGATTCGCGCACCATTTCATAATATCCGCCGTAATGTCCCATACCGCAGGGATACCACTGCCATGCGTCAATCGTATCGGAAAAGCGCTGCTTTAAATCCTTTGCAAGACCCAGGCGCGCCAGCATAATCGGGTCTAAGCTCCAGCCCATAAACGGAACATTTTCCTGAGTTTTTAATACGATTTGATTTTCCCCGTCAAATTTAAAGCCGCTTTTCATCTGCATAAGGTTGGTCATTCCGGCAAAAAGCCTGCCGCCCTTATCCGCAAGACCTACGCAGTCATTCGGAAAAACCGCCGAAAGCTCAGGGTCCGGGAAGCCGTAATAATGCTGCAATTTCCGGGAGGAAAAGGAGTTGCGTATAACGTCTCCCTTTTTCACCCTGCTCCAATATTCGCAGTCCTCCAGCTCCGCCTCGTCCGGATTGCGCTCCTCTCCGCAGAATATGCCGGCGACCGGCACCTCCGCGCAGGAAATCTCGCGCCCCGCGCCTATTCCGTTCGATAAAAACAGCTTTCCGTTTTCGGAATAATACTCATCATCCTCAAGCGGAACGGTCTGAATAGGGTAAAGCTTGGGGAGTACCTCGGAAATCCTGTCCCTTATATCCTCGCTTTCGGGGAGCAGCCCTTTTTCATCAAGCAAATTCATACAGGCAAGGGCGTCGGCGAAAATCATACGCATAGCGGAATGGTCGGTTATAACATCATCCATAAGCGGCGAGCTTTCGTAAGCCTGAGAACGGTAAAGATGATAATATCCGTCCTCTCCCTTTTTAACCAAATTCAGATAAAACAGCGCCGCGTTATAAATCACGGGCAGTCCCTTTTCGCAGAGATATTCCAAATCTCCGTCATATAAATAAAGCTGCCAGAAATTATGGGCTATCTGAGCGCCGGGAGTAAGGTTATCAACCGTGTTTCTGTCGCATACTGCATTAGCGCCGGTTACATCGGTATACAAAGCCCCCTCCGCATTCCTGAAACGCTTTGCCGTGCTTATCGCGTTCGGCAGCTGCTTATACCGGAAATTCAGGTAGGTTTTGACAAGCTCGCTGTGCCCTGCAGCATAATGCGCCCAGTATTGCAGCTGCATATTCCAATGGAAGAAATGGTTCCAGGGCACGTAATCGTGGTTAAAGCCCCAAATACCGTTGCAGAAATGGGGAGGATAATTTCCGAGCATTTCGCATTTCCCGAAATAGCAGTTCAGATACCAAAGGTTTTCAAGGTAATTATCGTCCAGCGCGATATAGCTCCTGCTCCAGTAATCAGCCCAGTCCCTCTGATGAGCGGTATAGACCTCCTGCCCTGCGGCGGCGGCTCTTTCTATGTTGCTTTTAACGGCGGAGAGAGCCTCCTCCTGAGTTTTTGCAGGGACGACCGAAATATAAACCCTGAACGAAAACCGCTTTTTATTTTCATCGCGAATAACGCCGGAATGAGAATTTATCCGGGAGGCTTTCGCTCCCTCAAGTCCCTCCGCCCGAATACCGATGCAAAAAGCGCCCTTGCGCATTGAACGGGTGATATAAATTCCGTTATCCGCCGCCGCGGTTTTCGGCTCTCCGATACCGAGCTCGGGATTTCGGCGAACCTGGGCATACCAATGACCGAAGGTTCTGCTGCCCCAGTTCTCCAAAGCTATTTCAAGAGCGTTTTCCTCCTTAAATTCGGCGTTTACCTCTATTACTGAGGTGTTATACTCCCTCGAAGCATACGCTTTAAAAGAAACCTCGGAAAAAGGGGTTACGCTTTTCAGATTAAGCGCGGCGTCCGCCAGAGAAAGCACTGCGTTATAATCCTTTTGATAGAGAACATCAAGAACCGGGGCGAAAAAGCGGAATTCCAGTCTCCCTGCCTGATGCAGCGCATTTGTATATTCCTCATCCTCAGGATTCCAATTCCTGATTTCGTCGCCGTCGGCGAGGTCCCACAAATCCGTATGATTAACCGTAAGAACAAGGCGGTCCTTTTCGGGCCAGACGAGCAGACCTGTGCTGCCGTTTCCCAGCGGAATACCGCGCGTCGGGTCGTCTATCGGTGTGCGGTAAACCAAATTATGATTTTTTATGCGGCTTAAAGTGCCGTTCTGCTTTATTTTTTCAACAACGCTCATTTAAAATCACCTTACTTTGAAATAAAGTCGGAATAAGCTCCGAGCGCCTGCAATAAGCCTCCCGCCAGCGGCAGGTCGTATTCAACGCCGTAATTGTCAAACGACTGACCGGTCGGAGTGAAATCGGTGAACACACCGCCGGGTATCTGCGGCTGACCGGGGAAAAACTCTCCGAACAGGGCGCGCTGCGCCTGATTATAGCCGACGCCCTCTATTACCGAAACATCCGCCGGGTTATATCCGATTAAAAAGTCAAGCATACGCTGGGCGAGGGGCAGAGTGCGCTCTCTGCCGAAAATATCCGCCGCCTTGATTAAGAACTGAACCGTAAGCGCATGGTCGGCAACAAAGGTATAGGAATAATAATAACCCGGATTGTTTGTAACGATACCGTAGCTGTTTTTATCCTCTTTTTCGTAATACTTCAGAACCGCTTCGCAGCAGTCCTGCCAAACCGGCGCGTCCGGCTCGTCCTTAAACGTCTCAAGTCCCAGAACGAGCGCGAGCGGCGCATTAACGGTTGCAAAGTATACCGGCTTTTCGGGCTTTTCGGCGCTTTCGCTGAAATATTTCAAAGCGCCGTCCTCACCCTTTACCAGCAGCCCTGAAAGCTTGTTCAAATCCTCAACCGCGCGCGCTTTGACCGCCGGGTCGCCGGTTACGCGGTACAGCCCTGCGGCGCAGTATATTTCATTTACCAAAACGGCTGTTGAATCGGGATAAAACATATCGAAAACGAACGCCTTAAAGTTGTCGTGACCGATAGGCGGATAGTCTATCCAGTCGAAATCCTTTACATAGCGGCCGTCGGTCTGCATCCATTTCCACAGTCTTTCAGCGCCGTTCAGGCACTCCTGTGCCAGCGCGTCGTCATACCCTTTAAGGCTCTGCGACGCCGATATAAACAGTCTCAGAACGAACCATTCGCCGAGCGGGTCGGTCGGGCTGTCGTAATAGCGGAACGGCTTCCAGAAAGCGCCCAAATCCTGAAATCCCTTGCCGTGGCATTTCGCGTCGTCATAATCCTCAGGCACAAAGGAGCATTCAAAAATATACCCCTCTCTCGACTGGCGGGCAAGATAGTATTTTACCGAATGGGCGATATCGTACTGGAGCTGATTGTCGTTATTCCAAAGCGGATTTTTTATCATTGAATACTCGGACAGACCGTAAACTCCGGCAGGACAGCCGAAAGCCCATTTTCTCAGGTCGCCGGACTGGTGGTGACCGCCGCACAGCTTATGCTCAACGCCGTATTTATCGATTAACCGGTCGGTCTGATGGCACATACCGCCGTAGCCCTTAGGGTCTCCGCACCTCTGCCACACAAAAAACTCGCTTATCATACGGCATGCCGAATCGTAAACATTATCGTCGATATAAAAAATACGGCTGCATTCATCCTCAACCTTCAGGCGGTACACGCCCGGTTTTTCAACGGCTGAAAAATCACCGATTTTAACCGGCACTGGCGAAACGCTGTCGCTTTCGTGCGGTACAAGCTCGCCGCTGTATACCTCGGTCAGACCGCCGTCCTGCATAAAATACAGGGTGAACCGATTGCTGAGGCTTTCGCCTGTATATGTAAAGCGCTTGGCTGCTTTTTGGGGATATCCCAACTGATTTAATCTGAACGGATTTATCGGCTGCGACATAATAATTACTCCTTTATTGCAATATAGTAAAACGCATTGGGCTTTAACTCCGGCAGGAGATATACTCCTCCGCCGGAATCGTTTCCGATTTGCTTTAACGCCGATTTTTTCATATGCTCATCGGCAATAATGTATCCGCCGTTTCCCCTGATACGGATTTCGGCGTTTTCTATTGTGTCGGGATTGCAGTTATAAATAACAGCGGCAAATTTACCGCCTTCCGTTTCGCGGACAAAGAGCTTTAAGCGGTGGTACGAATGAATATTTGCTTCCAAAGCGTTATTTGAAAGATAAAGGAACAGCCTTTTCATTTGCAGCGCCTTATCGTAATCCGAAAGGTCGGTCCAGGGGAAATAGCCGCAAACCGCGACCCTGCCGCCCAGCTCGTTTTCAAAGCAGCCCATAGCGCACGGATATTTAACATTTCCGTCAACATCCTGAATATTGCTTATTACAGCCGCTCCCTTTTCGGGGATAAGCGCATAGGATTTTCCTTTTGCAAAAACCGAGAAGCAGGTGCGCGATTCTCCCTCAATTCCCTTATTCAATGGGTGGTTTAAGCACACCTCGCTTAAATCGTCCCCTGTTTCATCGCCCTTTTTAAAGCCGATGTATTTTCCGTAGCCCATTTTGCAGAGAATGTCCGCCGCATCGGCGTCCATATAAACTCCGCGCGACAGAATATACCTTATTTCCTCATCGGAAAAGACGAGGGGCTGTCTCCCCTGCAAAACAAAGGCTGATGCCTTATGCAGATTATAGGAGCGTGGAATACCGAGCAAATCTATTTCATCCATACCCTCGGCGTACCTGCCGCCGTAATCCGAGAAAAAGTCGGGAACAGCCGCCTGCGCCTGAGGATGCCAGCCGTCGTAAACGCCGAGATTTTTGCCGTTTTTAAATTCCTCTGAGAGCAGCTCCATAAACGGAGTTTTACTGCGGATTGCGTTAAAGATATTCTCTGCGTCGCTCAGGCGTTTCGGCATAACGTTCCAAGCCACGCCGCTGCAGCCGCTGCAAATGCTGAGTATACCCTCATTTGCGGTTGACACCGGAGATTTTTTCAGCGGACTGTAAGGACAGGACTCCAGCTCATAATAGATTTCATCAATATATTCCGGCAGCTCTGCGCATTGCCTGCCAGTCTGAATTTGCTTTTCAACCGCCTCGCGGGAATCCAAATCATTATAATTCCCGCCGCCGGGACGCCACATAATATTATATCTGCCGTTTTGGGAAAGCGCCTGCGCCCAAGACTCAAATTCAAAGCCCTCGAAATAGCGTTCGCCGGTCATAAGACCCATTTTTATTGAATTATTTATGCTGTAAACCGTATCAGCCGCCGCAGAAAGCACGCCGCGGATTTTCTCGGACTGATGATGGAGCCATTTGCGGCGCAAATCAATATTGTTTTCGTCCGCAAGAGAATTGACAAGGGTTTCGCGCGAGTAGGAAAAGCCGTAATCACGGTTGAATTTTTCAACGCAGCCATCGCAGAAGCAGCCGTAGCCTATCGGGTAATGACCGTAACGCATATCGTCGTCTATCCAGATAAATTCCGGCTCTGCCAAGGCTACAATGCGGTAAAGCGGCTTAACATATCCGTCAATATAATCTTCATCCGAGGGGCAATAGCTCCCGACGCAGATTTCGCCGTTTTTGTTCGTCATATGGCGGTAGTGCGAATGCAGGCATTTATCCGGATACTGCGGATGGTGACCTATGGTAGCAAGAACGTTTATTCCCGCAGAAAAGCCGAGCCTGCGGATTTCGGACATTCTCTCCTTTACCAGCGCCGCCGTTTCCTCCGCCGTTTGCAGCGTTACGGGCGTATGGCAGTCGGGACAGAACAGCGATACGCGGTCGATGCTGTCCTTATATTCGCAGAGGAATTTTTTAAATGCCTCAAAATCCTCTTTTTTGAACCAATGATTGCGCGAAACGCGCAAAGTACTTAATTTTCTCATTTTCATCACCTGCACGGTTTTTAACAGCCTTCGGCGTTCAAGTCGGTTTTACTTAAAAAAGCCCTCAAGCAAATCCTGCATTTTTCCGTCATACTCGGCTTTGCAAAGGAAAGCATAGCTCATCTGGTCGCCGTTGGCGTAATAGATTACGGTTTTGCCGCCGTATTCAAACAAATCCACATCGCTGCAATTTATATTAAGTCCGTTATAAAGCAGATCCAGCTCGCGCTCGTCGAAATTCTTTTCGCAGCCGGGGCAGATTACACGGTCGTCGTCTCCGTACATCATAACGGGATTATGGAAGCCTACTTCAAAATGGAGGAAATCCTTTGTGCGGTAAACATAGGGCGCATAGCGCAGTGCGGGCAGCTCCTCCAGGCAAATCATATAATAGTATCCGTCAAAATAGCGCAGCGCAGGGCAGGCGTTATAGCGGACGGGCGTATAGGAATATTCGTCCGGCAGCATTTCCCAGTTTTCCAAATCGGCGGACTTTGCGAAAAACTCGGTGAAATGAACGCCGATTTTCTCGTTCGGGAAGCCGTCCTCGGCGCTGACCTCAATCGCCATAACATAGCCGTCCTCACCCTTGCAGACGGAGGTGTTCCAAAAACGCTTTTGAGGGCAGTTGATTATTTCCTTATATTCAAAGCTCTTGAAATCGCGGGTTTTATACATACAGACGTTATGTCCGCCGCGGTTGTCGTGCCATGCCTCCTCGCCCTTGTCCGTATCGAACATGGTCATAGCCTCGCTGTCGTGCATATCGGTGCAGAAAATATAAAGCGTACCGTTTTCCGCATATGCCGAAGCGAAATAATGGTCGTTTCCGAGTATCGCGTAAACCTCGTTTGTTTCAAGGTCGATAACGCGGATATGCTGAACGTCAACGCCGTCAGTTCCGCCGAGCCGGCTCTCAACCATTATAGGTCTGCCGTTAAAGACAACCGGGGTCTGCTCAATTCCGGCACGTACTGCGCCAAGCTTTTTGATTATCGGCTTTCTGCTTGTTCTTTGTCTTAAACCGTATATATATTCACTCATTGATATTTCCTCATTTCATTTTAATAAATTCGACTTCATATTTATTTCCGCCTCGCACAAGAACCGGTTTTTCCTCTTTTCCGTTCACAAGGCAGGTGTCCCAATCCTTTTCTACCGAAACGGACAGCGAATCGCCGCCCATACGGATTTCCGAAAGGGCAATATCGGTATTCTTCGCGGGATTTAAATAAATTTTATCCAAATCCGTCTGAAGTCCCAAAACGGATATCGGATGCTCCCAGGCGCATTTATAGCGCGGATACGCCGGAAAGCGCGGAGTGTCCTTTCCGGGCTCATAGCGGAGCGTTTCGGCGTGCATTTCACCGTCAACACCGCGGTTATACTCGCCTGCTGCCAGATGGTTATTTCCTATTCCCTTAGCAACATTGTAAAAGACGTCCTCGCCTGTCTGCGGCAGACCGAAACGGTACATAAGCGACGCCATACCCGTCTGCGCGCAAATCCAGCAGCAAAGGGCATGATAGCCGGTATGCTCGTAAACGCCGTCGTTCATCTCAATCGAGGGAGTTTTCGCCTTTTCGGGCAGAGCGCCGTCCAGCCAGCAGTAATAGTCCCCGTCGGGAACGTAAATCCGGTTATGACGGTAGATTTTTTCCAGCGCGCGGGCGCATTGCTTTTCGGATAAAATTCCGTAGGCCTCAGGGTCGAGCGACGCCGCCCAGAAGCCGAACAGCTGATCGCTGAAAACCGCGTTCCCGAAAGGCAGCTTATTCGATTTATCCGTCACCTTATAAGCGTACCAGTAGCCCTCCTTTTCATCCCAGAGAGCCTCGTTATATTCCTTCAGCGCGCGCGGCAGCAGCTCGGAGACCTTCATACCAGAAACAACCGCCTCCCTGCCAAGCCTGCCGCTCATACGCTCAAAGGAAAACAGGGCGTACAGCCATTGATTGTTTACATAGTTGCAGATACCGGGCATTTTCCATGCGTCGTAGCTTTGGTTTCCGCTGATATTATCAATCAGCGCGCCCGAGCCCTCGGTTGAATACAAATGCTCAAGCGCCGCTTTGCATACGTCCCATGCGTCCTCGGCAAGCTGAAGATTTCCCGACCAGAGAACATAGCGCCAGACCCGCAGCACAAAAATAGCTTCCTCGACATAATGCGCGGAGTCCGCCCAAAGGGAATGCCATACCTTTCCCCGCGTTTCTCCCTCCATAGGAACCGTTTTGATATACTGGTATAAATCGATTTCCTCAAGCTCGGGCCAGTTCATCATATACAGCCATGTAGAATAAACCGAAACATCCATTGTGTTCAGGCAGCCGTGGGGCTGCTCGATTTCAAAATAATAGCCTTGTGTTGTATGGAGCGAGGAGGTGATAACCGACGAATAGCTTCCGAATAAAAGCTTTGCCGTTTCCTCCGGGAAAGAAAAGGCACTGTGCCATGCATCTATATCCCGTTTCCATTCCTCATAATTTTCAAGCGCCGTTTCTGCCGCTGCGGCAGCGCTTTCATAACGCAGGGTATAGTTGCGCAGATAGCCCTTTCTATGCTCGTTTTCGTTATAATCCTTTATGCTGTTATGGCGGAGAATAATATCGTCGCGGGCTAGCCCCTGAGTAACAAATTCGGGATAATACCAGCCTATGGCTCCGACATAATTTACAGTTTCTCCGGGAGCAATTTCCCGCGGCTCCTCCTTATCTATACCGAAAGCAATTCCGCCGCTTTTCTCGTTTAAAACCAAAAGACCGTTCTGCTTTCCGGCGGTGAACCTGTCTGCGTCATAAGCCAGTCCGAGCGACACGGTACGGGACTTACAGCCGGTATTTGTAACGGTATATTCGATTACGCAGGCGGGAATTGAGGTGCGGCTTAAATCAAAGCGTTTAAGTGAGGAATACATAAGCAGCTCTATGCGGAAATCGTCCGCCGAAAACACGGTTCTCCCATATGGCATTTTAACCTCGTTTTTAACAAAGCGCGACGGCTTTCCGGCGATTGCGGGGTGGCTGTCCTTCTGGAGGAGCCGGCGCTGTGCGTCTATATCCGCATAAAGAGCGACCGGACCGCAGACAGGATTTTCTGCGGTATAGTCCCATAACGTTCCGTGAGGGTATTCGGCGGTTTGCTGCTGCTCAGGATAGCCGTCAAGATTAAAGTTTACAAAGCCGTGACGGCCGAAAACGAAATAGCCTGTGCCGAAGCCGCCGAACGGAACTCCGAGACCGTGAGAAATATCAATATAATTCATAGCATCACCGTTTTTAATAAAAGCTGAGTATAAAGCTAAATCCCTTTCCCCGCCCTCCGGCGAGGAAAGGGATTTTCTTTCTTTAAAAGGTTTTTTTAATTTCAAGGAAATCCTTTAAGGTAAGCGCATTCGGAGACAATGTCCAGTCAATATTATCGGGATAATCGAAATAGAAACCTATAAAGGCGCATTTTCCGCCTTTTTCAAGCTGCGCGTCCACATAGCCGAGGCTCTCGCGCATCGGATGCTCCCACATCGGATAGTTTCCGTCGCCGCCGAATTCGGCAATGGTATAAGGGAGCGGCTTGCTGCACAGCGCCATAGGCTTTTCGTAATAGCCTATATAGTCCCCCTCCTTTAAGTACCAGTCGGTGGACATTATCTGAACATAGTCCTCGCCGGGGAACCAGGTAGCCATTTCCTCATAAGTACCCGCCATAGCGGTATTGAATTCCCAGAGAATATTGTGAATACCGCATTTATTCTCATAGTAATCGTGAACAAAGCGGAAAAGGTCTGCAACATCCTTGCCGGTAACGCCTAAATCCTTATGTACGCCCCACCAGAACCATGCTCCGTTTCCTTCGTGCAGAGGGCGGTAAATTACCGGAATATCCAGCTCCTCAAGCTTTTTCATAAATACTGCGGTAACATTCAGCTCGTCGGTAAAGTTTGTATAAAGCTCTGTTCCCGGAGTCATAACCTCGCGGTACTGCTCATGAGTTAAGGTATAGCGGCAGTTGTTCGCTCCTTGGCAGGTCGCGTCCTTTATATTTACTGTCGGAACAACCCAATGGTTTGTAAGGGTTACAAATCCGCCCTCCTCGGTAAAGGCTTTAAGCTGCGCGGCGGCTTTGGCTACATCTGAGGGAGTTTTATATGGCATTGAGTGCATATCAAAGTCGATAAATGCCGGCTTATCACCCGTATACTTCTTAAACAATTCCAGCTGTCTGTTTACATCGAGGTTGCCGCAAAGGTGAGCTCCGACCGCATATTTATCGGTTTTATAGGTCAGATTGTAAACAATGTCATAAAGTTCTTTCTTTGTCATAATAATTCTCCTCATTGGGTGTATTCCGCAAATTGCTGCGGAATATCACCGTGAATTTTTACCTTTCGGGCGTTTCTTCATAAAGAAGAACACTCCGGTGCCCGCGCCCGCCGCGATTACTACTGCGGCAATAATAACGTAAATTAACCATGTATTATCGGATTCAGTCTCGACAGGCACACGGATAACCTTTTTAACCTTCTTAACGGTTTTGTTGTCGGCAGTGCTGCCGACAGTATTGCTGTCGCCCGTTTCATCCTCCGCATTTGACGGATAGGAGCAGCGGAAAGCAAGCTCATTGACGCGGCTTAGTCCCTTATTTACCTGAAGAATGAAGTTTTCCTCAAGATACGCCGTATTATAAAACGCATCGTAAATCTCATAGCCCTCGTCGTCATAGAATCTGAGATTATAGCCGCTTTTCAGCTTAACCGTGTTCAAAAAGGCTTTAATCGTCGTATAGGGCTTTACGGTTATATATCCGGTTTCCCAATCCATAACGGCGCAGCTGTTGTTCAGCAGAGAAAGCGGAGCCTTCGAGGTATCGATAGTAACGTCAATGTTCTTTGGCTCATCCGGCTTATCCTCGCCTGCGTCAACAATATTTCTCGACGTCGAGTTCAGGGTAAGCTCATAGGAATAGCTGTCGTTTTTAACTTCGATAACGCCGGAAAGTATGCCGTCGCTTATTCCGAAAGGCTCTTTCCAGGAGAATGCAATGCTGCTGTCATCGGTAACGACTGCATTTTTGACTGCGTTCATAACGTCGTCCGCAGTTGTTTTTTCGTTGAACAGACCGACATCAAGCGCGCGCTGACCGCGGGCGGCGATTTCGTTGATTTTCATATTCAGCGTTTCATATTTATAGGCGACAGGCGACGCAGTTTTCCAGCCGTTTTCCGAGCCTTTAACAAATTTGTCATACCGCGCGTTAAGCTCGGCGATTGTCTGGTCGATTTTGCCGATAGACTCAGCATTGAAGCTGTTCGGCAGTCTGAGGGTGTTTCCGCCGCTGTAAAAGCCGTTTACGGTAAAGCCTACATTTCCGTCAAGAGCGGCGTCCTTATTCAGAACCGTAACCGTTCGGGGAGTTGTGATAATATATCCGTTCACCCACGGGTCGGGAATAAGACCTTGCATAAATTGACCGAGCAGAGTCTCGTCATATGTCATATAACGGTTTCCGTAATAATCCCAGTAATCAACGTGGGCGTCCGAAATCTGACCCAGGCGAACGGCGTCGGGGTCGTTCTCGGAATTGAACACAAACATAAAGTATTCGTTATCTGAGCCTCTTACCAGCTGTCTCCACGCGTTGAACGGAGAGGAGAAAGCGGACGCTTTTACCGAGCTTACGCCCTTAGGAACGGTTATATCGCGCAGCAGAGTAAAGGTAAACGCGGAATTTCCGATTTCCTTTAAGCTTTCGGGCAGGCGGATGTTATAAAGAGAGCAGCAGCCGCCGAAAGCATTGGACTGAATTTTCGTAAGGTTTTCGGACAGCCGTACATTCTGTAAGAAGTAGCAATGATTAAAGCTGTACGGCGGAAGAGTGCTTATGCCGTCGCCCATATATACCGTTTCCAGATGATACATACCGTAACAGAGATTTTCTGGCAGATATTGGACATTATCGGGAATAATCAGAACCTCGCAGGCGGTTTTATCCTCCGGCTGATACCAGTTGAAGCCGATTTCGGTTACGGTTTCCGGAATAACGACCTTTTTGGCGTCACCGGTGTATTCAACAAGATATGTTCCGTTTTCCTCAAGAACAAAGTCCTTATCCTTTGAAACCTCGTCCTCGGTAAAGGTATATTCAACCGTATCGGGCTTAAGCTCTATGTATAGCTTATCCTCGGCGACTATACTGCCGTCGGTTATATTGACAAGCGCGCTGATATATCCCTTTGTTCCGGGGATAATCGTTCCGAAATTATCCTTTACCTCGGAAATGGCGTTCAGCTTGCAGAAATCCAGAATAACAACCGAGATTTTATTGTCCGCGGCCTCCTCTAACTTCTTTCTGAAGTCGTCTGCGAGGTCAACCTCCGACGGCGTAACCTTTTTAACCGCGTCGGCAAGTATTTTTTTAAGCTCTGAGGAATCGCCGTCCTTGCCCGCCCGCATTACGTTTACGGTATAGGCAGTCTCATGCTCGCTCACGTTCGCAACCGTGACAACAACCGCCGTCGGTTTTCCGACAGGAATATCGGTATTTCCGGTAATTGAGACCAAATGGGTGTTGGATGTTCCCTCCCACTCGACGTTTACACTGTCTGCCTCATTAGGGATTTTTGCGCTGTATTCAAATACATCGGGGCTGAAAGCGGGCGTTAAATCGTAACCGATATCAAGCTTTGTAAGCTGAGCAGCAGTCTCCGCCTGACGGTACACGCGGATAATATATCTTACATTTTCCTTTGCGCCGCCGGGTTTCTGACCCTGAACGATTATTGTAACCTCGTTTGTTTCGCCGTCCTTGAAGTTTTTGTTTCCGTTTATTCTGCGGAACTTAACGCCGTCCATAAGCGTATAGTCGATATTAAGCTTTGTTACCTCATACGGGACGGTGATATCGTAATACAGAACGCGGTAATCAAATTCCGGAGAAAGCTCATAGCCTACCGAAAGGGAGGCAAGACCGGTCGGGAAATCGTTTTTCTCGAAAACGCTTTTGTCAACCTCAACTATATTGCGGTAATTGCCGCCGTAGAACCATTTTTCCCAGCTTGTATCAAAATCCGGGTCGCAGTCGAAGAACTGGTCGCCGTACTGATTGCCCTCGCCGTCCGATTCATATAAGTTGGGCTTTGCAAAATAAGCCTCGAACTCTCCGCCGGACAGACTGTTGGCGTAAACGCCCATTGTAAGCTCAGTACCCTGAGCCTTAAAGGTATAGCTAAGCTCGCCCGTAACGACGTTATACTTAACGCCGGCAGCGGTCGTATCGTTTACTATCAGCCAGATATCGCCTACGGCAGTACCCGTAAGCCTGACGCCCGGAGTGGCTTTTTTGGCGCGGAACAGGCAGGTAAATGTATATGTTCTGCCGGTAATAACCTCAACGGTGTGGGTAAGTCCCGCATCGGTATTCCATTCATGCAGCCAGACAGCCGGAAATTTTTCCTCCTCTGCTATAACCGCCTGCATCGGGATAACAACGCAGGTAAAAAGCAGAATTACCCCCATCAAAAGCGCACCTGCACGCCTTAATCTATATATTGAATTTTTAAGTTGTTTTTTCATACTTCCCACCTCGGTGAGATATTTTGTTTTTCAAAAAACAATAAAAAAGTAATTTTCAAATTCAGCTGCCTGCGGCGGCAGAACCGCCGCAGGACTTGATTTTGCCGCCGTTTTGGGACGGCTTTGAATGGGACATCAGTTTTTAATGTCT
Organism: uncultured Eubacteriales bacterium; assembly: GCA_934477125.1. Taxonomy (GTDB): domain Bacteria; phylum Bacillota; class Clostridia; order Oscillospirales; family Acutalibacteraceae; genus UBA737. The sequence continues at coordinate 65,561 of CAKSOL010000008.1, read as the reverse complement.
CCCCAGTTTACATAGGGACCGACATAGGCAATTTTCGCGCCCATAGTGCAGGCGTCGTCTATTTTCTTTAAGGTTTCAGAGAATGAGATATTATAAATATCATAGTCGCCGTATCCGCCGAATTCGGCGATTGCAAAGGGTTTATTTCCGGAAATACTCATTAAAGAGGTGTATGCGTTGTAAAGCTCGGTGGCAGTAGAACCGGCTGAAAGATACCAGTCCAGAGAAACGGTATCAACGTAATTATCGCCGGGATACATAGCCGCTACTGTTTCCGCGTTATAGCCGGCGCGGTCTGCGTTGAACTGCCATATAATGTTATCCAATCCGCAGGTTACTGTGAAATAATCGTGGACATAGCGGTAGAGGTTGGAATACATAGCCGCGGTAATTCCCTGCTCCGGGTTCACGCACCACCAGAAATATCCCTGATTGCTTTCGTGCATTGAACGGAAGATAACCGAAATGCCGTTATCCTTTAATTTGCGGATAAATGCAGCGTCAATCGCCAGCTCCTCTAAGAAATTGGTGTTTTCGGTTGTGCCGGCGGTCATAACGTTGTTATACTGCTCGACCGTCAGCATAGTACGGCTGTTATTGGCGCCCTGAAGAGTAGCGTCCGCGATTTTGGTTGTCGGGGTAAGCCAATGAGCCGAAAGGGTTATAAAGCCTGTTCCCTGCATAGCATAAGCCGTTACATCTGAAACAATACGGTTGGTTGCATCACCGGAAATGAAAGGCAGGGAATGCATATCAACGTCGATATAGCCGGGAGTATAGCCCATAACCGCCGAAAAGCTGTCCGCGCAGGCCGGGACATCGGTATTGCCTGCAGTATGAGCGCCTAAAAGATATTTTGAAGAGGCAGCGGCAGTCAGCTTATTCATAACCTCCTGCTTTGAAAGCACCTCGGCTCCGTTTAAAAGCCAGCGTCTGACTGCTGCAAGAGTGTCAGCCGAAATATCAGCCTTTGTTGTATTAAGAGCCTTAAAGCTCAGCCATTTGCGAGCATTGGAAAGATATTTCTTAGCCGCAACAAGGTCAGCGATATTGAACGCGCCGTCAGCATTGGCATCGCCGGTTATAAGGTTGACGCCGAATCCGGACGCATAATCAGTGGTTATATTGAAATAACCGGTTCTGCCGTAAAGACCGCTGGTATTCCATTGGCAGAAGTCAACATCGCAGTTTACGGAATTGCCGTCGGAATCTGCCATCTGCGGATCGGCAATCAGATAAATTGTCCTGACATTTTTACTGCTGTTTTGCAGATTTATCGTCAGCGTATCGCCCTGAGCGGTAAAGGTATAGCTGTAACGTCCGGTAAGAGGATCGTATTCTGCGCTTACCGGGTCGGCGTTATTGGCTAATATAACCTTTTCGCCTACGGCACTTCCGCTGAGGGTAAACTGAACATTCTCGCCCTCAGCCGTAATAAATTTATAAAGCATACTGAAAGTATAGGTCTTGCCGGTCTCAACACCGATGGAATGATATACAGCACCGTCTACAAACCACTCATTAAACGTACCGACATAAACCTTTCCGTCGCCGGGCTGTTCGTGAACACGAACCTTAGTAGCAAAGAACGATGCGTCGCCGTCATCGCTTATAGAAAAGTAACCGTGTCTGCCGTAAAGACCGTCGGTAGTCCACTGACAGAAATCAACATCGCAGTTCACGGAGCCGCCTTCAGAATCGGTAAGAATCGGGTCAGCAACCCAGTAAATAAACTGACTGTTTACAGTTCCGGTGTTTAAATTGATATTCAATGTATCGCCCTGAGCGGTAAAGGTATAGCTGTAACGTCCTGTATACGGGTCATACTCCGCACTTACGGTATCGGCATTTCTTGCTAATGTAACAGTTTCGCCAACTGCATTTCCGCTGAGCGAAAGTGTAACTTCATCGCCCCTGCCGTATTTGTAAAGAATGCCAAAGGTGTAGGTTTTGCCGGATTCAACATTTACCGAATATCCAACCCAGCTTTCGGTAAACCATTCGTTAAATGTACCGACGTAAACCTTGCCGTTTTCAGGCTGAGTATGAACAGCTGATTTAGTAATAAAGAAATCCTTTGAGCCGAGTTCAATACCGGCAGCTGAATAAAGGGTAGTATGCCCATTCCAACCGTCATAATTCCAGGATTCAAATGTGGTGTCGCAGTCAACCACATCTCCGCCCTCTACGGCATTGCCGTTTTCATCGGACTCAAAAAGCTGCGGCATAGCAATAGCATAGTCTTTAAGGCGATGTACCTTTTCTGCCTCATCAAAACGGTTTTCCATATTGATATAAATAGACGAATTTGAGGGTTTAAAGGTGTATGAAATAAGTCCGGTATAGCCGTCATAAACAGCTCCGTTCTTAACATTATAGCCGCCGTTCTCAACAATTATTGTGTTGTTTACAACGATATTGCCCCTGTTGTTATCCGTACTCAGGGATTTATAATACATTTTAAAGGTATAGGTTTTTGAGGTATCGACAGAGACCTCTTTATTGAACGAGCGCGCATCCCAGGCATCCGGGAAAACATACGGCATTTTGAAAACAATAAGCTTTTCTACACCGTCGTTGGGGTCGCTTTCAAGTGCGAAAAATCCGGTTTCCTGCTCCGCATAGTCGATATAGGCGGCATCCGGAGCAGTCCAGGTAAAATCACCGTTCACAAACGAAAGATCAATTACCTCGCCGCCCTCAACGGCTACGCCGTTTGCATCTGACGCAAAAATTTTAACATCGCCGATGTAAAATTCGGTTTCCTCGGCAGAGTATTGCAGGGCAGAGAAAAACAGCGCGTCGCCGCTCGCAGTAAAGGTATAGGTTACTCTGCCGGTCTGCCAGTTATAGTTGATTCCTGGCATAGGGTATGAGCCGTCAACAATCAAGTCAACATTTTTGCTGCCGACGGCAGAGCCTGAAAGCCGGACGCGGGCATTGCCCTGAACGGATTTCCAAAGGAAAGAAACCGTATAGGTTGTTTCCGGTTCTACAGAGACTTCTTCGGTTGCTAAGGTTGTGTTGCCGGTTCCGTGCAAATGAGCGGTGTATACCGTATCGGCGGCGGCGAAAACGCCGGCGGTACAGAATACCGACGCCATGATTACGAATACCAGCATAAACGCTAAAACAGATCGAAATGCTTTTTTCATTTTCTTGTTCTCCTTTTTTATAAATTTTTATTTACCCCACAGCCGAACGCTCTTTCCGGCTGCGGTTAAAACCTATTATTTAATGACCTTTTTCCAAATTTCGGGCATCATAGAAAGGGTTATGCATTTGTCGCTGAGAGTGGTAATCTGATTATCGTCAAAATCGAAATACAGACCGACATAGGCACATTTTGCCCCGCATCTTTCCATTCTGTCCTCAAGATAGCTGAGAGTTACCTGAAGCGGAGTCTGGGAAGCGTTCAATTTCTTTATATCCCAGCCTAATTTTGCATATTTGTCGGCTATCTCGCTGTTCCAGCCTATTCTGTTCAGTACATCCGGTATATTTTTGTTCCAGGTTGCATTATTTGTGCTGTTCCAGCCGTTACCGTCCCAGCCTAATTCGGACATCGCGAAAGGCATACCGTCCGCCAAGCTCTGAGCGCCGTTATAATAGCCCTCATAGTCGCCGTAATACAAATACCAGTCGGTTGAGGCAATATCGATATAGTTACCCTCTGACCACCAGCTGTATTTTTCGCTGTGGTTTCCGGCAAGAGCCGTGCAGAAGCACCATATAATATTGCTGAGTCCCTTTTCCTTAACGTAATAATCGTGAACATAGCGGTAAAGAGCCGCAACATCCGCGCCTGTTATACCGTCGTTTCCGCCTACGCCCCACCAGAACCATGCGCCGTTTGCCTCGTGCATAGGACGGTAAACAACGGGAATTCCGGCGTCCTCAAGCTTTTTAAAGAACTCCGCACCGTAAGCCAGCTCCTCGCGGAAGTTTTCATATATCTGATTTCCCGGCGTCATAACCTGTAAATACTGCGCGCGGGTCAGCCTTTGACGGGAATTGTTCGCGCCCTGCTGAGTTGAGTCGGCAAGCTTTGTAGTCGGTGTGAGCCAATGGTTGGTTGCGCAGATTATTCCGCCCTTTTGGGTGAACTGCACCATTTCGGTAACAATTCGGTTAAGCTGGCGTTCGTCAACGCTGTACGGCAGGCAGGACATTTCAAAATCAAAGGTGACGGGAGCGCCGCCCGCCTTTTTTTCAAAGGTTGAAATCTGACGGGAAACGTTCTTGCTTCCGCAGCCGACGCCGATGGCGTAACGGTCAGCCTCGTTAAAGGTTAGGTATTTCAGCATATCCATCAGCTGCGCCTTGGTATAGGGACATTTCTCGGTCTCCTTTCCGGAGTCCTCAGACCCGGTCTGAGACGATGAGGATGGCGAAGATGATGAAGATGAAGAAGATGACGAGGACGACGAGCTGCTCCACCAGGAAGTGGAATTTTTCGGGATATAGCTCTGCCAGGGACGTTTCTGAATTAAACCTGAGTCGTCGGTATCTTCGTCCGAGCTGTCGTCCTGATAAGAATTATCGGATGAGCTGCCGTCTGCGGACGAATTATCCTTCTTAACATTATTGTTTTTATTTTTATTTCCGCCCGTCGCGGTGTTTCCGGCGCAGGCGCTTAAAAGTGCAAATACCGTAAGAACAGCAATAATTTTAATAATCAGCCCTTTTTTTCTCATGAAAGGTACCTCGCTTTAACTTTATTTCAACTCCGATATAGCTTTATTGTTGTTGTTTGCGGCAGCCTCAAACGCGGCAGCGAATGAATCGCAGAATTTTTTGGTCTGAGAGGAATCCGCTCCCAAAAGTCCGTAAATATAGCTGTAATTATGAACCGAGCTGCCGACAAAAAGATTCTGCTGCTTTTTAGCGCGGTCAAGAGTCCATTCGATAACCTCCTGAGAGTTGGGAACGGCATACAGCGTATCGAGGTTATAGCCCTTGCGGTCCTGAATATAGCGGACGAAGTAAGGAACTGCCTCGGGATTTTTGGCTCCGACCGGTATGCAGAGCATATAGTGCTGATAGCAAAGGGTTGACGTTGAATCGGTCGGCATAGGAACAATGCCTAAGTTGTTGCGGTCCTTCAGGTTCTTATAGTAAATGTTGCCGGCATTGGTGTTCTGGCTCCAGTTATACTCAAAGAGAGTCTGTCCCTGCTCAAAGCCGCCGCCTGCCTGCCAGGCTATCGCCTTGCTCTGAACCTTATCGGCAAGAGTTTTCATAAGCTCAACGTATTTCGGGTTTTTGAGCTGAGAGGTATATTTGTTTTCCTTATAATCGTAGGTTATGTTGGTAAAACCGAACGAGCGGACGTAGGCGTAAACATAGGTATCACCAAAGCCTGCGCCGTAGTAGCCGTCCTTATTTCCGTTACGGTTTACAAAGGTATCGCAAAGCTCCCAGAATTTTGACCAGGTCCAATCGTTGGGATTGTTATGCCATATGGTATAGGGGTCCATATTATCCATTTCAGCCTTTTTAAGAGCGGCCTTGTTATAGAAAAGCAGCGCAATCGGAATAAACGGGGTATCCTGGAGCAGCATACCGTAGGTTTTTCCGTTAAAGGTGAAATCGTGCATCATCTGCCAGTTCCAAGCCTTATCGTTGAAATTATAGCTGAGGTTATCGATAGGCTGGAGGTTTTTAACGATTGACGGATAAATTTCATCGGTTCTGAAAATATCCGGCGCATTGCCTGCCGCAATACGCGAGGTTAAAATATCGAATTTCTTCGTAAGGTCAACCTGCTCAACCTCAACGGTAATACCGGTTGCCTTTTCAAAAGCCGCGATAGCGTCCTTTTCAACGCTTGCCTTCGGGTTATCCCATGACATATACTTAATGGTTGTGCCTTTAAGCTTTTCGGGCATCTGCGCCATAACCTGGTCGCGGGTAAGGTTGGTCATTTTTGTAGACTGTGTGCTGCCGGATGAGCTGTTTGAGCCGCCTGACTCCTGACCGGACGCATTTCCGGAGCCGGAGGAGCTTTCTTCATCCTCCCAGATTACCGTTGAGGAATACTCCTGGGGCTTCTTTTTGCACGCGCACACCGAAAACAGCATGGAAAAAACCAAAACAAGGCATGCAGATTTCAATATTCTTTTTTTCATAAGCTCTTTCTCCTTTTTTTATTCAGGGCAAAAGCCCGTATTTCAAAGTTTTATCCTACAATACCAACGCGGTCAACGCTTTCGATAAAGTGACGCTGCAAAATAACGTAAAGCAGAGTCGGCGGAGCTATAAACATCAGGCACGCCGCCAGAGGTGCGCCGTAGTAGGCAGACGAATCGGCGGAAATCTTCATACTCGACCACAGCTGACCGATATATCCGGAAATATTTCTGAGGGTAAATGCCAGAGTGTGGTTATTTTCCGTATACATAGTCGCAAGCAGCCAGTCGTTCCAATGCCATATAAAGGAAAAGATAAACACCGTAAGAATAACGACTCCGGAGCTCGGAATAATTATGCGGATAAAGGTCTGAACCGGACCCGCGCCGTCAATCCAAGCCGCCTCCTCAAGCTCTCTGGGCAGACCCTTGAAGAACTGCATATAAATATAGATAAACAGTCCGCCCTTTAAGCCTACTCCGAACAGCGACGGAAGATAGAACGTCCAAACCGTATCGGTGATATTAACCCGCAGGTCAACGCCGGTCAGCTTATAAAACAGCCCCAGTATTCCGAAAACATCCATATACCGGAAGTTCAGTATACGCGGAATAATGAGCATAACATCGGGGATAAGGATGGTTACGATAAGCAGGAACATCCAGAGCTTTTTGAATTTAAGCTCAAAGCGGGAAAGTCCGTATGCGTAAACCGCGCAGGTTACAACCTCAATAAGACCGGAAACAATTCCGAAAAGAAAGGTTATTTTCAGTCCGTTCCAATAATCGAAAGCCATCCAGGCGACCTTATAGCCGTATGTCGTAGGAGACAGAGAAAACCATTTTACGGCGGGATTCAGCGTATCCGAAGTGACCTTGAACGAGTTGCTTATCATAAAAATAACGGGATAGAGCAGAACAAATTCAAATGCCAGCAGAAACAGCATCCGCAGCACCGAAACACCGACGCCCTTAGTTTTATTTTTCAGAACGGTTTTGTTCATTTTTCGGTTATCCTTTCCGGGATTACTCCCATTTTTTAAGACAGCACCGGCTGAACAGGAACATTATCAGTCCGATAGCGGCTCCTACCGCGCCGAAATACGGCCAAAGCATGGCGGCGGAGGTTGAATAATCAGTGTTGCCCATCAGTCTGACGGCGGTATCGACCAAAGTGCCGTTTTCGGTGAAAAGCTCAACCATGGTGTAAAACACAACCAGCAGGACAATGCGCGACATCATCGGGAACGTGATATACCAGAACTGCTCCCAGGCGGTAATTCCCTCAACCCGTCCGGCTTCGTAAAGCTGAGACGGAATAGTTTGCAGACCGGCAACAAAAAGCAAAATCTGAATTCCGCAGTTCCAGATTAAATTAAAGGTATCGGTAAGATATGTAACAAGCAGGCTGTTAATCTGAGGCGGAAGATTAAATCTTTCGAGCAGCGCCACGAAATCGATAATTTCCATATATTCCGAGCCGGCGGCAGCCGCGCCGGTTTCCGCTCCGGCAGTCATAGCCGAGGTCACCTGACTGGTCATTCCGAAGCCGTTTACAACGTCCATAACCACTCCCGATGCTATGATAACCGGCAGAAAGAATACCGCGCGGGCAAAGGTTCTGCCGCGGAATTTCTGATTGAGAATAACGGCTAAAATCATCGACAGCGCAACAACTATCGGCAGCGACGTTATCATACTTGACAGCGACGACCGGAACATATCGGCGTAATACGGGTACTCTGTAAAGATGTATTTATAATGCTTGAGTCCCGCAAAGGTTGTTTTTATTCCGGCGGCGGTTATTTCAATGTCGGAAAAGCTGTACCGAAAGAACGTTAAAACCGGAACAATGACAAACAGAGCCACGCCGAACACCCACGGAGCTATAAACAGCGCGCCGTATCTGCGCTTTATAGATTCTATTCCGCCCTGTTTTCTTCTTTTCATTGCACGCCCTCCTCATCCGCGAGCCTGAAGGATTTCGGCGCTACCGCGCAGCCGTTTACGGTAACTTCCTTTTCGGTATGGTTTACATACATAACCTTTCCTCCGGCAAAAACGGAACGGGTTACGCCTTTGGAAAGCACCGTATGCTCAAGCAGCTCGGAATCCGAAAGTCTGGCGAGAGTATCGCTGCACGCCGACAGAATTTCGGCAATATCGTTTCTGTTATTTTCATAAACGGTGCGTGATGAAACATCGGCATAGGAGGAGGCAAGCCCGCGGTCGGCAGTTTCGGTAAGACGGAACGCGGGTGCAATTCCCGCCTCCATTTGAGAAAGCAGCTGTTCCTCCTTATTGACCGAAAGGTTCAGCGCTCTGCCGTAAAGCGGAATTGCTCCGCGGTATACCAAAGCGTAAAACGGAACCTCCTCGTCGAAGCAGGCGTATCCGCCGTTTTGCGTCGGCAGGTCGCAGATTACGTCGCACAGTCCTGCCGCGTAGTCATTCGGGTTGCTTAAAAGCAGCTTATGGTTTTCCGATGCCTTTTTAATCAATGCGCCGAACTGCTCGCGGAGCGCGCCCTTTTGCATAGTGCCTTCCGCGGAATAATCTGAATAAGCCAGATTGCCGAGAGAGGCGAGGGAAAGACCGTCAACATTTTTTCCGCAGCTTTCAAGCAGCCGTTCCATAGCATCGGACAGCTTTTCGCGCTTTAAAAACACGGTTTTCGGAGCGTCCTCGTCATAGCTTACGGTATTTTTTGTTATCGGCTGCACCGCCGCGCGCTGCATATTAGCGCTGAGGGCGGTGTCCCTGAAGCTGCTATATCCGTTATGGCCTTTTGAAAACTGAATTATATCGTAATCGGCGTATAGGTCAAAACCGTTTTCGCGGCAAAAGCCGTTCAGCGATTTATAGCCGGACATTCCGCCGAATTTTGAAGAAAATGAAAATCCGCCGCCGACATAGGTTTTATCCGCTCCGGTCTGACCGAAGCCGTAAAGGCGGACGTCAACGTCAGCCGAGGTGTTCTTTGAAATATCCTTTAATATCTCCTCCGCTGCGGAAAAATCGGTCAATACGCTTATAACGTCGTGCGGAATACCGAGAGTAAAGGTTCTTTTAAGCGCGCCGCCGGTAAAGGTAATCATACAGTCCTTCTGAGCGGAGCCGGATTTCTCAAGAAGTCCGTTTTCCGAAAGATATTCCTTATAAACCGCCGCCATCTTACTGTAAGACGCGTCGTTTTCCAGAGGATAAAAGCCTACGGAAAAGACCTTCCCCTTAGGACGCTTGTTATTGAGAATAATTGTAGCATAAGCCTCCAGCTCGGCGCGGTTATAGCCGCGGACATTGAACGAGGCGTAAACCGCAGAATAGCCGTTTGCCGGGTTTCCTGCGAGAGCGTTAATGCTTGCTGCTCCCTGACCCTCCTCGATTATGGCGAAAAGTCCGTCGTTTCCGCTTTTAACCCCGTAAACCGGGAGGCGGATTTCCTCGGTAGCCGACGGCATATCAAACTGCTTGCGGACGGGGTCGTTGCCGTAAACCTCCGCTGAAAAGCTGCGGGCGCTGTCGTCCGGCTGAGTATCGGTATACATTACTGCGCCGTTTCCTGTCGGGACAAAGAGATAGTCGCCCTCCGTTCCGTTTTTAACGGAGCAAAGGTACGGAGCTACCGAGACGCCTGTCAGGCTGTTGATTTCGCCCTCGGTTATATCGTCGCTGTTAAGCGATATCAGCAGAGAGTCCTCGCGCAGGGTATAGCTGAGCGCAACGGAAATTTTCGGTTCTTCAAACCAATAGGAAACCTTAATGCCGTTCTCGGTTTTTTCGGCGGAAACCGTATTCCCCTCTATGCAGTCGAGAGCATTGAGAGTGTTCATGGAGCCGTCGTTTGAATTATAGTATTCAATCTGTACAGGAGAGGAAAGGCTGTAGCTTGTTTCCCCTGTCTGAAAGTATTCATAAGGCACGGTTCCCCAGATTTTCTGCGAGGAGCTGCTCTTTAAAAAGACATTCTTAGATTCGTTATTCCAAACGAGGGAATAACGGCTGTTTTGGGCGATAACCTCATCGGTTACGGCGGAAAACTCATCCGGGAGCTTATAGTCCGCAGACCTTGCTTTCCCGCAGGAGGACAGTCCGAGCAAAACCGATAACGCCATAATAACGGCTAATCCGCTTTTTAAGTTCTTCATAAAGCCGCTCCTTTCTCTGTATTTCAGGCAATGCGCTATTTGTTGTTCCGTATCAGCTCGGTTGCCGCCTCAACAAAGAACCCGAAGAACTGCGCGAGCAGCATACCGACCATAAAGACAACAAAGATAATCAGAATAATCAGCAGTACCGATATCAATGCGGTAACCAGCAACTTGAAAAAGCTGTAATCATGAATTTTCATAAGTCCTACCGACAGCAGCACGCCGCATAAAATCAGAGCGAGCAGATGAAGTCCCGAAATCAGGGCGCTGCCGGCGTCCGCAACAACATATGTAAGCGGAATTGAAACAATATTATATAAAATCAGCGGAAGTACGCTGTAAGAGGTGACAATGAAAACCTCTTTCAGCTTTCCCTTACCCTCCTGCAGGGTACTGATTCCCCAGTTTGCCGCCGTCCAAACAAGAATCAAGCCGGAGGTCTGGAGCAGCTGGAACAGGGAATTATAATTATCGGAATTATAGGAGGTATACCGGAAATCGCTCCAAATCGACGCAGCGGCGGAGGAAAGGAAAAAGAGCAGGGTGAAAACGGCGGCAAGAGCTACCGAACCGATATTTTTCTCCTTGATTTCGCCGAATGTCTCAAACGGATGGATAATCGCGCTGAAGGGCGCCCTGAGCTTCCGGTTTTTAATAATATGAACCTCATGCTTAACGCTGTATACCAGCAGCACGCACATCCCTGCGATTACCGATACGGCAATCAGGAAAATCCACCAGAAATTATCGGAAACATACCGGTTCTGATACTTAACGCGCGCCTTGCTGTAAAGTGAGCTGTCTCCGCACCGCTTGGCATAGGACATAGCGGCGGGATAATCCTCCTCCAGGTAGGCTGCCTCGGACAAGCCCGTTAAAGCGAGCCGGTTAATCGGGTCCTGCTGTAAAACTGCTTCCCAAAGCGGCTTTGCCTCGGTCAATTCGCTTTTAACCGTATGCTTCTGAGCTTTCAGATAGGTTTCTCCGAACTCGCTTAGCGAAAACACGGTTATGGAAGAATTGATTTCATCCGCAACAAGAACATCGCTGCCCTTTAAGCATATTGCGGAGGCGGCTTTGAAGTTGCCGTTTTGAACGCCGGTACCCATTCCGCCGCCGAAAGCAGCTAAAAGAGTGCCGCGGGTATCGTAAATATAAATAAGACCGAAGCCCTTGTCAACGGCGTAAATCAAGCCCTCGCCGTCCGCCTGAATTCCGACGAAATTCTGGCTTACAACGGCGTCATACCGGCGAACGGTTTCAGTCTCGCCGAAATTTGTGTTCTCGGCGTTGGCAAGTATGCCGTCGCCTCCGGGAGAAAGCATCCTTATCTGTCCGGTTCCCTCGCCCTTGCCGGTGCAGGTATAAACAAAGCCGTTTTCATCAATGCAGATATCGGAAAACTGGAACGGGAGCGTTTTAACGGTCTGCGCCCGCTTAACGTCGTTCATGGTCAGTCTGTCCCATAAATTGCCGAGTGCGCTGAGAACGGTGGATTTAACGGTGTTAGCCCCGAAGAAGCAGGAAAATTCGCCCTCAGGGGTATAAAGAATAGCGCCGTAATAGCAGCCGTCGCAAACGGCGTAAAGATAACCGTCCTCGTCGCGTACAACGCGCGCAGGGTTAAAAACAAAATCCTCAGGGATAAGCGAGGTTTCCGGAAGGGTTATTTCCTGTCTGACCTTATAATCCACGCAGTAGAGAATACGGTTATGCGCGGTATCGCAGACATACAGCTCGGAAACGGTCGGAGCGTAAATTCCCTTGGCTCCGCTGAAATCGACCCTTTCGCCGTTTGCGTCGGTAATTTCAACCGTTCCGGTAAAATTATAATCTTTATCAAATCGGTAAATCCTGCCCTCTCCCGAAAGCGCGTAAACATTGCCGTCGGGATCGCAGTCGAGCGAAGTGATGCTGCCCATCGTCTTTTCCAGACCTACGCTGCGGGCGTCAATTCTTTCCTTTACCCGATATACGGCAGGGATTTCAGCCACCTGCGATTTTCCTGCCGAGGAGCTTTGGTGAACAAAGGTAATGTTTGACGCGGTATCAGCCGCGAAAGCGGGTAAAGAGAGGAACAAAGCAAATAAAACCGCAAATACTACGGACATCAGTTTTTTCACGTACTTCATCCCTTCCTTTTGATATTCAGGCATTATTCTTTAATTCCGGCAGAGCCCATAGTCTCCATAACGTTGCTCTGAGACACGAAATAGACCAGTATCGGCGGCAGCATAAGCAGAACCGTACACGCCATAGCCGCGCCGGAACGCGCGGTGCCGCCGGCGGATACAGACCCCATAACATACGGCAATGTTTTCAGATTTTCGCTGAAAACGGTTCCCGCAGTCGGAGTTATCGACCAAATCCCCTGGAACGAAAACAGCAGCTGCGTCATCCAGGCAGGCTTAATCATCGGCATAATTATTCTCCAGTAGATAACGAATACGTTGGCGCCGTCTATTCTCGCCGCCTCCATAATCGTATCAGGTACTCCCGAATCCACATACTGTTTAATCAGGAAAGCGCCCATTGAGGACGGAATAGCGGGAAGAATATACACCCAGTATGTATCGATAATTCCCATTTTGCTGAAAATCAGGTATTGGGGAACGCCGAGCGTTGTTCCGTTATACAAAAGCGAAAACTGAACAATCCAGAAAAACGCATTGCGGAATTTCAGCTTTGATTTAGAGAGGGTAAAAGCCGCCATTGAAGAAACAAAAATATTCAGAAACGTTGATACTATCGAAATGAAAATCGAGTTGAACATATAACGCGAAAACGGTATCCGCATTTTTTCAAGCAGCGTCGGCAATACGGTGAAATTAGCCAGAGTAGGACGCGAAACAAAAAAACGGGGCGGAAAAATCAGCAGTTCATCCAGCGGCTTGAACGCGGTGCAGATACAGTAAACCAGCGGCAGCATGGAAAACAGACCCATTAAAAACAAAAAAGAAAAATAGACCACGTTTCCGGCGCGCGAGCGGGTAAAACGCTTATATTGAGCATAGGGCTTCATTTTGTTTCTCTCCTTCCCCGGTAAGCATTGTCACCGTTATATATCCTATTTTCCCAGCAGGTCGAGCACCTTGCCCACGACAATACGGGCAATAGCCATCATAGCGAACAGCATAACCGAAATTGAAGCCGCATAGCCCATTTCATAACGAACGGAGCTGACGTCGCTCAGGTGGACAACGATAGTGTCAACCGCGTTATCGACCGACGGATATCCTGCGAGCGTTTTTATAGTGTCGCCTATCGAAAAGGTTGCCTGAATCTGCATAACCGCTCCGAAAAGCAGTATTGATTTCATAGACGGTAAGGTTATGTACCACAGCTCATGCCAGCGGTTGCGGATACCGTCGAGCGCGCCTGCCTCGTACATTTCCGGGTTGACGTTCTGCAATCCGGCGATATTTGCCAGAAACGCAACGCCGATGCTCGACCAGAGCTGAACGATAATCACAACCGGAACGACATAGCTTGTATTCTGGAACCAGTTGATTGGCGTATCAATCAGCCCCAATGAAAGCAGGATGTTGTTTATGTAGCCGTAGCTGTCGCCCGAAAAGGCAACCTGCCAAATCATAACCGTGCCTCCGGCAAGGGAGGGCGCATAGAACAGGAATGCCAGAGCCGAACGGGCAAGAGGGCGCAGCTCGTTAATCAGCCAGCCCAACAGAAAGCTTATAAAATAGCTTACCGGACCTGTTATAACCGAAAATTTAAGAGTGTTAAGCAATGCCTTAGGAAAAATTTCATCCTGAGTGAACATACGCATATAATTTGCCACGCCGTTGAATTTCGGCAGGGAAATCATATCATAGGAAAAAAAGCTTAATACTATAGATGAAATAACGGGCAAAACAGTAAAGAGAATAAAGAGAATGGCGAACGGCGCCAGCATTAAAGCGAAGCCTATACTGTCGCTGTCAGCGATTCCGGACTTCTTTTTTAAGGATGATTCCTGCTTTTTCATTTATTTCTCCTTTCTGCTTATCTGATTAAATCCGAACCCATTTTAAAGGGCGTATTTTCGCCTTTGCTTAAGAAATTTATGAAATATATTCCGCACGCTTGCGGGCAATTTCGTTATTCAGAATTTCGCCCCATTTTATCATTGCCTCCAACGACGTATTGCCGTTTTCAACAACCTCCCAAAACGCCTGGGTAAGGCAGCGGGTCGTATAATAGCCGCCGGGAACCTCCGGCAGCTCGTCGGTCTGCTGCCGCTGCTTAAGGATAATTTCCTCCATATCGGTATCCCAATCCATACTCTCAAAAGAATCCGAATTGGAAACCGCCAGTCTTCCGAGCGGTCCGAGAGCAGCCTCAAGCTCGCCCGAATAGCGGGTCTGCGTTTCGGCTGAGGTCCACCATTTAAGGAATTTCCAGGCGTTTTCCGGGGATTTTGCAAATTTGGTAATTGCGCAGCCGGTACCCGTTCCGGCAGAATAATGATTGATATTTCCGTTTTCGTCCGCAAAGCCGGGCAGGAGCGCTACCGTCCATCTGCCGTCGATTTCGGGAGCAGCCGCTTTAAGCTGAGTATATACCGTGTAGCTCTGAATACCGATAGGACAGCTGCCTATACGGAAACGGTTATAGAAATCGGCGGTAACGGGCAGCTTGTATTTCGTATACCATTCGGTCATCTTCTCAAACAGAAGAATCTGCGGCGTTTCCTTCATAGTGCTCGCCGAAAGCTCATCGTTATATAAAGGAAGATTTTTTTGGATAAGCAGGGTTGTATATATACCGGTTCCGGGAACATACACCTGCAAATTATTGCGCTGCAGCAGGTTGGACGCCTTTATAAGCTCATCCCAGGTTTCGGGGATTTCAATGCCCATACCGCTTAAAATATCGGTGCGGACGAACATCATATTGAACTGCTGTGTATCCGGCAGGGCGTAAAGTCCGCCGTTATAGCGGTAAGGACACTCAGCATTTTTGTTGAACCGCTCCAAAACCTCGCCGCAATCGGAAAACTGCGTTAAATCGTATAAGGCTCCGCGCATAGCATAATTGAGAGGCTCGGTGCGTTCAAGCTGAAGAAGAACGTCCGGTCCGCTGCCCGAAAGAATAGCCTGAATAAGGGTTGCGTTGACGATGCTTATGCTTGCGTTTATTCCGGTTTTCTGCTTAAAATCGTCCCTTATAAGGTCATTTAATATCTGAGCCTGGTCGCGGCCCCAGTTTACCCAAATCGTAACTGCGCTGTCGTCGGCGTTTTTCTCGCCGTATTCCCCTATAAAGGAGGAGAAAAAGCGTTTTGCCGAAAATCCGATTTTCTTAAATAAAGAAACCGACGGAGCATAATTCTCCGAACCCTTGCCGAACAGGATAATTCTGTCAAGATCCAGCGGCATTTCGGTTATTTCGCCGATAAGCGAGCTTAAATTGGTGTAGCCGTCGTAGTAATCCGATTTATACCGGTGCGCGGTGTACGGATTTTCAATCATAAGATTTACGACGCGGCTGATATTGCGTATCGTCGAAACGTCCGAACCGCTCGACTGTCCCTGATAAATTTCAAGCGCACGCGCGATTTTATCCAGCTGCTTTGAAATGCTCTGCAGCTTTTCGTTGAATTGAGGAATCTGATTGAAAAGCTCGTAGCTGCGGTTGCTGTCCACCGTTTCTCCGACAATGGCGGTAATATCCACATACAGGTCGCCCATTTCGGCGGCAACGTTTTTAAGCCTGTGGTAAACCTCGGAGAACGGACCTGCGGTAGCCGCAAGAGTGAGCGTATGCTCGCCCTTTTCCAAGTAAATATAATAAGGAGTGTCACCCTTTGAAAACTCGGTGTACGACCATTTTTCGTTATAGCCGAACTTTATCCGGCTGCATTCCTTAAACGGCGTCTCTCCGTCGATTTTCATACTGCGGTAGGAAACTCCGCCGATATTATAGCCCTGGCGGTAAACAAATCCCATACCGTACCATCCGCTTTCGGGCGCGGTAAACTGCCAGGTAAGCGAGTCTCCGGAATTTTTCCAGTTGCTTCCGCCGACGTAATTCATTTTTGCGCGGTAAGGGTCGGAGGGACTGATTAAGGGGGAGGAGGTATCGGATAAATCGATAAGTGAGCGATTGTTTTTCAGAACCGCGTCCTCACCCTCTATCACAATCGGCTCGGAAAGGGAAAGATTTTCCCTTTCCTGCTTTTTGCTGTAGCTCTTTATATCGGCAGGCGCCTTAAAGGTCAGCGAATGTATATTTATTTCTCCGCTTTTAACCCTCAGATTAACCGTATGGCTTCCGGCGGACAGCGCGAAACGGAAAGCGCCCTCAAAATGACCGCTGTAATCCATAGCATAAGAGGATACCGGCTCGGAAACCGCGATAATATCCGGCGAAAACTCATTTCCCTGCGCGTCCGGAGCTTTACGCTCACCGTCGCGCCAGAATACCGGGAAAACCAGGCGGTCAGCCTCGTCGAACGGCAGTCCGCCATCAATCGCAAGGGAAACCGTCGCATTCTTTTCGGAAACAGCCGAATAGGAAAGCTCCAGCTCATACAGGCCGTCTGCCGGGACGGAAAGGGAAGCGGAAAAATTACTGCCGCCGGCATCGGTTAAATCCGCAGAAATATCCTCCGCCGCGTTATTCATTTCTTCATTGGCTGACAGATAATCGGAATATTCCCCGGTTTGCTGAGTGGGGACCGAAACCGTTTCCGCGGCATTTCCGGTATTTTCAGCCGAAGCGAAAACCGCCGGAAAACAGAGAATGCCCGATAACAAAAAAGCGCTGAGTTTTATAGCTATGTTTTGTTTTTTCATTTCAAAGCAATCTCCTTTACTGGAATATTTGTCCTATTTTACTGTTTTAACCGGGTAAAATGTCTGTATGTACCGTAAACAGCTATTTATATAAAAAAGTATACCTAAAACGGCAGTTTAGGATTGTTAAATAGCGGTAATGTCGTCATAATTTACATAAAACGTTGACAAATAGGCGTATGTCTGCTATGATTATACAACAGTCAATTCGTTTTAACAACGCTTGATTTTACTATTGATTAACACAATATTACTTTTTTGAGGAGCCTCTTATGGATTATTCTGTTGCAACCGAATTTCAAAAACCGATTTTTGAAAATGCGAAATTTCCGTTTACCGTTCATATCGACACTCTGAGCGCCTCATATCAGGTTCTTACACATTGGCACAGCGAGATAGAAATTCTTTATTTTCAAAGCGGAGAATGCTATGCCTACTGCGACCAGACAAAAATTCACTGCCGCCCCGGAGAAATTCTGTTCTGCAATTCCTACTGCTTTCACGGTTTGGAGCAAATTGTTCCAAGCTGTACATATATCTGCTATTTTTTCAGTCAGGAAATGCTTTCTCCAAAAATAAAGCCCTTTATTCCCAGGCAGAGCTTTATTCAGGTCAAGGATATAACTCTGCAAAGAATTCTCGGAAACATAAAGGATGAGTTCTATTTAAAAAAGGAAGAATCGCAGACTGTTATGCGCTATGAAATGAATCTTTTTCATTTATATCTTCACCGTATCATTTCCGAGGATAATGCCGGCTTAATAAAATATATGGGTCACGATTCAACCGAGTCCAACACAAGGCAGGATAAGCTGGTGCAAAAGGCGCTGATTTACATAAGCGAGCATCTGAACGAAAATATTTCACTTAAAGAAGTATGCAGCCATTGCGGTCTGAGCGTTTCGCGTTTCAGTATTCTGTTCAAGCAATATACCGGGAAAACGACGATTGATTATATAAACATCTCCCGATGCAGACTGGCTTACAGCTATTATGTTGACAGCGGCTACACCGTAAGCGAAAGCGCCCGTTCAGCCGGTTTTGAAAATCTTTCCTATTTTTCGCGGAAGTTCAAGGAGGTCTACGGCTGCACTCTTTCGGAAATCCCGCGTTAGTTTTAAAAAAGAGCTTACGGCGGAAAATAAAAAAAGCGGCGTTGCCGCCGCAAAAAACAGTTTATTGATATACAAAAAGGAACGGCGTTTTGCCGTTCCCTTTTTTATATTTTTTCGCTCTGCTACACGCAAACCGGATTCGTTTTTTCCCTGTTTTGGTTTTCCTCCTCAAGCTTTTCCCTTGCGTTTGCAAGCATAAGCTTTATGCGGTTTTCCTGATTGACCCGCGTTGCGCCGGCGTCATAATCTATCGCAACGATATTCATTTCGGGATTGCGATCCCTCAGCGGCTTCATCATTCCCTTGCCGCAGATATGGTTTGGCAGACAGCCGAACGGCTGAGTGCAGATAATGTTATGAACGCCCTTATCGTTAAGCTCAAGCATTTCCGCCGGCAGCAGCCAGCCCTCGCCCATTTTGGTTCCTAGCCCCATATAATCGCGTATCAAAGAGATAGTATGGGTTATCGGAGTGGCAGGCTCAAAGCGCCCGTCCTCCTTCATCATTTCGATTATCTCGTTTTGCTGGCGGGTAACAAAGCCGAATGCCAGTCTCGCTATCGGGTATCCTGCGGCTTTAAGCCCGTAAAGCTTCCAGTCGGACATTGTTGCAACCAACGAATACAGAAAGAAGTCAAGCAGACCGGGCATAACGACCTCGGCGCCCTCGTCGTTCAGAAACTGTTCGAGATTGTTGTTTCCGAGCGGAGAATATTTCACATAAATTTCCCCGACCACGCCGACGCGTATTCTCTTTTCGTTTCTCCGCGGAATTGCGCCGAAACGCTCAAGCATCATTTTGCAGTTGCGCTTTACCTTTTTAAAGGAAACGCCCTCGCTTATCATACCGTCCGCCAGCTGATTGGTCAGTTCCTCCGCAAGCCGCTCGCTCTCTCCGGGATTTATTTCGTATGGCTTGCACTGATGCACCAGCGTAAGCAGCATATCGCCGTATACGATAGCGTAAAACAGGCGGTGAAGCAAAGGCAGGGTCATTTTAAAGCCCGGATGATTTTCAAGACCGCTGAAATTCATCGAAATAACCGGAACATAACCATAGCCCGCGTGGCGCAGAGCCTTGCGCAGAAGGGAAATATAGTTCGACGCTCTGCATCCGCCGCCGGTTTGAAAATATATAAGCGCGGTTTTATGCGGATCGTATTTTCCGCTCTGGAGCGCGGAAATAAACTGACCTATAACCAAAATTGCCGGGTAACAGGTATCGTTATGAACATATTTAAGCCCGGTTTCGGCAATCTCCGGTCCCATATTTTCAAGCAACTCCGCTTTATAGCCGTAATTGAGCAGAACCTGGCGGATAAGGCGGAAATGCCGGGAAAGCATCATCGGCATAAGAATAGTGTATTCCTGCCGCATTTCCTCGGTAAAGGAAACATAGCTTTCAGGCTCTGTTCTCCTCTTTTTCATTTCCCTTTTCCTCCTTTTCCTCAAGCGCTCCGAGCAGGCTGCGCAGTCTTATCCTGACCGCTCCGAGATTTGTTATTTCGTCTATTTTTATCTGAGTATAGAATTTTCCGGCGCGTTCGAGTATTTCCCGAACCTCGTCGGTCGTTATTGCGTCAACCCCGCAGCCGAACGAAACCAGCTGAACAAGCTCGGTGTCGCTGTGCTCCGCAGCATAACGGGCAGCGCGGTAAAGGCGCGCATGATAGGTCCATTGATTCAGAACATTTACCTTCTGCGGCTCGGCAAGGCGGCATATACTGTCCTCGCTGACAACGACAAAGCCGAGCGACGTCGCAAGCTTGTCTATACCGTGACCTATTTCGGCGTCGATATGATACGGTCTGCCGGCGAGAATCATTATTCTCTTTCCGTTTGCCCTCGCAAATTCGAGTGCAAGCTCGCCTGCATTGCGAACCGCCGACATATATCTGTTATATTCGGAAATACCGTGCTTAACGGCGCTCTTTATCTCCGCGCGGGTTATATCCGGGAAAAATCCCGAAAGATAGGAATAAAGCTCCTTTGAGAGCTGCGCGGCGCTGTTGACATTAAGGTAAGGATAAAGGAATTTCACCCTTTTAAGCTCCTCAACATTGCCGTTCAGCAGTTCGGAATAATAGGCGACGACCGGACAGTTATAATGATTATCCGAGGCATGCTCGTCAATGTTATAGGTAAGGCAGGGATAAAATATCGCGTCCGCCCCGTTCTCGATAAGCTTTTCAATATGCCCGTGCATAATTTTAGCCGGGTAGCAGGCAGTATCGGAGGGTATCGAAAACTGACCCTTTTCATAAATCCGCCGGTCGGACATTCCCGAAAGCATAACCGTAAATCCGAGAGAATCGAATATTCCGTGCCACAGCGGCAGCAGCTCATACATTCCGAGCGCAAGGGGAAGTCCGATTTTAATTCCGGCGCGTTTTCCGGGATTGCTTTTAAGATTAAGCAGATACTCGCGCTTAAATGCGTGAAGATCGGGAAGCGGCTCGCCGGTGCTTTTAATTCCTGCGCCCTTTTCGCATTGATTTCCCGAAATAAACTGCTTTCCGTCCCCGAATTTATTGACCGTCAGATGGCAATGATTGGTGCATCCGTTGCAGACGGCGGAACGCGAGGTATGAACAAAGCGCTCCAGCTCCTCCCGGCTGATAACGGTTGAGCTTTTGCATTTTTTCGCGGTAAGCGCCGCGCCGTAAGCTCCCATCAGTCCGGCTATCGACGGACGGATAACGTTATTTCCCAGTTCTCGCTCAAAAGCGCGCAGAACCGCATCGTTATAAAAGGTTCCGCCCTGAACAACAATATATTTTCCGAGCTCCTCAGCGCTCGACGCGCGGATAACCTTATAAATAGCGTTTTTAACAACGCTTATTGAAAGACCGGCGGAAATGTCCTCTATGCTCGCGCCGTCCTTCTGGGACTGCTTGACAGAGGAGTTCATAAACACCGTGCAGCGGCTGCCGAGGTTTACCGGCGCTTTTCCGAACAGTCCCTTCCGGGCAAATTCCTCAATATCGCAGCCGAGCGCCTTGGCGAAGGTTTGAAGAAAGGAGCCGCAGCCCGAAGAACACGCCTCGTTGAGCATTATGCTGTCTATTGCTCCGTTTTTTATCCTAAAGCATTTTATATCCTGACCGCCGATATCAAGAATAAAGTCCACCCGCGGTTCAAAGAATTTCGCCGCTGTATAATGGGCTATGGTCTCAACAAGTCCGATATCGACCGAAAAAGCGTGACGTATAAGCTCCTCGCCGTAGCCCGTTACCGCGCTTCCGCGCAGGGTTATCCTATCGCCGCAAAGCTCATATATTTTCTTCAGCTGCGCGCGGACTATTTCAACCGGATTACCCTCGTTTGAAGCATAAAACGAATAAAGAATCTTATTATCCGCGCTCAGCAGAACCAGCTTTGTCGTCGTTGAACCGCAGTCTATTCCGAGGTATGCCGCGCCGCTGTAAGAATTTATATCCTCAGCCTCAACCTGCGCTTTTGCGTGCCGCGTTTTAAACTCCTCGTATTCCGCCTCGCTGCGGAAAAGCGGTTCAAGTCTGCCGACGGCTGAAAGCGAGCCCTTTGCCGAAACAACGCGCTCGGTCAGCTGGTCAACCGTTTCGCGTATTCCGGATTTTTCAGCATAAATTCCCGCGCCGTAGGCTACGGCATAGCGGCCGTATTCAGGGAAAACCGCCTGCTCGTCGCTGAGCTTTAACGTTTCCTTAAATCTTTTCCGCAGTCCCTTGCAGTAATAAAGCGGACCGCCGAGAAAAAGCACCTTTCCGGCAATTCTTCTTCCCTGAGCGAGACCGGCTATCGTTTGATTGGCGACCGCCTGAAAAATACTTGCGGCAACGTCCTCCTTGCGCGCGCCCTGATTAAGCAGCGGCTGAATATCGGTTTTTGCGAACACTCCGCAGCGCGAGGCTATCGGATATATCCGCTCCGCAGAAAGGCTGAGCTTATCCAGCTCGTCAACCGAAACATTGAGCAAAGTTGCCATTTGGTCGATAAAAGCGCCTGTTCCTCCGGCGCAGCTGCCGTTCATTCTCTCGTCGATACCGTTATCGAAAAAGATTATTTTTGCGTCCTCTCCGCCGAGCTCTATAACGCAGGAAGCGTCCGGCTCCTTCTCTCTTACGACCTCCGCCGTTGCGAAAACCTCCTGAACAAACGGCAGACCGGCAGCCTCGGCAAGACCCAAGCCCGCAGAACCGGAAATAGCCGCCGCGACAGGCTCGTCTCCGGCGACCTTGCCCGCCTCGCGCAGCAGCTCGGCGGTTTTTTCCCTGACCTGGGAATAATGGCGTTCATATTTCTGATATAAAATTTCATCGTCCCGGCGCAGCACCGCTTTTGCGGTTGTTGAGCCGATATCAATACCTAATAAAAGCATAGTAATACCCCTGTCGGGCAGCCCCTTTTAAATATATTGCGGCAAAATTGCCGACATATATTTTAACATAAAATCGTTCCCGATTTGTTAAAAAGAAATGAATTTAGACGCAGCCGCGAGCTGTCAAATACAGTAAATCCCCGTTTTGCAGGTCTGATATACGCAATCCGGGGTACGCTGTTTATTTCGGCAGGCTCCAGCGAAAATGCGCGGCAAGAAGTCTTAAAACAACAACCGTTGCGGCGCCTGCTATCATCGCCGCGTTTTCGCCTGCCGCGTCCCAAAGAAAAGCGCATACCGCCGCGCCCAAAATAGATGCGCAGGCATAAAAATGCTTAACGAATATGTAGGGCGTAAAGCCGGCGGTTATATCCCTTAAAATTCCGCCGCCCACTCCGGTTACAACTCCTACGAATATAAGAAGAAAATACCCGGTTTCGTGAGCAGTACCGCGGGCGGTCTGTATTCCGGCAACCGTAAAGACGGCAAGCCCCAAAGTATCCATAACCAGCATTATTTTTTCGTTTATAATTATACTGCCGTTTAAAAGCCTTCTGACCCGCGGCAGAAACGCGATAACCGAAACCACAGCCGCAATAAGCGCGTATATAGGGTTGCGGAAAACCGTAGGAGGAGTTATTCCGAGAATAATATCCCTGAAAACTCCGCCGCCTACTGCGGTTATAAGACCGAGAATAACAACCCCGAAAATATCCATTTCCTTTTTCATAGCGGTTATCGCGCCGGACGCCGCAAAGGCGACCGTTCCGATAACTTCAAGCGCCGTTATCAAAGAAAGACTCATTGCCGGTTGTGCATACGGTAGGAGAGGGTCATAAGGCTGTCGCCGAAGTGCATATTTTCAACAACAACGTCCGGATGCTCAAGAGCTAAGTCATAATGGCTGAAATTCCAGAAGCCGCGCACTCCCAGCGCAATAAGCTGAGCGGAAACCTTTTTCGCTTCCTCTTTCGGAATACATAAAATTGCGGCGGCAGGCAGGTTTTCGCGGCAAAATTCATCAAGCGTTGAAACATCGCGAATGGGAATACCGCGCACCAGCTGACCGAAAAGCGCCGCCTTGCGGTCAAAAATACCGATAAGCTTAAAGCCGCGGTTCTCGAAATTCAGATGAATAGACACCGCCCTGCCGAGATTTCCGGCGCCTATCAGAATAGCGTTCTGAGGCTTATCAAGCCCCAATATCTGCCCTATTTCCTGTTTCAGGTCGGCAATATTGTATCCGTAGCCCTGCTGACCGAAACCGCCGAAGCAGTTTAAGTCCTGCCGTATCTGGCTTGCAGTCAGTCCCATTCTTTTTGAAAGCTCCTTTGAGGAAATACGTTCAAGTCCCTCCGCCTTAAGCTCTCCGAGAAAACGGTAATACCGGGGCAGACGGCGTATCACCGAATTGGAAATACTGTTTGTATTCATATATGCAGCTCCTTTCCGTATACCGGCAGTTTTCCCGACATTCTGCGGAAACTCAGCCTTTGAGATAAAATGTATTGAGAATTGCCTCAAGCAGAGAAGTCCTGTCGGCGGTAAATTCCATATACTCCTCGCCAAGGTGAGTCTCACCGGAGATGCTGCCGTATTCTATGTTTCTTCCAACATTTGCAGTAAGGCAGCAGCCTGCGATATAGGTCACCTCGGAAAGAGTTATATCGGTTACCGTATAGGGAGCCGCCTTATTATACAATGAGGCGAGCTTTCCTATATCCGAAAGCGCCTGATTTCCCGCCTGACTTGCAAATGCGCCGATAAACTGCTTTTGGCGCAGCATTCTTCGGTTGTTTGCCTCC
Source organism: uncultured Eubacteriales bacterium (assembly GCA_934477125.1). Taxonomy (GTDB): domain Bacteria; phylum Bacillota; class Clostridia; order Oscillospirales; family Acutalibacteraceae; genus UBA737. The sequence continues at coordinate 41,203 of CAKSOL010000008.1, read as the reverse complement.
TCGTCCTGATCTCTCGAACGAAGATAGCTGTTTACCATTTTCCCCTTTAAAACCGTTTCCACGCCCTCTTTTATATTGCTTTCCGGCATAGTTTCAATCGGGGTAAGGCGAACTCCGCCTATTGCGTCTGCAAGGGCTGTTACGCCGTCCATATCTATTGCGATGTATGAGCCTATTTCGACGCCGTAAAGCAGGCGGCTTACCGCCTGACGGACGTTTTCGCAGCTTTCCTTTCCGTTTGCGCCGTAGGCATAGGCAAGGCAGAGCTGAGTTCTTTTAACTCCGATATAATTCCCCTCGGCGCTGTACATACTGACGTCGGTCATAATCTCGCGGGAAATCGGCAGTATTTTGATTTTTCCGGTTTTGGTATCGAAATTGAGGACCATAATACTGTCCGCCTGTCCGTTTTTGCCGTAGCCCTTTTCGTCATTAACGTCGTTTTTATCTATTCCCATAAACAGAATATTGACGGCGTTTTTGTTGTATACATAGGTTTCCCCGTTATATCGCACCCGGCTGCCGTCCTCCTCGGTGTCGGCGCTGTCGCCGTCCGGAATGGAAACGTTCACCTTATATCCGAGCAGGCTTGCTCTTCCGGTTGCCCAGAGTATGCCTACCGTTCCGGCAAGCAGAACCGAAATTGAGAGCAGAACCGAAACGGTTATTATAACCGCCTTTTTCTTTTTGCTCATTTTCGGCTTGGAGCCTTTGGCGGCAGCGGCGATTGAGGCGTCCGGGTCGGCAACGTTAAAGCCTATTTCCTCCGGCGGGAGCTTTTCCTCAGGAAAGCTATTTGGTGAGTTGGTCATCTGTCAGTACTCCGATCACAAGATATCTTTCGGATTTATTGTTCGTGCAGGTGCTGAGTGTTACGATTTTATCCGAGGTCGTAACCGAAACGTCCGGACGGACATTTTTAACCATAGTCGAGGGGTTAAGCGTTTCTCCGAGAAAGGTTGCGAAGCCATCCTCGGAATTAAAGTTAAAGGAATTTAAAATATGGCGGTCGTCATAAACAAACGCCGAATATATCCGGTAGGTCAGAATATGACCGGGAATATAGATGTACATATCCCCGTGAGAATTGAAGAAATCGGCGTTGCGGTATTTTCTCAGTGGCGTAAACATCATCTTATTATAAAGGTCGTGACCGTAAATAACCGTGTTGGGATTGCTGAAATCGGCAGAGTTGAACTTCTGAATATAAACGCTGCCGTCAAAAAGCTTTTTCCCGTCAAGGTCGTGGGTCAGATAGAAATCCTCCTCCTTATCCTCCCCGCTTTGCAGTATCGGGTAATCTATCGCTGTTCCGTAAGCCTCCTCGGTTCCGGGAATATATATCCAGCCGCAGATATCCGGATTGCGCTGCTTTAAGGCGGCAAAATCAACCGGATTTGTTATCAGCTTTTCTCCCGGCTCGGAAACCGCGGCGCTGCGGTAGTTATACTCCTCATTGGTGTTCTTTTTCGGCACAAGACGCTTTATCAGAAAAAACATACATACCGCAAAAACGCATATGCTTATAATCAGCAGTACAGTCCAAAAAATCCTTTTGCCGTTACTGCTTTCGCTTGTCCTTTTCATCAAAAATTACTCCTTTATTTCGGAAACTGATAAAATACTCTCGCTGTCCGCCGTCTCGGCGCTGTTTCTGCGCTCAATCGGCTGTCCGTTCTGCCGGGCGGTAAAAGTCTGCTCCGCGCGCAGAACGCCGTCGCCGTGACTGAGGGATATTTTCAGCTGCGCGTCCTCAAGCGGAAGTCCGTCGTATTCAAAGCCAAAGGATACCTGAACCCTCTCCTGATACATAACCGTTCCGGTTATCTTTCCGGAGGCTGCATCCTCTATACAGTAGCCGTTTTCCTTTTCGGAAAGCGGCTGCTCCTTACCGTCAAGCAATACCTCAGCGGCATATTCCGCAGGAGCAAGAGCGGCGCCGTCACATTCGGCTAAAATCATTATTTCGGTTTTCGGCGTTTCCTTTTCTCCGCATCCGCAGCAAAGCAGCATAAAAACCGCCGTTGCCGCAGCAAAAAGCTTTTTCATTTTTTTACTTCCTCCAAATCCGTGCGCTGCCTTAGTATTATATGACAAACCCGGACTAAAATCAATAAGCTGTTTTTGGCATAATTTGTCGTAATTCCGCCGCTCTCCGGATTTACGCGGAGTGGTCGGTACGGTATTTTTTCGGGCTTACGCCGTAGCGCTGAGTAAACATACGGTAAAAATAGCTGGTGTTTTCATAGCCGACGACCGATATTATATCCCCGACGGGCAGTCTCGACGTTCTGAGCAGAGCCGCCGCCTTATCAAGCCGCTTTTCAAGCAGCAGCGTTTTAAATGTCTTTCCGGTCATTTCCTTAACAAGCCGGCTGACGTATGCCGCCGTAACGTGATATCTTCCTGCAACCGTACACAGCGCAGCGTCGGCATAATTTTCCTCGATTTCCTTGAGAGCCGCCATAACTATGCTTTCCGGGGCAGAGCCAGCGTCGGTTATCAGGCGGTCGGTGCAGTTAAGCAGGTTGAGGAACAGCAGTCCCATGGTATACTGATTTATATTCCGCCGGTTAGGCGCTTTATTCAAAAGGTTATATATCAGGTTTTCGAGCAGGTTCTGAACCGGCAGCTCGTCCGCAACGTTAAAATGAATATAATTCAGCTCCCTGCCGCTTCCAGCAAGCCCGGAAACAATAAAACGGCTCAGCTGATTATCAGGACCTATAAGCTCCAGAACCGAATCGAAAAACTGCGGCAAAACAATAAAATTCACCGCGATATCCCCGGCTCCGGTCGCGGCGGTTTCGTGAACCGCGTGCTGATTGAGCAGAAGCAGCTCCCCGGCGTTAAGGGTCAGAACCGTGCTGCCGTTTACGGTATGCCGCTGACTGCCTGAGCACATATAAACCATTTCGACATAATTATGGCTGTGGGGCGGAAAAGCGATAAACCGCGTATTGGGGCGGATGCTTATAAGTCTGCCGGTTTCGGTAAGCCGTTCAGCGTTGACCTCGCCTATTTTATCGGAATAGGCGGTCAAATCAAGTCCGGCGCCGTTAAGAATATGCCTTTCCTCCTCGGTTATTTCCGAAAGGCGTTCAAGCAGCTGTTTATTCATATTCTCAGCGCTCCTTTAAAAAAGCAAACGGCTGCCAAGCCGCCGGGAGCCGAGCTCCTCACGGTTTCGCACGCCGCAAGCTGTAAACACAAGTAAAAATTATATAAGCAAATCCTCTTTTTTAAGTCCTGCGATAAACTCCGCAACAGCCTCGCGAACCTCAGCCTCCGGAGTGTCGGCGTGTTTTTCAGCCATAGCGGCTACGATTTCATCCTCGGAAATATCGTTTTCCAGCATCGCGAATATTTCCGCGCCGATGTCGTTCATTTTAACAAAGCCCTTGAAAGCGTCCATATCGTCACCCACCGCGACGGCGACAAATTTATCGGCAACCTCGTTTGTTATAAACTTATACTTTAGCTTCATACTGATAACCTCTCTTTTTTATTTTATTCAGCCAAAAATGGCTTTATATGCAGTTTCGGCGGCTGAAATATCCATATTGCAGCGTATTCTCCAAAGCCGGCAGCTGTTTATCAGCCTGTTCATCATAGCCATAGTTGCGGCAACCGCAGCCGGGTCGCGGGGCATATAGGTCTGATTAAACAAAAGGCTTACAGCCGCGTCGGTTTCCAAAGGAACGGCGGAATTTTCGTCCGCCCGTTCTATCAGGCAGATATGCCGCAGACGCGTTTTCATATTGCAGCCCATAGACTCCTTGCCGTTCCAGGGAGTTCCGTAGGCATAAGGGGTATCCGGCTCGCCGTCAAAGAAACGGATAATGGGCTTATCGCCGTTTACAATAATCATTTTTTCGCCAAGCAGCCTTTGCCAAAGCAGCATATGGGTGGTTTTCCCGGTGCCGCTGTGAGCCGCGAAGGCAATTCCCTCGCCGTTTGCCTCGATAACCGCCGAGTGCATAACAAAGGCGTTATGTAAAGGGAGCCAATCAGCCAGCTGACGGTGAACAGCGGTAAATTCGCAGGCGGAGGGACCGAAAACGATTCCCTGCTCGGCAAACGCCGTTTTTTCCTCTGCTTTCAGCTGTTCATCCGAAACCTCAACGGAAAGCCCGGCATTTCCCTGCGCCACAGCATACGGCTCAAACCGTTTATAATTTTTAGGGCTGCGGCAGGAAATATCAAAATCAAAATCTCCGAGACGGCAAAGCATTAGGTTTCTCCTCGTATACACAATATTATTTTTAATTATATCATATAATCAATTCTTATTCAACAATTATTTTTGCATAGACAAAACAACCGGACATTCCCGGCTGACTCGGCAATCGGGAATGTCCGGCATATGTCTATTGAATTAAAGCTTTCCGTTCGGCGTCAATTTCCCCTTGCCGTATCCGAGCCTGCGGATGACTCTGAGCCGCTTTCGCCGCCTGACGGCGTCGAACTGCTCTGCTGAGACGAGCCGGAGGGGACGGACGAGGTATCGGAGCTTTCCTGAGAGGAGGACGGCGCAGACGGCTGCTGTGATGTCGTTGTATTGCCGGATGAGGTCTGGCTTGAGCTTGTTTCGGACGGCGCTACGCTGCTTGAGGGTACGGAATAGTTTGAATGCTTACCGTCGCATACGGCGATTTCAACTCCGGGGATAAACTCAGCCGTTCCGCGGCTTTTGCAGTCGTCCCCCGCCAAAAGTCCGGTTGAGCGGCAGTATTCACGCTTTTCAAGCTCTGCGCTGAGGTCAAATTCCTTTTTTTCGAGTCCCTTATGAACCTCTTTCATAACCGCCAGCCATACATTAGCTGCGGCGGAGGTATTTTTTATTTCCTCAGGCTGGTCGAAGCCGTACCACACGGCGCCGATATAATAGGGCGACCCTGCGACCATCCACAGGTCGTTACATTCGCTTGAGGTTCCGGTTTTTGCATATGCCTTCATACTGCTGAACGAGGAAATCTTTTTACCGGTTCCTCTGCCGCCGTAGACAACGCGCTGCAAAAATTCGTTCATAACGCGGGCTGTTCCCGGTCTGATTACCTGCTTGCCGTCGGTATCGGCGGCGAGAACGACCTCTCCGTTAACCCGCTCAACGGTATAATAGGTTTTCGGCTTGAAATACTTTCCGCCGTTGCCGAACATAGCGTATGCCGCGGCGGATTCGGTTGTCGTTATGCCGTAATGGCAGCCGCCGAGAGCCAGCGCCGAAATATTCTTGTCGCCCTCAACGATATGCTTTAAATTAAGCTGCTTTGTCAGGAAATTATAGGGTATATCCATTCCCATTTCCTTAACGATTTTACAGGGAATTGTGTTTGCCGAGCGTTCGAGAGCCGAGGCAATCGTCATTCTGCCGGCATAGTAGCCGTACCATTCCTTAGGTCCTGCCTTGCCGTTGCCGTAATAATTGGGCATAGGAGAGTCAACCTCTGTGCTGACAGGGGTTATAATCCCGTTTTCAAGCGCCGGAGTATACGCTCCGAGGGGCTTCATCGTCGAACCCGGCTGACGCGGAGAATCGGTTGCGCGGTTCAGACCGCGGTTGGTCGTTTTTTTGCCGACTCCCCCGACTATTCCGACAATATGCCCCTGATAATCCATAACCGTCATAGCCGACTGCGCCGACTCGCCCTTATGGTTCTTGGTGGTCGCCTTCTGAGAAAAATACTGCTTTGTATCAAGGTAGACCTTTTCCATCTGCTTCTGGATATCCATATCCATAGTTGCGTATATCTTATATCCGCCGTTATAGAACATAGACGATGCGACCGACTCGCTGCAGCCGTATTTTTCGCTCAAATCCTCGATAACGTTGGCAATAAGCGCGTCAACGAAATAATTGTTTATTTCAAGCTCCAGACTGCTGCGCTGGCTGTCGTCCAGCGTTATATCCTGCTGCTTTGCCGCCTCGGCTTCCTCAGCGGATATTTTCCCGAGCTCCGCCATTTTATCGAGAACGACATTCCGCCGCTCGCGGTTGCCCTCCGGCTTTGATACCGGGTTATAGGCGGTCGGGTTTTTCGTTATCGCCGCAATAGCCGCACATTCAACAAGAGAAAGCTCGCTGACATCCTTATTAAAATAATAGTTCGCCGCAACCTGAACTCCGCAGATTCCGTTGCCGAGGGAGATTGTGTTGAGGTAAGCCTCTAAAATTGTGGTTTTGTCAAGCGTCTGTTCAAGAGCCAGCGCGCGGAAAATCTCGCGTATCTTGCGGTCGGAGGTTCGCTCCTTATCGTCCGTTATATTCTTAACGAGCTGCTGGGTTATGGTAGAGCCGCCGCGCTTTGAGCTGTAAAACTTGAGATACTGATTGGCAAACGCCAGAACCGTGCTTTTCCAGTCAACGCCGTCGTGCTGATAAAACCGCTGGTCCTCGATAGCGATAAATGCGTCCTGCAAGATTTTCGGCATTTTATCGATGCCGACCCAAATGCGGTTTTCGTTGCCGTGAACCCGTTGGTATTCGTTCCAGTTGCCGTCATCGTCCCTGAGATATATAACCGAGGTCATATTCATTTCGAGATTTTTAATATTTGCAACAATATCGTCGCTGCCGTAAACATTGAGAGAAAATCCGTTTTTCGCGGTGCTGCCGACTGCAAACAGCATAGCTGCCGAGGCAAGCACTATACAGACCGACATAAAAACGCATATTCTTTTAAAGGCTTTATTCACAGGGCAGAACCCCCTTTCAGACATCAGATAAATTTTGCGCAGCCAAAAGGACTGCCGCCCGTTCCCGGTTTACTCTGCCGAGGCGGTTTGTCCGCTGCTGCCGCTGCCGTTTCCGCTCTCGGCCGGCTCTTCCTTTTTCTCCTCCGCCGGAGCGTCAAGCTTTTTGCCGCCGTGGGTCGTACAGATGCCGGGCAGATTGGAAATCTTATACCAGCCTATCTCCTTGCCTGGGCAGGAATCGGTTGCGAGCAGACCGGTCTGAGAGCAGTAATAACGGTCAACGACATATTCGCTGTAATTAAAGCTCTGTTCGGGCAGTCCCTCGTGAATCTTAGACATCGCCGCTTTCCACATTCTCAGCGCAATCGTGCTTGTGCTTATATCCTGCTGAACATCGTATCCGCACCACGCCGAGCCGACATAATAGGGCGAGCCGCCGACAAACCAGAGGTCCTTCTGGTCGTTGGTCGTACCGGTTTTGGCATAAAACTTCATCTGAGGTATCGCGCTTGCGGCGTCCTTTCCGGTACCGTTTGAGCCGTAAACAACATTTTGCAGCAGCTTATTCATAATGGTAGCCGTATCGGCGGTTATCGCAAGCGAGCCTTTGGTTTCGTAGGAAAGCACCTCGTCATCATGCTGATCGAGAACCCGCGTGTATAAATGCGGCTTATAGTAATATCCGCCGTTTCCGAAGATGGCGAACGCCGCCGCCGATTCCATCGTTGTTATTCCGCCGTTTGTTCCTCCCATTCCCATAGGAGCCAGGTTTATATCGTTGGAATTAAGGGTTGTTATTCCTAATTTCTGCGTCAGGAAATCATAGGATACCTGCGGAGTCATTTTATTGACAAGGTAAACCGGAATAGTATTTACCGACCGCTCCAGCGCGTACTTAACCGTTATATTCCCCCAATAGGAGCCGTACCAGTTGACCGGCTTCCAGCCGTTATAATTGGTTGCGGTATCGTTAAGCTTGGTCGAATAGGTTATAATATTCTGCTCAATCGCGGGGGCGTAAGCCGAAAGCGGCTTTATCGTTGAACCCGGCTGTCTTACGGCGCTTGTTGCGCGGTTAAAGCCGCGGTTTTCCTTCTTTTCGCCTATTCCTCCGACAAGTCCCTTAACGTTGCCCTTATAATCAACCACCGTCATGGCGCCCTGCATAAGCGCGCCGTTTTTAGCCTTTAAGGCATACGAGGTGTCGCTGTATACCGATTCAAGCGCGCTCTGAACCTTTGAATCGAGCGTGGCGTAAATCTTAAAGCCGCCGCTGTAAAAAAGATTTGAAGCGTACTTCGGGTCGTAGCCGTATTTCGCAACAAGGTCGTCCTTAACCTGGTCGATAAGCGCGTCAACGAACCAGGAGTTTATCTCGGTATCCTTAACGTCGCCGTTTCTCTCAACCAGCTTTAATTCCTCGCCTATTGCCGCGTTGTATTCCTCCTCGGTTATAAAGCCCTGAGACTTCATTTCGTCAAGAACGGTGTTCCGGCGCTTTTTATTTGCCTCCGGGTTGGTATCGGGGGCATAAAGCGACGGCGATTTGGTTATCGCCGCGAGCGCGGCGCACTCGGTAAGGGTAAGATCCTTGGCTCTCTTATTAAAGTAATAGTTAGCCGCAACCTCCGCGCCGTAGGTGCCGTGACCCATAGCGACGGTATTGACATAGCACTCAAGGATAACCTCTTTTGAAAAATGCTCCTCAAGATAGCGCGCGCGCAGAATTTCCCGCACCTTTCGGCTCGCGCTCTTCTGGTCGTCCTCGGTAAGGTTTTTAACCAGCTGCTGGGTTATGGTCGAGCCGCCGTAGCTGCCGCCGAAATGCAGCACCATATTCGCAAAGGCGGAAAAGGTTCTGCGCCAGTCGGTTCCGCTGTGGGAATAAAAGCGCTTATCCTCAATAGCTACGAATGCGTCAACAAGGTTCTGCGGAATACCCTCATAGTCCGTCTCTCCGGCGCTTGCCGCCTTTTTATCGTAGGGCATCCATATTCTGTTATATGTGCCGTGAAGCCGCTTATATTCGCCGTAATTCCCGTCGCCGTTGTCAACGTAAATCGTCGTAGTGAAATTAAGCGTAAGGTCGTTCAGGTCATACTGCTTCATTTCGTCGGTTATCCGGCTCTGCATACTTACAATCCAGACGAAAAACGCGCCCGCAATAAGGCTTACGGTTATTATTCCGACAAGGAAAAAGGTCAGCAGAACTTTAAGCACTCTCTGCTTGCCGCGCTTTTTGCGCTTCCGCTTGTTCGCGGAGCGTTCGGCGGCGGCGGAAGAAAAGCTGTTAAGGTCAAGCGCCGTTTCGTTTTCGGCGCCGGCTTCCGATTCGCTTTGAAATTCCGGCGAGCTTGAAGAAATATCGTCGCCGTCAGTAAACTGATATTCATAGTTGTCCGACAAGAAAAAACACCTCCGTGCAATAAAAAGACGCTGTTACCGGCATAAGTCCGCCCTGAGCGAACCGCGCGGATAACGGCTGCCGAGCGCTGCCTTGCGCTCAATACATAAAGAGCCATTTTAGACATTATACCATATAAAAAGTGCTTTTGAAGTTACAATTTTTTAACCTTTGGAATAGTATGGAACAGTTTTGAGCAAAATATATGTGACAAATGTCGGCAGGGAGGCTGTTTTAAAAATGAAAATTTCACGTTATGTCCGTCCGGTATTGGCGGCGGTTATGGGAGCGGTTATTATAATTTTCTGCTGTTCGCTTGCGTTTTTCGGAAAAAATGAGCAAACAGGAGTTGATAAGCTTTACAGGCTGACCCTGCTTAACGGAAAGGTCGCTCTTTACCGCGGCAGCGAATACATCGCCTCCTATGACGGCGTTTCTCCGGAAAATCTGCCCTCGGACGACCGCGCGGCGCTTGAAAACGGTATTCTGTTTGAAACGCGGGAGCAGGCGGAACGGGCGGTTGAGGATTACGACGGATAATTCCGGCGCGGATGAGCGCATACGCATTCAATACGGAACCTCCGGCTGAAAGCTACGGTTTCAGTCACATTATAAAATCACCCCGGCGGTTCCTCCATAGCGACTGCCGCAAAGCACAGCAGCAAATCAAGCTGTTTTTAAAGGGTGCAGTTTAATTTCAGCATACCGCAAAGAAAAAATGCACGGTGCTTTAACCGTGCATTCGGTATATAATGTCTACTGAATAATTGCATTAGCAAATGCAATTATATAAAATCGAGTTAAAATCTCGATTTTATGGGTCAAAACCTTTGTTTTGACCGTCAGTATCCATTGATTGTCGCCTGATTTTAAAAAGAATCAAAATGTGATTCTTTTTAAAGTGCAAGGTTTTTTCGCAAAATTGCGCAAAAACCTTGCACCTGAACAATTCAAAAGTTTACACCAACATGCTTGGTTAAGGTGCTTTTGAATTGTTCAGCAGGCATTATATAAAAAAGTAAGTCGCCTTTCCCGCTGCAAACGGGCTGCCGAGCAGTGCAGCCGAAAAGAGGCAGAAAGATTTTTAAGGTGCTAACCGCTTTTTCTGCGCCCTTTATAACGTCCGTTTTTTCTTTTTACCGCTGCGGCGCGGCGCTTTAAGACCGTTCCGCCGTTATCTATAACAATAGTAAGCAGCCTGAAAAGGGATTCGGCGGCAAGCGAGAAAATAATCGTCAGCTGAACGCTTGTCGCAGGTATGCGGACTATCGAGAAAAAGTGCGGAATAAACAGGAAAGAAAGGGTTATTCCGGCAAGGTTCACAAGGAAAACTCCGCGGCGGTATTTATTGAACGGAACGCTTATGCGGTGAAGAATCATAAAGCCTACGAATGAAAGCACCAGCGTTGAGGCGGTCGCAACATCGTCCCGCGGTAGAGAAAAGACCTTTCCGAAAATCGCGAGCGAGCCGACTATAACCGCGTCGGTAAGTCCGGCAGGCAGGGCGCGGATAAGAACGTTCCGCAGGAAGTGACCATCTATCCGGTTTTTATTGCTTTCAAGCGCCAGCAGAAAGCCGGGAAATCCTATCGTAAACATACTTATAAGCGAGATATGCGCCGGTTCAAGCGGATAGCTCAGCATAAAGACCGACGCCATTATCGAAAGCAGCAGCGAGAAAATATTTTTAACGAGGAACAGGCTCGCCGAGCGCTGAATGTTATTAACGACACGTCTGCCCTCGGCAACAACGCGCGGCATATTTGCAAAGTCTGAGTCCATAAGAACAACCTTTGCCGCCTGCGACACCGCCTCGCTGCCCGACGCCATCGCAATTCCGCAGTCCGAATCGCGCATTGCGAGAATATCGTTTACGCCGTCGCCGGTCATGGCAACGGTATGTCCGGCAGCCTTCAGAGCTAAAACAAGCTTCTGCTTCTGCTTCGGAGTAACTCTGCCGAAAACCGTAAAATGCGTTGCAGCCCAGGCGATTTTTTCATCGGTATCAAGGGTTGCCGCGTCAACAAAATCCTCGGCGTTTTCTATTCCGGCAAGCCGCGCTATTTCGGAAACGGTTTCGGGATGGTCTCCCGAAATAACCTTAACTGTTACGCCCTGGTCGGCAAAATACCGGAATGTTTTGGGCGCGTTGGCGCGTATCGCGTTGGAAAGAACAACAAAGCCTGCCGGGCGGACGGTATCCGAAAGCCCGGTTTCCCCGACCGGCATTTTCTGATAGGCAAACGCCAGAACACGGTAGCCCTTTTTAATATAATCCTCTATCTGCGGCTTATATTCCTCCAAGGCGCCGCCGAGAACAAATTCCGGCGCTCCCAAAACCCATGTGCCGTCCGAAAAGGTAACGGAGCCGTATTTAACGGCGGAGGAAAACGGAGTGGCTGATACAGCCGAAAGAATTTTCGGAACGCCGTCCTTATAATACTCTCTCAGCGCAAGCATTGTAGCGTTATTATCGGGCGACGCCGCCGCATAGCTTGCAAGAACGGCGTCAAGTCCGCCGTCCGGCAGGTCGCGGCTGTCAACCGGCACGATTGCGCAGACCGTCATTTTAGGCTCGGTTATGGTTCCGGTTTTATCAACGCAGAGAACATCCACCCTCGCAAGCGACTCAATGCTTTTCATATCGTTGAGCAGAACACGTCTTTTTGAAAGGCGGATAGTTCCCAGCGCAAGAGCGGCGGTCGTTAAAAGATAAAGTCCCTCCGGAATCATTCCTATAATCGCGGCAACCATTGAAACAACGCTGTCGGTTATAGTTTCCTTATTGATAAAATAGCTCTGATAGAACAGGATTGCGCCTATCGGAATAAGGATGAAGCCCATCCATTTAACGATTTTATTTATCGAGCGAATCATTTCCGACTGCTCGCCGCGCTTGGCGGTTTTTGCCTCGGCGGTCAGCCTTGCGATATAGGACTCCTCGCCCACCCTTTCAAGCACGGCGCAGCATTCGCCCGAAACGACAAAGCTGCCCGAAAGCAGGCTTGAGCCCTCGCTTTTTGAAATTTCGTCCTCCTCGCCGGTAAGCAGCGCTTCGTTTACAGACGCCGTTCCCTCGATAACGCGCGCGTCGGCACATATCTGGTCGCCTGCGGAGAATATAACCGCGTCCCCTCTGACAAGCTCCTCCGAGCGCACCCGCCTCGGCTCGCCGTTTCTTATAACAACGGCATGAGGAGCGTTCAGCAGGCTCATTTTATCGATAACCCGTTTAGCGCGTATCTCCTGAAAAATTCCGACTAAGGTATTGCCTATGACTATCGGCAGAAAGGTAAGATTTCTGAAGGAGGAAACCGCACACAGCAGCACGGTTATAATCAGAAATATAAAGTTAAAATAGGTAAGAGTATTGGATATAACAATATCCTTAACGCTTTTTCCCGCCTTTGCCGAGGACACATTCGCAAATCCCTCGCGGGCAAGCTGCTCGGCTTCGCTGTCGCTCAGCCCGTTAGTAGTGTATGTTTTCCGCACCCGGAGCGCCTCCTCATTCTATCGTAAGCTCTCTTATCGAACGAAGCTGATAATCGACGTTTTTGAGCAGCTCCGGCTTTTTCAGCGCAACAGCCGCTCCTTTAACAACGCTGTGGGACGGGTCGTCAAGCAGAAATACCTTTGTTCCGACGAAATCAGCCAAAAGCCTGTCCATACCGAAAATAAGCGAGCCGCCGCCAGTAAGGTAAAGCCCGTCGCCGATAATATCCGCAACGAGGTCGGGATCGGTTTTTGAAAGCACGGAGCGGATGGCGTTGCATATCGACAGCGCCGGCTCGCTTATTGCCTCATAGACCTCGGAGGAGCTTATTTCAAAGCTTTCTGGCAGCCCGGTGAAAACATTTCTTCCCTTTGCCACGGTTGCAACCTCGACCGGGCGCTCTACAACCGAGCCTATGCGCATCTTTATCTGCTCGGCGGTAAGAGGACCGATTTCAATATTATATTCCTTGCGGACATATCTTATTATCTGAGCGTCAAATTCCCCGGAGGCGGTCTTAAAGGACTCGCAGACCGCTATTCCTCCGAGGGAAATAACCGCGATATCGGTAGTTCCGGCGCCTATATCGACAATCAGAACGCCGTGCGGCTTGGAAAAGTCTATTCCGAGCCCGAAGGCTACGGCAAGCGGACTTTCGATAACCGAAATATTTCTTCCGCCGCCCGATTCAACCGCATTTGCAAGAGAATGGTGCTGCAGCTCGGTAAGACCGGCAGGCAGGGTTGCCATTATGCGCGGGCGGACTATTCTTCCGCCGAACGCCTGCTGCATATAATTTTTAAGCATCATTTCGGCTATATCGTAATCCGATATAACGCCGTGCTGTATCGGGTGAACACAGACAAGGCTTTCCGGGGTTCTGCCCAGGGTCTGCTTCGCCTTATCTCCGTAATACACCGGCTCCCAGGTCTCGGCGTCCACCGTTACGACGCTCGGCTGTTCCAAAACAACCTGCGAGCTTGAAAAAATAACCGTTTTCGATGTTCCGATATCTATTCCGATTTCAGTTGCCATAATTCCTCCTGCGTATATTTCAGAATACTAATTCCTTATCCTTAGGTGAATTTCCGTTTTTCTTTTTTCTGTCCCGGCTCATAAGCGCGGCAACGCAATATACCTCTCTTGCGCCGGATTCCAGCAAAACGTGCGACGCAGCGCTGAGAGTGCTGCCGGTAGTCATTATATCGTCAACCAAAAGAGCCGTTCCGAACGCCCTGCCGCAGCTGCGGTACTTTCTGTCGGCGACGGCTATTCTTTCGGACATTTTAAGCGAATGCTGAGCAGGCATTCCGCGGCGGCAGCCGATAACTCCTCCGAAAACCGGGACGCCAAGGCTTTCGCCGAGGTATTTCGCAAGTATTCTCGACTGATTGAAGCCGCGTTTCAATCTTGCTCTCAGGGATATCGGGATGTAATAAACACCGTCGAACTTTATCCCTCTGAATTTCTCCTTAACCGCCGCTGCCATTTCCCTTGCGAAAAATTCGGCATGGCTCGGATTATTGCCGAGCTTGAAATCATAAAGCGCCTTTCTTGCAAGACCGGCGTTATAAAACGGAGCAGTAACGCCGCTGAAATAAAATTCTCTGAACCGGCATTCGCAGCTTTTCTTATCTCTGCCGCATTTCAGACAGCGGCTTTTCAGGTCAATCCGCTCGATATGTCTTTTGCAGAAGCCGCAGAGACTCTCGTTTTCTTCGACCGGCGCTTTGCAGCAGATACATCTTCCCGGATAAAGAGCCGCCTTTATTATCCCGGAAACGCCGGACAAAACATCAGATTTCTTCATAAGCCTTATCGCCCAAAAATGCCTCTAACATAGTATATCTCAGCATTTTGCGGTTATTTTCCGCCATTTCATAAAGCAGCGCCTCGCTCCCTACCGCGATAAACAGCTTTTTGGCCCGCGTTACGCCGGTATAAAGAAGATTGCGGTAGCGCAGTCTTGACGGAACGTCAAACAGCGGCATTATAACGCAGTCGAACTCGCTGCCCTGACTTTTATGAACCGTTATCGCATACGCCAGCTCCAGCTCGCCTATCTCCTCGCCGAAATAGGTAACGGTTCTGTCCTCAAACTTAACCGCAAGCGTTCCTGCGCGCTTGTTTACCTCGGCAACAAACCCGACGTCGCCGTTAAAAACTCCGGTTCCGGAGGTGCCGTCCTCCTTTTCCCAGGTAAGGTCGTAATTATTCTTTATCTGCATAACCTTATCTCCCCTGCGGATACTTACGCCCTTATACGAAAACGAAGGCTCGTCCCCCAAAGAGGAATTAAGACAGGATTGCAGCAGATTGTTGAGATTAAAGGTTCCCGCGCCGGTTTTCCTCGACGGGCAGAGCACCTGAATATCGCAGAGCGGGTCAAAGCCGTATGCCTTGGGAAGCCGCTCGGAGCAAAGCTCAAGCACGGTATTGCAGACCGAGGCGGTATCGCCGCGGCGCAGCATAAAAAAGTCCCCGTTCTTAGAGGAAAAGGAGAGCGGTCTGCCCTCTATTATAGCGTGAGCATTGGTTATTATATTGCTCTTTCCTGCCTGACGGAACACCTTTTTAAGCGCGATAGACGAGAAAAGTCCCGATTCTAAAAGGTCGCCGAGAACGTTGCCCGCCGAAACGCTCGGCAGCTGGTCAACGTCGCCCACAAGGATTATGCGGCAGGAAAGTCTCAGCGCGCGCAGCAGGCTGTCGAACAGCAGCGAGTCTATCATAGAAGCCTCGTCCACCACTATAACGTCGCACTCAAGCGGATTTTTCTCATTTCTCGCAAAAACCTGCTTTTCGTTTTCTCCCCAATCGACCTCAAGCAGCCGATGGAGAGTTTTTGCCTCTCTGCCGGTAAGCTCGGTCATTCTCTTGGCGGCGCGCCCTGTCGGAGCGGCAAGCTCTATCGCCGCGTCGCGGTATTCAAAAAGCGATATTATCGCGTTAAGGGTTGTCGTTTTTCCGGTTCCCGGTCCGCCGGTAAGAATAAGCATACCGCTTTCAAACGCCTGCTTTATTGCCTGACGCTGGAGCTGCTCGAATTTTATTCCGAGCTTGTTTTCAACCCGGTCTATTTCTAGGTCGTCAACCCTGACCGCGCGGTTGATATGCTCCCTGACCGCTCCGAGACGGGCGGCGATATGCTCCTCCGCCGCGCGGTATTCGGGAAGCGCCAGAAACTCGGCGCCGGCTACGAATATTCTCGATACCGCAAAGCGGCTTATCAGAATATCGATTATATCATTTATCCGCGCGATATCGCTTTCGAGCAGTCTCGCAGCTACCGCCGCAAGCTTTTCTCTCGGCAGGCAGGTATGACCGTTCATAAGATTTTTCCGCAGAACATATTCAACTCCGGCGCTCAGCCGCATTTCGTTATCCGGCGATATTTCAAGGCTTTCGGCTATCTGCTCGGCGCGTTCAAAGCCGAAGCCGATATCATCCCGGCAGAGAATATAAGGATTTTCCTTTATTTTCTCCGACGCCGACGAGCCGAGCGCGCGGTAAATTTTAACGCAGACCTCCGGCGAAACGTTATAGGGAGACAGCATCAGCATAACATCCCTTATTCCGAACTGCTTTTCGTATTCAAGGGAAATATTAAGCGCCTTTTCGAGCGAAATTCCCTTAATTGAGGCAAGCTCTGCCGGGCGGTTCTGAATAATGTCAAGCGCGCTGTCTCCGAATTTTTCAACTATCCTCTGCGCCGTTGCCGGCCCTACGCCGCGGATTGCGCCTGAGGAAAGGTATCTGAGTATCGCGGCGGCGGTTTCGGGCGCGGTCCGCTCAAAGGCGGAAACCTGAAACTGCCTGCCGTATGTTGGGTGAACAATATATCTGCCGGTGAATTTTCCGCATTCGCCCTCGTTTACAAACGGAAGCGTTCCGACTATAACGGTACGCGCCGAGCCGCTGCGGAGGGTTGCGACGGTATAGCCGTTCTGTCCGTTCTGATAGGTTATATGCTCAACCGTTCCCTTTATCTGTTCCGTTTCCTGCGCCGTTACTTCCTCCATAGCTTATTCGGACCGTTTTTCCGGTCCGGTAACGTTCACCTCATTTCCTCCGGGTTTCTTCAAAAAATTTCGCAAGCTGCTCTGCCGAGCAAAGGGTTATATCGTATCTTTCAGCCGCCCTGCGGCATTCCTCGCGCTGCTTTCCGGGTGGAAGCTCGCATACCGCCAGTCTGACGTTTCCGGCGATGGAATCGCTCCAGCTGAGCGCCGCTCCGGCATAATGCAGCTGGCGCAGCGGTTCCTCGCCGCAAAGGTTCACCACCGTTACGGCTCCGGGCAGCCTTTTAGGCGCAAGGAGCAGCAAACGGACGGCGTGCATAACCTCGCAAAGACCGAGTATTGCCAATATAAGCGCTGCTGTTATAAGTACTGTTTTAATCATAAACGCCCCTCCCTCTGTTTTCAGATTATGCGGGAGGGGCGTTTGCTGTTAACGTTTAGTTTTCCGCCCGGAATTTATTCGGATTATCCTCCGGCGCTGAATTTCGCGAGCGACGCTTCGTAATTAACGGTCACCTTAACCGTTACCGATTCCTGCGCCAGCTTAACTCCGTCCGGCAGGACTATCGACACGGTAAATTCGCGGTTCCGCTTTGAAACGGCGCGCCAGTCGATAGGAGAAAGGGAAATTTCCGCAGGCGGGTCGGCAGCGGTTATAACAACCTGAGCCGGAGATACGGTACAGACGACCATATCCGCGTCCGCTCCGCTCGGCAGGTTGGTAAACGTAGCTCTCAGCGGAATTCCGGTTTCCTTATGGATAGGCTGGGTTATCGAAATATCGGAGGGCTTTACGCTGAGCGTCAGGTAATTGTTCTTAACGGCATTTCCTGCCGCGTCGGTAACGGTTCCGTCATTCGCGTAGGTATAAAGCGTATTGCCAGCCTCGTCATAAAGAACTAATGACGCCGGGTAAACGGTTGTTTTCTCGATAGCCTTATCCGCCGAGCCTACCGCCGCCGCTGTTACGCTCTTTATCTGATTTATAATCGCGCGCGGTCCGGATATTTCTATCTGACTGTGCTCGCTCTTGGTCAGAACCGCAGTATCCGCAACATACCCGTCGGCAGCGGCAACGCCGGAAATCGAGGGCTTAACGGAAAATTTCTTGGTATCTATATAGTCAAACGTAACGTCTATCGTCGCAGGAGTTACCGAAACGAACGAATATCCGCTTTTTGAGCTGTTGGTTACTCCGCTGACCGGCAGACTGAAGGTTCCGGCTCCGTTCACCTCGTCAACCGAGGCAACCAGCAGGAAATCGCTCGGAGAAAGCGAGCTTACGATATAATTCGGTCCGCTGATAACCGCCTCAAAGGTCTGCTCGGAGAAATCCGAAACGATATTAAGCCCCTGCTCGCTGACATAGGTATTTTCCGTAACAGGAACGGTTACTTTCAGACTGGTAAAGGTTTTTGTTCTCGTCGGGTTCTGTACTATGGTTATAACAAGCCAGAAAACAAACGCGAAAATTATTGAGAACGGAACGGTGAACCGCTTGTTATAGAGCAGCTTGCCGAAGGAAATACTGAGAGGATTTTTCAGTTTCATTGCTTTCCCTCCCCTGAGCGGCTGCTGCCGCGTTTCCTGAACGGGTTTATCCGCCTGAGCGTTGCGACAACCGGCTTTTCGGCAGTTTTCATTTCCGGCTCTATCATTATTCTCCGCAGCTCCGCGCAGGCGGAAACGGCGTTATAATTACGGGTTATCTGCCCGTCCTGAACTATCGATATCGTTCCGGTCTCCTCCGAAACGATAAGAACAACGGCGTCGGAATTTTCGGTCATTCCTATTCCGGCGCGGTGCCTCGTTCCGAGCCGCGCGGAAATATCCTGCCGCTGGGTAAGCGGTAAAATACAGCCTGCCGCATAAAGTCTGCCGCCGCGGATAATAAGCGCGCCGTCATGCAGAGGAGATTTCGGATAAAATATGTTCGAGGTCATGGCAACGGAGGAAGCCGCGTCTATAACCGTTCCGGTATTTATAATCTCTCCGAGCTGCACCTGCCGCTCGAAAACGATAAGCGCGCCGACCTTTTTCTCGGACATATTGCCTGCCGCCTTGCTTACGTCGTCAATACACTGCGAGAGCGTTTCAAGCTGTTCATCGACATAGCTGCCGCGGGAAAGTCTCGTTCTGCCGAGCCTTTCAAGCACCCTTCTAAGCTCCGGCTGGAAAACCACGGCGAGAACGACTATTGCGGAGTTCATTATAACCGAAAGGAGCATTCTGACCATAACGAGGTCGCACCAATCGGCAAAAAGATAGGCTATCAGCAGGAAAACTATTCCCTTAAAAAGCTGACCGGCGCGGTTTTCGCGCAGAAATTCTATACCCTTATATACCAAAAAGGCGATAACGATAATATCTATCAAATCGAATATCCTGAAGCCGGATATTGCAAAAACAATCTGATTCCAGAGAGTTCCTATCCGCTCGAATATCACCTGCACCTGTAACCACTCCCCTGCGCGGGCTGCGTCAGTCCCTTGCAGCCTGCATCCGCCTTTATCTGAAAAACATTATACTTCAACATATAATATATTATCATATTATTATTCCTTGTTCAATAATAAATTGTTAATTTTAAAAGATTTTTTACCGGCGCCGCGTCCGGCGTCTGAAATCCGCCGTATGAAGTCACGGCGGATATTTTGTTCTATGCCGTCTGCCTGTCTCATATCTTTAAATAGGACATACCTGAGGGAGGTAATTTTCAATGACCGGAACCGGACAGTTTGACAGCGCTCTTTATGCCGTCTGCGGAAGGCTGCGCCCCGTTCTTCGGGGTCTGCCGGACGCGCTCAAGCGGAAAACCGAGGAAATAAGGCTGCGCGCCGGAAAGCCGCTGGCGCTGACGGTCGGCGGACGGCCGCTTTTCGTTTCAAGCGGCGGCGGAGCCTCGGATTTTATATCCGGCGACCTCGTTACCGCTGACAGCGCCGACCTTGCGGAAAGCTTCAGGCTGCTCGTTGCCGATTCGGTTTACGCGCACACGGCGGAAATCCGCAACGGCTATATTATGATGAGCGGAGGTCACAGGGCAGGCATATGCGGAACGGTTACGCCCGACGGCACTATGCGCGACATTTCCTCGCTCAACATAAGAATAGCGCGTGAGGTACGCGGCAGCGGCTCGGTTTTGGCCCGTGCCTTTGACGGCGGCGGTATGCTGATAGCAGGTCCGCCCGGCAGCGGAAAAACCACCGTTCTGCGCGACCTTGTAAGGCAGCTTTCCGACGGTATCGGCGGACGGTATTACCGCGTTGCCGTTATCGACAGCCGCGGCGAGCTTTCGGCGAGCGTTCAGGGAAAATGCTGCAACGACCTCGGCAGGAACACCGACGTTCTTCTGACCTCCGACCGCGCCGCCGGGACGGAGATGGCAGTAAGAACCCTTTTCCCCGATATAATAGCGTTTGACGAGCTGGGAACGGCGGCGGAGCTTAAAAGCGTTTCGGACAGCCTTAACGCCGGCGTTGCGGTTATAACGACTGCCCATATAGGCAAAGCCGAGGACCTTATGCGCCGGAGCGTTACCTGCGGACTTCTGCGTTCGGGGGCGGTTTCAAAGGTCGCCGTGCTTCCGGGAGAGCCGGGAGAAAAGCCGGACATAATAACCGCCGAGGAGCTGCTCTATGAATGGGACGATTAAGCTTTTGGGGCTTCTCATGCTGTTTGCAGCCTGCTGCTGCGGCGGCTTTTCAAAGGCAGCGCGGCTTTCGGCAAGAAAAAGAACGCTTGAGGAGCTGCTTGAATGTCTTGACGAGCTGGATGCCCGTCTGCGCTACGAGGGAACGGAAAGGCTGCGCCTGCTCAGGGAGGCTTTCGGAAAAAGCGGAATAATTGTTTTTGACGGCGGCGCCGTCAGACCCAACCGCCGGGCGCTCCCTGCCGAGGATTTGCAGCCGCTTGAAGGTCTGCTCGATACCTTCGGCAGCGGAGATACGGCGGCAGAGCATAACAAAATCATGCTTTGCCGCAGGCTGAGCGAGGCAAGGCTGCGCGCGGCGGAAAACGACTGCGCGGTTCTCGGCAGACTTTACCGCGCTCTCGGAGCGTGCGCGGGGGCGGCATGCTGTCTGATTTTAATATAAAAGGCACCACATTAAATTGGCGGGATGAAAAAATGAATGTTGATTTTATTTTCAAGATAGCGGCTATCGGCATTATAGTTACGGTGCTTAATCAGCTGCTTGTGCGTTCGGGCAGAGAGGAGCAGGCTATGCTTACAACCCTTGCCGGACTGGTTGTTGTTCTGCTTATGGTCGTAACTGCGATTTCCGACCTTTTCTCAACGGTCAAGAGCCTGTTCGGGCTTTAAAAAGCTATGGATGCGATTAAAATACCGGTAATCTGTCTTTTGGCGGCGCTTGCGGCGGTTTTTCTCGGTCAGTACAGAAAAGAATACGCGGTTCTGACATCTCTTGCCGCCGGTACGGTTATCCTTTGCCTTTTGCTGGGAAAAATCGCGCCGCTTTTCGGCAGAATTTATCAGCTTACGGAAATCAGCTCGGTTTCGGAGTATTACGGAATCGCCTTAAAGGCGCTCGGAATTTCCTATATAACGGCTTTTGCGGCTAATACCTGCCGGGACGCCGGTCAGAGCGCTCTGGCGGCAAAGGCGGAGCTTGCCGGAAGGTGCGCGGTAATGCTGCTGGCGTTGCCGCTGCTGCAGGCGGTTCTTGAGCTGGCGCTTAAATTTGCAAAACTATGAAATACGCAGCTTTTATTGCAGCCCTTCTGCTTATTTTCTCATTTTCAGCCGCGCTGCCTGCCGCCGCGCTTTCAGACCCCTATTCCGAGGAATACGACCTCAGCGGAGCGGGAGAGCTGGAAAGCTCTGTTCCTGAGGATGCACGCGGACTTTTAAGGCAGTTCGGCGCCGACCCGAAAAATTCGGACTGGGTATCGGGGCTGTCGATTGCAAAGGTTCTTAATTATATTTTCGGTCTTTTCACGGGCGGCTCGTCCGCTCCGCTGGCATCTGGCGGCTGCCTGCTCGGTCTTATTCTTATTTCAGCCGCTCTGCCGGCGGTCTCATTCGGCAAGGGCGAGGGAAAAACGCTGATAACGACCCTCTGCTCGGCGCTGTGCATTTCCGGTCCGGTTTGGAGCAGCGTTTCGGCGGCGGTCAGCGCAGTTCGCTCAGGGAGCGGATTTATGCTCAGCTTTATTCCGGTTTTCGCCGGAGTTACCGCGCTTTCGGGCGGCAGCGTGACCTCGGTTTCGGCTTCGGCTATGCTGCTCGGAGCAGCTGAGGCGGTAGGCGCCGCGGCGGCGTTTGCCGTTCTTCCGATTATGGGCGCTTATCTCGCAATAAGCATTTGCAGCGGAATTTCTCCGCTTATCAGCGACTGCGGAATTGCCGAGGGACTGAAAAAAGCGGCGTTTTGGATAATTTCTCTGATAACCACCGTTTTTTTAGGGGTTCTGAGTATTCAGACGGCAATAAATTCCGCCGCAGACACCCTCGCTATGAAAACCGGGAAATTCATTCTCGGAACGGCTGTTCCGATTGCGGGTCCCGCGCTTTCCGAGGCCGCGGCTACCGTTGCGGCGTCGGTTTCGCTGCTGAGGTCGTCGGTAGGGATATACGGCATAGTGGCGCTTGCCGCAATATTGCTTCCGATAACGGTTGAGCTGCTGCTTTGGAGAGCGGTTATGGCGGTCTGCTCGGCGGCAGCGCAGCTTTTCTCGCTTTCGGCGGCAAACAAGCTGATAAAGGCGGTCGATCAAATGCTTTCAATGCTTATCGGAATTATCCTGCTCGTAGGAGCAATGTTTATTATCTCGCTGACCGTTATAATCTCGGCGGTTAAAACGATATGAACGCGCTGAGGGATTTCGCGGTGTCGTTCTGCACCGTCTGCGCGGTTATGGGCGCGCTTTATATGCTTGTTCCGAACAGGGCGGCTCAAAAGGCGGTAAAATATTTATTTTCCCTGATAATCGTTATCTGCGTTATTTCAGCCTTGCCGGGGCTTAAAAGCATACGCGCCTCCCTGCCGCAGACGGCGGCGGAAACGGAAATAAGCGAGGAAATGAGAATAACGGCGGCGCGGCTTACATTTGAAACGGCTCTGCAAAGCGCCGGAATAGAATTTGATAAAATAACCGTTTGGGCGGATAAATCGGACGACGGCAGCATAAAAATTACTAAGGTAACGGTTGCCTCATCCGATAACGGGGATAAAATCCGCGAAATATTGGGAGGTGACGATGCTGCCTACACAGTTGAAATCGTTTCTTGAGCGCGTATCGGCAGGTGCGGCGGGACTGATAAAAAAGCCACGCGCCCTGGCGGCTGTCGGCATTTGCGGTATTCTCCTTATTTTTGCTTCCTCAATGCTGTCGCGCGGGTCTGAGAAAAAGGCGCAGAGTGCGGAAAGCTCCTCCGTCGGAACGGAGGAATACCGCGAGGCGCTTGAGGAGGGGGTCAGGAAAATTGTTACCGATATAACCGGAGACAAAAAGCCGACGGTCGTCGTAACGCTGGAAAGCGGAATAAAATATTCCTATGCGGATTCAACCGAGGTCACCTCGTCCGACTCTGCCGGCAGCAGCGCCGACACCGCAAGCCGCAGCGAAACGCGCTCCTACATAACCGTCCGCACATCGGACGGCGGCGAGCAGGCGCTTCTTATAACCGAGCAGATGCCGCAGGTAAGGGGCGTTGCGGTTATATGCTCCGGGGGAGACTCGCCCGAAATCGCCGAAAAAATAAGCGGCGCGGTGACCGCCGCGTTTGATATCACATCGAAAAGAGTTTATATTGCAGGAGGAAACAGCAATGAAAAAAGGTAAAGTATTCTCAAAGGTCCATATAACGATGCTTGTTATGGCGCTCGCTCTCGGAGCCGCGGTATGGCTCAATATGAGGTTCTCGTCGGAAAAATATTTAGGCGAGGCAACATATGTTGACAACAAATCCTCGTCCTCCGCCGTTCCGACCGCCGCCAAAGCCGACACCGACCGCTTTAAGGAGGCTGTAAGCGAAAGGGAAAAAACATATAAAAAGGCGGAGGAGCTTGTCCGCGATACCCTCGATAAGGAGAGCGTTTCAAAGGAGGAAAAGGAGCAAGCTGTGGCAACGGTGGCGTCGCTTGCGGGCAGGCTCGAAAAGGAAAGCAATATCGAAACGCTTTTAAAGGCAAAGGGCTTTGAAAAGGCGGTCGCGGTTATCGGGGATAACAACGTAACCGTTCTGGTTTCCTCGGACGGAGTTACAACCGCGCAGAGCATGCAGATACAGGATATTGTCACGAGCGAAACGGGCGTTGCTTTGGGAAATATAAAAATTGTTGCGGTAAAATAGTTGTGCTTTTTGAAAAATGTGTTATAATATAAGTTAAGAATACCAAAAACGGAGGAATGAATTATGAACACCAACGCAACGGAGCTTACCGTAAGCACAGAGGTTCTTGAAAAAATGGCTGCTATCGCGGCAATGGAGGTTGAGGGAGTTGCGGGGATAGCCAAGCGCGCCGTTGACCTGAGGGACGCGGTTAAAAACCGCAGCGCTTTTACAGGCGTTAAGGCTGAAAGCGAAAACGGAGCCATTGTTATCAGCGTTTATATAACCCTTAAGCAGAACGCAAAGGTTCATATTGCTGCCGAAGCCGTTCAGAAAAATATCAAGGAAAAAATCCAGACCATGACCGGAACCGCCGTTACGCGGGTCAACGTTACCGTTGCGGACATTGCCTTTGAAGCGCCCAAGGCTCCGGAGAAGGCAGCAAAGATAGACGGCGCCGAGGGCGAAATTCAGGCTTGACAAACCAACCTCGCCGATGTATCATATTATTGTATAAAGGCTTTGAAAAAGGAAAGTAGTCCGTTTTACCATTGAAAGAGAGCGCGGTCGCCGGCTGAAAGCCGCGTATTGACACAACGGGTGAACATACCGCCTTTTGAGCCGCTGTGGGTAAAAAACACAGCCGTTTCCCGCGTTAAGGGTTTTCGAGTGCCGCCTGAGGGCGGAAACCGGGTGGAACCGCGAGACTTTTTTTGAAGTCCCGTCCCGCTTTTTGCGGGGCGGGGCTTTTTGCTTTTCCCCGAAAGCCTTAAAAATGCAAGGAGGAATTATCAATGATTAAAATTACTTTAAAGGACGGCTCGGTTCTGGAACGCGAGGCGGGAGGAACGGCGTATGACGCAGCCGCGGCTATAAGCGCGGGACTTGCGCGCGCCGCCTGCGCCGCTAAGATAAACGGCGAAAACGCCGACCTGCGAACCGTTCTTGACAGCGATTGTTCGCTTGAAATACTGACGTTTGACGACGATTTCGGCCGCCGCACCTTCCGCCACACCGCCTCTCATATTATGGCTCAGGCGGTAAAGCGTCTTTATCCGCACGCAAAGCTCACGATAGGACCTGCCGTTGACGACGGATTTTACTACGATTTTGACCTTGAAGAAAAATTCACCACCGCAGACCTTGAAAAAATCGAGGCGGAGATGAAAAAAATCGTTAAGGAAAATCTGCCTCTTGAGCGGTTCACTATGACGCGCGGCGAGGCGATAGAATTTTTTAAGGAGAAGGATGAGCCTTATAAGGTTGAGCTTGTTGAAAACCTGCCCGACGGCGAGGAGATAAGCTTTTACAGACAGGGCGAGTTTACCGACCTCTGCGCCGGGGCGCACCTTATGAGCACCGGCGCGGTAAAGGCGTTTAAGCTGACCTCGGCTACCGGCGCTTACTGGCACGGCGACTCCTCCAAAAAAATGCTCTGCCGGGTTTACGGAACGGCGTTCCCGAAAGCGAGCGCTCTCGAGGAGCATTTAGCCGCAGTTGAGGAGGCGCGCAAGCGCGACCACAACAAGATAGGCAGAGACCTCGGATATTTCACAACGGTTGACATTATCGGTCAGGGACTGCCGATATTGCTGCCGAAGGGTGCAAAGGTTATTCAGATTTTGCAGCGCTTTGTTGAGGATGAGGAATACCGCCGCGGCTGGCAGCTGACAAAAACGCCCTATATGGCTAAGCGCGAGCTTTACAAGCTTTCGGGGCATTGGGACCATTATCTTGACGGTATGTTTGTTCTCGGAGACCCTCAGGACGAAACAAAGGAATGCTTTGCCCTGCGCCCGATGACCTGCCCGTTCCAGTATCAGGCTTATCTTAACCGCCCGCGCTCTTACAGGGATTTACCTCTGCGCTACGACGAGACCTCTACCCTTTTCCGCAATGAGGACTCCGGAGAAATGCACGGTCTTATACGCGTCCGCCAGTTCACCATTTCCGAGGGACACCTTATGTGCCTGCCGGAGCAGCTTGAACAGGAATTCCGCAGCTGCCTGGAGCTTGCCATCTATATGCTTAAAACCCTCGGTCTTTACGAGGATGTTTCCTACCGTTTCTCGCAGTGGGACCCCAATGACCGCGATAAATATATAGGTACTCCCGAGCAATGGGACGAGGCGCAGGGCATAATGGAAAAAATCCTGAACCACCTCGAAATTCCTTATAAAGTAGGTATAGGCGAGGCCGCGTTCTACGGACCCAAGCTCGACATTCAGATAAAGAATGTTTTCGGCAAGGAGGACACCCTGATTACCATTCAGATAGACCAGATGCTTGCCGAGAAGTTCGGAATGGAATATACCGACCGCGACGGCTCAAAGAAAAATCCCTATATCATTCACCGTACCTCGATAGGCTGCTACGAACGCACTCTTGCGCTGCTTATTGAAAAATACGCCGGCGCATTCCCGATGTGGCTCGCTCCGACGCAGGTAACGGTTCTCCCGATAGCCGACCGGCACCACGATTATGCCGAGCAGGTAAAGCGCAGTCTTGAGGAAAAGGGTATCAGGACGGACGTTGATTACCGCAACGAGAAAATAGGCTATAAAATCCGCGAAGCAAGGCTTGAAAAGGTGCCTTATATGCTGATAATAGGCGACGCCGAAGCCGAAAGCGGCTGCGTTTCGGTACGCGAGCGCGGAGAAAACGGCGACCTCGGCTCAATGCCGCTCGCCGATTTCATAAACCGTGCCGTTGAGGAAACAAACAGCAGAGTTATAAAATAATGCAGAAAACGGTATAAATATTTTATTGTTAAAGCGCATTCAGGGCTTTCCGCCCCGGGTGCGCTGTTTTTTCGTCAAATTTATTTACCTTACGCCGTATTTGTCCGCGCGGTTCAGGCAATAATAAAAAACGGGTGATTTTAAAATGCCAGCAGTACTGTTCAGAACAGTTATTCTTTATATTTTCGTCGTTCTCGGTCTGAGACTTATGGGAAAGCGGCAGATAGGCGATATGCAGCCGGGAGAGCTTGTTATAACCCTGCTGATATCCGAAATAGCCGCCATTCCGCTTCAGGACGTCAATCAGCCTATTGCAAGCGGAATAATAGCGATTTTTATGCTGGTTGTTATGGAAATTCTTCTTTCGGTTTTAGCTATGAAAAGCTTTTTCGTCCGGAAGGCTCTGAGCGGCCGGTCAGCCGTTGTTATAAAAAACGGAGAGGTTGACCAGCACGCAATGCGCCGGGTAAGAATGACCGTTATCGACCTTATAGAGCTGCTGCGGGGGCAGGATGTTTTCGATATATCGACCGTGGCTTATGCCGTTCTGGAGGTCAACGGAAATCTCAGCGTTCTGCTGAAAAGCGAGCATCGCGGCGCAACGGCGGGCGACATCGGCGCAAATCAAAAGCCGGACGGTCTGCCGCTGCCGGTTATATCGGACGGGCGGATTGTTGACGAATCCCTGCGCTCTCTGCAGCTCGAAAGGAATAATCTTTATAAAATCCTTTCAGGCTCCGGGCTTTATCCGGACGATATTTTTATGATGACTCTTGACCGGTTCGGCAACACAAATATAGTAGTTAAAAAAGGAGACGGACGGAGCAAATGAAAAGACTTATAGCCGCCGCGATACTTTTTTGTACCGTTATAGGCGTGTGTATCGCAGGAAACAGAACCGTTGCCGCAGTTGAAAGAAAGGCGGCAGGTCTGCTTGAAAGCTGCGAGGAGGCAATCAGCGAAAAGGATGAGAAAGCGGCGGCGGATTACGCGAAATCGCTTGAGGGCTACTGGCGCTCTAAAAGGACCCTGCTCGCCGTTTTCACAAATCACGGCCGCTACGAGGACGCTCTGCTTATAATAAGCCGCATCTCCGAGCAGCTGCAAAACGGCTCCGGCGACGACGCCTTAGCCGACTGTTCAGAGGCGCGGCGGATTATGGGAGAAATAGTCGGGGAGCAGCAGCTGAGGCTTGACCATATTTTATAGGAATACCGATATGCAAATATTCATCAATCTTGCATATTTATTCTTTCCTTTTATGCGTTTTATCCGTTGTTTACAAGGTTTATAGTGCATTTTAACCTTTCTTTGTGAATTATTTTTCAAAAAAGTGCTTGCATTTATGCATAGGGTATGCTATAATACGTTCAACGAAAAAACAATGCGGCAACGCAAAAGGAGATTTTAATAATGAAGATTTTAAAGAAAGTTTCGGCATTGGCTCTTGCAATGCTGATGCTGGCAGCCTTTGCCGGCTGCGGCTCAAAAAAAGGTAACGTTTTAACAGTTGCGACCAATGCGGAGTTTGAACCGTTCGAGTATCTCGATAAGGACGGAAATGCAACCGGCTTTGATATCGACCTTATCAAGGCGGTCGCCGAAAAGATGGGCTATGACGATGTTAAGATTGACAATATGGAGTTTGACGGCGTTGTCGCCGCTGTTGAGCAGGGAACCTGCGATGTTGCAGCCTCCGGTCTTACAATAAACGCCAAGCGTAAAAAATCGGTTGACTTTTCTGACGCTTACTATTCCGGCGCCGCTCAGATTCTGATTGTCGGCAAGGACGACACTCACTACACCGGCACAACCAAGGAAGAGCTTGACGACCAGCTTAAAAACCAGACCATAGGCGTTTGCTCCGGCTTTACCGGTCAGGCTTATGCCGAGGGCGACGATGAATGGGGTTTCAAGAAGATTGACGGAGCAACCGTTAAGGTTTACGATAACGTAAGTCTTGCTATCGAGGATATGAAAAACGGCGTTATCAACGCCATCATAATGGACGACAGCGTTGCAAAGGAAGCTGCCGCTCAGAACGCTGACGCAGTTAAGGTCGTTGACGTTGACCTGACTGTTGAGGAATACGGTATCGCCGTAAAGAAGGGCGACAGCGAAATGGTTAAAAAGGTAAACGACGCTCTGAAGGCTCTTAAGGACGAGGGTAAGATTGACGAGCTTCTCAAGAAGTACAAAATAGCTGAATAATTGCCTCAGCAAAACAATGCACCGTCTGAATTCGGGCGGTGCATTTGCCTATAAACAGGATGTGATGATTTGAACGGCATTATTGATTTTTTTGAAAGATTTTACGAGATATACATAACAGATTCAGGCTACAAGCTGATGCTGAACGGCTTGAAGTCATCGCTTGAAATTTCTCTGCTTGCGGTTGTTCTCGGTATTGTTCTCGGCGCGTTTATCGCCGTTTTCAAGGTTATCCCGAGGACGAATATATTCGCTAAAATTCTCAACGGCGCTGCAACGGTTTATATAACGGTCATAAGAGGAACGCCGGTTATTGTTCAGCTGCTGCTTTCCTATTATGCCCTTTTGAAAAATTTGTTCAAGGGAAATCAGAACCAGGCGCTTTTTATCGCGATATTGGTTTTCGGAATAAACAGCAGCGCCTATGTTGCGGAAATTATCCGCGGAGGAATACTTTCGATTGACCGCGGACAAATGGAGGCAGGGCGTTCGCTCGGTCTTAATTATTCCTCAACGATGAGCAAAATTATTCTTCCGCAGGCGATAAAGAATATTCTCCCCGCCCTCGGAAACGAGTTTATCGTTATGATAAAGGAGACCTCGGTTGCAGGCTTTATAACCGTTTTCGACCTCACCCGCGCAACCCGCGCGATAGTTTCCAAGAACTATACCACCTTTGTTCCCTATATAACCCTTGCGGCGGTATATCTTATTTTGGTTTTGTTTGCAACATTTTTGCTTAATTTGCTGGAAAAGAGGCTGAGAAAGAGTGAACGCTGAAACGCTTATCGAGGTTAAGGATCTCAGAAAATCCTTTGGAAAAAACGAGGTTTTAAAGGGAATTTCGACCGAAATCCACCGCGGCGAGGTCGTTGTTATAATAGGCGCGTCCGGAAGCGGAAAATCGACCTTTCTGCGCTGCCTGAACCTGCTTGAAACGCCGACCAGCGGTCAGATTTTCTTTGAGGGAATCGATATAACCGACCCTAAGGTTGATATCAACCGCCACAGAATGAAGATGGGAATGGTTTTTCAGCAGTTCAACCTTTTTCCGCATATGACGGTTCTGCATAATATGACCTTAGCTCCCATAAAGCTTTTAAAGCTCTCTAAGGAGGAGGCGGAAAGCAAGGCGATGGAGCTGCTCGCAAGAGTAGGTCTTGCGGACAGAGCCAATTCCTACCCCAATCAGCTTTCGGGCGGTCAGAAGCAGCGCGTCGCTATTGTCCGCGCGCTTTGTATGAATCCCGACGTTATGCTTTTTGACGAGCCGACGAGCGCGCTTGACCCGGAAATGGTCGGCGAGGTTTTAGGCGTTATGAAGGACCTTGCCGCCGAGGGAATGACTATGGCGGTCGTTACTCACGAAATGGGCTTTGCGCGCGAGGTTGCCGACAGGGTTCTGTTTATCGACGAGGGAATTATCAACGAGGAGGGAACTCCGGAGCAAATTTTTGCTTCTCCCGAAAGCCCCCGTCTCAAGGACTTTTTGAGCAAGGTTCTTTAAGAATAAAATATATAGTTAAAAAGGCACGGTATGAACGGTCGGTTTCCGCTCATACCGTGTTTTTTCGGAACTGTTAAAATTCCATTTTCAAAATCAGCGATTGTTGTTATTGAAATTGCGGTCCTGTTCGTTCTGATTCTGATTCTGATTTTGATTCTGGTTCTGGTTGTTTTTATTCTGATTGTTCTGGTTGTTCTTGTTCTGATTATTCTGCTGACGCTCGGACATGAAAAATCACCCCGCTTTCCGCTGATATTCTCTGCTGAAAACGGGGCGATTATACCTGAATATTAAAATTTTTTCAAAAATAATTTTTGGGCGTTTGCCTTTGTTTGCCGCAAGATTTCCTCCTCGCCGACATTCCTTATTTCAGCTATCCGCCGCGCGGTATGGCTTATCATCGAGGAATCGCAGCGTTTTCCGCGAAACGGTTCGGGCGCAAGATAGGGACAGTCGGTTTCCACAAGCAGCCTTTCCGCCGGAATTTTACATACAGCCTCAGGCAGGCGGCGGGCGTTTTTAAAGGTTATAACTCCGCCGACGCCGATATACATTCCTATTCTGAGAATTTCCTCCGCCGTTTCCGGGCTTCCCGAAAAGCAATGAACAACCCCCTGCGGACGGTGCTTTTTAAGCAGCTCAAGAGTGTCGGAATGAGCGTCGCGGTCGTGAACAATAACCGGAAGTCCCAGCTTGTTCGCTAAAATCAGCTGCTTTTCAAAGGTCTCAAGCTGCTCCGCCTTATGCTCGCGGTCCCAATAATAATCAAGCCCGATTTCACCTATCGCAACGCATTTTCCGTTTTCGGAAAGCTTCTCAAGCGCGGGAAGAAAATCGCTGCTTTCGAGGTTTTCGGGATGAACGCCGACGGCGGCATAGATATAATCATACCTTTCCGCAAGCGCCAGCGCCGCACGTGAGGAGGCAAGGTCGCATCCGCAGGTTATAACTCCGCAAACACCCTTTTCGGGCAGTCCGCTCAAAAGCGCGTCGCGGTCGCCGCCGAACTTCGCGTCGTCATAATGAGCGTGAGAGTCAAATATAAGCCGCTCCATCAGCGAACCCGGCTGCCGGCAGGTATGCCGTCGGCAAAAATAACCCGGACATCGTTCTCCCCGGCGTCCGCCGCAAGAATCATTCCGTTCGACTCAACTCCGCAGAGCTTTGCCGGCTTCAGGTTTGCAACAACGATAACCGTATGCCCGGTAAGCTGTTCGGGAGTATACCAGGGCGCAATTCCCGAAACAACGGTACGCGGAGCGCCGGAGCCGTCGTTAAGGGTAAGCTTTAAGAGCTTTTTCGCCCTTTTAACCGGCTCGCAGGCGGTAATTTCAGCGGTTCTCAGCTCTATTTTCGCAAAATCCTCAATCGCGATTTCGGAAAAAGAAACAAGGTTTTCGGGCTTTGCGTTTTTCTCCCTTTCAAGCTCCGCCTTATGCTCTGCCTCAAGCTCCTCAAGAACCTTGGGAATATCTACCCTCGCGAAAAGCGGCTTTGCCTCGCCCACGTTAAATTCGCGCACCGCGCCGAATGTCTCCTCGGCGCAGTCGGTTCCGAGCTGTTCGGCAATCGCGGCTGCGCTTGACGGAATAATCGGCTTTAGCAAAACGCCGAGCAGGCGGATACATTCCAACAGATTATAAAGCACTGTTTCAAGCCTCGGACGCTCGTTTTCATCCTTTGCGAGCGACCAGGGCGTTGTTTCGTCGATATACTTATTGCAGCGCTTTGCAAGGTTCATAACCGCGTCAACCGCCTCGGCGCTGCGGTAGGCGTTCATCCGGTCGGTATACCGCTCAACTGTCTCGGCTGCGGTTTTAAACAGCTCGCGGTCGGCTTCGTTTTCAGCCGCCGGCGCTTTAACCGAGCCGCCGAAGTACTTATGGGTCATAGCTACGGTTCGGTTGACTAAGTTGCCGAGAGTGTTCGCAAGGTCGGTATTATACTTATTCATAAAGCTCTCGTAGGTTATGGTGCCGTCCTGAGTGAACGGAATTTCGGAGAGCAGATAATAGCGGACTGCGTCAGCCCCGAAACGGGCGGCAAGGTCGTCGGCATAGATAACGTTGCCCTTGGATTTGGACATTTTATCTTCGCCCACCAGCACCCACGGGTGTCCCAAAACCTGACGCGGCAGCTCAAGCCCCAGCGCCATAAGGATAATCGGCCAGTAGATGGTATGGAAACGCACGATGTCCTTTCCGATAACGTGCAAATCAGCAGGCCAGAGACGCTCAAACTGTTCGGTTGAGCCGTCGGGGTCATAGCCTATTCCGGTTATATAGTTTGAAAGCGCGTCAATCCAGACATAGATAACGTGACCGGGGTCAAACTCTACCGGTATTCCCCATTTAAAGCTTGAACGGGAAACGCATAAATCCGAAAGTCCCGGCTTCAAAAAGTTATTTATCATCTCGTTGCGGCGCGACTCCGGCTGAATGAAGTCAGGGTGCTGCTCATAGTATTCGAGAAGTCTGTCCTGATACTTTGAAAGGCGCAGGAAATAGGCGTCCTCGTGAGCGTCCGTAACCGCTCTGCCGCAGTCGGGGCATTTACCGTCCACCAGCTGTGACGGTGTGAAAAACGACTCGCAGGGAACGCAGTATTTTCCCTCGTAGGTTCCCTTATAAATGTCGCCTTGCTCATAAAGCTTTTTGAATATCTTCTGAACGGCGCGTTCATGGTCAGAATCGGTTGTGCGGATAAATCTGTCGTACTTCGTATCGAGACTGTTCCAGACCGCTTTAATCTGGTCAGATACGTTATCAACATATTCCTTTGGCGAAATTCCTGCGTTTTTCGCGTATTCCTCTATCTTCTGTCCGTGCTCGTCCGAGCCGGTCTGAAGATAAACGTCGTAACCCCGCTGCCGCTTATAGCGCGCTATCATATCCGCCAGCACAATATCGTAGGCGTTGCCGATATGCGGCTTGCGGGAGGTATAGGCTATCGCGGTGGTTATATAAAATTTCTTTTTACCGTCCATATTAAATATCCTCCTATGGTTTGCTTATTAAAAACAGAATTAAAGACAAGAGCAGCGTTCCGGCATGAGCCGCAAGCACAGGCATATCGCCTACCGGCGCAAGACCGGCAACGGGCGCGGAGCCGACAAGGAACGAAAGGTAAGTGAACAAAACCGTTCCGATAACCGCAGCTATTATATAGAACACCGAAAGCAGCCGAACGCTGCGCTTGATTTTAGCCGCGCAGTTAAGCACCGATATGAAATTAAGCGGATTTCCCCGGAAAACCGCCGGTGCGGAGCAGCTTTTGCAGGGAACAACGGCGTTTTTGAACATATGAACCCCCGAATTGCTCATAACCTTAACCGAATCGCTGTAAAGACCGAGATAATCGCATATCATTTCCTCGGTAAGGTTGGGGTCACAGTTGTTTACAAGCAGCGTTACCCCAAGTCCCGTAAGCTTTCTCAGCTCATAGACCACCTGCGGCTCAACGTCGTACCTGATTATCAGCAGCGCGCACGCTTTATCGTTTACTCCGAGATAAACCGGGAAATAGCCCCGGCGGAGAATCTTTTTGTCGGTTTCAACATCCGGAACGGCTATTCCGTGAGCCTGCATAAGAGTGCGGTTCCCGATAAAGACCATCTGGTCGTCAACCCAGCCGGAAATACCGAGCCTGTCCTCATATTTTACCGTTTCCGAATCGGGAATAGTATATCCGGCTCCCGTTCCGGCAATTCGCTTGAAAATCGGGGCGAGAGGGCTTCCTGCCGCCTCCGAAAGCGACGCGGCGCGCAGAATGTTTTCATCAAAGCTGTTTTCGCTTAAAACCTTCATACTCTGCATAACGACCGTTCCGTCAGGAAAAATATCGTTTGAGGAGATAACTGCGGCATTGGCAAGCTCCAGGCGGTCGGCTCCTGCCTTACCGGCTATCATAGAGCCTTTTTTATTAAGCCTTGATGCGGCAGCGGAGAGCGGCAGAGACTCCGAACACAGCAGCGCCGGGCAGGCGGCAGCGGAAAGGATAACCGCCGCGCAGTAGACCCCGGAAACGGCGCTGTGGAACAAAGCACCGGCGGCAAGTCCCGCGGCAGCCGCTATAAGAACAGCCGCCAGAACGATACTCCGCAGTCTGCCGCCGACTGCCGGAGAATATTCGGCGTATTTCATAAAATCGGTAACCGTTTCGGTATCGCGCGGAGCGGCGATAAGAGCGTCGCCCTCAACAGCGCTTTTCGCCATTGCAAACGCCGTCGGCTCGTCGGTTATAAGCGTGACCGCCTTTTTAGGCTTTTGGCTGAACGCCTGCCGCAGGTTGCCGCACATTGCCGACGTCCATTTGAACCGGCAGAACGCCCGGACGGCAAGTATCAGCAAAGCGGAAAGCAAAACTCCATAGCAGCTCTGCTTTGAAACCGCGGAGCATACTCCGAGCGCCGCCGCCGACAGCGCGCTCAGCGCAACGGGCGCGTCGGTTCGGGTGCGGCGGCTTAAAACCGAGCCGAGAGAGGCGAATATATCAAAATTTATTACCGCCGCAAGACCTGTAATACCGGTCATATAAATCATAGCGGTACGCGGAGAACGGATAAGGATATCCGAGAAAACCGGCAGCAGCAGAGCCGCGCCTGCCGCCAGCAGCAGAACCGAAAGAAAGGTCTGGATAAACGCACGGCGGCGCAGTCTCATATATTTCGCATTGACCCGTTTGAAGTCAGCCGGAGAATTGACGGTATCGCCCGGCGAAAACGCCTCAAACTCCGATTCCTCAAGCTGAGTTTCGTCCGGCGGCAGCTTTTCGGGAGACGAAACGCTGCTTAGTTCGCCGGTTATATCTATGGTTCTGGTCGTCGTGCTGACGCTCATCCGCTCGCCTCCGTCCTCCGGCTCCTTAACCGGAGTGAACCTTACGGTCGCCTGTTCGGGAGCGGACTCCGCCGTTTGCAGGCGCAGCGGCGAGGTGTTATTATCAATATCCGATATCTGCGGCAGCTCGTCGTCAAAAACAAGCGGCTCGCCGTTAATCGTTATTTTGCCGTTTTCATCCGGCTCTATTTCAATTACCTTTTGCGGTGGCTTTTCCTCCGTTTTTTCCGCGCCGGGTTTCCCGGACGGCGCAAAATGCTCCTCCGTTGCGGACGCCGCCGGTTTTTTGCCGAGGTCGTCAAAGGTTATGCCGTATTTTTTGCTGAGCCGCGAAAGAGTATCCTCGCTGTTGCTGCGGAGAATATCGGCAACGCTCTCAAGCCGGTAAAGCGGCTCTGAGGGAACCGAAGCGTCCTTTCCCTCGTCGTCAACAATATAGGGCATACATTTATGCAGCAGGCTTTCTTTTTCGGCAGATGCGTCCGGAGTGTTCGCCGCATTTTTTACTGTATTTTCGCTTTCCTGCGCGGCGTTAAGCTCTGCGCGCGCAAAGCCGTCGGTTTTCGGCTGCACCGGGCTTTTCGGAGCGATTTTCTCCCGCGTCTGCTGCGGCTTGCCGTCGCTCCTGTCAGAGCCGAAAAGCGACATAAAATCAACTGCGGATTCCGCCGTTTTTCGATGCTCATCCGCCGGTTTATCCTTTTCGGAAAATTCGGGAGCGGCATTTTCCGCGCCGCCGTTTTTTAAAGCCGCGCTTTCCGAATTATGCTCAGGCTCCGGGCGCTTATCCTCAGAAACGGTTTCAAGCTCCGGGTGCAGGCTGACGTTTGCTCCGAGCATTCTCTTTCTCATTCTTTCGAGCGCGCCGGACTCCGCATTGCTCGTTCCGGTCTCGGCGCGTTCGCCGAAGTCCGAAAGGATTTCGTCCGGCGTAAGCATATGCGCGGGAACCGTAACGCTGTGAATGTGCGGTTCTTCGGTCAGCTGCTCATTCTCGGTAAAAAAAGCGTCCTTCCTTTTTTTTGAAAAAAGTCCCATTTTAGGATCTCCTTATTCCTTTCTCACTTTCCGCGGCGCGAGCGCACCGTCTCATACATCAGAACTCCCGCCGCGACTGACGCATTAAGCGAGTTGATTTTTCCGCACATCGGCAGGCTTACCATTGCATCGCACTTTTTTGCAAGCAGCGTTCCTATTCCCTTTCCCTCGTTGCCGATAACCAGCGCGCAGGGAACGTTAAAATCGGTTTTTGAATAATCCTCGCCGTCCATATCCGCGCCGAAAACCCAAATTCCGCTCTTTTTGAGCTGTTCAACCGTGTTGACAAGGTTCGTGACCCGCGCGACCTTCATATATTCGAGCGCGCCGCTTGCCGACTTCGCAACCGTTGCGTTAAGCGAGGCGCTGCGGCGTTTTGGAATTATAACGCCGTGAACTCCGCAGGCCTCGGCGGTTCTGATTATGGCGCCGAGATTATGCGGATCCTCAATTTCATCGCAAATGATTATAAACGGTTTTTCGTTTCTTTCCGCCGCAGTTTCTAAAATTTCCTCAACCGAGCTGTATTCCTGAGAGGCGAGCATAACCGCAACGCCCTGATGATTTGCGCCGCCGCAATAATAATCGAGCTTCTGCGGACTTACTTCCTTTATAAGAATACCCCTTGCCGAGCATTTCGCTATTATCGCGGTTATACTTCCTCCGCTTACACCGTGAGCCACAAGCAGCCGGTCGATTTCTCTGCCCGAACGGACTGCCTCCAAAACGGAATTTCTCCCGCATATAAGTGTTTCGTTCCGTTTTTCGGTATTCTCTGTCAAAGGAATTGCCTCCCGTTATTTTGTATATACATAGATAGTATACCATACATAATTCAAATTGAAAAGGGGAAAAATACAAAAAAGCTATAAAGGGTGAAGATTTATGAAAATAACAAAAATAAACGGTTACGAGCTGCTTGACTCGCGCGGAAATCCGACTGTCGGCGCCTGCGTTGTTCTTGAGGATGGCTCGCGCGGCTTTGCAATAGCTCCCTCCGGCGCATCAACCGGAGAATACGAGGCACACGAGCTGCGCGACGGCGACCCTGCCCGTTTCGGCGGCAAGGGAGTTTTAAGGGCGGTTGAAAACGTGAACCGCGAAATAGCCGACGCTCTCATCGGGCTTGACTCCTCCGACCAGCGCGGAATAGACGGCGCTATGATATCTCTGGACGGCACCCCCTCCAAAACCCGGCTCGGCGCGAACGCCATGCTCGCGGTGTCGCTTGCAAACGCGCAGGCTGCGGCGGCCTCGCGCGGACTTCCGCTTTACAGATATATCGGAGGAATATTCGGAAGAAAAATGCCCCGGCCGATGATGAATATATTAAACGGCGGAGCTCACGCCGCAAACAATATCGATATTCAGGAGTTTATGATAATTCCGGTGAATGCGCCGAGCTTTAGCGAGGGCGTCCGCCGCTGCTGCGAGGTTTACCATACTCTCGGCAGGCTGTTAAAGGCTTCGGGACACGGCTCCGGCGTCGGCGACGAGGGCGGTTTTGCCCCGAACCTTGAGTCGGACGAGGAGGCTCTCTCGATTATCGTTTCGGCAATAGAGCAATCGGGCTACACGACGTCGGAAATCAAGCTTGCGCTCGATGTTGCGGCAAGCGAATGGTATACCTCGGACGGCAGCTACCATCAGCCGAAAAGGAACAGAATTTTATCCGCCGCCCAGCTTACCGAGTATTACGGCGAACTTATAGAAAAATACCCCGTCATTTCGATAGAGGACGGGCTTTCCGAAAACGATTTCGAGGGCTGGACCGAGATGACCGCAAGGCTCGGGGGCAGCTTGCAGCTTGTCGGCGACGACCTTTTTGTTACAAACACAGCGCGCCTGCGCGAGGGCATAGAGCGCCGCGCCGGAAATGCAATTCTGATAAAGCCGAATCAGATAGGAACCCTGACCGAGACTCTCGACACGGTTTCCCTCGCCAGGGAAAACGGCTATGCAACGGTTATTTCCCACCGTTCGGGCGAAAGCGAGGACACCTCGATTGCCGACATCGCCGTTGCGACCAACGCCGGGCAAATAAAAACCGGCGCGCCATGCCGGACGGACCGCACCGCAAAATATAACCGCCTTATGCTTATCGAACAGGCGATTTAACCGGCGTATATAAAAATCGGCAGCCTTTATCACAAAATTAAAGTGATAAAGACTGCCGATTCGTATATTTGATATCCTAAATCCGCCCGCTAATCGCAAAATTCTTCTTCGTCCTCGGCGGCGGCAGGACTTTGAAGTATATTTCTGATTTTTCTTTCAACCGCAAATTCCGTATCGAGTGCGCAAAACGTTTTGTCATCGGGACATTTATTAAAGGTTGAACACTCCGGCAGAAATTTGCAGGTATCGCATTTTTTCTGCGTTTCAAGGCAGTTATGCCAGCTGTTTATTATTTCCGGTTTTGTTATTCCGCTGACGACATCGCCGTAGCGCATTTTATCATCGCAGCTCTGGCAGGTATACAAATCTCCCTCTGCCGAAATCGTAGCGCATAAGGGGTTTGCCGCCATACAGTAATACGGCTTCGGATTTGTCGGAAGCTTTCCGGGCTTTGAAAAGCCGTACCCCTCGGACTTTTTGATTAGCTCAACATATTTTTCGTGAAGGTAATCGGTAGTTTCCGCCGAACGGAACGAATGCTGATTGAGCCAGTCAACCGACAAAATCGTAGGATAAGCTCTGAAATTCTCGTATTTCCGGAATTTAACCGCGAGCAAATCCAGCAGCTCGGTTATATTATCAACATTATTTTCGTCAAAATTGAGTCTTGAAATAACCTTAACGCCCGCTTTCAGCAAAAGCTCAATATTTCTGAGCGTTTTTGTATACGGACTTTCCGCAGGGTGAACATAGGCTTTTCTTTTGTTATGCTCGTCCTCGGTGCCGTCAAGCGTTATCTGAGCAAACTCCAGTTTCCATAGCTCTCTCGCCTTTTTAACCGTTTTTTCATCGAACAAATAACCGTTGGTTATTATTTTTGAAATAAATGGTTTATTTTCTTCATTCAAGCGGGTGCAGATATAATCAATAACCGGGATATTGCACAGCGGCTCTCCGCCGAACCAATAAAGAACTATCTGCCCATCCTTAGAGGTTTTTAAGATATATTTAACAATGTTTTCGGCGGTTCCCTCGGTCATACTGACCTGACGCATTCCCTCCTCAAAGCAATAAAAGCACCTTGCGTTGCAGAATGTCGTTGTGAAAATTTTATACTGCGCTATCCGGCTGTTTTTCTGGAAACAGCGGTAAACGG
The DNA here is from genome assembly GCA_934477125.1 of uncultured Eubacteriales bacterium. Taxonomy (GTDB): domain Bacteria; phylum Bacillota; class Clostridia; order Oscillospirales; family Acutalibacteraceae; genus UBA737. The sequence goes on along the minus strand of CAKSOL010000008.1, from coordinate 1,679 downwards.
ATAAAATCTCTTTATATCTTTTAAGTTCGTCGGTTTCTTCCGGCACCAAAAAGCACTTATCCCGCAGACCGCAAAACAGCGGGTTATTTTCATCGGGCTGAAATTTTTCTTTTTTGCAATAGTTAAATTCATCCTCTGAGAGAGAAAGCAATTCCCGCGTCAGAGTGTTGAAAAGAACAAAGCTTTCGTTTATCTTTTTCAAAAAGGCAAATTGAGATAATTTATAATTTTCGGCGCCGTTTCCCGTGCTTCCCGATAATAAATCAAATATCAGACTGTTCGGCTTTTGCAGAATTTTCATATATAAAGCATATCCTTAATTATATTTAAAGGGGGTTGCGAATCTTATATTCGCAGCCCCCCTTGTGTTTTTCTGTGCAATTAGAATTCATCACACTCGCCGCCGCAATTTTCTGTACAGCTTTCTTCTCCCGATGTACAGATTGTATCGGCAACATCAATTCTCTTTACCTCTAATAATGCTTTCATTTCAGACCCTCCTTTTTCTATAATAAACATATAAACGTCATTAATTTCGATTAAGAAGCGAACGCGGCAGCCGCGGATGCACCGTAAGCGCATATTGCGCGGGAAAGGGTTGCATACGGATTAGAAGTATTTGCATAAGCGGACGCTGCATAGTTCTGGAATGAATATACGAGCGAACCGATTTCTTCCTCGCCGTTCCAAAGCTTAATCGTCATATAATCGTTTATGGTAGCAACCGGCATTCTTGAGAAGTCAAACTGATACTTTGTATTGCTGCCGCTTATTATAACAGCCTCGGCTATATCCCTTTCGGTTGCCGGATAAGTTTGCTCTACTCCCTGTGAATTGTTATACTGAATAGTATAATGTAAATTCGAGAAGTCATAAGATGAAACATTTGATTTAAGAACTCTGAAACGGAAGGTTACTCTGTTGCTGAGAACGGTAGAGGTTTCAATGTTAATTCCGGTTGAAGTTTTATCAGTATTGGTAAACTCGGTAGGAAGAACAGAGAACTCAGACTCGCCAACTCCTTCTGTCGGCAAAACGCCGGTGCGGTAGCCGAAAGCCTTCTGAGACTCAGCGCCGTATCTGAGCATATCAGCAGCAAGCTTCTTATACGCTGCAGATGTTGTGGGCTTATTCAAATAGTTGGATTTAAGATAATCGCCTATAACAAAATCGGACGCGGCAACCAGAATAACATTTCCGTCGGTATCGGTTGCAAAAACCTTAACGTGAATCTGAGAAAGCATTTCCTTAGCGGTCAGTCCCTCATATTCAAACTGCCACTTGGGCTTGGAGGTTGTTCCGGCATTGGTGGGAACGATTTCAAGTGTATCAGACTGACCGGACAGGGTATTCTCGCCGGTATAAACATCGTGATTTATCTTTCCGACAACACTGCCGTCAACATATCCGGCAATATCGCTCTTTAAAACGCGGAAACGGATAGCAAGACCGGAGGAAAGATTCAGCGCATTTTCAACATTTGCATTTGCAACCGAAGCTATAATTTCTTCTGTCCCGCACTCAGTGCAGACATGCTTTGTAATGCACTTGCCGTCCTCAACGGAATACTGTAAATCACCCCATGTATGGGTATGAGCGTCCTCGGCAACGGTAACGCTTGCAGCATTTGCTGTAACGTCAACCTTTTCCTCGCCACTTGTACAAAAGCGTACTTTTGT
>CAKSOL010000007.1 GCA_934477125.1 uncultured Eubacteriales bacterium | reverse complement strand
GCAAGGTCTGCGCCCATACGGACATTTTTATCAACGGTCATATCGGGAAGAAGATAATACTGCTGAAAGATAAACCCGATATTATCCTTGCGAAATTTGGTCAGCGCCTTATCGGAAAGCTCCGCAATATTCAAGCCGTCGTATTCAATACTTCCGCCGTCCACCCGTTCAAGTCCCGACAGACAATTCAGAAGTGTCGATTTTCCCGAACCGGAGGCGCCCAAAATCACGGCAAAATCACCATCCGAAATTTGCAGATTTATTCTTTTCAGCACCTCGGTTTTGCTCTCGCCGGAGCCGTAGAATTTTGTAATTTCCTTCACCTCAATCACCGTTTGACACCATCTTTCAAGCCTACTGCACCGCCGTTCTTCTTTTCGCAGTAAACAGGTATTTGTTTTTTCGCCTCGGCGTGATGCTTTCTGCATTCATCGCATTTCCCGTGCCGTTCGCAATTTTTCTTTTTACATGGACAATTTTTATTCATTATTATCAACCCTTTATTCGCTCCTAATCATCCGGCGGCTGTATTTAAATAACAGCTCTCATATTGCTGCTTCAGTCCCTCATACACATCGGTCAGCGCACGGCTTGACAGCTCCTCGTTCCAATCAAGATAACCGGTTGCTGTCATTGAAGCAATACCGTGCGTATACGCCCACATTTCAAGATAAAACAGTTTTGCTGCCTCTTTATCGATACCTACCTGCTTTGCAATCAGTTCAATCAGCGCATCCATTTCTTCGGGGTTTTCTTTGATTTGCTCCCTCGAACGGTCACGCATAAAAAGCAGTTTGAACAGCTCCCTTTCCTCTTTCGCAAAACGGATATACGCCATTCCGTTTGCTTTGTAGGGAACATATCTTCCGCTTGCTATTTCTTCTTTGCGAAATGAGTGATAAAGCTTATTCGCCGCAGCAATAATTCCTTTCTGCACATCCGCCATATTCTCAAAGTGGCTGAATATAGGACGGGAGGTTGTTCCGAGCCGTTTGCCGAGAGACCGCGCCGAAACAGCGGCAAATCCTTTCTCCCGTGTCAGCTCGATTGCGGCATCAAGTACCTGTTCTTTTGTAAACATATAGCTTCGGGGCATAATGGCACTCCTTTTTAAGAATACATACGTAGCGTTACAGCTGTATTTTTATTATAGCACAAGGCCCTCTGCAAAGTCAAGAAATTCGTATTTCCTATTTTGCAAAGGCTGGACAAGCGGTTTTATAGATGTGGTTAGCTGACACTAACTTATAAAGACGATTGTTTCGGGATACAGATTTATATGCGGCAATTCCGAACCAAGCGTACCATCCGCCGTTATGAGGCTGTTCTATTTTCTGTGTTTTCGGTATTCGGTAGGAGAAAGTCCGTATTCCAAACGGAATCTTTTTGAGAAATACGCAGCGTTATCATATCCGAGAGCGACGGCGATATCAATTATCTTCAAGCTGTCGTTGTTAAGCAAAGATGCCGCTTCCCGAAGTCTGAGCTTGTTTTTATATTCGCAGAAATTAAGTCCCATATTTTTCTTGAACAAATGCCCCAAATACTTTTCATTCATTCCGCAGCTCGCCGAAACGGATTTAACGGTTTCCTGCGAAAAGAAGTCTGCGGCGGCGTCCGCAAGTCTCTTTACGGGTTCAGGGACATTTTTTCTCTCAAATTTCGCGTTTTTAAGTCTCTCGGTTATTATTTCAGCCACCGCGTCCGCAAGAGTCTCGGCACTTTCGATACTAAGCTCACATTCCGAATTTTCAATCAGCGGCAATGCGTAATCATACGACAGATAATACCTGCCGCATGCCTTTTTTATACGTCTTTCGGTTTCCTTCCTATCGCTGCAAAGGTTGCTTATATATACTGTTGCCGCCCATTCGCCGTTTAAAAAAACAGGCTTTATTACCTCAAAAATTCCGTTAATACAATAAGCGGCAAAGCGTCCGCGCTTTTTTGCGAGTCTGTCGGCGCAGGAACGGCAGCGCATACACGTTTTTATTCCGTCAAGCGACGATTTCATATAATTGCATAAAGCGTTGGTATGTATACGGTGTTCAAGCTTAATGCTTAATTCTTCTGCAGCATCAAGCCGGCACCAAACGTATATTTTAAGCTTATGACCTTCTTCCAAAAGCTCTATCCATTCATTGACCGAAAGCACCAAACAAGCCCTCCTTAAATAATATGTGACCTTTATTCTATGTTTTCAGACCTTTGTTGTAGAAAAACACAATCAGGTAATATATAATATAAATGAATTTTTATTCTGAAAGGCAGTTTTATAATGAAAGAATTATTCTCCGAAAACATTTCAAAGGAATATGACGTAATCGTTTGCGGAGGAGGTCCGGCAGGCTGCTGCGCCGCAATTTCCGCATCAAGAGCCGGTATGAGTACACTTCTTATAGAGGCATCCTCTGCTTTGGGCGGAATGGGAACTATGGGTATGGTATCTGCGTTTGCACCGTTTACCGACGGCGAAAAGCTCATATACCGCTCACTGCCGACCGAAATACTCACCCGCTATAAAAAACGTATGAATATACCGGAATGGAAATGGGACTGGATTAAGCTTTCGCCCGAAGACCTTAAAAGAGTATATGACGATATAATAGCAGAAAGCAAAACCGATGTTTTGTTCCAGTCGATTGTTTGCTCTGCCGAAACGGAAAACGGAAGAATTAAGCAGATTTATGCAGCCAACAAAAGCGGTATTACTGCTTACCGCGCCAAGGTGTATATTGACTGCACCGGCGACGGAGATTTAGCCGCATACTGCGGAGTACCGTTTGAAATGGGGCAGGACGGCGAGGTGCAGTCTGCAAGTCTCTGTTTTGCTATAAGCAATGTTGATACCGATAAGATAAACACAAAAATCAACAGCAATTTCGATGACGGAATATGGCCGAAAATTATCGCAGACGGCAAATATCCGCTCATATCCCGCCATTTCATTCCGGTTTATTTCGGCGATACTCTAATAGTAAACGGCGGACATTTATTTATTGAAAACCCAACCAACACCGGGGAAATAAGCCGCGCATATATTCTCGGCAGGCAAACTGCGGAGCAATATCTTGCAGCCCTTAAAGAATATCTGCCGGAGGCGTTTTCCGATTCATATCTTGTAGAAACCGCGCCGCTTATGGGTATCAGAGAAACGCGCAGAATAAAGGGAAAATATACTCTCACTTTAGACGATTATATTTCCAGACGGAGCTTCAGCGATGAAATCGCCCGAAATTCATACTGGCTTGACTGTCACCCGTCAGGCAGCGGCAAAGAAGCTTTTAAGGCAAGCCCCGATGACAACTATAAAAAGGGCGACAGTCACGGTATACCTTTCAGATGTCTTGTTCCCGAAAGCATTAAAAATCTGCTTGTTGCAGGTCGCTGCATTTCGGTTGAAAGAATTGTTTTATCCAGCACAAGAGTTATGCCAAACTGCCTTGCAACAGGCGAGGCGGCAGGTATCGGAGCCGCCATTGCCGTAAAAACGAATACCGACGTCTGCAATATAAGCGGCGAACAAATTCGAGAGGAAATAGAGTCAAAATCAGACTGAAAATGTTATTCTTGCGGAGCGCAGTCTGGGAGATTTTGCATAAACGGTTACTTCCCCGCGCTTTCCCGTTGTTTCAACAAGAACACTGCACAATCCAGCCCACATTTTTCTTTTATTGGAATTTGCCGCGGTATGGTCGCAATTATCCGAGCCTGTTCCGGAGACCCTCGCTATCAGCGTGTTATCGCAGAAAAATTCAACCTCAGGCTCGGCGTCAGGAACAAAACGTCCTTCACAGTCCGCACAGCTGCATTTAATAAGCAATGCGTCTCTTTTCCCGCAAGCCGGCATTTCGGAAACAATCTCCATCCTAAGCTCCTTTGCCTCGCCGGCGGTTTCAATCGTTTCGCTTACCTCGACGCCGTTTTTAATTCCAACCACAGTCAGTCTGCCGGGCTTATATATGACATTCCATTCTGCGTGGCTCATCGGCTTTAAATCCTGTCTGCCTAACGAGCAGCCGTCCTGAAACAGCTCTGCGCTCTCGCAGTTGGTATAAACAACAACCCTTACATTCTCCCCCTCGCGTTCTTCCATATTCCAGGACGGAAGAATATGTACCATAGGTTTCTCTGTCCATAACGATTGATTTTGGTAAAATGCGTCCTTTTTATTTAAAAACAAATCAACGGCTCCGGATGCGGAACAAAGTCTGGGCCAAACCGTTTCTCCCCTGTGTTCAATTCCTGACCATTGGAAAGAACCGGCAATCCACGAGCGTTTGCTTATAGCCGCCATCGTTTTTTCCCTGCCCATAAACCAACGGTTTGTATCCTTGTCATAAGCCGAAAATCTGCCGAGTCCGGGATTGTCCGGATAATACCATCCGCGTGTTGTTCCGGTTGCACAGCATTCGGAAATATAAATCGGCGTATCGGGATATTTTTCTTTTATCTCATCCCAAATCTGCAGGTTATAGTTAATGCCTATAAGCTCGCTGCATAAAGCAACGGGAGAATTCAGCGGATCGGCGTCAATAGCGCTTGTTACGGGGCGCGAACGGTCAAGCCGTTTTACTGCGGCGGTGATCCGTTTTGTTATGCGCACTCCGATATCGTTTCTATGAGCAGGCTCCTCGTTCCCTATCGACCACATAAAAACCGACGGGCGGTTGCGGTCGCGCTTTATAAGCATTTCGAGCTGTTCTATACTGCACTCATCCGGATTAAAAAATCTGGTTTCATTCATAACGATAAATCCGTTTTCATCAAGCGCGTCCATCGTAGCCTCTGCGTGCGGATAATGCGAGGTACGGTAACCGTTAGCGCCCATTTCTTTCATCAGCTTTATCTGATACCGCTGTATAGAATCGGGAACTGCCCTGCCCGTTATGCCGAATCCCTCGTGACAGCAGACTCCGTTTATCTGAACCCGTCTGCCGTTAAGGAAAAAGCCGTTATCGCAATCGAATTTAAATGTCCGGAAGCCAAATCTTGTTTTATATCTGTCACATTCAGTACCGTTTACGCTTATAATGACCTCTGCGCTGTACATATACGGGTCGCATACGTCCCAAAGTCTCGGATTTTCGACCGAAACGCTTGTTTTCACCTCATATTTGCCGTAGCCGTCAATATTCACCGTCTCAGCTGCCTGACCTATAACTTTTTCTCCGTCGAGCAATATGAATGATACATCAGCCGCTTTGAGACTCTCGGTTTCGTTTAAAACAGATGCCGAAATCGATACGCTCCATTCTGCATCGCCAATCTTTTTCGGCAAAACATACAGACCGTAGGTTTCCGCGCATACAGGCGCGGTTTTTTGCAGCCATACGTGTCTGCAAATACCTCCGCCCTCATACCACCAGCCGTTATGTACTTTGGCGTTTGTATATACCGCAACAACATTAACGGCGTTTTCGTCATATTCAAGCACATCGGTAATATCAACCTCAATCGGGTTATATCCGCAGTAATTATGCTTCATAATATGTCCGTTTACATATATATCACTTTGGGTCGCAATTCCCTCAAAAAGCAGGGTTATTCTTCCGTCCTCGTCCTGCTTTGAAATGCTCAGGTGCTTTCTGTACCACGCGTTTTCGTATTCCACATAGCCGCGTGTATTATTACAGCCTTTATCAGGGGTCTTGTTTATCATATAATCGTGAGGCAGGTCAACCCTTTCCCAGCAATCGCAGCTAAGTATCCTGTCATCGTCATACGAATCGCTTTTATCGTCATAAAAGCGCGCCGCAGGTCCCCACTTTTGTGTTTCACTCTTTGAGGAAATGTAAACAGGTCCCTTATATTTAGGCGTTTGCTTTTTAAAATCGCCCGAATGAAACAGCCAGTTATCATCAATACATATTTTTTCGCGCATATATTTTGACCTCATTTTACTACTTATTATCCCGTAATGCCTACACGGTCTATACTCTGAACGAATTTTCTTTGCAGAATTAAATAAATTACAAGCATGGGAGCTATGAACATAAAGCAGGCGGCTGATTTTGCAGCAATCGCCTTTCCGCCGCCCCATATATTAGCGGCGGTAATCAAATTGTCGATATCATAAATCCTGACAGCAAGCGGAAATTTTTCCGAAAGGTACATAACCGCAAGGTAATAATCGTTCCAATGCCATATAAGGGCAAAAAGCGTAACCGTTGTATAAACAACCGAGGATGAGGGGACCGCTATCGAAAAGAATGTTCTGAAAAGGCCGGCGCCGTCAATCCACGCCGCCTCCTCAAGCTCCTTGGGAAGTCCGGAAAAGAACTGAATGTAAATATATATCAGTATACCCGAACGCAGTCCTACTCCGAAAGCCGAAGGGAGATAGAATGTCCAGACCGTTCCGAGAATGTTAGGGCGCAAATCTATTCCGGTAAGCTTATTGAAAAGCCCCAATATTCCGAATACGTCAAGATGGGAATAGTTTGTCATAATAGGAACTATTATCATTTGTACGGGAACCAATATAGTAAGCAGAAGCACAAGGTTTAAAAGCTTTTTCCCTTTGAAATCAAATCTTGCAAGCCCGTAGGCTATAAACGAGCATATAAGAATTTCTATTGCGGCGCTTAATATTTCAAATTTAAGCGTTGAAAACAGGCTGGTCTTATAGTCTATTGCCTCTAAAGCCGTTTTGTAATATTCAAACGTGATATGCTTAGGTATGTAAATAACGCTGGGATCTGCAAATGCAGCCGTTGTTTTAACCGAGGACGACACCATATATATTACCGGATAAATAACAATGTAGCCTATCGCTATAAGTAAAGCAAGCCTGAATACGGAATACGCCGCAGAGGTTATCCGCTTTAATGCTTTTTTATTTTTTATCATCGCCTGTCCCCCTATTCCCATCGTTTCATACACAGCCTGTTATAAGCGCCCAGAACAACCGCCATAATAACGCCTATAACCGCAAAATAGCTCCACAGCATAGCAGACCCCTCTCCATAATACTGCATACGCATAAAGGTATACGCCTGACTCATTACCGAATTGCTTTGGGCTGTCATAAGCTCGACCATTGTGAATACAGCCACCAACACCATAACGCGGGAAAGCATCGGAAACGTTATAAACCAAAACTCCTCCCATTTTGTAGCGCCCTCTACCTTTGAAACCTCATAGAGCAGCGGCGGTATTGTCTGCATACCGGAAATAAACAGCACGGTCTGAACTCCGCAGTTCCATATCATATTCATAATCCCGTTTATAACGGTTACAAAATAATCTCCGAGCTTTTGGGGAAGTCCGAGGCCTTCGACTATTTCGTTGACGTCAAACATTGCCATGGCTACGCTCTCGTCGGTCTTGATATTGGATACTCCCTCGGATACCGAACTGAGGATAACATTAAGCACCGCGCCGCTCGCTATTATTACAGGCAGAAAATAAAGCGCCCGGAAAAATATTCTGCCCCTGAATTTTTGGTTGAGCATTATTGCCAGTATAAGGCTTATTATTATAATAACCGGGAACGAATACAGAAATTTCACCACCGCTTTCGCGATATAATCGAGATAATCGGCGTTTTGAGCGAATATGTATCTGAAATTTTTAAGTCCGACAAAAGCGGTCTCCAATCCGCCGGCAGTAAGTGTAACCTTAGAAAACGAATATATTACGGACTTTATTATAGGCAGTACAAAAAACAGCACAAGTCCTATCACCCAGGGGAAAACACATATTCTGCCGTAATGCGCTTTAAGGGCGGTTATTCCGCGATTTTTCCTGTTTTTCATTGCTTTTCCTCCGTATAAATGAAAGAACCTGCCTCAACCGTTCCCGCAGCGGTGTTTTCCGTCTTATCACCGTAATTCACATAAACCGTAACGCCGTTGTCATAAACGGTTCTTCTCAGCGTTTTGCTTAAAAGGCTGTGTTCCTTAACAGCGGCGCCGTCTATTATTTTGAAGAACCCGGCGTAATCCGAAGCGGTTTTCAGTACGCTTTCCGAAACAGCAGAATAAAGAACCGAATGATAAATATTTTCCTTTGCCGAAAACAGGCTGTTGTCATAGTTTTCTATCAGAGTAAATCCGAGTCCCATTCCGCTCTCGGCAGCCGAAAGCACGCGTTCATTATCATCCTGAGCAAGATTTACGGCGTTGCTCGTCATAGGAATATATCCCTTAAAAACAAGCTGATAAAAGGGAATATCGGTATAGAAAAGGTCGTTTTTATCAGAGCATTCAGGCGCTCCGGTTATTATATCCGCCGTAACCGCGGCATATAAATTGGCGTTATCCGCCAGCATTTTACTTCCGTTTTTACGGTTATAGTCAGCAACAGCCTTATAGTCGTCGGCAAAGCCGTTTCCGATATAGAAATCCTGAACCGAGTAATCAGAATATTTGCCCGAAGCCGCATCCGATAATGAAATACCGTTTATTCCCAAATTCCGCGCATTATCCGCCGCCTTTTTCCCCAGCTGTACAAGCTTTTCTCTTGCAACAAAGTATTCGGCGGCATTTTCCTCCTTATCGCTGCCCAAAACGCGTTTATGCACAAGCGCCTTTTGTCCTACGGTATTCCGAGCATAGTCGAAGGTTTTGCTTATTCCCGCGCCGGAGCTTGAAAAGTGCGTTATGTTATAATCCATATATAAGCCCGATGTATTACCGCTGCAAAACGATATTAGTGCTTTTATATCCTTTTTGCTGCCCAGCACCGCAGCAGTATCAAGTCCCCCTGCCGGCTTGCCGGCGTCAAGACCCGACAGTCCGAAGCCGACAAGGTTAACAGCCGGAGCCGTTTTTGTTTTTCCGGCAATATCCTTTACAATGCTTAAAGCGCCGCTGAAGGTTGTTGTAGGATAAAGCGACTTATAAGGTATTCCCAAAAAATCGGCGTCCACATATACGGCTCCCAAAAGCGTTACCGAAACCGGAATTTCAGCCGATACCTTTTCAAGCCCGAATTTATCCGCAAGATACCCGCGGTATGCTTCCGCCATACCGTTATAATCCGCTTTGTCGCCGGTAAGCGGTATAAAGCTTACCGACAGCGGCGATAGCTGCGTATTTTCGGAATATGAGCCGTTTGCCGCCACTCCGCGTATTTCAAAACCTGCATACACAGAGGAAAAGCCGAATTTCGTATTTCCTACATTACAGTTTATGGTTGCCGATTCCGCGCCGTTTTCTATAATTGCAAGCACCGCTCTGTCTCCGTCTGCCGCGCCGTAAACCGGAAGTCTTACAGGCTGCGTGTTTGTAATTCCGCTGTTACCGGTATTTTCAAGCTGACCGTCCGCCCCGTAAACCGGATAGGAGCAGGTATAGCTTACGTCTGCGGACCATTCGTTCGGCTTTATTAAGGCGCCGCTGCCCGACGGCACAAACAGATATCCGTCCGCCGAGCTATTGCTTACCGAGCAGAAAAACGGCGACAGCGCAATGCTGTAAACCTTAAATTCGCCCTCGGTTATATATTTCGGGTCAACCGAAACATTTATTCCGTTCTCAATCAGCTTATATTCAACCGTCACGGAAATTTGCTTACTGTCAAAATAATATGTAATTTTAATTCCGCCGCTTATTTTTTCTATTTCGTATGCGCCCTTTTTGAGACTGCCCGAATAGCCGTATAAAATCTCAAGCTGCATATTTTCCGGATTTATATACTGCACGGTAAGCGGATTTTCAAGCTGGGGGTTATTGTTTTTTTCGTATCCTTCTTCATCAAAGGAGGGAGCTAAAAGCTCATCCGGCAATGTAGACCACACCGTAAGGTCGTTGCGGTTTTTCAGCAATACCCTGTAATGTTCCCCGTCCCATTCAAGCAACCAATCGCTGTTTTGCGCCGCAGTAAAGCTCTGTTCGCTTTTAGTTTTATGTTCGGCGTTAAAGCCGGAAAGAGCCTTGCCCTTTTCCATACCGCACGCCGCAAGGGCTACTATTATCAATCCCGACAGTATTAAAGATGATATTTTTCTTTTCACCGTTAATTCACCTTATCTGAAAAATATTTCACGCCAAATTGTAGCCGCAAATGCCGCCGCCTGCTGGAAGAAAATTATTATAAGAACAAACAGGAAAATAATAATTATTATACCTATAAGGGTAAGCAAGGTTATAACAAAAAATCTTCCGAAGCTCACATCGTGAATAATAATCGACCCTACAATAATCATAAATGCCGAATACAGCTGCATTGCGGCAACGAATATCAGGAGAAATTCTCCCTCATCGGCATTAAGCACATATGAGAACAGAATATAGATTATATTGCCGAACACCATAGGTATAATGCTGTAACAAATAACCGTGAAAATTTCCTTCAGCTTTCCTATTCCGCCGAGCAGGGTCGCAACCGCCCAGTTTGCCGCTGTCCATAAAACCACAAATCCTGCCGTTTGAATCAACACAAGCGCGGAATTAAAGGAATTATCCGAGACTCGGAATAAAAAACCGCTTGCGGTTGCCTTTAGAACCGAGGTAATATAGTAGGCTGCAATAATAGCTGCGCCTATCCAAACCGAACCTGCGTTTTTGGTCTTGACCTCGCCGAACGCCCCGGCAGGATGAAACGGAGAGGAAAGCGCAAGACGCAGCTTTGGCAGCTTAATAAGAGTAAGTCTTTTTTTCCTTGCAAATACCGCAAATGCCGCAATAAGCGCAACCACAAGAAGAAAAACCGTCATAACAAGGTTAAAATTATCCTTTAAAAAGGCTTTTCTGTTATAATTGAACGCTTTGCTGTAAAGCGTTTTATCAAGTCCCTGCTTTGCATAATCGGCTGCAAGCTTATATTCTCTGCGCGAAAGCGCCGCCTTTGAAAGACCTATATATGCCAGCTGACAGTTTTTATCCTGCCTGATTATTTTTTCCCATTTTTCCGCAGATGCGGCGTAATCTCCGTCAAGCGTAAGCTTCTGAGCCGCTTTCAGCTCTGCGCCGTATTCCGTTTCACAGAAAACGGTTAATGTAAGCTTGAGACTGTCCGCTACTATAATTTTCTTTCCGTTATCAAGAACGTCAAGCGCCGTTATCTGCTTAAAGGTTCCGTTCTGGTTACCGCTCCCCGAACCGCCGAAAGCGGTCATCATATAACATTCCGCATCATATACGAAAATCTTTCCGCTTGAGGCATCAAAGCAGTAGATATAGCCGTCGCCGTCAACAGCAACTCCCGAAATATTTTGAGTTCGGGTTTCGCCGTTAAACGCCGCAACCTCTTTATCGCCGAATGTTACGTCGGACGAATCGAGTATGTTCTTTCCGCCGGGGCTCAGCCGTTTTATCTGCGCTTTCTGCGTATTGCCCGGTATTTTGCCGGTTGCGGTATATATAAAATCGCTTTCGTCGGCATAAAGGTCGGTAAACTGGTATGGCAGCTTGCTTGCCTTGCCCGCCCTTTTCGTATTGTTTGAAGTAAGCTTTTCCCAAAGCGCCGTAATTGCCCGCGCAACCGAGCTTTCCACGGAGTTTGCACCGTAAAATCCGTAAAATTCGCCCTTTGGCGAGTAAAGAACAGCGCCGTAGTAGGAGCCGTCGCTTAAAACGTAAACATAGCCTCTTGAATCAACCGTAACCTTTATGGGGCGGTAATTGAAGCCTTCCGGTATAAGCTTTGATTCGGGCAGGGTTATTATATTAAGGCATTTTCCGCTTTCATCGCACACAATAACACGTGCGTGCTCGGTATCCGCAATATATATATTGCCGGACGCGTCGGCATAAAGTCCCTTTGCGTTTTCAAACTTTAATTTTTTCTCTCCGTCCAGCACATCGTCAATAATGCTTTTAACGCTGTAATCGGGGTCTAAAATAACAATGCGTGAGGATTTGCCGTCCAATATGTAAATATTTCCGGATTTATCCGCGCAAACATCATTAAGCTCAGAAAAATTTTCTATTCCGAGCCTTTTGGCGGTAAGTGAGACTTCGGTTTTATATGCGGCTTTGGCAGAAACCGCCGTAAATCCGCCGCTCTCCCAATATGTGTAGCTTGTATACGGTATTTCTCCGTTATAGGCGGCGGCAGGCAAAGCTCCGAGAACCGTCAGCATCGCAAACAAAATAACGGCTGAAAATAATGCAATATGCTTTTTAAAATTCATAAATCACATTTCCCCTCCGTCATTTAATTCCGGCGCTGTTCATCGATTCAAGAACATTGCTTTGAGATATCATATACACAATCATCGGCGGTATCATCATTATTACCGTAACCGCCATTGCACTTCCCGAACGCGCTATTCCGCCCGCGTTAATCTGCGTCATAATCGCAGGCAGGGTTTTAAGCGATTCATTAAATATCGTTCCGTTCGGCAGCGCAGACCATACATCTCTGAATCCGAAAAGCGTAAGCGTCATTATACAGGGCTTGACCATAGGGACAATAATCTGTGCGAATATTCTGTAGGGTCCCGCTCCGTCTATTTTTGCAGCCTCCATAATTGCGTCCGGAATACTGCCCTCCATATACTGCTTCATAAGGAAAACTCCCATTGTAGTGGCGATATGAGGCAGGATATACGCCCAATAGGTATCTATAACCCCGATATACGAGAAAATAAGATACTGAGGTATTGCCAGAGTATATGTATTAAACAGCAGCGCATATTGTACGACCGTAAATATCTTTTTCTTGGATTTAAGCGGCGATTTAGTAAGAACAAACGCCGCAAGCGTTGAAACCGTTACATAAAGAAATGTTGTTATTACCGCCACAAAAAAGCTGTTGAATATATACCTTGAAAGCGGCACTCTGAGGTTGGAAAGCAATCCGGGAAGTGCAAGATAATTCTGAAGGGTGGGTCTGTTCACAAAAAAGCGCGGCGGAAATATCATAAGCTCGTCAAGCGGCTTAAACGAGGTCGCAATACAGTATACAAGCGGCAGTACCGAAAAAAGTCCCAAGGCAAGCAGAATAACAACATAAACGGTGTTTCCTGCCTTTGAACGTGTATATTTTCTGCTTTGTGAGGTTTTTTTTGCGGCTCTGCTTTCGTGTATGAGCTTAAACAGTCCCGGTTTGCCGGAAGCAGCTTTGTTTTGTTTCATAATCCGTTTTCCTCACTTTCCGACCTTATTTATAAGCTTGCCTATTACTACCCTTACAATAATCATAATGACAAACAGCAATACGGATATCGCCGAGGCATAACCCATTTCATACCGCACGGTACCTGCATCAGCAAGATATGAAACAATAGTATCCACCCTGTTCCCGACCGAAGGGTAACCCGCAAGAGCAATAGGCAGCTGACTTATGGAAAATGCCGAGGATATCTGCATAACCGCGCTGAAAAGCAGCATATGCTGCATTGACGGGAGCGTTATATACCATAGCTCCTGCCAGCGGTTGCGTATACCGTCTATTGCGCCCGCTTCATACATTTCGCCGTTTACGTTCTGAAGTCCGGAAATATTTGCAAGGAACGATACTCCCATACTCATCCACAGCTGAACCGCGATTATAATAGGCATAACATAGCTTGCATTTTTCAGCCATTGTACCGGCTCCGTTATAAATCCCAGCGACAAAAGCATACTGTTTACATAGCCGTAGCTGTCCGATGAAAATGCAACCTGCCATATATAATAAGCGTTTCCGATTAAAGCAGGGCAATAAAACATAAAGGACAGCACCGTTCTTACCATAGGCTTAAACTCGTTTAAAAACCACGCCAAAACAAACGAAAGGAAAAAGCCTGCCGGACCGGTTATAACCGCA
Organism: uncultured Eubacteriales bacterium; assembly: GCA_934477125.1. Taxonomy (GTDB): domain Bacteria; phylum Bacillota; class Clostridia; order Oscillospirales; family Acutalibacteraceae; genus UBA737. The sequence continues at coordinate 121,369 of CAKSOL010000007.1, read as the reverse complement.
AGCACAAGGGTATTTTTAAAGGTTTTTACAAATACCTCGTCGTCAAAAAGCATACGGAAATAGTTAGAAAAGCCCGAAGGCACCAGCGCCGACACCATATCGAACTCAAAAAAGCTCAGCACAACCGAGGCTATCATAGGCACGGCTATTAAAGCGGTAAAGAACACTATAAACGGCGCCAGCATAATACAATACGGCAATTTATCTTTAAAAGAGGTTTCAATTCCCGCTTTTTCCTTTTTATCGATAAGTTTCATTTTTATCACCATTCTGCCGCCTTTATTTATACTGGTTAATTTTTCGTTCTATTTCGTTATCCGCAATTTCCGCCCATTCGCTCAGCGAATCCTTGGCTGTTTCCTCGCCGTTTATAACCGCCCAAAACGCCTGGTCCACCGCGCGCGAAACATAATAGCTGCCGGCAACCTCGGGTATTTCCGATATTTGTTCTCTCTGATCCAGCAATATTTCAAGATCGCTTTTCTCCCAGGACATTTCCTTAAACGCATCAAGCGTTGCCGTTGTTGTTCTTGAAACCGCGCCTAAAATAGACTCGACATTGTTGTTATACCTGAGCTGCGTATCGGCGGACGTCCACCATTTAAGAAACTCCCATGCCTCTTTTTTATGCTTTGATGAGGATATTATTCCGCAGCCAGTACCCGCGCCCGAAACGGTATGATTGACCGTTCCGTTCTGCCGGGTTCCGGGAACCAAAGCTATCCCCCATCTCCCGTCAATTTCCGGAGCCGCCTCTTTAAGCGTTGTATAAAGCGTATACACCTCTACGCCGAGCGGCATAGTGCCGAGTCTGAAACGGTTATAAAAGCTTGCGGTTGTAGGAAGCTTATATTTAGTATACATATCCGTCCAGAATGTGAACGCATTAAGAGCCGTTGGGCTTTCAAGCATTGTTGCCGTTTTGCCGTCGTTATAAAAGCTGCCGCCGTGCTGCTGCAAAATCGAGGCAAAAAGATTAAGTCCTCCAACACCCGTATTTACCGTTGCAGAGGTTGTTATCTGCGTATACGGTATCCATGACTGCATATTGTTGCGCTGCAATACTGCAGTTGCCGCCAAAAATTCGTCCCAGGTTTCGGGAACGGGAATTTCCAGCTTTTCTAAAATATCCCTGCGGTAAAACATTATATAAAACGACTGCGTATCCGGCAGGGCATATGTTCCGCCTTTGTATCTGTACGGCACATCCGCAGACTCTCCGAAGCGCTTTATTATATCCGGGTAATCCTCAAATTCCGTCAGATTATAAAGTGCGCCCCGCGTTGCAAGATTAACAGGCTCGGTTCTCGGAAGATGAAGCGACAAATCCGGTGCGTTGCCGGAAAGCATCCCCTTGACAAGCGTTGCGTCAGTAAGCTCAAGATTAACCTTTATCCCGGTATTCGGCGTAAAGGATTCTTCGATGAGGGAGTTAAGCACCATAGCCTGGTCTCTTCCCCAGTTGACCCATATTTTAAGATCCTTTTCCTCCGATTTTGCGTTTCCGTACTCAGACGCGAACGATACCGCAAATCTTTCCAAGCTGAAAATAAGCCTTTTGAAAAGTCCCGGCATATCCGGCTTTTCGGAGCTGTCCGACGGATAAAAGCAAAGTCTGTCAATACTGAGCGGCATTGATTTCATATCATACAGCCATGCGCTCAGAGTTGTATAATTGTTGTAATAATCGGTAATGTAATTCTGCGCCGTATACGGATTGTCAATCATTGATTTAATCACGCGCGCCATATTGTTTATTGCTGACACGAACGAGGTTTCCTCCCCGTCCGACAGCTTTTTCATACTTGCTGCAAGCCCCGTAAGCCTGCTGTAATTTGCAGAAAGCGTATCGTTAAAGCCGTTTATCTGCTTAAACAAATCGTAATCGCGGTTTTTATCGGGGCTTTCTCCGGTTATCATTGCAATTTCAAGATACAAATCGCTTAAATCCGACGTAATCTCGCGCAGCTCATTATAAAATTCGGCGGTTTCGCTTAATGTTGCGGTAAGGCTTACAGTGTGCTCGCCTTTTTCAAGATAAAACAGATACGGATTTTTCCCGTCATCGGCAAATTCGTAATACTGCCACCCGGTCCCATAGTAAAATTTAAGATTAAGCGCCTCGTAAAACGGAACGGAACCGTCTATTTTAAGCTTTCTGTACGAATAGCCGTTTACGGTCTGATCCTGTTTGAAAATGGCGCTCAGCCGATAAAGTCCTGTGCTTTTAACGTTGATTTTCCAAATAATCTCTTCCTCGGGAGATTTCCAGTTGCTTCCGCCGATATAGTTTATAATCTGTTTTCTTGAGCTTGAGGGATTCGGCGCAGGAGATGTGCTGTCGGACTTAGGCACAATCGCGCGTGTCGATTTAAGCGCCGCATCCTCGCCCTCGATAATTATTGACCCGCCGTCAGCCGGTATATATCCCTTTTCCTTATAGCTCTTTTCAAGCTTGGAGTAAGCCGGGACGGCGTCCGGAGCGGCTATAACCGTTTTTTCCAAAGCGAAAGGCTCGTCGCCGCAGGTTATTGCAATACTGTGGCTGCCTTTGGAAATATAAAACACATACGGCATATTTTCGGCGCCGGTTATATCACAGAATGCCCTCGATACAAATTCGCCGGCTTCCTCCTGCTCAGGCGAATACTGATTGCCGTAGCTGTCATACCGCTCACCCTCGCTGTCCCTATACATTCTCGGCAGGCTCAGCTTTTCCGCCTCGCTGAACGGCACAGCGCCGTCAAGCATAAGCTTTACGCTTAAATCCCCTCCGGCTTCGCTAAGCGGCAGATAGCATAATTTTATATTGTATAAACCGCTTTGCTCAGCCTCAAAGGAATATGTAACAGTCTCGCCGGCGCTCAGGCGCGCCGTGTTTTTATATTCGTTTCCCGCTTTATCCGTGCAGGTTTCTTCTCCGCCGGCAATAGTTATATCCGATACGGCGTTGTTTATATCAGAATATTTTTCTTTATATGCGCGGTAAGCATTGCTGTCGGAATAATTATATACAGCGGATATTTCTCCGTCCTCTTTTTCCGCTTTCTCGGCGGATAACGGCATTGCCGCGCCGATTAAAAGCCCTGCCGCCAACGCAGCCGCTACTGTTTTTCTAAAGCCCGGTTTTAAATTTTTCATAGCTTACCTCACATAAATACTCTGTCTTTTGCAATGCGGAATACAGAATAATCATTATTCTCCATTCCGCGTTACAAAATGTTCATCTGCCGCAGACCGCGCCTTTCTCCCCTGTGAAAAACACAGGGGAGAAAGCAAATGTTTCTACATATTCAAAAGTAAAGCTCTAAGCTCCGATAAATCCGCTGCGTCATATTCGCCGTCGCCGTTCAAATCGGAGGCTGACTTGCAAATATTAACGTTCGGTATTTTTGCTATATACTTTTTAAGTCTTACAAGGTCAAGAATGTTTACTGCACCGTCGTCATTTACATCGCCGTACTCGCTCGGAAACCTTACGGTACCGTCGTCAATGCCTGTTTGCGCATTTGCCGAAATAACGCCCAGTAACAAAATTGCCGACAAAGTCATAACCGAAAATCTGATAAATATTTTTTTCATATCCGTCAACTCCCTTTACTTTGTATGCAATTCACAGCCGTCTTTCTGATAAAGACGTACCCAATCGATACTGTACGGCTGTGAAAAATCGGTGTCTGCGGTTGTAAAGCCAAGACCGCCTCCGACGAAATCATAATGACCCAGTTCACTGAGGTACGGAGAAAAACCGATTATCATACGCACCGGGTCCCTGAAAGCGCTCATATCGCCTACCGCGTTTTCATCGCCCTCATAGTTTTTCGTTATATCAAATCTTGCATACTCCTTGCGGTCGACATACATAATTATCTCGGTTTCGGTCCATTCCATACCGTAGATATGAAATTCTTCCGAAAGCGACGCGCTTTCAAATTTCTTGCTCTGCGGCGTAAGACCTTTCGTATTGTTATACTGAGAATGGAGCGTTGAATTATCCGACGGATACCATTTATGTATATTAGGAACAACGGTATCCGTATATCCGAAGGTTTCTATCATATCGATTTCCGCCGCCGTATCAGATTGCCTTTCGGCAAGAGAGCCGTCGGACTTAAACCAAAAGCTGCTTTGTATACCGTTTTTATAGGGTATTCTTGCACGCATTTCGATATAGCCGTATTTAAAGTTCGCAGTGTCCTTGGTTGTCAGTCCCTTCGGAGCGTTATACTGATACTGGGAGGTGCTGAGCCCCAGCTCGGAACGGTGCTGAAGCTGCATTTGAAGCATACCGTTTTTTAAGAAAAGGGTTTTAACCTTTTCATTGTTCCCGTTGCAGTAATAGACATATTGCGTATTTGCCCCGTATGTATCGGAATCCGCGTCGCTCCACTTTGATGTGTCAAGCGTCTCGCCGTCAAATTCATCACCCCAGACAAGGGTGTATCCCTCCGGAATATCGGAAGCGGCGGTTATAACGGATTCGGATGAATAATAGGTTATGTTATTATCAAGCTTTACATATGCGCGCGCAGTTACACAGCGGTCGGCGACATTCTCTATAAGCATCGAGAAAATCTTCTCCCCGTTTGCGCCGTCAGCCCAATAATCGTCAAAACCGTCGGTTTTCTTAACGCTTAAAACGCCGTCGCCGTCCTCTTTAAGAGCTGCATTGTTTGTTGAGGATTTTGCGAGTATTCCCCTTTCGATAACGCCGTATTCGGTTCCTGCGAGAGTTACCGTATTGCTGCCGTTGTCAAAATAAGAGGCGGTTATTCTGAGTCCGTTATTGTCGCCGTCCGCAAGTACGCCGGAAACAGAGCCGCAAACCGTAGATATTGTTATCGAGTCAAGATATACCGCAACATTTGAATCAGTATCGAATTTCAGTGCAGGTCCGCGGTAAAAGTCCGCATTAAAATCGGGATGTGCTTCAATAGTCTGAGGAACAAAGGTTATCGGAAGCGTATATTCGGTCCATTCTTCGGACAGGCTTTCCGCCGGAACGGTTATAACAGAGCTGTCGCCGCCGGAAATAAATCTGCCGTAAACATCTCCTCCGCCGCCAAGGGTTATTCTGAGGTAACCATTCTGTTCAATCGCCGCGTCCTTTTTAATTTTTAATGAAACATGGTATGTAACGTTATCCTCATACTCATATCCGTTGCCGATATAAAGATATTTTCTTGCATCGCCAAAGCCGCCCGACAGCGCCATATGCATTGACTTTGAACCGGTATAGCTCTCTGTATCGACAATATCCCATACATGCTCGCTGTCGGTATTCAAATATCCGTATTTTCCGAACTGACCGTAATCATAGCCGCTTGAGCGTAAGCCGTATTCATCAAAGCCGCAGAAAGCAACCTGATTTACCGAGGACTGTTTAAAAATCTTCTTTGAATATACCGTCTCGTCAGAAACCGAGAAATTCATCGAGGCAATCGGTCTTGTCATTGCGCTGTCGTAATAATACTCCGTGCGCTCGACACACTCGGCGGTAGGTCTTGTGTAAATCTCGGAATTTACCGAGGTATCGAAAACAACGCTCTCGGCAGTATTTCCGCCGAAGCCGATTCTGCCGTCTGCCGGAGTTGCCGGTGCGCCCTTTTGAACCGTTCTATTGCCCTTCTCATCAACTATCGTTACGGCAGATAGGCGGTCAACAACTATATCGTCAATATCGAGAGTATACTTAACTTGTCTCTGATTCCAATTAGGAAGAAAAGCAACCTGCATACTGCGCCGAATATCACTACCGGTATTTGTTGTGGACATTGTAAAGGTATAGCTTACGGTTTTCCATTCTTCGGAAGCAGAAAGCTTAACCGATTCGGTTTCCTCAAGCGGACTAAGAGCAATGCTTTTGTTAGCGCCGGACCATTCGTTCATACAGTTAAAACCGGCTGTCGCTCCGACCTTAAATGTAAGCGTTCCGCCCTGAGCCAGCTCGGAAAGCCTGTATTTAAAGCTTATACGGTATTCCGCGCCGTTTTCAAGTATAAAAGCATTTTTTCTGTCGGCGAAAGAACCGGAACCTGTCGGATTTGCCATAAAGCCGTAAGGCAAAGAATTATCGCTTATCATTGCACCCGTTGACGGGTAGCTCATATACTTATTGCCATCTGCTTCACCAATTACCCAAAGCGCGTCATTTTCTGCCGCAATCGAACCGCTGTATCCGACAACCTTTGAAATGTCGTAGTTATCAAAATCGATTTCCATATGCTGCGGAGCAACGGATTTCTTAATTTCTATATAATCAACGGAAAGGTTATATGTAAGCGCGGTACCTTCTGCCGGACGCGCTGTGCTGCCGTTTACACGCGGCTCAAAACCAACCAGCAGGCTGTGAGGAACATCGCCGGCGTAAGCCTGCGGAGTTTTGAATGAATATGTTTCCTCTGTCCATCCGCCGGTATTGCCAAGACCCAGTTTGACGTTTACCCTGTCCTGCCAGTTCTGAGTATTATTCGGTGTTGCAACACCGCTTGAGGCAAACGTAAACAAATTAAGATTATAGCCGTCGGATAAGTCGGTAATTCTATAACGGACAGTCATACTGTAGGTTGTATCCTCGGCTAAAACAATATGCTTATCGCTGTCGTTTGTGGCGTAGTTGCCGGTGGGATTTGCAACAAACATATAGCTGTACAATGCACCGTTCTTACCGCCGGCATCCTTAACATAATTAAGATATTTGCCGCCCGAAGCCTCATTATCCTCTGCCATACTGTATGTTCCGACCTTGCTGCCGTCATATATATTAACATCATACATATTACCGGCAGTAGGCGTTTTATCGGGGTTTTCTTCCTTATATGAATTATAGATTTCCGTTGTTAACGGCTCAAATTTGTATTGGCTGAAATCTATATAACAGCCGTCCGTCGGCTCAGCCGAAACGAATGCGGGAATGTTGCAGAACAAAGAAAGGATAAGCGCTGTTGCAGTTGCCAAACTGAGTATTTTTTTACTTTTCACTTTAATTTTGCTCCTCTCTGAAATAAGAAATTATGATACCTTTTTGCCGCCCACATAATGGGTCATATCGCGGTTGTTATAATTCGGTATATCCCCCCTGTCTCTTGTATAAAGCTTGGAATCATTATCAGAACGCTGGTACACCCTTACATAGTCAATCTTCATTTCAACATATTCGGGCGAGCTTTCGGTTGCGGCAATGCCGTAATCGGCGCTGCCCATTCCGCAGCTCATAACCATATAAACGGGCAGGCGTCTTGAATCGGGATTTTCGGTGCCGTCAAGGCTGTAAGAGAAATACACCTTTCCGTCAACCGCAAAGCTTACCTTGCTTTCATCCCACTCCATAGTGTAAATATGGAAGTCGGTTGAAAGGTCGGCGTTCGGGTCAATGCTGTCCTTAAAGCTATAGCGTTTAAGCTTTGAATACTCAGGGATATCAAGCGAGGTATGCCCCGTACCGCTGCTTTGCACCCACCAGCGGTGAAGATTTGACGCAAATGATTTTGCAGAGCCGAAGTTTTCAAGCAGGTCATATTCGGTCATACAGGCATATCCGAGCTTACTGCCGTTAAACCAAAGCGTGCCGCAGCCGGGTTCAACCGGCAGCTTTGCGCGAAATTCAATAAGTCCGTATTTAAGCTGTAACGTATCCCAGGTTGAAACGGAGCCTTCCGTAAAATCCTTGCCGTTTCTTGTGCCGAAAATCGTAAGACAGCCGTCGCCTGTCATTTTTGTGTTTTCGGCTGCCTTTTGCGTTAATGTTCCGCCGAGGCAGGAATTGGACGTATCACCGTATTTGTTCTGGGAGCTGTAATCAACCCACCAATGATTATTAAGACTCTTCTGGTCAAACTCATCGTTCCATACAAGGCTGTATCTGTTTTCAGCTTGCTTTTTCGTACCTTTAAGCTCATAATCTGCCGGGAAATCAATATAAGAGCCGTCCTTTTCCTTTTCCTTTATCTGAGTAAGAAGCTCCGAAATTGCATCGGCAAGGCAAATGCTGTCCGAACCTTTTATCACAAGCTTACCGTTTACCGCCTTAATAATCCATCCGTCGTTTTCCGGCGTTATACTACTGCTTTCGCTGCGGCCGATATCTCCGATTAAAATTTCGTTTTTAACCTCCGGAGAGCGTTCGTCAACTATTTTCAGCTCATAGCCCTGACTGCCGCTTAAATAATCCGCCATACTCTCAAGCTCGCGTCCGTAAATATACTCCATATCCCTTACGGTAACGACGGTGAAATTTTTAAGCTCCTCACCGCCTATTTTATGCGGATATTCTTTGAACGGGGCTTCATAAATAATCTCGGTTTCGGAATTCAATTTTTCCCAATCGGATTTATTTCCGCAATAGGTTTCCGCAAAATATTCCGCCGCCTTGGCAATCATTTCGTCCCTTAATGCGTTTATACATATCTTTTCGCCTACGGTTTTTATAATAAAATCAAATTGGCAGTTATTGCGGTTTTGTTTCAGCCTTTCAAGCGCTGTTTCGGACTCGGTTCTTCCGGTATTGCCTATGAGTATTTCAAAATTCCCGTCATAATCCTTTTCCTCGCCGTAAGAAACGGTAACGCTTACGCCGTAAGCTTTTCTGAGCCTTGAACGGATATCCTTGACAGCCTTTTCAATATCGTCGGCGCATCCCTTAGGCCGCACAACCGAATAATTAAAGCTCTTGCCGTTTTCGTTTACTGCTATCAGGGATTGCTTTGCGGTATTTTTGCCGCAGCCGGACAGTACGACCAAAAACGCCGACATTAAAAGTGCGCAGGCTTTTCTCATTGCTTTTTCGCCCTCCTTCTTTTTCTGATAACAGCAAATGCCGTTATTACTCCGCCCAAAACAGCAGCTGCTGCGCAGGCTATCGCTACTACCGCCCCGGCGAAAAGCGATGCACCGGCAACGGCGGTTTCCTTAACAAGGCTTTTATCTATATTGCCGTTTAAAAGCGATGTACTGTTTTCCGCAAATGCCGGAACATACTCGTCGATTTTTACTGATTGTGAGCAATCCGAGCTTTTTGCGTCCGAAAGAAGCTCAAGCTCAACATCGTCGAAATACATACTTACATTGCCGGGCGTCTGAACAGATACATAATAGCTTGTTGCATAGAAGGTAAACGAAAGCTCTGTCCACTCGCCCTCATTTAAATCCTTTATCGCCGCGACATTATACCAATCGCCGTCAATAGCCCACGAATAATACGCCGACTGCGAACAGGCAATTTTAACCGCGCCGGTATCCTGCTTTTTGAATTCAAGCTTAACCCACATTGTCATTCTGTAAACAAGACCGGGTATCAGTCTCTTGGTTGACTCGCTTGTTTCGGGCAAAACCTGAAATGCCGCCGTATGGAAATCGCCGCCTTTACGGTGAACGGAATAATTACCGCCGTGAACATTGCTGCTGCCGTCTGCGTTTAAGCGTGCGTCATAAAGCTCATAATCCATATCGGCATACCGATATGTTTCTGGAGAATAAATATCCTTAAAGCTTTCAAAGTCCTGTATAAGTCTCGGACGCGCGAAACCGGCATACAGCGTTGTATCGCTCTGGAGAATCGTATAATACTCCGATTCTATGCGTTTCTTCAGCTTGCTGTCCTCATACCACCCGATGAATACGAAGCCGCTCTTTTTAATATCCTTAGGCAGCTTTATCTGCTCGTTCGGCTTTCCGGTATATACGAGCTTAGAGGCTCCGATATAATCGGCGCCGCACGGATTAAGGTTTACGGCGCTTTCCCCGCTGCCCTTATTTACGCGCACAAGCCGCAGATTATCGAAATAACCCACAAAGTTTTCGGAGTAATTGACGGTAAAATAAAGCGCATTACCGGTCGGTTCTTTAAGCTCGGCGGTAAACATAACCGATCCCGTAAACCATTTACCGGTTTCCTCCTCAAGGTTAATGCTCCAGTTGTTTTTCGGGACAGAATATCCCGCCCATACATTATCCGCCTTTGCGAACCGAACATTAGGCAGCGGCGTTGTCTGACCGCTCCCCTTTCCGGTATTCTGAACAACGCGGTAATCATATGTCAGGACATACGTTGCTCCGTCCTCAACGGTAACCGGCTGGTTATCGTACAAAAGCAGCATCGAGGCATTCATTCTTGTATTGCCCGATTTGTTTATTTTAAGAGAATAGCGTCCGTGACTTGCCGCTTCATCGGAAATCTCGGCTGTATCATACTGATTAGGCTTCAGGTTCCGCTGATTTTCGTCCTCAAAGCTTATAAGCACCGAATCACCCAAAACCCACCTCGCATAAACGGTAAGTGAAGTATTTCCGTGATTTTTACCTGTAAACGGCGTTTTATAGCTCTTATCGGTATACCATCCGGAAAATACATATCCGCTGCGCACGGGCGTTTGAGGATAATTAACTGGAGTTCCCGGCTCTCCTATCGAATAGAACGGGAGCGTATTATTATCAGAATCAAACTTAACATATGTTTTGTTTCCAAGCAGTTCGATTTCAAAATCATCTATATAGATATCAGCGCTTTTTCCGTTAGCCGTAAATGCAAGATAGAGGGCGTCGGCATTTTCCTTTTTGGTATCGGCGGTAAAACAGACGGTTGCAGTCTGCCAGCCCTTTCCCATATCGTTTAACGAAACCGCAAAAAGGCTTATTCTCGACCGGTTAGCCCAATAATTCTTTCTTCCGGCAAGAGCCAAATCAATATTGGCAGTTCCCTCTGCTTTGCTGACCTTATAGCGGAGCGTTACTCTGTACATACTGCCGTTTTCAAGTATAAGCGGAGTGTCGCCGGCAACAAAAATATCGTCGGTATTGTAAAGCTGCGCCATAGAATAATTTTCTTTCTGCGTACCATCATAACAAAAGCGCAGCGAATAGCTGCCGGAATAGCTTTCATTATCGGAAACAGACATATGCGCATTTCCGAAACGGTAATTTGAACCGTCGCTTTCCCTGTAATTCACCCAATTTTCGGGATAGCTTTCAAAATTATCAAACGCAGATTTAAGACTCCATTTTGCATACAGCTCCGCCGAATCGTTTGCTGTATACCCGCCGTCTATTCTTTTAGTGAACGACGAATCCTCATACCAGCCGCGGAAAATATAATTATCCCTTTGAGGAATAGGCAGCGTGATTTTGCCGCCCTTTTTAACGGTTGTAAACAGGGTTTCGCTGCTGTCGATAACAAGAGATACTACGGCGGAATTATTATCCACCTTTGTAAGCGATACATAATCAATATCAACGCTTACATTCACATCGGAAAGCGGATTTATACGGACAAACAGCGCATTTGCGGGATTACCCTTGGAGTCGATTTTCGGGTCGGCGGTAAATACAACCGTTCCCTCGTGCCACTCACCGTCCGCTGCCGCAGTACGAATTGTGTAACCGCCGGCTGAATAATTAACGGCGTTGGCATAGAAGTTATTCGCCGTGCAGGTCTGCGCAGTTACACGCACATCTGCGGCAAGGGAATCCGCCCTGTACCAAAACGACATAATATAGGCGGACTTGCTTTCAAGCCTTACCGCCTGACCGTCCTTATACATTGCGAATGACTGCGCCGCCTGATTATAGGCTGCATTTCCTGCGCCCTTTACATAGCTGAATTTCAGGAATTTTTCACCCGAAAATGCCTCTCCTGTCGGAAACGACATCGTTTCGGAATTATATGAAAAGCTCGGATTGCTCCATTTGCCGTTTTCATACGGAACATTTTCAAAATCCACCACGACATCGGGCAGTATTTTATCCCACGCTGCGTAAACGGTAATGCTTTCCTCATCCGTCGGGAATTTTACCGCTGCCGCGGGTATTTTAAGCGAGCTGTCCTTATACCAGCCGCTAAACATGTGTCCGCTGAAAACAGGCTCCGGCAGGCTCGCCCTTTCGCCCGGAGTTCCGCTCAAATCAGCTATCGGTGTACCGCCGTTGGTTTCAAGCTTAATATAGGAATTTACTGATAAAGTAATCTTCTCTATAAGTATGTCGGACCCTCTGTTCGATAAAACGGTGAAATAAAGCGCGTCCGCCCCGTTCTTAACATCGGCGGTAAATGTCATTACTGCCGTCTGCCATTCTCCGCCGGAGCCGACGGTTTTGCTAATTTGGAGCTTTTTGTCATCCGATTCAAATTTATCGGATTTTGAAGTCACAAATCCGATATCTGCGCTTCCGTTTTGCATTTTATATTTAACGGTAAGCATATACACACCTTTATCGGCAATTATAAGCGGATTTGTTCCGGAATTAAGCAGCATATATGCAGCGTCCGTCCCGGATGAATGTCTGAAATATGAGACACCTCCGATATTCTGCGACGAAAAGCCGCTGTATATATTTTTATTATCAGTCCAAGAGGGATACGTGCTTTCGGTTATAACAGCATTGGTTGTAAGCTCGGTCCAGCCGGCATACAGCGTTGCCGAAACCTCCCTGTTTGTGAGCAAAACCGAAGCTGCCGAGACCGAACATTCGGGGTCGGTAAACCAGCCGATAAATTTATAACCGTTTTTCTGCGCCGGGGGAAATTCTGTAAGAGTGTCGCCCGGAGCACCGTAGACGGTATCTATAATCTTACCGTCGGACATAAAGACAACGCTCGTTGCCCTGTCGATTTTTAAATAATCGACAGCAACCGAATAAGAAAACTCATCATTCATCGGAAATGAAGCAGTACCCGCCTTTGTAGGATAAAAGCCGATTATAAGGTTATTTACCTTACCCTTATAAACCGCAGGGGTTACAAAGGAGTATTCCTTTTCGACCCATCCATCGGTGTTACCGAGTCCGCTTTTTATATCGATATTATTGTCGGCGTGAAAGCTGTTGGGCGAATACACACCCTGCGTGCAATTTGCATAAAGGTCGAGGTCATACGCCGCGTCAAGGTTTTCTATTTTATATTTTATCTTAATTGTGTACCGCGTGTTTTCCGTAAGGCGTAAAGCACCTGAGCTTGTTGCCCCGTTATATGCGCCGGTCGGGTTCGCCATAAAATGATAATACGGTTTCCAGTTTTCTCCCGATTTTACCGCGCTTTTCTCAAAAAGCAGATATTTTCCGCCTGCTGCGTTCTCATCGCTTACAAGGCTCCACTTTCCCGAATTGCTTTTTACAACGTTTCCGTCTGAGCCGGAAGTTCCCTCGACAAAATTATATCTGCTGAAATCAATGTTATAGCTCTGCTTTTCAAAGGTATCGTCCTTATAATAAAAGTTTTCACAGACAATATTTTTGAACAGACGGTTTGAGGTATCGACAGCGCCGGATAATTCGCCGGTTGAGGAATTATAATTTTCATATATAACAGTACCGGTATCGGGGAATTCAATCCTGTCTCCGGATATGCCGTATATTTTTTGAGTATCCGAAATGCCCGATTTGCCTACCTTATTAAGCCGCACCTCCGACAAGCGGTTTATTTCAATATAATCAACCGACAGGCTATATGTAAACTCGGAGCCGTCTCCCGGACGCTTTGCCGTACTGCTTATTCTCGGTTCAAAGCCGAGCATAAGGTTGTGCGGAGCCTTGCCGGTGTAGCTTTCCGGAGCGAAAAACATAAACTCCGCCTCTGTCCACCCGTCGGTGTTATCAAGCTTGAGCGCAATATTTACTCTGTCCTGCCAATTTGAAACATTATTCGGTGTTGCAACTCCGCTTGAGGCAAAAGCGAAAAGATTAAGGTCATACCCCTCTGTAAGATTTGAAATCCGGTATTTGATTTTTATTCCGTAGGCTGCTCCCTCTTTAAGAACGATATGCCTGTTTGTATCTCCGGTTGAGAAGTTTCCGGTCGGATTAGCCACAAACATATAATTATACAGTCCGCCGTTCTTACCGCCGGAATCCTTGACATAATTAAGATATTTGTTCCCTGCCGCCGTACTGTCATCAATAAGGCTGTAAGCCCCGACCTTTCCGCCGTTGTATATATTAACGTCATACATATTTCCGGCAGTAGGCGTGCCGGACGGATTATCCTTTTTAAACTGAGTGTAGCCTTCGGCAGTAAGAGGATTGAAATTATAGTCACAAAAGTCTATAACGTATTTCTCCGGTTCAAAGGTTTCCTGACCGGCAACAATGCCCAATATACCGCCGAAGCCGAAGTTCAGCAGCAGAACAAGTATAAGCAGCAGGCTCCCGGTTCGCTGTTTTCTGTTAAACATTCAAATATCGTCTCCTTTATAAATTCTTAAAGTGGCATATCTTACAGTTTTAAAAATCAAATTCTATACTCTTACCGCAGGGCAGTTCATATTTTTTGTGCCGCCACACAAGTGTACCGCCGCTAATATCAGCTCTGACACAAAGCTTTTTATCCGAAAGGTAAATATATACCTTACCGTTTCTCACCGGAACAGTTCCCTCAATAAATCCGAATTTACCAAGCTGCGGACGTATTTCAAAGGTTTTGTATCCCGCCGATGTTCCCGTAATGCCCAAAAAGTATTTTCCGAGCAGATATACAGGCGACGCGCCCCAGGCATGACAGAGAGATTTCTGATATTTGTCGCCGTACATTGCATAATGCGCCGCGCCGGACAGGGACGGATTATATTCCTCCCAGACAGTTGTAGCGCCGAGGTCAAGCATACCCTTCCAATATGAGGTTATCATATCGTATATGTAATCGGTATCGCCTATTTTGCCCATAACGTCAAGCTCATATCCCTCAAAATACGGGGTGGTGATTTTAGTTATGCCGTCGTTATATAAAACATTTTCAATTATTGATTTTCTTTGGGCTTCGTCCGCGATATCATACATTACCGCGAATATATTTGCGTGTCTTGTAACATTGTTTCTGCCGGATTCAAAGCTGTCGATATAAGCGCCCTTTTCACTATTCCAGAAAAAAGCATTGACCTTTTTTGTAAGCTCGGATGCTCTTTTGCCGTATGCCGAGCCGTCTGCTCCCAAAATTTCAGCAAGGCGCTTCATTGACCTGTTGGCGGCAATATACAGCATTTGCTCTGCGCAGAGCGCACCTGTTTTATCTATATCGGACCAATCTATGAATATCCAGTCGCCGTATTTGCTTATTATAAATCCGTTTTCGTCCTCACGGTCTCGGCAAAAGTCCATAAGCGTTACCGCGCGTGGGTATATTCCGCGTATAAAATCACTATCGCCATAGTTTTCGTAATATTCAAGCAAGCCTATAACCCAGAAAAGGCTGTAATCGGTTATAGTGTTAATATGCTCGCAAAACGGCTCTTTACCTCGCAGACCTATAAGACTGCGGCGGATAGTGCCGCTGTCGCCGCATAGGTATTTAATAAATTTAAAAGCCTGATATGCGTCACCGCCCCAGAGCCAGCGGTCGCGCTTTATTGCCTCTGTTAAGACCTCGCGCATATTGAGCCGCAGCGTATAGCCGCACATATCCCAGATTTTATTTACATCCTCATTATCGCACCGAAAGCTCCCGATATTTCCAATTTCCTGATATTCAAGCTCCGCCCGAAGCCTTGCATTTTTTGCACCGACAATAAAAATATATCGGAATGCACGCTGTCTGAGCCTGTAGGACGTATCTCCGAAAACATCTTCCCTGACAACCGAAAAATCGGTATCCAGCGCCTCCTCGCGCGATTCGCCGTAGCTTATATGAATTTTACTTTCAGGATTGACATTTTCTATATACAGAAATCCGAAAATCTCCTTTCCGAAATCATAAAGAACACCGTTATTCGTGATTTCGGATGAAACGGGAAATACGGTCTTATAAGAGAACGGGAATATTTCGGGATTTGACTGCGCCGTGACATATCTTTCGTCAAATCCTGCCGGGATTCTTTCCCCGGTTCCGTTCAGGGTGAACCAATTTCCGTTTGTACATACCACGTCGCTTTCAACGTAAGCCGCAGGAAGCCCGGTCAGATTCATAACGTATATTCCGAAATTGTGTTTTCCCTTTTTTACGGGAATTGTTTTTCGGTCAGGATACTTTTTTCCGTCTATTTTTATATAGCCCCTGCCGCATAAATGAAGCTTTAAAAAGCCGTCAGCCGGAACATCTCTTTCCGAAAACAGCACGATATTTCTGTCAACGTCATACATTCTCCAGAACGGCGGATAGTCCATACCGTACTGTTCCCGGCGCGAATTAACAAGATTTGTATGGAAAACCTCCCAATCTCCCCAATTCCATATCCAATAGCTTTTCATACAATCTCTCCCGGCAATAATTTACAGCATATTTTAAGCTAAAACAAAGCATTCAGCTATTTTTTATTCTGTTCCTTGACATCGTTTATTATCATATTTGCACGGGTAATGCAGGAATTAAGCTTGTTTGCGCCTGCGTTAAGAGCTGTTGTGACCTGAGCCGAGGAGCAGTCTGCAAGGTCGGGGAATATTTCGTAAAGCGGAAGGCTGGTTGTTGACATAAGAGACATAATTCCGTAATCAAAAACAGGATTGTTATAATTCTGATTTTCCGAAAGCTTTTTATAAAGCTCTGCGGCATCATCATTTTTATAAAGCTCTGACTCATCGTAATTATCGGCATTAAGGAAGTATCTCAGGAAGTAAGCCGCGCCGTCGGCATTGGATGCGCCTTTGCAGATACCGTAAGAACGGAACATACTTCCGCCGTATACCTCTTCACTTCCCGATTCGGCTCTCGGCGGAGTTACAAACGATAAATCATTGATATCCATATCGTTCATCCAGCCGTATTTTCTCAATCCGTATGCACCGGTGAAAATCATTCCCATTTTGCCGGAAACAAATAAATGTCTGCCGCCTTCGTCGTTTACCTTAACCGAGCCGTTTTCTCTTGCCTTTATCATATCCTGCCAAACCTTGGTTACAGCGGAGTCCGAAAGATTGGAGGTAAATGTCTCGGTCGCGGCGTCATACTTTGCCATACCGCTGGCATAGGTTGAAAAATAAGCGCTTGTTTCTATTCCGGCTCCGACCTCTGAGCATACCTGAGCCAATTCTCTCGCGCACTTATAGAAATTGTCAAGCGTCCATCTTCCCTCGGCAAGATAAAGCGCGGGAGTTGTTATACCGTTATCTTCAAAAATCTTATTATTATAGTAAACGCAGGGCGACGCCATATTCCACGCGCTGTTTTTTGCATTTACAAGATACGGTCTTCCGCCGATTGTACCCAGCTTCACTACCGCCTGTTCCCAAAAGCTGTCGGTTGTATCCAGCTTTGTGCCGTCAAGCGGCTGCAAAACCTGAAGAATGTTCGGGAATTCCCCGTTATTTACAACGACATCCGGCGATTGTCCTGCCGATATAAGCGAGGTAAGCTTTGAAATATAATCGGATTGAGTAATTGAAACCAATTCAACCTCAATGCCCGTAAGGTTAGTGAAATCATCTAAAACTGCCGCCGATTCGTTAGCTCTGTGGTTTATCCAAGTAGCAAACTTAACTGTTGTACCCTCAAGCTCCGCCGGAACAGAATCGAAATACGAATCTCCGCCGCCGTTTCCCGACGGTTTTTTGCCGCCGCCCCCTTTTCCTGTATCCTTTCCGCATCCGGAAACAAAGCACATAACTCCTATTAAAACGATGGCGCACATTCTTCTTAATTTCATTGTTTATATCTCCTTTTTATGATTTGAATATATATTCTGCTATTTCTTTATCTTATTTTATCAATATTATCTCAACATTTAAAGCAGTTAATTATATGACAAATGTAATAAATTTTTTTGTGTTCTAATTTTCTTTAATTAAACCGATAATTATGTTATACTAAAAAAGGAGATGATAAAAATGGCACTATATATCCTTGAGGACAAAAGTCTTCATCCTTTTTTAAGCAAAAGAACAGCTCAGGAAATTACCGCTGTGAAAGCGCTTAATCAAAAAAGAATCCCTACAAAAAGTATAACCGATATATCGGATTTATCCGTTTTGCTCCGGGACAGCCATTCCGTTTTTCTCATTCCCTACGGCATAACGCCCGATACGCTTAAAGCCATCAAATTCTGCAATTATAACGATATACCGGTTATTGCCATGCACAATATACCCGATTTTGCACCCGAATACATTTACAGCTCAACCGGAAGCAATAACTGGGTGCTGTTTGCAAAAATCATTTCATATTTCAAAAAGCACGGCAAAAACAGAATTGCATATTTCGGAATAAATCCAAACAGTCAATCAGACTTGGTTAAGGCTCATCACCTTTATAATATGTACCAGCCATTTACGCCCGAAAATCTTTTCTGCATAAATAAAAGCTTTTCCGAATGCTTTGCAAGCTTTGTAGAAAAAAGGAACGATTATGACGCGATAATATGTCCTAATGATTTTATTGCGGTAGCGCTTATGAAAAATCTTTTCCCTATCGATGCAGATTACGCTAAGTCACATTTCATAATAGGATTTATGGACAGCTATATTTCAAGGTTTTACCATACATCGGTAACCAGCATAACCTATGACATTAAAGCGGTTTTAAAAGCCATCTCAAATATTTACAGAACCTTAAACCGCGGTCGTCATAATTTCAATTCAATAAATATACAGCTGCCCAATCTTATAAATGTACGCGATTCAACCCAAAACGCACCGTTAGCGGAAGGGCATTGTCTTTACAAAAATCTTTCAAATTCGCGTCCGCCGATGGTTTTCCCAGACTCTATTGATTTCAGCTATGAAAAAGACCCTGAAATGAGCATTATTCTTCAGATAGAAAATATGTTTGAGAATATCAACAATATTGACTTTCGCATAATATATGAAATTCTTTCAGGTTCAACGAACAAAACCATAAGCGAAAAGCTTTTCATTTCTCAGCAAACGCTGCAATATCATACGAGTCACCTGTTTTCATCTATCAACGCAAAAACAAAGACCGACTTTATAGATATTCTGTCGCCTTATATAAATATATCGAACCTCGGCAGCTTCATTTCAAAATAAGCCTTGCGGCATAAATAGTGTAAAAGGCTGCACCTTAAAACAGGTGCAGCCCGGAAAAAGGAAAAAGACCGATAGATTTAAAAAATCTATCGGTCTGACAATTTGTGTCAGGACTACGAAAAAGATTTTTAGCATTTTTTATTTTGAGGTAAGAGTGAAGAAGTAAGATGTAAAAAGTAAAAATCCCCATTCTTACGAATGAGGATTTTTTGTGACTGTGCGACGAAATGGCACAATATGAAACCGATGTGCGTTTACACTGCGCGAAGCACTTATTATATTATAACATAAATTAAATCAAGTGATATGTCGAGCTGTGCTCGGCGTGATATTTTTGCCTGTGGCAAAAGTGATATTGCGCCGTTGGCGCAGTGATATTATATTCACCCTCACACTCGAGAAGCGAATATCACTCGGTGGAAATCCGAATATCACTGCGCAGCAATATCACTCGCTGTAAGGCGAATATAACTGAAAAAAGCAATTGCTTTTTGCAATTGCTTTTTTCATGGCTGGGGCGGCAGGATTTGAACCTACGAATGCAGCAGTCAAAGTGCTGTGTCTTACCGCTTGACGACGCCCCAATATTAAAACAATGAAAGTCGGTCATAATTGCCTTGATTTATAAGCAACAAAAGGATTATAACACAAACCGGATTGATTTTCAAGTATTTTTTACACCGCATCCATCAAAAGAACAGCCCTGCCGGATAAACCGGCAGGGCTGCCGTCTATTTTACATTTCTATAATATAATCCGCGCGTATAATCAGCAGCAGGCGGTGCGCCGAAACGGTAGGCGTTAATAATGTCTTTTACCTCCTGCGCGCTTTCATCCGTAAACGACAGCAGCAGAAAATCCAAGCCCTGCAAGTCGGAAGTCCGGTCTGCCAGATATATCGGAACGCTGTTAAGCAGCTCCGAAAAAGCCCCACGGCAGCGAACCGGAAACTTAATCTCCCTGCGGTCGGTCAAAAACTGCCTGCGGCCGCAAACCGAGCAGCTCATTCCGTTTTTTACGGGACAGTTACGCGTCAGCATAAGCGGTAAACGTCCGTAAGCAAAAGCTCCCTTAGGAACCGCCGCGTCCATTTTAACAATATCGCAAAGAAGAAGCTCCGGCGAAACAATCGCCGCTCGGCAGCCAAGCTCCTTTAAAACCGAAATACTTTCGGAATTTGAAACATTCAGACCCACATTCCCGACCGGGACAAGCCCGGCATTACGCGCAGCAGTCAGCGCTCCCAAATCTCCGCAGAGCGCCGCGCGGCAGCCGCGGTTTTTAAAGGCGCGTAATTGCTCCGAAAGCTCATTAGGCTGTGTTCCGCGGGTAATATCCGCTATAATTCTTACATTTTCGGGCAGCTTATCAGGCAGCGGCATTTCAGCTCTCAGCGCTATTGCCTCAACTCCGTTAAGCTCGTCCGGAATTTGCCCGGAGTTGTCAAACCTTGCAACCAAAGCCGGTCGGTTAGCCGGGTAATAATAATCCCTGTTGAACTTAACGTCATTTACTGCGCGTTCCGCTGTTTTCGAGCGAGCCGCGTTCAGCTGTTCAACAGCCTCTCTGCGCATGGCATTAAGGTCTGCCCCGCGCAGAAACAGACCGCTGTCAACCCGCAAAGAAATATCGCCGGCAAAATACGGAGTTCCGCCGAGCTTTGAAACATAAGAGCCGACAGTCTCCTTGTCAAGCTCCTTAATCTGCGCCTTTTGGGGTATACTCCCCGATACGGTTACGGTATTTATTCCGTCCGAAAAGGACAGGCTTGACCCTAAAGCGGTTATTTCAGCCTTGATGCTGACAGGAACAGACTGTCTTTCCGAGCGGTAATATTCGTGCAGCATCGGTATTGCAAGACCTGCCGCCGCAATATTTTCTTTTGTCCGCACGCCGAACATAGTTCTTCCTAATTTCCCGGTAAGATAACCATCGGTAAATCCGGAACGCGAGAAAATATTTTCAAGGCTTTGGAGCAGCATCGGCGGCACTTCCCTGCCGTCCGAAATTGCTCTTGCCGCCGAAACCGCCGCCGCAACATACTCAGGACGTTTCATTCTTCCTTCGATTTTAAAAGAGGAAACTCCCATTTCCTTTAAAACGGAAAGGTGCGGCAGCAGCGATAAATCCTTAAGGCTCAAATCGTTTCCGGTTCCGTCCTTTACAGAAAAGGGCAGCCGGCACGGCTGCGCGCATAGTCCCCTGTTTCCGCTTCTCCCTCCGAGCATAGCCGAAAGCAGGCATTGCCCCGAAACGGACATACAAAGTGCGCCGTGAATAAAAACTTCAACCGTCATTCCGAGTCTTTCAGCCTCAGAACAAAGCAAACGCAGCTGCGCCGCGTTCATTTCCCTTGCAGCAACAACCCGGCAAAACCCGAGAGCCTTGAGCTGCGAAAGTGCAGAAGCAGACGTAACCGACATTTGAGTTGAAGCATGGAGCGGCAGTTCGGGCAAAGCGTTATGAATCAGCCGGGCAAGTCCTATATCCTGAATTATAATACCGTCAATACCGGCGCGCTGAGCGGCAGCCGCGATTTTAACGCCTAACTCAAGCTCGCTTTGTTTAAGCAGAATATTAAGGGTAAGATAAACCTTTACCGCCCTTATATGGCAGTATTTAACGGCGTCCGCAAGCTGTTCTTCGTTAAAATTTTCGGCAGCTCTGCGGGCATTGAATTCGGTTGCTCCGAGGTAAACGGCGTCCGCTCCGCTCCTGACTGCCGCCTCTAATGCCGCGCGCGAGCCTGCGGGAGCAAGTATTTCAGGCTTAATATTTGCCATTCTTATGCTTTAGCTCCTCTAATTCGCGCATAGCGCGGTCGGCGTCGCTCCTGGCAACCGCACATCTTTCGGTCATTTCCTTTAGCTCGGACGCCAGGTTATCGTTCTGCTTTTCGCATTTTTTCGCATAATCCATTGCGTCCATTGCAGCAAGAACCGCTGTCATAGTTGTTGAAAGGAAAGGCTTTTGCTTTGCAAGGCGGTCCATTTTCCGTTCAAGCTCTCTGCCTATTTCGCGGATATACTCCTCACTGTCCTCGCTATAAACGGAATAGCTTATTCCGCCGACAGTAAACCGTATTTTGTTCGGCATAGTTTCCCTCCTGTTTTAAAATAGTTTCAGTTTTTCTCAGTTGTTTTCTCCGTCGTCACCGTCGTTATCATCCGAATCAGGCTCATCCTCCCCGTCAGAGAATTCCTTAACGGAATCAAACGGTATGGCGTCATCCAGACCGTAATCAAATGCGCTGTCATCCAAAAAGCCTTCCTTTTCGCCGTTGCGGTCGGCAACTATTTTCAATATGAGCAGAATAATCAGTGCAACAAGGCAAACCGCGACAACCGCAAGCGCAAACACGGTTACTCGCGCCTTCGTAGAGAGCGAAGAAAATCTTCCGAAAAAGCCCTTTGGTTCTTTATCCTCTGTATCGGCGTTTATCTGTTCGGCGTTTGCAGGTTTAAATTCCGGATAGCGCTGCAGTGTCTCCTCTATTGAGTCGTAGCGGTAATAGCCGTATTTCCCGTCCGTATAGCAGTAAACAATGTAGAAATCAGCCAGCGGGGTTTCATCAAAAGCATACGCGTCAACCAAAGTGCCTGAAATCTCCACCTTTTTATCGAAAAAACCGTCCGGAGCAGCAGTATTCTTTTCCATACCGGGGAATATATAAAAGCGGTTGGAAAGATACGCATAAACAACCTTTTCAAATTTGTTTTCGACCGCGTTATATGTATAAAAATCTATTGTTCCGTCAGCGTCAGAGGTCAGACCGTAAAGAGTGTATTCCGATTTTCCGTCCTCATAGACCGGAACCGGATTTCCGCTGTATGATGAAGTTCCTGCGGTAAACCCGGCAGGCAGACTCAGGGATTCGAGATTTGCCGATATATGATATGCCTTTCCGTCAACCGTTACCGCAAGAGCGTCCTCGGACTGTGTCGGAGTTTCCGCCGGCTCTGCAGACGGTGAGTCAGTCTCACCGTCTGCAAGTCTGTGAATTAAAACGGTATAGGTCTTTTTTGTTTTTCCGTCAGCTGCCGTAACGGTAATATTACGTTTATTATCGCCTATCGAAAGCTTAACGGTTCCGGTTCCGGAAACCTTTGCGCCGCTTGCCGGAGTCGCCGAAACGGTAGTTTTTGTTATCTTGTTATCAACAGTTACCTTATAGCTTGTTACAGCCGGATTAAATGCCGGGGAAAGAGTTCCGTCGCTTACCTTGAGCGATGTCAGCGAAGCATCGGAGCTGGCGGCGGGAGCCGCAGGGTTGGGAGCTGAGGGAGCATTTACGGTGAGTCTAAAGCTTGAACCTGCAACATCAATGCTGTTAGAGCCTACATATTTGGCGTTTCCGAGGGAAACAGTACTTTGTCCGGCGGCTAATGCCTTAAATGTAAGCGAAAAGGTCTGAGAGTTTGCCCCGCCGGGAGTACCTATAAGCTTAACTTTGCCGTCAACAAGGCTTGCGGAGCCCCCTCCCTCAAACTGGAGAATTGAGGAGTCGAACGAGAGATCTCCCTCTGTCGCATACATAGACTCATCCGCTTTAATTGTTACGGTTATTGTTATTGATTCTCCTACATTCGGGGTTTTGTTGCTGACACCGAGTACCGTGCTTCCGGCGGCAGAGCCTACCAAAGCCGGAGCTGATACAAGTGCAGAGCAAAACAGTATGCCGGCAAAAAGAACAGATAATAATTTTTTCATCGCGTTTCTCCTCAATCCAACGATATTATTCTTAATAAATGCTTTTGAATATTTGCGAGGTCAACAATGGTTATCAGACCGTCGCCATTTGTATCGGCTGCAATAAAATCATTCCCCGAAAGGGTTATAATTCTGAGCAGATGTTTCTGAACATTCGCAAGGTCGATAATATTTATTATACCGTCGCCGTTTGTATCTCCCCGTTTCACATTGCCCGATGTCGGAGATACCGTCAGCGTGCAATCACCTGCCGCCGCAATATTCAGAACATAATCATTCGTGTATCCGGTTTGAGAGCGGATCGTCAAGACTACGGTATTCTGTCCGGCGTGAAGCGGGAATGACGCTGCTCCGGCATATGCCGCTCCGGTCGGAACGGAGAATGCAATATTTGTGTCTCCGTTTACCGAAAATCCGTAGCTTTGGCTGTACATAGTAAAGCCCGGAACCGATAGAGACGTAAAGTAATAATTATTCAGATTGCCGTTTGAACCGACAGCAGGCGCGGCAGCCGTCGGCATATCGCGGTATACCGGTATTTTCAAAGTAAGCTTTGCATCGGGACTTGAAATATACGCGTTGCGCAGCCGCGTACCCTTACTGTTAGCGTCAAAAATACTCTGTGCATACTGATGTGTGTAAAACGGAGACTGACAAACGTCAAAGTCCATATAATAATATGTATCCTGACCGACGGATATATAATTTGCCGTATTTTTTTTAGCTCCTCCGATTATAGACGCGGAACGGGTCGTCCAGCCCTCGTTTCTTGCCGTCG
Organism: uncultured Eubacteriales bacterium; assembly: GCA_934477125.1. Lineage (GTDB taxonomy): Bacteria > Bacillota > Clostridia > Oscillospirales > Acutalibacteraceae > UBA737. Next base: position 96,987 of record CAKSOL010000007.1, on the reverse strand, counting down.
CAACGCCGCTGCCTATAACATCGCTGCCGGTCGCACCGTAATTAAAGAAATTATAGCATCCGTACTGCCCGGAAATAAGCGCCGAGCTGCCGTTGACCCCCTGCTCAAGGATAATGAGAGCCGCTATAACATAAGGGTTCAGTCCCGATTGCTCAGCAGCCGCCATTATTATTTTATAATATGAACCGCCGTAATCGCTTGTATCGGCAAAGCCGTTATCCAAAAACGTTCCTCTGCAAACGCTTTTCAGTCCGTCCTCCGTCTGAACGCCGGGGCGGTATGACTGCTCGGCAAACTGATAAGCGCTGTTATCGTTCAGAAAATTGCGCGGGTCGAGATAGTATGCGATAACCTCACGCGAAGCAGTCACCCAGTTTCCGGAAGTGGTGTTCCAGGTTCCGGAATCCCAGTTATAGGCGCCGTTTGCCAGCGATTTAAAGGAATTTGAATAATATCCCGGAACAAGCTTGGTTTTCCAATTCCCGGTTTGCCCGGCAAGCGCCTCGGCAAAGGTCATAGAAAGGTTATCAGCCTGAAATGTCCAATTAGGGTGCAGACTATGTAACGTTCTTAAACCGTCGTGATAGCTCTCAGGGAACTGCGACAGCTGACTTTCAAAGGTGCCGTCGTCCGCCTCCTCATAAATTATCAGCAAATCGGAACGGACATAGCCGATTCTTCCGTTATAATTCACCTTTTTCCATTCATAACCGTCCGACCCCTGTTCGGAACCGATAATTTCAAGCTTTGCAGAGGTTTCCCTGCCTATAATGCTTCCGTTGACGGGCGATGAACGAATAAGAGTCGGGGTTACGCCGTTAGTTTGAATAATTCCCCAGGTTGTTGCAGCCTGAACCGCAGGAGCGTAAACACAGGAAAAAGCAAAACAGAATATGAGCAGAGCGGCAATAAGCCGACCTGACATCTTATACTTCAACACCAACCCTCCCAAAACAGGATAATACATAATAATTATAATGCTTTCGGTGTTTTATGTCAACCGAAAAGCGCAAAAAATGTCGTTTTTCGGATATTAACAGCGGCAAAGTCGGTAATATCCGATAAAAAAATTAAAAGAACCGCTGTTTTCAAAAGTTTTTAAAAATTTTTTCAAAAAAGTATTGACTAACGGATGATTTTGTGATAACATATCTTTTGTCGTCTGCGGGTGTAGTTCAATGGTAGAATCCCAGCCTTCCAAGCTGGTCGTGTGGGTTCGATTCCCATCACCCGCTCCAAAAACCGATGTCTTAAAAGGACGTCGGTTTTTCTTTTACCCCTCAAACAATAAAGCCTACCCCTGCCCTCAGTCAGCTTAAATAAAGGAGCGGCGAAAAATGAGCTGAAAATTGCACCTTAAACCGCCAACCTATAAGCAGCCAAAAACTAAAGCCTACCCATAGGTTTTAGTTTAATTATTTTTGGGAGCGAATCGGGAGCAAAAACGAAAATCATATATAATATTTATTTAAAAGACCTATGCTTTGTACTTTCAGAGCATAGGTCTTTTTTCATTTTAAGGAGATTAAAAGTAATGAAAAATTTTATTGAAGAATTGTATTACGGCAACATAAACCCGCAGGAAAGATATTTCGACCGCAAAAGCGAAACAGGCAAAAGTATATTAGCTATTGCCGACGTTGAGGACTCATTAAACGAGATGCTAAACGATAAGGAAAAAGAGCTTTTCAAAGAATATCAAAGACTGGACGGCGAAATAACCGACGATTCAAACCTCGACTCATTTATTGTGGGTTTCAGAATGGGTGCAAAATTCGCATTGGATACCTATATCAGCGATAAAGCACCGTATCATTCTGTTAAAAAATAAATGTACTGATTATTCGTGCGGACATTAAAAAAGGAAAATGTTGGTGGAAATGGCACAGTAGATATGTCAAAACTTTTGGTTTATATTAGTAGGAAAGGAGTCAAACGGCAGGTGATTTATGACTTGAAAACCATAAAAATTGAAAATGAGTTTTTAAACGGCATTTACAATGACCTTGCAAATTTAATAGGTATGGATGCTACTAAAACAATCTTTGATGAATATCGAGGACAGCAGATTACTTTTCCGGTTGAGTTTTACAGCAAAAAATTCATACATAATCAAATTGTCAAGGAATACAACGGCTTTAATGTCAAACAGTTAGCCACAAAATACGAATATAGCGAAAGAACTATAAGGCGTATTTTGAAAGAACATATTGACAATGAAGAAAATTAAATTTAGGGGTGCTAAAATGGAAAACACAAAACAGCGTAAACATTATTTATTAAAAACTGCAGCGGTAATTATACTTATACTTTCAATTATTGCCGCCTCCTGCGCCATATCGTATTTTATAAACAAAAGGCGCATACCTGTTTCTACAACGGTTAAAAATGGATTGTCAGCTTATGAATTAGCGGTTGAAAACGGATATAACGGAACTGTTCAGGAATGGCTAAATTCTCTTTCCGGGAAATCGGCATATCAAATTGCGAAAGATAACGGATATAACGGTAGTGAAAGCGAATGGATAAATTCCTTAAACGCTAAAGCAAATAAAGAAATCGCCAGCATTAAATCAGCCGCTTTTTCCTCAAAAGGTGAATTATTGATTACTCTTTCTGATAACAGCGTTATAAACCTCGGTGTTGCCGTCGGCACAAATGGAAAAGACGGTGTTAATGGTGTTGACGGTAAAGACGGTAAGGATGGCGCCAATGGTAAGGACGGAATAAATGGCAGAGATGGAATTGACGGACAGGATGGAGCTAATGGTGAAGATGGAAAAGATGGAAAGGATGGTTTAAACGGTAAAGACGGCAAGAATGGCATTGACGGCAAAGACGGTTTAAACGGTGCTAATGGTAAGGACGGCAAAGACGGTATAAGCATTTCATCTGCAAATATCAATTCTCAAGGACAACTGATTTTAAATTTCTCAAACGGTCAAAGCGTTAATTTGGATAAGGTTGTCGGAATGAATGGTAAAGATGGCGTAAGTGTTGTAAGCTCCAATATAAATGCTGATGGCGAGCTTGTAATAGCCTACTCAAACGGTCAGACTGATAATCTCGGCAAGGTTATAGGCGCTGATGGTAAAAACGGCTTGAACGGTACTGATGGTAAAGATGGAAAGGATGGTTTAAACGGAAAAGACGGCAGGAATGGTATTGACGGTAAAGAAGGTAAAAACGGTTTAAACGGCACCGATGGCATAAGTATTACTAAATCTGAAATCAATGCAACCGGGGAGCTTATTATTACCTATTCCGATGGCACAATCAATAATTTAGGTAACATTATAGGCAAAAATGGTATTAACGGAACAAACGGTAAGGACGGCATTAACGGCAGCAATGGTAAGGATGGTATCAACGGCAAAGATGGTAAAGATGGTATAAGTGTAATCGGTGCTGAAATAAACTCAAACGGAGAATTAGTTTTAACATATTCTAATAATCAATCCGCAAATCTTGGAACTGTCATAGGCAAAAATGGTAAGGACGGTAAAAACGGTCTTAACGGACTTGACGGTAAAAATGGAGAAAACGGCAAAGATGGCACAAATGGCAGCGACGGGATAAGTATAGTCAATTCTGAAATAAATACTTCCGGTGAATTGATTGTAACCTATTCTGACGGTAGAACCGATAACCTTGGTAAAATAATAGGTGCGGATGGCAAAAATGGTAAAGACGGTTTAAATGGTGCTGATGGTAAGAACGGTAATGATGGTATTGGTATTCAAAACATTGTAATAAATTCAGAATATCAGCTTGAAATTACTCTTAGTAACGGTACAGAATTAAATCTCGGCTGTATAAAAGGTAATGATGGAAGTAACGGTCTTAACGGAACTGACGGCAGAGGAATATTAAAATCTGAAATCAACACAAACGGCGAACTTGTTGTTACATATACAGATAATTCTTCCGCAAATCTCGGTAAGGTAGTAGGTATTAACGGTACTAACGGCAAGGATGGAAAAGACGGAAAGAATGGCACGAACGGCGTTGATGGAATCGGAGTTGCTAAAACAGAAATAAATTCAAGCGGCGAACTGATTGTTACCTATTCAAATAATCTTTCAGCAAACCTTGGTATTGTTGTAGGCAAGGACGGCACTGACGGCAAAGACGGGAAAAACGGTACAAATGGAGAAAATGGTATTGGTATATCCAAAACTGAAATAACAGCAGACGGAGAATTGCTAATCACCTATTCCGACTCAACTACGCAAAAGCTCGGTAAAATTGTGGGTGCTGACGGTACAGACGGAATTAACGGCAGCAATGGTATTGGCATATCCAAAACCGAAATAAGCGAAAGCGGAGAGCTTATCATCACCTATTCTGATAATTCAGTCAAGAATTTAGGCATTATTGTAGGAAAGAATGGCAAGGACGGTATCGATGGAACAAATGGTAAGGATGGCAAAAACGGTATAGATGGTACTGACGGTAAAGATGGTAAGAATGGTGCTGACGGTAAAAACGGTATTGACGGCAGAGGAGTAACAAAGACAGAAATCAATTCTGACGGCGAGCTTATTATTACATTTTCCGACAATACAACCGAAAATCTCGGTGTTGTTATTGGAGCTAAAGGCGAAGACGGAAAAGATGGCAAGAATGGCACGAACGGTCAGAACGGTAAGGATGGTATAGGTGTTGTCAATACAGAAATAAACGCAACCGGAGAACTTATTATTACCTATTCAGACGGCACATTTAAAAATCTCGGCGCGGTTGTTGGAAAAGACGGTATTAACGGAATAAATGGCACTAATGGCAAAGACGGCACTAACGGTAAAGACGGTGTTGATGGAGTTGACGGTCAGGATGGTAAAGATGGCATAGGCGTAGCAGATGTTGAAATAAATATTTCGGGAGAACTTATTATCACACTTTCTGATAACTCACAAATAAACTTAGGCAACATAAAAGGTGCTGACGGTAAGGATGGAAAAGACGGAAAGAATGGCAATGACGGCATAGGAATTGAAAGCGTTAATATGTCTGATGATGGTATTCTTTCGGTTAAACTTACAAACGGTACAACATTAAATCTCGGAAATGTCAAGGGAAATGACGGAGTAGATGGTATAAGTGTTACATCTTCGTTGATTAACGAAGATGGCGAACTTGTCCTGACCTATTCAAATGGGAATAGTATAAATCTCGGTAAAGTTGTAGGCGATAATGGCACCAACGGTAAAGATGGTACTAATGGTAAGGATGGCACAAATGGTAAAGACGGCATAGGAATTGAGAATGTAACAATCTCTACCGATGGTATATTAAAGGTTAAGCTTACAAGCGGCACAGTTATTGACCTTGGAAATATTAAAGGCATAAATGGTGTTGATGGAAAAGACGGAATAAGCATTGTTTCATCAGCAATCAATAGCAGCGGCGAGCTTGTTATGACTTACTCAAACGGGAATAGTATAAACCTCGGTAATGTTGTCGGAGCTAACGGTAAAGACGGAAATTCCGGCACTAATGGTAAGGACGGTATAGGAATTAAAAATGTTGCTATATCCGAAGAAGGCATTTTAACTGTTGAACTTACAAATACTACCTTAATAAATCTCGGGAATATTAAAGGAACAGACGGAAAAGACGGCATAAGCGTTACAAAATCCGAAATCAATTCAAACGGTGAGCTTATACTGACTTATTCCAACGGAACTAACACCAATGTAGGCAAGATTGTAGGTGCAAAAGGAAATGATGGTATAGGAATACAAACCGTATCAATTTCAACTGACGGCAATTTAACTGTTACATTAAGTAATTCAAGCGTAATTAACCTTGGAAATATCAAGGGCGCAAAAGGTGATAAAGGTGATACAGGCAGAGGAATTTCCTCAACAGTTATTGAAAACGGCGAATTATTTATAACATATACTGACGGTCAAAAGGTCAGCGCAGGGTATGTCGGCAATGCAAACGATTATACGGAATTGATTTACTCTTTATTACCGAATGGCACCTATGGAGTAAAGGCGGGTGGAAAGGCTAAAGATTTAGCGGTTATTACTATCCCGGAGACTTATAAGGGTATTGATGTGACAGAAATTCTTTCTGATGGCTTTAAAGAATTAACTAATTTAAAGCAACTAAATATGCCTAATACAATAAAAGTTATTGGAGATAATGCGTTTTATAATTGTATTAACTTAGCAAGCTTTGAATTGTCTGAAAATCTTGAAAGTATAGGTCGTTTTGCTTTTAAACAATGTTACAGCTTTTCAACAGCAGTAATTCCAAATAAGGTAACATTTATTGGAAAATACGCCTTTTATGATAGCGGTATATCAAGCTTAACACTTCCGACAAATCGTGAAACTTGGTACTTTGATACAGTTGCATTGACCGATACTAAATATGATACGATAAAAACCTTTTACGAAACAGACCGTATGTATATTTTACGCGGAGAAACATTACAACTATATGATACTAATATTCAAAGACTAACATATTCATATTCACTCTCGCCTAAAAAAACCGCATTACTTTTTAAAGGCGAATTTAATACGGGAAGTTTTATAATAAAGTGTTATCAGTCAGACCTGTTAAATAAATTTTCACTTAATTAACTTTTACAAAACTATTACAACCCAATCATTGCAACCATCTTTTTGCTTTCTTGCTTTTATTTTCTGTCTTATATTTAAGAAAGAAATCAGCAGTACAAAAAACAGCTATAATGATTATTTGAAAAAGTAAACGAATAAAATTATCCGTATTTAAAATTATTTCCATTCCCCTATATTTGCTTTAATGGCAGATATAGGGGTTTTTATTTTCAGAAAGGAGCATACAAAACTATGAGGTACTTTATACTCGGCTTTATTTCCACACTGACAATGCTGATAGCTACCGACCGGGTGTTATTGAAAAATTATAAAGAACAGGAGGGTTAAAATGGTATTCGCACTTACAAGCGCAGTAAAAATATCAATAGAATTATTCGTTTCGGGCGCTACCGCCGCTATATCTCTATATTGCGGCACTAAAACCCCGAAAAACAGGAGGAAAATATGATAAAAATAATCTGTCTTGCAGACTTAGAAAAGGTCAGCGACTCGGCGGCAAGATATATTGCGGAAAAGGAGCTTACCCAGCTTTTCTCATTATACCAAATTGACAACATTTCCTGCTGCGGCTCAATATTTGTAATTGAGAGCAGCGCGGAGTTTGAAAATTTTGCGGCTATGGGGCTGACAGAGCCTATCAACCGAAACTTTGAATTTACAGAAAAATATATATTCAAAAAATGCAATCGAGAGGAAACATATCTTTTCGGTTGCATTATTATTTGTGATGATTTCGCGGTAGATATAATAATAAACAAAGATAAATTGACCTGTGAACAGCTGCAAAGCTTTTCAAGCACTATTTCTGATAAAGAATACACTATCATAGAAGAAACGGAGAATTAAATTAAAAATGAAAACTATAAATACCTGCATTGAAACGGAGCTTGTATGCTCTGATAACGGTAAAAATACATATTGTATTACTAAACGATTAAAGGAAGTTGAGGGCGATACCGGAATAATTGTTATGTTATTTCCTACACGCAACGCAGAAAACCTTAATTCTGATGACAGCACAATAAACCATATTATCGCACATATGGGTGATTTCGGCTTTAATGAGATAAAAATTATAAACCTGTTCAGTAGGGTTATTTCATCTCGTCCGTCCGTAAAAGGCTTAGTTGCAGATACCGAAAATATGAAATTTATTGAGGATAATATACTTGACGATAAAAATTTAAGCAGGCAAAAATTTATTGTTGCTTGGGGTAATTCTATGGAGTCCTCAAAGGCGGTCAATGAAAGTAAAAAGAAAATTATTGAAATGTATCTTAATAAATTACCAAAGGGTAAGGTATATCAGTTTGTCTGCCCTGAGCGAGATATAACAGCCGGAGCGCCTCACCCCTTGTTTTTAGGTATACGCGCAAAAACTGTTAAATGGCGGCTTATGGAGTATAGCGACAAGGAATTGTTCCCGGCTACCAAAAACGTCGAAAAATAATAAAATATCGACGGCGCCGACGATAACGACGGCAAAAAACAAATAAAATTAAAATGAGGGAGCGACCAATATCGTTCCCTCAATAACATTAGCTTTTATTTTTTTAATTTTGCTTGTATTTGGGTGTCAAGAAAAATAGATTTTAAAGCAAATGCCGTCGGTATCGTCAATATCGGCGGCATTTGTTAATAATAGTTGACGAGTGGGTAATTAGTTTCGTCCCTCTATTTTATATAAAGCTATTTACTATTATCTATAATTTCTCCTAAAGTAGCCTCAAAATTAACGTCTATCCAATATTCTTTTGCACAGTTGTAAAAGCTCGTGGGGCTTATCGCAGACTTACCAAAAAAATTTTTAGCCTTAAATAACTGGTAGACCTCCTCATAATTCTTATAAACATATGTAAGCGCTCTAATCCTACGAATTGTTGCTAAATAGGTTCGGCGCTTATTATTATCACTATTAGAATTAACAACCTTTATTTTTTCAGGCAAGTAATTTTTTAAGTCATCGTATTCTACATTTAATTTTTCGCAGAGATACTTTGCCCATTCAATAGGTCTATTCTCATATATATAACAATTGATGTGCATATGACAAAAAATTTTAATTATATTTCTATATTCACCATTGATTGTTTTTGTCTTCTCAAGAATTAGCTTCGAAGGAGTGGCATTATCCGATTTATCAGGATACCTTATTTTTATATTTCTTACCGTGTTTCGATGAACCTTATATTTTTTTGATATTTCAGTAATAGATAAAGATTTATTTAAGTCTGTTAAGATTTTCTTAGTAGTTTCGGAATCAATCATATTTCTTCCCTCTATGCACAACTTTATAAAAAGTTTTATTCCTACCAAATAATTATGTGCTTAATAAAATATTTGGAGGTGCAATTAAATTTTCTTATATCATTATAACCAAGCACATACTGATTTTCAATAAAGAAAGGAAGTGGATATTTGAAACCTAAAAAAATTATCTCACCGGAAAGTTCGGCAGATAGAATTTTCAATTTAGCAATTGAAAAATTCAGAGGTCTTTAAAGACCAAAACGGCGAGTGTTATATTGTTTTCGGAAATGAAGTAATTTACTTCAATAATACGGAAATAATAAACAGCCGTTTAAGAAATCTGTATTTAACAGAATATAATAAAACTGTTAAAAGTACAGAAATAAAAACTGCCTATGAGGCATTGATGTCCTGCGCTGAAAATTGTGCAGAAATAGTGCCGGTTGCGGTTCGGGTGTATCGGGATAAAAACACTATATACTATGACCTATGTGACAATGCAAATACAGTTGTTAAATGCGGAATTAACGCTCATAAGGTTGTTACTCTGAGCGACAAGAAATTCTTTTTCAAGCGTGAGCCAACAATGAAAGAGCAAGTAATTCCAAATATGAAAGCTGATATAGCAAAGTCTATAAACCTTTTATCACATTTCTTTAATATTGATGTGAATCAACGGGTTTTATTTCCGGTGTATGTAATTTCGGCTTTTATTCCTGATATTTCCCACCCTATACTGATTATTGAGGGCGAGAAAGGCGCGGGTAAAACAACTATGCAGCGAAATATTAGCCGCATAATTCATCCGGTATCTAAGGATGTGTTTGTCTTGCCTACGGATACAAATAATCTTGTGACTGTTTTAAGTAATAATTATTATTGTGCGTTTGATAATATCGGCGTTATACCGCCTGATATATGCAATGTGCTTTGTCAGGCAGTAACGGGTGGTAGTTTATCAAAAAGAAAGCTTTACTCTGATAATACGGAGATAAGTATAAGTCTTCGTAGATTAGTAACACTTAATGGCATTTCTATGCACATAAAACAAAGCGACCTAATGGATAGGGCAATAATGGTTAAGCTTAACCGTATTGACAGTTCAAGCAGAGTCACAGAAGAAAGCCTGAAAAAAGACTTTCAAAATGCTCTGCCTGATATATTAGGTGCCATTTTTCAAATTATTAGTAAAACACTAATGATTCTTAATAAAACGAGCCCTAAAAAATTGCCCCGAATGGCTGATTTTGCCAAGTATGGCTATCTCATTGCAGAGTCAATACAAAAAGGCTTAGGCGATGAGTTTCTACGGCAATACGATGATAATCAACGTTTTGCTACTGAAAGTATTGTTGGGGATAATCCGGTCTTGGAATGTGTAAAGCACATTCAGGAAAAAGAAGGATATTGGAAAGGCAGTATGACTCATTTATTACATAAAATGAATGAAATATTGCCTGAGCTTTATATAGGTAGAGGGTTACCCTATGGCTTTCCGACAAGTGCAAGCGCACTTTCCAGAAAGCTAACTACATATGTCTATGATTTAAAAATGCTTGGACTCAATGTTGAAATTGGGCGGGCAACAGACCGATATGTAGTTATAGGTACGCCGGAAAACCGAAAAATTACCGTCGATATCGACGATACCGACGAAACATTCTATAAAAAATTTTAAAAAGGAGAGAGTATTATAATGAAATCCTTTAATAATAATTTAGAAACAGAGGATACTTCCTCTATGTACCTCACATTATCTGACGGAACTGATATTTCAATGTTAGATTATGAATACCGGAAGCATTTATTTTATCTTCCAAAAAGAGAAATACATCGTTTTTGGCGTTCAAAAAAGACGTTGGAATTGTTAGAAGAAAAATATGCAGAAGATAACAGTTATTCACTGCCGGTTGGCGATTATTTATTCCCGAAAGATGAAGGTGTATATTTTGGATATATACTGCAAATCAGGACATTTGAAAAGAACAATATTACATATAAATATTATGATTTGGCGGTTGGCAAAACCGTAAAAACTATAAGAGCGCAAACGAACGATTTTAAGAATCCTGTTACTCAAACAATATCAAATTTGTTTGGTATTGCTTATGACGAGGAAGAATTATTTAATCATTTAATCCGTATAGCGGTAAAGAATACTAAAAACGAATATGGAGAAGTGACTTTCAGTAAAATTACTAAATTTAGGATTGTGCAACCCGAAGCCGAAAGGGCGTTAATTGAGTGCAGTAAATTGCTATTTGAAAATTGACATTTTAAGCCGTATGCGGAGCATATCTGCATACGGCTTAAACTCAATTTTGTTTATATATTATATTTTTGAAATATAGGAAAGGAGCTAATATATATGTCAAGTATTACCAAGGTTAAAACAAAGGGCGGCGTTCATTACAAGGCAAATTACGAGCTGCCGCGCTTTATAGACGGCAAGCGCCGAAAGACGAGTAAAACATTTCCGATAGGTACATCCTTAAAAACAGTAAAGGAGTTTTTAGCAAAAAAGGACTTAGAGTTAATTCGAGGTTGTGAGCTTGAAAATAATCCTAATATTACGGTAGCAGAGCTTGGGCAAATCTACTTTGATACATATACAAGTTTTTTAAGCCCGACGACAATTAAAGGCTATAAAGCAGTCTACTTTAATAGTAAACCGCACGGAATATTAAATTATTTCGGAGCTTGTCAGGTGAGAAAAATTAAAACGCGAGATATACAAGATTATATAAACATATTATCGAATAAAGTAAGCGCTAAAAGCGTTCGCAACTATGTATTGATGTTAAATTTACTTTTTGATTTAGCAGTAACAGAGCATTTAATACAGCGAGAAGCCAATCCAATGCTTGGTAAGTTAGTATTACCTAAAAATCAACGTAAACAGATTGAGGCTTACGACCTTGAAGAATTTTATTTATTGTTAAAGCTGGCGGAGCAGGACGATAATCCAAACATAGAACTTATTATGAATCTTGCACTATTATCAGGTATTCGGCGGGGTGAAATGTGCGGCTTGAAGTGGAACAATGTAAGTTTTGAGGAGGGGTACATAAATATCATTGAAAGCCGCGTAGTGGTACATAGCAAAACCACGGTTAAAGCACCAAAGACAAGCTCAGGTGTTCGCAAAATTTACATACCGCAAAGACTTGTTGATATATTGAAAAAGTATCACACTCAATATATGCTTAACAAAATGAAATTCGGGCGCCATTTTATTGACAGCAACTATGTTGTAAGCAAAGAAAACGGCGAGCCATATTCCCCACAGGGTATAACAAATTGCTATGTGAGATTTATGGAACGGCACAGCGATAAAATACGCTACCTAAAATTTCACGGCTTACGGCATACATATGCCAGTATTCTAATCGAACAAGGCGAGAACCCTAAGACGGTTCAGCATAACCTCGGACATTCGGACGTTTCGTTCACACTTCAAATTTACAGTCATACCTATGAGTCAGCGCAGAAGAACGCCGCCTTGAAATTGGATGAAACTATTGAGAATATCCGAAAGACAGGATAAACATTAAAATAATAAGTGCGGATTTCCGTTAAATATAATCATTATTTTGAAGTTTGGGAGCAAATTGGGAGCAAAAATACAGTTTTAACTCCAAATTTCGAAAATTAAACCTAACAGATGTCAAACAATATTGACATCTGTTAATATTTTAGTATAATGTATAATGGGGTATTTGATTCCCATCACCCGCTCCATACAGAGTGTTGTTATAGTAGCCGAAAGGTTAGTTTTAACAACACTCTGTTTTTATATTTTGTTCCGTTAAGTCGCTCACGCAGGGAGATATGTAAGATTTACGCCCTTACGGGTGTTCAATGTTATATCCGGCTCCGGTATCGGAAGCTCAGGCGGAATATCAACAGCACCCACGCAGTTATAATATATAACCAAGCGCTGCGTTCTTACTCCGTCAACCTTTTCCGCAGGGTACACAACTATCTTCTCAATCAGCTCGGTGAGCATATGCGGGGTCAGCTTTTTGACCCTGGTATACTTCTTTATTGCCTTGACAAATTTTTCGGCAGTAATTTCTTTGCCGGATAATTCATCAATAAGATTTCCCAAATGTCTCAGCCTTTCATGTATGTCATTTTGCTCGTTGTTATAATTAACAGACATTTTAGCAAATCTGTCGTCTGTTATTTTGCCGGACAAATTATCCTCGTACAGTCTTTCAAAAATCCGGTCAAGTTCTTTATCTCTGGCAGTTAATGAGCGAACCTCAGACTGATAAGCGGAAATTTGAGATTGCAAAGTATCTCTTGAAAACTCACTTACTGTTTTTATAAATAAATCCTCATAATACAGGTTGTTTTCACGAAAAAGGGAAATAAAAAGCTAATAATCATACAAATTTTCTTTAAAAATATATTACATTAAAATACTCATAACAAAAAAATGCCGCTTAAAAACCTTGAGTTTTAAGCGGCACAAAAACTATTTTGCAATTTGTTAAAATAAAAATTTTAATAATTTTTCAATTTTAAAAATATTATACCATAAAAACAGAGCGTAAGCTCTGTAAACGGCAGCGCCGTTTGGAATTCTTCGGAATTCCTTTTTAGCCGTTCAATGTTTTTATGCGAAAATCTTTGATTTTCAAACGCAGTATGCGTTTCGGCGGCGTTTCGCCGCCTGCATAAAGTTATTATACCATAATTTATTTTTACAAAATAATCAATAAAGTTTTATAACAACATCCAGCACGCCCGTTTCGTCAGCCCTTATAAACGGCTCACGCTGTTCCCCGTTCATACTGAAAAATTTTATTTTATTTCCCGAACCCTCTAATTTAATGTTGATAACGGCATTTCTATATCTGAGATTTTTCAATTCGAGTTTTTTTATAAGGTTGCTGCCCGCAGGCTCAAAAACAATTCCGTTTTCGGTAAACCTCATTCCGATGAGGTTCATATAAATATTTCTCAGAAAGGCAGTTGCGCTCCATGTCTGATACGGCTCTGCTCGCCATTCCGCTATTTTACCGCCGTTTTCCTGTCTGCCACCGTATATCTCTCCGGTCAACGGATGATAAATTTCAGCAAACTGGTAATATCTGAGCGCATTATCAGCTTGAATAATAAGCTCCTTGTCAAACAGGTCGGTTCTGCCGCTTTGAGCGACTGCATCTGCCCAAAAGCCCTGTATATGAGGCCACACCGTACCGCTGTGTCTGCCGAAGCCCAAGCCGTCAGGGGTATTATACCGCTTGAAGCTCGGAAATACGCATGGGAAGCCGTATGGCGAAGTTTTATAATTTTCATATATGCTTTTCCTTTGTTCATCATCTGCTATACCGAACAAAATTGCAAAGCTTATTCCCAAGCCCTCCTGATAGTCGCAGCCGCCGAATTTATCGTAAATATAATTATAGCTTCCCTTTTCGCTGTTCCAAAACACCTTATTTACAGCTATTTTCATATTCTCCGATTTTTCTCGGTATTTAAGCGGTTTTCCGAGCTGTTCCGCCATCTTATCCGCCAAGACATACGCCTGATAATAAAGGCAGTTGGTTGAAAGGGCATAAATCGGTATTCCGACGCCCTCGCTTTCACAAAGCTCACTGCACCTTGACGAAAAAAGAATTATTCCGCTCTCTCCCGGCTTTGCATATATATCGGGATAGGCGGCAACGCCGTCCCCGTAGCAGGCAGGCCCTCTGAATAGGTTAAGTTCCTTTGAAAACTCGGTTCTTTCAAAAAAGCTCAGCGAATTGCAAACCGCCTCATATGCAATTTCCAAAAATTCTTTATCGCCTGTATACAGATACTGCTGCCATGCACCAACCGTCCAGATTATTCTGTCCCAATACTCGCCGTCTATAAGATAACCGTTTTCTCCATTTTTTAAAACGGATTTCAGCGTGTTTAATGCCACCTCCGGACAAACGAGTCCTCCGGCGTTCCAGGTGTTTATTGCCGCATCGCGCGTCCAGGGAGTAACATATCCGAGTCCGGCTATGATAACCGGCTCCTCCTTTTCCAAAATTCCGTCATTAAACGGCAGTATATTTGCCGACAGGGTGGCTATGGCAAGCCTATACGCACTGTTGATTTTTCGGTTATCCGTGATTAAAAAGGGACAATTCATATACATTTACCTCTTAAAGATATCTGTTTATCTCTTTAATAAGCGCATTTGCGAGCGCTATATAGCCGGGGCGGGTGAAATGAACGCCATCCTCCGACTGCAAATTCCTATTTTGCTCGGAAACGGTATATAGGTCTATTATCGGCAGTCCCTTAGCTTCCGCCAATTTTCTGACAATGGCATTTCTATCCGTAACGCGATCGTTATGATAGTCGGGATTGGTAACAAAGGTTGTTAAAATCGGTATTATAACCGTATCGGGAAATTCGTTTATAAGCTTATCGAGAAATTCATCATAAAGCCTTGAATATTCCTGTTCTCCGATGTGCCAGCCGTGAAGTCCGTTATTGAAAAGAACCGCGTTTCTGAATCCCTCCTGCTTTGCCCATAAGGACAGCTCCGGGAAATAATACGGGTTATCAAGAGCCTTTGAAGAACCGAAGCCGTCAAAAAGAATTTTTCCTTTTGAAATTGAGTTAAGCTCAAACCTTGTTCCGCAGGATATTGAATCACCGATATATAATACTCTTTTTGCTTCTTTATCGTTTGTTTTTTCTATCCAGGTATTATTCCATTCATAGGTTTCAAGTATATTATTCATATTTTCACCTTTCGTCCTCATAATTAACCGTTATTTTAACAGCCTGTTTTCCTTTCAGCATACTGTAAGGGATAAATGTTCCGTTTATGCTTTCACCGTCAACTGTAAGGGTTGCCGCTCTTGCGCCTTTATATGGTATTTTAGGTGATACTACCTCGCAGGTAATCCCGCGGTAAATACGCTTAAAGCTAAAGCCGTTCCAGCTTTCCGGAACACACGGGTCAATAATTACCCCGTCATAATCTGGACGGAATCCCAATATATACTGCGTTGCCGCAAGATACATCCAAGAGGCGGTACCGCTCAGCCATGAACCTACTCCGGCGCCGTAGCGTTCGTGAGCCGGACCTATCATAGACGACGCGTAAACATAAGGCTCTACCATACATTGATCCGCCCTGTCATTACGAACGGTCGGCAGCTCGCGGCGATAAAGGGAATACGCCTGTTCTCCGCGGTTGAGCAGGGTTTCCGCTATTATTGCCCAAGTGCTGGCGTGAAAGAAGACACCGCCGTTTTCGCGAACGCCAGCCTTTTCTCCGAAAAACCATTTCTTTTTAATATCTATACCGGTTGACGCTGGCGCATGAGAACAAACGCCAAGGTCGCAGAAAAGCATTTTTTCCACATTATCGAACGCCGAATTGCCCTGTTCTGCGGACGGCAGGCGGCTCAGCACCGCCCAGGACTGCGGATTTAAAAATATCTTATTAAATTCATCGCAATCCGTACCGTATTTTTCGCCGTAATCGGTAAAGCCGCGCAAGAACCATTTGCCGTCCCACAATACAGGCACGGCTTCCTTACACCAACCGTAATAGCTTTCAGCCCAGGCAAGTTTATCCGCATCGTTCAGATATTTGAAAAGCTGTATCAGCTCATATGCCGCGTGAGCCGCCTGAAAGAACACAAATGCGGATTCAGCCTTGTTCTTTTTCATTGAAATTTTCTTAATGCTGTCGTTCCAATCGTTGCGCAGGAAAAGCGGGATATTATGCTCGCCTACATTTCTGCGGGTAAACTCCATTCCCGCCTTCAAATGCTCCCAAACTGAAGCCTCACCGCCGTCAACATAAGGAACTTTTTCGTTTAAAAATCCGGTGTCTCCCGTTTCCTTTATATATGTGCATACCGAGAAAACCGACCACAGCTGATCATCCGATCTGCCGCCGCCCGCCGATTCTCCCGTTCCGGGATAATATACCGAGCGGCAGCAGCCCTCGGAATACTGAATTGAAAGCAGCGTTTTTATTCGTTCCTTTGCTTCCTGCGGCACAATGTGCATTACACCCAATACATCCTGCATACTGTCCCTGAAGCCCCAGCCCCTGCCGAGGCCGCGCTCATAGTAGGATATAAACCTCGACCAATTAAAGGTCATACGGCACTGATACGGATGCCATATATTAAGCATTGTGTTCATATCCTCATCGGGAGTATCTGCCTGAAAGCACTCGGCGTTATTTTTCCAAAACCGCTTTAGCTCCGCAAGCTGATTTTCCCGCAGCAAGCCGTCTGCGGCGGCGCGGGACTGCTCCTCTATTTCCGCGGTATTTTCCGCGTTTCCCACAGAAAACACAAACTGCTTTTCTTCTCCGGCATTCAGCTCTACCGCGCAGCAAAAGCTACCGCAGGCGTTGTCCGCATTGATATCGGTATTTGAGCAAAAGCCGTTTTCAACCGCAACAGGAGAGGATTCATCACGGTAACGCCCTAAAAACGCATCGCGCGAGCAATCGTAGCTTTCGATAGGCAGGTCGGTTGAAATATATGAAAGCAGTCGCTTTTCCTCAATAAAATCATCGGACGGATTGAATACAACGGCGTTTCCGACACGCTTACAGTCACAGAAATACCTCGGCCAATCGCACTCGATATCATACCTTGCAATATATGAGCTGAACTCTATGTAGCTGAATATTTTAAGCTTTTTGCGGCTTTCCGAGCAGTTTTTAATCTTAACCGCCCAAACCTCATAATGCGCGTCCTGCGGGATAAAATAGGTGATTTCCGAGCTGATACCGTCCTTTTTTGCGGAAATTTTTGTATAGCCCATACCGTGCCGCGTTTCATAGAAATCAAGCGGCGCTTTAACGGGCTGCCAGGTCGGAGACCAAACCTCGCCGCTTTCGGTATCCTTAAAATACAGATATCTGCCGGGACGGTCGGCGGGAATATTATTGAAGTTATATCTGGTTATGCGGAAGCTGCCGGGATCGCGGTCGAAAATAAGACCTCCGGCATTGTTTGAAATTATACTGCTGAACTGCCCGTTTCCGAGGTAATTCATCCAGGGAGCCGGCGTATCCGGCCGAGTTATAACATATTCTTTATTTTCATTATCATAATATCCGTATTTCATTTAAATCCGTTCCTTTATTCAAAGCTTATCTCCAAATGCATTATACAGAGCATTTCCCAAAGCCTCGCCGCCGTTATCATCCGGATGAGGGCCAAAAAGCGACATATGACTGTTCGGTGCAGGCTTTCCGAGGACAGACGAAACATCAAAAAATCCTTCTGCTTCCTTTGAAACCGTGCCTTTAAGATACTCATTAACCTCATACCATTTATCCCTGTCCTTCCCGATCATATCGAACGGCGGAACGGACAGCAGAAACACTCTGCACCCATTTTTCTTTAACAAGCAGATGATTTTCAGTATATCACCGCAAATTTCGGAAACCGAACGGTGCATAAATATATCGTTCACTCCGAAGCACACAAAAACTATGTCGCCGGTTTTCGCCTTATTCAGCCATACTCCGTCCGAGGCAGCGTCACCGGCGCGGCCGCAGCCGAGACCGATATTCCAAACGCTGAATTTTCCGTTAAGCCGCTCGGCAAATCTCGCTGCCCAAAAGCCGTATGCATCCTGAGTTGTACCTATCCCCTGAGTTATAGAGTCGCCCAAGAAAACGATTTTCTTTCTCTTGCTGTCTTTAATCCCGACAAAAATCGGCTGCGGAAAATCCCGATTGTCTATAACTTCATTTTCGTTAAATGAAAAATAGGGAGTCAACTTTTCCGGCATATAAGGAATTTCGCTGCCGCAGAATGTGAGCTTAAAGCACAGATAATGCCCCTGCGGAATGTCCAGCTCTGTTTCATCGCTCCAAAAAACTTCTCCCGGCGCTATACTTTTTTCGGCGCTTGCCGAAAAAAGAACAGGAACAAGCCCGCCCGTTTCTGTTTGGGGTTCGCCGTAAGCTCCGCCGTCACCGGCAAAAGCGGACACAATTTTCCAGCTGCCGCCGTTTTGGTTTGCATGAAATAATGTTCCATCGCCCCATGTGCTGTCTACAACATTTGAAAAGCAAAATCTGTATATTTGCTTTCCGGATTTCTGAACCCTGTAGAATATAGCAGACGTTTTACTTTTGACGCTATCCTTTAACATATAGTTATTGCAGGTTCCCGCAAATGTGTTGGATGAATATTCATTAAAAAGATTATGCATCTCTTTCCCCGCCTTTCTCAAAGCCGTATATCGGTTAGTTGCCGTATTTTCTTATCCAATACGCCGCCGAGCAGCTCCAGGCATGGCAGGCGCTGTTAAGCGTCGGATTACAGTAGGGCGAAAAACGGTCGTCTCCGGGAACGAAGCATTCGGGGCAGCAATCAAAGCCCGCATTGAGCATAGCTCCCCAAAAGCTCTTTATAAGCCCTTCCGCCTCGTCAGTCATTCCGCAGCCGTAAAGCGCCTCTAAATAATAATGCTGCATAAACGGTGTTGATATTTTAACCGCCGAGCCGCAGTCCGCAATACGGCTTAAAAGCTCCGCGTTTTTATTTTTATCCAACACCTCCGATAATGCCGCCCATACCTGCGAGTGATAAGAAATTTCTCCGTCCGGCGCAACAAAAAGCCCTTTGTCCTCGGAATAATACTTCATAATTGCCTTTTCCGAGTCCTCAATCAGGTCCGAAAGCCGTTTTGTGTCACAGTCCAAGGCATCGGCAAGAACGGTCATTCTTTTCAGAGCATAGATAAAAAATCCAAGAGCCGCAACGGTTTTATCGAGCCGTCCGTGGTCTATAAAAACAGGTATGTCTATCTTGCCGTTTTCGCGGTCAAAATGCTTTTCGGCATACTTGACCTGATATTCCGCCGTGTCATACAGTTCCGCAAGCAGTTCCTTATCACCGGTATTTACATAATAATCATACAGGCAAAGTATAAAGCAAAGGGCATAATCCATATAAATGAATTGATCGACGAAGGGCGGCGTATCGGGAAACACGCAGGGCGCGACAACACCCTTTTCGTTCAAATGCTCGGCAAAAAGATAAATACACCGTTTTATCAAATCAATGTTCCCGAACGAGACATAATCAACCAGCGCCTGCAATCGCAAATCGCCTATCCACAAACGCCTGTCGCGCTTGGGACCGTCCTCAAAAATTTCCTGCTCGCATTCCTTTAGAGAGTTTAGACACATAGCATCGATTCTTTTAAGAAGCAAATCAGCCGCATTGCAGGGGAGTGCCGAGTTTAAATCCACCGCCGAAACGCTGTCGATATAAAGCGCGGTTATCTTAACGGGAAAATTCACCGCGTCCGTGCGTTTAATTCTCAGATACCTGAAGGCATATCGCCTTTCAAGGCTGCCTTGATACGGCATAAACGGAATTGTTTTATAATCCTTCTGCGCCCATCCGAAAGAAAGGGCGCGGCGGGATCTGTCCGGCTCCTCCATAAGCTCAATAGGCATTTCGGCAAATTCAAACGCTATATTCGTCGGAGAATCCGCAATATGTAAGTCCGTGCCGTTTTCAAGCTCTATATGCAAATAACCGGTATAATGATTTCCGAAATCAAAAATAAGCTCATCCTTATCAAAAACAATCGGAAACCGAGCATTTTCAATTCTTTCAACTCTGTACCCCTGAAAAGCGCTTTCGTCCCGCAATACAGCCGCCGTGTATTCGGCGTCTGCCCGTTTATGAAGCAGCGGTTTTTTAAATTCATCGGATCTGAGCATTTACTTTTTCTCCTTTTTAACAGCTATTTATCAATAACGACCATTGCGTGAAGAACGAACGAGTCTACACTATATGAAAGTATACCGTTTTGATAGCTGAACGGTATATCCCTGTTTTCCGGGGCTATATATACGCGCTTCGGTTTACTCTCCATTCTGACAGTAACCTCAGTACCTACTGTTACGGGCGCGTCCTCAATAACTTCAATTCTGCCTCGTTTTTTGGTGACAGCATATAAAAGATGATTAACATACCTGTTTTCGCATTTCTGCCCCATAAGAGTTACGATACCGTTTGAGCCGAGGTTTGTTTCAAGCGTTTTTTCTTCTCCCAAAAGGCGGTCGAGCATATCGCAGACAATGCGCCTGTTATGGTAGGCGCCGTGTTCGCCGTATTCCCCGAAAATATTCCAGGCAATATAAGCGATACCGCCGGAGATCACCGCTCCCGGCATAAAGCTTTCGGGCTCGTTCGGAGTTGTTGTATGAGAGCAGAAATGCCTGAATGAACGGTTGAAATACGCGTTCTGCATAAAGCCGACCGTTTCAACGCGGCTGTCGGCGCTGATAAAATAGCCGTGCGTATACATAAGATACGGCGCTATGCCGTTCGGCTTCATATCATACGCGGGGACAAGATAGGTATTGTTCATCGGGTTTTCCCCGCCGAATTTAACGCCGAAATCTCTGAAAAACTCTCCCCTTTCCGTAAGTCCGCTTTTACCGCTCAGCATTATTTTCCCACCTTTTTCAAGGTAAGCGTTTGTTTTTTCGGAGAGCTCCTTATCAAATTCAACGCAATCCGGGAAAATAATCACCTTATAGTCCGAAAAATCACATTCATTATCAATTATATTGTAAAGGTAATGATCTTCAAGCAGCATACGGTTTGCGCCGATATCGGGGCACTTATCCTGATTTTCCTCTGTATATGTAGTATATACGGCAATGTCTGCTACTGCGGTCACATCATGACACCAAGGCTCTTTTTTCTCGACCTCTGCATATGCCTTTCCGATGAGCTTATATGTTGCCTCATC
The DNA here is from genome assembly GCA_934477125.1 of uncultured Eubacteriales bacterium. Classification (GTDB taxonomy): domain Bacteria; phylum Bacillota; class Clostridia; order Oscillospirales; family Acutalibacteraceae; genus UBA737. Next base: position 75,373 of record CAKSOL010000007.1, on the reverse strand, counting down.
AAATTTTCCGAGCGGGTGCAGTTGATCGCCTATTGAGCATTTTGCTCCGTTTGCGAGAGAAAGTGAGGTTTCGTATATCAGAGCATTCGGGTGCTTATAACCTCCGAACTCGCCCCAGAACTTATGGAATTTACCTGTCATTCCGAGAAATTCTCTGCCTAAAACGCGGGCGTATGCCGCAGACATCGGAAAATGGTCATAGCCCCAGCCGCCGGTCGGAAGAGACTCCAACTCCAGGTGCTTTGTATTGGAGTAAGCTACGCTGCGGTCATTTCTGGGGAGATTTCCGCAATTATAGAATACCGGCATATCCGGGTCATATTTTGCAACAACCGCATTTATACGGTCGGTAAACTTTTTATATACTATTTTCTGATGCTTAGCAACATCCTCCGGCAAATCCGGGTTCAACCCGTTTTCAAGCATTGAATCGATACAGGTACCGCAAAGACAGGGCGCGGGAGTACAGATGTCCAGAAAAACGCCGTCAAATCTGCCGGCGAAGGTTTCCATAACCTCAGCAACCTCCGCTTCAAGCATAGCGAGATATTCCTGATTGTTAAGGCAAAGCTGATGAAAATGCACTCCGAGCAAAGTGTTATCTCTCCCGCGGTACATCGCGTGCATCTGAGGATATTCGTTGACCTTGCGTTCGTCATAGCCGGCGGAAATATAAATCTGCGCGCGAACGCCCATTTCCTCGCATACCTTAAGTTGCCTGTCAAGCAAATTTGTTTTTAAGGTCGGGTGCATTTTATTAACCTTTGACGGAAAATAGCTCCAGCCGTGGTGACATTTTGCAAAAAGGTTTATTGACGATACATGTCCGTCTTTAAGAGCTTTGCGAAAGTTTTCCTCCGAAAATTCGCTGCCGACATCCGGCATACACTCCGAAGTGTGAAAATCAAGATGAATTTGTCTGAACGGTAATTTATCCATTTTATGTTTCGTTCCTCTCAACTTTAGATTAGATTTTAAATTTATCATTTTCGGTTAATCCGAGCATATCTATTGCCCTATCAAAAAATTTTTTTGCAGCGTCCATATCAGCGGGATGATGAGCATCGCTGCCACAATAAAATTTGCAGCCCATATGCTTCGCAATTTTAAATGGTCGCAAAACCGTATCTGCTTCACTGTTACTGAATTTCATATCCTCATAATTGAGTTCTATTCCGACGCCCTTTTCTGCTGCCCTGCCGAAAGCGTTTTCCATATCGCTGTCCGAAAGCTCCGCCATTGTTTCTATATATTTTTCGCGCGGAGAATTCATAAGAGGACAAGCAAGATGAGCAATTCCTATTTTATGAAACGGCAAATCCATATCAAAAAGGGCATTCAGCTTTTTATACCAAAATTCAGAACGCTGTTCGGGCGTGATGTAATCCTTCGGAATTGTAAAGCCGCTCATATGGAAATGTGTTGTGGGTATAACTATAAAATCAAATTCGTCAAAACGTTCCTTTGAAATTCCGAGTGTCATATTCCGATCCATTTCGGTCTCGCATCCGAACAGGAAACGAATTCCGTCAGCCTGCGGCAGTGGTCTTGCCTCGATTATATGAGAAAAATTTTGTTTAGAATACCAATCTGTCGCTCCGGGAACTCTTTCGTCCCAATAATGATCCGTTAAACAAATCGTTTTTAAGTCATATCTGCGTGCATATTCTAAAATGCGTTCAGGCGTTTGCTCGGGATCATTTGAGCATAACGAAAGCCTGCTGTGAATATGACAGTCATTATCAAAAACATATCTCATGAAAGCCTCCTGTTGATATTTTTCATTAATATTCTTTTTGTTATCTTAACCGTCTTGATTTCGTAGGGTATCCATTGCAGCATGACCAAATTATCCGAGGCGCTCAACTCGCTTATTTCGTTTTCATTCAAATCGGTCAAATACGCTTTTTCGGCATCAAAGCCGAAAGAAATTTTTCCGCTTTGCACATCGTCTGTGGTATTAAATGTGCGTAAAATATATCCGGATTTATCCTCTGAGCATTTGAAAATACTGAGCGCGATATTTCGGTTCTTAATTTCAAAATACGATTTTGGAGGATTTGCAGCTTCCCCGTTTTCCACCCTGCCGGAATAAATCATATCGGTTTCGGACAAATCCTGCCTGACATCAAGCAAATCGGAATATGTACGGCTGTTGTCCAGCGGAATCAGCGCGTATCTGAATTTCATTTTTTCCTGAAGTTGACCGCCGTTATCGTTATTCTGCATAACAACGCTTTGAAACGCTCTGAAAAGCGTTACGGCAATAGTGCTTTCTCTGTTGTCAAAGCAAGCCGTCTCATGAAGTCCCTCCGCCGAAACAAAAGCGATGCCGCAGCCGTCCGCGCCGCGTTTCCCGACAATGCCGTTCATATTTCTTTCCGGAACATCCGGTTCGCGGTAAGAAACGGTTTTGCGGTCAAAGCCCGTTTTTCGCTCGACCCGATAAAACGCCTGACCGGCAAAATATTTATCCCCCGTTACATTTGTCGGAAACAAAACCCGCAGGCGGTGATCCTTTGCGCGGTTATCGACGGAAACCTCGATTTTTACCGCGGGAGAATTCTTTTGCACGGTCACAAAAGAGATTATCCGCATTTCACATCGCTTTTCGCTTCTTGAGCCGGCAGTAAAATCAAAGCTTTCCGGCAGACTAAGGGTTTGCTCTATCCGGAATTTAACTTCAAAAGCGCCCGCATATATCAGCGCGACCCTTGCGCTGTCCGCATAGATTGTTTCATTATTTACGGGCGCCTGATGCTTCCAGCCGTCGCCTATTTCGCCGTCGTCGGCAAATATATTAAGCCTCTCATATACTTTGCTGTTTTTGATATCGGAGATTTTGAGACTGCCGTTCTTTGCAATATCCAAGCGGATAATTCCGTTTTCCGCCCAGCTTTCACCGTACGGCAGGGTATCGGCGCAACCGACCTTTTCATCGCTCGGCATAATCTTATATTCCGCATAACCGAATGCCGGTGTTTCAGCCTCAAATGCAATTTTATAAATATCCTGCCGATATGAATACTGAGCGTGCTTGATCGACCTTGTAAGAACATTCTTCTGTATATTCAAAATCTGATACGGTATCTCTTTGCCTTGGGTATTGAAAATTTTAAAATCATTCACCTTTTCGGTTTCGGTATATCTGCCGCTGCTTTTATTAAAGTCATCATAAAAACGCACATCGGCAGTATAGCATTTTTTCGTAGCCCTCGGCAGGGAATTGAATATTTTTATTACATATTCGTTCTTAACATCGGCAGAATACTGAATATCCCGCTCACCCTTCAAATACTCCTCATAAAGGCAATCGCATATTTGCCTTACCTGATCGAAACGGTAGATCATATCCTTATGAACCGCACTTACGGAGCAGCCGCAAATAGAATCGTGAGCATGATTCTTAAGCAGATATTCATATGCCCTTTCAATATAACGGCGGTTGAATTTCCTGCCCTCAATTCGGCTTACGGCAATCATCGGCTCAATACGCCGCTCTAAAATATTTTGGCAATAATCGTTATACCGCTTTATCGGATAATAGCTCGAAATGCAATGATAAAGCGTATCCAGATTATCGGCAATCCCGTTTTTTCCCGCCATAGGCATACAAAGCTCCCCGCGGATACGCGGAATTTCATCGGCATATTTTTTCAGCTCGTTTGCCATAATATCGGGCGTTACATCGCATATTTCCGCTTCCGGATACATTTCCCTTATCAGCCCGAAAACCTTTACGATCTCAGGGTTGGCAAGCGAATGATCCCAGGTGTTGGAAATAAAAACAACCGGGATTTTACATCGGCTGATACTAAGCTCCATAAATTCCCTGAATTTTTCCTTAAATTCCGCCGTGCCGAATTTGGACATTACGCGCAGCTTAAAATAGGAATAATCTCCTACCGTCGTATAAACCGTGCTTCCGTTCGGAGAGCTCCACACAAAATGGTTGAAATCGGTATCGCCCAAGCCGCGGCTTATATATGCGCCGTTTATACCGAAGCCGTTCAAAATCTGCGGCAGCTGAGCAATATGTCCGAATATATCGTTGATATATCCGTACATCAAAGGCTTTCCGCCCCATTTTTCCGCAAGCTTCATTCCGACCGATAAATTTCGGATAAGGCTCTCTCCCGATACCGAATATTCGTCCGGCATAGTATACCAAGGGCCGACGATAACCCGACCCTGCTCTATAAGCTTGCGCAGACGCTTAGCGTTATGCGGCTCTATATCCGCATAATCCTCTAAAACGACCGTCTGCCCGTCCAAGCAAAAAAGCTTGAATTCGGGGTGCTGTTCCATTGTTTTTACCAAATGATCGAGCGTTTCAACCAATTCATATCTGAAGCTTTGAAACGGCAGATACCATTCTCTGTCCCAATGAGTAGAATTGAAATAATAAATTTTCATTTCAACCTCCGTATGTTTCGTCGGCAGTCGGAATTTCAATTTTTATATCGTCATACGAAAAAGCGTAAGTATCCGTGATTTTTTGCTTTTTGTCCACGATGTATTCTGCGGTTACTGTCTTTATTTTATCACCGTTTAGAGTAAAGCTCAGGGAAATATCCGAATAGCCATCCGTATTTGTTATCTGCCAAAGGGTGAAAAATGTTTCGTCCGCAGTCCCGTTAATCGGAATATAGCCTTTTCCGCGTTTGGAAAGACTTCCTGTATCGACTTTTTCAAGCAGCGAAATATCAAGCATCGGAACGAAAGAATCCTCATTTGCCATTTCAATCCATTTGCCGTCTCCTCTGCCGTAATTATCGTCAAAAAACATCACATAGTTCTCGCCGTTTTTGTCATAGTAATAATTTTCACCGTTGCTGCCTTTTTCATAATAGGTTTCGCCCTGCCTGACAAGCGTATAAACATCGTCAAGCGTGCGTGAGGCGGTCTTTTCATCCTCTGTTTTTGAAATATCGGTGATTGTTTGAGAAAGCACAGCCCGAAAGCTCTCATATTGCGCAGCATTAAATGCTTTCTCAAGGTTTTTACTTTGCTTAAAGCGTAAAGCGCCGAATATACCCGCTGTCAAAACGGCAACAGTAATCGGAATTATAATTATTATGCTTTTGCCGCGTTTTCCGTGCTTACCCATTTTATCCCTCCGATAAGTTATTCAGGAATTTAACAACAACCGGATTCTTTTCCCGGTTTTCAAACTCCGCCTGCAAAAGTATGAATTTACCTTTTCCGAACGGTAATTCAGCGCAGGCTAAGGAGTCCACCCATTTGCCGTTTGCCGATTTATTAGTTGTTTTCAAAACGGGCAGAAGTCCGTCCCCACAGATGGTTGAATATAAAATCGGAGTGATTTTATCCTCACGGCTGTTATAAAGCCATCCAAATTCATTTCTTCCTATGCCGTCCGTATATTTACTGCCGGTATCGCGGGAAACAAAATAAATAGGATTCATAGCGTTTAGCTTTACCGTTACATCGGTGTTGCCTATACGGATATTCCCCTGCGGCATATTTCCGATAATAACAGTCTGTCCGTTTTGAACCGAACAGTCAAGATAACTGCGGTTTTTCTCATATTCCGAAAACGGAATAATATTACAGGGCTTCAGCTCCTCATAAGGGTATACTTTGAATTTTTCCTCAACAAATGCTTTTAATTCTCCGTTTTTAAACGCTCCCATATAAACCCTTAGATTGGTCTTTTCTGAAATTTGCGGCAGCTTTAACGAAATTTTCCCCTGAGACTTACCGCCGATAGGAACAACGCTTTCGGATGCTATAAGCCTTCCATCAAGCAAAGCATAATAGCGGATCTCATCCGTTTCATATCCCATGTCAGTACAAAGATAGCTTTCAAGCTCAATTTCCTCACCGCCGAAAAACGAAAAGCGGTCGCTTCTTATATTGCAGAACACAGGTGCCAGACAGCGCTTATATTCAAAAAACGCCGGCTTTAAATTCCGCTCACAATCAACGATGGCTTTCATCCAGCCGCTCGGAAATGCATCGATAAACAAATGAATAGCAAAGGTATTTATCCGTTTGCTTCTGCGGAACGCGGAGGTCATAAGCCTTGTTGCAAAGCGCTGAAATTCCTGACTTTCGGCAATCCAGCCGTCAAGCCCATCCGGCGTTTCATAGAAATGCCGATAAAAATCCGGCAGCTGACACCTGATAATATTCGCAGGGTCGAATTCCCCGGATATCCATTCCTTTGGGTAATGTTTTTCCATAGTCGAGCGGAAATCCAAAGCCTCCGAGCCGAATTCGCCGCAGCCGCAATGCCAGCCGGGTTTTACCGGAATCCAATAGCCCTTATGCAGATCCCCAGCCTCAATACCATGCCCGTTATACCACATTGTATAGCAATGGTTATCCGGCAGCAGGCTGTCCGGAGGGTCATAATCACCGTCTATATGCTTGATAACCCTATCGGGATTTTCCATTAAAACGGCGGCATCCGCAGCGGCAAAAAATTCCCGCAGCTGAGAGCGGTTTATGTTCCTGTGGGGCTGATTGTTGGCGTTCGGAAACGGCTCGTTTATATATGTATCAATAATGCAGCAGGGGTGCGAACGCACCATCCGTTCCATTTCTCCGACCTCGCGCAAAACCTCATAATACTTATTTATACGGATAACTCCGAACAGCGGCAGATCGGTCTGAATCATAATTCCCAATCTATCGCAGATATCGTATATTTCTTCCTGAACAGGCCGCTGCGTAAGCCGCAGAAAATTCATATTGCAGACCTTGGCGAGCAGCATATCCCTTATAAGCTGTTTCCTGTCTCCGCGCAAAACATCCTGCTGCTCATAGCCCATGGTATTTGCGCCGCGCAGCTCGATTTCCCTGCCGTTGAGATAAAATTTTCCTTTCGGCTCGCTGTTTATATCCTGTTCAAAATCCCTTATGCCGAATACTTTGGATTTAACCGATTTCAGAACGCCGTCCGCAATAAGGCTTACCTGCGCGCGGTAAAGCCACGGCTCACGGGGAGACCATATACGGGGATTTTCTATTTTTATCGGAGCTTTAAAACGGTTGAACCCATTCATAATTTTAAGCGGCTGATTGCTGCCGAGCGTTCCGTTCGCCCGCATGATAGTCTCGGTAAAGGTATCGCTCATTCCGGCTTTAAAAACCGTTCCCGGAACAAATTCCGCATTTTCAAATACGGTTTCCTCAAAGTTTTCGCCGTAAACCGAAAGCAGCAGCTTAACATCTCGCTCCTCATATTCCGCGGCGTCGCAGTCCACCCATACTTCACCGACTCTGCTGTTTACGCGCGGAAAAACATCTGTTATATACTCTTTCTCCCGAATTAAAATATTTACCGAATTATAAAGTCCTACTCCGGGCGGGCAATGATGCCAGCCGTCCTCCGGAGAGTCCCAGCCAAGACCGGTTGCGGCGTAAATTTTATCGCCGCCGTCCTTCATAGTGCGGTCATTTAAAAGAATTATTTTAAGCTCGTTTTCTCCCTTGCGGGCAAGCTCGGTAATATCTATCGTAAAGGGTGCGAAAAATCCCTCATGCGCACCCGCAAATTCACCGTTTATAAAAACCTGCGCGATATAATCCGCGCCGTTAATTTCAATCAATACTCTTTTATCCGAAAAGTCCTCAAGGATAAAGGTCGATTTGTAAATCACCCTCGTCCTGTCGGCAGGTCCGCCGTAATGAGGGAGAGTTACCTGTTCAAAATCCTTACCGTTTCGTGAAAATAAAAAATCACGCACCGAAACGCCCTTATCATCGTCCCGATTTCGGGGATAAGAGCATAAAAAGGGCGCGTAATACCGATATAACTCCGCCGTTTCCTTTTCAATGTCGGCGGCAGTTTCATTATGTATATTAAAAAAGCCTTTTTTGCTGTCAGAGCGCAGCTTTGTTATTTTCTTATTTATCTTTATAGGCTCCGGAGCTTCAAGACCCCGATCATTCTGAATTTTAAAGCTTTCCGCTATTTTCGCCAATGCATCCATTTTTTCACCTGAAAGTAAATCATATTAGGGGTGGTCATCCCCCGTTTCAAAGGGGGATGACCGTGAAATGTAATCTCAAACAGTACAGGAGGTATCTGTTTGCCGTAAAACGGTTAGTTTAAAAGGTCTGAGCGGCTGAAGGAAAGAAGAAACGCGCGGGCGAACGCAAGATCGTCGGCATTGGACTTTCCGTCGCGGTTCAGGTCGGAAATTCCTTCCGCACCCTCAACATTTGCAAGCAGCTTCTTTACTCTTACAAGATCCTTGATATCGCTCTTGTCATCTTCATTAGCGTTAATCATATCCTTGAAGTCAACGCCCTTTGTAAGCAGCTTAACGACAGCCGTATCGAACTCGCCTATTCCGTCAACACCGTCAAAGCTGAACAGCTCAGTATCGGCTGACTCTGCATTAAAGCTTTCAAGGTCGGTTTCGTTAACCTCGCCGTCCTTATTAAAGTCGGCATAAGCATAAATTGTCTCGGTTTTGATTTCACTGCACCTAGAGCAGGTTTTAACAATCTCGCCCGCTGTCAGATAATCCGCGTCTGTGCGGGAGGTCTCAACGAAATTATGTGTGTGGACGGTCTCATCTTCCGTATAAAGCCGCAAATCGTCAATAAAGTTCAGACCACCCATCTCAACTCTCGCACCTTTAAAAACAAGATAATCCGTATTTGAACACTCTCCTCTTATTGAGGGAATATAGCTATCAGTTGTATTGGTCTTATAACATTCGGTGTTTACGGTTAGTGTTGCCTCGGTTACAGATCTGGTAAGCTTGAAATCAAAGAACTTAACATAATATGCTTGATTTGATATTTCGGTTTTATCAGCACCGTTTACTGTTATAAAATTATCTGTTCTACCAACTGTTGATACTGTACCTTCTGTACACTTGCAGCTTTCAATTCTTATGCTTGTAGCTTCACCGACAATCTTAAAACCTTTCCAATTATCGCTGTCTGTATAGTCATAGATAATATAGAATTGATTACCTACCGCTATGCCTATCTTGCCATCGACCGTATTCAGGTTTTTCCCTGCCGTGTAAATAGGATTGACCATAAAAATTGAGCTATTGCCGCCGATTTTTAAAAACGAGCCGCTGTTATTGTCAATTACCTCTTTTATTCTCGAATCACTTGTTACGACTGTGCTTTTTGCTATTGAGTAACCGGAAGCGCCGCCAACTCTCTCAAAATAGTCAAGACTGTCTGAGCTTTCAAAATCAATTATTTCAGGCAGACTTTCCGGAATATCATTGATTATTTTAAGTTCATCAAGAAAAGCAACCGATTTTTCTATTTGAGTAGCAAGAACATTACCTCCAAGGGTAGCGTAAGAAATTAACGCAAATCCCGGCGATGAATATTTTAAATCCATCAAACCAAATTTGCCCTTATTTTCCTCATTTTCAAAAGCATCCGTTTCCCAATCAGAAATATCATCGCTTGCGGAATAATAAAGCATTGCATAAGTTCCTGTATATATCAATTTAAAGCTTACCCATATCGGGTCGTTCCCGGTTGCTCTAGATTCGTATTTATGAGATGAAGCAAATGATATGCCATTTGTATCATCTACCTTATTTGCCCAAAAATAACTCATATTGGCAGCGTTTCGCTTGACCGATATTTGGCTGCTCGATGCGTTATTTGCCAGAGTTATAGCATCGGAATTTTGAAGATTGCCTGTTGAATCAGCAATAACGCTGATTGCCGCTCCTTCGGGCAAACCGAATTTGCCTGAAATCGACTTTGCTTTGTACATATATTTCGTATTAAAGCGGTATATGGCATACGAAATTGCTGTATCTTTGTCATCGTCCTGTAAACTAATGTTTTTTCTTGTGTAGGTTCCGTTACCGTTCAGGGTTAGCTTAAGAGCCTTGGTGTTCTCGGTATTTCCCACTCCGTTTCTAATTGAGCTTAACGGAACATCAACTATTCCCCAAGCCTCATCAGACTCTGCACCGAGCGCCTCGAAATAGCTCTTATCGCTTTCGGTTTCAAAACCAACGGTAGTATATTCCGCGGCAGCAGACACCCTCTGAACAAGAGTTCCTGTGAACACGGAGCCTATAAGACCTGCCGAAAGCGCTAAAGAAATAAGTTTTTTTGCTGTTTTCATAATTTGCCTCCTTAAAAATTATATATATACGGTTCCTCCGAACCGGAAAGGATGAAATTACTGGAGCGGTATCTGCGGCAAATGCCGCAGATACATTTATGAAGTTTAAAGATTTGCAATATTTACATAATAATAGGTGTAAATCATAAGCGTTCTTGCCGCCGCATAGGTGAACGTTCCGGGACGAAGCTCACCGTTTACAAAGCTGGTGAACAGCTCTTTCGCTTGTTCAGAAGTATAATCCTCAAGCATTTCGGAAACCGCCTGTTCGGAAAGAGCGTTGGTTATCGCGGCGGTTATCCGAGCGTCGGTATACTGACCCTTTGCGAATATCGCTTTCATCATATCGGCAACGCATTTACTTGCAACACCGTTTCTAACAACGCTGCCGTCAGTTCCGACGGTGTTATCGGAGTAATAATATTCGCCGTCAACCTTTAGATAGCCGACAACCGCTACTCTTACGCCGAACTGCGAGGTCTTGCGGTTTACATAAACCCTCAGAATACCGTTTGCAAGATCCTCAAGCTGTTCCGGCGTTTTTCTGATATAGTTTTTATCGGTTGCATCAAAGGCAACGTTTTCAGCCGTCATATTTCCGGTATAATCGGTTACGATAATCGCTCCGAATTCCTCAACATTAACATTCGATGCAGATTTAAGCTTTGAAAAATCAATATCAAAGCGGATTTTCAGGTCATCCTCAACATTTGAAACAACGGTATAGAGCTTAGCGCCCAAAACCGACGGCAGAATATCGATTGCATCGGCAATATGATATCCGCAGGCGGTACAGATCTTATCAACTCCGACAGACTCGGAGACATTCGGCGTGTGGGCAGTTTTCGGAGTTGTATATCCGCATTCGGAGCAAACCTGCCAATGACCTGCCGCGTCGCTTTGATAATTGCCTAACTTATGGGACATAGGAATAGCTATCGGCGCGTCTATTTCGCTGTTTCCGGCAGAGTCCTTAAAATACTTGCCGCAAACCGAGCAATCCCAATATTCCTCGGTACCGGTTGCAGTGCAGGAGGGCTCAATACGGTTATGATGAGTTAAGGTATGAGCGGCAAAAGAGCCGGATTCAAAGGTTTCGGTTGAGGAAATATATCCACATTCGCAGGATTTATAATATACTGCCTTGCTGTGGCAGGTTGCCGCCTGCTTTAACGCCTCAGCCTTAACGGTGTTTTTAAGACCGTGGGCAACGGTTTCGGTCTTTGCGGTTTTACACACGGCGCAGACCTGCCAATGTCCGCTTTCGTCGTATGTATAACCGTCATAATAATGGTCAGCCGGAATTTCAGCCGGAGCTTCTATCTCGTTCGCACCCTTGCTGTCACTAAACAAAGTGTCACAAAGAGAACATTTATAATAGCTCTCGGTTCCGGTAGTACCGGTCTGGCAATTCGGCAGAACCTTATCGACAAACACAAGGGTATGCGCGCCCTTATTGCCGTAAGTAAAGGTTGTTTCAAGCTTTGCTCCGCATTCCGCGCAGCTCTCGCAGTAAACCGCGGACGACTGGCAGGTAGCGGCGGAAATCAGGTAATCCGCAGAGGCTACCTGAGCCGTATTTGCATGGTTACAGGACTGATACGAGGTATCGAGATGAATTTTTATATCATCGAAATAAACAGCATTATAGGCTATACGGTTTGTTTTGAGCATAACAAAATCGTCATTTTCGCAGAAAGCTCTGACGATAGGTTCATATTCCTCAGTCGTTTGGTCGAGGTAGCACGGTGTTGTTATCTTAAAGGTTGCTGTTCCGCTGCTGCGATGTATTACAAAATCAAGAAATACAACACTATCAAGTGGGTTGTCATCCGTAAAACACTTAGGATCAAACAACTTTGTCCTGCCCGCTTCTTTAGCAACACCGGCAGTATAGGTTACATATGATATTGCAAACGAGCTTGCTGTCATATCCTTAGGCGGGGTTCCCGTGTAATACCTGTCAATCTTAAATGACTTATAATTATTTGAATCTGTATAGTCATATATAATTTCAGCCTGATTTCCCGCGCGCAAACCGACTTTACCGGATATCATATTATAGCCCATACCATAGGTCAAGTCAGGGTCTATTGTTGCAACGCTTCCCAAACCCGAAGAATGTAAAACATACCCATTCTCATTATTATAAACATTGGTAAGCTGAGAAGCTCCCAAAGCCTTGCGGGATGAGTTTGACTTGAAGCCTTCATATGAAATTATGGAATTCATATCATCTGCATCCTCAAAATCGAGGAAAACCTGCTGTCCCGCCGGCATTTGGGCGTTACAGTATTTGCATACGCCGTTTACATAGCCGTGTGCGCCGAGCTCCGTTCCGTTGAAAGTTTCATTTTCCCAAATTTTTCCGCAGCCGCCGCAGGATTTATAATAAACCGCATCAATTTTACAGGTGGCGCGTGTTTTGAGGGTTGCCTTGCTTGCAAGCTCCTCGTGAGAATGATCGGTAGCGCTGCCGCTTGTAAAGGTTGAAAGCAAAACCGTTCCGCACTTTGAGCAATGCTCATAATAAACAGCCGGGGAAACACAGCTTGCGGCAGATTTTAAATATTCGTCCGCTACTGTTTGAACGGCATTATGCTCGCAGGCGAGTGTAGAGTCGGTATATAGCTTTAAATCGTCTACGAATTTACAACCGTACTGATTTTGATTGCTGCAGCCCCAAAACATAAAATCGTTTAAACCGGTACCGCTTGCGGTAAGCTCCGGAACAAAAAGCTCGCTGCCGGCACCATTATAAGCATCGCTTGCAACAGTAAAGGTTACGGTTCCGCTTGTATAAGTAAGCTTAAAATCAAAGAACTGAATAAGATACTGTGAAGTATTATATTCGCTTTTGATAAACTCTGCGGTTTTGAACAGTACTTTTGAACCGTCACTACCGGTTCCATCGGATTTTACATAGGTATTAGCATAAAGCTGTTGGCTTTGATTTCCTATTCTGAAGCCCTTGAAGTTATTGTTATCCGTGTAGTCATATACAACGCATAAATCGTTGCCGTTCCTGAGACCTATTTTGCCGGTCATAGTGTTATAGTCCTTACCATCGGTATAGGCAGACTTTACACCTATCCAGTTACTGTCATTTCCGTTCAGTCTTAACGCGTTTCCGCTGGTATTTCCGAGTACCGCGACGCACCAAGCCTGCCCTTTAAACGCTGAAAGTCCGGCAATGGATGTGCCTGTTGCATTTTCTCCGACAGCGCCGAAATAATTCAGATCGTCTGTATTTTCAAAAGTAATAATTTCAGGCAACTCGTTTTCGGCTGAAACCTGCGATATAAGTGAGCTGTAAAACGCGCTTAATACCAACGCAAGCGACAGCACCGCCGAAAGTATTTTTTTAGACTTTCTCATCAATCTGTCTCCTTTTCCGTAAATTCGTATTGTAAACTTAAATGAAAGTTGAGAACCTCTCATCCCTTTTGGTATAATGGTTTCACCGTAAAACGCATTTACTCCCAAAAGAAAGGAAAGGTTCTCTGATGAAATCATATCACATTAGGTGCCCGAAATGCAACAACAATCATTCATTTTATCGTTACGGCAAAGATTCAAATGGTTACCAAAAGTATCTCTGCCGAAACTGCTGTCATCAATTTGCACCCGAACGACCGAGGTCGGAGGGGGCAAATTGTCGGCGGAAACATCCGCCTTGCCCCGTGTGCGGAAAGGCTTCCTTTCTGCATCACGATTATGAGCATTACTCAAACTACCGCTGTGCCGACAAAAAGTGTAACCATTCCTTTTTTGTATGGAAGTCCGCTGTCGTTACCGCTCCGTCCATGTCAACCCTTTTCGGCAAGCACAATTTCAAGCGTATGCGTTATCCCATTCAAATTATCATCACGGCTTTGTCAATGTTTTATCTCGGCAAGAATTCCTTTCGGAATATCAGTCTCATTCTTAAAACTGCCTTTAATATCAAGGTTTCTCATACCACTGTCAGAAATTGGTGCGTTAAATTCGCCCCATTGTTTGACGATATGCGTATTCAGCTTGTTTCCTTATTGGACCTCAATTCCGATGAATGGCACGCCGATGAAACGGTAGTTAAAATAGCAGGTGTAAAGCATTATATTTGGTTTATCATAGACAGTGAAACAAGATTTGTTATCGGGTTTCACCTGTCCCCGCACCGGGATTCCTCTCAGGCTGTTTCTCTGTTCAGTGAAGCCGTTAAGCTTGGTAAACCGTCAGCGGTTGTTTCAGACCGTTATTCAGCCTACAAGGTTCCGGTTAAGTCCATTTTTGACGGTGCAAAACATATACGCGTTCAAAGCTTTGAGGATGATATTTCAAACAATCTGATTGAATGCTTTAACAAGCAATTCAAGGCTTGGTACAAAACCAAACAGGGCTTTTCCTCTTTTGAAAGTGCCAATAACTTGATTTCCTTGTTCGTCTTTTTCTTCAACTTTGTTCGCCCCCATTCTGCTTTAAACGGTCTTACCCCGGCTCAGGTCGCCGGTTTGAATTTATCAAAACAAAGAAAACGGGAGTTTTTGCTCGTTGCGTGAAGCTTTTCTATGATTTCGTGAGATATCTTTTCATTTTAACCTTACACTGCCCGTAAATTTTCAGGAGTTTTGTTTAACCGGGACTTCCTCTCCCTCCCGAAAGGGAGAGGAAAACAAATTAAAATTTAAACATAATCGCCGGAATAATCACCGTCGCTGTCGCCGTCCTCGCCAAAATCGAGATTGCCCGAATCATCCTTTGTTCCGCCTATCGGAACGCGTTCAAAGTTGGGGTCATTGACCTTGAAATCATCGAGAATGCCAACGATATATCGCTTTATCAGAAGCGAATCTGCGCTTGTTACCTTACCGTCGCCGTTGACATCCGCACGGTAAAGCTGTTCATTATCAAGCTCGATTTTACCTATCAGATAATAGAGGATATATGTTGAGTCACGAACGGTTATCTTGCCGTCGCCGTTGACATCGCCGTTCAAGGTGCTTGAAACAGACGATTTTTCAACAGAAACATAATTCGGCGAAGCAGCTGAATTATAGTTTGTCAGTAGGTTCAGCTTATCCAAAGTATCCTCTCCGGCAAATAGTGCCGTTCCATTATATGTCTCCTCGGCTATAAGCAAGCCCCGGAAACCGGAACTGCCCATACTGTATGCAGTACAATCGGTATAAGTATTTTTATCAAATACCATATCCACAAGAGTGGTTTTTGCATCTAACAAAGTAGTCTGTCCGTTGATTTTCATACCGCGAACAGTATGTGCTCCTGAGGAATAGCCCTTGCCGTTTGAAAGGAAGTGAATGCCGATATCGGTATTCATCTGGAATCCGCCGTCATATCCGCCGGTATCCTTATAAGTTATAGTACCGTTAAGATAGGTGAAATAAACATTCATATCCGTACCCTGAGTGGTGTTATAAATCGAGTATACCTGAGTCCAATCGCAGTTGTCCCATACAACATCGACAGCACCACCGTAAAATCCGGTCGCGGAACCGTTTTTATAATGGATATTATAGAAAGTAATATTTTCACGGGGTCTTCTTATAAGGGTGCGAGAGTTGAGGTTTGGCTCTATGGTGAACGGTTCGTCAATGGTTACGATAATTCCTCCGCCCTCGGCAGCGGTTGCATTGCGAACCGATGTTACGGTTCTTGACTGACCTTCACCCTGACCGTAATGAATATAAATCTGAATGCCGGGACAAATGTTAGCCTGCATTCTCATTCCGTAATAATGCCAAACCGTGCCTGTTGTGTCTCCGGGGTACTTATAAAGTGTTGTGTCGGTTGTAAACGGACCGCGGTCAGCAACATAAAGCTCACGATTATCGCTCATCGCGTTTGCCCAGCTATTATTATCCAAGTAAACGCCGTGTCCCCAAACGCCGATATACATATTTGTATCGTCATAGCTGCAATTTTCCCAAATCATATTGTTGTTGACAACCTCGTAACCCTCGCCGCGGGTTATCAAACCGTTTACCCGCCAATAGCTTCCTGTTCCGACATCCGCCAAAATACTCCTCTGTAGCTTTGTTCTTTCAACATTGCTGAAATCGCAGTTATCAATCTGAACATTATGGGCAGAGCCGCTAACAAAATGAAGAACCGGGTTATTGGGCTCTATTGATGCCAGCTTGCGATATTCCGCAACATTTAATCTTGAAGTTGTGCCGTGAGGAGCAGTTGCGGGTCCTGAACTCGGCGCTGAATAGAAATAAAGATTTGAAAAATATAGATTTTCCGCGTTTAGCTCATAACATCCGAATATGCCGCTTGAGCGACCGGTCAATATACCAAAATTTGAAAACTCAACATTGCTTTCAAAAATAAACATATAGGACGGCATGTCATTGTAATACCACTTATACGGACGGAACATAAAAGAGGTGTTATCAACATTTTCGCCGACTATCCTTACATTTTCGGGTATAAACAGCGATGCCTCTATAACATAAACGCCACGCGGCAGATAAAGAGTTCCTCCTCCGCGATAAAACATTTCGGAAAGCGCGGTTACGAATGCGGGCGTATCATTTGCAATGCCGTCGCCTTTCGCGCCGTATTCCTTAATATTATATACTCTTGATGGCCATGAGTCTCTCACATCGCCTGCAACGGTTAAATCTGATGGAACAGACCAAGCGGTTTCATCTCCGTAGCCGTTATAGAAGTAAAGCTCATATTCGCCGTTTGCAAGACTTGTCGGCAAGCTTACACTTACAGAATAATTCGATTGTACCTTTGTTACGCTTATCTCGGTACGCGTTTTGGTAGATTTATTAACAACTACCGCGCGAAGCTTATCTTTAACACCATCCGGAGCGAGGTTTTCTCCAATGACTCGCATTTCTTTTCCGGGGGCAGACTGAGAGCCGTCCGATCCGACTGTGTAATCAACCTTAGGTCTGTTAAGATAGATTATCTTATAATTTCCCGAAACATCAGCCAATTTAACAGCATAAACCGCAACATTCGGTCTGCCTGACGGGAACTCCGACGGAATTTTGAACTTAACCGACATTTCCGTTTTCTGAATTATAGGCACTTCAACAGATGCCGCCTCGTTAAAACTGTGGGCTACAGGGTCAATAGCATTTTCCCCTGCCGCTTCGCCGTTTGTATCATATCCGGTTTCGCTCACATAACCTACCGAAGCATTCGACTTGTTATCAAGCGGAGCTATTGAAACGCTGTCTACCATCATTCCGAGTTTCGGTCCCTGAACAGTTACGTAATCCCCGGCATACTGAGTAACATTCCCGGAATAATACGGAATAATCTCGCTGTTTTCCTCGTCAATACTGTAAAGATTTTGACCGTCAACATAGGTTATCTTTAAGTTATCAATATACTGGTCATGCCAACGTGAACCAAAGGCGAATTCAAGCTCAGGAAGCATTCCCTGATTATATGTCAGGCTGTTTCCATGCTGATCGTCTATTGTAAGCCACATTCTCCGGTTGCCGTCATTATCCTTATCATATACATATTTAACATGAAGAACATCATCTAAATCAATACCGGCTTCAAAATTTCCTCCGACCTGATAGCCGCTCAGGGATATCATATGATAGCACCAGACACCGTCCTGCTTGTAGAAACCGATTGCGTGACATTTTGCATCCGCATTGTCCTTGTTGTCCCATTGATAATGAATACGGTATTCCTGACGGAGAGCTGTAGAGGTATAACCCGCTCCAAGCTCGAATTTAACATCATATTCAAATGTCTTAACCGTCGGCATACTCGGCAGCATCCAGGATTTCGGTGTTATAGCGGCAATTCCGCTTACCTTTGCGGCATTGCTGCCGAGAGCCTCGTTATACTCTATTGAAACCGTACCGGTCGTTTTTGAGTTATAGCCTGATTTATAAAATGAAAGTCCGTTTTCAAAATCGTCCTCAAAAGTGTAAGTATAGCCAGCTGTAGCGCTTGCAGCCTCAGCCGCCGCTTTTTGTTTGCGATCACGCTCGGCAACAGGTCCGGATGTCGCAATGCTTCCGAATGCCTCACCAAGAGCTTCGATTTTAAGGTCTAAATTCGGCAAATATGACTTGCTGATTTCGCTCATCGCGTTATATTCAGCTGTCATTTCGTTATATGTGTCATAATCAACAGCAGAAACATATCGAGCCGGCGGATCAAGAGACAACAATTCGGAATATTTCGATTCAAAGGTCTTTGCCGCAACATATTCCGCATTACCCTGATAACTTAGGCTGATATCGTCAAAATAAGCGGTACCGTTTGTTGCTAAAGCAAACTGAGTCTTATTTATACCCTTGAGAGAGCTTGTTTTAACAACACCTGAGGTATACTCCTTGCCGCTGTCCGCAATGCGGAATGAAACCGAGGCAGACTGCGTTGAATATTCAATATTAAATTCAACCCATGTATTCTTACTGACACTCACACCGCCAAAATCCGCAACGTTGGGCCTGCCCCCGCCGGGAATTGTCGGAGCACTTCCGCCGTTTTTAACAACATAATACACACCCACCGTGCTGTAGCTATAAAACTGAAAGCCTGCCCAGTTATTCTCATCCTGATAATCAAATATAAGGTAGGTGAAATTTCCGCTAAGCAGGAATTTACCCTTTAAGTTTGCTATCGGTTTATCGCCTGATAAAACGGCGTCTTTGATTTTATAAACGGCATAACCGGTTTTGTCATTGTTCTGTGACCTATAATTTTTATTTATCTGCAAAACCTTGTCGCTGCGGTTCATACCGTTTTTATAGGGGTTATCAACAATTCCCCAATTCTTTTTATCGAGAAGATTCAAGCCCTCAAAGCAAAGCTTATCATTTTCGTCCTGCTCGAAATCAAGCAGGTCGTCCCAAATTAGAGATTTGTCTTGCTCGGCATGAAGCTCATCAAGACGGTTCGCGACAGCCGTCAAATACGGAGAATTTTCAACATATGACTGCTGCGCCGCGGTAAGGCAATCAAAAAAGCTTTTGACCTTATCATATTGAATTTCGTCATCAAGAGTGATATCGGATGGATGCGGCAGAGCGTTTATCATCTCATAAACATCGGTGCCGTCAAACAATGTCACATTAACATCGTCAAAGCGGGCATATGACGCGAAATTGTTTATAAGACCTATTTTATTGAGTGGAGATGCCGCTTCCGGAAGCTTAATCTTCAAAAGACCGCTGCTGCCGTCCGCCTTTTTGCCCTCAAGGGCGAATGTATAGCATCCCAAATCAAAATCATATTCAAGCCTTGCGGTTATCCATTGATTTCTTGAAAAATAGTCCTTGCCTATAAGGTCGGTATCATTACTCATCCACAGGTCAGAAAAATATTTTCCGTCGCTGAGTCGGTTTGTAACCAAGCTGCGGTCTCTGCCGCCGGATGAAACTGCCGGTACCCTATACTGTGCTATTGTAGAACCGGCATTATCCAATGTCATACCGACAGCCGAATAATTGCCGCTATCGTTATAGCTGTAAAGAACGCCGAAGAAGGAGGCGTAATTTGCAACATCGTCATAATACATTTTGACCGACATACTTTTAACGCCGTAATTGCCCGGCAAAATGCCGTCCTTCAAAACCGCGATGGGAGCCTCGCCGCCGTTTATCGCATCAGTCCACCTATTTTCATTAACCTTAAAGCTTCTGCGCAGGCTTAAAGCTTTTGAGGAACCGTCAGCAGCGTCCTTAATTCCCCAAAAAGCATTACCGTTTGCATCACCGTACTGCGAATCAGCCTCGGCAGTATAAGTATTTGTCTGTTTCAGTTTTTCGCCGCCGGTATGGTCAAGGATTTCCCAATTAAGGTCACCCTCAAAGTCGTCCTTAAAGCTTGTAACTTCAGCCGCTGAGGCAGTAAAAACAGCTGAACTTATAGCCGAAATGCTCGAAACCAAAATCAAGCAGGACAATACAAGCGATATAACTTTTTTCGTTTTTTTCATAATATTTCCTGCTCCTTATCAATAGAATTTAATGCCGTTATACTTATCAAGATAAGATTGTGTATAACCTGGCTGATAATCGTTCCAATTACCGCCTATTGCATTATCGAAATCGCCGCCTATCGGATCCTCAATATCAGTAACGATAATATCGTCAACCGCAAGCCATGCACCGTCGGTTGATATTCCGACATTTCCGTTGGCGTATACCCTATATCCGGATAAACGGTTTCCGTAAGGTCTGCCGCTCTGCGGATCCTCGTCAATAACATCAATCAATATCCGGTCATCCAAATATACCTTAAATGTATTATCAAGCGCATCAATCGCGAGTGTGTGCCATGCGTCATCATAAAGAGAAAAATCGGAATTTCCAAGCACATCGCAAAGATTAACGGACATAATCGTAACTCCGGCATCGGTATTATCAGCAATATACTGATTCTTCGCAAATGTCAGAATATTTCCCTTGGTAATTGCCGCATAATAATCAGCGTTTCCGTAAAACTCAACATCCGTATGGCGAGTATAAAGTCTGAAAGTGTTGTTTTGCTGAGGATCGCAGTCTGATGAATATCTGAATTTTGCAGAAACCTTATAATCTGTCATTTTGGTATCGCCGAAATAGTTATGCGTTGAAACTCCTGACAAATCCCAATAAATATTGCCGTTTTCATTAAGAAGCGAGGAACCTGTCGCAAAATCACGCGTCCAAATAGGGAAAGAGCGTGAATCCTGAAGTTTCCCGTCTTTATCAGTTCCGGGTTTATTATAGAGGTCTCTGTCAGAAAAAGTTTCGCGAATTAAAATATCATCTGTTAGTTCAGGATCCGGAGTTATATCCTCATCAGGTATATCCGGTTTATCGTCGCCACCGGGATTATCGCCAGAAAGTGTACCAATACCGGTAACATTGTAATTACTGAAAAATGCAGTATTTTCAAGTTGTGGATTATGAGAATGTGCCGCTAAGCCTACATATATAGGACCGGAACCTACAATCGGTACAGCTGCTTTAAATTCTGTAAATTTTGTTTCCCCGTCATTTTTATAGGCTACAGTAACCTTCATACCCTCTTTTCTTACTTTTATGGTGACCGGGTATTTTATATAGGCACCGAACTGGTCGGAAACGCTTGCTTCTGCGCCCGTCTGTGAACGATATACAACACAAGGCCCACCCTCGCGAAGTCCAAAAAATGCCATAGGAGACTCCGGTTCCAAACCGGTTCTTATCATTATTCCCTCGGTTGCCGAACGGTGAACCGAAGAACCTTCTAATGCTTTGTCAAGAGTTACGGTGGCTTCGATATATTCACCGGAGGTAACACCGACATTATATTTTTTATAAGCAAATGCGATATCATCGGTTGCACGCCACGCCGCCATGGAGTTGGTATCTATTTCATATTTTCCGCCATCCTGTCTAAGCCTTCCCGTCTGCTCGGTAACAGGGAAGCCGTACATTGTGTTCTCCAGATCGCTGTCGATAAAATAGAAGGTTAAATCCGGATTACTTTCGTTAATTTCCTCTGCCTGAACAAACATTGAGGAAACAAACACGAAACTCATCGTAACAGCGAATATCACAAGCGCGGCAATGCTTCTTTTCACGGTTTTGCCCTTTAACAATGAAATTCACTCCTTTGTTTATTTTCTTTTGCGCCTGAAATAGTATTTATAGTAACACAGCAGCAATACAAAATTAACTGTAATAACTGCAAATGCTATCAAGAATATAACGGAAACCATTCCAATGCTGCGGTTATTCATAACTATCTCCTGAGATACATTAACAGCAGCTTTCTTAATAATCAGTCTTTCCTTAACGCCGTCTCCGTTTGAATCGACATAGATGTATTCAATAGAGGATTTTTCGCCTGAGTTGTCTGACCTGCTTTCCTCTGCCTCCTTTTCCGCCTCGTCTGCCTTGAAAAGCTCCTCCGCTTTCGTCAGCAGCTTTTCAAGCAGAGAATACGCGTCATTCAACTTTTCCTTAACCTCATCCGTCATCATTTCGTAAACGCCGACAGCTATTTTAATATCAGTCAGGTCGTCTGCCGTAACAGTACTGTCGGTAAGGCCTAAAATATATGAAAAAGTGTTATTAAACTTTTTAAAGGCAATCTCGGCATCGGTTAAGTTTTCTTCAGCGCCGTTTCTTTTGCATATTTCAAGAAGTCCCTCAAGCAACGCCTTTTCCTCTTGCAATTCGCTTGAAACATAGAGATTAAGCAACGACTGATCCGATATATATGTCAACGCTCTTTCCAACCAGGATAGATAGTCGGCAGGAACATTCTGAGGATCTGTTGCAAGCAATTCGGCATATTCATTTCTGAAATCCGCCGCAATGCTCTTTGCTTCCTCGCGAAGTTTGCGGTCAGCCTCAATAGCCTCCTCCTCTTTTTCCTTTTCGGCTATGAGCAGCGCTATTTTTTTCTTAACAAGACCAAGTGTATTGTAATACGAATGGAGTTCATAGGCTGCCTTAGGAGAAAGCTTTGTTGCCTCATCGGTACTTTCATATGCCGCTATTGCTGCATCCACAACTGCCTTATCGTCTATTGTACAAGTATCAACGGTTAATGAGAGAGCGTATGCATGAGCTGTCATAAAAGCATTTATTTCAGCCTGAAGCTCTGCGTTTTCAGCTTCGGTTTTAAGCCTCTGATATTCTTTTTCGGCAGCAAGCAAAACGGAATAGTTTGTAACAAGCTGCTTTTGAGCATAGGTAAGAGCCGCATAAGCGCTGCGTGCCTTAGTAATTTTCAGATTGCTTTCTGCCGTATACTCAACCGTTCCGATTTGGTTTATAAGCTCGATAACATCATCTTCAGGACCGCCTGTGACAGATATCTTTGCGTTTACAGTTGCATTGCCCGTTGGACTTGTTGAAATCGTCTCAAGCGCATCATCCAAGCATTCGCCGATTTTCAGCTTTAGCAGCGTATCTCCCTTTGTCGCATTGCTTTTAACCGTAAATGTCAATTTGCAAAGCAGGGTCTCGGTCTTCGTCATCTTACCGTAGGTATCCTCAGCTGTATAAAGCACATACCCTGTTTTTGAGTTACTGTATCCGACATCAAAAAACACATTGGCAGAACTTTTAAATTCGAGTATGTTTCTATCGTAATTCAGCTGGAAATTCACCGCTGAGATATTAAAACTGCCATTTTGCGTATTCATTTTCACATCTACGATTACATCTTCACCCGGCGTCGCTGCCCCTGAGCCTACAGAAAAGCCAAGCTTTGCCGGAGCAGCGGAAACGCCGACTGTCAGCATACTGCCTATTGCCAAAATTACCGCAAGAGATATTACGGTGAATTTTTTTAATATCAGCAAGCAGAGTCAACTCCTTTCACTTTTATTTATTTTTCGCTATATAATCATCAACCTGCTTCTGGAGGTTGGCAATCAGCTTGTCTCCGCCGGTCTCACGGTTAATCTTAATAACATTTTTTAGCATTTCCGGAGCCTTTAAGCCCGCTTTTCCGCAATAAAGCTGATTCTGCTCGCCATTTTCATTTCCTTTCATATTGGCAATGATAGTATCCAAACCATCGTTATTTGCCTCAAAGCCGATAAGCGGCGTTTTCTTATAATTCGGCTTGACATTCTTTTCAAAATTCAGTGCATATTCCTGCTGACCCTCGGCAATATCGGGAGTACGGTATGTTAAAAACACATTTCCCATAGACCAATGGGGCTTTCCGTATTTGCAGGCGGCGGAAGGCTGCAGGGTATAGTCAACGCCCTTTGCCAGATCGCCCTCCAATTCATAATGATATGTACCGTATTCCTTTGCCTCAGGCGAATTCTTTTCAAAACCGTAAACTAAAAGATTGAGCAAATCGTTGCCCTCGGTTCCCTTGGGTGAACGAAGCAAATCAATAAGCTTAACAGCCTGCTCGGGATATTTACTTGTTGAAGGCACTACTAAATATGTTGCCTCGTCACCAAGCTTCGTTGATGAAAGATAGCCCCAGCGGTGATCCGAAGGCTCTACCATAACATCGTACCGTTCAACATATCCGTCATTGTCCTTTACCTCTTTATAGAGATAAGTATCGTCAGTAAGATTAAAATAGCTTCCGTTTTGGTGAGCGGATAAAACCGAAAGTCTCGCACCGCTGCCGCTGCCGTTTATCATAACATCCTTGGCGATATATCCTTTTTCATACCATTTCCCGGCATATTCTACCGCGAGAGCATAAGCAGCGGTCTCATATTTATGTATAAGCTTGACCTCGCCGTTTTCCGCAAATGGATCGTATACTGCATCATCATCATCCTTGCGAAGTCCGGCGTTCCCGCGTCTGAATACCCAATGCTGCAAGGAATTTATATCGATTGTTGCGGCAACGGTATCGGTATCATAAGCGTTTGCTGCCCAAACCTTGGCAAAGTAGCTGTCCAGCACCTCAAACGCTTCGCGGGTCATTGTCGATGACGAGTCCATAGCTTTTCTCCAGCCGGCAAGGTCAAAATACTGTAAGCAGCTTTCCGGAACTTTAAGGTAAGGCGTTTCCGATATCAGCGGCTGCTGGTTCGGGATTGCATAAAGCTTACCGCTCATACTGCCGGTATCGTAATCGGCGACATAATCCTCTTTCCATTCCTTCCAAAGGTTAGGAGTATCCTTTTCGCTGATATAATCGTTAAGAGGCAGATAGGAGTCATTCTCTATTTCCTTCTGCATATTATAAGTATAACCTGTCCAGGCAATATCAATCTGCTCGCCGGCAGAAAGCTGCTGCGACCATCTTTCAGCCTTATTTTCTTTAAACTCAACCTGAACTCCCGGCAGCAGCTTCTCAAGGCGCTTATTAAATTCGGCATAGACTAATTTCTCATCCGTTTGACCGACGGTGGTAATCTGCCAGATAAGCTTTCCGGAGCTTTTCTTTCCGCAGCCGGAAAGACCCGAAAACAATGTACCGACAAGCGCTGCCGATAAAATAAGCGATACTATTTTTTTCATAACAAATATCCTTTCTTAATTTAATTTTGCCTGTAATTTTATCCTTTGACCGAACCGACCGCAATGCCCTTTGAAAAATACTTCTGCATATATGGGAACAGCAGTATAACCGGGATAATCGAGAAAACACATATCGCATACTGCATCGTATTAAGAGGCAGCTCGCCTGAGGTTGATATTCCTACCCTCGCATAAGCCGATGCCAGGAAATTAAGGTCATCCAAAATGTTCATCATAAAATGCTGAACATTATAAAACGCTGATTCGGTCATATAAAGCAGAGATGTGTAATAATCGTTCCATTTACCGATAAAGCCAAGAAAATACTGAATTGCGAAAATAGCCTTTGAAAGCGGCAAAAGAATTTTAACGATAACTGTGAACTCACTTGCACCGTCTATCTGAGCAGACTCGACAAGTGCCCGCGGAACATTTTTGAAATAGGTTCTGAACAAGAATATCGTCCATGGCGAGCAACCGGGAATTATATAAATCAGTATATTGTTTCCAAGCCCGTAATACTTTGTGCTGATAACATAGCTCGCGGCACCCACAGGACCTACAAACATAATAAATATCAACAGCTTATTGATAATACCCTTATACTTGAAATCATCATTAGACAGAGGATACGCCACCAAAACATTTACAAATATGTTCAAAAACGGTCCTATCACAGCTCCGAAAAGCGTAACCAAAATTGCCCTGCCGAAACTTGAAAAACCCTTTAAAACATATCGGTATGCCTCAACCGAAAATTCATTCGGTATAAACTTAAAGCCGTCCCTGACGATATCGTTTTCGGAAGAAACAGACATAATAACAACCATTATGACCGGCATAACAAAAATTATTGAGGCGATTGTCAGAAAAACATTTGAGAAAACGGAATATCCGTTAATTTTATTCTTTTTCATATATCCGTCTCCCTAAAATATCGCGTTTTCCGGACTGAGTTTCTTAACAACTCTGTTCACGATAATTGTCAAGATGATAGTAACCGCCGAGGTGGCCATACCTAGTGCCGTTGTAAGTCCCATATTGCCATCCTGCAGCATTTGCAGCGAATATATTGATAAAACATTTGTGGTTGGTGAAAGAACTCCGCCGCCCATCTGCTTTGTTACCTGATAATGCAAATCAAAAGAGGACGCTAAAATATTTCCGAGCTGAGTTATCATTGTCATACACATCATCGGTAACATCGCCGGCACCGAAATATACCATATCTGCTTCAATCTTCCGGCACCGTCCAAAGCAGCTGCTTCAAAAAGCTCTGTATCCACCGCGAGCAACGCCGCATACAGATAAAGCGCCGCCATTCCGACCAGCTTCCAGCCATGTACGAAAAGCAGGATAAACGGCCACAAAACAGGCATAGAATAAACATCTACATTCTCAATTCCCATAGATTTGAGAATATTTGTTAGCACACCAACATCAGTAGGGTTTAAAATCAGATAAACAACATACGCCACAACCGTCATAGACAGGAAATTCGGCAGCAGCATAGAGGTCTGATATATCTTATTTAAATGCCTGTTATGTACTTCGTAAAGAATAAGCGCAAATACAGCTCCGCCGAACAGGTTTACCAAAACGACCTCTGCAATATGATAGAGTATGGTATTTCTTGCAATAGCCCAAAACTTATCATACTGCATAAGCTGTTTGAAATTATCAAAGCCAACCCATTTGCTTCCCCAGATTCCCTTTATATATGAATAATCCTTAAAGGCGAGAATATTTCCGTAAAGCGGCACAGCCCAAAACAGAATTAGGCACACAAACGCCGGAAGCATAAACAACAGATAAATAACATTTTTTCTTGCATAGTATTTATCTTTTTTCAATTTTTTCATTTATATCACCATCACTTCGTCAACGGTCATTACGCAATTACTTTTTTCTAACCGTTGCGATAATGACGGTTGTCACACTCGCAGCCACAGTTAATCCGAGCAAAACGCAGAGTACAACGCACATTGTTTTTTCTGTGCCGTTCAATTTTACGGTATTGTTTTTAACATCTACTTTGATGGCGACATTATTTGATATTTCTCCGCCCTCGGCTGTTCCGTCAGCTTCACCGCCATTCTCGGTATTATCGCTTACCGTTGTTCCGCCGGAGGTGGTTTTATTTCCGCCGTTATTTGTGCCGGAGGTATTTCCGTTTACCGTACCGGCAGCATTTACCGGATATTTTGAAGCATCGTTTACGGGATGTACGCCCTTCAACTGAGGATAGGTGCCGTCGGCAACGACCCATGCATCCCAAGCTCCGAAAATCTGATTAAGCTCAGCCTGAGTTCTTACGGCAAAGCCCTGCTCCAAAATACCGATTTCATCAGATACATAGTTATCGTTTTTAGCGTTCCTATTTGTCATAGCGCGCTCCCTACCCTCCATTTTAACTCGGGTATAGGTCTTTGAGCAGACATCGACATTTGTCGCCGGAACAGTATCGGAATGTTCCTTAACACCTATAAAACAACCGTCATTATCTGATTTCAGCAATCCCTCGGCATAACAGTTTGTAATCTTGCTTTCCTCCTTATTAACACCGAACGGGTCACCTATAAACGCACCTTGATGAGTATATCCGCTTCTGAAGGTACCGCTGAAAAAGCAGGAATCAACTGTTGTACCCTTTGCCGCACCGGCAAAACCCCCGGCTCCCCAGCAACCTCCGGAATAAACATATACATAGCTATACGAATTTTTAATCTTACTGCTTTTCAGCAGACCGATAAGCCCGCCGATATAATTGGATGCAGAAGTAACATTTCCTGACGCTCCGCAGCCTGTTATGGTTGTATTTTGAGCAATACCTATAAGTACAGCCGTCGCCATTTCGTGCATCCCCGGATTTATACTGTAATCCGCGTTCATATCAACATTACCGAATGCTTTGCTTTCAACATTTGCGTCGAGAACAACGATATTCGTAAACGTCGCGCCATCGGTTGCCCCGAAAAGAGCTATTTCCCAACCTGAACTGTGATCCGACTTATAGCCGCTGTAATCGCCCTTCTGACAACCTTTACCGTCAAAATACATCTTAAGATTTTTTAACACATACTTCGGAGTACCGTCGGAATTTGTAGGCGAGGTCAGCGTTCCGCTGAACGGCGTTTTCAGATTGCCTATCGGTTTCCAATTTGAATAGCTGCCGAGATCAATAGTATTTCCGAGCTTATAATGAGCCTTCAAATTGTTGCGAATCGAATCAAACTGTGCCGCGGTAGTAACGATATACGGGTTGGATTTAGTACCCTTTCCGCTCATTTTCTCCTCTGCCGCAAACGCATTCAGAGAAAAAGCCGATGTCAACAGCATTACCGCCGATACCAAAGCAGCGGATTTTGCGATGATTTTTTTAAAATTGTTCATATTCTTTGCTCCTGTTCTCTGTAAATTCACCTGTTGCCGCTTTTTTTCAAAATCAGAACAATCAAAACTCCGATGCCTGCCAGCTCTGCTGCAATAAGCACAGATAAGAGAATAATAAGCACCCTTTCGGCGGAGTCCATTTTATTAAGCGAGTTATCCTCATAGGTATTAAGAGCTTCCGTTTCCGGCTTTGTTTCCGTTTTTTCTTCATCTGTCTGTTCTTGCGCGTCGCTTTGGGCATCTTCCGCAGTTTGGGAAACGGTGCTCTGCGGCTCGGACGACTCCGGCTCCGCGCTTACTGCAACAGCTCCGAATATCCCGGAAAAGCATATTGCTAAAACCGAAACCAAAAGAAACAGCTTATTCTTTAAGATTTTTTTCAACTATATCACCCTCTTTTCCGTTGCTTACTCAGATAAGAGCAGTCTGCGCAGCTCAGCCAAATCGCCGGCATCGCTCTTATCGTTTCGGTTCAGATCCGCTGCAACATCTATTATTTCACATTCAATCTCTGCGAGAGACTTTTTGAGTCTTACCAAATCCCGGATATCGATATCGCCGTCCCCGTTGACATCTCCGTTAATCGCGATTTTCAGCGTGTCGGCTACCGCCCCGTCAACCGTAAGGATAATATCCATATTTGATTTAACCTCAAGCACGCCGTCAACCAAAATTCCGTTATTTTTAATCGTTATATTTTCGAAATCGTGTACATTGCTTATAACTGTTTCGGCAAGCGTGCCGCTCTCAATTCCGCCGAGATAACCGTTTTTAATGGGGTAAACATCGGAGGAGATTTTTTTCACAACAAGCTTAACCGACGGCGAAACGGTTTTGAACGGCAATGAGGAAGCCTCGGTATTGCCCAGCAGATCCTCGCAGATAACATCAAAGCCGTAATTTCCCGCAACCGCCGTATCCTTTACGGAAAAGATTGCCGAGAACAGTAAAATGCTGTTGTTTGAGGAATAGGGCGATGTTGTATCATAAAGGAAATACACCTGTTTTTTATTTTCGTTATGATGTATAAGGGCGTTTCTCCCGAACTCGCCGCTTTCATACGAAACATAGGAAAACGCGTCCGAATCGTAAGACAGCGCCACCTGAATTCCGGAGGTTGATGTACTCGGCGGCAGCTTTAACGAAACCTCGATTTTATAATTGCCGTCGGCAGTCAATACAGCCGTACCGGTTATGTAGGAAAGATTTTCGGCAACCGTAACCGAAGCGTTATTCACGGTAACATCTATTTCATCCTCAAGCCCGTAAAGCAATTCTGCATTTGTTAATGTAAAATCGTATTTTCCGGAGGAGGTACCGGATTTAACCGAGAACACCGCGCTGAAAAGATTAAGCTCGGCGCTGTCGCAGGCGTTTTCCTCAGAGCCGTTCCAGACAATGGCGAGTCTGCCGACCTTATCGTTAAGAAGCGAATTATTAAGACCGCTTGTGTTTTCGTATGATACAGTCGTAAATGCGTCGGCGTTATAATTGAGAAATGCCTGCAATGAATTAAACCGGGTATTCTTTTGCATAGTGAGCTTAACATCTATACGGTAGTTCCCGTTATCCAATTCGGTAACGAACGCCGACAGCTCCGCCTCGCCCGTTGCAGCCAAAGAATTTAAACCTCCTGCCGCAAAAACCGTTAGCAGCGCCAAGAAAAGAGAAATCAGCCTCCGGCGTAAAACAGTCAACGGATTCTTACTGATACTTAACAGTGCTGTATTCATAGGTTACATCCTTTCGGGTTATATTTTTTAATTGCTTCAATGCTATATCTTTGTCGCACCAGCGAACATTGACATCGGAATTTTCAAAAGTATTATTTGAAAACTTTATCTGCCGCGACGGCAGCAGCGCTGCCTTTGAGTATATCGGAGACCCGAACGCAGTTTCACCAAAACGATTGTTTGAAACGGTCACAGAACCGCGCGGGGTTATATTTTCAATACGCCAAATGAAAATATTATGTCCCATAGGCTCGGGATAAATTTCGGAATTTCGCGGTCTTTCGTCCGACTGTGCCGAAAAGCCCATTCCGGCATGGTGACAGTAATTGTGAGAAAACACCGTATCGTATGTAATCCTGTCTCTCAGCTCATATGCCGCCATACCGAAGTTTGAACATTCGTTATTGGTAAATGTTATTTTCTGAGGCGTTACATATTCGGTACACCCCTGAGTTGTGAAGCAGGAATCGTAAATATTATCAAACCTGCAATTTTCAACCGTTATGTTATTTGCGCTGTTCCAAAGCTCAACGGCATTTCCGAAACGGATTTTTCTTTTTCTTTCCCAAACGGCACCGCCGATAAAATAAAATCCGCAATTTTTGATAGTTATGTAAGAAGTGTCTATTCCGAGATATCCGTGAACTCCGGAATACATAAAATCAATATTATCAAAGACCACATGGTTCTTTCCGAAAGCCAGCGCACGCTCGCCGAACAGAGCGCACTCAATATTCTTATAGAATACTGCCGGATTTTTCTCGGAGTAAAGATACAGCCGGCGCGGCTTATTCAGATATTCCTGCGGACACGGGCGATTTGTAAAGCCGATATGAGTATAATACCAATCCCCCTGTTTTTTCATCTCTCTGTATTCCCAGGCAAGTCTCCCCCAAGACGAACCGCCGTTAAAAATGATATTGCATACCTCGCTTGTAAGGTAAGCCGTACATTCCCAGATATCCTTCTCCTTTTTATGCCAATATTTCTCATCAGAAAGATCGACCGAGCCTAAAAACCTCGGACTGTCTCCCTCGCCGTACGCTCCCCAAAAGACAGGTCGGTTCGGCGTACCGTCCGGAGAAAGAATAAAATCCCTGAAAACACATCCGCGCCTGAAAAGTATTTTATCTCCGGGCTTTATTTTCAAAACGCGGTAATCGCTGACAGGATGCGCGGCGTCCGTTCCGCAACAGGCATTGTTGCCGAGTATATTGTCAACATAATAAGTCGTCATACTCATCCGTTCCATTGATAGACAAAGCAATCATTTGGATTCCTGCTCCTCTCCTCCGAATTTTTTGCGGTATTCTCTCGGACTCATACCGTATTTCTTACCGAACTGCTTAACCATCCAGGCTCTGCTCTGAAATCCGCAGCCGGAAAATATATCGCCTATCGGAATTGTGCTTTTAATCAAAAGATTCGCAGCATAGGACAATCGAATGTCATTCACAAAATCTATGGGCGATACACCGTAATATTTTTTCATACTCCGCGTCAGATGCTCGTTGGTTTTTCCCGACAGCTCGGTCATCCGAGAAACGCCTATAGAAAAATTTTCCGAATAGCGCATCTGATTGACCGTTCTTATCAGCCAAAGCGGTATTTCCCTTTGACCGTCCCGCTCGGTAAGGTATGAATAAAAATACTGAGTTAAAAGCGAGATTATAAGCTTTTTGAGTTCAAGGCACGCCTCGTTGCTGTGCTCATTACCGTAAGACTGAATTACCGATATATGATTTAAAAGATTGGACGCGTCAACCCTGTTAAGGGTAATATACAGAGGAAGCTCCGTCTTTAAAAGCGGCGCAAGCGACATATTCGGCTCTAAAAACTTAAAGACATCCTCCATCAGCCAATCCTCAACAGTTATCTGATAGATATAATAATGCTTTTTTGAGTTTGGATTTACCATAAAGTCGCAAACATCGTCGGGCCGTATAAGGCAAAGAGTGTTTGTTTCCATCTTAACTACCTTATCGTTTATATAGTGATATATCTCGTCACTCGGTATAAACATAAATTCAAACCAGCGATGGTGCGTTATATGTCTGCGAAGGTTCAGCTGACTGTTAGGCTTTTTAACATGAACCTTTAATTCCAAGCCGGATTTTTCAAACAGCTTGATTCCCTCAAAAATTTCCGATTCGTTTTTCATTCTTATTCCCCTTGTAATTGTAAAGTCATTATAACAGCTTTATTGCCGCGCAAATTGAAAAGTTCCAAAATATCAAAACTCGGCACAAATTGACATCAAAAAAGAGAACATTTAATACCCGCGCGCGAGATTTACCTCATTTTGGGCAATTTAAATAAAACAATTTCAAATTATTTTTTCAGAATATTCTTTTTTCTATTATTATCCATTTTATTTTGATATATTTGAATTGCGCGATTGTTTCCTCGGTATTATAGAAATCAGAACATTGTCAAAACAGGTAATATAGACCGACTCATAATCCGCAAATCAAAAATTAAATGCAGTTATTTCTTGACAATCCTACTTTTATCATATATAATACCCTTGTAACATGGTTTGAGGAAATTGTCAAATTTGACTTTTGCTTTTTAGCAAGCGTTCGGATTATGACATTGGTACGAGTTATTGGTCGGATTTTCCCTATAAATGGAGAAGTCCGGCCATTTTTGCGTTTTAGAGCAATTTAAAACGCCCGAAACACCGTATAAGACAATTTCTATGGCACTTCCGGCTGTTCTGATCCCAAATAAATAATCGCTCTTTTGTCCAATAAAAATTAATATTATTCATTTTTTAAGGGGGTTCGTGTCAAAACAACATGTATAAAACAAATATCAGCAGCGATGTATTTATATAACGCTGCTGATATTTGTTTTGATTTAATATTAAATTGTAACCATTTCCCCCGCGGGAATTTTTATTATCTCCGTTTTATCCTTTTCGAGCCATACATCCGAGCCTGACGGGTTATAAATTATTTTTTCATCCGCAGAAATTTTAAGCGATTTTTGCGCGGCAGCATAATTAAAAATTTCCGTATTTGTCGCATACCATATCCGCTGATCCCCTGACAAAACCTTTAATACTTCCTCGAACTGATTCCATTCCTCCTCACTGCGCAGCTCGTGGCTGTGGCCCCATATATAAAGCAGTGGCTTAGTCCATTGGCTGTCAAGCGAACTCATAAATTTCTCTGCTGCGGGCATTGCGCTTTTGAAGTGACAGGTAGGGTGCCAAACAAGAAAATTCTCTGGCAAATCGAAATCGTTTGTAGACACAACGGTTCTTGAATAATCTATTCCGCAGGCGCGCATAACCGAAACAACCTCGCCGTTATAAGAACCGCTCGGATATGACATACCCGTTACCGGGTATCCCGCTATTTCTTCAAGAATTTTTCTGTCCTTCATTATTTCGCCGACAAGCGATGCTGTCGGCATTCTCGTCGGCCAGCCGTGAGAAAAGGTATGGCAGGCTATTTCGTGATTTTTATATTTCTCATGTACCGCCGCCGGCTCTTCGGCGCTTTTTCCGGCATAATTATTTCCGTTCAGATGAAATGTAGCTTTAAGGTTATACCTATCAAACAGTTCAATAAGCCTTGCGTCGTTTTCCGAGCCGTCGTCAAAGCTGAATGTTACTATTCGGCGAAGCCCGCCCGGATAAATATGATACTGCAACATAAATTTACCTCTTTTCAGAAATTAAACATAATAACCGCAGATATGCCTGTAGCCATAGCGGCAATTTGTTTTCCTGTTATTTTTTCTTTCAAAAAAAGCACCGAAACAAACAGCGACGCTAATATTACGCCGACATTCGTTATAGGAAACGCAATAACGCTCGGCAGTTTGCCCGCAAGCAGGGTGTTTGCGGTATTTGCCGCCGCCATAGCCGTGCCGACAATAATAACCGAAAAATAAAACTCTTTTCCGCTCTTTTGAGCCGGATAATTTTTATTTTTGGCAATAAGCGCCGCTGCCGCCGAGATTATCCCCGCAAGCAAAAACGCCGACAACAGAAAAGCACCCGTTTCCGACGGATGATCGGACTTTTGCTGGAGCTTTTGAACAACTCCGAGCCCGCCCGACGCTATCATTGAGATTATAAGCGGCAAAACTGCGCCGATCTCGGTCTTTTTATTATCTCCGCCGTTTCCGAACGATGATAGAATTATGGTGACAACGCAAAGCAAAACGCTTAATATCTTGAAAAAGCCTATGCTTTCGTTCCACATAACAGTCCCGAAAACGGTGGGGATTATAAACCCGAAGGAATACGCCATTGCGCAAACCGACACCGGCATTCTGCCGAGCGCCGCGGTATAAAGCCACTGAGCCAGCACGGTGAATACTCCGTACATAACGCCGAAGGCGAGCGTTTTGCCGGACGGCAGGCACATTCCCTTGATATTAAGCAAAAATATAACCGCCGCCGCAAAGAAAAACAGTTCTGCCTGCGTTTTGCAAAATTCCCGCTTTCCGCCAGCCGCCGTACCGAGCCTTTTTGAAAAAACCGCTCTTGCCGTTGAGCAGGAAACCGATGCCGCAAGCAAAAGCGCCGTAAACCCGTTCATTATACATTGCCCCTTATAATTTCGGCAAGGTTATCGCTTAAAATCCTTCTCGTGTCATCATCAACAAGGCTGAAACGGTTGCCGTCGTTCGGAGTGCTGAGATAATTCCAAACACAATAAGGAATTTCGTTTTCCTTAAAGTATTTTATTACATCCCGCATCCAATTTTCACGCCACTCTATACGGCAATGCCTTATTGTGCCGAACTCGCCGCACCAAAGGATCTTATCGGGGTTGCGCTTTATAAACTCCGCCGCGGGGGCTAAACCGTCGGCAATATAGCGGTGATCCATAGCGGTATATTTTGAAAACGCGTTTTCTTTTCCGTTTACAACCCTTTCAAAATCACGGTAATACTCTATATCGCCCGGGTACGGCATCTCGCGGTTATAATAAAGAGTATTGGGCTGTAAAACCCCGCGCTGATGGGTAAAGGAGAACGGGTCATATGTATGGAATGTATATATAACATTTTCATCATCAAATATTTTAAGCCTGTTAAGCGTCCATACAGAGTTCCAGCAGGTGCTGCCGATTATAATTTTTCTTTCGGAATTTTTGCGCCTTACGGCGTTTACGGTCTTTTCCGCGAGGGTGTTCCATTTTTCGGAGTCAACATCGCGCACCTCGTTAAGCAGCTCAAACGCAACGCCGGGTTTGCCCGAAAATCTTTCCTCAAGCTTTTCCCAAAGCATAATAAATCTTTGCTGTAAACTGTCGTCGTCCAAAAGCTGAACCTTTTCCTCGATATCGCAGTAGTTACCGATCGCCTTATGCAAATTCAAGACCGTATTAAGCCCGCATTTTTCACACCAGCCGATAAACCGCTCTATAATATCGAGCATTTCCTCGCGGTACACTCCCGGCTTTTCCTCCAAAACGATCTGGTCAAAGCCTAAGCGTATATGGTCCGTTCCGAGTTCGCTTATATATCGGACATCGCTTTCGGTTATATATCCCCTGAAATGCTCAAAATCGCCGATCGTAAGCACAAGCCGCCTATCCATAGGCAGGCAGTTGAAACGCTTATAGTTAGTAAGCCAGCCGCCGATACCCATTCCTTTTTCAAAACCGATAAACCTTTTCATAGAAAAACCTCCCTTTATTACGGAAATTATACTTTATATAAAAAGCTTTTTCTATAACAAGGCATAGAAGTATTTGCACAAAAGATAGATTTATGATATATTATAGGCGGTGATCAAAATGGTTAAAAGCATAAGTATTACAAGCCCCGGCGTTATAAGTTATCCGCTGCACCGACACAGCTTTTGCGAAATAATGTATTATACCGAGGGTACGGGCTTTCTTAAAACCGAATGCGGCGATTACCCCTTTTCACCGAACACGGCAATTATAGTGCCGCCGGGCGTTCCGCACGGCTCGGTCTCCGAAAACGGTTTTAAAAATATTTCGGTAGGCGGAGATTTTAATAATATTTTGATTGAGGATAAGCCGATTTCGGTAACCTCCGCCGCCGACGCCGCTGTTCTCAGCGAATTGATATATAAAAACCGCTTTAACAGCACCGAATACCTGCACATACTTGCCGATTGCTACACCCTCTCACTTATGCAGGCTCATAATTCGGACTCGCAAATTACCGCCGCAGTTAAAAAAATTGTAAACGCAATTTCCGAAAACGCCTGCAGCCCTGAATTTAATATTGCCGATGAATTAAGGCTTTCCGGTTACGCCGAGGATTATATACGGGCAAAATTCAAGGAAATACGCAAGGAAACTCCCACCGAATTTCTCAACCGACTGAGAATAAAAAACGCCTGCCGCATTATGGAAATATACGGCGAAAGTATTAGTGTTACAGAACTCTCTAACAAGGTTGGGTTTTCAAACCCTGCATACTTCTCGCGTGTTTTTAAAAAATACAAAAATGTGAATCCAAAAAAATATTATTCTCGCAAATACGGTGTCCAATAACAATATTGAGTCTGTTATTTTATCAAACCGAACCTTAGTATATATTATCCCTTGACAACCCCCTTTTCATCATATATAATATATTTGTAACAAGGTTTGAGTGTGATGTCAAATTTGACTTTTCAGATTATGACATTGGTTTGAGTAACAAGGTCGGATTTTTCCCTAAAAAGGGAGAAGTCCGGCCATTTTTGCGTTTTAGAGCAATTTAAAACGCCCGCAGCTAAATTCGGTAATCACAAGATTGACCGACCGATTCTGTATTTTTACAGGATAGGTCGGTCTTTTTTGTTTTTACATACAACAAAACGCGCCTGAGCAAAAGCGGCGTATCTTTAAAAGAATTCACAATTTCACTTTAATTCTTTGAGATATTCCGCATTTTGGGAAGGCGCAAAAGGAGACGGAAAAATGAGTAATCAAGACGACATCAACAGCTTCCTCGACAGTATGGACGATTTTAAAAGCGTATTCCGTTTTGCCTATAAGGGCAGGAATTATGCGGCGCTGTCTTTATCCGAGCGAACGGCGGCAGGGCTTGAAATATGCGCGCTGATGCGCAGGCTTACCGGGCTTAATTTCCCCGTGTTTATTGACAACACCGAAAGCGTTGCACATTTCGATATGTCCTCCCTTACCTGCCAGACGGTATTTTTAAGAATGGTTAAAAATGCACCGCTGTCGGTTAAATCTATGAACCGGGCAAGCGAACCGCTTAGAAAAGCCTCGTAATGGGAGCGTACATTAGCTTTGACCTTATAGACACGGCGGAGCTTTGCGGAATAGACATTAAGAGCAGTTCTCTTTCAAACGACGAGGTTGAGGCACGTTGTCCCTACTGCTGCGACCACCGCTACCGTATGTATTTAAGCAGACTCACAAATATGTTTTACTGTCATAACTGCGGTACCGGCGGCAACGCGGTCACCTTATATTCCTCTTTTAATCCGGCAGGCGTTTGCCTTAAAAATTATGAGAGCTATAAGGCGCTGCTTAACGAGCCGTCTGTCGGGCGGTACGATGTGCCGGTGCGTCCCGAAAAGAGCAAAACCCAAATACGGGATATTAACGAGCGAAGCGAAATATATACCGAGCTTTTAAAACTGCTGCGCCTTGAAAAAGAGCACTGTACAAATCTTTTAAACAGAGGACTTGACAGCGAAAGAATAGCACGGAATATGTACCGCAGCTTTCCCACCGACAACGCGGAACGGCAATGGATATGCGACAGTCTCGCCGCGCGCTATGACCTGCAAGGTATGCCGGGGTTTTACAGGACCGACGGCATATGGCACATAGCGGCGTTTAAGAGCGGTATTTTAATTCCGATACGGGATAAGCAAAATCTTATACAGGGCTTACAGCTCCGTTTCGATAACCCGCCCGTCAAGCGCGTTACTACGCCGGAGGGAATAACGATTGAAAAGACCGGCACACGGTTTATGTGGCTTTCTTCTGCCAAGCAAAAGGATTATGAGGGGACCTCGGTTCCCTCATATATCCACATAACCGGCAACCGGAACAGCGACACCGTATATCTTACCGAGGGCGGCTTAAAATCAGACGTTGCAAGCTATTTATCCGGAGACAAGCTGTTTGTTGGGCTGACAGGAGTACAAAACACCGGATTTTTAAAGGAGGTTATATCCTCTTTGTCGCCCAAGAAAATAGTTGAGGCTGTGGATATGGATGTGCGCTCCAACCCGCAGGTGCAGAAAGCGCAGGTTAAGATACAGGCTATCTGCGCCCCGCTGTGCGAAACCTACAAGCGTCTTTTCTGGCCTATCGATCAGAAAGGGATAGATGATTACATGCTTTTCAGAAAGCTTAAAAAAGAATATGAGGAAAAAATACGGAAAGGACAATGATTATGCCGGAAATGCAGTCATATATGGGAGTAAACGAGGGAAACAGCGGAATTATAGGCAAGCTGCTCTATTACTCCACAGCAAACATTTTAATACCGAAGGATAAATTTATAGAGCTTGGCAAGGCCTTTAATTTACCGAAGGTAAAGCCTGCGCGCGAATCGGCGGCAAGTGCGTACAGATACGCTACCACGGCGCTTAAAGACCGTGTGGTTAATAAGGACGCAAACGGTACGCATATCTACCGCATTTACTGCCGGGACAACAAGCAGGACACCTCATCGGTTATCTGCCGAGAGCTTGTAAAGGAAACGCTTGACTCTACGACCAACAATTACAAAAAGCTTGCGAACATAGCGTTTAAGCGTGAAACCGAGGAAATGTTCTACGACAATACCGAATACGACTCGGATATTGATGCGGCGCAATACTGCGAGCAGGCGCTCACTCTTTTCGAGCGGTTTAAAAGCTGCTACAATTCCGACCATATTGATTCGGTGGTGCAGTTTTTACTCGAAAAAATGCAGGCAGTGAAAATAAATATTCACGGCAACCTGTATTTTATACCCAACCCGCATCTGCCGCTGTTAAACATATTTGAGGATTACATTGAGTCGCTTGCAAATTGCAATCTGAACGCAGGTAATGTTTCTTCAAACAGTATGTATGTGGCAAACGATGAAAAGCAGCGCGAAAAAATGGCGGCTGAATTTTATATGAACTACAAGAGGGATATAGAGACCTACGAGGAGCGAATCCAGCACTTCATTGACAACGGCTGCTCATCTACTGCGGTTATTAACCGCTGGCTTAAAAAGATTGAGGCGTTAAAGGCTAAAAAGGCAACCTATGAGCAGGTGCTAAAACGCCGGCTCGACGACCTTGACAAAGACTTTTCGCTGCTGCAAATGCAGTCGCAGGAATTGTCGCTCAGAGCCGTTAAAAGCCAAACGGAAATGCCGTTAGCGGCATAAAAAAGCACCGTCTGTCCCAATAGGGATAGGCGGTGTTTCTTGCGTTTTATCCGGCATATATACTCTTTAAATATTTCTCGGTTTCAGATACAAAGCGACGGGCATTTTGCAGTTGTGATGTAACTTCTTCCTTTGAGATGATATAAAAATCGTCATAATCGCTGCCCTGTCTTAAAGCTCGCGCACCCATTTCTTTGCCACGTGTGACGGGCAGGTAATAACATTTATACGCCTGCCGCCGCCTATGGATTTTTGGTAGGCATACAGCGCCGCCGCACCTATTTTGGTTTTGCCTGTGCCGCAGCTTGAAACAAGCATTGTCATTTTTTCTTTTTTAAGCTGTCTTTTAATAGCCTCGGCTCCTGCCAGCTGTGCCTCGTAAAGCGAATATCCGGTATTCTGCCGGATATATTCGTTCACTTCGTTAAGCTCCGGGCAAAGGCTTTCCTCGGCGGGATTGAAAACAGGCTTAAATGTTGCCTGTATTTTTTCGCAATATCCTTGCCGAAAGCGTTAAGATACTGCGTAAATGTTTCTATATCCCTAAACGCCGTATCGTCATGTTTTGCGTTCGGAATAGATATTTCCCCGGATTTAAGCCCGTCCGTCAGAACCTTTGCTATTTCGGTTTCGTCTTTTTTAAGCGTTACCGCATATGCCGCAAATTCCGTATTGGCGCTGAATACATTAAGCCTTTTAAGAATTTTTCTGTCCTTTAATTCGCGTATAAAGTATTCTTCCCATTCGGGCATTAACGGCACATCCAGCTTACTGTCAAGCTCTGTGAAAAGTCCGCTTTCGTCCTTGCAGAAAATGTAGATGTCGTGCGGATTTTCGTCTTTTTCCTTTTTCTCGTCGTCATTCAGCTTCAGCACACATTCCGAGGCGGTATCTCCTGCCTTTAAACGGCGGCTGTAGCGTCCGCCGAAGCTTGTAAGCTCCGTTTCGTTCTTTTCCTTGGGCAGTCTCAATGCAATTTTACTGCCGCTGAACAGAGCGTCGGACATAGCGAGCACCGTTTCCGGGTATCCGCCGAAGCGTATCGCGACGAGGCTTTTGTTTCCGTCGAACACAACCGTGTCCGCGTAATTGGTTATACCCACTCCGTGCTTTTCGTCTTTGAGGATTATGGGTATAAGGCTTTTGCTGTTTTCGGTGATAGATCACCCTCTCCTTTCCGCCGTAAGCCCTGCTGCCTTAAAGAAATCTCAAGTGTAAAGTGTAAAAATCTTTTAAAGGCAGAAAAGCTCCGGCTTTTTGTATGTAAAAACAAAAAAGACCGACCTATCCTGCTTTAAACAGAATTGGTCGGTCAATCTTGTGATTACCGAATTTAGCTGCGGGCGTTTTAAATTGCTCTAAAACGCAAAAATGGCCGGACTTCTCCCTTTTCAGGGAAAAATCTGACCAATAACTCGTACCAATGCCATCACCTGCTGCGGTGCGACAATTTCCTCAAACCATGTTACAGGTTCATTATATATTATCCGGGTAGTGATGTCAACGAAAAGATTTTAAAACTTGACATTTTTAAGGTTTACAGCAGGTATTATGATATGCCTTCTCTTTTTTAATGAAAAAAGAATAAAAATATTTTTCAAAAATCGCCCTGTCAAACTTGACAAACCGAAATTTTGTGTTATATAATGTCCGTGGCGTTGAAAAACGCCTTCTGTCTTCTTGAGGAGCGCCGCTGTTGTCTTGCGGCGCTCCTCATCTTTATTTGCAGTAAAATACCATTTGTTTGCATGCAACCAACACAGCTTAACACTGTATTGGTTTTGCCGATTCAATCAAGCAACAAGGCATAACAATCCCAGATATTCAGTTTTAATTATCATTACCTTTCCTATGAACTAATTTCTTAAATATTCAGCCAGTCCTGCTTTACGCGACATTTTCAATAACTCGGATAAAGTCCTCGATTCAATCTGCCTTATCCCGACAAATCAGTGCCGAGTGACAGGCTTTATCAGTGAATACACAAAAGCCCGTTTACAGACATATCCTTAGTTTATAATATCGCTTCGGTGTGCAATCGGACTACACGAATAACGGTATTACGTCCGTAATTAAACGGAACTGTTTTAACTGTCGTTTTTCCGTCCTTCTGGATAAATTCAACAGGTTCTCCGTTATCCAGCCATTCTGCCGATGTTATGCGCCGTTCAAACCGAAATGCCACATCATATTCAACAGAAACATTTTTTGCAACATTGGGATCTGCTATCATAGGTATATGGTCACAAAAAAGATAGTAGTCATCTCCGTCGCGCAGCAGAAAATCATCGTCTCTGTTTTCAATTTCAATGCCCGCAGGACGCGGAGTATAAATTGCAGCCCGGTTAAGCTCGGTCCAACGTCCCAACAGCTCAAGTATCGCCGAATCGATGGAACGCAGACTGCCGTCCCCCATAGGTCCTACATTCAGCAGCAGATTTGAACCGTATCGGCGGCAAACCGCCAGATCGCGGATACTGTCCGCCGGAGCCTTATAATTAAGATCGTCCTCAGCATAACCCCAATGGTCTGCCAAAACCTGACACATCTCACTTGCTATATATTTTTTTGCGCCGTCCTGATTTATTAAATGCGGTTTTCCGCGCTCAAACGTAACGCTGTCCAATTCGATATGTCCGAGCTCTCCCAAAGCGCTGAGACCGGTGTTGTTAATAATCATCGCCTCCGGCTGATGAGAGCGTATCATTCCGTAAAGTGCGTCCTCTTCCCAATCATCGTCAGGACGTCCCCACATACCGTCGAACCAAATTCCGCCTATTTCTCCGTATCCTGTACAAAGCTGCTCAACGCTCCTGCGCAGA
The DNA here is from genome assembly GCA_934477125.1 of uncultured Eubacteriales bacterium. Lineage (GTDB taxonomy): Bacteria > Bacillota > Clostridia > Oscillospirales > Acutalibacteraceae > UBA737. The sequence continues at coordinate 33,069 of CAKSOL010000007.1, read as the reverse complement.
TAAGCCAAATATTTCGGAAAATCGGTTTCAAACGACGGTTCGTGCCAATCTATAAGAGTATGATAAAAAAACGGTTTAAGTCCGTTTTCGCGGCAGGCTTCAACAAACTCGCGAGCCAAATCCCGCCCGCATACGTGCGGTCCGTCAAAGCTGCTCAGCTCACCGGCATCATACAAAGAAAATCCGTCGTGATGTCTGACAGTAAGTGTTATATAGCGGCATCCGGCGTTTTTTGCCGCTTTTGCCAGCTGCTGCGCCCAATCCGGACGCGGCGAAAACCTTGCCGTTAATTCGCGCTCATACCATTCCTTGGTAACAGACGGCAACAATTCTTCAGCCCATTCTCCCTTTCCGAGAACCGAATAAAGACCGAAATGAACAAACAGACCGAAGCCAAGCTGTTCAAAATCCTTGATATATTGCTTGATAATCATAAATTCCCCAACTTCCTTATTCAGGCAAGCGCCCGACCATTTTCACGACCGGACGCTTGTTTGAATTTGATTATTTTTTAAATGTAAACATACTGTCAATAGCCTTGTCATATGTCGTGCCCAAGGACTGAATAGCTGCCGACACCGAGCTTTCGCCAAGGAATACGGATCCCTGAATAACTTTGCGGTCAAACTGATTATAAAGCGTGTTGACCGTAACACCGTAATCCGCAACGGCTGTATCAAGACAAATCTTATACATCTCCATATCCTTATCGGCACTTGCGGATTGGAAATATTCTTTTTTAAGATCATATTCCCACCATTTCTCGCCCTCATAGCCTTTTTCCGGCTCTGCCAGCAGATTTAGGATTTTAACCGTTTTGGCAATAGTGTTTGAAGCGGCATTGGTAGAGGTACACACAAATACTCCCGCTGTTCCAGCATCGGTACGGTAATTGCTCTCGCTCGGTCCTATCGGAACAGGAACGATACCGTATTCAAACTTCGGATTTGCAGGCTTAAGATATTGATTCACAAACCAGGTTTCCTCGAACATAAACGCGAGCTTCCCGTCAAGGAATGCCGAACGGCTGTCGCCGTTATCGGTTGAGTTAAAGGTTTTAGACTCGCGGTAATTGGTAGCGTTAAAGGATTTATCCGTATTAACCAGTGTACTCATAAAATTGATTGCCTCTGCCATGCGTGCCGAGGTATACCCTGCCTGCGCTTTACCGTTGCTGTATGCTGCAAGCGAAGCGCCGTTTGAAATCCAAAGTGCTCTTGCAATCTCCTGATACCAGCCGCCGACGCCGTAAGCAGTAGTTTGGTTATTACTTGTATGCTTAACGGTTACCTGTTTTGCCATTTCCTGCAGCTTGCCCCAGGTCCACGCCTTAGAATTAACGAGACCGTAGATATCATCGTTAACACCGCTGTCTTTAAGCAGCGTTTTATTCACGACAACGCACATACGCGCCTCCGGAGCGCGCATCCAGTTCAAACCGTATACATTTCCGTCTATTGAGCCGAGCTTTGTATAGCTTGCGACCCAACGGCTGTCGGAGGTATTGATACCGCTCACGTTATTCCAGGGAGTTATATAGCCCGCAGCGGCAAGACCCAGAGTTTCCTCTGCCTTAACATGAACAATATCAGCCACCTTGCTGCCGGACATAATTTGCGCGCGCAAATGGTCAATAGACGGCAAATTCCCCGTGACAACCTTAATCGTGCATTTCTCATTTTTCTGAATTTTCTTTATCTTAGCCCAAAATGATTTTTCATACTCGGTAACGGCATCCTTTTCCGAACGCATAAGCCACGGGCTCATAATTGTAAAGGTATAATTCTTTACATCGGTTTTATCTGCCGAAGCGCCGTTGCTTTTCCCGTCATGCTTGGATGTATTGCCGTTGCTATTGTTTCCGCCGGCATTTTCCGCTGTATCTCCGCCCTGTTCCGAGCCGGAAATCACAACTGTGGATACATCCTCTGTAACGGTTGTTTTTCCGCAGCCGGTAAGCGCTGCAGATAACAACATGGTAAGGCTTATCATAGCCGCCGCAGTACGCTGCCATTTTATTTTCATAAAAATTCCTCCTATACTCGTTTTGCCTTACGGCGTTTTATTAAATATGTTATAAGAACAGTAATGCCTCCGACAGCCGCCGCTCCGCCTAAAATTATCAGAGCCAGCACCCATTCCGGGATTGAATCTATTTGCTTTGTCCGAGTAATATTCTTAACGATTTTATCCGGCTTTGTTTCCGCTCCCGGAAGCTCCTCATCAACATAAACGGTATTATACTCATATTCTGTTTCTCCGGGAATATACTCGGTAGAAACCGTTTGTCTGCCGGAGGTTTCAACCAAATAAAGACCGGCAGTATTATGAGCTATATTAACCGTAAAGCGGCTTATCTGTTTTTCCGTTCCGCTGACTATCGTTTTACCTGTCAGCATATCGGTAACGGTATACCTTTCAAAACCGTTCATTTCCATATCGGCAAGCGGCACCGCCACCTGCATATCAACCGCAGCGAAGCTATGCTCGTTAACATTCGGTATTACCAGAACCGCCCTGCTGCCGTCCGCTGTATAGCGGGCATAGCCGTTGATTTTCTCGGAACCGCTGATTTTAACCGTAGCAATATGGGTATCGCGGTGGTTATTCGGAAATTCGCAGAAAATATCCTTGTATTGCCATCTCAGCGCTATCAGCTGTTTAACATTTTCATAATACTCCCGATGCGCAGGCTCCTCAAGCAATGCCCAATCAACCTGAGTGTTATAAAGGGCGCTTGCGGTTGTTTCCTTAACGCTGTTCCATTCCTCACCGATATAAAAAATCGGAATAAACGAAGAATAAAGCAGCTCATAGCTCCAGGACGCCAGCGGCGCATCGTTATACTCTATTCCGTCATGGCAGGAAAGCACATAGGAATAATATCTGTACTGTCCGGAAACCTCAATGGCCTGAGTTGAATCCGAGCCGAGATTTTTACCGGTTTTAACCGTTTCCACAATATCGGCATAATCAAAGAATATATGCGGAAAGAACTGTGCGCTGGGGTCGATTTTATCAACAACGTTTATACTTCCGGTCTGTTCAAAAGCAAAGCTGTATCCTCGTTCATTGATATGCTCTGAGAAAAACAGCGGCTTTCGCCCCGCGGCATTCAAATCATCCCTAAGCTCCTCGAAAATCTGATATCCTGCAATCGTCGGTTCCAGGTCAAAGCGTATGCCGTCGCAGCCGGTAGTTAAAACAAACTGCTTGAGCTGCTCCTTATACCAATCAATAAGCTCCTGCGAATTCCAATCAAATTCGGGTCCTCCCCATTTCGAGGTCTCGCCGGTAAAAAACTCAGGATTTGTGTCTCTGAGCGGAGTATGCTCGGAAAGTCCCCAGGTAACCTTATCAATTATAATGCGGATATTACGGCTGTGCGCTCTGTCTACGAATTTTTTAAACTCCTGAAATCCGGCTGCATAATCAACGCGCTCCGGATCATAAGCCTGACCGTAAGGTATCTGACTGGTAAGATACGGATCAATGGTGTGCGGTCCGTATGAAGTATATCCGACCTTATAGCGGTCAACTCCGGTATCCTCGACCGGAGTTATCCAAAGGCAATTTACTCCCATTTCAGCATAATGGTCAAGCACCTTATCCATTGCCGCCAAGGTTCCTTCCGGCGTTGCTTTTGCGATATTTACCTCGGCGATAATGATATCCTTAGCCCAATCGGGCCAACCCATTCTGTCAAGCGTCACCTGACTGTCGGGTACATACTGCGGCAGCAGAGCGGAGTTATCCACATAGCTATCGGCACTCGCTAATAAGCCCTTCGGTGTGACGGTGAAAATACCCGCTGCCAACACTGCCGTCACGCCAAGCGCAAACAGACGTTTTATAAGCTTGTTCATTTGCTTGCCTCCTTACCGCCTTTTTTATTTTTCCCTATTAAAACTGCGCATAGTATACTGAATGCAAGTATTACCGCACCGCCGACAGCGAGCAGAACCACAGTCAATACCGACGGTCTGTTATTTATCGTCCTTGTTTTGATTACCTGCTCAATATCAGGGGTTCTGTTTCCGGATGACGGCGTGGAAATATAATTATGCTCGATCTCATCGACAGTTACTGTTTCATCCGGAAGCTGAACATAATTCACCTTGCCCTTTCCGGTATAGATTGAACCGTCTGCGACATGAAGCTCATAAAGCTGATTCCGAAGCTTAAAGAGCTTTGATATATTCCCTATTGCCATACGCAGCTCGGCTCGCAATCCGAAATAGATTTCCCATGCGCTGTTTATATCATTTTCATATGCATAAGAAGCCTTGTCGGGAAGATTGGTAATAATATCGGTTATGCGCTTAATGGCAGCAGAATCGGATTTGCTGAATTCAGAGAACTGTATTCCTGTTATATCGATGGAAAATGCGTTTCTGATAAGCCGCTTATTTTCAAGATTGCTTGTGGTGGAATATCCGTTTCCGCTATGGATAATAAACCAGACCGCATTCAGATTTATCTTTTCCAGCGCCTCCATATAGTCCTTATCAAGAACGGCGGTAAGAGTTGTTCCGTCAACCGTAAATGAAACCTGATATGTTCCGTCAGGCTGCTCGTCAAAGCCTAATATGAATTCCTTGCCCTGTAAATTGGTATTCTTAAGCAACGGATTTTCCATAAGTACAGTCATTTGGTCTGTTCCCGGCACCGTTACACGAAGCTGACCGTTGTATCCAATTTGGAGATATATTCCGTATTTGGATATCTGCGGATCAAACGTCCATATCTTCTGTTTGTACGCCTCATATGAATGGAAACCTACAAACAGACTGCCGTCGGTTGCATATTGAAAATTGCCGAGCCGCAGTCTCAGCCCGTCCAAAACATAGGTGTTTGCCGAATACTGACAAATGCCGTAAGGAGTCTGATTGAAGTCCAGCGTAAGACCGCCGGTCGGCGATGTATGCGTTGAAACAAATTCGCCATTGCTCTTATAATCTCCTGCCACATCCGCAAGTCCGGGAATATAATATCCGTCGGCGTCATAGCCCTGACCGTTCTTAGAAGCAGTTCTCGCTTTATAATACTTTTCCGAAAGAACGCAGGCATTGAGAACCGCCGCCTTCTGTTCAACCCTAAGAGCCTGATATTTTTCCCAAATCGGCTTTACCTCGCTGAAGGAAGGCTCAAGCGGCAGCTGACTTATTGCATTCATAACCTCTGAGGTTTCCGCATCTGTCCGGGTGCTTATACCGGTAAATTCAAGCTCATAATTTGTTGATGTTTTCGGGGATTCAAAAACAACATATACCTGCTCGGCATTAAAATCTGTCATTGAGTTAATTCGTTCCGCCGGAACATTAAATGCAACAGTCTCACTGCCTACGGTTATCGAAAGCAGCCAATTACCGGAGCTCAGCCTGTTCCATGAAACGGTTACCGGATTACCCTCCATAGCGTCGGGTTTCAGAAGAGGGCTTGTTCCGGCAAGCCAAGCCTTATTTTGACCGGCTCCGCAAATATATAATTCTCTGCCGTTTGCAAGAAGCAGGGATATCTGCCTGTTTACCGCTTTGCTGCCGGTATCGTAGGTATCATCATAATCGCCGGATGTAAAGGTCAGATAAAACGAACCGTTTACGGCGTATTTAAAATTATCAAAGGATATGCTGAGACCGTCCAATTTATGCACTCCGGCTAAAGCCTGAGTACGGAGTACTGCACCGTATTGCTCATTGCTGTTTCCCTGAGGAACTATTTTTACTTTAAAGCCCTTTGAGGTTTTATACGAAAACAGTGTGCGGTTATCGGGGCTTGAAAACTCCCACGGATTTCCGCTTTCGGGATCACGCGCCAAATATGTTGAAGCCGGAGCATACTGAACTGCTGCTAAGGCGCGCTGATATGCCGCAAATACTTCTGCAAGCTTATCAGACTGTGCGACCAACGCCCTCTCAGACTTTGAAAGGGAATTGAAACGCGCCTGAGCCATAAGAACCTCATCGGCATTTTCAATGCTTATTTCCTCCGCTGTCGGGAGAGCTGCAATAGCGGCATTTACTTCCTCAAGAGTTCCTGTTATCTTAACGTCATTTTCAATAACATCCATAACCCCGGTTTTATAACCGTAAAAATCAATACTGTATGCAACGCCGTTATTATTGAGTCCGCCTATGCTGAGATAGCAGCTGCCGCCGCGCGGAGTGTTTCCGAACTGCGCAGATGAAAGCAGCGACTTTTTAAGCTCGCCCGATACCGTTTTTTCTCCTACGGTAACCGTAACCGTCAGAGTTTCATCATCCTTACTTATAAAAGTAAGAGTAAATCTTTGGTTTTCAAGCGACTGAGCCTTCAATAGCTCACTTCCGGTTATAATGCTCGCAAGAGTGTTATAAAAGCCTCCGGTAAAGGTTGCATTGTCCTTATTCTGACCGAGAATAAGATCCCCGGTATTAGTGTCAATAATAAATGTCGGACACGCATTATAGAAAAACTGATTCTGAACATAAGAGAAGAACAAACCTATTTTTCCGCTGCCCTCTTCCGCCGTTACGGAAGCTGCGCTCTTATTCTTATAATTACCGAAGAACAGGCGCAAACCCTCTATACTGCTCAAATTGGGCGCATAGCAGAACGGGCGCTCAGCACTTGTTGAAGATTGGTCGATATTTACTCCGCCGCCCGCAATATCCGTAAGAACCGTATTGGTATTCTTTTGAGCCTTATACCAATCCGTTGCGGAGGCTGCATTTGCAACTCCGTCATACGGGCTGTCGGAATCTTCTTCCTCCGGCTCTTCAATCTTAACATCTCCGAGTACGGTATGGGTATAGCCGTAGAAATCTACTTCAAAATTCGTTGCGCTGTTATCAATATTACCGAATGACATATAAACGGCGTCGGATGTAGGAGCATTCCCAATGCTTTGCAGTATTGAAGCCTTGAACTGACCGGCAACCGCCTCATTGCCGATGGTAAGTTTTACAACATAATACTTACTGTCCTGAGACATATGCAGCGAAATATCAAAAACGCTTTCTCCGATGCGCTTGACCAGCGCATTATCGGTAAGCAGGTTTTTTATAACCATATGTGCGCCACCGGAAAAGGTTTCGTTGTTTATGTTTTTAATCAGCTTGATATCTCCCTTTTCGGGATCTATCAGCAGGGTCGGAACCACCCCGTAAAACCACTGATTTTCGTATTTTGCCAAATAAATGCCAAAGGGATGCTTATCGGCTGAATTATACTTACCGAAGCGCAAAGTAAGTCCGTCAAGCGGCTGCATATTCTCCCTGTATATATAAGGATACTGCGCTCCGTTAGCGGTCTGTTTTATATGAACGCCGCCGCCTGCGATATCCGTACGTTTGAGAAACGGGTCGGTATTAGTGACATTTCCAAGCGCATAATCGGTCATAGTATTTGCTCCGGCAATACCCGTTAAGCCGTCAGTATAATTTTTCCTGTCCGACTCATTATACTCGGTATGAGTATAACCGTAGAAATCTACTTCAAAATCCGTAGTGTCGTTATCTATATTACCGAACGAAGCATAAACTTCCTTTTCTGTGGGGAAATTTGAAAGGTCCGACAGTACATCGACTGCAAAGCTGCCTACCGCAGTTTCCTTTCCCGATGTCACAACGACAAAATATTTTGATTTATCCGCCGATAGGTGTATCCCGATATCAAATACCGCTTTGTTAAGCCCCTTAAGCAAATCGCTTCCGGAAATAACTTTTGCAAGCTCTACGTATTGTCCGCCGGAAAAATCCTCATTTTTAACTCCGGCATAAGAATTTTTAACAAGCTTCAGGTCGCCCTTGGCAGTATCTATAAGCAGAGTCGGAACAACGCCGTGAAAACAGTTGTCCTCGCATTTTGAAAGGTAAACCGCGAACGGAGCGTTTTTGCTTGAGGTATAATTTCCAAAGCGCAATGTGAGTCCGTCAAGCGGCTGCATATTTTCCTTATAAAAATACGGATACTGCGCTCCGCCCCAGGTCTGTTTAATATGAACGCCGCCGCCTGCGATATCCGTGCGTTCAAGAAACGACTTAGTGTTCTCAACATTATTCATAGCGTTAGCAGTCATAGTATCTGCCGCCGCTGTACCCTCAAGTCCGGCAGCAGGGTCAAGGCAAGGCTTTTCACCGCCGTGGAAGCTGTTGAGAGTAATATCGGTATAATCGGTATCTGCGGCTATGTAAAGATAAACCGGTTTAGTTATATCGGTTGAGGTGGTGGCAAGCAGTTCGGGAGTTGCAAGGTCAACCGCAACACCGTTTACCGACATTCTCAGTCCGCCGTTATCCAAAACCTTGAAAATGATGCTGTAGCTTCTCACCGCGTCTCCGAAAACATCAAGCTTGCCGCTGAAGTAGAACCTCTGAGTAGCAACATTAGCAGAGGTAACGCTCATAACATCTATATATGGATCCTTGTCATTAACGCAAAAAGTATACCGCAAATCATTTGTTGCCCCGTTTTGATACTGAGCATTTGCAAGCTTGATAACAAACTTTCGCGCCATAAATTTTGCATCACCGTATGTCGACGATACCTCATTATTCAGCGTAAGCTTCAAATGCGTTCCGTCGAGCGTTGAGGCAGCCGTTAAGTTCTGCATATAGGGAGAACCCGCGCTGTTAGCCGGCGCTCCGCTTGCCTGCAAATGATATTTCATTCGAGCACCGTTTTCATCCTCCGAAAAGTCAATCGGCCAAAAATAGGTTGAGCCCTCGGCAGTATTGTTCTTGGACGACACGCGAATGCTGTCAGCTGTAACCAAATACTCCGTTTCTTCGGTTGCAGCACCGGATGCCCAAACCGCCGTTGACGCAGGAACTGCGGTTATGAGTATAGCAATACAGCACAGCACCGATAAAATCCGTTTTCTCATCTTCTTCAACCTTTCCGTAAATAAATAAAAAAGAAAGCAAAAAACTCGGCATTTCGCTTGGCACCAATGGAAATTAAAACCTTTTAACTTTTTAAAACAATTCAACTTGGCGAAGCTTTCTTATACCGATTTTATATTAACACCTTTTTTTATTTTTGTCAAACATTTTTTAGCTATTTTGCGAAAAAATTTGCTTGACACAGAAGATTATTTATAGTAGAATAAATACGAAAACATTCACTAATTGTGTATTTTGCCTTGATATTGGAGGAAAATTATGAAAATATTGTGTTTTCAATATAAAATACAAAAAATACTTATTGCAATAACGGTTTGCAGTGTTTTTTTATCAGGTTGGTTAATCGTTTTAAATACATCTGCGGAACAGACGCAAACCGCCGATACAGGCGGTGATTTCGGTACTGAAGTTTCATCAGAAAACAGCGAAGCTCCGACATATTCCCAATATCTCGACAGCTGCGATAAGTCCATAGGCACGGAAACCGTTGTTGTTCCGGCCGTCGGTTATACCAACGATTCCGCATCTGCGGTTATGCAGATATATCCGGATTTTGAAGGCGAAAGCGGCAGCACGGTTATGTTTGATGCTTCAACTCCGGTAAGCTTTTCATTTTCAATTTCCAATGCGGGACTCTATACTCTGCAATTCAGATACTATACCGGCACGGAAAACAGCAGTGCTGTTACCAGAGACATTCTTTTGGACGGGGTTCTCCCCTTCCGCGAGTCTGCCGAGATATCTCTTACTCAATTTTGGCAGGACGCTGAAAAAGAGCCTCAATATGACCGCAGCGGTCACGAAATCCGAAGCCGGCAGCAACAGATTTCCCGCTGGAATACGGCATACGCAGAAAATCCATCTTCCGGAATATCAGGAGCTCTGCAATATTATCTGTCTGCCGGACCGCACACAATCACTCTGACACCGAAGAGCGGCTGCTTAACGCTGAGCCGTATTATTCTTTCCGGAAAAGAGGAAATACCTTCATACAGCAATGTATCCTCAGAATACAAAGAGCAGAATTTACAGTCTGCGTCTGCGTCCTCCAATCAGCGAATTGAGGCTGAGGGCGCTGATACATTAAAATCCGACCAGACCTTGGTTTCGCTCAACGACCGCACCTCTCCGAGCGTCAAGCCCTACAACGTCAATCTCGTCCGTTACAACAGTATAGGAGCGGGTCAATGGCAGGTCGTCGGTCAATGGCTTGAATGGTCCGTTGACATTCCGGAAAGCGGTCTCTATCAAATCGGGGCACATTATAAACAAAACATAAAAACCAACGCCTCGAGTATGCGCGAGCTTACAATAGACGGCAAATTACCGTTCAGCGAAACGGCAAGCATTGAATTCCCGTATTCCGGACGGTGGCAGACAAATGCCTTCTCCGATAAAAACGGAAATCCTTACATATTCTATCTTGAAAAAGGCACACATACTGTCCGTCTGAAAGCAACGCTCGGAGACTTTGCGCCGATACTTCAAAGTGCCGACGATATCCTCGGACAGTTAAACGAAATCTACCGAAAAATAGTTGTCATAACCGGTACTCAGCCGGACCAATATGCCAACTACCAGTTTGAACAGGTTATTCCGGATACTGTTGAGGAAATGCGGCAAATGATATCCCTGCTGCAGTCTCTTTCAGATGCCGTTACCGATTTTAACGGCGAAGGGGGAGCATCAACCGCAGCTGTCAGACGGCTTATCAGCGAGCTGACGGTTATGACCGATGATACCGATAAAATAGCCGCACGCTTAAAGACCTTCCGCGACGATATTTCTTCGCTCGGAACCTGGATAAACGACGCAAAAAGTCAGCCGTTGCAGCTGGACGCTTTGTTTTTCTATTCCCCCGATACTCCTCTTCCGCCAGGAGATGTTAATATTTTCCGCAAAGCCTGGCATTATATTGTTCAGTTCTTTTGCTCCTTCGGCACAGATTATGATGCCATTGGTCTGACCGAGAACGATACCGACTCCGCCATTACGGTTTGGATAGCTTCGGGACGGGATCAGGCGCAGATACTGCGGCAAAAGATAAATGATGATTTTTCTCCGAACAGCAACATTTCCGTTAAGCTGCAGCTTGTAACCGCCACCGCCCTTCTGCCCTCCATAGTATCCGACAACCAACCTGATATTTATTTAGGATTACCGCAGGCAGACCCGATAAATCTGGCGCTTCGGGATGCTGTTCTCGACCTGCGTCAATTTGGCGACTATGAGGAAACCGTTTCTTCCCGTTTTTCGGACGCGGAAATCCAGCCATTTGAGCTTGACGGCTCGGCATACGCTCTGCCTGACGCCATAGACTATCCGATATTATTTGTCCGCAGCGATATTTTGCGGGAGTTGAATATCCCGTTCGACGACTTAAAGGATTGGAATTCAATTCTGTTTAAGGTTCTGCCCGTTCTGCAAACAAACTCGCTGACAATCGGCGTTCCCGTTTCAATTCAGACCTATCTGAGCTTTCTTTATCAATCCGGCGGAAGCATGTATGAGTTGGGAGACAAACAGTCGGCATTAAGCTCATCTCAGGCGATAGACGCTATGCAGAGCTATACCGAGCTTTATACGCAATACGGTTTGCAGCTTGCATATGACTTTGCCAACAGATTTCGCAGCGGAGATATGCCGATTGCCGTTGCAAACTTTACATCTTATAACCAATTATCCGTATTTGCACCGGATATAAAAGGGCAATGGACAATGCTGCCTATGCCGGGAACTCTGCGTGATGACGGCACTCTTGACCGTTCCTGCACCGCAACACTGACAGGCTCTGTCATACTTTCCGGAACAAAATCCCCGCAGTTATGCTGGCAGTTCCTTAAATGGTGGACCTCCGACGGCACTCAGAAGGAGTACGGCAGCAGCCTGGAGAGCATTATCGGTTCGGCGGCGCGTTATAACACCGCTAATCTCAATGCCCTTACCGCCGCCGATTGGGATTCCAATATGAAAGAAAGCCTTATAGAACAGCTTAAATACATTCGTCCCTATACGGAAGTTCCCGGAGGATATCTGACAAGCAGGTATTACGACTTTGCTTTCCGTTATATTGTTTATGATAAGGACAATGTGCGCGATACTATGATTGATGCAGTTTCGTCCATCAACACGGAAATAGCCAACAAACGCAAAGAATACTCTCTCGATTAGGCAAGGAGTGGTCATTTATGAGTTCTAAAAAAGTACATAAAGGTCCGAGACAGTTTATTCGGGAGTATGGAACGGATTATCTGTTTGCCGCGCCGTTTTTCATTCTTTTCATTCTGTTTACGCTGCTTCCGATTGCTGCGTCTGCGGTTTTGAGCTTTACCGATTTCAATGCTGTTTCAATACAGCGGTTTGTCGGAATAAGAAATTATCTTAACTTAATCTTAGACGACGGATTGTTTTTACAGGCGTTAAAAAACACCTTTTTCCTTTCGGTCGTCACAGGTCCGGTCGGTTATTTTCTCTGCCTTTTAGTGGCATGGCTTTTAAACGAGCTCGGCGACAGAATGCGCTCGTTTATAACTCTCCTGTTTTATGCGCCGGTCATTTCTGGAGGAGCATACACGGTCTGGCAGATAATTTACAGCGGCGACGCTTACGGTTTTCTGAACGGAGTGCTTCTGAAGCTCGGCTTTATCGACGCGCCGATACAATGGCTTACCGATACCTCATATATGATGCCCGCGGCTATCGTTCTGATACTCTGGATGAGCTTCGGAACAGGATTTCTTTCCCTTATAGCCGGCTTTAAAAATGTTGACAAAACGCTTTACGAAGCCGGCGAGGTAGACGGAGTGCGTAACCGATTTCAGGAATTGTGGTATATCACACTTCCCTATATGAAGCCGCAGCTTATGTTTTCCGCGATCATGAGCATAACCGGCGCCTTCGGAATCGGAGATGTGATAACCGCTGTTTTCGGTTTCCCGACAAGCGGTTATGCTTTGCATACCCTTGTTCATCATATGCAGGATTACGGCAACACCCGGTTTGAAATGGGCTACGCCTCGGCGGTTGCAATAGTTCTGTTTTTGATTATGATTGCCGCAAACGGCTTAGTGCAAAGAATGTTGCGAAAGGTGGGAGAATGATATGACAAAGGGCTTGCACATACCACGCAGCAGCCGGCGTTTCAATCACTCCCGCGCCGGAACAGCAGGAATATTTATCGTTCTTCTGATAATGGCGGTATTTATGGCACTGCCGATGGTGCTTATTATAGGCAACGCCTTTAAGCCGTCGCACGAATTATGGGCTTTCCCGCCGAAGCTTTTCCCTACCGATTGGACACTCGGCAATTTCGGCGATATGTTCACAGTGCTTTCGGACTCATTGGTGCCTTTTTTGCGCTATTTATACAACACTCTGTTTATAACAGCAGTCGGAACGGCAGGCAGTATAATTTTCGGCTCAATGTGCGCGTTCGTGCTTTCAAAGCGGCGGTTTCCGGGAAAGAAAACCATGCTGCGGCTGGTTGTTCTTTCGCTTATGTTCAATAATTCCGTTTGCAGCGTTATAAACTACGTTACGATATCCAAGCTGCACTGGATCGATACATACTGGTCTTTAATCTTCCCCGCAATAGGCGCGCCGCTCGGAATGTTTCTTATGAAGCAGTTCATTGACCAGCTGCCTGACGCTCTTTTGGAGGCTGCTACTGTTGACGGCGCAGGAAAAGGAAGAATATTTTGGAACATTGTTATGCCTAATGTACGCTCTGCCTGGCTTACCATGATTTTGCTGAATGTCCAGTCTCTTTGGAGCATAGGCGCAACTCCGTACATTTATAAAGAAGTATATAAAACACTTCCCTATGCTATGACTCAGATTGCGGCTGCGGGTATAGCCCGAGCCGGAGTCGGAGCCGCAGTATCCGTAATTATGATGACGGTACCCATCTTGGTATTTCTGTTTACCCAATCCAGAATTATCGAAACCATGGCTACCTCCGGCATGAAGGATTAAGGAGGCGCTGTATGAGATTAAAGAAAATTCTGTGCGTCGGATTTGCGCTTTTGCTTGCAACGGGCATTTCTGTTTCCGCCGCTCCCGCAAACGGACTGCCTTATGACTCTTATATTTACGACAACGACAATGAGCCTTTGCTGACTCCCGCTCCGTATACGGTAGAAAAAACGTTAAACGGAACAGACCTCGGAACATCCGGTCTTTCCGGACTTTCGGATGTATTTTACGACGGTATCGACAGACTGTATTGGTGCGACACAGGCAACAACAGAGTGCTTGTTACAGATACCGAATATAATCTGCTGCGAATAATCAGCGAATTCAGCGACGGAGATTCCCTTTCGTCCCCAACCGGATGTTATGCTGATGAAAGCCTGATTTATATTGCTGACTCTGCAAACAGCCGGATAGCCGTTTTCCGCCGCAATGATTATGCGGCTGAGAAGGTACTCGGACGCCCTGATATTCCTCAGCTCGGCTCAGATTATACATATACGCCGATACGAATTACGGCAGACCGCGCCGGACGGATATATGTTGTGGCAAAGGGTGTAAATAAGGGACTTATCCGCTTAGCTCCCGACGGCAGCTTCACCTCATTCTTCGGCGCTCCGAATGTAGAATATAATGTGCTGCAGTTAATTTGGCGAAAGATAGCCACAAAAGAGCAGCGCAAGCGTATGGAACAATATGTTCCCACGGAATACAATGCCCTCGAAATAGACAAAAAAGGCTTTATATACGCCGTTTCGCTCACGTCATCCACCACTCCGGCGGCACGGCTGAACAGCGCAGGCGAGGATGTTTTGGCAGAGCTGTCGCATATCGGCGACAGCGAATACCGGAAATCGCTCGGTCAAAGCGGAGGAACAGGATTTGCCGATATAGCTTTAGGCTCTGACGGCAGCTTTACCCTGCTTAATACAACCGACGGCAAAATATACGCTTATAATTCCGACGGCGAGCTGCTTTACGCATTCGGAAGCATCGGCTCACAAAAGGGTCTGTTCTATAACGCTACCGCTATTGAGCAGGTTGGGGAGCGGCTGTTGGTTACCGACGGTACAAAGGGTACCGTTACAGTTTATACACAGACGGAATTCGGGCGGATCGTCAGAGCGGCAATGCAGGCTTATAATGACGGTGACTATGACTCCTCATATGCCGCATGGCAGGAGGTACGAAGATACTGCTCACACTATACGCCCGCCATTACAGGTATGGCAAAAATATCAATCGCCCGCGGCGACACCGACTCCGCTATGCACGAGCTTAAAAAAATTCACGCGCGAACACTTTACAGCAAGGCTTTTGAAAAATCCCGCAATCAATTTATACGCACGGCAATTATTCCGTTTGCTGTCGGAATTGCAGTGATTTTGGTTATTTTCCTTGTTTTGAAAAAGAAAATGCGGAAAAATCGGCTTTGTATGAAAATTCGCGAAAGCGATGTTTACAAAAAGCAGCGCTACGCGACATACACGCTTTTTCATCCCTTTGACGGATATTGGGATATTAAGCACGAAGGACGCGGCGATCTTAAAAGCGCTCTTATTATTCTTATTGCATTTATTATATGCTATGCCGTAAGAGTCCAGTTTTCGGGATACGCCGTTACCGGAACGGTTTCCGAAAATGTCAATGTTCCTTACAGGCTGCTGCTGATTTTGCTGCCGATAGCGTTTTGGGTAATCGCAAACTGGTGCTTCACAGCGCTGATGGACGGCAAAGGGACAATGAAGGATATTATGACTGCCACAGGATATGCGCTCAAGCCGTATGTACTGATGAGCGTTCCGCTTTTTCTCCTGTCTCATATACTGACTGAGGAAGAAGCGATGATATACACACTTCTGGATGTTATCTGCCTGATTTGGGTGCTCGCGCTTATGTTTTTTGGCATGATGACGGTTCACGATTATTCTCTCGGAAAATCGGTGCTGACAGCCGTGCTTACTTTGCTTGGAATGTGCATTATTCTGTTTATTTTATTACTGCTTTCAAGTCTTATTCAGGAAATTTACAATTATTTCTACGGCATTTACAAGGAATTGATTTTCCGAACCTACTGAGGAGGGACCGACAGATGAAAATTAAAAAATACTTTGCTTTACTCACGGCGGTTCTTATATCGGTTTCTCTTACAGGTTGTTCCGGAGGCACCGCCTACAAAACGCCTGTGCGCGGCAGTTCCGACGACGACGCCTCCTGGAAGACTGCCGGAGAAGAAGTTATAACCCTCGAAAATGACAGTATGCGGTTAGTATTTGATTCAAAAACGACGCATTTTACCGTTGAAAACAAAAATAAAGGTGTTAAGTTTTATTCGTATTTTAACGAAGAAAGCTCGGCTGCATATTCGGCAGACACCCAAAAGCGGATGAACTCCGAGATGACGATTGTGTATTACGAGGAGCAATCCTCCGCACAGTATATGTTTTCCGACGCAGACAGCGTAGCGGAAGGACATTACCGCGTCACCTATAATGACAACAGCATAAGGGTGGTATATACATTCGGAGAGGGTGAAAGCGACGGTCTTGTTCCGCAGGTAATAAGCGAAGAAAAAATGGATGAGCTGCTGGAGCTTATGCAAAACGACTCCAACCCGGACGGCGCCGCTATGAGCCGACGCATGATGAGGTTTTATACCCTTTATACCGCAGACGAAGCGGATAAAGAAATTATAAAGGCATACCCTGCAATCAAAAAAGCTCCGCTTTATATTCTTAACGACGATGCCGGCGACAGCGATAAAGAAGAAATTCAGGAATATATGGCGCTTATCGGCTACACGCAAGCCGACTATGCCGCAGATATATCGGATTTGGGACTTGACTCGGAACAGCAATCGAACTCTCCCGGATTTGTTATTCCGGTTGAATACTCATTACAGACGGACGGATTTACCGCCCGCGTTCTGACCGACCGTATCGAAGAAGCAAGCAACGAGTACAAGCTGCAAAGCCTTACATTCTTAGAATATTTCGCTTCTTCGGAAGGTTCAGACGGTCAGTTTTTCGTTCCCGACGGCAGCGGAGCCGTTATAGACTGGAGCAAAAATCATGTAAGTACATATTCGCAGCCGTTTTACGGTTCGGATTACAGCATTCAAAGCGATAAAATGACCCAGCTTTCTCAAAACAGCTGTTTGCCGGTATACGGTATACTCCGTCCGTCCGGCGCGGTTATGACGATAATTGAGGAAGGCAGCGAAAACGGAACCTTCTATGCCGAAAGTCCGGATTGCTCTGCGGCTCCGAACCACATATATACAATGTTCACCATGCGGCATATGGACACGACCGATATCGGTGCCGATCAGCTGATCCCGGTATACAATCTCTTTGTTGAAAAGCTATCGTCGGCATTTCCGACTCAGCGCTTTATATTGCTCGGAAGTGATGAAAGCAGCTGGCAGGCCATGGCGAAGGTATATCGCCGCTATCTTTCGGACAATAACGGCATCCGCAAAACCGACTCCGCCGAAAATCCGGACATATATCTTACCTATTGGGGTATGGCTTTAAAAAGTTCAAACTTTTTGGGAATTCCGTATGATAAAAAAATCGTATTGTCAACCCTTAGCGATATAAGCCGCGACATTGATACGCTTATTTCCGACGGCAATATCGGTGCCGCCGTCAGACTGAACGGTTTTTCCCGAAACGGACTGACGCCAAAGGCAAATAACCGATTCTCCCTTTCCGGAAAACTCGGAAATAAAAACGAGCTTTCAAAATTGCAGGAAAAGCTGCAAAATTCCGGCGGAAAGCTTTATACTGACGGAAGCTTTCAATTTGTATACGACACCGGAAACGGATTTTCAAAAAAGACCGACAGCGCTCACTATCTAAACCGGGTACCCGTAAAGCGGGAAAGCTACGACCCTGTAACAAGAGCGTTTAACAGCGGAAAGGATATCCCCTATTTCCTGTCCCCGAAGCAATATTTCAATTATGCCTCCGAATACCTCGGCGGTATTGAAAAAGCTCTCGGAAAAAATCCGGCTGTTTCGTTCGGCACATTGGGAAAATATCTCGGCGGCGACTACACAACTCATACCCCCGTGAGCCGTACCGATGCGCTTATGACCGTTCAGGCGGTTCTTGAGAATGCGCGCTCAGCTGCGGAAAGTATGAGCTTTGATACAGGAAATGCCTATGTTCTGCCCTACGCCGACGATATATATAATATTCCTCTTAACAGTTCCCGTTTTGACGCCGAAACAACGGCTGTCCCGTTTTATCCGATGGTTATTCACGGACTTGTTCCATACTGCGGTGAAGCGATAAATTTCAGCTATGACCGCAACGAACAGATTCTTCGCTCGCTCGAATACGGTGCGGTTCTTTCCTATGCCGTTATCGGAAAAGATGATTCCGAGTTGACCGGAACAAGCATCGGAAGCTTATACTACTCTATGAACAGCGACAGTAATCTAAAGGAATTCATCTCTCTGTGGCAGCGAATAGGAGCATTCCAAAGAAAAACGGCAAATCAGGAGATAGCCGAGCATATAAGCCTCGGAGAAAACATATTCTGCACCGTTTACGCAGACCAAAGCCGGGCGTATGTAAACTATTCCGATAAAGACTATAACGCCGACGGAATTACGGTTAAAGCCCATGATTTCACACTTATAAGCGCGGAAAGGAGCTGATAATATGAAAAATAAGCATTCAGTTTCCTATATGGAACGGCGGGCAAGAAAAGGCTATCTTTTTATGATACCGCTGTTTTTAGGTCTGGCATTTATTTTTATTCCGAGCCTTGTCCGAACGATTATCTTTTCTTTCAATGAAATTACAATCGGAAGCTTCGGATATAAGCTTACATTCCGCGGCTGGCAGTATTATCAGACAGCTCTGACAAAGGACCCTCAGATAGTTCCCGATATGGTTGCAAGCCTGCGGACACTGCTGATAAATATTCCGATAATTCTGATTTTCAGTCTTTTTATAGCGACACTTCTCAATCAGCGCTTCCGCGGGCGACTTGCCGCAAGAATGATATTTTTTCTGCCGGTAATCCTCACAACCGGCATACTTGTGCGTTTTGACGCACCGGCTATGGAGCTGGTTGCCCAAACGGTTGATACCGGCACGGATTCTTCCCTGTCGCTTGTCGGCGGTATTTCATCAATGCTTTCATCTCTCAATTTCAGCAACACTGTTACCGGAATCATCAGCAGCGCTGTTTCAAATATTTACAGTGTTGTTACCGCAAGCGGTATTCAGATTTTTATTTTCCTTGCCGGTCTCCAGGAAATCCCGCCGTCGCTTTACGAGGCGGCAGCCGTTGAGGGCTGCAATAAGTGGGAATTATTTTGGAAAATAACCTTTCCGATGATTATGCCTCAAATGACTATTAACGCAGTTTATACAATCGTTGACTCATTTACCGATCCTTCGGGAATTTTCACCTATATTTCCGAGCTTGGCACACAGCAGCAATATTCACTCGCAACTGCGGCAAGTATTCTTTATTTAATCTGTTTAGGAATAGTTATTGCCGTTGTTATGGCAATTATCCGCGCTTACAGAAAGCACAGCATTTAAAGGAGAGCAAAATATGACTGCTATTCAAAAACAGCGGCTGACCCGCCGCATATCCAAGCTGGGCTTTTCCCTGCTTCGGTTTATTATTCTGTTCGGTCTGGCATTTATCATTCTTCGACCGATCGTCACAAAGTTTTTACTTTCATGCATGAACCCATCAGATCTTCTGGACAACAGCGTTAATACCATTCCTAAGCATTGGTCGCTGCATTACTGGCGCACGGCTATTAACGGTTTAAACCTTACGAAAACCCTGCCGAATACCGTTTTCCTTTCGTTAACTGTCGCGGCGCTTCAGGTAGTATCAAGCGTTCTTGTAGGATACGGATTGGCAAGATTTAATTTTAAGCTCAACAAGCTGCTTTTCGGCTGTGTTTTACTTATAATGCTGGTACCTATACAAACCGTTTCAACAGCTCAATATCTGAATTTTGTATACTTCCGTTTAGGTTTTGTTACGGTCAATCTGACAAACACATTTATTCCGATGTGGCTTATGGCTATCGGCTGTACAGGCATCAAGCAGGGACTATATATATACCTGTTCAAAGAACAGTTTGCCGCCATCCCGCAGGAGTTGGATGAGGCCGCCTGTATCGACGGTGCGGATGTCTGGAAAACATTTACGTTGGTTATGCTGCCCAACGCCCGAACAACAATGCTGACCGTTCTGCTGTTTTCGGTCAGCTGGCAATGGACAGACGACATTTATTCCAAGCTTTATTATCCGAACACAGACATTCTTGCTAATCTTCTGGAGAATGTCAGCATACGCATAAACAACGCTTACGACGTTACAGGTACGCTGATTTCCCGTTGTGCCGCAACACTGCTTATAATGATACCGCTTCTGATATTGTTTTCATTTTGTCAGAAATACTTGGTGCAGAGCATATCCACCTCCGGATTGTCAAACGGATAAAATACAGTGATTTTAAATATAAGAGGAGAATTTTTATGACTCATTGGATATGGCTGCCGAAGGCTGATTATCCTGATATGCAAGCCTGCCCGATCTGCGGTCACAGCATAGCAAAACCAATCCCGTACCGTGTTGCGGAATTTAAAAAATACTATTCATTTGCACAGGAGGTCAGGGAGGTAAGCTTAAAGGTATGCGGAGATACTTACTATCGCCTTTTCCTCAACGACACAGCCATAGGAGACGGTCCTGTATGCGCCGGAGGTGATTTTCTGTGTACCGAAAAGCCGCCTGCATACTTTGCTCAGCCGCTGACGCTCCCCGTATGCGGAAAAACGCTGACCCTGCGCGCGCTGGTACAGCTCGGTCCCACCGCACTCTGCGACTATTCCATGGGACACGGCGGCTTTTGGTTAGAGGGAGAGGTTCGTTTTTCCGACGGCACGTCTCAGCCTATCGGCACAGACTCATCCTGGCTTTGCCGACAAGCCGCACATTACACCGATTTCGGAACCTATAACGCACGTGTTCCCGAAATGTCCTTACAGCCGGCAGAGGAGCTTGCGGATATCTGGCATCCCAAAATCTCTGAAATTCCACCAATGGACGAATACACGGTTTTTCCGAAAAATATACGGCAAATAACCGTTCAACCCGGTGAAACGCTGACAGCCTGCGCGGATTTTAATAAAATATATGCCTCATTTATTTGTCTTAGGATCAAGGGAAAGGCGCATATTACTGCCGATAGATATGAACTGCCCGAGCTTTGGCAAAACGGAGACAGCGAAACCGTAATATCCGACGGCGATACAGTTTACCGTTCACTGAGATATTACAGTATCGGAACACTTTGCCTGACAATACGCAACGACGATGTCGTTCCCGTTACTGTTGAGCCTTACCTCACAGCCGTTAATTATCCGGTTAAAAATGAAGGAGACTGCCACACATCAGACCGTGAGCTTAACGCAGTTTACGATGTTTGCAAATGGACGCTCAGGATATGCCGTCAGACTATCCATTTAGACAGTCCCCGTCATCAGGAACCGCTCGCCTGCACAGGGGATTATTATATTGAAAGCCTGATGACGGCCTGCACCTTCGGCGATATGAGACTTGCAGAATTCGATTTATACCGTACAGCCCGATGGCTCGAAGAAAACAACGGTGTAATGTTTCATACGAGCTATAGCCTGCAATGGATTATGATGCTTTGGGATGTTTACCGCTTTACCGGTAACATTGGACTGTTGCAAAAATGTCTTTGCGCACTTTTAAAATTGCTTTCCCGCTTTGAAAGCTACATCGGCGATAACGGTCTTTTAGAAAAATGCCCCAATTATATGTTTGTTGATTGGAATACGGTAGACGGCTTTTCTATGCACCATCCGCCTAAATATTTGGGGCAAAGCTGCCTGTGTATGCAGTATCACGGCGCATTGCAAACAGCGGCAAATATTTTTAATGAGTTAAAAGATTTTAATATGGAAAAGCGTTGTCTTGAAAATGCTTCCGCACTGCGCACCGCAATTCGGACTCTGCTTTACGACAGCGAACGGGGTCTCTACTTTGACGGTCTCCCCACACCGGATGCCGTTCCCGTTTATAATTATCTTCCGGAAAATCTTCCGCGGCGTCACTTTTCAAAGCACAGTAATGTTATGGCTGTACTTTACGGCGTATGCAGCAAAAAGGATTCGGCAAGAATTTTACGCACTGTATTAAATGATACCGATATGCCGGATATGCAACCGTATTTTATGCATTTTACTCTAAGTGCCATAAGAAAAACGGGCTTGCAGGAGGAATACCTGATGCCGCTTTTAGAGCGCTGGAAGCCGCTTGCCGCTAATTGCGGAAAAGGATTGCAGGAAGGCTGGTTTCCGCCCGACGGAAACGGTGATTATCTTTTTGATTTTTCCCACGCCTGGGGCGGAACACCGGCTTATCAGCTGCCGGTAAGCCTGTTAGGTCTTGAAATAGTTGAACCGGGTTGGCGGACTATCAGACTTAACCCCTGTCTTTACGGGTTGGAATATGCCGATATATCAATTCCTACTCCCTACGGATTCATTTACTGCCATATGGAGCGGAATTGCGAGCCGGTTATATCGGTACCGCCGCAGATAAAGGTATTAACGACCGCTGTTTCCACCATAACCTGCACTGCCTAAAGCATAAAATTCAAGGAGGAATAATATATGTCATCAATTCATCAGCCCGACTCTTCCCTTCCTATAATCGATAACAACGGCTTAGATACCCCTGCCTGGCTTCAGAGCGCGGTTATCGCCGAAGTAAACCTTATGCACGCAACACAGGAAGGCACTATTGACGCAGCTATCGGCACACTTGACTATTTTGCCGAACTGGGAGTAAACTGCCTTTGGATAGACCCCGTTAATGAGATGGGACACAGCTTCACTTACCCCAACGGCTATACAAATATCGGTCTTGATACCATTGAGCCTGCCCTTACCGACACTTCTGATTATAATGCAGGGTGGCAAAAGCTTGCGGAATTTGTCGATGCGGCGCACAAAAAAGGACTGCGCGTACTGCTGGATGTTGTGACATGGGGAGTATCGGCAGATGTTGATATTACCCGCGAGATAACCGCCGGGGGCGAGCGGTTCCCCATAGGACGCATTTTGCAGGACCCCAACAACAAAGAGGCATGGTCAAACTGGGGCGGACCGAAATATCTGTATGACGAACCGTTATTTTTTGAGTGGTACAAGGAAACCATGCTTTCAATCGTAAAAACCTGCCGTTTGGACGGCATACGAGTGGATTTGGAACCGTGTGTCACAGGCTATGAGCTGTTTGCCGAAATCCGACGCGAAGCTTTAAAGGACGGATACCGATTAGCTATTATTTCGGAACACGCAAATGACCGCCATTCGGCATTTGATATTGAGCAAATGGGCGTAGTTAATAATTGGGAACACGACCTTACCAAGACCCATGCCAACGCCGCATACTTCACGCGCGGCGGTTATAACATAGTAGATTGCATCCGCTCGGGCAAGCTTGCAAACGATGCCGAGCATACAGGCGGTAAAAAGCTTTATACTTACTGTTACAGCACTCACGATAACATTTACTGTCATAACGGTTCTATGCTTGACCTCATATATAACGCACTGTTTTCGCCTTATATTCCGATAGTTTATATGGGAGAGGCAACCGGTGATTTCACCGACGACAGCGACCTTTCAAATTCGGATATTAACCTGTATTATTACGGACGGCTGAAAACAGAAGCGCTTGAACGCCCGGAATGCCGCGAAAGATATGAAAAAGTAAAGCGGCTGCTGGCTCTTAGGCGCAGTCTGCCCGAAATATACGGCAACTTTCCGGATGACCACAGGCAAAGCCGCATAGAAAAGGTTGAAACGGAAGGAATTTCAAGCTATCAGCCATATGTCTGTTACGGCAAAGGCGCTGCAATTATTGTTGTTCCGAACGGTACGGATTCCGCCGCCGATGTTACGGTTACAGTTCCTGATTTACCCGGTATAAGCCGCTCCGCAAGTGTTACTGACGCGCTTTCCGGAGCCGTAATACCGACAACCGATTGCGATATGCAGAAACGCTTCACCGTTTCCGTAAAGCCGGGAGAGGTCGGTTTGTTTTTGCTGCGCTCCGAAAAGGTTCAAGAACAATGAAAACCGTTTACCTTATCTGCAATGCCCATATTGACCCTGTATGGCAATGGGAATGGGAGGAAGGCGCCGCCGAAACGCTTTCAACCTTTCGCACCGCCGCCGATCTCTGCGAAGAGTTTGACGGATTTGTTTTCAACCACAACGAGGCTATGCTGTATCGCTGGATAGAGGAATACGAACCACAGCTTTTTTCCCGTATACAAAGGCTTGTGCAGGAGGGCCGCTGGCACATAATGGGCGGTTGGTATCTTCAGCCCGACTGCAATATGCTGAGCGGCGAAAGCCATATCCGGCAAATAGAAAGCGGCTTGCGCTATTTTAAAGAAAAATTCGGAGCAAGACCCAAAACTGCAATCGGATTCGATGCTTTCGGTCATACTCGCGGACTTGTTCAAATCCTGAAAAAAACCGGCTTTGACAGCTATCTATTCTGCCGCCCATGGGAATCGTTTCAGCATTTGCCCGAAGGTGTATTTGATTGGGTAGGCTATGACGGCAGCCGCGTTATGGCGAGACGCATTAACGACAGCTATTCCTCTCCCCTCGGAAAGGCGGCTGAAAAAATTGAAACTGCCGCCCGACGCTCCGACTGCCCGATAGATATATGCTTATGGGGAGTCGGAGACCATGGCGGCGGTCCGTCAAGAAAGGATCTGCGCGATATTTCCGAGCTGGCGGAAAGGCTCAAGACAGAAGATATACTCCTGCTGCACTCTACCCCGGAGCAGTATTTTGCAGCTGTAAAAGACGCGCCGCATCCGGAGCATATCGGTGATTTAAACCCATGGGCGCCGGGATGCTATACAAGTCAGATACAAATAAAGCTGGCACACCGCAGGCTTGAAAACGGACTTTTTTCCGCTGAAAAGCTATGTTCCGCAGCAGCGGCATCAGGTCTTTCGGCTTATCCGACGGCTGAGCTTTCCGAAGCTCAGACAGACCTTATGACAGTCCAGTTTCACGATATGCTGCCCGGAACCTGCGTTCAAAACGGAGAGCTTTCCGCGCTGCGGCAATTAAGCCACGGCGAGGAAATTATTTCCCGCGTTCGGGCAAGAGCATTTTTCGCTTTGTCTGCCGGACAGGAGCCTGCTGCCGAGGGAGAAATTCCGATAATAGCCTGCAATCCTCATCCCTATACCGTAAAGGGCAGCTTCTCCTGCGAAATGTCGCTTTGGGACCAAAATTGGGAGCCTGAATTTTCTATGCCGCAGGTATTTGATATCAACGGCACCGCTTTGCCGACCCAATGCGAAAAGGAAGCGAGCAACCTTAATCTTGATTGGAGAAAGCGCGTTGTTTTCAGCGCAGAGCTGCCGCCGATGACGACGGCAAGATTCAACTGCCGCTATAACCGACTGCCAAAAAAGCCTGTACCGTCTCTCCCTAGGGAAAACGAACGCTTTGTTTTCAAAGGCAATCGGATAACCGCTGGCGTAAACCTAAAAACCGGCTGTCTTGACAGCTATATATTAGATGGCATTCCGTATTTAAAGCCGGGGGCATTTCGTCTGGATGTTATTGAGGACGACGGCGACCCTTGGGGAATGCTCGTAACCGAATTTCCGAAGAAATGCGGAAAATTTCGGGTTATGACACCTAAAAGCAGCGGAGAATTCTCCGGAGCATCAACCGAGCTTGAGGGGGTTCGGGTTATAGAGGACGGCGCAGTTCGCACTGTTGTCGAAGCCGTGCTGAGTTATCGCCGTTCACGAGCCGTAGTGCAATATATTTTATCAAAGAGCGAGCCTTATATCGACATTCAGATAAGACTGCAATGGATGGAAATTCAGCGTATGGTAAAGCTGCATATACCTACCGAGAAGAAAATCACGGAATGTATCGGTCAGCAGGCTTTCGGAGAAGAATCCTTTGATATTTCCGGCAGAGAAAATGTTTCCGGCTGTTATCTCGTCGCCGTCGGCGGAGACAGAGCCGTAGGAATTATAAACAACGGAGTTCACGGTTCCTCGGTTCAAAACGGTTCGGTCGGAGTTACACTTATACGCTCACCCGCCTACTGCGCTCACCCCATATCGCCCGACCGTTCACTTATCCCGCAGGACCGTTTCACCCCGCATACCGACCAGGGCGAACGAATTTACCGTTTCAGAATAATAGGCGGAGAAACAGGAAAGCTTCGCCGAGAGCTTCCGCGCATGGCCGAAAGCTTTTCCCAGCCGCCGATGCTGCTCTCGTTTTTTCCGGCAGGCGGGGGTTCAAAGCCGAAAACGCCCCTGCGGCTTACAGGTGATCCCGTAACGGTAAGCGCGTTTAAGCACTCTCACGCGGGAAACGGCTATATTCTTCGCCTGTTTAACTGTTCGGCTGAATATGCTGACGCTGCTTTGGACGGTTTTCTCCTTTCAGCCCCGGCAAAATTATCTTTCGCGCCATATGAAGTTAAAACATTTCTTTTGGATAACGGAAATATAGCTGAAACCGATATGGTTGACCTCGAAATATAAAAAACGCAATCGGGAAATTTTTTCATTTCCCGATTGCCCATAAGCTTTGTTTTAATTCATTTTTTTAATTCGGTGGTTTCCCTTACGACCAGTTCCGGCTTAAAAACTATCTGACGGTTTGGCGTTTCCGGCTTTTCAATTTTCTTCAACAGTATTTCCGCTGCGGTTCTGCCTACCTTATGGCTATGAGTATCAATAGAAGTCAGCGATTTTGAGAGCCTGGCGGAAATGCTGACATTATCGTATCCGACGATAGCAACATCCTCCGGTATACGCAAACCAAGAGATTCAACCGCGCGTATAACGCTGAACGCCATATAATCATAAAGGCAGAAAATAGCGTCAACCTTTTGAGTTTTCAGCAGCTCAACCGTTTTTTGGAACACAGTATCCGCTTCCGGAGAGCAATATACCTCAAGCGCAGGATTATTTTCGAGTCCGTAAAACTCCAAAGCGTCCCGATAGCCGTTTAAACGGGTCTGAGCCTGAGCCATATCAACAATCGCTCCTATAAATGCGATATTCCGGCAGCCGCGCTCAATCAGGTGCTCCGTTCCGATATAGGCACCCATACGGTTATCAGTCATAACATAATTTATGTTGCTGCTTATCAGTCCCGATGAACCGCAGAGCACCAGAGGTATCTTATGGTCATCCGCACTTTCAACAGCTTCCGGAAATGTTTCGTTAAGGAAGGTCGGGAAAAGTATGAGACCGTCCACCTGTCTCTCGGAAAGCATTGACAAATACCGTTTCTCCTTTTCGGCGGAAAGCGCCGAAACTCCGAGCACTATACAAAATCCGCGCTCTGTAATATACTCGTCAATACCCTGCAAAAGCTCAATAAAAAGCGGATTTTCCAAATTTGGAATAACAACCCCTATGCTGCCTGTTTGCCCCTTTATAAGGCTGCGAGCCGCATAGTTAGGATGATACCCCAGTCGATTGGCGATTTCCTGAACCCTTTCTCTTGTTTTCAGACAAATCCTTTCGTTGTTTTTCAGCGCAAGAGATACTGTTGCCGTTGAGCATTTTGCTTCACGGGCTATATCGACAATAGTTACTGCCACTAATTTACCGCTCCGTTTCCTGTTAATATCAAGCCGGCACATTTTTATGCACACTCAGCTTAACAATTATATTATATAACAACAAAATCAAATTGACAAGTGCCGGAATGCTATAAAACAGCATTTAAATCGTTTTTAATACTTGTTTTTTAAATATTACAACGCTCACCTGCTTAAAACTCACAAAAGTTAATCACTTTATTTTATTGATTTGCTTATATTGACAAACGGAAAAGGATGTGTTAGAATGAAAACGTAAATTATTTAAAACCTTTTAATTTGCCTGAAATTGTTATTTTTGCTAAGTTTTTACCGTTGCTGTTATGTGATATGCGGTAAAATATACTGCGCAAATAGCTAATTTGGCATTTTCGAGGTTAAAATAGTTAATCCTTTAAATTCCAAAGCATAGCAGCCCCATTATAATTTTTGCAGGAGGTAAAAAAATGAAAATGAAAAAACGTATGTTATCTATTCTTTGCAGCCTCTCCCTATTGATTACGGCAGCGCCGGCAGGCTTTGCCGTCGGTGCGGCTAACGCCGAAACCGGAGCCGACGCCGAACATAAGGCATACCTTGTAACTGCGGACGATGTGCGTGTGTCATCCAAGAACAATACTGTCGAGGGCTCAACCTATTTTTGGCCGATTGACTTTTCGGAGGATGAAAACGGCGCCAGAATGAAATACCGTTTGCAGGCAAGCGGAGCGCCGGCTAACAGCGCGGGTTCTCCTTATATGCAGAACCTAAAGCCTATCTCGATGCTCGACGGAACGCATCTGAAGCTTACGCTGAATAATGAGGTATCGTCGACATACGGTGATGCAAACTTTATGTCGCGAAAGTTTGTTATTAAGCTCGCAAACAGCGAGGGCTTGAACGGAGAAACAAATGATTTGCGATATACCTTTTGCGTTAATGACAAAGACCCTTATATAGATGTTATGAGCGTTACCGCCGATAATGTTGCTGCTCAGAGGTTCTACTTCAGCGGCAAGCTTGATGTTTTCGGAGACGCAGTAAGCAGCTACAGCATAATTTTCAAGGTGTTGGATAACGGCGGACTTAGAATGTCGGTAAACGGTGTTGCGGTTGACCTTGCAACTCCCGAACTGCTTGCCACCACCTCAACCGATATAACTAAATCTGTTTATCTTTACATAGCCGCAGATACCGATTATACCGATATCACTCTCAACAGCTTCCACGGCGGCGAAAAGCCCTGTCTCGACCCTACTGCTGATCTTGCCGGTGTTGCCGGAGCAAATACTATGACCGATTATGCGCTTGGGAATGCCGGTAATACCGACCCGTTTCTCAAACGCACGGATATTACAGGCGGCGGCGTTCATATCAAACAGACCTGGGGCGGAGCGCAGTATCCTTATATATACAGGGAAAATATGCAGCCGCTTGACGGACTTACTCTGCGCTTTGGAAACTATGCCTCCGCCAGCAGCAAGCCTTTTGCTATTTACCTTGCAAGATATGAAAACCAATGGTTCTACGGTGTTCTTCCGACGATTTTAATAGACCCGGTAAAGGGCGACCTGAAGCTTATAAAAAACATTGACAATGCGACCTTTTCCGGCGGACAATACGTAGAGCTTGCCACTTTGCTTACGAACAACGCTCTTATCAAAACTATAGGCTCAAGTATTTTTGATGTTTCGCTTCATAAATCGTCAGACGGCAGCAGCTGGATAGTTAAGATAAAATCCGGGGAATATGCAGTTGCCGGTCAATTCGACGCCTCAATTTTTGAAACCGCCGGTCTCAGCAACGCTCCTACAGCAGAGCTCGCCTATCTCTCGTTTGGTAACATAGACAACAACGCTACCGATTTTGAGGTTGACTTCTACGGATATACGCACTCAACGCTCGGAAATGTTACAATCAGCGATATTGAAACCGAAAATATTAACAATGCTAAGCTTATGCCGGTATATCGCGACAGTGTTTCAACAGCTGACATCAATGATAATTTGAAAACCCCGAAATGGCTTGAATCTGCAATTATCGCAGAGGTCAATCTTGCTAAAGCAACTCCCGCCGGAACAATAGACGCGGCTGCCGCAAGTATACTTGACTATTACAGCGAGCTCGGCGTAAACTGCCTTTGGATCGACCCGGTAAACCAAAAGGGCGATAACGACGGCTATGACAACGGTTATACCAATATAGGAGCTGATACGATAGAGCCGGAGCTTACCGGAACCGACGATTATACGGCAGGCTGGGCAAAGCTTGCAAGCTTTGTATCAGAAGCGCATAAAAGAAATATCCGCGTTGTGCTGGATGTTGTTATCTGGGGTGTTTCAAGCAGCGCCGATACAGCCCGCAAAATAACCGTAGGCGGAACGGAAAAAACTCTTGCCGATGTTCTTGATACCGGCGACCATTCCGGATTCGGCGGTCCCAAATACAACTATACAAGCGAAACATTCAAGCAATGGTATACCGAAACGATGCTCAATATAGTTAAAACCTGCAATCTTGACGGTTTGCGGGTAGATTTAGAGCCGGGAATAACCGGATATGACCTGTTTGCAAACATTCGTTCTCAGGCGCTTGCTTCCGGAAAGCAGCTTGTTATCATTTCAGAGCATACAAGCGACCGTTCCGCAGCGTATGATACCGAACAGATGGGGCTTACAACCACCGGAAACTGGGAGCACGATATTTACACCAACGCCAATGCCTCGTATTTTACATCGGGCGGTAAAAACATTGTTACTACCGTAAAGGACGGCTCAGCTTCCAACGACAACACCGGAGACAAGAAATATTATCTTTATACCTACCGCACCCATGACAACTGGTACAAATCGGCTAAAGTAGATGAAAACGGCAACCTTATAAAAGACTCGAACGACTATTATATTCCCGGCGAGTCAGCTGTATCCGGTTCGCTTTTGGATCTCGGCTACAACGCATTGTTTTCTCCTTATATCCCCGTTGTGTATATGGGAGAAGCGACAAACGATCGCATTGATACCGATGTTACCAATGCCGATCCCAGCCTTTACTATCACGGTCATTTGAATTTAAAGGCTCTGCTCGACTCTGCCAATCTCGCCTACTTCAATACTGTTAAAAAATACATTTCCATTCGCCGCACATATGCGGATATATTTGAAAGCTTTGCCGACGACCACCGCAACAGCAACATTGCAGCGGTAGATATATCCGGAGTTTCAAGCTATCAGGCTTATGCGCGCTATGCAAACGGAAAAGCCGTTGTTATTGTCCCCAACGGCACCTCAGAAAATGCCAATGTAACCGTAACAGTACCTTCAGACATAGGCTTGGGAGCTAATGTCACCGTAACCGACCTTATGACCGATAAGACCATTTCCTCAGGTAATATTTCTTCTTTCAATGCAACTGTTGCAGCCGGTGAATTGGGAGTATACCTGATTGACGACGGTTCGGTTGAAACCACAGGCTGCGAAAAGAATGTACACGATAACGGAACATATCCGGTCAGAAATGCCGATCTGCGCTTTAATGCGACCAATAACGAATGGAATTCGGTAATTGACATTACATCCAATGAAAACGGCGTAAGAATGAATTATAATATGTGGAGTCACGGCATCAACAATAATTACGGAAAAGGCGGCTACTACAACAACTTTGCAAAGGCTGTTAATATAGACGGCGCTCACCTCACATTTTCTATAGACAGCAGCGCCTATGCCGATCGTGCCGATGCGGAAATGACAGCCCGCAAAGTAGTATTTAAGCTTTCGAATTCCGAGTATCAAAACGGTTCCGTAACCGATCTCTACTATCTTTTCAGTATGAATGACAGTGATCCGTATGTGGATATAATGGAAGTGACCGATGCCGACGGTGTTGCCGCGCGCAGAGTCTATATCGATAAATCAGTATTCGGTACGAATGTCTCGGATTATGATGTGCGTTTTGCCGTTCGCGACGGCGGATTGGTACTTACCGTAAACGGTGCCGAGGTAGCAAAGGCAACCGCGGATATAGTCAGCGGTACAACGACCGACCTGAATAAACCGATATATATTTATTACGGTGCTGCCTATGATTACGCCGATATAACGATGAAAACCTTCCACGGCGGAGATGTTAAGTGCGACGTCTGCGACAGCCTTATAGGAGATGTCAACAATGATACTTATGTTGATATCCGTGACCTCGTAAGATTAAAGCAATATATTGCCGGCTCTAAAGTTACCGTAAAAGAAGTCAATGCCGATATTAACATCGACAGTAAGGTAAATGCTAAAGACCTTGTCGCCCTGCGCAAACTGCTGCTGACAAAATAAGTCGGCACAAAGAACAATAAAATTTCACTTCCGTATTTTGGAGGGGCGCTGCCGTTGTCCGGCAGCGCCCCTCATCTTTTTTACCTACCATCTTGCAAGTATCCTGCCGAAAACAAGCTTTCTTTCATAGTTGTATTTGCGTATAACAATTACCACTCGGTCGCCTATATGAAAATCCAGGGCATTCTGTTCCGGCAGATAACTGCAAAGGCAGTCAAGCTCGTTTTCAAGCCGGCAAAACACTCCGCCGCCGTATTTCCCCGTTATTACAGACGCCCTGCGGCAGTTTACGGGATGACGCTGCTCTGCGCCGTCAAACGGGTGCGGCTTTGCTTCCTTTATAGAGATTTTAAGCTGATGTGTTTTTTCGTCATAGCTTTTCAGTATAACCTCGTGTTCCTCACCTGTGTGCATACATTCTTTTAAATCAGGTATCATACCGTAGGATATATCCTGCGTGCTGAGCAACACATCAAACCCGCCGCAGGTACACAAGGCTTTGGCTCGTCCCACAGCTATTACATTGCAGGTGACGCGCTTACCGCTTTTAAACGGCAGCTTTAAAAAGCTGCGTCTGCGAATAACAAGCGCTCTTTTGCGCGAGGCTATGCAGCACTCGCCGTCCCGTCTTATTCCGCTTATAACATAATCCACATGCGCGCCCGTCATAGACCGTATAACATGCGGCGGCGGGCATTTTTTTACTGTCATACCACACCTCGTCATACGGTATGATTACCTTAATTCTGTACTGAATTATGGTAAGTGCGAGCTTTTCTTCACCGTCCGGCATCATTACGGTATCGTTACCCATTACCGTGCCTGTAAGTATTGCGCCCGAACGAAGAGAAGAAAATATCCTCTCCCATTCCTTTTTCTCCTCAATGCTTATTTTTCTACTCGGTTTGAATGAGGTATGGCGTTCAAATTCCTTAATATCAATCAATAGTTTTTCCTCCCTTATAAAAACGGTATCCCGTTTTTTCTTTTATGCAAATAAATGTATCGCAGGGTATACGCAGATATTCGCCCCTTTCGGTGCTTTCCAGAACCGCTATTACCACCCTGCAATTAGGGTCTGTGCCTTCAAGCATAGCGCTTACAATCATTTCCCTGCCCGGTTCAATAATGCAAATATCATAACGGCAGAGCTTTTGCTCGCGCTCCTTGAAGAATGTAAGCGAAAAAGGCGGCTGACCGCGGCAGTA
>CAKSOL010000006.1 GCA_934477125.1 uncultured Eubacteriales bacterium | reverse complement strand
CTCTCCGCTTCCGCAGAGCGCCTGATTATAATACCACACCTCACCACCTTTGTCAACACTTTTTTTGCCTTTTTTTAATTATTTTTTAAAGTTGTGGTTCTAAAGCGGAGCGCGGCACAATATCTTGCGCAATTTCTCCTGTAATTGGCTGAAAAAAGAAACCGTCTCCGGAAAAAATATTATCCGGAAACGGGAAAATTATTCATTTTATTTTTAATTTTTTTCGCTGTCAAGCTCGAATTTCCGCTTTATTGCGGCGAATGAAACGTCGCTTATAGCGTGCTCCATTTTGCACGCATCCTCCGCAGCGGTCTCTTTATCAACTCCGAGACTGACGAGCAGCCGGGTTAAAACCGTATGCCGTTCGTAAATTTTTTCGGCAATTTCCCGTCCCGCGTCGGTAAGAGAAATAAAGCCGTTTTTATCAACCGTTACATATCCGCCGTTTTTTAGCAGTCCTATGGCGCGGCTGACGCTCGGTTTTGAAAATTCCATATATTCTCCGACGTCGATAGACCGAACAGTCGGTTTCTTTTTTGATAAAACGAGAATTGTTTCGAGATACATTTCTCCCGATTCCTGCAAATGCAACTGACTTACCTCTTTTCTATGCTGCGGCGGCTGCCGAGCGTTTTTTCATTTTAACAAGGTCGCGTATATCTATTATGTTATCGCCGTTCATATCGAGAAAATCCGTATTGACCTCCGGCTGAGGTTCATCCAGAAGGGATTTTCGGGTTTGAACCAACGCCTGCGCCCAAGAATTGCCGTTTTTTGCAATGATGGGCAACGGAACAATTACATCCCGGACATCATCTATTACATTTGGCGCGTTACCTGTTTTTAACACTATATTCCCGTTTTCATCTGAAAGCGAATAGTAATAATCCGTATCTATTGTTTTTTTATACGGAATAATTATTGTGTTCCAACTGTCGCCTGTTTTTCGGCAGCAAAAAATTTTATCGCTATCATTAACGATAAATGTGTTTCCAACCAAAGTAAATCCACTAAAAAAGCCTATATATCTGCTTGAGGTATCATTTCTTACATTCCAATAGCAAGCAGGTATCGCGGCAATCTCCTCGGAATAGCTTTTCAAATCGTTTGAACATTTATCGATTGTAAGACCGCCGTTTTTCTCTTTTGCGCCGTATATTGCTCCGTTCAAATATCTGAACGGATAGTCTGCTCCGTTCCAAACATAGCCGTTTTCATATTTATCGGACCCAAAATTCAGAACCGGTGACACCCAATCGGATTTTTCCTCAGACATTCTGAGCATAGTTTCGGTTGAAATTAAAAAATTATTATGTTTCACAAGAGCAGAACCCATAGGATCATCCCAGGTTACATCAAGGTGATAATAATGTCCGTCATCAAGCTTTACTGCGTTCCATATGTGAACCGCTGTTTCACTTGACACGTAAGAACAATCTATTCCAAGTTCATTCATAACGGCAATAAACAGCAATGTATACGCTTGGCAAACACCTGTGTTTTCAGTAAGCATAGCATAGACATCGTAGTTTGAGTATGTTGTATCATAGGAAAAGCGGTCGGCAATATAGTCATGTACCAGCAAAATCTTTTCAACAGTTGAAGCTGTTTCCGGTATGCGGTCAACTATTTTCTTAAGCTCGGAGTTATAAACTTCCTTTGTTCTTTCATACTCCTCGCCTGAAATTTCATAACCCGGAATAATACTCCAAACATATCCGCCGCTACTACTATATCTATATCCTCGTTCGAGGAAATATAGTTCCGGCCGCGAATCTCTGAGATGCTGAAACAAATTTTGTAAATCATTCGTTTCAATACGTTTATCAAAGACATAAATTTCGGGACTCTGATTAAGCATTTGAGCTACAATATAATCATAGGTAGCCTGAGGATATTTTTTTACAGTTTCGGAAACAGATAATACTGTTTTCACTTCCGGAACCGCACCATCCGATAGTGCATACGACGTAGCGTAATAATATTGTGTTTTGCCGTTTTCCGCATTAACCGAAAATGCCGAAAATGAGAGACACAATACAATAACCGCTGCAAATAATTTTCTGAATTTTTTCATTTGTTACCCTGATTTCTGTTATTTATAGTAATATGCCGAAAATTGCCGCGACAAGAGATATGATGATGCCTGCCGAGGATATTGCAAGCTTTTTCGGAACCGAGGCTCGGATTATACTTAATATCCCGGCGTTTTCGGAGTCGCCGAGAGCATAGGAAAACCATCTTGCAAGACCGGTTTTCTGAGCGCGTTTGACGTTGTTTACAAGGTCCTCTGCGCTTATCGGCTCTTCAGATGAATTATCCGGCTTTTCCGGAAGGATATTGGCATCCGGCGTTTCCTCAGGCGTTTCGGGTTCAGGCTCAGGGGCGGTATTGTCCCGGTCGCTGTCCGGCGTTTCAGCAATTTTGAGCGGTTCCCATGAGCCCGGCGCCAGCACGGTTCCGACCTCGTTTGCAAAGCCGTTTCCGGCAGCGTCGTTTAAGGTAAATGCCACCTTATCGGTAACCGAGTCGCAGCGCAGGCAATGGCGGGACATAACCCCGCTTTCCTGCTCCGCTGCCGCCTTATCCACCGTCCAGTTTTCGTCGTATTTATGACCGAGCTTCGGCGTTTGCTCGGTCTCGGTATGACCGCAGACCGTACAGCTGCGGCTTCTTATGCCGACGGTATTGCAGCCCGACGGCACGGTTTCGGTATATCCGCCGTAGCGATGGCTGCAATTACTGCCGTTATAGCCTATTTCGACCGTTCCGGGAATTACCGTTCCCACAAGCTTTTCGGAATTCCAGTTTGCGAACGCGCCGTTCAGGGTATCCTCGCAGCGGTTGTTTTTAACCGTAACCGGGTATTTTCCGACCTGCGCGCCTTCCTTAACCTTAAAGCCTATGCCGAAAAGAGTTCCGTTTTTCGCAATGTCATTGCTCCGGCA
Source organism: uncultured Eubacteriales bacterium (assembly GCA_934477125.1). Classification (GTDB taxonomy): domain Bacteria; phylum Bacillota; class Clostridia; order Oscillospirales; family Acutalibacteraceae; genus UBA737. The sequence goes on along the minus strand of CAKSOL010000006.1, from coordinate 143,259 downwards.
ATACACAATGCTGATATAGCCGTTATGGGTAGCGATAGTATCCTTAACAAGAATACCGCCGTAGTACTTTTCATACTGCAATACCTCAGGGTCAAAATGAAAAGTAACCGTTACCGCCATTATTCCCGGATTGTTTTCTATATCCACATTCAGGACAATACTGTCGCCCGGAACGGCGGTTGCCGAGGAAACGCGCAGGGTAAACTCCCTGTCCGCGGCAGACGCCGGAATCCCGGCAAGCGGCATTATCATTATAAAACAGGCAAGTATCGCGGATAAAGCCCTGTTTTTCAATGCTTTCACCGTTCCTTTCATATAATATTCGGCAGATTTAATTATTTTACCGTTATCTGACCGTCCGAAAGCTCAGGAACGACGATAACCTCATCGGAATTGCAAATCATACTTTTATCGGACGCCTTTACGGTATATGTTCCCGGCTTTGCGCCGTCCTTAACCGTAAAGCTGAGGGTTATAAGCGTTCCGTTTTTGCTGCTGTCCTCAATTCCGCCGTTCTGAACCAGAACAGTTATAACTCCGCTGTTCTCGGCGTCCTCACATTCATCGAGAATATCGCCGTTTTCGCAGCCGTTATATGTAAGAGCGGACGAATCGTATTCAAAAATCAGCTGAGCCGCGTTAATTCCGGGGTTTTTGCTCAGCTTTATCGGAACAGAAACCTTTTTGCCGGTTTTAGCCTCAACCTTAGGCAGCTCAACCTTACCGGCGGACACAGTTGCATCCGAGGAATTGCCGTCCGCAGAGCCGGAGCCTGAGGAGCCGCTCCCGGTTTGGGAAGAAACCGAGGAATTATCGTTTTCCGGTTTCTTTCCGCCAGAATTTTTTAGGGTGACAACTATTCCGGTAATGAGCAGCGCCAGCACGACAACTCCGCCGGCAACCGCAAGAATTATTTTTTTGGTATTCATATAATCAGCTCCTGTTTATTATTTAAAGGCCTTCATATTCTCCGGCAGCGATTTTTGCGGAAATAGCGTCAACAACTCCCTGCTTATCCTCGCGGTATGTAACGCCGTACCATTTATCCTCCGCCACCAAAACGCGAACCTGTTTTTCTCCGCTTTCGATAAGTCCCGAAACAACGCTCGGCAGATAAAACTCAGACTTCGGAACCTCTATTTTCTCTTTCAGGAAATCAACGAAATCGCTTTCTATATAATTGAATATATCCGGCTGGAAGCCCCACATATTCATAGAAACGACCGTGTCCGCGGGCAGAGGTGTCCAATGCTCGCCGTCCTCGGTATAGCGGCAGTCGGCAATTTTAGTGCGCTCAATGATGTTTTTGAGCATACCGTCCTCAATCGTGCATACGCCGCGCGAAACGGTGCCGTTTTCGGTAAGGGTATTTGCAAGACGGAAACCGACCATACAATAATTTTTGCTGTCGTTTCTGAGCTGCTCATATATCTGCCGCAGGGCGTTGTGACCGTAATAATCGTCGGCATTTATAACCGCGAACGGCGTTTTCACCTCGTTGCGGCAGCAATAGACGGCGTGACCCGTACCCCAGGGCTTTACGCGGTCGGGCGGACACTCAAAGCCCTCCGGCAGCATATCGGTCTCCTGAAAAACATAGGAAACCGGAATCTGCTTTTCAATCCTGCTCCCGACCAGTCTGCGGAACTCCTCCTCAATCTCGTGCTTAATAACAAAAACAACCTTTGTAAATCCGGCTTTTTTTGCGTCATAAACCGAGAAATCGAGAATAGCCTCACCCTTGGGACCTATCGGCTCAACCTGCTTGAGTCCTCCGAAACGGCTCCCCATTCCTGCTGCCATTACTACCAGCGCTGCCTCAAATTTCATTTTCATTTTCCTTTCCGCTTTCATCGGAAACACGGCTGCGGCTTGCCTCCTCGGAAAAGCCCTCCGTGCTTTCGCGCATAAATAATATTTTAAATGTTAAAATAATAAGCTTGATGTCCTGCAGAAGCGAATAGGTTTCTATATAAGTCAAATCCATATTCAGCTTGTCCGCCGGAGCGGTGTTATACTTGCCGTATATCTGGGCATATCCCGTAAGTCCCGCCTTAACGCGGTGGCGCAGCTCAAACTGGGGATATTTGCAGGAATATTCATAAACGTTTTCTATTCTTTCGGGTCTCGGACCCACCATCGACATATCGCCCCTCAAAACATTGAAAAGCTGGGGCAGCTCGTCAATCCGGCAGGCTCTGATAATACGTCCGACGCGGGTAATGCGGTCGTCCCCGTCGGTCGCCTTGCGAACACCGTCGCGGTCGGCGTCAACAATCATCGAGCGGAATTTTATTATATTGAATATCTTTCCGTCCTTCGTAATCCGGTTCTGGCGGAAGAATACCGGTCCGCCGTCGTCCAGCTTTATGGCGACGGCGGCTATCAGCATAAACGGACTTGAAACAATCAGCATAAGCGCCGAAATGATTATATCCCCTATCCGCTTTATAATTTCCTGCTCAATGGTAAGACCGCGGTTGCGGCTCATAAGCACCGGCGTGTCGCTTATCTGAATCGAATAGCTGTTGTTTATAACTATATCGGTTATATCGGGCAACAGATAGGTTCTTTTGCAGTTTGCATAGCAATAAGCTAATATCTGCCGCTGAATTTCCCCTGTAACTCCGCAGATAACAACCGCCTCATATTTGTCTATATGGCGGAAAATTTCCTCTATCGAGGAACGGTTCGCGTTTATACCGCTTTCAATCTGGAACCGTTCTGACAGCCGGCTCATTTTGTTTATAAGGGCAAAGCCGTCGGTATCGTTGCCGAAAACGGCAATCATCCGGCGGGCGCGGTAAAGCTTAAAATATATCGTATTGGCGCACCAGCTCCCTGCCGCCGCAATCAGAATCTGAAAAATTATTCCGAGCAGCATAGGTCTGACCGCAACAAGCGTTCTGGCGATAAGACACAGCTCAAGATACATAACGGCGTTTGCAAAAATGACCGCAAGCGAAAAGCTGTAAATTATCTCGTGAACACGGTAAACGCCTATCTTAAAAGCGCCGTAAAGCGAGCCGAAGGTTACAAAAACAAGCACAAAGGAGAAGATAACAACGAAATTTCCTCTCAGGCTGAACAGCGTTTCAACATAATTGGCGCTCCAGAATTCAACAAAGCCCAGCGTTACCGCGATAACAAGCAGCGCCTTGACAAAAAGCATTACCGATTTTCTGAATTTAATAAGAGTATTCATAAATCCGACCTTTTGTTGTTTAATGTCTCTATACAGTATACCTTTATTATATATATGTTGTCAAGACGAAAAACTCATTCCCAAATTCTTACCTCGCAGCCGAGAGCGGTCTGGCAGGCGGTAAGTCCCTCCTCAAGGAGCGCGCGTGTCCGGGCGTAGGATTTCTGCATTGAGGAAACCGCCGCCGCGCTGAGGTCGTATTTTGAGCTGTCGGCTGATTTCTCCATAGGATACATCGTATACTTTGCGCTGTATCTCTGACCGACCTTGTTTACCCAGGTCGGAACGGCGTCTGCTGCAGAAAGCACAACCGAGCCGTCGCTGTATTTATCAAAGGTATAGGAAAACAGAACGCCGTCCTCGGTATGCCCGGTGTTGCAAAGACCGGTCAGCTCCTCGGTACGCTGGTTTGATATCGAATTGCCCATTGAATATAAGCAGACGGTTGTCCGCTCGGAGCCGGAGGCATGCAGCAGCTCGACCGGCTGGATAACGTGAGGATGGCCGCCGACTATAACGTCTACCCCAAGGTCGCAGAGCTTTTGTGCGATGGTTTTCTGCCATTGATTTGGCGAAAGCTTATATTCCTCTCCCCAATGGACATAAAACACTATTGCCTCCGCGCCCTGACTGCGCATCTGCGATATAACATTTTCCGCCTCGGAATAAAATTCCTCTATCCTCTCATACGCAAAGGAATTTATAAGCGCGTTTGCCTCAGGCTTTAAAATATTTCCGTTAAGCGACTTTCTGCCCGGAGTATCGCATTTATTCTCATAGGTATAGCAGGTCATACCTATCTTGACTCCGTTTACGTTTTTAACCGCAAATACAGGCTCGTCCCCGGTTTCACGTGTTCCGATATAGGGCATTCCCTTTTCCTTTAAAACCTGAACTGTCCGGGTCATTCCGTAAAGCCCGGTATCGTAGGAATGGTTGTTGGCTGTAAGGCACATTCCTATTCCCGCCGCCGAAAGTGTATCTATCAGGCTGTCGGGCGTGTTGAAGGACGGAAAGCCCTTATATTTCCCCGACTTGGTTCCTCCGAGAGTAACCTCAAGGTTTATAACCGCAAGGTCCGCCGCCTTGAAATAGCTCTGAACCTCCGGAAAAAAGCTCGAAAAATCATATTCTCCGGTCGAGGAATTGAGCGCTCCGGCGAGAACGGGGTTATGAACCAGTATATCGCCGGTGTTTATAACAGTAGCGGAGGCGGTTTTCTTAGGAACGGCGCTTTCCGATGATGAGCCGTCCTGCGACGAGGACGCGCCAGACGGCGTTTTTCCCGCGCTTATCGCCCCCGAAATTTTAACTCCGACAAAAGCGATAATCCCGATTGCCGCCGCCAAAGCGAGCGAGCAGCTGATTATAAAAATTCTTCTGCGGCGAAGCGCCTGTTTTCTTGTTAATTTCTTTTGCATTTTGTTTCTCCGTTTCAGGCTGCCGGGGTCAATCCCGTCACGCCTGCAAGCAATATTTTTTCCGCTCAGGCGGCGCTCATCTTCATAACCAGCGCGTGCGGCAGAATTTTCGCAACAACGCGGTAGAATTTATAGAAGAAGCGGTTTGTATAAACCGCGCGCTTTTTAGCCGACGCCCTCAGTGACTTATAAGCGACATCCCTCGGATTGACTCTCGGCAGGGTGTCAAACGTATGCGACGCGCCGGGCGCGATATCCGCAAGGGCGAGAAACTCTGTATCCATAGGTCCGGGACATACCGCAATAGCATTTATGCCGCGGCGGCGCAGCTCCGCTCTCATACAGCGCGAAAGGCTCATAACAAACGCCTTTGTCGAGCAGTAAACCGCCATTCGCGAATTCGGCGCAAACGAGGCTATCGAGCAGGTGTTTATTATCTCCGCTCCGCTCTTCATAAACGGCAGAGTAACCGACGACATAACCGTAAGAGCCTCGCAGTTAAGGCGCACCATTCCCGCGTTATCCTTTGCCGCCAGCTCATCGAAATTACCGAGCTTTCCGAAGCCTGCGTTATTTATAAGCAGCTGAACCTCGGCGCCGCTGCTTTCAAGCGCGCGGCGGTATTCCTCAACCGCCGCTGCATCGGTTATATCCATCGGAACGGGACGGATTTTATCTCCGAAACGGCTTTTCAGCTTCTCCAGTCTTTCAGCGCGGCGCGCTATAACCCAAACCTCGTCAAGCGCGGGACGTTCCTTTATAACCGCAGAAACATATTCCGCTCCGAGTCCCGATGAAGCGCCGGTTATAACTGCTATCTTCATATAATTCACAATCCTTTTCGCTGATAATATAGATATACTTATATTATAGTTATTATTGAAATAAAATCAAGATAAATATGACAAGCGCTTTATGTCGGCTTAAATTTGTTTAATACACTTAAAATCATCCGCCGATTGCAGCCGTAAGCAGACGCGCTGCGCAAAAAAGTATGAAAACCGCCATTTCCCCATAGACAAAGCGCGAAATATCGTATATAATAGGTTATATTGCGAGGAGGAAGCGTATTATGGAAAAAATTCTTGTATTGGACTTCGGCGGACAGTATAACCAGCTGATAGCGCGCAGAGTCCGCGAAAATAACGTATATTCCGAAATCCGCCCGTATACCGCGCCTATTGAGGAAATCAAGGCGGCAGGTTACAGCGGTATAATTCTGACCGGAGGACCTAAAAGCGTTTACGGCGACTCCGCGGTTCTTTACGACAAGGAGCTGTTCCGTCTCGGTATCCCGATTCTCGGTATCTGCTACGGCGCTCAGCTTACGGCTTTCAGTCTCGGAGGAAGGGTTGAAGCAGGAAACAGCGAATACGGCAAAGTCGAGGTTACCGTTGATACCTCCAGCCTTTTATTCGACGGTATACCTCAGAAGTCGGTATGCTGGATGAGCCATACAGACTATATAAGTCAGATACCGGTTGACTTCAAAATAACGGCAAAAACCGACGGCTGCCCCGTTGCGGCGCTCGAAAATCCCGCAAAAAAGCTTTATGCCGTTCAGTTCCACCCGGAGGTAATGCATACTCAGTTCGGCGCTCAGATGCTGCATAATTTCATATATAATGTCTGCGCCTGCTCCGGAGAATGGACAATGTCCTCCTTCACCAAGCGCACGGTACGCGAGTTGAAAGAAAAAATCGGCGATAAAAAGGTGCTGTGCGGCCTTTCCGGCGGCGTTGACAGCTCGGTTGCCGCTCTGCTGCTGCATAAGGCTATCGGCGACAATCTCACCTGCATATTCGTTGACCACGGACTTCTCAGAAAGGACGAGGCGAAGCAGGTAAACGAGCTTTTCAGAGGCACATATAATATAAATCTTGTATCGGTTGACGCGTCCGAGCAGTTTTTGGGACAGCTGCGCGGAATAAGCGAGCCTGAGCAGAAACGGAAGATAATCGGCAGAGAGTTTATCCGCGTTTTTGAGGCTGAGGCAAAGAGAATCGGCAAGGTTGATTATCTTGTTCAGGGAACGATTTATCCGGATGTAATTGAGTCGGGAGTCGGCGACGCGGCGCTTATCAAGAGCCATCACAATGTCGGCGGTCTGCCCGATCACATTGAGTTTGACGAAATAATCGAGCCGCTGCGCGACCTTTTCAAGGATGAGGTCAGAAAGGTCGGGCTTGAGCTTGATATGCCGGAGGAAATGGTTTACCGTCAGCCCTTCCCCGGACCCGGACTCGGAGTTCGCATAATAGGAGACCTGACCAAGGAAAAAATCGCCATTCTTCAGGACGCGGACGCCATTTTCCGCGATGAGGTTGCAAAGGCTGGGCTTGCGCGCGATATCAACCAGTATTTTGCCGTTCTGACGGATATGAAATCCGTAGGAGTTATGGGAGACTACCGCACCTATGATTACACCGTTGCACTGCGCGCCGTAACGACGAGCGACTTTATGACTGCCGACTGGGCAAGAATCCCCTACGATGTCCTTGACGCGGCATCAAGAAGAATAGTAAACGAGGTTAAGGGCGTCAACCGCGTTGTTTACGATATAACCTCAAAACCCCCGGCAACGATTGAGTGGGAATAATTTTGATGTCATAAAAAAACCAGTGTTTATGCGGGTTTCAGCGATTTCAAAAGACAAATTGATAGCAAAATGATAGCAAACTATCAGGCTGTTCTACTCTAAACAGACCAAGTGGCTTGCGAATAGATTATCTTAAATACTAAAAAGGCATTACTGACTTTTTGCAGTCGGTAATGCCTTTTTTCTATGCTTATTTATGTGTGTTGAAAGCAATACTTTCAGGATATGTATAACGCCAATTATCGTATTCTCCTTTTGAGATTTCACCATTTTTAAGTTTTTGAGCCTGCTCTTTCCAAGCAGTGAACATACCAAACATTGTAAGGTAGTTTGTACCCATACCCTTGTCCAAGTGTAAACAAACCTCTCCGTCAATTTCGGTGATTTTAAGACCATATAAATCTTCAATGGTAAATAAGGTGTGCATTAAGCCTTCGTAGTTGTCTATGTCAGGAACAGTTAATGCCTTAGTGGATACACCAAATATCTCTGCAAGATTGTTTGTTAAATCAGCTTTTGGTGTTCTTGAGCCAGATTCGTATTGTGCCATACGAATATCAGCAGTTTTCTCAGGAAAGCCCACCTGCATACCAAGATATTTTTGAGTCATACCTCTTAAATTTCTGAAAAAACGAATTCTTTCTCCAATAGCCATAAAAAATACTCCTTTCGTACTCCTGAAATATAGTATAGCATATAGAGTTAGGGCTTGTCAAGATAACCAAAGCAAATAAATTTAATATTTTTCAAAAACCACTTGACTTAACGGAAATCAGTTAGTATAATATAGCTAAGCAAATACCGTTAGTTAGTTGTGATAAAACTGAATGACCGTCCGAATGGGATATGACTTTGCGATGATATGAGCAAGGCAACGCCGCTGAAAAAGCAGGGGCGTTATAGTGAGAGCTATAACTTTAGGTATATAAAAACGACATTCGGGTAGAACGGCGCAAGCGCACAAAAGAAAAAGCAATGAAAGGAGGATTACACTATGGCAGCAGAATTATTTATGAGAGTCAACGAAGTTGCTGAAGTAATGGGTGTTTCTGAGTCTTATGCCTATAAGATTATCAGACGGCTCAATAAAGAGCTGAAGAAAACCGGATGCATTACTATGAACGGTCGCATTGACCGAAAGTTCTTTTATGGTAATTTTTATTCCACAAGAGAAAACAGAGAAAGGAAGTGATGTGAGTGGGAGCGTTTAAGAACAAAGATAACGGAACGTGGATTGTGCAGTTCCGTTATGTAGATTGGAGGGGCGAAAACAAGCAGGTTTTTAAGCGAGGTTTCGCCACCAAGAAAGAAGCACAAGAATACGAGCGTGAGTTCCGTATGCAGAAGTCAGCGGATGTCACGATGAATTTTGGCACTTTCGTAGAACTTTATGAAAAGGATATACGACCGAGCCTGAAAGAAAATACTTGGCTCACAAAGGAGCATATCATCAAGGAAAAGATTTTACCGTATTTCAGTAAGAAGCGTTTGTGCGATATTGCCGCTAAAGATGTTATTGCTTGGCAGAACGAAATGCGAAACGCTACAAGCAAAGGCGGCAAGAAATTATCACAAACCTATCTGAAAACTATACACAATCAGCTGAGTGCGTTATTTAACCACGCTGTCCGCTTCTATGGGTTAAAGGTCAATCCTGCGGCAACTGTTGGAAATATGGGCAAAGCGGAATACAAGGAAATGTTGTTTTGGATTACCGAAGAATACACCAAATTTGCAAATGAAATGATGGATAAGCCATTATCCTATTATGCGTTTCAAATGCTGTATTGGTGCGGTATTCGTGTCGGGGAGCTATTAGCACTAACTCCTTCTGACTTCGATTTTAACAACAAGACCGTAACGATAAGTAAATCCTATCAGCGTTTGCACGGTGAGGATATTATCACATCCCCGAAAACGCCTAAAAGTAATCGCACTATAAAAATGCCGCAGTTTTTATGCGATGAAATGCAGGATTATATCAGTATGTTTTATGAAGCCGGAGAAAACGACAGGATATTCCCAATATCCAAAAGTTACCTTCATCACGAGATGGACAGAGGTTCTGATAAAGCAGGGGTTAAGCGTATCCGTATCCACGATCTTCGTCATTCCCACGTTTCTTTGCTGATAGATAAAGGCTTTCAGCCGTTGGCAATCGCAGACCGTGTGGGACACGAAAGCGTAGATATAACTTATCGCTATGCACACCTATTCCCGTCAAAGCAGATTGAAATGGTAAATACACTTGATGAAATTTGGAAAAGAGACAATTAAAATGTCAGCAAAAAATTTAGACAACCACAAAAGATGGAAAAATATCACAGTAGGGTTTCGTGTATCAGCCGAAGAAAACGAACTGATAAACAAGGCAGTAAAGTTATCGGGATTACCGAAGCAGGAATATTGTTACCGCAGATGTTTAGGTCAGGATATTGTTGTTCAGGGGAATCCGAGAGTATATAAGGCATTGCGTGATGAACTCGCTAATGTTCTTACAGAACTAAAAAGGATTGAAATACTTACCGATGAACACGACGAGCTGTTGCAGCTTATTGAACTGATAACTGTAACCCTGCACGGATTGAAAGGAGATGACGCTTATGACTAATATAATCGAAAAGACTGTTCCTAACGTATCTGTTGGCGCAGATACGGAACAGCCTTCTCAAAAATGTACTGCGACCATTATAACCGAATACTCCTTCAATTTCAAGAATTTTAACAAAAATTGAAAGGAGGTTACGCCTATGGCAGAACTTAAAATTATCAATATGGATGAGGTTGCCGTTGAGGATGTGGAGTGGCTTTGGTATCCTTATATCCCTTTCGGGAAGCTGACTATCATTCACGGTGACGGCGGTGAGGGCAAAACAACTTTAATATTACAATTAGCAGCATTGTTATCAAGGGGAGAAAAACTCCCCTGTGATGACACCGAGCGTGAACCGATTAAGGTTATCTACCAAACGGCAGAGGATGGACTTGGAGATACCATTAAGCCTCGTCTCTTATCCGGCAATGCAGATTGTACTCAAATAAAAGTGATTGACGAATCAGAAACGGCTCTTACAATGCTTGACGAGCGTGTGGAACAAGCGATTGCTGAAACGGGAGCAAGAGTTATTATTTTAGATCCTATGCAGGCATATATCGGGGCAAAGGTTGATATGAACCGAGCAAACGAGGTAAGAAATATTTTATCTCAACTTGGAAGAATTGCAGAGAAATATCGCTGTGCGATTATATTAGTCGGTCACTTGAACAAGGCACAAGGTAATAAGTCCACCTACAGAGGTCTTGGCTCTATCGACTTTCAGGCAACGGCAAGAAGTGTGCTTGTTGTCGGCAGAGTAAAGGACAAGCCTGAGGTACGAGTGGTGGCTCATCAGAAGTCGTCACTTGCATCCGAAGGTAAACCTATCGCATTCGAACTGAGCGAAGCAAACGGTTTTCGTTGGCTCGGTCATTATGATATTTCGATTGACAATCTTCTCAGCGGTGTCAGTCGTGAAAAGAAATCCGATATAGCAGAACGGATCATTACTGACTGCCTATCCGAAGGTAAGTATCCGCAACAGACCTTGCTACAAAAAGCACAGAACTTGGGTATCTCTAAACGAGTGCTTGACGGAGCAAAGAAAAATATGAATGTACGGTCTGTTAAAGAAGGCAGTCAGTGGTATTGGAAACTACCCAAAGAAAAAACAACGTGCAGCCCTTAAGGCTGCAACATTGCAAAGGTACGAGACTCTCGCAATCTTGCAAGGTTCTTTTTCGGGTGGTGAACAATACGAAAGTTTAGCGGAGTGTGCAGAGAGCGCCTTTTCAAAGGCGACTCTTTGCTCCTCGAAGAGCGCAAAACCTGCTTGCATGTTGCATTTTTGATGGGCTTGCCTGTCAAAAGTGCTTTTGCGTTACTTTTGACAAAAGTAACAAAACCAAGAACGGTCAAATTTAAGAGATTGGAGGTATATAAAATGGAGAAAACGATAAGTATAGAGGTCGGTAAAGGTTCACAAGCACACAATAGCCGTAAGTTCAAGGCTTCAAATGTAGACGCCGAACGAACACAAAACAATGTCTGTTATTGTAATGAAAATATCCGTAAGATCTATCACGAACTCTTTGATGACGCCGTGAAAAGATACAACGACAAGCAGACAAGAGCCGACCGAAAGATAGATGATTATTACGAAAAAATACGCACGGGCAAGCAAGAAAAATTGTTCCACGAGAATGTTGTGCAGATTGGAAACAAGGATGATACCCATGTTCAAGGGGAGCATTGCGAACTCGCATGAAAAGTTTTAGATGAATATTATAGTGGATTTATAGAGAGAAATCCTCAGCTTCGAGTGTTCTCGGCACACTTGCATTTGGATGAAGAAACACCCCATCTGCATATAGATTTTGTCCCCTTTATGACAGGCAGTAAGCGTGGATTGGATACGAAGGTAACGCTGAAACAAGCGTTGGCTATGCAAGGTTTCAAGGGCGGAAGCCGTGAAGAAACCGAGTGGAGTCAGTGGGTACAATCCGAAAAAGAAGTCCTTGCAGACGTAATGAAGCGGCACGGAGTCGGGTGGCTTCAGCTTGGAACGAAGCGTGAACACTTGTCCGTTCTTGATTATAAAAAGGAGCAGAGAACAAAGGAAATTGCAGAACTCGAAAGCAAACTTGCTGATAAAAAAGACGAATTTGAAGTGTACCAAGATCGTATCAGGAATTACAGCAAGGGCGAGCAAGTGATTGAAGAACTTGCTAAAAAATTGGACACCGAGTCCGATTATCAGCCCCAAGAGCCGCCACCATTGATGTCGGCAAAGAGTTATAAGACGAAGTTCGTTGAGCCGCTGATAAAGAAATTACGAGAGGTAATTAGCTCGGTAATGTCTATGTATTATCAGGCGTTAGACAGTTACCACCGCTTGAATATTACTAATCGAAATCTATATCGAGAGAATGAACACTTACGAAAAGATAACGGTAAACTTGCCAATGAAAATAAAAAATTAGTGACACAAAATCGGGATTATAATTTGCTCCGAAAAGTATTTGGTAGCAAACAAATTGATGAGCTTTTGGCAAAAGCCAAAGAGCCAAAACAGTCTAAGCAGCGTGACGAACGCTTTAGAAAAAATAAAGATTATGAAAGGTAGGAACACACTATGAAAAAGCATTTTACAGACGAAAGAATGGGTATCAGTTACACTTTGCAAGGCGATTATTACTTACCTGACCTTGCATTACCCACCGAAGAAAAACACGAAAATATCGGTGTATGGGGTATGCGGCACAAACGGTTTTTGAAAGAAAATCATCGTGTTTTATACGCCAATTTGATGACTTCAGGAAAACTCACCGCTTATCTTGATGAGGTTGAACAACAGGCGACAGCATTGTTTCTTCGGTTGGTAAAAGAACTTTCCGAAAAAGAAAATGTAACGGAAAGCTTAAAGGCAACCGATCAAATGGCGTGGGTGCAGAAGATGAACAATATCCGTAATCGTGCAACGGAAATTGTAAATGCAGAAATGATTTACACGGTATAAACGTAGCGGCGGCAGGGAGTAATCTCTGCCGCCATTACTTATTTAGAGCAATAAAAAAGTTTACAATCTTTTTTGAAAATGGTATTGCTATTGTTCGAGTTTTAGAATATAATATTATACAAGTACGAACTCGATGTATTCAGGAGGTTGTTATGGAATTTATGTCTGCAAGAGAAGCCGCTGATAAGTGGGGCATTTCTCAAAGAAGAGTAGCGGTTCTGTGTTCTGAACAAAGAATTGCTGAGGCAACTATGGTGGGCAATATGTGGATTATACCTACAACGGCCACAAAACCGATAGATGCAAGAAGTACACGATATAGTAAAACTGATGAAAAAGCGGTTAAACCTTTCTTGAAATGGGCAGGCGGCAAAGGTCAGCTCATTAAAGAGATTGAACGTTACTATCCGTTTGATAGTGGAAGAATTACAAAATATGCTGAGCCATTTGTTGGCGGTGGTGCAGTTTTGTTTGATATTCTCAGTAAGTATGATTTAGAAGAAGTATATATCAGCGATATTAACGCTGAACTCATCAATACATATCACATTATCCGTGATGACATAGATGCTCTGATTGAAATTCTTTACGCTATGCAGAACGATTTCATTCCGTTAGATATGGATAATCGCAAAGCATATTATATGGAAAAGCGTGAACGTTTTAATGATTTAAAGGTCAATGGAAACGAGAACATCAATATCGAAAAAGCGGCAATGATGATTTTTCTTAATAAAACCTGTTTCAACGGTCTTTTCCGAGTGAACAAAAAAGGGTTGTTTAACGTTCCTATGGGAGCATATAAAAATCCTATGATTTGCGATGAAAACAACCTCAGAGCAGTATCGGAGAAGTTACAAAGAGTTAATATTGTATGTGGTGATTACAGAGAGTCGGCTGACTTTATTGACGAAAATACTTTTGTGTATTTTGATCCCCCATACAGACCTATTACAGACACAGCAAGTTTTACCGCATATACCGAGAATTTGTTTAATGATGACGCACAGATTGAACTTGCACGATTTGTTGATGACATGGATAAAAAGGGTGCCAAAATTGTAATTAGCAATTCTGATCCAAAGAACTCAAATACAGACGATGATTTCTTTGATAATATCTATTCTGCGCATAAAATTAAGCGAGTTGAAGCGACTCGAATGATTAACTGTAATAGTGAGGCAAGAGGAAAAATTAAGGAATTGCTTATCAGTAATTTTTAAGGGGGAGGCTGAAAAGTGATATATTTAGAACTATCAACATCAGATGAAAAGAATTATATCGAAAGACTTTATAAATCTTTTGCAACAGGCAGAGATTTTGAACTGTTTTTAAATCATTTTTTAAAGAAGATTGGCTTTCAAGAGGTTGTAACAACAAAATATGTTGGTGACAATGGAATTGATTTAACTTGTTCCAGACCGGGAATTGACCTTCAGGGAATAGATACAATGAATTATTATGTTCAAGCTAAAAGATATAAACCGACAAACAAAGTTCAAGCCAAAGAAATACGAGATTTAAAAGGTTCAACTAAACGTGATAAGCAAGGAAATGTCTTAAATAATAATTATATCAATGTGTTTATAACAACATCTTCGTTTACCAAAGGTGCTATAAATGAAGCTGAGAGTAATCCTAACATGCCGACTATCCTAATTGATGGCAAAACGTTATTGAATATGTGCATTGATAACGGAGTGGCATTTTCCTATAAGCCAGTATTTGATGAGGATATGCTAAAAGAAATTCTCGAACAATACTCTCAACCCGATTCAACTGTTACAAACAATTCTGACGATTATCTAGTAGAACGTAATATTACAGCAAACGATATTCGTGCAAGGATTTTAATTATTCCACAGATAATTAGAAATTCTATTGACGATAATAATTCTTCTGTAAATGTAGAAATCAACGGACAACTTCAAACTCTAAATCTAGATAAATCACATAGATATATTGGTGGCGTTACACAAATTTATAAAGATTGCGGACTGATTAACGATGATAATTCGTTTATTCAAAAGAAATCTAAATGGAAGATTAAAGATGATAAACTTATTGTTAATATTGAATAGAGGTAAAATATATGAGAAATTTTAGCGAATGGTTATTAGGATTCCGTGATAGTATTGCAGACTATGGTTATTATATAGATTTTGATAAGGTTCATAGGAATGTCGATAATATTAAAGTTGAACTTAATATTTTAAATTCACTTATTGGTTCTAAGAATATTGAAGAAGATTTTGAAAAGCTTATAGGCAAATATCCGGAAACTTTGAAATGTATACCTTTGCTTTTGGCAGTTAGGTCAAATGAAATATATGCGATTGATGGTGATGGAGACTATACATATAACTTTAAAAAGCCTAATCTTTCTGTTGAGCAATATAAGACCTTTATGCGTAAAACAGGTCTTTTTGACTTGATGAAAAATCACATTGTCAACAACCTTGTAGATTATGCAACTGGTGTTGAAACAGGTCTTGATTCAAACGGACGCAAAAATCGTGGCGGTCATTTAATGGAAAACTTAGTTGAAAATTTTATCAAAAAATCAGGATTTGTTAAAGATGAGTCATATTTCAAAGAGATGTATATTCATCAGATTACCGATAAATGGGGCGTTAACCTTTCAGCCATATCAAATCAAGGAAAAACAGAAAAGCGTTTTGATTTTGTGGTTAAGACACCTAATATGATTTATGGTATTGAAACTAATTTTTACGGTAGCGGAGGAAGCAAACTCATTGAAACGGCACGTAGCTACAAAACACTTGCTCTCGAAACCAATACAATCGACGGTTTTACTTTTGTATGGTTTACCGATGGAAAAGGTTGGACAAGTGCTCGCCATAATCTTGAAGAAACCTTTGATGTTATGGAACACATTTACAACATTAGAGATTTGGAAAATGGCATAATAACAGAGGTTTTTAAATAATGGCAAAGAAAATTACAAAATGGGAACCTGATGATTTTGAGTTGGAAATGACAACACATTGGTCTTTTCCAAAACGTGGCGATTGGGCAACTCACGATGCAAAATGGCGTGGAAATTGGTCGCCGTATATTCCTCGAAATATTATATTAAGATATTCAAAAGAGGGCGATTTAGTCCTTGACCAGTTTGCCGGAGGCGGGACAACCCTTGTTGAAGCGAAACTTTTGAATCGTGATATTATCGGTGTTGATGTCAATGATGTTGCACTCGACAGATGTAAAGAAAAAGTGAATTTTGAACACGAAGATGCAAACGGAAAAGTTTGTATCCGTAAGGGCGATGCAAGAAATTTAGATTTTCTTTCAGATGAAAGTATTGACTTGATTTGCACACATCCACCCTATGCCGATATTATCAAATATAGCGAAGATATTGAAGAAGATTTATCGCATCTTAAAGTAAAAGATTTTCTTGAAGAAATGAAAAAGGTAGCTGCAGAGAGCTACCGTGTTTTGAAAAAAGATAAATTTTGTGCTGTACTTATGGGCGATACAAGACAAAAGGGTTGTATGATACCAATGTCTTTTGATGTCATGAAAATTTTCCAAGATGCCGGATTTACTCTTAAAGAATTGATTATCAAAGAGCAACACAACTGCAAAGCAACGGGATATTGGAAAACAAATAGCGTAAAATATAATTTTTTACTGATTGCACATGAGTATTTGTTCGTGTTTAGAAAATAAAAATTTACACCAAACCTCGCTCATTAAGTCCTTCAAAAAGCATTCTTCGTCCAGAGTAATTCCAGTAAGCACAATCTTGCTCCATAAACAACCATTTAATAGCCAACAGAATTATTTGGATGGGATGTTCTGTTCCTTCATGATCGCAAAAGTATGCATTGATTTGAGACAAATCAGCATCAATGCAGTTGTAAATTTCTACAATTGCATTTCTTACTGTATTATACTCTTCAGGGTATGTGTTTAAGCAATATGTCAAAGCGTTAAAGATATCCTGATGACTGGGATTGCTGTATCGTCTGTTCTTTTTGAAATACATGCCTTTTACATTAACCGTAAAGTCAAATCCCTTGTTCAATTGCGTAGGTCGTTTGAGGTAAATACCATAATTTCCATATGTTTCAACATTATATTGATATCGTGACGCATTATTTTCTCGACCGGTGCCAGGAAGTTCATTCAGAAAACAGGATATAAGTTCTACTCTCATTTGAGTTCGATTACTTACGGGCAATTCATAATCTACAATGTGTGATGGCATAATTTATTCCTCCAAAAATAATTTATATGTTTCAATTCCAAGTGCATCGGCAATACGCTGTATATTTTCTAACGAAATGCTACGGCGGTAACACTCGATAGCACTAATATAAGTACGGTGCATACCGCACTTTTCGGCGAATGCTTCTTGAGATATTCCCATAGCCGTACGATATTTTTTTAAGTTATGACCAAATACTTTTATAATATCCATAGTTGCAATCCTCCATAATTTATAGTATAATAGGAGTGAATACAAAAAGTCTACATACAATAAGTTTCTGTACATAATCACAAAGTGAAAGGATGGTGATAAAATGGGACGAAACAAAGCTCCATCGGATAATACAGTTAGAATTTTGTGCGGAAAAGCAGCAGGTATGTGTGAGTTTGAAGGTTGCAATAAGCGCCTCTTTTATGATGGTGTGACATTGTCAAATTTTAACAACGCATATGTAGCACACATTGTTGCTTCAAGCGCAAATGGGCCTCGTGGAGATAAAATTTTATCTCCCCAGTTGTCTGACAAACTTGAAAATCTTATGCTAATGTGTGCTGACCATCACAAACTAATTGACACTAATGTTGATGAATATCCCGTTGAAAGATTAAAAGCAATGAAAGCGGCGCACGAAGAAAAATTGGACAGAATTTGTTCTTTATTTAATGTTCCCAAAACTGAAATTGTTAGATTTGCTTCACCAATAAAAGGAACTCAAGCAGCTAATATTGATTATAACTTAGCAGCAAAAGCAGTCTTGCCGAACAAACACCCTGCATCTCCGTATGGAATTCAAATGCCTATAAAATCTTCTTATAAATATAAATCAAAAGAGTACTGGGATGACTGTACCAATCAGCTCGAATATCAATTTCAAAACGCATTATATAACCCTTATATTCAATTACATAGGTCAAATTTCTCAATATTCCCAATTGCTCCAATACCGTTAATTATTAAACTTGGAGAATTGATTGGCGATAAATTACCTTGTGATATTTATCAAAAAACACGAGTTCCAGACACTTGGAAGTGGCAGTCTGTTGAATTAACAAATACATTTACAATAGAAAGTAAAGAATACAATCAAGAAAGTGAAAGTGTTGCCCTTGTTGTATCTCTTACTAATGAAATTTCAGATGATAGAATTCCTCAAATAGATAAATATAGAGCAATATATAAAATAACGGCATCAAAATTAGAAGTTGACTGTATCAAAAGCATTTCTGATTTAAGCGCTTTTTGGCATATATATCAGAGTGTTTGTGAAGAGATTTTAAATCTTTACGGAAGAAATGTTGGAGTGCACCTATTTCCTGCGGTACCCGTATCGGCCGCTTTTGAAATTGGGCGAAGATATATGGCTAATACTTATCCGAAAATAAACATTTACGATGAATGTGACGGTTTTTTTGAAACACTTATTTTAGGAGATTAAATTATGACTGAAAAAGAAAAAATGTTGAATAATTATCTATTACGAATTGCTTCGAATCTAGATATATCTGAAACAATGAGAGAAAAAGCAGAAACAAGCTATCGTGCAGTAGGTCAATGGTTAGGCGATTGCGATGATGATTCTGAAGTTAAAATTATGCCTCAGGGTTCGTTTTACTTGGGTACAGTTATTCGTCCAGTATCTGATGCTGATGAATATGATATAGATTTAGTTTGCCTTTTAAAAAATGCAAAATATAAATCAGAAGCTGAAATAAAGAATATTGTTGGTAACCGCTTAAAAGAGCACAAAACTTATGATAAGATGCTTCAAAAGGAAGGAAAGCGTTGCTGGACATTATGTTATGATGAATTCCATATGGACATATGCCCTGTGTTCCTAATGATAGCTTTTATAGCGAACCATATTTTACAGAGATCAAACTGACACACAAGCTTGACAACGGTTCTTATATTGCTAAATACAGTAATCCATATAAATATCATGAGTGGTTTGAAAAAAGGATGGAAACTCAGACCATCGAAGTACGAAAAGCGTTTGCAGCAAAAAACAATGTGGAAATTGATAAGGTTCCGTTGTATAAAATTAAAACACCTTTGCAGTAAGCTGTTCAATTATTAAAAAGGCATAGGGATATTATGTATGATAAACTACCCGAAGCAAGAAAAAAGAATGCCCCTATATCAATAATAATTACAACGCTTGCAGCACTTGCATATAATAATGAATCAAATCTTTATGATGCATTAAACAGCATAGTTTCAAAAATGGAAAATTATGTTGAAAAAGACGGTGATACATATAAAATCTTAAATCCTGTAATGCAGGAAGAAAATTTTGCGGATAAATGGAATACGGAACCTGCTAAAGCTAATGAGTTTTTCTGTTGGCTGCAATGTGCTAAGAATGAAATAATTACAGAACCACTCAATGCACAAGGATTGCATATTCTAACAGGAAATCTTGAAACTTGTTTTGGTAAGAATATAGTTCAGCGTTCAATAAAAGATGAAGGTGAAGCAATAAAAATTGCCAGAGAAAATAAATCGTTATATGTTTCAGGATTAAAAGGCGGATTACAAACCTCGTCTACAAACACAGCGAAAAAAGTAGGGGGACACACATTCTTTGGCAAATAAATATTTTAAAAAGTCTCCTTTTTCTTTATTACAGCAAAAAGTTGCCTTGTGCTCAGTATATAAAGATGCAAAATGCTATATAGAAAAAAAGAAAAAACAACTTTTTTGGTCTGGACAAATAAAACCAACTGCATTTTCCAAAGAATACAACATATTAATGCTGTATAAGTTATGGGAGAGTCCTAAGGTTTGGGTGTACGGAGACGAATTGAAAAAATTAGACGCTGAAGATTTTCCTCATAAATTTGATATTAATGTTGATGCTAAAATGGTTCGTATCTGCTTGTATAGATATTCTGAATTTAATGTATATAAATTACTTGCTGATACAATTATACCGTGGACAGTTGAATGGTTGTATTTTTATGAGCTATGGCTTGCAACAGGGGAATGGCTTGGCGGCGGAGAACACCCTGATTTTGGTAAAGAAAAAACAGATGGCAAATGCAATACAAATTAATATTTTTATATGTGCAAGTGTGATTTGTTAAATAAAATTGATAATTATGGTGCGCTTGATTTAAATTAATACAAAGATGATAGCATCCAAGTGATAGCTATTTGATAGCAAAAGCAGAAATACCTCATAGTATTGAGATAATTTGTACCAAATTAAAGCAAATCAAGTCAAAACTCTTAAACAAAAACAGTTAAAGTCTGTTTTGCACTTAGGAGTGGGAATAACTTTGAGGGCATTACTGACTTTTGCCGTCGGTAATGCCCTTTATTACGTCAAACAAGCGTTTTTTATATCATTCGCCGGGCTGAATTCCGGCACAATTTTGCTCCGAGGTGTTAAATATGGTTTTTATTAAGCATTACGATTCGCCGCTGGGCGGCATACTGCTCGCGGCGGACGAAATCGGACTTACCGGACTGTGGTTCGACGGAGAAAAATACTTTGCCGACAATCTGCCTGCCGAGCATACCGAGCAGGAAACGCCGATTCTCAGGGATACCGGGCGCTGGCTTGATATTTATTTTTCCGGAAAAGAGCCGGACTTTCTTCCTGCGCTGCACCCCATCGGCTCTGCATTTCAGCAGTCCGTATGGGATATTCTCCTGAAAATTCCTTACGGCAGAACCGCGACCTACGGTGAAATCGCGCGGGAGCTTGCCGGAAAACGCGGGCTTGCCAAAATGTCTGCTCAGGCGGTCGGCGGAGCGGTTGGGCATAACGCAATTTCGGTTATAATCCCCTGTCACCGGGTTGTCGGCACAAACGGCAGCCTGACCGGCTATGCCGGAGGTATAGACAAAAAGGTTAAGCTGCTGAAGCTGGAACAGACCGATATGCGCGGCTTTTTCGTTCCTAAAAAGGGTACGGCGCTTTAGGTAAGTCAGAATTACTGCCTCTCGACTGTCGCGGACAAAAAATGCAAACAACAAGCGCGCCGAACGCATAAAAAATACCTAAAAAACACTCAGGGGGCTCGCGGCAATGCCGCGAACCCCCTGTTATACATCGGCAGCAGCCTGCCGGCAGTCAAGCTCTGTAAGCTGTCGGCTTTCCGGTTTACTTAATGTGCTTAAAATTGCCGTAAACCTCGCTTACCATTTCTGAGAACGAAAACGTATCGTCGTATTTGCCCAAAATATCCTTGAGTTCCATTATCTGATGCCGGTTGACGATACATATAAGCATAGATTTTTCACCGTTGGTGTATGCGCCCCTCGCGGTGATTTTCGTTACGCTGTGCTTCAGCCTTCTGCTTATTTCCTCTACTATTTCATCCTCGTGCGTAGTTATTACCGTGAACTGATATGCCTTTTTGGTGCCTTTAAGTATATAGTCACCGACAAAGGTTGAAATAAAGCAGTAAAGCAGGCACAGGCACACGGGCTTGTAATTGTAATTATAGCTCCCCTTGCCCGATGGGGCTGCATAGACGAAGAACGAGGCTATTGCAACCAGAGCATTCAACGCAAAGGTTATCTTTATAAAATTAAACTCCGGATTAATTTTACTGATATATTTTGAAACGATATCCGTTCCTCCGGTCGACGCGTTGTTTTTAAAGCATATACCGTATACCGCTCCTCCCATAACTCCGCTTAAAATAACGGGATATATCGTATCATGACCGTTAGCGTTATATTGCAGCTGCTCCATGCCGATTTTCTGCAAGCCCAGATAAACGGCTGAATAAACCAGACAAAAGCACAGCGAACGCTTTGCAAAGGTCTTTTCAACGAAAAAATAAGCGAATATACAAAGCGGAACGTTTATTACTATCGACATATATCCGATGCTGAACCCGGTTTTATACTGAACCATAGTCGCAATTCCGTTCAAGCCTGCCGGAGCGAAACCGTTATTTACTATAAAAAGCCGGTAGACAAGCGCCAGCAGCACCGCCGCCGCGCATATAAACAGATAGCTGATTAAATTATTTATTCTTTCGTTTTTCATTTTTCCTGCCGCCGTTCCGAATTTCAATTTCCGTGCGCAAGGGTAAAATGTCGCCGCAATAAATACTGTAACACAAACAAGCCGTGCCGTCAAGCCCCGATAACTATGCGGATAAGAATAATTTTGCGGCAGAGCTTGCCGTTTCCGTAATGCGGCGATAAAAAAGAACTCCCCACGCATATAGCGTTGAGAGTTCCGTGGTGCCGGTGGCCGGACTCGAACCGGCACGCTGTCGCCAGCGGTGGATTTTGAGTCCACTACGTCTGCCAATTCCATCACACCGGCACATAACAAAATAATTATACACTATTTCGCGCTTAAAATCAAGACCTTATTTCGGAAAAAAGCAAAATGCCTGGCAGTATCCGTAATTTCCGCTTTTAACGCTTTAAAGCAAAGCCCCGCAGTCGGTGCCTGCGGAAAATGCAGACGAGCATAACTGCGGGGCTTACCGTTTTTTTATTCCTCTTTGCCGTCGGCGCCATCGATCCCGGCAGCGGCAGAGTCAGCCGCCGCGTCCTTACATTCCGGCAAACCGGCAAGAGATGTCAGCAGCGAAAGTATACCGGCAAGCGCCGCGGTGCTCAAAACAACCGGCCAGCTGACGCCGCCGAGCATTGTTGAAGAGCCGATAGCCGCAATCGCCGACTGCGCCACCGTCCGCACAGCCCGCGCCGCCGCCGCTCTGAGCCATTGCTTGCAGGTCAGTCTTTTCAGCATATTAAGTCCTCCTCCGGATAAAAACTTGAGGAAAACAGAAAAAGCCTTGCTTTTCCCCTGCTATATAATATGCCGAGGCAGGCAAACAGGCGAATACCGGTTTTCAAAAAGCCGCCGCACACCGGTTATTTTCTTGCTCCGGCAAGGCTCAGTAAAGCAAATCCGCCTTCATTCCGCTCAGCCGCGCCATTTTTCTTATATGCTCTATACCTGCGATATTGCGCTCGTTTATAACGCTGAACGCGCGCGCCTTTGCCGCCGGCAGATAATCGGCAAACAGGATATTTGCTCCCGCGCGCAGCGCTCCGAGGTTACCCTCCTCGCCGCCGAGTCCCTGACGCAGATCCGAGCCCGGCTGCTGAGCCGTTATAAGTATTTCCGGCATCATAACGCGCAGCAATGCGATTTCGCGCTGAGCTGTATCTATACTTCCCGGTCCGCCCTCTGCCGCGAGCGGCGTTGAGGGAGCGGGCATATAGGGAACAACCGGCGCCCAGCTGACTCCGAGCTCTGCCGTCAGCAGAATATCGCGTGCGATTGAAAGCGGAGAGCTGCCGGGGTAATCGATTATATTTCCGGACGCCAGCTCCATTCCGCTCTGCTTTACCGCCTCGATATTCGCCATTCGCTTTTTAAAATCGGTTGACGGATTGAGCCTGTTAAAGGTCTCAGGGTCGGACATTTCAAATTTCATAACATAGCAGTCGCAGCCGGCAGCCCTCAGCTCGGCATACTGCCCCTTTTCAAGCTCTCCGCAGGCAAGAGAAATATGAAAGCCCTCTTTTTTCGCATATTCGGTTATTCCGAGCAAATCCTCAAACCGATACATCGGGTCCTCGCCGGCAATCAGGAAAAGACGCTTAAAGCCGTCGCTCCGCGCGGATTTTACCGTTTGCTTAACGTCCTCCGGCGAAATACGGTAGCGCTCAACCCTGCAAAGCGCGCTCATTCCGCAGTAAAGACAGCGGTTTTTGCAATGATTCGTATATCCGAGCATTGCCGCCGCATACAGGGTATCGCCCCTGAGTCCTTCCGCTTTCGCGGTTATCTGCCTGTCAAAATCCTCCCTGCTGCATGTAAGCAGCCCGGCTATTTCCTTTTCTGTCATAATATCAGCTCCGTTAAGAATTGTTTTAGCAAAGGTATTGACGAATTCTATGTTTGGGGGTATCATTAAATCGGCGGCAGGCTCTCAGCCTGAGCGGCAATTTCGCGCCTTTCCGTTTCGGAGCAGCTGCGAAGTTTGCGCTTTGCGGGAAGTCCCCAGATATCAAAGAACCGGGGACCTATCCATTCGCAGCCGCGGCACGGCTCAAAGACCCCTTTAAGCAGGCAGAGCGCCGCCCGACCCGGCGGCATAAAGATTATTTTCATCGGGTATTTTATTATTGCAAAAAGCCAGGGCGGATAATGCGCGGTTATATCGGTAAACGTAATTCCGGGGTGAACAATCGAGAGCGACGCCTCGTTTTCATTAAGAAACAGCTCCTCCAGGGCAAACATCAGCCTGCGCTTTGAATTGCCGTAGACCAAAGCAGAGCTGCGACGCGAGGAAAAATCGGGGTCGCGCGGGTCGGTTGCGGAATATCTGTGCGCAATGCTCCCCACAGCCACAACCCTCGCCCTGTTCCTTCTGAGAACGGGCAGAAGTCTGCGGACTAAGCAGTAATGCGACGCGAAATTTATCTGAAAAACATTGTCAAAGCCGGTTTCGCATTTCCTGCGGGGAATACTGTATGC
Organism: uncultured Eubacteriales bacterium; assembly: GCA_934477125.1. Lineage (GTDB taxonomy): Bacteria > Bacillota > Clostridia > Oscillospirales > Acutalibacteraceae > UBA737. The sequence goes on along the minus strand of CAKSOL010000006.1, from coordinate 118,771 downwards.
CCCGGCGTTGAGTATCAGGATATCCGGCGATAAAGCCTCAAGCTGCTCTGCGGCGGCGGATACAGAGCCGGTATTTTCAAGCTCCAGAGGTATCCGGCTAAGGATTATTCCGGGGTATTTTCTTTTAAGCTCCGACTGTAACAGAGCGGATTTTCCGGCATTTCTGTCGAGCAAAATCAGCTCTGCGCCGAGAGCGGCGAGATAATTGCAGAGCTGTCTTCCGAGACCGCCCGTTGCCCCGGTTACGGCAACGCGCTTTCCGGCAAGTCCGGAGGTATTCCGGCTGAGCCATCGTTTTATTGTCATAAAAATCACCACACAGGAGATGTTGATATGCTTCAGATTTACTGCGGAGACGGAAAAGGAAAAACAACCGCCGCCGTCGGGGCGGCTGTCCGCGCGCTGGGCGCCGGAATGAGGGTTCTGTTCGTTCAGTTCCTTAAAAACGGCGATTCCTCGGAAATCAGCCAATTAAAAAGGCTCGGAGCAGTCTGTCGGTTTCCCGAAGAAAAATTCAGACTGTTCGAGCCGATAACAGCAGAGGTTCGCCGCCGGCTTTCAGACTCATACCGCGATTTTGCGGCTGATATCCTGAACAGCACAGGCGATTTCGATATGATAGTTCTGGATGAAGCCCTCGGCGCTCTGAGTCTCGGACTTATAACCTATGACTGCATAAAGCCGCTGATAAACTGCGGCGCCGAGCTGATACTTACCGGCAGAAACGCCCCTGAGGAGCTTTCGGCCGCCGCAGATTATATTTCCGAGATAAAAGCCGTCCGCCATCCGTTCGATAAGGGAATTGCCGCAAGGCGAGGTATCGAATACTGATTTTTATTCCGCCTCGGCCAAGCTGTATTTTGAAGCGTAGGCGTTGTAATCGTTCGTAAAATTCTCGCTCGGATGGGCGGTAACCTTTCTCAGATACTTATGCGCGTCAAGCTTAGTGGAATGGAGCTGAATGGTGTATACCGCGATATTCGAGCAATGGTCGGCAACGCGCTCATAGTTGGTGAGCAAATCCGAAAACACAAAGCCGACCTGTATAGTACATTCGCCGTTCTGCAAACGCTCAACGTGGCGGTTTTTAAGCTCATCGCGCAGCTTGTCTATAATCTGCTCAAGCGGCTCAACGTGCTTTGCGGTAACAGGGTCGTCGTTGATGAACGAGTCAACCGAAAGGTCGAGTATTTCGCGGACAGCGTCGGTCAGAACCTTTAATTCGGCGGCTGCATTTTTGGAAAAGATTATTTTTTTCTGATGAATTTCAACGGCGAGGTCCCTTATATTCAGGGCGTGATCTCCTATGCGTTCGAAATCGCCTATGCTGTGAAGCAGGCGGGCGATACCGTGAGACTCGTCCTCGGTAAGCGAGTTATTTGAAAGGCGGACAAGATACGTTCCGAGCTTGTCCTCATATTTATCGGTTATTCCCTCCAGCTCCTCAACCGTCTGAGCCTTTGAGTCGTTATAATTCCCGATGAGCTCTATGGCAGCGCGCATGGCAGTTCGGGCATAGTCCGCCATTTCAACCGTAAGCCTGCGGCATTCCGAAATTGCGAGAGGAACGTTATTGAACAAACGCTCGTCCAGAAAAACGGTATGCTCTTTAACCTTGCCTGAACGCACGGTTAATTCGCAGAGCTTTATGAGCAGCTTGCGGAACGGTATGAGAATAACCGTATTAACGGCATTGAATACCGTATGAACAAGAGCCACTCCGACCATAGATATCGGCGCGGTAATAAGAGAAGGATTGAAAATATCAACGGCATAGAGCGCTATCATACAAAGCACCGAGCCGATAACGTTGACATAAATATGCATAGCGACGACGCGCTTTGCGTTTTTATTTGTTCCGAAGCTTGATATCAGAGCGGTAACGCAGGTGCCGATATTCGCTCCGAGAACCAGCGGAATTGCCATTTTATATGATATTGCACCGGTTATCGCAAGCGCCTGAACAATACCGACGGTTGCTGCCGAGGACTGAATTATTCCGGTAAAAACAACAGATATCAGCAGCGCGACAATCGGAATATCAAACGAAGTAAGCAGGCTTTGGAAGCCCTTCATTTCCTGAACCGATTTCATCGACGCGCTCATCATATCCATACCGCTCATAAGAACGGCAAAGCCTATTAAAATCATTCCGATATGCTTCTGCTTATCCTTTTTTGAAAGCATCCGCATAACTATTCCGACGAATGCCAGAATAGGCGCAAAGGTCATCGGCTGCAAAAGGGTTAAAAAGAAGTTATCGCCGTCAATCCCGGCAAGGCTGAGCATCCAGGCGGTAAGGGTCGTTCCGACGTTTGAGCCCATTATAATCCCGAATGAGTCGGCAAAGGCGACTATTCCGGAATTGACAAGACCCACCAGCATAACGGTCATAGCCGACGAGGACTGAATGGCTACGGTAATTCCCGCTCCGAGGGCAAAGCCTAAAAACTGGTTTTTGGTGACCTTGCGGAGCGTGCGTTCAAGCCCTCCTCCTGCCATCTTCTCAAGTCCGTCGGACATCGCGCTCATTCCGTAAAGGAAAAACGCAAGTCCTCCGAAAAGCATGGCGACCATAGAAAGCAGCTGAACCGAAACCGGTGACGATGTGTTCATAAATAACCTCCAGCGCTGCGTATTTCCGCAGCAAAAGCAAAAATCGGTGTTTATCGGTTTTTGGGATTGCATTACACCCGGCAGTAAAATGCAAAGACAGAACCGTTTTGGCACGGCTTTCCCTGACTTACCGGGCAGGAACCGCTTTGATTTCCGTATTAGAAACGGATTTTTTCTGAAATATAATCGTGCAGCGAGGAAATCGGAATACGCTGCTGCTGCATCGTGTCGCGGTCGCGGACGGTAACGCAGCCGTCGTTTTCGGAGTCGAAATCGTAGGTGATGCAAACCGGCGTTCCGATTTCGTCCTGACGGCGGTAACGCTTGCCTATTGAGCCGGCTTCATCGAAATCCACCATAAAGTCGGTGCTGAGGTTATTTTTAATTTCTATTGCCTTTTCCGAAAGCTTTTTGGAAAGCGGAAGAACGGCAGCCTTAAAGGGCGCGAGAGCCGGATGAAGTCTGAGAACCGTGCGTGTGTCTCCCTTTTCGTCGGTCTCCTCGTCGTATGCGTCGCAAAGGAACGCAAGAGTAACGCGGTCGGCGCCGAGCGAGGGCTCTATAACATAAGGGACATACTTTTCGTTTGTCTCCGGGTCGAAATACTCAAGCGGCTTTCCGGAATGCTCCATATGCTGGGTAAGGTCATAATCGGTTCTGTCGGCAACGCCCCAAAGCTCGCCCCAGCCGAACGGGAAAAGGAACTCGAAGTCGGTCGTTGCCTTTGAATAGAAGCAAAGCTCATCCTTATCATGGTCGCGCAGACGCAGGTTTTCATCGCGCAGTCCAAGCTTAAGCAGCCAGTTATGGCAATAGGTACGCCAGTAATTGAACCATTCAAGGTCGGTTCCCGGCTTGCAGAAGAATTCAAGCTCCATCTGCTCAAACTCGCGGATACGGAATATGAAGTTTCCGGGAGTTATCTCGTTGCGGAACGATTTTCCTATCTGACCTACGCCGAACGGCACCTTTTTGCGCGTTGTGCGCTGAATATTATTGAAGTTTACGAAAATTCCCTGCGCGGTTTCCGGGCGCAGATAAAGGGTTGAGCTTGAGTCCTCGGTAACGCCCTGGAAGGTTTTAAACATAAGGTTGAATTTGCGGATATCGGTAAAATCATGAGACCCGCAGTTCGGGCAGGCAATTTTATGTTCGCGGATGTAATCGGTCATTTCCGCGTCGCTCATAGCGGCGGGATTGTCCGAAAGTCCGTTTTCGGCAACATAATCCTCTATAAGCTTATCGGCGCGGTGGCGGGTTTTGCACTGCCGGCAGTCCATAAGCGGATCGGAAAAGCCGCCCAGATGACCGGAGGCAACCCATGTTTCCGGGTTCATAAGAATAGCGCTGTCAAGTCCGACGTTATAAGGACTTTCCTGAACGAATTTCTTCCACCATGCGCGTTTTATATTATTTTTAAGCTCAACGCCGAGCGGGCCGTAATCCCAGGAGTTTGCCAAGCCGCCGTATATCTCGCTGCCGGGATAAACAAAGCCGCGTCCCTTAGCAAGAGCGATGATTGCGTCCATCGTTTTTTTGCTGTTTTCCATTATTCTCTTCCTCCGAGGTCAAATTTCTACGAATTACATTATAAATAAAATTCAAAGAATTGTCAATACTTTGTAATGAATAGTTAAGAATGCTTGACATATCACGGCGTTTAGATTATACTAATAATACGGTGGTAATATGCCGTATGATACCTGAATGGAGGAATAATTTAATGGATTCGCATAAAATTCAGCTGCATAACATTGATTTTGAGGATTTTATAAAAGCAATAGACAACTGCAAGGGTGACGTTTATCTTGAAACGGAGGACGGCGACGTTCTCAATCTGAAATCGCGTCTTTGCCAGATGATAGGACTGGCTACCATTCTGAAACACAGCGAGGTCGGAGAGGCTACCGTCCGCTGCACCAATCCGGAGGATGAAACGGCGCTTTTCCGCTATAATCTTTACGGCGAGATGCCGGAAAAAAAGTAATCGGGAGTTTTTTATAAATGGCAGAAAGCAAATTTTTAACCTATAAGGGCAAGCCGCTTGTCCGCAAGGGCAACGAGATTTATTACGGCGATATGACCGAAAAATATATCGTTCGCTTTGAAATCCTTTCTCAGACTAAGGCGGGCGATTTAGAGCTTGCCGATAAGGTTTCGGTTCAGCTGCTGGACAGCAACGTTGAGCTGCCTCTCAAGGAGCGGATTTCCAAGGAAACCGAAAAGGGTTCTATGTTCGACGCGCTGGATATAGGCTTTATCTGGCTCGACAGGGCTTTGAAGAATTGAAAAACATACCGCATAAAAGCATTTTCCTGCTTTTATGCGGTATTTTATCTCATAGGAGCAAATTTATATGGCAAACCAAACGATGAAAATCCAAAATACCGGGAGCACAAAATTCATTGCCCATAGAGGACTTAGCGGCTTTTATACCGAAAACTCGGCGGCTGCGTTCAAAGCGGCAGCCGGGCGGAATTATTTCGGAATTGAGACCGACGTCCGGCTTACCGCCGACGGCGAATTCGTTACTCTGCACGACGGAACAACCCGCCGCGTAGGAGACAAAAATCTGACCGTTTCGGACTCAACCCTTGAACAGCTTTCAAAAGTAAGGTTAGAGCCGGTTTCGGGGGCGGCGGACGAGGCTTCCATCCCGCGGCTCAGGGACTATATTGAAATATGCAAGCGTTCCGGAAAAACCGCCGTTATTGAGCTGAAAGACCGGTTTAAGCACCGTGACATACGCAATTTATGCTTACAGCTTGAGCAGCTCGGATATATTGAGCACTGCATATTTATTTCGTTTGAATTTGAGAATTTATTCCTGGTTCGGCTGCATTATCCCAAACAGCCGGTGCAGTATTTGGTTAAAAAGGTAAATTTCGGGCTGCTGCTGCGGCTCAAGCTGCACAGAATGAATCTTGATATAAAATATTCCGCCGTAAATCGGGAGTTGGTTGAAAAGTGTCATTCGCTGGGAATACTCGTCAACTGCTGGACGGTTGATCGACCCTCCACCGCAAAAAAGCTTATTAAAATGGGTGTTGATTATATAACAACGAATATTTTGGAGCCTGAAAGCTGAAAAGCGGAGCAGGCAAGATAAAACAAGGGACGGTTCTGCGTCAAACGACGCAGAACCGTCCCTTGTCTAAGGCTGCCGGAACGGAATTTAAATTCGCGTTCCGAGCTGCTACCGAATTTATACCAATTCGATTATTGCCATCTCGGCAGCGTCTCCGCGGCGCGGACCGGTTTTTGTTATCCGGCAATAGCCGCCGTTCACCTCAGCATACTTAGGAGCGATTTCGTTATAAAGCTTTGCTACAACGTTCTCCTTAGTAATGAATGCCAAAGCCTGACGCTTGCTGCTCAAGGAATTATCCTTAGCGAGTGTAATATACTTCTCGGTCATAGAACGAACCTCTTTTGCGCGGGTAACGGTCGTTTCTATTTTGCCGTTTTCCAGCAGATAGGTGACCATTGCGCGCAGCATTGCGATTCTGTGATCGCTCGTTCTTCCGAGCTTACGGGTACCTGGCATTTATATTCACTCCTTTTTCTTTTCTACTCAGTCGCTTTCTTTTTTGAGGGTGAAGCCAAAGGAATTGAGCTTGGCTATAACTTCCTCAAGTGACTTACGGCCGAGATTCCTTACCTTCATCATATCCTCTTCGGACTTGTTGATGAGATCCTCAACAGTATTGATACCTGCTCGTTTCAGGCAGTTAAAGCTGCGAACCGAAAGGTCAAGCTCATCGATAGTAAGGTCGAGAACCTTTTCCTTCGTTGTATCGCTCTTTTCCGCCATAATGCTTTCGCTTTCGCTGACGCCCTCAGTAAGATCAAGGAAAAGCTCAAAATGCTCAATCAAAATCTTTGCCGAAAGCGAAACCGCTTCATTTGCACGCATAGAACCATCGGTCCAGACCTCCAGCGTCAGCTCGCCCTTATCGAGAACCTTTCCCGAACGGGTGTTGCCGGCTGTGAAGTTGACCTTCTGAACGGGCGTGTAAATAGAGTCTACCGGAATAACTCCGATAACTGCGGGATTGGGCTTATTCTGCTCGGCAGAAACATAGCCGCGTCCCTTATCCAACGTCATCTCAATGTTAAGCTTGCCGCCTTCATCCAACGTTGCAATATGCAGCTCGGGATTGAGGATTTCTACCTCGGAATCCGCCTTAATAGACGCAGCCGTGACCTCGCAGGGTCCCTCCGCCTCAATATATATCTTTTTGGCAGAATCAGAATGCAGCTTAGCTATCAGACCTTTAAGATTGAGGATTATCTCGGTAACATCCTCCTTAACGCCGGGGAGAGTTGAAAACTCGTGTACCGCACCGTCAATCTTAACGTTTGTGACAGCAACGCCCGGAAGTATTGAAAGCAATACTCTCCTCATACTGTTGCCGAGCGTTATCGCATAACCGCGCTCAAGGGGAGTCATCACAAACTTGCCGTAACGGCCGTCAGCAGTAAGCTCCTTAGTATCAATTCTGGGCTTTTCAATTTCTATCATCTAAAAGCTCCATTTCTCCGCGCTGTATAAAAATTTCGGCAGCATAACGCTCCAACGCGGCGGAACGTTATGCGAAAGCCGGCTATTACCTTGAATAGAACTCAACGATAAGCTGCTCGTCAACAGGAGCCTCGATTTGCTCGCGGGTCGGCAGATTTATAATCTTAGCCTCTAACTTCTCGCGGTCAACATCGATCCACTGCGGCACCGGCTTTGCGCCGTTAGCCTCAACAACAGTCTTAATCTTATCGTTTGAGCGCATCTTCTCGCAAACGGAAACAACATCGCCTGCCTTGAGCAGATAGGACGCTATATCAACGCGATGACCGTTTACCTCGAAATGACCGTGACCTACGAGCTGACGGGCTTCTGCGCGCGAGGACGCAAGACCCACTCTGTATACCACGTTATCGAGACGGCTTTCGAGTATCTGAAGAAGATTATCGCCGGTTACGCCGGGTCTGCGCTCGGCAATTTCAAAATAATGATGGAATTGGTTCTCCTGAACACCGTAGAAACGGCGCGCGGTCTGCTTAGCGCGAAGCTGCATACCGTATTCAGAAGTTTTCTTTCTGCCCTGACCGTGCTGACCGGGGGCGTAGCCTCTCAGTCCCACGGAACATTTTTCGGAATAGCAGCGGTCGCCCTTGAGGAAAAGCTTCTGTCCCTCGCGGCGGCACATTCTGCAAACTGCTCCGGTATATCTTGCCATCTGTTACACCTCCAAATTTCTGTCGATTATACGCGTCTTCTCTTGGGAGGACGGCAACCGTTATGCGGAATCGGAGTAACGTCTCTGATCATACTGACCTCAAGACCTGCCGACTGTAACGCACGGATAGCAGCCTCTCTGCCTGCGCCCGGTCCCTTCACGTAAACCTCAACCGTCTTGAGTCCGTGCTCCATAGCAGCCTTTGCAGCTGTTTCCGCTGCGCTCTGAGCCGCAAACGGAGTGGATTTACGCGAACCGCGGAAGCCGAGTTCTCCGGCGGAAGCCCATGAAAGAGCGTTGCCCTGAGTATCGGTTATGGTTACGATGGTATTGTTGAAGGTTGACTGAATATGGGCGGCACCACGCTCGATATTTTTCTTTTCGCGACGGCGGCGAACACCGCTCGTCTTAGCTTTAGCAGTAGCCATTCTATCTTCCTCCTACTTATTTCTTCTTGTTAGCTATGGTCTTCTTCGGACCCTTGCGGGTACGGGCGTTCGTCTTGGAGCGCTGTCCTCTTACGGGCAGGCCCTTGCGATGACGCAGACCACGGTAGCTGCCAATTTCAATAAGTCTTTTGATATCAAGGGCTACGGTACGGCGACGGTCACCCTCTACCTGAAGGTTATGGTCGATATACTCACGCAGCTTGGAGATATCGTCTTCTGTAAGATCCTTAACGCGGGTATCGGGATTGATACCGGTGCTTTCAAGGATTTTCTTTGATGTTGTAAGACCTATGCCGTAGATATAGGTAAGTCCTATCTCAACGCGTTTCTCGTTCGGAAGGTCAACACCAGCAATACGTGCCATTTATCAAAGCACCTCCATATTTTTTCTTCTGCGCAGGGATTAACCCTGACGCTGCTTGTGCTTAGGGTTTTCACAGATAACCATGACTTTACCCTTGCGCTTAATAATCTTGCATTTTTCGCAAATCTTTTTCACAGAAGGTCTGACTTTCATCTGTATTTGCCTCCTTATAAATCGTGACGGTTACTTTGAACGCCAGGTTATGCGTCCCTTTGAAAGATCGTAGGGCGACATTTCAACCGTTACCTTGTCTCCCGGCAGTATGCGGATAAAATTCATCCGCAGCTTTCCGGAAATATGGGCAAGTATCGTATGTCCTCCCTGAATCTCAACCTTGAACATTGCATTAGGCATAGCCTCAACAACAACGCCTTCCAGCTCGATCATATCTGCTTTTGACATTTTACCTGATTTCCTCCTTTTGGCTGCCGGCGGCGCAGCGGTAAGCGCTGAGCGCGCGGCGAAGCGATTTATCGGTTAAAAGCTGTTCTTCTCCGAGAACCGCGTCCGTAAAACAAAGGTGCTTTTCATTTTTAAGCTTAGGTCTTGAGAGCGGACGCTCCTTACCGTCGCAGACGAGATATCCGCGCCCGGTTTTTCCGACCACAGCCATAAGCTTTCCCTTGTCCCGCCCGGCTTTCGAGTAAATTACAGTTCCTACCATACCGCGCTCCTTATGCTAAAGTCATAATAGCGGGACCGTCCGGTGTGATAGCTATTGTATGCTCGAAATGGGCTGAAAGCGAACCATCCTTGGTTAAAACAGTCCAACCGTCCGGTTCTACCTTGACGTCAGCCTTTCCTGCGTTCACCATAGGCTCTATGGCAATCGTCATTCCTGGCAGAAGCCGGATTCCCCTTCCGGGTGTGCCGAAATTCGGTACTTCAGGTGCCTCGTGCAGGTGAGTGCCTACTCCATGTCCGACATATTGGCGGACTACCGAGTAACCCCTCGCCTCAACATACTGCTGCACCGCGTGACCGATATCGCCGATTCTGCTGCCTGCACGCGCCGCCGCTATACCCTCATAGAGAGCCTCGCGGGTTGCGTCCATCAGCCGCTTTGCCTCCTCGGAAACATCTCCGCAGGCAAAAGTGGCAGCATTATCACCGTGATACCCGTCATACTTAGCGCCGAGATCCACGCTGACGATATCGCCTGCGTGCAGACGGCGTTTTGTGCTCGGTATGCCGTGGATGACCTGGTTGTTTACAGATATACAAGCGGTTGCAGGATAGCCTTCGTAATTCTTAAAGTTGGGCTCAGCGCCCTGCTTGCGAATATACTCCTCAGCCAGCCTGTCGAGCTCGGCGGTTGTTACGCCGGGCTCGATCGCTTTGCCAATAAGTTGTAATGCTCCGGCCGATATACGGCAGGCCTCTTTCATTATCTTGAGTTCACGACCGGTTTTAAGCACTATCATCATTCAATCTCCGCCAAAGCCTTGAGAACAAGCGCGGTTGTATCCGCAACCTCGTCCTGACCCTCAACGGTTATGAGCTTGCCTGCCGCCTCATAATAGCTCTTGAGCGGCTCGGTCTGATCGTGGTAAACCTTTAAGCGGTTCAGCACGGTTTCAGGCTCATCGTCCTTGCGGGTCACGAGCGCGCCGTTGCAGGAATTGCAGACGCCCTCAACCGCAGGCTTTTTGAACTCGGTATGATAACTGGCTCCGCATTTTTCGCAAATGCGGCGGCCTGACATACGCTTAACGATTTCCTCGTCGGAAACCTCAATGGAAAGCGCGGCGTCAATCCCGAAATTCATTTCGTCAAGCGCTTTTGCCTGAGGAATGGTGCGGGGGAAACCGTCAAGAATGAAGCCGTTCTTACAGTCCGGCTCGGCAAGACGTTCCTTTATGATGCCTATTACCACTTCGTCCGGCACCAGTGCGCCGGCGTCAAGATAAGCTTTGGCCTTCCGACCCATTTCGGTGCCGTTTTTAAGCGCCTCACGGATCATATTGCCGGTAGAAACAGCAGGAATATCGTATTTCTCGGAAATTATTTCCGCCTGAGTGCCTTTTCCGGCACCCGGTGCTCCCAACAGGATGAGCTTCATATGAGTACTCCTTAATCGAGGAATCCCTTGTAATGACGCATCATCATCTGGGATTCAAGGTTCTTTACCGTATCAAGAGCAACGCCGACCATAATCAGTATCGAGGTTCCGCCGAGAGAAATGTTAATCTTTCCGACGTTTCCGATAAGGATAGGCAGTATTGCAATAACGCTGAGGAACAGAGCGCCCATCAGGGTTATTCTTGACAGGATTTTTGAAATGAAATCGGATGTGGGCTTGCCGGGACGTATACCCGGAACGGCGCCGCCGTTTTTGCGCAGGTTGTTAGCCATCTCAATCGGATTGAACTGGATGGTTGCATAGAAATACGCAAACGCGATAATCAGAATGAAATAGATAACCGCATAGAAAACGCCCTGAACGCTGAACAGCTTCAGCACCTTATAGAACCAGTTGTTCTCGTTGTTCCAGAAGGAAAGAATCATCGTCGGGAGCATAAGGATGCTCGAAGCGAAGATTATCGGCATAACACCGGACATATTGACCTTAATCGGAATATGGGTGTTCTGTCCGCCGTACATCTTGTTTCCGACAACGCGCTTAGCATACTGAACCGGAATCCGGCGCTCGGCGTTAGTCATCCAAACGATAAATCCGATAACAACCAGGAATATCAGGACTATTGCGATAACCTGAATTTTCTGATCGGCTTTCCAGTACTGATAGAGACTGTAAAGCGCCTGCGGTCCGCGGGAGATGATACCTGCGAAAAGCAGGATTGAAATACCGTTTCCGATACCCTTTACATCTATCTGCTCGCCCAACCACATAACGAGCGCCGAGCCTGCCGTAAAGGCAAGAACGATAACAATGCCGGCGAATATATACCAGCCTGTTCCTCCGGACACTCTCAGGTAGCTGCTGCCTGAGCTGCTTCTGCTGTTTTTGAGATAGAAGAAGTAAGCGATACCCTGGATAAGAGCGAGGATAACCGTTGCATAACGGGTTATCTGGGCTAACTTCTTCTGTCCCTCCTCGCCTTCCTTTGAAAGGCGCTCAAGAGCGGGTATAGCAACTGCGAGCAGCTGAATTATAATAGAACTGTTGATGTACGGAGTAACCGACATCGCGAAGATAGCGCCGTATTCAAGTCCGCCACCGGTCAGTATTGACAGATAGTTGAAGAAATCGTTTGTTGTTGTAGCGGATTTAAGAGCGGCGTAATCGATAAACGGAACCGGGATAACAGAGCCTATGCGGAAAATCAGAACAATAAAAACAGTAAAAAGTATCTTATTTCGGATTTCTTTTACTTTCCAAGCATTCTTTATCGTTTCCAGCATTCTCAGATCACCTCAGCCTTTCCGCCTGCGGCGTTTATCTTTTCGGCAGCCGAAGCCGAGAAAGCATTGAGCTTAACGGTAAGCTTCTTTGTGAGCTTTCCGTTGCCCAGAACCTTAACCGGCAGGTCAGCCTTCTTGATAATGCCGTTTGCCTTGAGGGCAGCGGCATCTACGGTTGAACCGTCCTCAAACTTTTCGAGGGCGGAAAGGTTGACAGCCAGCCATTCCTCAGCAAAAATATTGTTGAAGCCACGCTTAGGAACACGTCTCTGCAGCGGCATCTGACCGCCTTCAAAACCGGGTCTCATACCGTGACCGGCACGTGCCTTCTGTCCCTTATGCCCCTTTCCGGCGGTTTTGCCGTTACCGGAGCCATGACCTCTGCCTATGCGCTTGACGTCCCTTACGGAGCCGGGCGCCGGAGCTAATTCGTGCAGTTTCATAGTTCGCACCTCCTTGCTTGATTGGCGACCTCAAGGTCGCTTGCCGCACATTCTGCCGTGCGGCCGGAATAAATTATTTTCCCTCTTTTACCTCAACGAGGTGAGAAATCTTAGCAATTTTGCCGCGGGTTGCCTCATTATCGGGCTGAACGCGGAAATCGCCTACCTTGAAAAGGCCGAGCGCGTTTGCGGTAGCAATCTGGTCCTTTTTGGAACCGATTGTGCTCTTAACGAGCTTTACCGTAAGGCCGGCAGTCTTTTTTGTTGCCATTACGCTGCTCCTCCTTAACCGATAATTTCCTTGACGGATTTGCCGCGAACCGCTGCGACCTGAGAAGCGTCGCGGAGAGACTTGAGTCCCTCAACGGTAGCGCGTACTACGTTGCACGGATTGTTGGAACGCAGCGCCTTGGTACGGATATCCTTAATGCCGACGGTTTCAACCACGGCACGCACCGCACCTCCGGCGATAACGCCGGTACCGGGAGCAGCCGGCTTCATAAGCACACGGCCGGCTCCGAAAGAACCTATAACCTCGTGAGGAATTGTTGTTCCCTTGAGAGATACCTTTATAAGATTCTTCTTTGCGTCCTCAATGCCCTTGCGTATAGCGTCCGGTACTTCTCCGGCTTTGCCGAGACCGTAGCCTACGATGCCGTTTCCGTCGCCGACAACAACAAGTGCGGCAAACTTCATAACACGGCCGCCCTTAACGGTTTTGGATACGCGGTTGATGGAAACAACGCGCTCCTGCAAATCCAAAGCCTGTGCGTCTATATTAGTAGCCAAAAGTATTCCTCCTCCTTAACTTAGAACTTGAGGCCGCCCTCGCGGGCACCTTCGGCAAGCTCCTTAACGCGGCCGTGGTAAATGTATCCGCCGCGGTCGAAAACAACCTCGGAGATACCCTTGGCGGCTGCGCGTTCAGCGATCAACTGTCCAACCTTATGAGCGCCCTCGCAGTTACCGCCGGAGAGACCGAAGTCCTTCTCGTTTGAGCCTGCTGCTGCGAGAGTAACACCGTTCACATCATCGATGAGCTGGGCGTAAATATTGCTGTTGGAGCGGAATACATCGAGGCGCGGGCGAGCTGCCGTACCGCTGATTTTAGAACGAACGCGGGTATGGCGCTTAATCCGAGCCTGTTTGCTGTTCGGTTTGCTAACCATTTTCTAAACACTCCTTTTTTATTTCTTTGCACCCTTGGCAGCTTTGCCTTCCTTACGGCGGATGTGCTCATCGGCGTACTTGATGCCCTTGCCCTTATAAGGCTCCGGCGGACGCTTTTTGCGTACATCTGCGGCAAACTGACCAACCATCTGCTTATCGGGACCGCTTATAACGATCTTGTTTGCAGAAGGCACTTCAATGGTGATACCCGGAATTTCGGGGATAATGACCTGGTGCGAGAAACCGAGGTTCATAACGAGGTTGCTGCCCTGCTTCTGAGCACGGTAACCAACACCGTTTACCTCAAGCTCCTTGGAAAAGCCCTTTTCCACGCCCTCAATCATATTGGCGATAAGAGTGCGGGTAAGACCGTGGAGAGAACGATGCTTCTGATCGTCGCTCGGACGGGTAACTATTACCTCGCTGCCCTCAACCGCAATGGAAAGCTCATCGGAAAAAGTGTTGTGAAGCTCACCCTTGGGGCCTTTAGCCGTTACTGCTCCGCCCTCGACCTTAACGGTAACTCCGGCAGGAATAGCTATCGGCTTTCTTCCTATTCTTGACATTCCAATGCACCTCCTTACCAGACGTATGCCAGGATCTCGCCGCCGACATTGTTGGCGCGGGCCTGTTTATCCGTCATAATTCCCTTAGAGGTGGAAAGAATAGCTATGCCGAGGCCTTTCATAACCTTGGGCATATCCTCTACATTGGTGTAAATACGCAGACCCGGCTTTGAAACTCTGCGAATGCCGGTTATAGTCTGCGACTTGTTCTGGCCGTACTTCAGCGTGATGTGAATTACGCCCTGCTTTCCGTCTTCTTCGACCTGAAAGCTGCTGATATATCCTTCGTCAAGTAAAATCTGGGCGATTGCCTTTTTTACATTTGACGCCGGTACATCTACCGAATCGTGTTTTGCCGAGGACGCGTTGCGAATACGCGTCAGCATATCGGCTATCGTATCGGTGATTTGCATGCCGTAAACCTCCTTTAAGCTTTTGCGCCTTTTACCAGCTTGCCTTCTTTACTCCGGGGATCTCGCCTTTATAAGCGAGCTCTCTGAAGCAGATACGGCAGATACCGTACTTGCGAAGATAAGCGTGCGGGCGTCCACAGATCTTGCATCTGTTATACTGTCTCGTTGAAAACTTAGCGGGGCGAGCCTGCCTTACTTTCATAGATGTTTTCGCCATAATACTTCTCCTTACTTCGCAAACGGAGCGCCCATGAGAGTGAGTAACTCGCGGGCTTCTTCGTCCGTCTTAGCGGTAGTTACAAAAATAATATCCATACCGCGAACCTTGTCGATCTTATCGTACTCAATTTCCGGGAAGATTAACTGTTCTTTAACGCCCATGGCATAGTTGCCGCGGCCGTCGAAGGAGTTGGGGTTAATTCCTCGGAAGTCGCGTACACGCGGCAGAGCCGCATTGAACAGACGCTCGATAAATTCATACATACGCTCGCCGCGCAGTGTGACCTTAACGCCAATCGGCATTCCGGCACGGAGCTTAAAGTTCGCAACCGACTTCTTAGCGTTGCAGGGAACAGCCTTCTGACCGGTGATTTTTCCGAGGTCGGAAATAATCGCGTCTATGGCCTTTGAGTTGTCCTTTGCCTCGCCGGCACCTACATTGATAACTATTTTATCGAGTTTCGGAATCTGCATGACGCTCTTGTATCCAAACTTTGTCATCAAGGCAGGAGCAATCGAATTTTTATATTCGTTTCCCAGTGTTGACATCTGTCATGTCCTCCTAACTCTTAAAAAGTCTCGCCGCACTTCTTGCAGCAGCGGTCTTTTTTACCGTCGCCGTAGAGCTTCATACCTACGCGGGTGGGCTTGCCGCATTTCGGGCAGACAAGCTGAACCTTGCAGGCATAAACTGCGCTCTCGGTTTCGATAATGCCGGACGGATCTCCCGGCTGCTTGGGTTTTACATGTTTCTTAACCTTGTTGAGTCCCTCAACAATTACCTTACCCTCCTCAGGGCTGACCTGAAGAACCTTGCCGGACTTGCCGCGGTCCTTGCTGTCGCCTGTAAGAAGCATAACGGTATCGCCGGTTTTAATGCGAAGCTTATTCATATTTTTCTACCTCCCATTAAAGCACTTCCGGAGCGAGCGAAAGGATTTTTGTGTATTCCTTATCGCGCAGCTCGCGGGCTACCGGCCCGAAAATACGGGTTCCGCGCGGGTTTTTATCTTCCCTTATGAGAACCGCGGCATTTTCGTCGAATCTGATATAAGTGCCGTCATTGCGACGCAGACCCTTTGCGGAACGAACCACAACGGCCTTGACAACATCGCCCTTCTTGACTGTACCGCCCGGAGCGGCCTTTTTCACAGAAGCAACGATAACATCGCCAATGTTGGCATACCTCCTTTTGGAGCCGCCCAAAACACGGATGCACATAATTTCCTTTGCACCGGTATTGTCGGCAACCTTGAGGTAACTCTGTTGCTGTATCACAGTGGTTTCCTCCTTGTCAGACTACTTCGCCTTTTCGATGATTTCGACGACACGCCATCTTTTATCCTTAGAAAGCGGTCTTGTTTCCATAATCTCAACACGATCGCCAACGCCGCAGGCATTCTGCTCATCGTGCGCTTTCAGGCGAATGGTGTTTTTTATAATCTTCTTGTACAACGGGTGCTTAACGTTATCCTCGATGGCTACGACTACCGTCTTATCCATCTTATCGCTGACAACGCGGCCTACCCTTGTTTTACGAAGGTTTCTTTCGCTCATTCGGCTTACCTCCCTGCACTCAAGCGTTCGCGCTGTCGTTCTTGATTTCGGTCTCGCGGATAACTGTTTTCACGCGGGCGATATCCTTTTTGACAGCTGCGATGCGCATTGGGTTTTCAAGCTGGTTAATGGCGAGCTGGAAACGAAGATTGAACAATTCGTCCTTCAGCTTTGCCAGCTGCTCGTTGAGCTCAGGCAGCGATTTCTCTCTGATTTCCGTTGTCTTCATTACTGCTCACCACCCGTTTCCTGTTTTGTAACAAACTTGCACTTAATAGGAAGCTTGTTTGAGGCGAGACGCATAGCCTCGCGCGCAATCTCCTCGGATACGCCGGCAATCTCGAACATAACGCGTCCGGGCTTAACAACGGCTACCCAATATTCCGGAGAACCCTTACCGGAGCCCATTCGGGTCTCCGCCGGCTTCTCGGTTATCGGCTTATCCGGGAAAATCTTAATCCATACCTGACCGCCACGCTTAATGTAACGCGTCATAGCGATACGGGCAGCCTCGATCTGGTTGGAGGTTATCCATGCCGGCTCAAGAGCCTGAAGGCCGTATTCGCCGTGCGATACCTTATTTCCGCGCGTTGCAACGCCGGTCAGACGGCCGCGCTGCACTCTGCGGTGCTTTACACGCTTAGGCATTAACATCAGCGGGTTCCTCCTTCCCTTTTCGCGCCGCGGTTATCTCTGTCTCTGCGACCGCGGTTCTCGCGCTTCGGTTCAAAGGTACGGTTCTCATGTCTGCTGTTTGCATTGAGCACTTCGCCCTTATAAATCCAGACCTTAACGCCTATTCTGCCGTAGGTTGTGTTAGCCTCGGCAAAACCGTAGTCAATGTCTGCGCGGAGTGTCTGTAGCGGAATCGTACCCTCGTGATACTGTTCGCTTCTTGCGATTTCGGCGCCGCCGAGACGACCCGAAACCTGAGTTTTTATTCCCTTAACGCCGAGGCGCATTGCTCTGCCCATGCAAAGCTTCATAGCGCGGCGGAAGGAAATACGCTTTTCAAGCTGTGCCGCGATGTTTTCGGCAACGAGAGTTGCGTTGGCATCGGGGTTCTTGATTTCAACAATGTTGATAACGACCGGCTTGCCGAGCATTTTCTGGCAGGTCTCGCGGAGCTTTTCGATTTCAGCACCGTTGCGGCCTATTACCATGCCGGGCTTAGCACAGTGAATGTGCAGTCTGACGCGCTTTGCGTCGCGCTCGATTTCAACCTTGGCAATACCTGCGGTAAAGAGAGCCTTTTTCAGGTATTTACGGAGGTTATAGTCCTCAACGAGAGTATCGCCGAATTTGTTGTCTTCAACGAACCAACGTGAGTCCCAGTCTTTGATAACGCCGACGCGGAAGCCGTGCGGATTAACTTTTTGACCCATAACTAAACCTCCTCACTTAAATTTCGCGTTCTTTAAGAACGATTGTCATATGGCTCGTTCTCTTTAAGATGCGGTGTGCGCGGCCGTGGTCCTTCGGACGGATTCTCTTAAGAGTAGGTCCGGGACAGACGAGGCACTCTGCAACATAAAGTCTCGAAACGTCCATATTCTTGTTTTCGGCATTTGCTATTGCCGAAGCCAGCAGCTTTTCCAGATACTCGCAAGCGGATTTGGGAGTAAACTTCAGAATAGCCATGGCCTTGTCAGCATCCTGATTGCGGATAAGATCAAGAACAATCTTGACCTTGCGCGGCGAGATGCGGGCAAATTTTAATACAGCCCTTGATTCCATCGTTGTGTTCTCCTTTCGGCCGCTTACTTACCGGTTGTCTTAGCGCCGGCGTGGCCTTTAAATGTTCTCGTCGGTGCAAATTCACCGAGCTTATGACCAACCATATCCTCGGTCACATATACGGGTACGTGCTTACGACCGTCATGTACCGCAAAGGTATGACCGACGAAATCGGGGAATATGGTGGACGAACGGCTCCAGGTTTTAAGCACGCGCTTTTCACCGGCTTCGTTCATTTTGAGTACCCTGTTGTACAGAACTTCCTGGACGTAAGGGCCTTTCTTTATGCTTCTTCCCATAATGATTCTCCTTTCGTCGTATTACTTGCGGCGCTTAACGATATACTTATCGGTGCGCTTATGCTTCTGACGGGTCTTGTAGCCGAGGGTCGGTTTACCCCACGGGGTAACAGGTCCGGGACGTCCGACCGGCGATTTGCCTTCGCCGCCGCCGTGCGGGTGGTCGCAGGGGTTCATAACTGAACCGCGGACCGTCGGTCTCCAGCCCATATGACGCTTGCGGCCGGCTTTACCGTAATTTACGTTAGCGTGCTCCTGATTGGATACAACGCCTACGGTAGCCATACATTTCTCCGGAACGTTGCGAAGCTCGCCGGAGGGCAGACGCAGCAGCGCCATTCCGTTTTCACGCGCCATAAGCTGAGCCATATTTCCGGCTGAACGGGCGAGCTGAGCGCCCTTTCCGGGATAAAGCTCTACATTGTGAACAAAAGTACCGACCGGGATATTAACGAGCGGCAAAGCGTTGCCGGGCTTAATATCGGCGTCCGGTCCGCTTACTATCACGTCGCCTACCTTGAGGTCCTGAGGAGCGATGATGTAACGCTTCTCGCCGTCCTCATACTGAACGAGCGCGATGAACGCGGAGCGGTTCGGATCGTATTCAAGAGTAAGAACGGTAGCGTTTACGCCGAAACGCTCTCTCTTGAAATCGATGACTCTGTACTTTCTGCGGTTTCCGCCGCCTCTGTGGCGGACGGTGATGCGGCCGTAGCTGTTGCGGCCGGCATTCTTTTTAATAGGCTCAAGCAGACTTCTCTCCGGCGCCGTTTTGGTGAGAACGGAATAATCCATCGTCGTCATATTGCGGCGGCCGTTGGTAGTCGGCTTATAATGCTTTATAGCCATTTGTTTCACTCTCCTATTTTGGCTTAGCGAAGCCGTTCGGCTTCATACATCACCGGAAATCCTTGCTGATTTCCTCTTTTGCACCTATCAGATAAGGCCGTCAAAGAACTCGATCGGCTTGGAATCCGCCTTGAGGGTTACGATAGCCTTTTTCCAGGCTGCGGTTTTTCCCTCGTAGCGTCCCATACGCTTTGCGCGGCCGCGAACGTTCATTGTGTTGACCTTGGCTACGCTGACCTTGAACAAAGCCTCGACTGCGTCCGCAATCTGATACTTGTTAGCGTCGCGAGCCACCTTGAAGGCGTACTTCTTATCGGCTATACCCGACATACTCTTTTCGGTAATCAGCGGAGCGATAATGATATCCTGTGCGGTCATTATGCGTATACCTCCTCTAATTTCTCAACGGCGCCCCTGCAGATAATAAGCGTATCGGCATTGATAACGTCGTAGGTGTTGATGGTGTTGACCTGAGCAGACTTTGCGCCCGCGATGTTGGCGATGCTCTTAACGGCAAACGCGTTGTTATCGGCAAGCACTATGAGAGTCTTTTTCTTGGCGCCTACTGCCTTGAGGCATTCGGCAACCGTCTTGGTCTTGTAGGAATCGAGAACCAGACTGTCGAGCACTATCAGATCGCCGTTAAGGACCTTATCGGAAAGTGCGGACTTGAGAGCCAGGCGGCGAACCTTCTTGTTCAGCGCATAGCTGTAATCCCTCGGCTTCGGAGCATGGACGATACCGCCGTGTCTCCACTGGGGAGCGCGGGTCGAGCCCTGGCGGGCATGACCTGTACCCTTTTGTCTCCACGGTTTCTTTCCGCCGCCGGAAACCTCTGTGCGGGTGAGAGTGGACTGAGTGCCCTGACGCTGATTGGCAAGGAAGTTTACAACTGCCATATGCATTACAACCGCGTTGGGTTCAATTCCGAAAACGGCGTCGCTCAGCGTTATTTCTCCAACGCTTTTGCCAGCCATATCTACTACGGTAATATTCGGCATTTCAAACACTCCTTCCTTTAAGCCTTAACGCTGTCGAAAAGAACGACTATTCCGCCCTTGGGGCCCGGAACGGCGCCCTTAACGGCGATTATATTCTTTTCGGCGTCAACCTTGACTACGCTCAAATTCTGAACGGTTACGCGCTCATGTCCGAGGTGACCTGCCATCTTCTTGCCCTTGAAAACGCGGGACGGGCTTGAGCATGCGCCCAGCGAGCCGCCGTGACGGGCAACGGGACCGGTACCGTGGGACTCCTTGAGACGGTGGAAGTTCCAGCGCTTGATGGTTCCGGCATAGCCCTTACCCTTTGAAGTGCCGCGAACGTCTACCGCGTCGCCCTCAGCGAAAACGTCAGCCTTTATAATGTCGCCCACGTTCATACCGCTTACGTCCTCGAAGCGGAACTCACGCAGAACCTTCTTGGGCGCTACGTCGCCCTTTGCAAAGTGACCCTTCTGGGGCTTGTTCACCTTGCCTGCCTTCAGATCGCCGAAGCCGACCTGAACTGCCTCGTAGCCGTCGTTCTCGGCGGTCTTTTTCTGGGAGATCACGCAGGGACCTGCCTCGATGACCGTTACCGGAACAACGTTTCCGTTTGCGTCAAAAAGCTGGGTCATACCGAGCTTCTTGCCGACAATGCCTTTTTTCATTTTTTCTTCCTCCTAATGGTTATTGGTCAGCTGAGCTGACTTGACCTTCCTGCCGGAAACAGAGCCTTAAAGCTTTATCTCTATTTCAACTCCGGCGGGGAGTTCGAGACCGGTAAGCGCCTCAACCGTCTTGTTGGACGGGCGGATAACGTCGATCAGTCTCTTGTGAGTGCGCATCTCAAACTGCTCGCGGCTGTCCTTATACTTATGAACGGCGCGCAGAATGGTAACGATCTCCTTTTCGGTCGGGAGCGGTACGGGACCGGACACCCTTGAGCCTGTACGTTTAGCGGTTTCCACAATTTTCTCTGCGGACTGGTCTACAAGCGCGTGATCGTAACCCTTGATGCGAATACGGATTTTTTCTTTAACTGCCATTGGAATGTTCGCCTCCTTGATTAGTTGGCGGGCAAAAACTTACATTGTGCCGTGTGTTTCTTTCGGCCGCAATATAAAACCGGCATTGCTGGGGTCACAGACAATTCCGGACAGCGGCACGACGCCGCCGCAGCGCGAAGAATCGCAAGATTTCCTCACACTTTTCCAAATTCTTTCGCCCGGTTTAAAATCGGACATACTCCGCGGAAATTTCCCGGTTCTGAGACCGGCCACCTCCCGCATCATCGCATGCTTACGCTGCAATCCGAACAGCGTACTCAGGTATAATACCATAACCGAGCGCAAATTGCAAGCTTTTTTTCATAATTTCGCGCTGTTTTTTTGCATTTTTTACCTGTACGCCCTCTGTTGTATTAAAATCCGGCTTAAAGCACAATATATAGAGCGGAAAATTTCAGATGACCGCCGCCGAAACTTGCAAATATGTGCCGCAGCGGCGGTTAGGACTGTCGGGGCGGCAGCACTTATGCGATAAAGCGGCATCCCCTATATATAATAATGTATATATACGCTTTGACCGCCGTTTTCAAACGAACGCAAACAATTAGTTGCAAATGCGAGCGGATTTTGGTATAATTGTATTGTATATAATTCTCTGTAAGAGAAATCGCGCAGATTTAATGCGATGCCCGCGCGGCATAAATTTATGAAAGGCGGTCGTTAAATTGAATTTTCTTACCGTTGACGCGCTTTTTTCTCCGGGAAACACAATAGCGTGGGAGCTGCTCGAATCGGTCAGGTATCCGTTTGAGCTGCTCGTGGGGTTAAAGGACGGAATATGCGAAATAGGAAAGCGGCTTGACCCCGAAATTTTTGAAAGGGCAGGCGAGAATATCTGGATAGCCCGTTCGGCAAGGATTGCCGCAAGTGCCGCTATAACCGGTCCGTGCATAATCGACGAGGACGCCGAAATAAGGCACTGCGCCTTTATCCGCGGCAGCGCGGTTATCGGAAAAGGCTGCGTTGTCGGAAATTCGACCGAGCTTAAAAACGTTTTGCTTTTCGACAAAGTTCAGGTTCCGCATTATAATTATGTCGGTGATTCCATACTCGGATTCCGCTCGCATATGGGAGCCGGGGCGATAACCTCAAATGTTAAATCGGATAAAACGCCGGTAAGCATAAGCACTCCCGAAGGCAGGCTTGAAACCGGGCTTAAAAAATTCGGCGCCGTTTTGGGCGACCGCGTTGAGGTCGGCTGTGGCTCGGTTCTGAACCCCGGAACGGTCGTAGGTCCGGACACGAGTATCTATCCGCTTTCTATGGTACGGGGCTATGTGCCTGCGGGAAGTATATATAAAAAAGCCGGAGAGGTAGTTAAAAAGCTATGATAGGCAGAGAACGCTGGGATGTACTCAATAAGGACGGAAAGCCTGTCGGAAGAACGATGCTCCGCGGCGAAAACACGCTGAAAATCGGAGAATACCATCTGGTCGTTCATATCTGGGTGCTTTCATCAAACGGCAATATTCTGATACAGCGCCGCTCGAACGAAAAAAAGCTTATGCCGGGAGAATGGGCGGCAACCGGCGGAGCTGCGATTTCCGGAGAGGACTCCTATACCGCGGCTCACCGCGAGCTGTTCGAGGAGCTGAGCATTTCCTCAACGCCCGAAAGCATGAAAAAGCTGACGAGGATTTTCAGAAGAAATTCCCTGCTTGACGTTTGGGCGATAACCTGCGACTGCGCCGCCGAGGAGCTTACATTGCAGAAAAGCGAGGTTGCCGCGGTTAAATGGGTAACGCGCGCGCAGCTTAAAAAAATGATAGAGGACGGTCTGTTTCACGATTACGGAAAGGAATATTTTCAGGTAGTTTTTTCCGAGCTTGACAGATACCGCAAATCAAGGGAGCATATTTATGGATAAACAGCAGGACAGAAAGCAATGCGCGGTTTGCCACGCATATCTGTTTGACGACGATGATATAGTTTACTGCCCGGAATGCGGCGCACCGCACCACAGGGACTGCTATAACGCTGTCGGTCATTGCGGCTGCGCCGAAGCTCACGGCACGCCGCAGCAGTATAATCTTGTTCACAGCGCCGAAAACGAAACGGCAAAAATCAACGAAAAAATTGCGAGCGACAAGGAACGGCTTACTCCGGGAACGGTTCGCTGCCGGTTCTGCGGAGAGGAATACGACGACGGCATCCCTGCCTGTCCGCGCTGCGGAGCGCCGAGAGTTATTCAGGGCTTCGGTAACGATATGCTGGGCGGAGTTCCGGCGGATACCGATATCGGCGAGGGAGTTACAGCCGAAGAGGCAAAACGCTTTGTTTTCGCCAACACTCCGCGCTATATTCCCCGGTTTGCTATGATGGCGGCAGGAAAAAAGACCTCATGGAACTGGCTTGCCTTTCTTTTTCCCTGGGCTTGGTTTGCCTCAAGAAAAATGTATTTATACGCGGTTATAACCGGAATTATCGGCGCTGCGTCGGTTCTTTTAACCCAGCCGCTTTATTCCGCGCTGGCGGCAGCCGGTATCTCAACTCAGCAAATGACCAATGCCGCGCTTTTGGCGGCGGCCGATATAAAGCTGCCTGCCGCCGCTCTGGCTCTTGCAGCAGCAGGTCTTATAATAAATTTAACGCTGCGGATTTTATGCGGCATTTTCGGCGACGGAATTTACCGCCGGCATGTTATCGCAGACGTTAAAAAAATAAACGCCGAAAGTCAGGACGCGGACGAGGATTACCGCCGGATGGGAGGAGTAAGCCTCTGGGCGCTGATTATAGCGCTGCTTGCCGCCCAGTATCTCCCGATAATTCTTATAAGCTTTGTTTTATAGACAAATTTAATATCAACCGGAGGTTATTGAATGGAAGAACAGAAAAGAGCCTGCAAAAGCTGCGGAGTTGAAAACGAAAGCGAGTATGACTACTGCAAGAACTGCGGAGCCCTGCTTGAGCCGCCGCACGCAAACGTCCGTCAGCCGCAGAACGGGTACGCTCAACCGTTTACAGGCGCACAGCAGACCTTTGCCGGCGCAAATTCCGCCGCTCAGAGCAGCGCGCAGCAATTCCCCGCTTCCGGCGGACAGCAGTATTCCCCTCAAAGCCCCTTTTGCGGCGCTCCGGGACAACATCCGCCCTCTGCCGGAGGAGATTGTTCCCGGCAGCAGCCTTCCGGGCAGACGCCGCCTTCGGATTACGGACAGACGGCTTATCAGACCGGCGGACAGTATCAGGGAGTGCAGTATTCTCAGAACGCAAACCGCGCTTATTCGGACGGCTTTGCGCCGTTTTACCCTCAGCAGGGTCATATGCCCTTTGAAATGCCGCCGATTGACGGTATTCCGGCGGAGGATATGGCAATTTTCGTCGGCAAAAATGCGTCGGTCTATCTTCCGAAATTTGCAAAAATGGAGCTTACCGGAAATAAAGCGGCTTGGCTCTGGGCTCCGGCGCTGCTCAGCTTTTTCTTCGGCGCATTCGGCGCGGCCTGCTGGTTCTTCTATCGGAAAATGCCCAAAATCGCCGTTATTTTACTGACTGCGGGAATGGTACTCAGTATAGCGAAAACCGCCTTGGAAATAACCTTTGTTCCGGATATTGCCGACCGGATAGCCTATATGACCGAGAATATTTTCGGCGATGACTTTTCCGACGGGGACGGAGATTATTTCCCGGACGAAACCTATCCTGCGCCCGAAGAAACCGAACATGAGCCGCAAAATTCGCTGCCTGCCGCAGTTTACAATTTACTTACTCCCCTTCAGACGGTGATTAACTTAACCCTTGCAATAGTATTCGGTCTGTTCGGCTGCCGGATTTATAAGAAAAAAGCGGTAAAATCCATAAGGAAATATCAGGCAGGCTGCGTTAATCCGCAGTACTACCGTTTCGGTCTGGCTGCAACGGGAGGAACATCGGGCGGACTGCTCGCCATCGGAATTATTGTGCCGATATTCTTAACCTTTGCCGCAACAGTCGCGCTAATACTTGCGATAACAGGAGTTTAATTATGAAAATAAGAAAAGCGATTATCCCCGCCGCAGGACTCGGAACGAGGGTTCTGCCCGCCTCCAAGGCGCTCCCCAAGGAAATGCTGCCCATCGTTGACAAGCCTGCGATACAGTACATAGTTGAGGAGGCTGTAAACGCGGGAATTACCGACATTCTGATAATAACCAACCGCGGCAAGGGCGTTATAGAGGACCATTTCGACCATTCGGTTGAGCTTGAGGCAATGCTTGAACGCCGCGGAAACACAGCCGTTTTGGAGGAAATGCGCCGCACAGCCGACCTCGCCAATATTTATTATATCCGCCAGAAGCAGACGCGCGGTCTCGGAGACGCCGTTCTGCGCGCCCGCGAATTTGTCGGGGACGAGCCGTTCGCCGTGCTTTACGGCGACGATGTTATAATCGGAGAAACTCCCGCGATAGTCGAGCTTTGCGCCGCCTATGAGAAATACGGCAAGGGGGTTGTCGGAATAAAAGAGGTTCCGGACGAATTCGTAGTTAAATACTGCTCTCTCAAGGTTGACAGGTTAGAGGAGCATATATTCGGAGTCAGCGATATGATAGAAAAGCCGAAGCTGAGCGAAAAATTCTCGAATTACGCGATACTCGGCCGCTGCGTTCTCGACCCTTCGGTTTTCTCCATTCTCGAAAAAACTCCGCTCGGAGCCGGCGGCGAGCTTCAGCTGACCGACGCTATGGCGGTTACCGCACGTTCCGCCGGAATGATAGGAGTTGAGTTTTCCGGAACGAGATACGATATGGGCAATAAATTCGGAATACTGAAGGCTAATATTGAGGTCGGACTGAAGCATCCGGAAATCAGCGGACAGCTGAGAGAATATTTAAAGGAGATTTCCGAAAAGCTTTGAAATACAATACGCTTTTTTTCGATATTGACAATACTCTGCTTGATTTCAGCAGCTCCGAGCGTAAGGCGATACGCCGGGTTATGGAAATGAACGGTATTCCGGCAACCGATGAAAACGCTGCCCTTTATTCGGAAATAAACCGGAAATACTGGGAGGCGTTCGAGCGGGGCGAAATTGAGCGCGAGGCTATTTTTACCGGGCGGTTTAACGAGCTTGTAAAAAGGCTCAGGGTGTCTGCCGACCCCGAAAAGCTCTCGGCGGAATACTTTGTATGCCTTTCGGAAGGACACGACGTTATCCCCGGAGCGGAGGATATTCTGCGCTGGGTGCGCGAACGGGGGATAAGGGTTTACGCCGCGACCAACGGCGTCGCCCAAACGCAGTATAAGCGGATAGGAGAATCCGGACTGGAGGGCTATTTCAGCGGAATTTTCATTTCCGAGGAGATAGGCGCGAAAAAGCCGGAAAAGGCGTTCTTCGACTATATTATATCGCGCGTTCCGGACTGCAATAAAAGCCGCGTTCTGGTTATCGGGGATTCTCCCTCCTCGGATATTCTCGGCGGAATAAACGCCGGGCTTTCAACCTGCCTGTATAATCCGAACGGCAGCCCCTGCAATATTAAGCCGACCTACGAAATATCCCGGCTCGACGAGCTGAAAAGCATACTTATGTAATATTGTTTATGCTTTGTTAAAAGGATGTTTACAATTTTCGTCATACCGTATGATAACATAATAAAGATTTAATTTTAAACTGGAGGAATAACAATGATTGAGGTTACCGGACTGAGCAAACGGTACGGAAGTTTCCTTGCTGTCGATCACGTAAGCTTTTCGATTGACAAGGGAGAGGTAATCGGCTTTCTCGGACCGAACGGCGCCGGAAAGTCCACGATAATGAATATCCTTACCGGATATCTTTCGCTCACCCAAGGGTCGGTCGCCATTGACGGCTTTGACATCGTAAACGACCCGGAGGAAGCCAAAAAACGCATAGGCTATCTGCCTGAGCTGCCCCCGCTTTACACCGATATGAAGGTAAGGGAGTATCTTAACTTTATTTACGACCTTAAAAAGGTGCGCTTTCCGAAAAAGCCGCATATCGACGAAATTATGCGGCTGGTCAAGATTGACCACGTTCAGAACCGCCTTATAAAGTATCTTTCAAAGGGCTACCGGCAGCGCGTTGGCTTTGCGCAGGCGCTTATCGGAAATCCGGACGTGCTTATTCTCGACGAGCCGACCGTCGGTCTCGACCCCAAGCAGATAATCGAAATCCGCAACCTTATAGCAAAGCTCGGTAAAAACCATACCGTTATTCTTTCCTCGCATATCCTCTCGGAAATCTCGGCTATCTGCCGCCGCGTTATAATCATAAACCGCGGTCAGATAATTGCGGACGACACCCCCGATAACCTTTCCGCCGCCCTTTCCAAGGATCATTCTCTGACGGCGCGCATAGCCTGCGACGAAAACGATATGCTTACCGCTCTTTCGAGCGTTAAGGGCGTTCGGCGGGTAACCTCGCTCGGAAGAAAGGAAAGCGGAACATATGATTTCAATATCGTGCCTGAGGAGGGCGCGGATATCCGTGCCTCCGTGTTCGACAGAGTTGTATCCAGAGGCAAAACCCTGCTTTCGCTTACGGAAAACGATTTGTCGCTTGAGCAGGTGTTCTTAAGACTTACCGAAGTAACCGATAACAACGAGGCGCGGCGTATGCTCGGAACTCTGCCGGCAGATCCGGAGGAAAGCGGAGCAGACGAGCCTGCACCGGACTTTGAAATAGAGCTTCCGGAGGAAGAATCCGAAAAGAACGAGACTGAGGAGAAAGGAGCGGATGCGGAATGACGGCGATATTCAAGCGTGAATTCAAAGCATATTTTCTGTCCCCTGTGGGATATATTTTCCTTGCGATAATGTTCTTCTTTTTAGGACTGCAATTCAGAATGATATACAGCAGCGGCTCGGTTGACGTTGCTCTTATAACCGGTCAGATGAACAGCTATGCGCTGTTCCTTATTCCGCTTATTACCATGCGTCTGCTCAGCGAGGACCGTCACAGCAAGGTCGACCAGGCTCTGCTTACGGCGCCGGTTCCGCTTTCGGGCATAATTTTAGGCAAATTCCTTGCCGCCTTTGCGGTTTACGCTCTGAGCTTTGCTCCTACGGTTATTTTCGAGATAATCGCCGCGAGCCTTTCCTCGGCTCACCTCGGAGCGTACCTTTATATGCTGCTCGGAATGCTGCTGTTCGGCGCCATACTCATAGCGATGGGACTGTTTATATCGTCGCTGACGGAAAGCACCTCGCTTGCGGCGATTGCAACCCTCGTTACCAACATTATGATTATGCTTATGCCGGCGATAACGAGCTGGATAAATTCCTCAAGCTCCTCGATAACCGGAATAAAGATAAAATGGATTTCAAACACCGTTTTGGCGCTGAGAAACGCGCTTGTGTTCGTGCTTGAAAAGCTGACCTTCTCAACTCCTCTCGACAGGTTCTACCAGCAGATAATATCCCTCGGAGATATGGTTTATTTCGCGAGCTTTATCGCGGCGTTCCTGTTCCTGTCCGTGAGATCCCTTGAGAAGAGAAGATGGGCTTAAAGGAGGGGCTTAAAATGAGTGAAAATTTAAATAAAAACGGCGTTACCGCTCCCGATGAGCCGAAAGCAGAGCTTAAAGAGAAAAAGAGCAGAAAGCCGAAAAAAGAGAAAAAGAATAAAATCCATAAGCTCAAAAACGAGCTTTTGCTGCGCCGCGGCGGATTTTCGCTGCTGATAACCGTGCTGTTTTTGGCGGCGGTTGTAGTGTTTAATCTGCTTATCTCCGCCCTGTCCAACCGTTTTTCTCTTGAATACGACCTCTCCGCCGACAAGCAGAGCACCGTAACCAAGGAAAACGTTGACTATATCAAAAATGTTTCCTCGCCGATTTCCGTAACCGTGTGCGCGGCGGAGGATAACTATGTTTCCAATATATCCTACCTTGGCAGTCAGATGTACAGCCTGTCGTCCGATTATCAGGATTATTATAAGCAGACACTGCTGTTCGTCAATAAGTACCACGATTACAACAAGAAGATAGACGTGCAGTATATCGATATGTATAACGACTCAAAGTTCTCCGAAATTTACTATAAATATCCCAACGAAAGCATAAGCTACGGCGATATCATAGTTTCGGCGAACGTTGAGAACAACGGCACAACCACCGAACGCCATAAGGTGCTTTCCTTCAAGGATATCTATAATCTTACCGAGGACAGCAATTCCTCCTATTATCAGATGTACGGAATGGGTTCCTCCTATACGATTTCGGGAAATAACATCGAGAGCGCCCTCTCCGGAGCTATCGAATATGTTCTCGGCGTTGATAAAAACGCCGTTCTGCTGACAGGTCATTCCCCCTCCTCCGCGGAGTCCTATTACACCGCATATCAGGAGCTGCTTGAGTCCAACAACTTCAATGTTGAAAAGCTTGATTCAAGCTCGGTAAACTCCCTGCCCGAAAACTGCGACGTTGTTGTTATTATTCAGCCGGACACCGATTTTTCCGCCTCCGAGCTTGAAATTCTCGGCAATTTCCTTTATAACAACGGCGATTTGCGCAAAACGCTTATCTATATGGGCGGAGCGAGCGGAAAGGCTCTCCCCAACCTCAACGAATTTTTAGGCGACTGGGGTATTCAGGTAAGCGAAGGCAAGCTGTTTGAAACTTCGGGCGATTACTGCCTCTCCGGCGACCCGACGACCATCGCCTTCCGCAGCAGCTCCTACGGCGCCGTAACCTCATCCGAGAATGCTCCGATAACCGTTGGAACCTCCTCCGACAGCGATATTGAAACGCAGGCGTTTGTTCCCACTCCCGACAGCGTTGTAACCGCTCCGGTAGGCGCGGGCAGCGATTGGAACGACTATTCCAATTCGGATAAGGGAACCTATGCGCTGGTTGCAGTCGGAGTTAAAAAGGGTACGAACTCAGACGGCGAGGATATAAACAGCGCGGTGTTCGCCTTTGCCAGCACCGACTTTATCGCGCCCAAGCAGCAGAACACCTCGAACACCCAGTTTGCGCAGGTTGCGGCTGAGGCTTTCTCCGACAGCGGCGTTTCCGAAATTTCGTTTACCCCCAAAACCATAACCGGAGACACGATAACCCCCAAGGAAAGCACCTCGCGCACAATACAGATTATATTTGTAGTGCTTATTCCGATTTCTATGATTGCCATAGCAATATTTGTTTATATCAGGAGAAAGAATGCAAAATGAGTGACACGCCCGAAAACGAAAAATTAACCGACCTCAATACCGGAGAAACGCCGCAGCCCGAATATAAGGATGAATATTCGGAGTTTGAAACCGTTTTTTCCGACCCGGCTGAGCATCACGCAAAAAAGCCGAGCGGCGGAAAAAAGCGGGTCAGGGCGATAATCGCCGCAGCCCTTGCCGTCGCCGTGCTTACAGGCGGAACCATAACGGTTATAAAGCTCATTCCGAAAAAGGAGACCGACGGCCAAAGCTCATCCGATGCGGAGGAAATAAGCCTTTTAGAGCTGAAAGCCGATAATGTGAACCGAGTTTCGGTAACCAATTCAAACGGCTCGTTTACCCTCCGCGCCGAGCATAAAACCGAGGAGTCCTCCGATTCGGACAGCTCCTCCGCATCGTCCTCCTCCGCTTCCGTTACCACAACCTGGTCGGCGGACGGGGTTGACAGCTCACTTACAAGCTCAAGCAAAATTTCCTCGGCGGTATCATCGCTGTTTACATTAAGCGCAATGCAGCAGATAAGCGGACGCTCCGAGGAGGAATGCGGCTTAAATTCGCCGTCCTATAAGGCGGAGATAGAAACGTCTGACGGCAGCTTTACCGTAACCGCAGGAGAAAAGTCTTACGACGGTCTCGGCTACTACACCTCGGTTTCCGGAAAAGAGGGCATTTACCTTGTTGACGTAAGCCTGTTCACCGGTCTTGACTTTACGCTGCTTGACTTTGCCGATACCTCGGCAATTTCCGGCGTTGACACCTCTGCGCTCGACTCGAAATACGCTACCGAAAGCAGCGGCAGTAAAACTCTTTCGAGCTTTGACAGCATAACCTTTACGGGCAAAAACTTCCCGCAGCCGCTTGTTATAGTTCCGAATAACGACGAAAAGCTTTCGCAGTATCTCCCCTATGCCACAGCCTCGCCGGAGGTTCGTCTCGCGGATAAGCTGGACGACGTTATAGCAATGTTCAACTCCGGTCTTTCGGCAAGCGGCGCTTATTCCTATGACGTAAGCGCGGCGTCGCTTAAAAAATTCGGACTGGACTCGCCCTATCTTACCGTAACGCTGAAAGCGGGGGCGGTTTCAAGAACCTTTAAAATTTCGGCGGTAAGGGACGACGGCGGATATGCCGTTATTGCGGACGACAGCCGGATAATAAAAAAGGTTGACGCGTCCTCCATATCGTTTATCGACAATTCCGCCGCGAGCTTTTACGGCAAGAGCATTTATATGAGCTCGATTAACGACCTTTCAAATATGACCTTTACCGGCGACGGCTTCTCATACAGCTTTGATATCGTTTATGATGACAGCGACGACGCCGACGAGGAGTATGTTATAACCCTGGACGGCAAAAAGCTGACGGCGTCCTATTTCCAGAACCTCTATCAGCAGTTTGTCAGCCTTAACGCCTCCGACTTTGAAACCTCGCAGTCGGGTGAACAGGCGGTTCTTACCATTACTCTTACCTATTCCGCCGACGGCTCAAAGAAAACCCTGGCGTTTTATCCGTCGAGCGCGACAAAGTATGTTTATAAGAACGACGGCAAGGCGATGGGGCGCATAAGCTCCGGCGAAATTTCGCGGTTTATAAAGCAGATAGCCCGCGTTGCCGAGGGTAAGGACGTTTCATAAAATCTCTTTGACAGGCGGTGTCGCCTGTTTTAAGGCAATACCGCACAAAACATATGCCTTACCGGCTTTGAACGGCGGCTCCCCGGAAAAAATCCGCAGGAAAAGCCGCCGCGGGGGTTCTGTGCCGTATTGCCGTTTTTTTGCGGCGGATATCATATTCTCAGCAGGCGTTTTTGCGCATATATTATCAGGGGGTGGGGAAAATAAAAAAATTGGTTATGCGGCTTTTCGGCGAAAATGCCGTTTTCAGAAAAATCACCGTTCTGACGGTTGTCTGCGCGCTTGCGGCGGCTGTCGCCGTTTTGGCGGTTCTAAATGCCGGCAATGCGAAAAAGCTTTCGCAGGAAACGCGCCGGAACAGCGAAAATGCGGCGGCAATATCGTCCGTTCAGAGCCGAATTAAGGAAAGCGAAGAAAAAATCAGCTCGCTTGAGGCGGAAAACAGCGGACTTTCCGAGGAGCTGAGGACACAAAAGCAAAATAATTCCTCTCTTGAGGAGCAGTTAGCCGCCGCGCAGAAGGCAAAAAGCGCGGTCAGGGCGTCTGCCGTTCCTTCCGGCGGTCAGCACAGCGAGCTAAGCAGCGCCGCCGAAGGTTCCTGGCAGGATACCGCCGAACAGCAGGCAGGAAAGGTCTGCTATCTGACGTTTGACGACGGGCCCTCGGAAAATACGCTTTCAATTCTTAAAACGCTTGATAACTACGGCGTTAAAGCGACCTTTTTCGTCGTCGGATACGGCGAGCTTGATTATATCTACGACATATCCGCCGCCGGGCATACCGTAGGACTTCATTCCAATACTCACAATTACGCAAGCATTTATTCTTCCGATGCCGCATTTTTATCCGACCTTGAATGCATTTCCGCAGAGGTTGAAAAAAGGACGGGTAAGCGGTCGCTTTGTATGCGTTTTCCGGGCGGAAGCAGCAATACGGCAAGCCTCTCGCAGGGGAAATGCAAGGGTATTATGACGCGGCTGACCAAAAAGCTGCCGGAAATGGGATACAGCTATTTCGATTGGAACGTTTCCTCAGGCGACGCCGCGTCGGGCGGTCTTTCGGCTGAAAACATCAAAAGCAATGTTCTTAAAGGCGCTTCGGGAAAGAAAAACATATGCGTTTTGATGCACGATTCGCGCGAAAAGACGACAACCGCCGAGGCTCTGCCCGGTATAATAGAGGGACTGCGGTCCATGGGGTTTTCCTTTGAGGCGGTAAGGGCAGGAAGCCCGGGATTTCATCATAATGTAGGTAACTGAAAATGATAAAATATGAAAAGGAATATAAATTAAGACTTTCGGATTTTGACTGCTACGGCAGGCTCTCTCCTGCCGGGGCTCTCGGAATTTTTCAGGATATTTCCGGGGACCACGCCGAGCGTCTCGGAATAGGCTACGACGCTATGTTTGAACGCGGACTTTTCTGGGTTATACTGAGAGCGAAATACCGCTTTGAGCGCCCTGCCGAATTTTACGGCGGCGTAAAGGCTCAAACGGTTCTTCACCGACCCGGCAGGGTGTTTTCGCTGCGAGATTGCCGGTTATATTCGGAAAGCGGCGATATAATCGCCCGCGGAACAACACAATGGGCGGTTATTCACTCAGATACACGCCGCCTTGCGCCGATGTCGGGAGTTTTGCCGGAAATTTCTCAGGAAAACGACGAAAAGCCGCCGGAATTCCCCGACGGAATAAAAAAGCTTGAGGATTTCGTGACTGCGGACGAGCCGCATATCGTATGCCCCGGATTTTCGTTTCTCGACCGCAACGGTCATATAAACAACACCTGCTACGCCGCAATGATAGCCGACGCGGTAAAACCGCAAAGGGACGAAATAATCGAGGGCTTTCAGATAGATTTTCTGCACGAGGTTATGGCGGACGAAAAGCTGTTTATCTATACCGTACGCGAAAACGGAATTATAAGGATAAAGGCTCTCTCGGCGGATGGCGAAATAAAATTCAGAGCGACGCTGGATATCAGGCGTTAAACCGGCAGATATCCGCTGTCCGAGCATATAAACAAGCCTGCCTGAGAACGAATTTCTCAGGCAGGCTTAAATTTAGTATTCCATCTTATCGGGCGTATAGCCGTCCAGCACGGCGCACATATCTCTTGCCGCCACCTTAGCTCCGGCAAGGTCGTGTTCAAGGTAATTTCCGCATTCAATCCGGTTCGTTCCGGGGATTTTGCCCTCGAAATCCGCGATAAACGCCATACTGCTCTTAACAAGCTCAAGCGCCTGTTCACGGGAAACGCTGTCGCGCAACAATAAGTAAAACCCTGTCCGGCAGCCCATCGGTCCGACATATATAACCCTGTCGCCCCATCCGCTGTTGCGTGCGTAGGTTGCGAAAAGATGCTCTATTGTGTGCATAGCGCCGTTAGGCAGATAGTCTCCGCCGTTAGGCTTTTTCATTCTTATATCGTAGGTCACAACGTCTCCGTCTATTCGGGAAACATACATTCCCTTTTGCAGCTTATCATGGTCAACCGCAAAGCTGGCTATTCTTTTCATAAAAATCCTCCCAGGGCTTACCCCAATACCTGCGCCATTCTCGCGGCGACTTCCTTTACTCTTTCGCCGTCCATCCGGCTGACCGGCGCAGAAACGCTTACGGCATAGCGGAATTCTCCGAATTCGTCCGCAACCGCTCTCGCAACACACCGCACCCCTGTCTCGTTTTCCTCGTTATCAACGGCATATCCGAGACGGCGGACAGCTTCAAGCTCGGCGGTAAAAGCGGCATAATCGGTTATCGTAAACGGAGTTTTCGCCTCGTGCGGCGTTCTGTTCCAAACCCGGAGCACCTCCTGCCCAGCTTCTCCGGCAAGCAGGGTTTTTCCGACGGCAGTCGTCGTCATATCCTGCGACATACCTATGCGCGAGACCATACGGATGGAATTACGGTCGGACTCATATTTATCGATATAAACAACGCTGTCGCCGCTGCGCTCAACCAAATGCACCGTTTCTCCGAATTCATCCGAAAGCAGGCGGAGCGACGGACGCAGCCTTGATTTTATTCCGAGAGACGGGCAGGAGCTTGCAACCGTTAAAAGCTTTAGGGTCAGCCTGTAACAGCCGGTTCTTTTGTTTTTCTCAACATATCCGAGACTTTCGAGGGTTCCGAGCATACGGCACACCGTGGTTTTATTAAGTCCCGAAAGCATTGACAGCTCGCTTACTCCGAGCTCCCTTTCCCTGCCCAACAGCTCTGTCAGCTCAAAGGCGCGCTGAACGGACTGTATACGGTATTTCCCCTGCTCCAAAAAAATTCCCTCCGATACAAGCGTTAATCTGATACGGCGTTTTGCCTTAACGCTGTTTATTTTAACACAGTGAAAAAAATTCTTCAACTGTTTCTTGACATTTTCTAACCTTATGTTAAAATATACTTAGAAAAAATGAAACGCTGTTTCACGATACGAAACAAGGAGGAGCAATAATGACAGAATTGATTGAAAAAAT
Organism: uncultured Eubacteriales bacterium; assembly: GCA_934477125.1. Lineage (GTDB taxonomy): Bacteria > Bacillota > Clostridia > Oscillospirales > Acutalibacteraceae > UBA737. The sequence continues at coordinate 83,218 of CAKSOL010000006.1, read as the reverse complement.
CCGCAGCACAGGCGTTATTCCGGTTATAAAGCTGGATCGCGCCGAGGACGCGCTGCCGCTGGCTCAGGCGCTCGAAAAGGGCGGTCTTTGCTGCGCCGAGGTCACCTTCAGAACCGACGCCGCCGAGGAAGCCATCAGGCTTATCCACACGGCGCACCCCGATTTTCTGCTTGCCGCGGGAACTGTTCTGACAACCGAGCAGGCTGACCGCGCGATTGCTGCAGGCGCCGCGTTTATCGTAAGCCCCGGCTTTAACCCGACGGTTGTTAAGCATTGTATCGACAAGGGTTACCCGATTATCCCCGGAGTATGCACCCCCTCTGAGGTTGAGGCGGCTATGAGCCTCGGTCTTACCTATCTTAAATTCTTCCCTGCCGAGGCTGCCGGAGGAGTTAAGATGATAAAGGCGATGGCGGCTCCCTATACCGCCGTCCGCTTTATGCCGACGGGCGGAATTTCTCCCAAGAACATAGCCGATTATCTCGGCTGCAAGGCGGTTTTTGCCTGCGGCGGCAGCTGGATGGTTCCGGCAGACAAGATATCAAGCGGCAATTTTGACGAAATAGAGCGTCTGACCCGCGAGGCAGCAGAGCTTTTAAAGGAGATAAGAAAATGAAAAAAGTTGTAACCTTCGGAGAAATAATGCTGCGGCTCGCCCCGAACGGGTATTACCGTTTCTTTCAGGACGACCAGCTCCAGGCAACCTTCGGCGGCGGAGAGGCAAACGTTGCGGTATCGCTCGCGAATTTCGGACTTGACGCGGTATATGTAACCAAGCTGCCGGAGCACGCGATAGGTCAGGCGGCGATAAACAGTCTGCGCTATTTCGGGGTTGACACCTCGAAAATTGCGCGCGGCGGAGAGAGAGTCGGAATTTATTATCTCGAAAAGGGCGCGTCGCAGCGCGGCAGCGTTTGCATATACGACCGCGCGTATTCCGCGATACAGCAGGCTGAGCCGTCCGATTTCAACTGGGACGATATCTTTACCGGCGCGGACTGGTTCCATTTCACCGGTATAACCCCGGCAATAGGCGGAAAGCTGGTTGAAATCTGCAAGGAGGCCTGCATCGCCGCTAAAAAGCACGGCGTTAAGATAAGCTGTGACCTCAATTACCGCGGAAAGCTCTGGACCCGCGAGCAGGCGCGCGCGGCGATGACCGAGCTTTGCAAATATGTTGACGTTTGCATCTCCAACGAGGAGGACGCAAAGGACGTTTTCGGAATTGAGGCGGAAAACACCGATATTTACGGCGGAAAGCTCAATAAGGACGGCTATCGCAGCGTTGCGCGTCAGCTTGCCGAGAAATTCGGCTTTGAAAAGGTTGCCATAACGCTCCGCTCCTCGATTTCCGCGAGTGATAACGACTGGGCGGCTATGCTTTACGACGGCGAAAGCTATTGCTTTTCAAAGGAATATCATCTGCGCATAGTTGACCGCGTCGGCGGAGGAGACAGCTTCGGCGCTGGGCTTATATATGCCCTGCTTTCCGGAAAGGACACTCAATCGGCGGTTGATTTCGCGGTTGCGGCAAGCGCGCTGAAGCACTCGATAGAGGGTGATTTCAACCGCGTCAGCGTTAAAGAGGTTGAAAAGCTCGCCGGGGGCGATGGCTCCGGCAGAGTTCAGCGATAAATCTTTAAAATCGGCAGGATATAATCAACGGGACGGTAGAAACTTACGTTTTTACCGCCCCGTTTTCTGTTTTTATTGAATTAAAGCCGCTTAATAAGCAATTCCCTGAGCGAGCATAGCCTCGGCGACCTTTTCAAAGCCGGCGATATTCGCGCCTGCAACAAGGTTGCCCTTAACGCCGTATTTCTCGGCAGCGTTATAGGAGTTATGGAAAATATTCTCCATAATGCCCTTGAGCTTGGCGTCAACCTCCTCAAAGGTCCAGCTGTAACGCATTGAATTCTGGCTCATTTCGAGAGCCGAGGTAGCAACGCCGCCGGCGTTTGCCGCCTTTGCCGGTCCGAAAAGAACTCCGGCCTTCTGGAAAGCCTCAACAGCTTCGGGAGTTGAGGGCATATTTGCTCCCTCTCCGACAGCCTTAACGCCGTTTTTGATAAGCAGCTCGGCGCTTGCGCCGTCTATCTCGTTCTGAGTGGCGCAGGGCAGCGCGATATCGCACTTAACGCTCCAGATTCCGGCGCAGCCCTCATGATACTCTGCTCCGCTTACGCGCTCGACATACTCCTTGATACGTCCGCGCTCAACCTCTTTTATCTGCTTTACAACATCGAGGTTAATGCCGTTGGGGTCATAGATATATCCGTTCGAGTCGGACATAGCGACAACCTTTGCTCCGAGCTCGGTAGCCTTTTGGTTAGCATAAATCGCAACATTTCCCGAACCGGAAACAACAACCGTTTTTCCGGCAAAGGAATCGTTTGCCATACATTTGAGCATTTCCTCAACGAAATAGCAAAGACCGAATCCGGTTGCCTCGGTTCTCGCAAGCGAGCCGCCGTAGGTAAGACCCTTTCCGGTTAAAACGCCGGTGAACTCATTGCGCAGTCTCTTATACTGACCGAACATATAGCCAATCTCGCGCGCTCCGGTTCCTATATCGCCCGCCGGAACATCGGTATCGGCGCCGATATGCTTTGAAAGCTCGGTCATAAAGCTCTGGCAGAAGCGCATAATCTCACCGTCGGACTTGCCCTTGGGGTCGAAATCCGAGCCGCCCTTGCCGCCGCCTATCGGAAGCCCTGTAAGGCTGTTTTTGAAGATCTGCTCAAATCCCAAAAACTTGATAACCGACTGATTGACCGACGGATGCAGACGGATGCCGCCCTTATAAGGACCTATCGCCGAATTGAACTGAACGCGGAAACCGCGGTTCACCTGAACGTGACCTGCGTCGTCCACCCAGGAAACGCGGAAGAAAATCTGGCGCTCGGGCTCAACGATGCGCTCTAAAATTCCGTTTTCCTCCAATTTCGGGTTTGCCTCAACTACCGGCTCCAAGGACTCCAAAACCTCGCGAACCGCCTGCAAAAATTCCTTTTCATTGGGATTTCTGCGCTCAACGCCGCTGTAAACGCGGCTGAGATACTCAGACTTAAACATATTAACTATTCCTCCGTTTTAAGTATTTACCCTTCGCTTTCCGGCACGATCTTCCCGGAAAGCCCTTTCGGAACACACTATAAAGAATACTGCAAAATTCCCTTGCAGTCAATATTAAAATGTAAATTTTTTAGAATTTGCCGCGCGCAATAATCTTTTTAACGCAGCAAAACCGTAAATTCAACCGTTTTGCCGTCCTCGCTGCGGGCGGTTATGCTGCCGTTATGCGCCTCGGCGATACTCCGCGCAAGGGACAGCCCTATTCCGAAGCCGCGCGCAGAGCTGCGCGAGGGGTCGGCGCGGTAAAACCGGTCAAACAGGCGGTCAAGCTGTTCGCGTGTTATACCGTCGCATTTATTGACCGTTTTTATAACAATTCCTTTTTTTCCGGGCTTTAGCGACAGCTCTATATCCGACCCGGCGGAAGAATACTTAACCGCATTGTCTGCCAGCACCGAAATCAGCTGACGGACGGCGTATTCATCGCCGAAATAGGTTATTCCGGGCGCTATGTCAAGCTTTAGCCGTTTGCCGTTTGCCGCGGCGAAATCCTCAAAGCTTTCCGCCGTTTCCCTTACGGTATCGCTGACGCAGAACTGAGCCGGATGAAACGGCGGGTTTTCCTCGTCCATTCTGGAGAGCGAAACAAGGGAGTTTACAAGCTCGGTCAGCCGCTCGGTCTGGGAGCGCACCTTATCTATCCACTTATTCTCCCCGGTTTCCATTTCCAAAACCTTGATACTGGTGGCGATAACGGTTATCGGGGTTTTAAGCTCGTGGCTCGCGTCGGTTATAAACTGCTTCTGCTTTTCGCTCGCTATAACGACCGGCTCTATTGCGCGGCGCGAAAGCAAAACGACGATTATAAAGAACAGCAGCACGCATAAAACGGTTGCCGCAAGGGACAGCAGCGCGGTTGTTGCGAGAGAGGAAAGCTCGCGGTGAGCGTCCAGAAAAACCGCCATATAGCCGTCCGCCGTTTTAACGACCCTATACTTATATTCTCCGGCAAAGCCGCTGCCCTCGCCGTGCTTATAAGCGATTTTCAGGTATTTATCGGCGTCCGCCTCGGACACCGCCGCGATTTTATCGAAATCGGAGCTTAAAAGCTCGCCGTCCGCGCTGTATCTGATAACGAAGTAACGGGTTGAAAACGGAGTTTCCTTATCAAAATTTCCGCCGCCCGGCTTATCCCCCGGCTTTCCGTCCGGCGGAAAATGAGGGATTGTTCCGCTGTTATCGGATATCATCTTCAGCGTTCTGTTCAGGGCGGAATTTGAGGAAATGAAATTTGCCGCGTTAAGGCTTACCGAAAGCAGCAGCAATATCGCCGTAACGGCTAAGGTCGCTATTTTGATAAATTTTCTGCGCAGCCGCTTTATCATTTATTTTCCTCCATGGCATAGCCGAGTCCGCGGTTTGCGCGGATTTCGACCGACGAGCCTATCTGCCGCAGCTTTTTGCGCAGGTTTGAAATATGAACCCAAACGACGTTTATTTCAGCCTCGCTGTCCCAGCCCCAGAGCTTTTCCATAATTCTGTCCGCCGAAAAGACCATTCGCGGCGAGCGCATAAACAGCTCAGCCAGCTGAAATTCCTTTCCGCTCAGCCGAACGTTTTTTTCTCCGCAGCAGAGCATACATGAGCCGGGGTCGAGGGTCACGTCGCCGAAGCTCAGCCGGTCAGGCTTATATTCGCCGCTGCGGCGCAGCATTGCGCGGACGCGGCATATCAGCTCGTCCGGCTCAAACGGCTTTGGAAGATAATCGTCCGCCCCGGAATTAAATCCGGTTATCCGGTCATCCTTCTGAGCCTTTGCAGTAAGCATCATAACCGGGGTTTTAACCCCCTCGCGCCGCAATTTCCGCAAAACCTCTATACCGTCCATTCCCGGCATCATAATATCAAGCACTATTGCGTCATAATCTCCGCCGCCGGCATAGTCGTAAGCGGAAAGTCCGTCGTTCACAACGTCGGCGGAAAACTGATTTTTCTCAAAAAATACCGAAAGCGCCTCGGCAAGATCCGGTTCGTCCTCGGCAATCAGAATACGCATACCTGCCACCTCCGGAATTTATAATAAGCCCCGAACCTAAAGCAGGGCTAAAGAAACGGCACAATTTCGGAAAACGGCTTAATTTTCGCTGTTTTCCTCTCCGTTTTCTTCCTCAGGCTGTTCTTCGGGCTGCTCGGAGGTGCAATGCGGGCAGCGGGTTGCCTCGATATCTATTTCGCTCTTGCAGAACGGACATATCTTGGTTGTCGGAGCGGCAGGCTCCTCCTCTTTTTTATGTAACCTGATTTCAGAAAGACCGTTGATAAACTTAACGAGGCAGAACAGAATAAACGCCATAATTATAAAGTTCACAACGGCGGTTATAAAGTTTGATGCAAAGCCGCTTATCTGCGCCCAGCTGTAAAGCTTATAGCCGGTAGCGCCGGTTAAAAGGCTTAAAATCGGGTTAATGAAGTTATCGGTCAGCGAGGTTACGATATCCTTGAACGCCGCGCCTATGATAACACCGACGGCAAGGTCCATAACGTTGCCGCGCATTGCAAATTCCTTAAATTCCTGTAAAAACTTTTTCATTTTCCTGTCCTCCGAGATTTTTATGATTTATGTTACGAACGCTTTTCCATAGCCCTCAGCTGGCGGACGTCGCTGCCGGAAAAGCGTCGGGCGGTGTAGCAGCCGATAAGCCTTGAGGCTATGCGCTCGGTATACCTGTTTTCAATCTCAGCCATAGAGAGATTTGTGTTTATAATAGTCGGCTTTTTGGAAAGCAGACGGGTGTTTATCAGGTTATATATTGTCGTTTGCGTAAACGGAGTAATAAACTCGGTTCCGAGGTCGTCTATAACCAAAAGGTCGCAGGAAAGCATTGCGTTATAGCTTTCCTTGCTTCCGCTTCCGCTGAACTGCTCCTTCTCAACCTGAGAAAGAAGATTGAAGGCTGAGCCGTAGATAACGTCATACCCCTTTTCGATAACTCCCGAAACGATGCTGAGCGTTAAATGGGTCTTTCCGAGTCCCGTTTCGCCCATAAACAGCAGATTCGGCGAGCTTTCGGGCGAAAAATGCAGAACATATTCACGGCAGAGCTTTAAAATCGCCGTCATTTTCTTGCGGACGTTCGGCGAGCCGTCGGAGCCGTCCGGATAATAATTCAGGTTGAAATTATCGAAACGGCATTCGGAAAGCGGCATTTCCCTTGAGAGCCGCTCGGTAAATATTTTTTTTGCAAGCGTTTTAACGCAGCTGCAAAGTCTGCCGTCCGGCAGGTACCCCGTGTCGCCGCATTTCTGACATTCCGCCTTGGTTTCTTTTACCTGCGCCTTTTTGAGCAGACCGCTTTTCTCCTCGGAAAGCGCGGTTATTCTGCCCTTTAAGGTCTCAAGTCCGGCGCTGTCGCCCGATATCGCCGTAAGCGCTATCTGCGAGCCGAGCGCGGCAAGCTCGCGGTCAATTTCGCCGAGCCTCGGCAGCTGCTCATAGGCGGCGGCTCTCATTATCTCGGCGGCGGCGCGGTTCCTCTCCCGCAGCTGCTGCTTTTGCCTGAGAGCCTCGGCATATGTATCCTCTCTTTTAACCATCTCTTGTTTTCGGCGCGTCAGCCCTCATCATCAAGCATTTTTTCAAAATCCGCTATCCGGTATGAGGTGCGCCCGGTCTCCTTTCCTGAGTTCCTTCCGTACTTCCCATTGTCGGCGGCGCGGCGCAGAGAGTCCTCCTCGGCGGCCTCCGGGGTTTCTATTCCGCGCTTATGCCAATCCTCGAGTATTTTTGAAGTATAGGAAAAATTAAATTCCGATTTCCTGTCAACGCATACGTTATACGCTGCAACAAGCAGCTCTCGGCTTATCTTCCAGCCGTTGAGCCAGAGGTCTGCCTTTTCAAGCTCCTTCGGCGAGGGATTGCGCCTTTTAATTCCGAACGCCGACTCAACTATGCGCCAGGCGGTATTTTTCCTGACGCTCTGCGCTATCTGCTCCTCGGCGTCCGTAACGTTTTCAACCCCGTTTTTAATCCATTCAACGGCGGTTCTCTCGATAAACGAAACGTTCAGCCGCTCGGCGCTTGCGGCGTATTGCAGCAGCATAAGTATAACCGAAATATCCATTCCCTGGTCGTCATATAGCCAGAGCAGCGAAACGGCTTCGTTGGTTTTTAAGCTCCTGCCGAACCGCAGCTGCGCCTCGCGCATCAAAAAGCAGACCTGCGGATCCTCCGTTCCTCTGCGGGCGACGTCCTCGCGCGAGGGGCGCAGCGCCTTTCTGACCGGCGCGCTTTCTTCGCCCCCGGCTTTTGCGGCCTCCGGCTGCGCATTTTCTCCTGCGGCGCCGAATATTCCTGCCTGACTCCAATAAAGCAGGCAGTCCTCAACGCCGCTTTCAGTCATACCGAGCGCGGCGGCGGTTTTCCCGGGGTCTATCCCCTCGGCGAGATTTCGCATAACATAAAGCAAAACCTTAATCTGCGCCTCGCTCGCGAGCTTTAAGCCGCTGTCAACAGCCTTGCAGGGAACCGTAAAGACAGCGGAAAGCGCTCCCGGATTTATAAAATAATTCATTTTTCCGCCTCCGCCGCGCAGCTGTCCAAAAATTCTCCGATTTCTCCGAAAAGCTCGGCGCGGCAGTCGTCGTTGTGAATTTCGTGACGTCCGTTTTCGTATAAATGCAGGGTTACGTTCTCCGCTCCGGCGGCTTTCAGCCTGTCATACACCTTTCTTACGCCGCGCCCGTAATCCCCTACAGGGTCGTCCGCTCCCGAAACAATAAGAACGGGCAAATCCTTTCTCATATTAAGAAACCAATCGCGCCGGTTTGCCGAAATGCTGAGCTTAACCAGGTCGTGAAGCGCGGAAACGGTGAAATGAAAGGTGCAGTATTTATCCTTTTCATATTCCGCGATAACCGCCTTGTCCTTCGTTATCCAGGCATATTTCGAGCCGCCCGGAAAACGCTTGTTATAAGAGCCGAAGGTCATATTTTCAATCGTTTTTGAAATATGCCGCTCCCCGAATATAAGCTTTTCGATATCGCATATGAGCAGACCTGCCTCCGCCCCGAAGCGCGGACCGCCCGTTCCGCAGATTATAAGTCCCGAAAGGCGCTCACCGCCGCGCTCAGCCGCAAGCCGGGAGATAAACGAGCCCATACTGTGACCCATAAGAATAAGCGGCAGACCGGGATTCTGCTCCAGCATTTTATCCTCAGCCGCGAGAACGTCCCTCACCAAAAGGTCATATCCGTTCTTTTCGGCAAAATAGCCCAGCTCGCTGTCGTCGCGGGCGGTTTCGCCATGACCGAGGTGGTCATATCCGAACGCAATGAAGCCGCGCTCAGCCGCCGCCTCGAAAAGCGGCGCATAGCGCTTTATATACTCGGTCATACCGTGAACAATATGAAAAATTCCCTTTATTTCTCCGTCGGGGCGGTAAACCGTTCCGGAAAGGGTATGCCTGCCGTCAACCGACGGAAATTCAACCGAAGAAACGGTATAGCTCATACCGCGCTTCCTCCCTTTTCTGATTTTCTGCGCCCTTTTTACTGCGCCTTTCCTCCGCGAACCGCTATTCTCGGAACGCGCTGGGTTATTCCGCAGATTATTTCATAATTTATAGTGCCGCATTTTTCCGCCAGTTCCTCAACTGGCAGCTGCTTTCCGAACAGAATAACCTCGTCGCCCTGAGAAACGTCCGGAATACCGCTTACATCGACCGAAAGCTGATCCATACATATTCTGCCCACAATTTTTGCTCTTTTTCCTCTTATAATAACCTCGCCCTTACCCGAAAGCAGGCGCGGATAACCGTCGGCATAGCCTGCGGTTACGGTTGCGATTTTCATATCCTCCGGCGCGCGGAAGGTTCTGCCGTAGCTTACGGTTTCCCCGGCGCGGACGGTTTTAACCATCGACACGACCGATTTTAAGGTCATAACGGGCATAAAATTCTCCGGGAGATGCAGCTGCGCGGACGGAGTAAGCCCATAAAGAATTATTCCGGGGCGGCAGACATCGAAATGCTTTTCCCTGTCGAGACATATCGCCGCGGAATTGCAGCAATGCGAGACCCTGGGCGTAAGCCCTGCCTCGCAGAAACGGCGGCGCGCTGCCGAAAATCTCGAAAACTGCTCATCGGTAAAGCCGTCCTCCTCGGCAGGAGTGCGGTCGGAAACGGCAAAATGGGTAAAAATACCGTTGAACCGCAGTCCCGGAAGCCGCGCCGCGGCAATCGCCTCATCTATTCCGCAAAGCTCGCCGCTGCGGCAGTCAAAGCCTATTCTTCCCATTCCGGTATCGAGCTTTATATGGATATTAACCGTTATCCCCTCCGAAACGGCTCTTTTTGAAAGCTCCGCCGCGTATTCCGGGGAAAAAACGGTCTGGGTTATATCGTTTGCCCAGAGCTGGCGCGCCATTTCAACCGGGGTATAGCCGAGTATCAGTATCGGGCGGGATATTCCGCAGCCGCGCAGGGTTATGGCCTCCTCGATATTTGAAACGGCAAATGCCGAGACTCCGTTTTCCTCAAGCAGCGGAGCAATATAGCGCGCGGAATGACCGTAAGCGTCCGCCTTGACAACAGCCATAAGCCGGGCAGGCGCGGCGTCCTGCTTTATAATTTCAAGATTATGAACGAGGGCGTCAAGGTCGATTTCCGCCCAGGTGCGGTGTAAAAAGCTCAAAGCAATCACCTTTCATCCGGATTTACGGTTTTTAAGCCTTCGCGGGGCGGAAAATAAACGCAAAGTCAAATTCCTTTTCGCAAAGCTGATATTTCTTATCGAGAGCCGGTCCGCAGGAGTTTGAGCCAAGCCCCGAATTTTTGTAATCTATGCGCAGATGGGTTCTGCCGTCCTCTTTAAGCTCGTTTGTATGCTCCGCAGCGGTAAGCGCCGCAGCCGAATAGCGCGAAACGGCAAATTCAAACCGGTTTTCGCCCAAAAACTCCATATCGCCGATACGCAGCATACGCGTTTCGGTATGGTTGCCGTGTTCCTGAGGTCTGACATAGGGAACATATTCCCTTTCCGCCGAGCTTGAATAATACCCGATATGCGCCGAATGGGACATATCGCAGTAATTCTCGGCAGGACCCTTTCCGTAATACGAGAACCTGTCGTTTTCCTTAACAAGCGGAAAATCAAAGCCTAAGCGCGGAAGATACGCCGCGAGGTTTTTCCTTACCGAGAAATGCGCTCTCGATTCTACGGTTCCGTTTGCAAATATCACTATTTCCCGCTCGAAATGCAGCGCAGGAGCGCGCGAAACGCCGCTCAGCGAGCCGGTAAGACGGATAACGCCGCCCTCAATGCCGCAGCTTAAAATTTTTATAAACGGCAGATCTAAATTCTCGCCCTGCCATATGTTATAGTTGCCCCAAAGCATGCGTATATTCCGGTCGTTATCGGTCGGGGCGCGCCAGACAGAAAGCCTTGCGCGGCCGCTCAGCTGTTCCCTGCCGTTTATGACTATTGAGGAGAAATCGCCGTAATGAGCCGAGAAACGGTACTCAAAGCCCTCGCCGCGGGCGATTATGAACTCGCCCTGCTTTTCAAGCCCGGCATACTCTCCCTTTTCGCAGAACTCCCTTATTTCGGGCAGCTCGTGAGAGGTTCGGGCGACCTCGTTTCCGCCGCGGTTCAGTATGCAGACCAGCATTACTCCGCAGCGGCATTTTCTCGGCTGCGCCGGAATGTCAAGGGTAATTTCGCCGTGAGGCGGAACGTCGAGACAAAGGCTCTTCTCCTCCGAAACCCTTCCGTCAACCTCTATTCTCCAGATAAACTCATATTCCGAGAGATTGGTAAAATCAAGCCGGTTCTTAACCGTTAAAATGCCGTTTTCAAAGCGCGTGCGGATAGGCTGGTAAGCCGCCTTTGCTTCAAGGCTGCCTGCTTTAAGGGTACGGTCGGCAAAAACAAGACCGTCGCAGCAGAAATTGCCCTCTTGAGTAAGCTCGCCCGGAAAATCTCCGCCGTAGCAGCTTACGCCGTCCCTTACGACAACGTGATCCGCCCACTCCCATATACAGCCGCCTATCAGCTTGTCATAGCGGTCGAAAAGCTCGTTGTAATCCCATACGTCACCGGGGCCGTTGCCCATAGCATGAGAATATTCGCAGAGGAAATAGGGCTTCGGATAACTGCCGTCGAGCGCGTATTTTTCAAGCGTTTCCGGAGGGATATACATTCCCGAAACAATGTCGGTATTGGAATAATCGCCCTTTCTCGAAGCGTCCTCGCAATGAATAAGGCGGGTTTTATCGCGGCTGCGCAGCCATTTTATCATTTCATAGTGATTTGCGGCGTGACCGCTTTCATTTCCGGTTGACCACATAATAACGGCAGGAGAATTTTTGAATACCTCGACCGCGCGCTCCATACGCTCGATATGCTCCTTTTTCCATTCGGGCATACAGCCGGGCCATTCGCCGGACTCAACATCGTAAGAATAGCTGATGTTGGCATAACGCCTTACAAAGCCGTGGCTTTCGATATCGGTTTCAAGTATAACGTAAAATCCGAGCTCATCGCACATATCGATAAAATCGGGGTGCGGCGGATAATGCGAGGTGCGGACGCAGTTTATGTTAAGCGACTTCATAAGCTCAAGGTCGTATCTCAGCTCCTCGCGCGACTGGCACCAGCCGCGTTTTTCGGAGGTATCATGGTGATTAACGCCGTGAAGCTTAACCGAAACGCCGTTTATAAGCAGCTGACCGCTTTCCGAAACCGCAGCGCTCCTAAGTCCTGCGCGGCGGGTTATCGTCTCGCCGCAGCGCGACAGCTCAACCGTATAAAGATACGGCTTTTCGGCGTTCCAAAGCACCGGATTTTCCGGAGCATACTCAAATTCTCCCGAAAAATGACCCTCATACAGCGGCTCGCCGGCGGCGTCCAGTATACGGATATCAGCCTCGCCGTCCAGCCGGACGGTTATGGTCCTGTCATTCGGAATAATCTCAAAATCGGTTATATGACCCTTCGGGCGCTGCAAAACATAGCAGTCGCGGAAAATTCCGTTATAGCGGAAAGCATCCTGATCCTCAAGATAGCTTCCGCAGCACCATTTGTATACCTTTACTCTTACGGTATTTCCGCCCTCTCGGACAAACGAAGTTATATCAAATTCGGCTCTCAGGCGGCTGCCCTGGGTATAGCCGACGCGCTCTCCGTTTACAAACAGCTCGGCGCAGGAGGAAACGCCCTCGAAAACGAATATAACGTCCCCGAAAATACGGGTGATTTCAAGCTCCCTTTCATAAACGCCGCAGGGGTTGTCGTCCGGAACATAGGGCGGCTCGCAGGGAAACGGAAAATTTATATTCGTATAGTTGGGGTTTTCATAGCCCTCAAGCTGCCAGCAGGAGGGAACCGGAATGGTTCCCCATTCCGTTATTTCTTCGGGAACGTCGATGTCTCTTTCAAAAAAAGCAAATTTCCAGGTTCCGTTCAGCATTGTTCTTTCGGCAGCTCCTCCGGGAACATAGCTGCATCTCGACGGCAAACGGTTAAGCGAGGTTGTCTGAGGATTTTCATAAAAACGCATAAAATCACCTATTAAAGCTTATTTTATAAATTCAGTATTATTATAGCTGATAACCGGATAAAAGTAAACCCCCGGAAAATAAAAATCCGGGGGAGCTTTTCGGTATTTTTCAATTATTTTCTTCCGCGCGGCTGTCGCCGGTCGAATAGTCTATGACAACGCCCGGCTGAACGTTATAGACATAAACGTTAAAGCAAATGCCGTCGCCGCCGTCCTCAACCGAAAGCGCCTCAATCTGAACTCCGCGCGCTACCGATTCATCTTCTCTGAAATCGGGAGTTACGCGGTATAAAACGTGATTTCCGGTTTCCTTTATATAATCGGCAATCATATTTTCAAACGGCAGCATTCCCTCGGTATTGAGATAACGCGTGCCGGTTATAAGATTTTTCGGGTTTGCGTTCTGCCCGGTCAACTGCCAGCCTATCAGATGACAGCGGTTATAAAGGTATTTTCCGTTTATAAAATCGTATTTAACGGTGTGCCAGCCGCTCGGCTTTATGCTTCCTATGCTTCCGCGCTCCCCGGTCGGCATAAGTTCCCTGCCGCAGAGCGCCTCGGCTTTTCCGCATCTGCCGAGCGAATCAAGCTCGGAATAGCTCTCGAACGGCTCTCGCGACAGCTCCTCCGCTGAAAACTGCGGAGCGGAGCCGAGCGGGGTATAAGCCTCACCGGAATATTCCCAAACGTCCGCCGAGGTCTGAGACGAGCTTTCCGGGCGGCTCGGTTCAGCATCGTTCCAAACGATACTAATTTTCGCGCAGCCTGCGGAAAATACGGCTAAAGCAAGGCATAGCGCGAGAGACAGTCCTCTTTTTATCCGCATTTTTCATATACCTCTTTGGTTATTTTTTCATGCGAGGTTCCGGGAAATTCGGTTCTGCCGGCAAGCCGGAACAGCCGGCTGTCACCGGGCAGCGGAATGCAGCGCAGGTCGCCGGGGTAAAGCCTGTTCCAGCGGTAAGCTATGATCTTTTCCGCCGTTTTCCATTCCTCAAACGGCAGATTTTCAACAAAGCAGAGGTCGCCCTCGCCGGCGGCGCTCAAAAAGTCCTGAGACGCCCTTACCTCCAGTCCCAGCCCGGAAAAAAGCGGCAGAGAATAGCCGCCGCAGAAAATCCTGCCGCCGCATTCCGCCGCAATATCGGCTATAACCGCGCTGTCGCGGCTCTGGCGGCGGTTATTGAACATCATACCGCCGTTATTATCAAGACAAACCGCAATTATCATACTTCACCCGTTAATACCGCATATTCCGAACGGCGGTGCGGATTTTCCGTATACATACGCTTTCTCATATCCGCGCCTCCAAACATAATACTCTAAAATTCCCTGTATCTGCGAACGTGCGGATACAGGGAATTTTTTTAGGATGCTGAGGGATATTTAATCTTTTTGACCTTGAAACGGTCGGTTGCATAGGAGCTTACGTCGATTTTAACATCCTTGAGGAAAGCCTCAAGCTCCTTGTCCATATCGGCGTCCTTAAGAAGATGCCGCGTAGGGCTGTCCAGCTGGTCAACATAATAAGGGTCGGAGGCAAGGTCACGCTTAACGACAAGCAGCAGACCGCCGTTGTCCGCAAGCTCTATAACCTTTGCCTGTCCCGCCGTCATTTCCTTTACGGTGCCGTAATTATCGTTTTTATAAACGGTATCGCTGTCGCCGTAAACCGAAGCGTGGTTATAAACCGGCTTCAATTTCTCGGCGGCGTCTCCCGGCGTTTCATCGGAGGAGGACTGATTATCGCTCGATTCCTCAGTATTATTGTATTCGTGGTAAACCTGCTCAAAGGTCTTTTTGCCGGAATTTATTTCGTCCGCATAGCCGTTAATCTTTGTTTTGAGGGAGGTTATCTCGTCGTCGGAAAGCTTGGTTGAGCTTCCGGTCGAGGAATCGGTCGTTGTAAAGCTTGCGTTGATATACTGGAGCAGCACAAACTTTTCAAGCATCTTCGCGGAAACCTCCTCCGCCGATACCGGATTCGTTCCGTCCTTGCCGTATACGTGGTCAAAATAAGTTTCCGCATAGTTTGAATCTGCGGTATACTGAAGGAATGTAGCCTTATAAACCCCGTTATTCTCAAACATCGTCGAATAACCGTAGCTCCACATACTTTCGGCGCTCTGCTTGGTCTGGTCGGCAGTATCCTTATCTATTTCAAGCTTGTTCTTTTCGCAAAGGAGCTTATAGGCGGCTATTTTTTTAAGGCTTTTAAGGGTTTCGTCCTTAACGTATTTTGAATAGTCAACGCCGTCAATCTTTTCCTTTGTGTAATCCGTTTCCGACGAGGTCGAGCTGTCGGAGCTTGTGTCGCCGCTCTTTGCATCGTCAACCTTCTGGCGCGCCTGCATATCGCTGTAAATCATAGCGCACATATAATAAGCCGACGTAAATTTAACTCCGCCGACGGTAACGGCGGTTTCGTTTTTCTTGTGGCAGGCGGCTGCGGAAAGCATAAGCATTCCGGCAAGAGCCGCCGCCGTAATTTTCTTAATCAGTTTCATCAGGATTTCCCTCCGTAAAAACATATACGCTAATTATATACCAAACTGTTTCAAAAGTCTACAAAAAATTTATAAATTTTCCCGTGGTTTTAAAATTTCCGTTCAGCCGGGGCGGTTTCGGCTGACGGGCAAAGCCGATGAGACTTCTGCCCGCGCTCCGCCGGAAAGCCCTTATTTTCCGCTGTTTTTGCCCGAAAGCGCCTTTCCGAGTTCGTTTATAAGCCCGTTCATCCGCTGACCCTTTGCAAGCTTAATCTGATAAGCCGGGGCGCCGCTTGCGAGAATTGAAAATCTCGGTCCGAACGCCGCTGAAAGCAGGGAAATAACCTCCGGGTCGGTTCGCGTAACGGCGAGCCTTGCGCGCCCGTCCGGGGTTCCGGTTATTTCGCTTATTCCGGCGGCGGCAGCCTTTCCGCGCAGCAGCGCGATATCGATAAGCCCCATAACCGCCCTCGGAGGCTCTCCGAAACGGTCGCAAAGCTCGTCGATAACATCCTCCGCATCGTCCTGACTTCTGATATCGGCAATCCGCTTATAAATTCCGAGCCGCGCAGGCAGCGAGGTTATATAATCCTCCGGAATATGCGCCGATATATTAAGGTCAACCGTACATTCCGGCTCTGCCGCCGGCTGTTCGCCGTTCTGCTCGCCGACAGCCTCGGCAAGCAGCTTTAAATACATATCGTAGCCGACAGCCTCCATATTGCCGTGCTGCTCGCCGCCCAAAATACTGCCTGCGCCCCTTATTTCAAGGTCGCGCATAGCGATTTTAAAGCCTGAGCCGAACTCGGTGTATTCGCGGATAGCCTCCAGTCTTTTGGAAGCCACCTCCGAAAGCTGCCTGCCGCCGGCAAAGCAGAAATAGGCGTAAGCCCTGCGGGGGGAACGCCCGACCCTGCCGCGCAGCTGATGCAGCTGCGACAGCCCCATACAGTCGGCGTTTTCGATTATCAGGGTGTTGGCGTTGGGAACGTCAACTCCGGTTTCTATTATCGTCGTGCAGACAAGTATATCTATTTCGTGCTCCAGCAGCTGCCGCCAGATATTGCTCAGCTGCTCCTCGGTCATTTTGCCGTGAGCCGTGCCGATTCTTGCCTGCGGTATTCTTGCGGCAAGCCTTGCGGCGCAGGTATCTATTGTATCTACTCTGTTATGCAGATAGTATACCTGTCCTCCGCGGCGCAGCTCCCTGTTTATTGCCTCTGTCAGAACACCATTATTCTGCTCCAAAACATAGGTCTGAACCGGGTGACGGTCGCCGGGAGCCTCTTCGATAGCCGACATGTCCCTGAGTCCCGACATCGCCATATTGAGCGTTCTGGGAATCGGGGTTGCGCTGAGGGTAAGAATGTCAACAAAGGGGTAAAGCTCCTTCAGCCGCTCCTTCTGCGCAACGCCGAACCTCTGCTCCTCGTCAATAATAACAAGCCCTATATTTTTAAAGGTAACGTCCTTGGAAATAAGGCGGTGGGTTCCTATAACCATATCAACGCTGCCGCGCCGCAGTCCCGCAACTGTTTTTTCCTGCTCCGAGGGGGAAACAAAGCGCGAAAGCAGCTTAACCGTAACCGGCATATCGCCGAATCTGCGCAGAACGGTGTTATAATGCTGCATTGCGAGAATGGTTGTCGGAACAAGCAGGGCGCACTGCTTTCCCTCGCTTATACATTTGAACGCCGCGCGCAGGGCGACCTCGGTTTTTCCGAAGCCGACGTCTCCGCAGAGCAGACGGTCCATCGGAACGGGACGCTCCATATCGCGCTTGATTTCGCTGATACAGCGCAGCTGGTCGTCGGTCTCGTCGTATTCAAACCGCCGCTCGAAATTGTTCTGCAAATCGGTATCGGGAGAAAAGGCATAGCCGGGGGTTGACATTCGCTTTGCATAAAGCGCGGTCAGCTGTTTCGCCATATCCCGAACCGCCGCCCTTACCCTTGCGCGAGTTTTCTGCCATTCCTGTCCGCCGAGACGGTTGAGCCTTATTCCGCCCTCCTCCGCCGCGCCGACGTATTTTGAAACCAGGTCAAGCTGGGTTACGGGAACATACAGAACGTCGCTGCCGCGATAGCGTATTTTTATATAATCCTTTGTAACTCCGGCGTTGGTTATCCTCCGGACACCGTCGAAAACTCCGATACCGTGAGCCGAGTGAACAACATAGTCGCCGGGGTGCAGCTCATCGAGAGAGCCGATTTCCCGCGCATTTTTCGGACGGGTTATTTTCCTTTTGCCCTCCGGCGCTATATAGCGGTGGGTTATAAGCGTAAATCCGGCGGAGGGCAGCTCAAAGCCGTCCGACAAGCCGCCGAGCGAAACGATTATTCCGCTTTCGGGCAGGCTTTCGGGGTCGGGGTCGAAGACAGCCGGAATTTTCCGCTCGGCAAGCTGTTCGCAAAGCACCTGCGCCGCCCTCTGCTCACCTGCTAAAATGACGGCGCAGCCCTTGTTTTCGTTAAGATAGGCTATATCCTCGCAGAGAACCGATATATCCCCGGTCCAAGGCGAGGAGCGCTTATAGTTGAACTGAATAAGCTCCTTAAGCGGCAGCTCATACTGTCCGCGCGGAAAGTTTTCGAGAAAAACGGCTCTTTCCAGCTTCTCATAAAGCTCGGCTTTTTGCAGCCAAAGCCCCGAAGTACCCTTTGAAACAAAGCCGTCCTCCAGAAGTCCCTTTATATCCTCCTGCTGCTGCCAGGAAAGCGCCTTGAGCCGCTCGTTCATATTTCCGCTTTCGCATACTAACAGCAGAGCCTCGGAAAAATAGTCGAAAACGCTGCTGTCGCCGTAAAGCAAAGGAATATACCTGTCCGGGCAGACCGAAATTCCGGCGTTCAGCAAATCTATATCGTCCGAAATCACCCTGCGCTGTTTTTCGGTCAGCGAACGGGTGGATTTTTCGTAATTTCCGAGCCTTTCGAGCAGCTCCTCCGGCTTATAGATTATCTCTCTCGCCGGGGTTACGGTTATCTGCTCTATCGGCTCGCCGCGGCGCTGAGTTTCGGCGTCGAAATAAGCAATTCCGTCTATTTCGTCGCCCCATAGCTCAATTCTTACCGGCATATTGAAGCCTGTCGGGAAAATATCGATTATTCCGCCGCGACCCGAAAACTGTCCCTTTCCCTCGGTAAGCTCGGTTCGCGTATACCCCGAGGCGACAAGGCTTTCGCAGAGCCGCCCGGCGTCAACGCTGTCTCCGGTTTTGAGCGTTATTCTGCCGCCTGAAAGCACCTCGGGCGGAACGGTGCGCCCGATTGCGGCGTCCGCCGAAACGCAGAGAACGCTGAAAGCCCCGTCCAGCAGACCGGACAGGGTATCAACTCGTGCTTGCTCATATTCTCTTGAAAATCCGGAAATATCCGCAAGGTTATAATCCCTTGAGGGGAAAACCGCGGCGGAAAGTCCCATACTGCGGATATCTCCGCATATCTCCGCCGCCGACGGCTCATCGTGGGTTATTATAACGGTGAATTTTCCGGTATGCCTGCAAAGAGCCGCCGCAACCGCCGCCTTATGAATACGGGAAAGCCCGTTCGCCGCTGCAGGCAGCTTTTCCGCCCTTACGGCGTTCAGCAGCCGCCGATAGTCGGCGTCCCTCAGAAAAACATCACTTAAAAATTTCATAGTCAGTTATACTTGTTCATTGCCCTTTCGGCACCGCGGCAGATTATTTCCTCAACCGCCTCTCCCGCTTTTTCTACGGCCTTGTTAAAGTCGCCGAGCTGTTCTTCGGGCAGCCTGCCAAGAACCCAGTCGGCAAGGTCGTAATCCGGGCGCGGCTTCTGCCCTACTCCTATCCTTACCCGCATTATTTTCTCGGTTCCCATAACCTCCGTTATATCGCGCATTCCGTTATGACCGCCGTGGGACCCGTGAGTTCTGACCCTCAGCCCTCCGACCGGCAGCGAAATATCGTCATACATAATTATAATGCGGTCGGCGGGGATTTTATAAAAGGAGGAAAGCTGCAAAACAGCCCTGCCGGAATTGTTCATAAAGGTCTGCGGCTTCGCGAGAAGTATTCTTTTTCCGCCGAGCTCGCAAAGACTCCATACTGCGTCGAACTTATGCTTTTCAAACGCGGCTCCGCATTTTTCGGCAATGCGGTCCGCCGCGGCAAAGCCGGCGTTATGGCGCGTTCCCTCATACTGCATACCGGGGTTTCCCAGCCCTGCAACAAGCCATTCGACCGCCGGCGCTTTTTTTGAAAATATCATTCCGCATTATCTCCGCCGCTTGTTTTTTTCGGACGCCGCTGATTTCTGCCCTTTTCCCGGCGGCGCGGCTTTTCGGAGCGCGCTCCGGTCTTTTCGCCGAAATCGGCGGTATCGCTTTCCGAAAAATCGCCGTTCTCGGCTGCGCTTTCCCTTTTATCCGGTCTTGCGGCGCATTTCCTGTCTCCGCTGCGGATAACCTCGTCTCTGCGGAATTTAACCGGAACGGCGTTTTCCTCTCCGGTTTTAACGTATACCCAGCCGGAAATCGGATTGGCGTCGGTAACCGTTCCGCTGCCCTGTGGGGTCACGACGGTCTCGCCGACACGCGGAGTAAGTGAATTGAGATACTCATAAGCGTCCTGCTCGTATTTCAGACAGCACATAAGTCTGCCGCAGCTGCCCGAAATTTTTGACGGATTGAGAGACAGTCCCTGAACCTTTGCCATTTTAATCGAAACGGGAACAAAGGAATCGAGAAATCTCCGGCAGCAATAGGGCTGACCGCAGATTCCGAGTCCGCCGAGCATACGCGCCTCGTCTCTTACTCCGACCTGCCGCAGCTCTATACGGGTATGGAATTTAGCGGCGAGCTGCTTTACAAGCTCGCGGAAATCAACCCTGCCGTCCGCCGTAAAGAAAAATGTCAGCTTATCGCGCTCAAAGGAATATTCCGCGCGGATTATCTTCATTTCAAGCCCGAGCCTTGCGGCGTATTCCTCGCAGACCGGCATCGCCTTGCGCTCAAGCTCACAGTTTTCCCGCAGCCGCGCGGTATCCTTTTCATTTGCCGGGCGCAGAACGTTTTGCAGCTGACCCTTTATTTCGCTGTCCTCAACCATATGGTTGCCCTCGCTTACGGTTCCTGCCGATATTCCGTTGGCGGTATTGACGACCGCCAGCTCGCCGACAGAATATTTCCTGCCCTTGGGGTTGAAATAATAGTTCCTGCCGTTATCGCTGAACTGAACACTTATAACCTCTGTCATTAGCTTCAAATCCTCCGTTAATTATCTCTCTATGCGGCTTACCATCGCTGTAAACAGCAGCGGTAGATTTATATTTGTTTTCAGCAGCCCGTCGTATTCGTCAAGCTGGCTGTAAAAGCGGTTGAGTATCCGCATTTTTGCAATGTCCCGCCCTGCGCTTCTTACTGCCGACGCGGTTTCGCGGCGGATTGCCGAAAGCAGTCTGTCCGCCGCCACCCTGTCCTTGGAAAACGGCTGCAATATCTTTAAAAGCTCGGTTCTCTTTCCCGAAGAAAGCTGAGCGACAAAGCTTTCAGCCGCCGCTGCGGTTTCATCGGTTTTGCCGGTAACGGCAGTCAGCGCGGCGCCGATATTTCCGGCGGCAGCGTCAAGCGCGGCGTCGGCATTTTCCCTTGAAAGCTCAATTCCGTTTTCGGCGGCGGCAGCCTGCAGGGCAGGTATCGCCTGCCGGCGCTCAGGGGGAGAAAGCGTCATAACAACACAGCGTGAAACAACCGTATCCAGAAGCGCTGTTCTCGACGGCGCTGTCAGAATAAAGGTTACTCCGCGCGGCGGCTCCTCAAGTATTTTAAGCAGGGCATTCTGCGACTGCTCGTTCATATTTCCGCAGTTTTCGAGCAGGAAAACCCGCCGGTTTGAAATATGCGGCTTAACGAACGCCTGCTGCCGCAGCTCCCTGATTTTCTCAACCGAAACGCTTTTTTTGCCCTTTTCCGGCTCTGCCGAAATAAGGTCGGGATGGGTTCCTGCCTCAAACAGAACGCAGCTGCGGCATTCTCCGCAGGGGCGCTCCGCATCCGTACAAAGCACAGCCTTGGCTATCCAGCGCGCAAGAGTGCGCTTGCCGAGCCCTGCGTCGCCCTCAAGCAGCAGCGCGTGCGGCATACGGTCGGTTTTCAGCGCGTTAAGGCAGGTATCGCGCAGTCTTTCATTGCCGCAAAGCGGAAAGCTCATAGCAGAAAGCCCGCCTTTTTCATAGCCTTGCGATAGGTTTTAAAGGCAATCGCCTCGGCGCGCTCGGCTCCGGCGCGGTAAAGCTGCTCAAGATAAGCCTTATCGCCTACGGTTTTTTCGTAATTCTCTCTGATAGGAGTCAGAACATCGGCAACCGCCTCGCCGACAGCCGCCTTGAAGTCGCCGTAGCCCTTTCCTTCAAACTCACGCTCGACTTCATCGGCGGTTTTTCCGGTTACGGCGCTGTATATACCTATAAGGTTGCTTACTCCCGGCTGCTCCGGCGACACTCTTACGCAGCCGAGGCTGTCGGTTACGGCGCGGCGGAATTTGCGGATGATATCGTCGCGGCTGTCAAGCATACTTATAAATCCGTTGGCGTTTTCATCCGATTTTGACATCTTCTTAGTCGGGTCCTGCAAAGACATAACCCTGGCTCCGGCTTTCGGGATATAAGCCTGCGGCAGCTTGAAAACGTCGCCGTATACGCCGTTGAAGCGGCCGGCGATATCCCTTGCTATTTCAAGATGCTGCTTCTGGTCCTCGCCTACGGGAACGTAATCCGGCTGATACAGCAGGATATCCGCCGCCATAAGCACCGGATAGGTGAAAAGACCGGCGTTGACGTTATCCGCGTGGCTCTTGGATTTTTCCTTGAACTGGGTCATTCTCGAAAGCTCTCCGAACTGGGTATTGCAGGAAAGCAGCCAGGTAAGCTGAGAATGCTCGGGAACCTGGGACTGAATAAACAGAACGGATTTCTCCGGGTCGATGCCTATTGCGAGCAGCAGCGCATAAACCGAATAAATCTGACGGCGCAGCGCCGCCGGCTCCTGACGGACGGTTATGGCGTGCAGATCGGCGACGGCATATATACATTCAAACTCGCTCTGCATTGCCGCCCAATTTTTCAGCGCTCCGAGATAATTTCCCAATGTCGGGGTTCCGCTCGGCTGAATACAGCTCAGAACTCTCTTTTTCGGCGCTTCGGTTATTGTTTCGCTCATATTATAAACGTTCCTTTCCGGTAAAACTACATATATATAGTTTATTTTATCACATTCTTTCAATAATTACAATATCGGGTTTTCCGACCGGCAGATTTTTAAAATCCGCGAAAAAGTTTTAATCCGTTTACCTTTTTCGACAAAATTTTCGTTTTCGGTATTATATAATGAAAAAAACACATTATTTGCCGTATAACGCCGTAGCCGACGGAAGCTGTTCCTTTGGATACGTATAAAGGCGTTCTTGGGGGCAGCGGCAGAACGGAGATTATTTATTATGAGAGAAAATGTTAAGGTCACCGCCCCCGGACAGGCTCTGCCGCGCGAGGCGGTAATCCGGGCGATACTGACTCACGCCGCGGTTGCGGTCTGCGCCTTTCTTTCCGCGCGGGCGGTAATATTCGGAAAGCTTATGCCGTTCGGTCTGGCGGCTGCGGCAGGCGCGCCGATTATGTTCGCTCCGGCGGTAGCGGCAGGGGTTCTTTTAGGCTATATTGTCCCGGCGAGCGGTCTCGGGGCGTTCCGCTATCTTGCGGCGGTTTTCGCGGTGCTGGCGGTAAGGCTGCTGCTCGGAGGAGACAGAAAGCTCGGCGAAAACAAGCTGTTTTTAGGGCTTTTCGCCTTTTTTTCAAGTCTGCTTACCTCATTTGTTACATATAACGGCGCTCATTTCAGCATTGCGCAGATAATGACCGAGGCGGCGCTCGCAGGAGCCGGAACGGTATTTGTATGTATCGCGGCGCGCGCGCTGATGAAAGAAAATGCCGGGCTTACGGGCGAGGAGCTTGCCGCGCTGCTGATTTGCATAAGCTTTATTCTGATAGGCGCGGACTCGCTGACCGTCGGCGACATTGCTCCCGGCAGGGTGCTCAGTATTCTTTTAATATTTATCTGCGGAAAATACGGCGGTCTGCTTGCAGGCTCGGCGGCAGGAGCGGCTGTAGCCTTTTCCGCCTTTATATCCTCCGGGAGAAATTCCGGCTTTGCCGCAGTTTATGCGCTGGCGGGAGTTGCGAGCGGAATATGGTCGAGAAAAGGAAAATATGCGCAGCTGCTCGCCGTCGGGGCGGCGGTCGGTATCGGAGCCTTGAGCAGCGGAGGCTCGGCGGAGAGCGCGATGCGGATTATCGAGCTGCTTGCAGGCAGCGTTTTATTCCTGCTGCTGCCGCGCTCGGCTTCAATTCCGCTCGGAAAGATTTTTTCGGCTTATCCGCAGATAATAACGCCGTCGGGAGTTAAAAAGGCGGTAACGCTGCGCTTGCAGCTGGCTGCCGGCGCTTTAGAGGACGTTTCGGACACGGTTGAGCAGGTTTCGGCTCAGCTCAGCCGCATAAATGCTCCGGATTACGGCGATTTTATAGAGCGCGTTGAGCAGGACGCCTGCGCCGGCTGCCGGCTGAGGGTTCACTGCTGGGAAACGCGGCGCGCGGAGACTCTTGAAGCCCTGCTACAGATGACGAGGGCGGTCAAGAGCGGCGCACAGAAGGAGGAGGAAACACGGCTTTCGGCTGACTTCCGCGCAAGGTGCGCAAGACCCGAAAAAATGGAAGCCTCGGTTCGGCGGCATTATGAGGAATACGCCGCTGCGGCTGCGGCGGAAAACCGGCTTGAGGAGGTGCGGTCGGTAGTTTCCGACCAGTTCTCCGGTATTTCCTGTATGCTCTCCGACCTCGCGGCTGACCTTGAAACCGAAGAAAAATTCGACAGCTCCGGCGCGGCGGCTGCCGCCGAGGCTCTGAGGGGACTCGGAATAACTCTTGACGAATGCAGCTGCTGCATTGACCGTTTCGGAAGAATGACCGTTAAGGCAAAGCTGAAAAAAAGCCGCGACCTTATTCTTAACAAGCGCCAGATAATGAAGGCGCTTTCCCTCGCCTGCGAACGGGATTTCGATATTCCGGCGGTAAGCGAGGTCGGGGGCGACGTATTTATAACGGTCGGCGAAAGGGCGGCTTATTCGGTTCAGTTCGGCGTTCATCAGATAAGCGCGTTCGGCGCACGGCTCTGCGGCGACGCTTACCGCAGCTTTAACGACGGCAAGGGTCATTTCACGGCTATTCTGAGCGACGGTATGGGAACTGGCGGCAGAGCGGCGGTTGACGGAGCCATGGCGTCGGGGCTGATGTCGCGGCTGCTGCGTTCGGGCTTCGGCTACGACTGCTCGTTGAAAATGCTCAATTCGGCAATGCTTTTCAAGTCTACCGACGAATCGCTGGCAACGGTTGATATAGTAAGCGTAGACCTGCATTCGGGCAGCGCCGAGCTTTTCAAGGCGGGCGCCGCGCCAACCCTGCTGCGCCGCAGCGGACGAACGGGAAAGGCGGAAAGCCGTTCGCTGCCTGCCGGAATACTCAGGGATATCGGCTTTGACCGCGCGGCGGTTAAATTAAAGGTAGGGGACATTGTTCTTATGATGTCGGACGGAGCCGTAAGCGAGGGAACCGACTGGATCAGGGACGAGCTTACCGCCTGGCAGGACGGCAGCGCCGACGACCTCGCCGAGCATATCTGCACCGCGGCTCACCGCCGCCGCAGCGACGACCATGAGGACGATATAACCGTTATTGCAATAATTTTGCAGAAAATCTGAGGCGAATATTAAAAATCATTGCTAAACCGGCCATTTTCTGTTATACTGTGATTAGCAAGCAGATTTGCCCGGTTATCTTTACAATCGGAAAGGAATTGCAATATGACGGAATACCGAAAGGAAATTTTAAGCCGAATAAGCGAAAGCGAATTTTCGGAGGCGCTTTTGCTGGAATATTTAGACGGCGTTGTTTTCGCAGTATCGGGCGAGGACAGGCTTTTCCGGTTTACGGAATTTCTCGCCGGAAAGCTTAATAATTTTATCGATTTTGAAAAGCTTTCGTATTCGGAAAATATTGCGTCTGTCGTCGATAAGCTCATTCCCGAAGAAAACCGGGAAACGCTCAAGCGCAGGCTGAGTCTTGAGACTGTTGCCGAAAAGCTGAAAACCGAGGACATATATAACGTTGATTTTCACGCGAGCAGGTTTTTAAAGCGCAAAAACGTTTATAAACGGGTAAGCTACCGCTATCTGGATAAAAACAGGGACGTTATCGTTATAACCTGCGAGGACACCTCGAATTATATTTTAAGCGACATTGACCCGCTGACCGGTATTTATAATCTCAACGGCTTTCATAAAAACGTTAAGAAATGGATTAAGGAGCATCCCGGCAAAAAATACCGTATTCAAAGATATAATATAGACAAATTCAGAGACATCAACGGGATTTACGGATATGAGCTCGGAAATAAGCTGCTTGCAGACTGCGGCAAGCATATGAGAAAGCACGACACGCCCGACAGCTTTTCCGCCCATCTCAATGCGGATCATTTTGTGCGCTTCTGTTCAGAGGACTCCCTGAGTCCGCAGGAATATTACGACGGCTTTGCCGAATCGTTTGCAGGCTACGCCTTGAAAATTCCGCTTTCGATACATATGGGAATATACGACCTCTGCGAGCCGGATTGCAACTCCTATACCATGAGCTATAAGGCGCTTTTGGCGCTTCAGGCAACCAAGGGAAAGTTCAACCGTCCGATAGCCTATTACAAAAAGGGAATGATGGGGGTTGAGCTTGAGCAGCAGGAATTTTTAAACGACCTTGACAGGGCTATCGAAAAGGAAGAATTCAAGGTTTGGTTTCAGCCGCAGGTTAATTATTCAACAAAGCGGCTTATAGGCGCGGAGGCTCTTATCCGCTGGCAGCATCCCGAAAGGGGTCTTGTTCCTCCCGGAGAGTTTTTACCCGTTTTTGAAAGCAGCAGCCGGATAAGCGAATTGGACCGCTATATGATAGATAAAGCCTGTAAATATGTAAAAAAGTGGTCACGGCAGATGCCGGATATACCGATTGTCATTTCTGTTAATTTATCCCGAATAGATATCCAACGGCAGGATTTTGTAAAGCATCTCAGGGAAATTATAGAATCGAACCGTATTCCGATTTCAAGCATTCGCCTTGAGATAACCGAAAGTGCTTATACGGAAAACTCCGAGCTGCTCATAGATGTTATCGATGAGCTTCACAGCAGCGGATTTATTGTTGAAATGGATGATTTCGGCTCCGGCTATTCCTCCCTGAACGTTCTTAAAGACATTCCGATTGACATATTAAAGCTGGATATGAAATTCCTGTCCGGCAGCAGCAATACCGAGCGCGGAAAGGCTATTATCCGGTCGGTCGTCGGTATGGCGTCACTCCTTGACATTCCGGTTATCGCCGAGGGCGTTGAGACTAAGGAGCAGGCGGATATGCTGCTGAGCTTCGGCTGCGAAAATATGCAGGGCTATTATTTCAGCAAGCCCGTTCCCGCCGAGGAATACGAAAAAATTCTCAGCGGCAGTCAGCCTATATTCAGATAAAGCCGTTCTTCCGATTTTATCAAAACCTTTGGAAAAGAAAATTTAATACTTGACTTTATCGGAGTTTTAATTTATAATATATAAGTCGCGCGGATATTGCGCGATATGCTGCTATGGCTCAGGTGGTAGAGCACGTCCTTGGTAAGGACGAGGTCACCAGTTCGAATCTGGTTAGCAGCTCCAAAAATCCCGTTCATGTAAGTGGGCGGGATTTTATTTTTTACTTCTTACCTCTTCACTCTTACTTCAAATAAAGCTTGATACGGGATTTTTGGGAAGTAATAAGTAAGAAGTAATAAGGAAGAAGTTAGGTGTGCCTACGGCACGAATTATAAATATCGCAATAGGAAAGGCGGTAATATTATGGCAGATAGTCCTTTGATTATAAAATCCAAAGAATTTGCTTTGCAGATAATTAAGGTTTGTAACTATGTAAAGCAAACTAAAAAGGAAAATGTACTAACTAATCAACTTATCCGCAGCGGTACAAGTATCGGTGCAAATATTCGCGAAGCGTTTTACGGTCATGGAACTGCTGATTTTATTGCAAAACTTCAAATTGCACTCAAAGAATGTTCTGAAAGCGAGTATTGGCTGGAACTTTTAATTGAAAGCGGCTATTATAATAATAATGACATTTTGGAAAAGTGTATTGAAGTCAAAAAATTACTTATTTCTTCAATAAATACAGCAAAAAGTAAATTAAATAAACTTCGATAAAATGCGTCGATCCACATCAATGAAATGATGCTTTGATTTTGTGCCGTTCCGCCGCACAGACACACAAATCCGTCCCCGAAAGAGGGCGGATTTGTTATTTATATTATTTTCAAAAAGCGCCTATTCGCTTTTCCGCTCCCGCTTCCGGGCAGGTTCGGGGTTGTTTGTAAGTCCCAAAATATAATCGGTAGAAGTATTATAAAGCCTTGCAAGCCTTATCAGAATATCGGTGGGGATATCCCGCATACCCCGCTCATACCGGCTGTACTGCGGCTGCTTCATATTAAGATATTCCGACACAAACTGCTGAGAATAATCCGCGTCCTCCCGCAAATCCTTTATCCTCGGATAATGATTGTCCATAAGCCGCCCCCTGCCGTTTTCATATAACCGTTTGGTATTGACATTTTAACATTGCTATGCTATACTTATAAAAAAATATAACCATTCGGTTATAAAATAAGAGGTTAAAGGAGTTTACAGAAATGTTTTGCTCAAAATGCGGAAAGGAATTTTCCGACGGTCGGTTCTGCCCGTTCTGCGGAACGGCAGCCGAAGAAAACAGCGTACCGCAGGCAGACGCGTCTGCCGAGTCCGCAGCAAACGGCGGATTCTGTCCCGACGGCGGAAATAATTTGAAACAGGAATATCCCGGAAGCCGAATTGCTCTTAAACGCCGGCTTGCCGTTTCAAACAGCCGGCTTCTTGCTCTGTCCGGGCTTATTCTGATTACCTCGGCGCTTGTTTTTGATGTTTTTTCAAATCTATGGAAATATATTCCGTTTGATTTTGAACTCAAGCACGAGCTTTTTAATACCGGTGCGTTTTTAATAACTTTTGCAGTTCTTTTCGGTTTATCCAAAGCGCCCGCGATAAAAAAGGCTTTTTCTTATCGCGAAAAACCGGATTATTTTCTGTATACGGTATGGACGGCTTTGCTTTTCATTGAAATTTTCGTGATTACCGGCAATATGCTTATAAATGAAATACTGCTGAATAAATTCATTTCACAGCCGATATCAATATGGCTTGAGGATATCTGCGCCGCGCTGTTTTTACTTGTATCCTTTGCATTATTATGCCGCAGGCGCTCAGGTACAACCGTTCTTCTTTCCGCAGTTTCCGCGGTAATATACTTTATCGCAACGCATTGGAATTTCATAATCCTCGCAAGCTTAAAAGTCGACTTTATTCTTGCAAGTTGCTATACTGCTTTAGGTCGTTCGGATGCGGGAACCTATATAATAAAAGCCGTTTTCAGAACAATCATTTTCCTTTTGCCGGTTGTTCTTGCTCTTTGCAGTATTGTCATAAAACTTTTTGCCAAGGGCAGGCAAATAAACACCGTTATCGCAGTTTTCTGCGCGCTGACGGTAATATTCAAGCTTATAGAATGTATTATTGATGCGGATTTGGACATAATAGGCGACACCGTATTGATATCTGGAATATTTATTATGATGATGTCCCTGACGGGAGTTTCCGCCGAAGCGCCGCAGACCGAACCGCGGACTGCCGTTAAATACACCAAGCCTGCGGTAATAGGACTGCTCGGCGGCGCGGGTCTGCTGCTTGCAGCAGCCGCCGCGTCCGGTATAATTTCAGCCGTGTATATTTCAAACCATGTATACGATTGGGAGGAAAAGCTGCTTTATCCGGATATGCCGGAGAGCGAATGGAGCGAGCTGGACAGCGAAATCAGCCGCGTGCGCACAACTCCGTTTACAAAGCTTTTTATTTCATCGGACGAAAGAGATACCTACGATACAATCAGCGAAAATTTCTCCGCCTTTAAAACAATAGCGCTTTGCTATAACCGGATTTGCAAGGAAAATAAGCCCCTTGACGAAAATCTTCAGCAGGATTGCAGAAATATTTCCTCAAGGGTTGACGACAGCTGGTGGGGCAAAAAGATATTCGGTCTTTACTATCAGCGGTACGAGGAAATAAAGCCGAGCGGCGAAAAAATAAGCATATCTCACAGCTATGCCGACGGCGAAATACAGCTGACAATCCAAAACAACAATTACATTCCGATATATAACTGCGTTTTAGAGGTAGATTTTGAGTTTATGTATATAAAGCCCGAATCGTATTCCTCGCTGGATTTTTACCGCGGCTCTGAAACCGCCGAGGTTGACAGCGTAGCCGCAAACGGCACAGAGACCGTTACAATAGAAATCGACCCTGACGATTACTACGAGTCCTACGGCTCATATCTCTACGCCAGTATGCGGGACAGCCGCGTGAAACTGGTATCCTACAATTAGGCAGAATATCCGGTCACGGCAGTTCCTCAAATACCGCAGCTGCCGAACTGTCAGAAAACATATTATTAAGCTGACAAAGCTAAGACAAAAAACGCCGCCGGTGCTTGTTTCAAACAAACAAGCACCGGCGGCATCTATACATATGTATATACAGTTATCAATAAGCCTTGCCCCAATAGAGCATATATTTTGCCTTTTTGCCGCAGCAGACGCAGGTGTCGCCGAGCTGCTCCTGCTCAAACGGAATACAGCGTGAGGTTACGCCGGCAGTCTCCTTGAGCTTATCCTCGCACTCGCGCTCTCCGCACCACATCGCGCGGATAAAGCCGGGCTTTTCGTCGGCAATATTCTTCATTTCCTCAAGGTTATGCGCGTCATAGGTCATAGCGGCGCGGCGTGCAAGAGCCTTTTCGTAAAGTCCGTCGTGAACCGCCTTTAAAAGCTCCGGAATTTTCGTTTCAAGCTCGTCCAGCGAAACAACCGTTTTTTCTCTGTTATCGCGGCGAACCGCAACACAGCAGTTATTCTCGATATCCCTCGGCCCGATTTCAATTCTGAGAGGCACGCCCTTCATTTCATATTCGGCGAACTTCCAGCCGGGAGTCTGCTCCGACGCGTCGATTTTCGCGCGGCAGACCTTTTTAAGCCTGTCGCAGACCTCGTTAGCCTTTTCGGCAACGCCGGGCTTATGCGAGGCGATAGGAATAATAACCGCCTGTATGGGCGCTATCGCGGGCGGAAGAACAAGTCCGTTATCGTCGCCGTGGGTCATAATCACCGCGCCTATAAGGCGGGTTGTTGTTCCCCATGAGGTCTGGAACGGGTGAACCGGCTTATTGTCCTTATCGGTAAACTCAACGCCGAACGCGCGGGAAAATCCGTCGCCGAAATAATGCGACGTTCCGCTTTGCAGAGCCTTTCCGTCGTGCATAAGAGCCTCGATTGTATATGTAGCCTCAGCGCCGGCAAAGCGCTCCTTTTCGGTTTTCTGGCCCTTAACAACCGGCATTGCGAGGCACTCCTCGGCAAAGTCGGCATAAACATTGAGCATTCTTATTGTTTCCTCTTTTGCCTCTTCGGGGGTTGCATGGAGAGTGTGACCCTCCTGCCAGAGGAACTCGCGCGAGCGCAGGAACGGACGGGTCGTTTTTTCCCAGCGGACAACGCTGCACCATTGGTTATAGAGCTTGGGCAGGTCGCGGTAGGAATGAACTATATTCTTAAAATGGTCGCAGAAAAGGGTTTCGCTGGTCGGGCGGACGCAAAGCCGCTCCTCAAGCTTTTCGTCGCCGCCGTAAGTTACCCATGCGACCTCCGGCGCAAAGCCCTCAACATGATCCTTTTCCTTTTGCAGCAGGCTTTCGGGAATAAACATCGGCATATAAACGTTTTCATGACCGGTTTCCTTGAACCGACCGTCCATAAGCCGCTGAATATTTTCCCAGATAGCGTAACCGTAAGGGCGGATAATCATACAGCCCTTTACCGACGAATAATCGATAAGCTCCGCCTTTATGCAGACATCGG
Organism: uncultured Eubacteriales bacterium; assembly: GCA_934477125.1. Classification (GTDB taxonomy): domain Bacteria; phylum Bacillota; class Clostridia; order Oscillospirales; family Acutalibacteraceae; genus UBA737. Next base: position 52,006 of record CAKSOL010000006.1, on the reverse strand, counting down.
TATACCATTTTGCAAAATCCTCATTCATCGAGGTTATGGATTTAACCATTTTTTCATTACTCATTATTATCACCACAAAAGCTATTATAACTGAATTGCGCCCTGTTTGCAACTCTTTTTCGCGTTGATTTACGCCGTTTGCGCAAAATATCCCGCCGAAGATAGCACGGCGGGATATTTCAAAGCTTTTTTGCAGATTATTCTGCCGATTCCTCAGCCGGAGCGGTCTCCTGGGCGGAAGTCTCATTGGCTGCGGGAGCCTCCTCTGCCGGAGCTTCCTCGGCAACGCTCTGCGCTGCGTTGGCGGCGTCCTCAGCAGACTCTATAACGGCAACGGTTTCGTCAGCCTCAAGAGCCGGAGCGGTCTCCTCGGCGGGAGCTGCGTCCTCAAGAAGAGCGCGGATAGAAAGGCTTACGCGCTTTTTCTCCGGGTCAACCGCGATAATCTTAGCCTCGGTCTCCTGACCGACGGTAAGCTCGTCCTGCGGCTTCTCAATATGCTTGTTGGCAATCTGAGAAATGTGAATAAGTCCGTCAATTCCCGGAATAATGCGGGCAAACGCGCCGTAGCTCGTTATGCTGACAATCTTAACCGGAATAACGTCTCCGACGTTATAGTTGGTAAGGAATATCGTCCAGGGATTGTCCTCAGCCTTCTTATAGCCGAGAGAAATTTTCTTCTTCTCAGGGTCAAGCGCCTTGACATAAACATCAATAACATCGCCGACGGCAACAACCTCGGACGGATTCTTGATGCGCTGCCAGGAAAGCTCGGAAATGTGAACCATTCCGTCAACGCCGCCGATATCAACGAACGCGCCGTAGCTTGTGAGCGACTTGACAACGCCGGTGAAACGGTCACCGACGGCAAGAGTTGACCAAAGCTTTTCTTCTGCCGCTTTGCGCTGCTCGCGGAGCACGCTGCGGATAGAGCCTACCGCGCGTCTGCCGCGTCCGATTTCGATTATACGGAAAGAAACGGTCTGACCCTTGAGGTCCTCAAGCGGGTCATTGCGCGAGGCAGTTGCCTGAGATGCGGGGATGAATATGCGGACGTTATCCGAATAAACGACAACGCCGCCCTTTATAACGTCGCGGACGACTCCCGTAAGCACTTCGCCGGAGTCCTTAGCGGCAACGATCTTATCCCAACCGGCAATCGCGTCATAACGGCGCTTGGAAAGCATTACGGTTCCTTCCTGATCGTTGATCTTCATAATGATCAGGTTCAGCTTATCGCCGACCTTGACCTCTTCCGTGAGCTTGACGTTCGGATCAAGAGAATATTCCGCAGCGGTTATGTAGCCTGCAAGACCTCTGCCGATATCCACCTGAATTTCCGTTGGGTTGACCGCAAGCACAACGCCGCAGACCTTCTGATCCCCGGTCAGGTTTTGGAGAGAAGCCTCAAACGCTTCCTCATCCGTCATTTCCTCAAAGCTCTTCTGAACAGTTTCATTTCCCTCCATCTGTTCTTCTACCGGTTGTAAATTTTCCGACATGGTTTTAATAACCTCCTTTATAATACCCGCCGGCGTAGATGCACCGGCGACCACTCCAACCGAGCCGCAGCCGCGCAGCTTTTCGAGCGGAAGCTCGCTTGCAGACTGCACGAAATAGGCTCTGCTGCAATTCGACGCGCACACGTCAAACAGCTTTGCCGTGTTCGAACTGTGAGCCCCTCCGACGACAACCATTCCGTCACAGGAGCGGGACAGCTCATACGCCTCCTTTTGGCGCATTGAAGTAGCATTACATATTGTATCAAAAATTTTCGCATTTGTACAGATATTTTTTAATTTTTTTTGCGAAAAAGCCCATTTTTTTGCGTTAAAGGTGGTCTGAGCGACTGCGCAGACCGGAATATTTGCCAATTCGGGGTGTCCGGCAAGCAATTTTTCCAGTTCTTCCCCGTCCGCGAACACGTAATACGTCCCGGCGCAGTGTCCGCATATTCCGCGGACCTCCTGATGGTTTGCGTCCCCGGCTATTAAAATCACCTCTCCGGCGGCGCTGTGTTCGGCGACTATTTTATGAATTTTTGCAACGAAAGGACAGGTTGCGTCGGCAATGCGAGCGCCGGTATCCCCGGCGCGGTCGTAAACGTCACGCCCGACGCCGTGCGACCGGATAACCAGCGTTTCTCCGGGGGCGCACTCCTCCGGCTGTTCAACTATCCTTACTCCCCGGCGGCAGAACTGCTCGACAATCTGCGGATTATGAATTATAGGTCCCAAGGTTGCAACGGTTTCGCCCTCATTGAGCAGCGACTCAACCATTTTAACCGCGCGGTCCACTCCGAAACAGAAGCCGGCGGTTTTTGCAAGAATTATCCTCATAATCAGCCGAGCCTTTCGCGTATCGTCTGCAAAAGCAGCCGCAGGGACTGCTCGGCGTCAAGCCCGGTTGTATCGACCGTAACCGAGTCCTCCGCTGCCCTCAGCGGCGCGGCGGCGCGGTGGCTGTCGCCGTAATCCCGCTCGCAAAGCTCGCGGTAGACCTGCTCAAAGGTGACATTCTCCCCTCTTTCACACAGCTCGTTATATCTTCTGCGTGCGCGCTCCTCGGCGGAGGCGGTTAAAAATATTTTAACAGAGGCGTTCGGCAGAACGACCGTTCCGATATCCCTGCCGTCCATGAGTATGTTTTCGGTTCTTCCCATCGCGCGCTGCAGCTCAAGCAAATGCGCCCTGACCTGCGGCAGCGCCGACACCTTAGACGCCGCCATTGAAACCTGCGGCGTCCGGATAAGGGAGGAAACGTCCTCACCGTCGAGAAAAACGTGCTGCTCGCCGTCCGAAAATCCGAGAGTTACCTCGGTTTTTTCAAGCAGACCGGCGGCGGTTTCTCCGCTCATCGGCGTTTTGGTCCTTAAAAATTTGAGCGCCAGAGCGCGGTATAGCGCGCCGGTATCGACATAAATATATCCCAATTCCTTAGCGGCTGCCCGCGCAAGGGTGCTTTTTCCCGCTCCGGCGGGACCGTCTATCGCAATCGAAACCATAAATTTCAGTCCTCCGTTATCAGCTGCTCTGCCGCGCCCTTTCCTGCGGCAAAGCCGGTTGAAAATGCTATCTGCAAATTAAAGCCGCCGGTCAGAGCGTCGGCGTCTATAACCTCCCCGGCGAAATAAAGCCCGGAAACAAGCCTTGAGGAAAGCCGCGCCGGGGAAATTTCCTTAACCGAAACGCCGCCGCGCGTAACAATCGCTTCCTCAATCGGGCGCGTGCCGGTTATATTCAGGGTCAGACCCTTTATAACTTCGCAGAGCCGCTCGCGTGAGGCTCTGTCTATCTGATTAACCTTTTCCGAAGCCGGTATTCCCGAAAGCGACACCGCAACCGGTATCAGGCTTTTCGGAAGCAGGCGGTCGAGCGAATTTGAAAAATCGCGGTTGCTTACTGCCGAAAAGTCCCTTAAAATCCGGCTGTCAAGCTGTTCGGCGGAAAGCCCCGGTTTTAAATCTATTTCCGCCCGGTATTTGCCCGGCGCACATTCCCCGATACAGGCGGACGCGCTGAGCGCGAGAGGACCGGAAATTCCGGTATGAGTAAACAAAAGCTCGCCGAGCTCGCGGAAAACAGGGCGTTTTTTCCCGTTTTCATAAACCGAAAGAGTAACGTTTTTCAGCGAAAGACCGGCAAGCCGGGAACAGAACCCCTCGTGACACTCAAGCGGTATAAGCGAGGGTCGCGGCGGCTCAACCTTATGACCGAGGGCGGCGGCTATGCGGTAGCCGTCTCCGGAAGATCCTGTCAGAGGGTAGGACGCGCCGCCGGCTGCGAGAATAACCGCGTCTGCCGGGAATTTTTCTCCGCTTTCGGTCAGAACTCCGCCGACTGCGCCGTTTTCGGTTATAATTTCCGCCGCGGCTGCCTGAATTATCCGCGCGCCGTTCCTTTTAACCGCGCCGACGAGAGCGTCAACAATATCCGCCGCCTTATCCGAGACCGGGAAAACGCGGCTGCCGCGCTCGGTTTTCAGCGGCACTCCCCAGCTCTCAAAAAGCTCTATAACCTCTTGCGGCGAGAGCGCAGAAAAGGCGGAATAGAGGAATTTGCCGTTATGAACGGTATTTCTTATAAGGGTTTCGGTATCGCAGTTATTCGTAAGATTACAGCGGCCCTTTCCGGTTATCATCATTTTTCTGGCGGGACGGGCGTTTTTTTCGAGCAGGATTATTTTGTGCTTCGCCGCCGCGCCGCCGAGGGTCTGCGCCGCAGAATACGCCGCCGCAAGCCCGGCAGCTCCCGCGCCGATTATAATTATTTGTCCGATAAAAAACACCTCCCGTTTGGATTTTAAGCGAAAGAACACCGTATTTCTGCGGTGTTTTTACTTTCACCTTACTCAAAAGGTATTGAATTATAATAAATACGGAAGAAGATTGTTTTCAAAAAAGTCTAACATATCTCCTACATCATCGGTATTTCTCCACATATAATAATTCTTTGTATAATCCTGAAACCAATATGCTATTTCTCTGTTTCTTCTTGGATCTCTTGTAATATCTCCGACTATCACGAGCCAAAACGGTAAGATTTCTTCTGATAAACCGCCGGTTTCTCTGATAATTTTCATTAAACCCGGTGTAAAATATTTACAGCTTCTTTCATGAGCATTTCCTCTGCCCGCAGTCATTTTGGTTGTTTCGACCCAACCATCCTGCCGTTTTATCTCGCCGAATAGAATTTTACCGTTATCTTTATTTCTAATAGCAAAATCCATACTTATGCCCCATTTATATTTCGGCTTGCCATTAGCTTTCTTTTCCGAAACATCAACATCGTATATTTTCCCTCTCACTTCTTGTGAAAGCGGATATGTTGAATAAATATTTCCAAACTCTTTTGGATGTCTTTCAACGATAAATTTATCCGGATAAACTTCGTTTAATGCCGACTGCAAAGAAATCTGAAACAATTCTTCAGTACGAAGCGCCTTAGCTCCGCTGATTGTTTGCCAATTTGCCCGTTTCCTAAGTTCCTGAGTTGCCATATATTTCCCCTCAAATCCCTTTAAATAATTCTTCTAACGAAATATGAAATCCATCCGCTATCTTTTTTATGTTTTCAATAGACACATTTCTGTTTCCGGTTTCGACAGATGAATAATAAGTACGATCCATACCAATAGACAACGCAAATTTTTCCTGTGAAAGATTTCTTTCTTTTCTCAACGCCTTGATTCGTTCGCCAAATTGTTTTTGAACCATTTAAATCACCTCTCCTTAAATTTAAATTTTATTTATGATATGCTTTTAGGTCAACGGGTTTTAAGTAACACAAGTATATTTTGTTATAAACGCGTTGACTTTGAGTAACAAATCAATTATAATGGCATAGGAAAAGGAGAGCTTGCCATGGCAGATGAAAAAACAGTCAGTGCTTATTCTATATATAATCCTGAAGCCAAAAGACGAAACAAAATCAATCCGCTTGATATATTATATCCGGTATTGCCCAACAAAAAATATGATGTTATCTATGCTGACCCGCCTTGGGATTACGGCGGTAAAATGCAATATGATAAATCAAGTATTAAAACTGAAAATATTGGCTTTGAGAAAGATGTGTTTATAAGTGCTGCAAATTTTAAATATCCAACGGTTAAGCTGAAAGACTTAAAAACTCTTGATGTTGGATCTATTGCAGCAGATGATTGCATTTTGTTTATGTGGACAACAGGACCGCAGATGTCAAATTCCATAGAATTGGGTAAAGCCTGGGGATTTGAATATAAAACAATCGCTTTTGTTTGGGATAAACAAGTCCATAATCCCGGCAGATATACCTTATCTCAAACAGAATTTGTTTTAGCCTTTAAAAAAGGTAAATTTCCGACTCCGAGAGGAGCTCGTAATGTTCGGCAATTAGTTTCGGTACACAGAGGAAAGCACAGCGAAAAACCCGTTGATGTTATCGACGGCATTACTAAAATGTTTCCGACTCAAGAAAAAATAGAATTGTTTGCAAGAAATGCTTATTGCGGTTGGGATAACTGGGGTTTGGAAATACCTGATGCAAAAATTGAAATTCCGACTCAAAGCGAATTATCTAAATAGCAAGAATTATAAAGGACAGTGATTATGATGCACTGTCCTTTTTTGACTATACTCACAGTTTAACGGCTTCCTTAATACCCGCAAAAAGAAAAACCGCCGTCAGCCGACAGCAGTTTTCTTCGGTTTTATCCGTTTTGCAGGCAGGACATCCGCCGTATACTTTTTAATGTCCGGCAAAGCAAAGCCGACAAATCCTAAGCCGATTTTAAAGGGCGGATTTGCTTATGCAGTCGGCAACATAAATTCCCATAGCTCCTGACTGGGACAGTCCGCGGCAGATTCCGCTGCCGTCGCCGATTATATAAACGCCGTCAACCAGCTCAAATTCCCGGTTGCGGAACACCGGACGTATGGAATAATACTTGCTCTCGCAGCCGTAAAGCAGGGTGTCGTCGTTCGCAGTTCCCGGAGCTACGCGGTCGAGCGCATAAATTGTCTCTATTATGTTGGTAAGTATTCTGTGAGGCAAAACAAGCGAAATATCGCCCGCCGTTGCCCTCAGGGTCGGAATGACCGTGTTCTGAGAGAGACGGTGGTCGTTTGTGCGCCTGCCTCTTACAAGGTCGCCGAACCGCTGAACCAGAACGTTGCCCTTTCCTATCATATTGGCAAGCCTTGAAATATTCTCGGCATATTCGGTAGGTTGGTTGAACGGCTCTGTAAAGCGGATTGATGAAAGTATCGCAAAATTGCAGTTATCGGTCTTTTTGTCCTGTTCGGCAAAGGAATGACCGTTCGCGGTTATTATGCCGTGGTTATTCTCCGCCGAAACAAGACCGCCCTTATTAAAGCAGAACATCCGGCAGCGGTCCTCAAAGGTTTCGGTTTTATAAAGAATTTTGGGCTCGTATATCCTGTCCGAAAATTCCTTCCATATAATGTCCTTCATCTCTACACGTACACCGATATCTATATGGTTGGAGCGCATCGGAACATCAAAGCTGCGGCAGAAATCCGCAACGAAATTGGCGCCGCCGCGGCCGGTTGCGATAATAATATGCCGCGCCGTCAGACTCTCGCCGTTTGTATAATGAAGAATATAATTTTCGCCGTCGCGCTCAACACGCTCGCAGTCGTAAAAAGCGAAAAGCGAGGTTCCGTCAGCCTCTATGGCGTGAATAAGGTTCTGCATCGTCAGGTAATTGTTGTCCGTTCCGAGGTGCTTGACGTTCATATCGAGCAGCCGCAGGTTGTTTTGCAGGCATTTCAGCTTCAGCTCATCGTTTGAGCGGTACACCTTAGGTATTCCGGAGGTACAGTATTCGTTGAGGATTTTGTCAACCTCGTCGATATACTTATTTGCAACATCGTCGCCGAGCTCCTCGCCGAGGGTTCCGCCGTATGCCGTTCCGAGATTGAATTTACCGTCCGAAAAAGCGCCTGCTCCGGCATAGCCGCTGGTTATGCTGCATGTCTTGCAATGGGCGCATATTTTATCCTTTCCGGCAGGACAATGCCGGTTTTCCAATGTGTTTCCCCGCTCGGTTACGGCGATTTTCATTTCCGGAGCGTTGCGGTGCAGCCTGTAAGCCGCCATAAGTCCGCCGATGCCTCCGCCGATAATAACCGTATCGAACTGCTTGCACTCTGACATAATCGATTTCTCCCTTAGGCAAAAATATAATACGCAAATACGCACAAAAACAGGCCGCATTTTCCCAAAAGAAAAAATACAGCCTATACTGCTTTCTTATTTTAAATGATAGCGCGGTTTTTGTCAACTGTTTTTTAAATCCGAACCCGCTTTTAAGAGACGGATTTTCGCTCTTACTCAGCCGAGAGTCACGTCCAGCAGCATCATAAGGGAAAAGCCGAGGGACAGCCCCGAAACGGCGAACATCGAGCGTTCGGGACACTGGGCTTCGGGAATAAGCTCGTTCGCCACGACATACATCATCGCTCCTGCCGCAAATGACAGAATAAACGGCAGAACCGGGGCTATCGCGGCGGTCAGAATAACCGTGACCGCGGCGCCGACAGGCTCAACCGCTCCTGAAAGAATACCGTAAAGCAGAGCCTTTCCGCGCGAAAGTCCTGCGGCGCGCAGCGGCAGGGAAACGATAGCTCCCTCAGGCAAATTCTGAACCGATATTCCTATCGCCAGCGCCAGCGCTTCGGGAAAGGATATCGCGCCGCCGCGTATTCCGGCAAACGCAACGCCGACCGCCATTCCCTCGGGTATATTGTGCAGGGTAACGGCAATCGCCGTCATCAGAACGCCGTGGGGCGTTTTAAGACTTTCGGATGAGACGCGGCAAAGCCGGTCTATCAGAGTATCGAAAACGGCAAGCAGGGCAATTCCGACCAAAAAGCCGGAAACCGCCGGAAGAAAGGCGAGCCGTCCGCCGGTCATTTCTATCGCCGGTATAAGCAGCGACCAGACCGACGCGGCTATCATAACGCCGGCGGCAAAGCCGAAAAGGAATTTTTTAAGACGGGGACCGAAATCCCGGTTCATAAAAAGCACGGGCAAAGCCCCGGCAGAGGTGCCCAGAAAGGGTATCATCAGACCGAGGACGGTTTTAAATGTATTATTCATCAGGCATAACCCTTTTCATATTATATTACTCTACATAATATGAAACAGGGGGCTAAAGGGTTAAGCACTGAAATCAATCCGTTTCAGACGGGTTCGGCATATAGGCTTTGCTTATGATTTATTTTCCCCCGGTAAAATCCCGGTCAACGGTTATAATGCAGCAATAGGACGCGTCCGCCTCACGCAGCTTTTCGGAAATTTCCTCTTTAAGCGCGGCAGGGTCTCCGGCATAATCCGCAGGAGCAACAACATCGAAAATAAGATTTGTCCGTTCGTTTCCGCAGGGGGTCATTCTGAAATCATGGAGCGAGAGCCGCCCGTCGATTTTCTTTATCGCGTCCTCGGCGATTTTCTTTACTCTCTGTGTTTCGCTGCCGGTGTCGATAGGGTCCATATGTATCACCGTTTCGACGCCGGTGCGCTCATATATCAGCTTTTCGCAAAGGTCTATCCGCTCATGGCAGAGAACCATATCGGCGTCCTGCGGAACCTCGATATGCAGCGAGGCAAACCGCCTGCCGGGACCGTAGCTGTGAACAATAAGGTCGTGCAGCCCTAAAAAGCCGTCGAACGAAAGCGCAGTCCTGCGGATTTCCTCGATAAGCTCAGGCTCCGGAGGAGTTCCCAAAAGCTCGCTTACGGTATCGCGGACGGTTATTATCCCGGTCCACATAATGAAAAGCGAAACAAGCAGCGCCATTGCCGCGTCGAGATTAAAGGGTACCGGAAACAGAGCCGAAACGATAACCGAAACAAGGATTGCCGCCGTTGCGGCGGTATCGCCTATGCTGTCCCTCGCGGCGGCGGCGAGAGCCTCGGAGGAAATTTTTTTCGCAAGCGCCCTGTTAAAGAAAAACATCCAAAGCTTAACCGCTATCGAGACAGCCAAAGCAATAACGGCGGCAAGCGAAAATCCGGGAGCCGCCGAGCCGGAAATAAGCTCCTTGAGCGAGCTTTTGAACAGCTCCGCTCCGACAAGGATTATAACAACCGCGACAAGCAGCGCGGACATACATTCGATTCTGCCGTGACCGTAGGGGTGGTCGCGGTCGGCAGGCTTTGCCGCCAGCTTAAAGCCGATAAGGGTTATAATGCATGAGCCCATATCCGAGAGGTTATTGAGACCGTCGGCAACAAGCGCCATAGCGCCCGACAAAAGTCCGACGGTAATTTTAAAGGCGCAGAGCAGCGCATTGCAGAATATTCCTGCACCGCCGCTCAGATTTCCGTAGCTGCGGCGGACGCGGACATCGTTGACATCACCTTTTTCGGCAAAAAGGCGGATAAGCAGCCGCGTCACGGCGTTTTCGCTCCCTTAGCGCCCTTTGCGCCGAAGGTCGCACCGTTTAAAATATCGGTATCAATAGTGAAATTAAGCTGCTCGCGGTTCCTCTGGCGGCGGAAGGCTATTTCAACCAGCCGGTCGATAAGCGCGGGATAGGAAAGACCCGTCGCCTCCCAGAGATAGAACGAAAGGGAGCCGGGAATGGTGTTGATTTCGTTCGCATAGACCTTATCGGTATCGCGGTCGATAATAAAATCTATTCTCGCAACGCCGCTTGCGCCTATCGCCTTAAAGACGTCGCAGGCAAGCTTTCTTATCTCAGCCGACTTTTCCTCCGTCAGCTCCGCCGGGATTTTGCGGCTCAGGGAAGCCATTCCCTTGCTGCCCTCGCCCGACTTTCCGCCGCCCTTGTATTTATCGGCATAGGAAAGTATGGCGTCGTGCATAAACGGCTCCTCGCAGACACTTGCCTCGCATTCGTCCGCGTCTCCCAGAACCGCGCAGTTTATCTCGCGGATAGCGCTTACCGCGTGTTCAGCCAGAACGCAGTCGGCAAACGAAAAAGCAAGCGATATTGCACTTTCAAGCTCCGTTTCGTCCGAAACCTTGCTTATTCCGACGCTCGAACCGAGGTTTACCGGCTTTATTATAAGCGGATAGCCGATTTCCTTTTCGATTTTTTCGGTTATCGCGCTGCGGTTTGCCGCATATTCGCGCGCTCTGAAGCAAACGCAGTCGAGAACCGGCAGACCGGCGGATTTCAGAACGTCCTTAAAGACCGCCTTGTTCATACCTACCGCCGCCGAAATAACGTCGCAGCTGATATAAGGCAGGTCGAGAAACTCAAAATATCCGGCAACCGTGCCGTCCTCGCAGTTGGTGCCGTGAACAACCGGAAATCCGAGGTCGATACGGACGTCCCTTTTCCTGCGGAACAGACCGCCGTCAAGGTATCTCATAACGACAGCGCCGTTTTCCCTGAGCAGGCAGACCCGCTCGCACTCGGAAAGCAGCTTTTTAAGGTCGCTGTAGCGCTCTATTTCAAAAAGTCCCGCCCCGGTATACATTTCTCCGGTTTTCGCCGCGTAAATCGGGGTTACGTCGTATTTTTCGCGGTTAATCGAGCGCATAGCCTGAACCGCCGAAATAATCGCCACCTCATGCTCAACCGAGCGGCAGCCGAACAAAACTGCAATATTGATTTTCATAAGCTGATACCTCTTTAATTCAAATAGTTATCGGGAAGATCGTTTTCGAGAAGGACAACGCTGCCGGAGTCCGCCGTAGGAGCATAAATCTCCATAGCCTCGGCGAACGAGGAGACAATATGCAGCTGCGAGCGGTCAAAGTCCGTGCTTTCAACCGCCTCGCGCAAAGGCTTTGAACGGTTCAGACCGACGAGGATTATAGTATCGCAGACCGCCGCCGCCGCAAGACCGAGCTTATAGTTACATTCATATTCCCGTTCTCCGAGCTCGATAAGTCCCGGAGTTATAATAACCTTTCTCATTCCCTCAAAGCTGCCGAGAACCGAAACCGCCTCAAGGCTCCCCTCAGGGTTGGCGTTATAGGCGTCGTCTATCAAAAGAGAGCCGTTATTCCAGTTTTTAAGCTGCAAGCGATGCTCCGCAGGCTTCAGCCGCGACACCGCGAACGCGATGCTATCCGGCGGGACGCCGAGGGTGAACGCCGCCGCAGCCGCGCCGACTATATCGCATATCGAGCACATTCCGAGCAGCTGCGTCGTAACGGCGATGCGCGTTCCGGAAAGCACAAGGTCAAAGGATGAGCCGCGCCGCGAGCATTTGACGTTCTCGGCGTAAAATTCGCTGTCCGACGTGCCGAAAACGCGGCATTTCCCAGCCTTTTGAAGTCTTTCGGAAATACCGTTGCTCGAACCGTTTACAAAAACCTCTCCGCCCTTTTCGCGTACGGCGGCTGCCAGCTCAAACTTGGTATCAAAAACGCGGTCAACCGAGCCGAAGGTGTCGAGGTGCTGCTCTCCGACCGAGGTTATAATTCCGAAGTCGGGGTGAACAATATCACAGATTTCCTTTATGTCCCCCGGCTTTTTCGCGCCCATTTCGCATATGAAAATCCGGGTCTGCGGCTTAATGTCCGAACGGATTGTGCGGACAACTCCGAGCGGCGTATTAAAGCTCTGCGGAGTTGCCGTAACGTTATATTTTTCGCTTAAAATCTGCTTTAAAATGAATTTGGTCGTGGTTTTGCCGTAGCTGCCGGTAATTCCGATAACGCGGATACCGGGGTTTTCGCGCAGAATACGCCGGGCGTCGTTTATGAACCACCGGGTAACGAATTTTTCAATCGGCAGGGTTACCGCCCAGGCGGCGAGAGCAAGCAGCGGCGTAACGCAGGCAATGGCTGAAAATACGGTCTGCGAAACCGCGGCGGCAAGCGAGCCCGGGACAATTTCACAAACGCAGAGCAGCGCGCCGAGCAAAACGGCAGCCGCCGCAAAAAGGCGCTTTACACGCGCCGTATAAACTAACCTCTTTATTGATTTCTTATGTTGGCAGACCGCAATATATGCCCTTACCGCGGCAGCCGCGGCGGCAAGCAGCAATAAGTATATTTTGTTTTCCGCTCCGGCAAGCAGGGAAAAGCCGCAGAACAGCAGCGCCGACAGCGCCGCCTCAACGCAGTAGCCGTCCCTGAACCATTTATAATAGCGCGACGGAAAATAAGAATTTTGCTGGAGCATCTGAAGCTGCCGGTTGAGCGAAAACAGCCCGGAAATCCCCAAAAGCAGCATAGCGGTTAAAAGCAGCAATTAAAGCTCCCCCTTTCAGTTGATAAAGCTGCGCAGAATTGCGTATACCTGAGCCGGTCTTTCGCAGAAGGCAAAATGCCCCGCGCCCTTGATAACGCATAGTCCGGCGTCCGGAATGAGCTTTTCTATGGTTTTGGCGTCCTCCAGAGGAGTATCGCTGTCGTTTTCTCCCCAGATAAGCAGCGTCGGGCAGGAAATCGCAGGCAAAAGCTCACGCAGGTCGGTATTGACGAGCGACACCATCGTTTTCCGCAGAACCTCCGGCGCGGCGTTATAGTCCGCAGAGCCGTAATGCCGCCGGGCGCGCTCCAAAAGCGGCTCGGAATGGTTTTTAATTCCCGGCAGCGAAAGAATCCGCTTTATCACCTTAAACGAGCGGGCGCGCATTTTCTGACGGGCGGTTTTTTTCGGGATAAGCCCGGCGGAATCCAGCAGAACTATCTTCGGCGGACTAAGCTGTCCCGTTCCGGCAAGCTTCATAATAACCCGCCCGCCGTGAGAATGACCTATAAGTATCGGATTTTCAAGCCCTGCCGCCGAAATGAACTTCATAACGAGGGCGCAGTAATCGTCAACCGTCCATGGCTCTTTCATCGTATCTGAATTTCCGCAGCCGGGGAAATTTAAGGCAACCGTCCGGCAGCGGTCGGAAAGCGACTGCATAAGTCCGCCGTAAAGCTCAAAATTGCATCCCCAGCCGTGAAGCAGAAGAACCTCGGTTTTCCCCGTTCCGCATTCGGTATATTCAATTTTAAGTCCGTCTATATCGACTGTCACGCCGCCAACCTCGCAAATTCACAAATTCAGTCCTGATTTTAACAATATATATGTATTATAACAAATGCGCCGCTAAAATAGAAGTGTTTTTTCAAAAAAATAATGCCGATTGCAAAATCTGGCGGCGGTCGCGGCGGTTTCTGCCGCGGTTTCCCTGAAAAATAAAATACCTCCGGACGCAAAAAATGTCGAAATTGCTCTTGTAAGAGAATGCAGTGTGTGATAAAATAGAACGAGCATACAGTCAGTAGGAGACCAGATATGAAAAGCCTTAAAAACTCAATTATTAAAAAAACGGCGCCGAAAGCCTTTATTATTCTGCTTTCCGCCGTTATGACACTTACCGCGTCCGGCTGCCGGAAAAACGTAAAGCCGGGTGACGCGTCCGGCGCGTCGTCTCTGCCGCAGATTTCCTCGTCGCTGCCGTCGTCCTCCTCCGAGGCGGAGCCTGCCGCCGCAGAGCTTGGACTTTCGGTAACCTCTCCGAACAAGACCAATATAACCGTCACCTCGCCGTCGTTTACCTTTACCGGCAGATGTGACCCCGCTTTCCCGCTGCTTTTTAACGGAGAAACCCTCGCCGCCGACGCGCAGGGTAATTTTTCAAAAACGGTTGAGCTGACCGTAGGCGCAAACTCATTCACCCTTGAGCACAAGGGCAAAAAAACCGTTTATACGGTTAATTACCGCTATGCAGTTATGAAAGCCTGCAACCCGGCGAAGGGTGCGAAGTACGACAGCGGCGCGTCCTTTGCCGCAACCGTAAACGCGAGAGCCGGAGCGGAATGCTATGCCGAATTTAACGGAACTACCGTTAAGCTGGAAAGACCCGTCGGGCAGGACGAGCTGAACAATCCGATATCCCCTGAGGAATTTCGGGATTTTGTCGGATTTTTCACCCTGCCGAGCGGAAACAAATCCGATTTAAACCTCGGAAAAATCAGCTTCAAGGCAACCTACAACGGAATAACCGACACGATGAAATCCGGAAACATAACCTGCAGAAAAACGGTTGTTCCGGTTATAGCCGAGGTTACGGCGTTTGCCGCCGAGACCTTTAACGGCAATTCAGCCGACAACTGGACCCGACCCACGAACAACTATCTCCCTGCCGGAACGGTTGACTATGTGAACGGCTCATACTCCGCGAAGGACGGGAAATACACCAATAATTTCCTTATTCTCCGCTGCGGCAGGCGTATTTATTCCGATATGCCGATAACCCCCGGAACCAGCCGCGTTCAGGTTGCCAAAACCTATGAGGGAACTCTGCCCGACCATAACGAGATAACCGCCGAGGGAGTAAGCTCGGACGCGCGCAGGACATATATTACCCTTTCGACCATGTGGAAAGCGCCGTTTTTCCTCGACTACAAGCCCCAGGGCTACACAAACGCCGCCCAGCAGGATTACACCGTCAGCGCGGTCACATTCTCCTATATCGACATAAGCTTCTGCTATGCAACGGTCTTTTCCGGAAGCATAGGCTTTGAGAATAACCCGGTTTTCTCCTCTGCCCAGATAATTCCCGGAAACGGCTCAACAACTCTCCGGCTCCATCTTAAAAGAGCCGGCGGATTTTACGGCTGGGACTGCTATTACAACAACGCCGGAAAGCTCGTTTTCGAGTTTCTGCATCCGCCTGTCGGCATTGCCGACGCCTCCCGCGCTTACGGCGCCGACCTCAGCGGACTGCGCATTGTTGTTGACGCAGGTCACGGCGGCTTTGACGGCGGCGCAGGCGGTCCCGGAATAAAGGAATCGGAGCGCAATTTAAATCTTGCGAACAAGGTTAAAGCCGAGCTTGAAAAAACCGGCGCGACCGTCCTTATGACGCGGACGAACGACTCGGCTCTGCAATCCCCTGCGAGGGTTGCGAGCTACCGCGCGATGAAAGCGGATCTGCTGATATCGGTTCACCACGATTCCGCGGCGACAAAGACGGCGAACGGCTTCGGCTCCTATTACACAACGCCGTTTTCGCAGCCGCTTGCAAATAAGGTTTATAACCGCGTTTTAAACACAGGAATTTATTCCGCCGGTAACCGCAACAAGCTTGCCTGGCACCATTTCTATATGACGCGTATGACCTTCTGCCCCGCCGTTTTGACCGAAAACGGCTTTATGGGCGGCAGCATTGACGCCGCGAATATCAAAAAAGAGGATATAAACACGGCAAAGGCGCAGGCGATAGTCCAAGGCGTCGTCGATTACCTGCTTGAAGCGAAATAAACCCCCGGTGCAATACGGCAAAAGCATTTTAATACATTAAACGCAGCAGACATAAAGCATACCAGCCTGAGACTCAGGCTGGTATGCTTTTTTTGCTTAGTGTACAGATTTTGTCACACCGGTTATGGTATTCTGATTTTACAACAAAATCAGGAGTAATGCCAAATAAGAATCGAAATTCGGTATTATCCTCGTTTTACGGTATTTGGGTATAAAAACGACAGGAGGATTCACTATGGATTTAAAAAGGCTGATTAAAAAATTTGAAACTAAATTTGACAAGAAAAAGATTGCCGCATTGATTAAAAAAATAGATTCTTTGATAATTGAAAGAGGTTACATCATACTGTGGGGCTACGGTTCTGTTGAGCCGCTTGAGCTTGAAACCCGTATATGCAGTAAGGGCGCTTTTGAAGAAGGGTATTTCGACTGCAATACATTGGGTGATAATCCGGAACAGTCGCACTGTATATACATCCGACCCGACTATGCCGGAGTTGAAATCGTGCTGTTAATGAATGAGCAATACGCCGTTTCCTGTCTCATAAAAAGCGCTTATATATCTATACTTGACGGAAAAGACGTCCCGGCTGCAAATCAGAAGCAAATCGGAGAATTTTTTAAAAGAAACGGCTTTCCGCGCGGACAGTATATCAACTGCAATTTTAGTATATGCAATAAGTAGTAAGCCGCCGAAAGGCTTATAAAAAGGACTTTCGGTCATAGCAAACGCACCTCACATATACATTATACTTTTAATAAAAAAGCAAGGCAAAGCCTTGCTTTTATAATCGGCGGCGAAGCCGCACAGCACCTATTACCTCTTACATATTACTTATTACTTCCCAAAAATCCCGTTACCGATTTCATTTTAAGGTAAGAGTGAAAAGGTAAAAAGTAAAAACCTCATTCTCACGAATGAGGATTTCTGTGACTGTGCGACGAAATAGCACAATTATTCTTTCGGAACTGCAAGCAAACGAAACTTTATGCAATTACAGGGACACGAAACATCTATCGAATATTTTTCTTTTGAACCACGATAGGTAAAATTCCCTCCACAGCGAATGATTTCACAGTATGTATATATTTCAGATATTGCACGGGGACAAAATCCTTGCGGAGTTTCATATTCAAAAGAAAAAACATCACCTTTTTCGAGACCGAGTCTGCAATCTTTTACATACCCGTCAATTACTTCAAGTCGAAAACTCCAATTCTCTTTAATCCACTTATTCATCTATAGCCCTCGCTTTTGCAGTTTTAAGTGAGGAGATCAACATTCTTCTGATTGCACCGCATTGGTTTTGCAGAGGCTTATATGTTGATTCCGGAATATAGCCGATTTCAAAAAGAAGTTCAAGCCAATATTCTGTTTCAAAGCATTCCTTTTGTGCTATTTCCAATTTTGAGATAAAGTCTTTTTTGCCTTGGGCATATTGTGCCTCATGAATATTAGCCCCGATGCTCGTACCTGAACGCAGCAGTTGGTTTGTCAGAACCGATTCTTTATATTTGGATTTAACATCACGGCAAAGAAATACAATTTGCTTTGCAAAGTCTTTTGATTTACAACGCAAAATGCTGTCCGGCATTATTATCACCCCAACGAATTATATCATAAAACTCTTTACCTGTAAAGAGATGGTGATATACCTCGCTCCGCTCGGCGTGATATTTTTGCTGACGCAAAAGTGATATTGTGCCTGCGGCATAGTGATATTATATTCGCACTCGCGCAGCGAATATCACTCGGCAGAAAGCCGAATATCACTGCGCAGCAATATCACTCGCCGTAAGGCGAATATAACTAAAAAGCACCTGCTTTCGCAAGTGCTTTTTCTGGCCCGCCCGGAGGGATTCGAACCCCCGATCTTCAGAATCGGAATCTGCTGCGTTATCCAACTGCGCCACGGACGGAGATGTCTGGGCGCCCGATGTCCCGGCAGGCGCCCATTCTCTGATGCTTATTTATCATAACCGTTAGGATTGTTGTTTTGCCAGCGCCAAGAGTCCTCGCACATCTCGGCAATGCCGCGTTCAGCCCGCCAGCCGAGCAGAGCCGCCGCTTTTGACGCGTCGGCGTAAACCTCGTCCGGATCTCCGGGACGGCGCGGATCGATAACATAAGGCACGTCTATTCCCGAAGCCTTAACAAATGCGTCCCTCAGCTCAAGAACGCTCGTTCCCTTTCCGGTCCCGAGGTTAATCTCCTCGCAGCCCCGGTTTTTGAGCGCCCATTCGACCGCCTTTACGTGACCGACGGCGAGGTCTACAACATGAATATAATCGCGGACTCCCGTTCCGTCAGGCGTGTTGTAATCGTTTCCGAAAACGTGCAGCTTTTCAAGCTTTCCGACGGCAACCTGAGAAATATACGGCATAAGATTGTTCGGTATGCCCTTGGGGTCCTCCCCTATAAGACCGCTCTTATGCGCGCCTATCGGATTGAAATAGCGCAGCAGCGCGATTGTCCACTCATTGTCCGAAACATACAGGTCGCGCAGGATTTCCTCGATAAACAGCTTGGTTCTGCCGTAGGGGTTTATCGCTCCGGTCGGCATACCCTCCTTTAAGGGCATTTCCTTTGCAAGCCCGTAAACCGTAGCGGATGAGGAGAAAACAATACGCTTAACCGAGAACTGCCGCATAACGTTTAAGAGCGTTATCGTGCTTTCAAGGTTGTTTTCATAATACATAAGCGGCTTTCTGACTGACTCTCCGACAGCCTTGAGCCCGGCAAAATGAATAACCGCCTCGATATTGTTATCGCGGAAAATTTCCTCTAACGCCGCGCGGTCGCGAACGTCCTTTTCATAAAATTTTACCTTTTTTCCGGTTATTTTCTCTACTCTTTTCAGCGACTCGCTGCTGCTGTTATCCAGATTATCGATAACAACGACATCGTAGCCGGAATTAAGCATTTCAACGCAGGTATGACTTCCGATATACCCTGCACCGCCGGTTATTAGAATTGCCATATGATAAACCTCTTTCCGGAACATACATTCATTGTTATTATACTTATTTTCGTGAATTTGTCAAGGACTTACGCTCAATTTTGCCGATAAAACCACAATATTTTGTATTTTTTAAATTTTCAAGCCAAAATAACGTGTTTCAGAAAAAGTTTTTTATTTAAAAAGTCTTGCGTTTGCCATTCAGATATTTTCGTTTAAGTCCCCGGAAACCATTACGGTCACTACCGCGCCGGAGCGTACCCATAAAAATATCGGGCTGCCGGTAAGCTCACCGGCAGCCCGAATGCGTTAATCAGAATTATTCAGCCTCGAACATATCCTTGCCGAGTCCGCAGACCGGGCAGACAAAATCTTCGGGAATATCCTCCCATTTGGTTCCGGGAGCTATGCCGTGCTCCTCGTCGCCGAGGGTTTCATCATAAACATATCCGCAGGGGCAAACGTATTTCATATTGGTTTCTCCTTACTTAGGCTGACAAATCCGGGCCTGATTTTAAACGGCGGATTTGTCGGCTTTACTTAATTGAAGTATCTCTTGAGCAGACCGGCGAACGCCTTGCCATGCCTCGCCTCATCGCGCGCCATTTCATGGACGGTATCGTGAATAGCGTCCAGTCCCAGCTCCTTAGCGAGCTTTGCAAGCTCGGTTTTGCCGAGGGTTGCACCGTTTTCCGCCTCAACGCGGACGCGCAGGTTTTCCTTGGTGCTTTCGCTTACGACCTCGCCGAGCATTTCGGCAAACTTTGCGGCGTGCTCCGCCTCCTCAAAGGCTGCCTTTTCCCAGTAAAGACCGATTTCCGGGTAGCCCTCTCTATGAGCCGCGCGCGCCATTGCGAGGTACATTCCGACCTCGGTGCATTCGCCCTGGAAGTTCTCGCGCAGACCGGAGATTATGCGCTCGTCAACACCCTTTGCAACTCCGATTACATGCTCGGCAGCCCAGGACTGCTCAGCCGACTGCTCCGAGAATTTCGACGCGGGCGCATGGCAAATCGGGCATTCCGCCGGGGCTTCCTCGCCCTCATAAACATATCCGCAAACAAGACAAACAAATTTTTTCATTTCAAATTCCTCCGTTTTGATTTTTACCTTAATAAATGTTTTTTAATCATTTTCATTTTTTGAAAGGCAGTCCGAACATACGCCGTAGATAACATAAGCGCAGGTTTCCGGCGAAAATCCGCAGGACACCGCCTTTTCCCCCAGAACGTCCCTCTCAAGCGCAACATCCGATATTCTGCCGCAGCGGCGGCAATGCAGATGAAGATGCGCGGAGGCGTCCCCGTCGAAATGCTCATACCCGTCGCCCACGGTAAGCCCCAGAATAACGCCCTCGTCACGCAGCTGCGCCAAATTGCGGTAGACAGTTCCGAGACTGATTTTCGGGAGCTGCCGCCGCACCTGCTCATATACCCATTGAGCGGTCGGGTGAGTGTCTGTCGAGCGCAAAACCTGTAGGATGGCTTCCCGCTGGCGGGAGTAATTTTTCATAAGCACCTCAAAAACGATAATGATTACTGTTTTTATTATACACGCTTTTGTCGATTTGTCAAGCACTTTTTTCAAAAATATTGAAAAAGGCGGAAATTTATGATAATATCTAAATCAGCACATAATAGAAAGCATAAGCATTTCCCTGAGCCTTTCGGTTATGTCCGCTGCCTGTTCGATTGGCAGGGGATTTTTCCCCAGTCCCATTTCAACCGTAAAGCCGGGGCGGTCAAACTCGCTTATGAACCAATCCTTGAACCCTCCGCCGACGGCGAGCCCCTCCGGCTCGCTCAGCGCATAGCCCGACGAGGTGGACAGTATTTCAGCCATTTTCCGGCTGCGGCGCGGAATTTTGTCGCCGTAGGTCCAGTAGATAACCTCGCCCTGGGAATGGAGCGCTACGGCGTGACGGATTTTGCGCGTCCGGCAAAGCTCGGTAAGCGCGAGGGTCTCCGGCTCGCTTTCCGGCCGCCAGCCGCCGAATCTGGTCGGCGCGGGACCGGTTATTCCGGAGCGCTTTTCCAAATCGGAAAGCTCCTGCCAGCCGGCTGAGAAGTTATGGTTTATATCAACTCCGCGCAGATTGGCGTTCCAGCTGTCGAATTTCCCGGAGCACAGCCGCGCAACGTTTGCCGCGAGAGCGCCTGCTCCGGCGGCGCCATGGAGAACGATTTCGCAGCCGTCGGGATTAACGCAGGGAACGAAAATAACCCCCCTGCCGAAAAGCGAACGTCGGGCGTTAAAGCCGGCAAGCGAGGTATCCCCTTTAAGCGCCTCGCAGAGCATAACTATAAACCGCAGAAGAACCGTTTCGGTTATGTATTCGGAGCCATGGAATGCGGCGGCTATCAAAACGTATTCCGCGCTCCTGCCGAGCTGCAGAGCCGGAATATCGCGCCCGGCGCAGCTTCTGCCGATAACGCTTTCCGAGAGGAACGGATATTCCTCAGTAAGCGCGGCCGTAACCCTTTTAAGCGCCGCATAATCGAGAGCGCCTATATTTTTCAGCATTTTTATTTCCCCCTGTTAAAAAAGTATCTTATATATTTTATGAAGGACGGTAATTCAATATGAATTTAAAGGAAACACAGCAGAAATCCGAATACATTTATAAGGGCAAAATAATAAACCTGCGGCGGGACGAGGCTCTCCTGCCCAACGGGCGTACCGCCGCGCGCGAGGTTATAGAGCATCCGGGCGGAGTATGCGTTGTACCCGTAGGAGAGGACGGCAGCATAACCTTTGTCCGCCAGTTCCGCTATCCCTATTCCGAGGAGCTGCTCGAAATTCCGGCAGGAAAGCGGGATAAATCGGGCGAGGAGCCGCTCGAATGCGGAAAGCGCGAGCTTAAAGAGGAAACCGGAATGACCGCCGGGAATTATGTATTTTTAGGCAGGCTCTACCCCTCGCCGGGCTACTGCGGCGAGATTATATGGATGTATGCCGCGACAGACCTTTCCTCGGGCGAGCAATGCCCCGATGAGGACGAGTTCCTGAATGTTGAGACATATCCGCTCGAAAAGGCGGTTGAAATGATTCTTTCGGGCGAGATTACCGACTCAAAAACTCAGGCGGCTGTTTTAAAGGTTAAAATTTTAAGGGACAGCGGCAGGCTTTAAGGAGAGACTTATTTTGAAAAAGCTGCTTATATATTTAAAGGATAACAAAAAGGAATGCGTTCTCGGACCGCTGTTCAAGCTGCTTGAGGCGTCCCTTGAGCTTTTGGTGCCGCTCGTTGTCGCCGCCCTTATAGACAAAGGAATAGGCGGCGCAGGAAAGGCGGACGCCGGGTTTATCGTTAAAATGGCGCTGCTGCTTGTTGCGTTCGGCGCGGTAGGGCTTGCGTTTTCGCTGACGGCGCAGTTTTTCGCGGCTAAGGCGGCAACCGGGTTTGCGGCGCGGGTTCGCAGCGCTCTTTTCCGCCATATCGGCAGGCTTTCCTATACCCGGCTTGACGGCGTTGGAACCTCAACCCTCATTACGCGTATGACCAGCGATATGAACCAGGTTCAGACCGGACTTAACCTTACTCTGCGGCTGCTGCTGCGCTCGCCGTTCGTCGTTTTCGGAGCGGCGATAATGGCTTTTACGGTAGACGTCCGCGCGGCGCTTGTTTTCGCCGTTGCGATACCGCTGCTGTCGGTCGTTGTTTTCGGAATTATGCTGCTTTGCATACCGCTTTACAAGAGCGTTCAGGCAAAGCTTGACCGTGTTGTTTCGAGAACGCGCGAAAACCTTATAGGCGTCAGGGTTATCCGCGCTTTCTGCAAGGAAAAGGAGGAAACCGAGCGCTTTAAGGAGGAAACCGGGGAGCTGGCGCTCAGCCAGAGGGTTGTCGGCAGAATTTCGGCGCTGCTCAATCCGCTTACCTATGTTATGATAAACCTTGCGATTATAGCGCTTATCCATACCGGCGCGCTGAGGGTTGAGGCAGGACTGCTGACCCAGGGCGCAGTCGTTGCGCTTTATAATTATATGTCGCAGATTTTGGTTGAGCTTATAAAGCTTGCCGACCTTATTATAAATATAACCAAATCGATAGCCTGCGCGAAAAGAATAAGCGCGGTTTTTGATATTCCTGCCGGTCAGGAGCAGGCTGAGGACACGCCGGACGGCGGCGCGGCGGCGGTTGAATTTAAAAACGTTTCGTTTAAATACGGCGCGGGCGAAAACGTGCTTTCGGATATAAGCTTTACGGCGCAGCGCGGGCAGACCGTCGGAATAATCGGCGGAACGGGTTCGGGAAAAACCTCGCTTATAAACCTCATTCCGAGGTTTTACGATGCGTCTGTTGGCTGCGTTTTTGTTGACAGCCGCGACGTCCGCTCCTATAACCCCGATGCTTTGAGGGCGAAAATCGGCATTGTTCCGCAAAAGGCGGTGCTTTTTAAGGGTACCGTTGCCGAAAATCTGCGCTGGGGCGACAGCTCCGCCGGCGATGACGCTTTAAAGGCTGCGCTCAAAGCCGCTCAGGCTTACGAAATCATCGAAAGCCGTCCGGAGGGGTTGGACGCGCCGGTTGAGCAGGGCGGAAAGAACTTTTCGGGCGGTCAGCGGCAAAGGCTGACCATTGCGAGAGCGCTCGTCAGAAGACCTGAAATACTGATACTTGACGACAGCGCCTCGGCTCTCGATTTCGCGACCGACGCAGCCCTGCGAAAAGCGATTTCCGAGCTTGACTGGCAGCCCTGCGTTTTCATAGTCTCTCAGAGAACGGCGTCGATAATGCACGCCGATATTATCCTTGTTTTAGACGACGGCAGGCTTGTCGGCAAGGGAACCCATCCGCAGCTGCTTGAAGGCTGCGAGACCTACCGCGAAATATACGATTCGCAGTTTAAAAAGGAGGCGCGGCAATGAAAAAGACCGGTAATGCTGCAACCGCAAAAAAGGTTCTTCGCAGAATAGGGCGGTATAAATGGTTTTTGCTGCTCTCGGTTCTGCTGGCGGCGGCAGCCGTTTCCTTTACGCTCTATATCCCTATCCTGATAGGCAGAGCTATTGACTGTATCGCAGGCGCGGGGCAGGTTGATTTCGGCGGCTTAAAGCCCTATCTTATTAAAATCGCAGCTTTTGCCGGAGCGGTCGGTCTGGTTCAGTGGCTGATGAACACAGTAAACAACAGGATTGCTTTTTACGTTATAAGGGACGTGCGGAACGAGGCGTTCGAGCGCATACAGTCGCTGCCGCTTAAATTTCTCGATTCCCGCTCCGCCGGCGATACCCTGAACCGCGTAACGGCGGACGCCGACCAGTTTGCCGACGGGCTTTTAATCGGCTTTACCCAGCTTTTCACTGGTATGGCGACCATTCTGGGAACTCTCGGCTTTATGCTCGCGGTAAACCGGAAAATCGCGCTGGTTGTCGTTATCCTTACTCCCCTTTCGCTCTTTGTTGCCCGGTTCATCGCCTCAAGAACCTATCATCTTTTCCTTGAGCAGTCGAAAACGCGCGCCGAGCAGACGGCGTTTGTTGAGGAAATGATAGGAGAGGCGAAAACGGTTGCCGCCTTTTCCCGCGCCGAGGCTGCCGGGCAGCAGTTTGACGAGATAAACGGCAGGCTCGAAAAAACCTCTCTTAAAGCCACCTTCTTTTCTTCCCTTACAAATCCGACAACGAGGTTTGTGAACAGCGCGGTTTACGCCGCCGTTGCCCTTACGGGCGGTCTTGCGGCGGCAGGCGTCGGCTTTTTCGCCGTCGGCGGAGCGTTTACGGTCGGCGCGCTGTCCTCGCTTTTAGCGTATGCCAATCAGTATACAAAGCCGTTCAACGAAATTTCCGGAGTTATAACCGAGCTGCAAAACGCATTTGCCTGCGCCGAAAGGCTGTTCGAGCTGATAGAGGAGCCTGCCGAAACGCCGGACGCTCCCGGCGCCGCCCGGCTTGAGAACGTTTCGGGAAACGTTTCGCTCGAAAACGTTGAATTTTCGTATCAGCCGGAAAGACCGCTTATCCGGGATTTCAACCTTTCTGTAAAGCAGGGTCAGCGGATTGCGATAGTAGGACCGACCGGCTGCGGAAAAACAACCCTTATAAATCTGCTTATGCGGTTTTACGATGTAAACGGCGGCTCAATAAGGGTTGAGGGCGAGGATATAAGGCAGGTAACGCGCGAGAGCCTGCGGAAAAGCTACGGAATGGTGCTGCAGGACACCTGGCTGCGCAGCGGAACGATACGCGAAAACATCCTGATAGGCAACCCGGACGCGACCGAGGAGGAAATGATTTCCGCGGCAAAGGCGGCTCACGCTCACAGCTTTATAAAGCGGCTGCCCGACGGCTACGACACCGTTATCGGCGAAAACGGCGGAAGTCTCTCGCAGGGGCAGAAGCAGCTGCTTTGCATAACGCGCATAATGCTCTGTCCGCCGCCGATGCTTATTCTCGACGAGGCGACCTCCTCGATAGACACACGCACCGAAATAAAAATTCAGCAGGCGTTTGCAAGGCTGATGTCCGGACGGACAAGCTTTATCGTAGCCCACAGGCTTTCAACCATCCGCGAGGCGGACGTTATTCTCGTTATGAACAGCGGAAACATCGTTGAGCAGGGGAACCACGACTCGCTCCTTGCAAAAAACGGCTTTTACGCCCGGCTTTACAACAGTCAGTTCGAGACGGGAAATTAACGGCATTTTCCAACAGATAATGCTTGAAACTTTTCCGGAAATGGCTTATAATTAGGATATCAGACAGTAAAGGAAGATAGATTTGGATAAGGATGCCGTTTCTATGGGCGTGAAACCCGTCGGAGGACTTTTCAGCACAGCCGAAATCAAAATACTGATTTGCTATATTCTCGATACGATAGGCGAGCCTGTTCCGGCAAACGAGCTTACCAACACCCTGCATTACGAGGGCATTGCCAACGCCTTTGAGGTCAGCGACGCTATTTCCCTGCTCGCAAAGGGCGGTCTTATAGCTCCGGTTGACGAGACGGGCAGCGCCTATATCATAACCCGCAACGGCAGCGACACCGCACGAACCCTGCGCGACTCGCTTTCATACAACGTGAGGGACAGGGCGTGCAAGGCGGCTCTCAAAATGCTGACCCGCTTTAAAAACGCCAAAAGCTCGGAATTCAAAATAACAAAGGAAAACGGGCAGACCTATATAACCTGCTCTGCGCTCGACCGCGGCGCGCCGATTATCAGCGTTAAGCTGCTTGTCGGCGACGAAACACAGGCTCTTGCGGTCAAGGAAAGCTTTCTCGACAAGGCGGAGGAGCTGTACCCCGAAATAATCCGGATGATAACCGAGCCGCCGAAAAAATAATAAAAAACGCAATACAGCCTGCCTGAGTAACACAGTTACTCAGGCAGGCTGCACCTTTTACCGGACTGAATACGCCGAACACACGCCTAAAAATATTTTTTGCTCTGCTTCCGGTTCACGCCCATTATTCCGCCTGTCGCGCCGGCAAGCAGCATAATAATGAAATGGAAAAGGGTGTTGAGAGATATATTTCCGTCGGCTATCAGAAAGGATATGAGCAAAACCGCCAGAAAAGCGGCTCCGCCGGTAAGCAGACCGACCTTATAGCCCTTATCCCCTATATGCCAGGCGTTATAAAACGCTGCGGCAAACGCTCCGGCGGCGGCGCAGACCGTTGAAAGAGGAACGGCGAGAGCGCGGTCGGCATTTAAAAAGAGCAGCGCGGCGGCAGACAGCAGCATAAGCGCCGCCGTAACCGAAACGCCTGTTATAAGCCCTATAATTAAAAATCCCTTTCCGGATAATCCTCCGGACAGCGAAAACCGTTTTTTCATAAAAATATCCCTCCGCAATATAATAATACTGCGAAGGGATTGCTTTTATGACTTGTTTGACGTCCGGCGCCGAAATTATTTCTCGGTATCCTCGTGAACCGTAAGGTTGGACTGCAAAGCCCAGCGCGCAACGGTTATCTTGCTGTGGTCGCTCTTGGACTCGATTACCATGGTGTCCTCCTTGAGCGAGATAACGCGGCCGTAGATACCGCCGATGGTAACAATCTCGTCGCCCACCTGCAAATTCTCGCGCATTTTCTTTTCTTCCTTGCTTTTTTTGCGCTGAGGACGAATCATAATGAAATAAAGAGCCGCAATAACAACACCCCAAACGACCAGCATTGAAATCATCTGAATTGCGCCGCCCTGCTGAGCACCGGACGCGGCTGAGGAAGTATCGGCCGCTTTATCGGCAAGCAGCGCGAATGACGAAATAAGATTATTCATAATATTTAAACCTCCAAAAATTATAACAAGCTTATTATAACGGACTTGCCGCATAATTGCAAGAAAAACCTTATATTTTTATATTCTTCGGCCCAGAACCTGCTCCCGCTCCGCCTTGAACTCGGCGAAACGTCCCTCGTCGAGAGCCGCGCGGATATCGGTCATAAGATGATTATAGAACCAGAGATTATGTATAACGTTAAGTCTGCCCGAAAGCATTTCCCCCGCCTTGAGCAGGTGGCGCAGATATGCCCGGCTGTACTGTCTGCAAACCGGACAGCCGCATTTTTCGTCCACCGGCGACATATCCCGCTCGTATTTCTGATTGTTCAGATTTATAATGCCCTCAGAGGTGAACAGATGCCCGTGGCGCGCGTTGCGGCTCGGCATAACGCAGTCGAAAAGGTCAACCCCCCGTTCAACCGCGTTCAGAATATTAAGCGGCGTTCCGACTCCCATAAGGTAGCGGATTTTTTCGCGCGGCATATATTCGGTTACCTGCTCGATTATATCGTACATAACCTCGGTCGGCTCGCCCACGGCAAGTCCGCCTATGGCGTAGCCGTCGGTATCAAGCTCGGCTATGCGTTTCATATGCTCGACGCGCAGATCGCCGAAGGTGCAGCCCTGATTTATTCCGAACAGCATTTGCTCCGGATTTACGGCTTTTCCGCTTGAGTTCAGCTCCTGCATTTTTGCCTTACAGCGCATGAGCCAGCGCGTCGTTCTCTCGCAGCTTGCCTTTGCATAGCCGTATTCCGCAGGATTTTCAACACATTCGTCAAAAGCCATAGCAATAGTCGAGCCGAGGTTCGACTGTATCTGCATACTCTCCTCCGGACCCATAAAAATACGTCTGCCGTCTATATGAGAGGCAAAGGTCACTCCCTCCTCCTCTATTTTCCGCAGCGTTGAGAGAGAAAAGACCTGGAAGCCGCCGCTGTCGGTAAGAATGGGTCCCTGCCAGCCGGTGAAGCCGTGCAGTCCTCCGCAGTCGCGGACAACCCCGTCTCCGGGGCGCAGATGCAGATGATAGGTGTTGCAGAGCATAACCTGACAGCCGATTTCCTTAAGGTCGTGCGCCGAAACGCCGCCCTTTATCGCCGCCGCAGTCGCAACGTTCATAAACGCCGGCGTCTGAACCGTTCCCCTGTTTGTTATAAGCTCGCCGCGGCGGGCGTTTTTTTCCTCTTTTATCAAATGAAACATTTTATCAACCTTTACTTTATAATATAAGCATTGCATCCCCGAAACTGAAAAAGCGGTATTTTTCTCTGACCGCCAAACGGTAGGCGTTCATCGTGTTTTCGTAGCCTGCAAAAGCCGAAACCAGCATTATAAGCGTGCTTTCCGGCAGATGGAAATTGGTTATCAGCCCGTCCATACATTTAAATTCATAGCCGGGATATATGAATATTCCGGTGTCGCCGGAGCAGGCGCAGATTTCGCCGTACTGCGAGGCGACGCTCTCAAGCGTCCGGCAGCTGGTCGTTCCGACGCATATGACCCTGCCTCCGCCGTTTTTCGCCTTGTTTATGAGCGCGGCTGCCTCTGGGGACACGCTGTAATGCTCAACATGCATCTTATGCTCGGTTATCTCCTCCTCCTTAACCGGGCGGAAGGTTCCGAGACCGACATGCAGCGTAACATAGGCTGTATCAATGCCTTTCGCTTTCAGTCTTTCAAGCATTTCCTTTGTGAAATGCAGACCGGCGGTCGGCGCGGCGGCAGAACCGAGCTCGCGCGAATAAACCGTCTGATACCGCTCGCGGTCGCGCAGCTTTTCCTTTATATAAGGCGGCAGCGGCATCTGACCTACCCTGTCGAGAACCGAAAAGAACTCGCCGGAGCAGGTAAATTTCAAAACGCGGTTGCCGTCCGGCAAAACCGAAACGACCTCGGCGGAAAGCTCGTCCGAGAAAACAAAGCTTGTTCCCTCGCGCGCCTTTTTTCCGGGTCCCGCGATAGCCTCCCAAACCAGCATCTCCCTCTGCCGCAGCAGCAGAAATTCAACTACCGCGCCGGTGTCGGTCCGGGTGCCGTATATCCTCGCCGGCAAAACCCTTGTGTCGTTTAGAACAAGGCAGTCGCCGGGGCGCAGGTATTCGTCAAGCTCGTAAAAATGACGGTGGGCTATGTCTCCGCCAGACCTCGGCAGCACCATAAGCCGGGAGCTGTCGCGCGGCTCAACGGGGGTCTGAGCTATAAGCTCAGGCGGAAGCTCATAATAAAAATCGCTTTTTTTCATAATGTATCGGTCACTTTCTGCGCCTGTCAGCATAAAATGGTTTGACAAACAGCGCTTGTAATGATATATTTATTAGAGAGTTTTTACGCCGCCGGAGCGAGTAAAAATTACAGTATCCATTATATTGCAAGTTGCGGATAATAGCAATAGCTTTTTTATTCCGCAATTTCCGAAAGGACGAAACCGGGAATGAAAAAATACAATGTCGGAATAATCGGGGCTACGGGTATGGTCGGTCAGCGCTTTTCGCTGCTGCTTGCGGACCACCCCTGGTTTGAGGTAACGGCTCTCGCCGCGAGCGCCTCAAGTGCCGGAAAGACCTATGAGCAGGCAATCGGAAGCCGCTGGGCAATGAAGGAGCCTGTTCCGGAAAAGCTGAAAAATATGACTGTTTACGACGCTCAGCGCGATATCGACAAAATCGTATCGCTTGTTGACTTCGTTTTCTGCGCCGTAGCTATGAAAAAGGACGAAATAAAGGCTCTTGAGGAGGAATACGCGCGGCACGAATGTCCGGTTATCTCCAACAACAGCGCCCACCGCTTTACTCCCGACGTTCCTATGGTTATTCCGGAGCTTAACCCGGAGCATATAGAGGTAATCGCCGCCCAAAGAAAGCGGCTCGGAACAAAGCGCGGCTTTGTTGCGGTTAAATCCAACTGCTCTCTGCAAAGCTATGTTCCGGCGCTCTTTCCGCTCGATAAGGCAGGCTTTGAGGTCGATAAGTGCCTCGTATGCACCTATCAGGCGATTTCCGGAGCCGGAAAGACCTTTGAGCGCTGGCCCGAAATACTGGATAACGTCGTCCCCTATATCGGCGGCGAGGAGGAAAAGAGCGAGCGCGAGCCGCTGAAAATCTGGGGCAAGATAGAGGACGGAAAAATAGTCCCGGCGAACCGCCCTGCTTTTACGGCGCAATGCCTGCGCGTTCCCGTTTCGGACGGACATATGGCGGCGGTTTTCGTATCGTTTAAAAACAAGCCGTCCAAGGAGCAGATTTTAGAGGTCTGGAAGAATTTCCGCGGCGTTCCGCAGGAGCTTGAGCTGCCGCACGCGCCGAAGCAGTTCCTCAACTATTTCCCGCAGGACGATATGCCCCAAACACGCCTGAACCGTGACCTTGAGGGCGGAATGGCTATCTCGATAGGCAGACTGCGCGAGGATACGCAGTATGATTACAAGTTTGTTTGTCTCTCGCATAACACCCTGCGCGGCGCCGCCGGCGGAGGAGTTCTGCTTGCCGAGCTGCTTTGCGCGAAAGGATATATGGATAAATGAAAATCACGTTTTTAGGCACGGGAGCCGCCGACTGGCCGGAGGAAAGGAACGAAAAGCTGACCGATTTCAGACATCTTTCCTCTCTGCTTATAGACGATGTTCTTCTGATTGACCCCGGTCCTGCCGTTCCTGCCGCCCTCGGCGAGCTCGGAAAGGACGCGGAAAAGATAAAGTATATTATAAATACCCACCGCCACAGCGACCATTATTCGCAGAAGACCGTGGACGCGCTGACTGCGCAAAACGCCCGGTTTTTCGACCTTAAAAGCGGCGACGTTAAGCAGATAGGCGGATATACCGTCCGCGCTTACGCAGGAAACCATTCGACATGCGAAAATACCGTCCATTTCATAATAACCGACGGCGAAAAAACCCTGTTTTACGGGCTTGACGGCGCTTGGATTATGTATGACGAGGCGCAGGCGATAATAGAGTTCAAGCCGGATTTTGCCGTTCTGGACGCAACCATCGGCTGGCAGGACGGAGATTACCGGATATTTGAGCATAATAATCTTAATATGGTTCTCGAAATCAAAAAGACCTTAGACCCTTATGTCGGGAAATTCTGCATAAGCCATATGGCGTATTCGCTCCATTCTTCCCATGCGGTTCTTTCGGAGCAGATGGAGAAATACGGAGTTTTAGTTGCAGCCGACGGTCTTGAAACCGAAATATAATAATTTTTTTTAACGGAGGGGTTCTTTATGAAAAAACGCATATTCACGGGAGCAGCAACAGCACTCATCACCCCTATGAACGCAGACGGGAGCGTTAATTTTCTCCGTCTTTCATCGCTTGTAGAAGAACAGATTGCCGGAGGTATTGACGCGCTGGTTATCTGCGGAACAACCGGCGAAAAATCCACTCTCAGGTACGACGAGCACGTTAAGGTTATCGAGGAGGCTGTTAAGGCGGCGGCAGGCAGGGTTCCGATTATCGCCGGAACCGGCAGCAACGACACGGTTTATACCGTTGAGCTTTGCGACGACGCCGAAAGGGCGGGAGCCGACGCATTCCTTATGGTAACGCCTTATTACAACAAGACCTCTCAGGCAGGACTTGTTTCGCATTATAATTACATTGCGGACAGAGTGAGCCGCCCGATAATCCTCTATAACGTCCCCTCGCGGACCGGGGTTGCGATAAAGCCGGAAACCTACCGCGAGCTTGCCAATCACCCGAACATCGTTGCAACCAAGGAGGCAAGCGGCGACCTCTCGCTGGTCGCGAAAATCCGCTATATGTGCGGAGACGACCTCGCCGTTTATTCCGGAAATGACGATCAGACCGTTCCGATTATGTCTCTCGGAGGTCTCGGCGTTATTTCGGTTTTATCAAACTTCGCGCCGGGAGTTATGCACGAAATCTGCGCCGCCTATCTTTCGGGCGACACCGAGCGCGCGAAAAAGCTTCAAATCCGCCATATTGGGCTTATGAACGCGCTGTTTTCGGACGTAAACCCCATTCCGGTCAAGGAAGCTATGAATATGCTGGGGCTGGAGGCAGGCCCCTGCCGTCTGCCGCTCGTTCCTATGAGCGATACGGCGCGCGCAGCGTTAAAGCGCGAGCTTGAAAAGTGCGGATTTTTGAAGTAAAGACGTGATAATATGATAAATTTACTGATATCGGGAGCCTGCGGAAAAATGGGAAACGCGGTTGCCCGATGCGCCGGGGAGGATTCGGATTTCCGAATCCTCTGCGGAATCGACCGCTCGGACGCGCCGGCAGGCTTTCCGGTTTACCGCAGTTTTTCGGATGTACATACCAAGCCGGACGTTGTTGTTGATTTTTCAAATCCGGCTCTGCTCGGCGATATTTTAGATTACTGTCTTAAAAACAGCGTTCCCGCCGTTCTCGCGACAACCGGCTATACCGACGCTCAGACCGAAAAAATCCGGGCGGCGGCTGAAAAAATACCGATTTTCTTTTCCTTTAATATGTCGCTCGGAATAAGCCTGCTCTGCTCGCTTGCAAAAACCGCGGCGGCGGTTCTGGGGGACGCGTTTGATGTTGAGATAGTTGAAAAGCACCATAATCAGAAGCTTGACGCCCCCTCCGGGACGGCGCTTATGCTGGCAAATGCGATAAACAGTCAGTTCGGCGACACAAAGCATTATGAATACGACCGCCATTCCCGCCGCTGCAAGCGCGAAAAAAGCGAGATAGGCATACATTCGGTGCGCGGAGGAACTATTGTCGGGGAGCACGACATAATTTTCGCCGGGCGCGACGAGGTTATAACCCTATCCCACAGTGCCGGGTCAAAGGAGATGTTTGCCGCCGGCGCGCTCAAGGCGGCGCGGTTCATAGCCGGGCAGAAGCCGGGGCTTTATAATATGAACGATATTTTATCGGAGCTGAAATAAGCGGTCGGGCGTGCCGGAAGAACGGCGCGCCCGTATTTGCCGAAACGCCGCAAGCCGGGAAATTTATTCTTGATTACCTGCGGAGTTTATGGTATAATGACTTTATGCAGGCGGCGGAACGCCGCCGAAACGCATACTGCGTTTGAAAATCAGAGATTTTCGCACAAAAACATTGAACGGCTAAAATTTTTTATCGCCCTTGCCGATAAAAAGCGGCATACGCCGCTCCGAAGCCGTCGGCTTCGGATTTTATGGTATAATGACTTTATGCAGGCGGCGGAACGCCGCCGAAACGCATACTGCGTTTGAAAATCAGAGATTTTCGCACAAAAACATTGAACGGCTAAAATTTTTTATCGCCCTTGCCGATAAAAAGCGGCATACGCCGCTCCGAAGCCGTCGGCTTCGGATTTTATGGTATAATATCTTTATCCGGAGGCTTAGCTCAGCCGGTCAGAGTGCCTGCTTCACACGCAGGAGGTCGCGCGTTCGAGCCGCGCAGTCTCCACCACGCCGTCGCGGACTACGTATCGTTCGCGGCGGCTTTTTATAACAAAAAGTCATCTCTCGCTCACCCCGTCGCTCCTCCTTCCCGAAACACGCCGCAAACCCACGTCAGCAAAAATTTTTCGTTTCGCACGTCTGATGTCTACGGTCTAATGTCTAACATCTAAAAAGCACGGGCTGAACCCTTACGGTTCAGCCCGTGCTATACTGTTGTCGGAGCTTTGTTCCAACGAACCGCAGGAAGATTACATTTTCCTGCGGTTATTTTATTTCCTGCTCCAAATTTTTAAATTCTTCGGTATCAAAAAACTCGGTAAGCGTTATCCCTAACCCGTCGCAAAGCATTTTTATGGTAACAATACCCGGATTTTTGCTTTTTCCGTACAGGATATTCTTAATCGACGATGGAGCAACGCCGGATTCTGTTGATAACTTATTTATCGTTATACGTTTTTCGCCGCATAGCTGCAAAACACGGTTTTTTACTGTATTGTAGGTATCCATAGCATCCCCTCTGAACCTATTTTACAAGATTAGTGTTGACAAAATAGGCTATATATGATACAATATGGGCTATAAATAGCCTACTTTGTAAAACAGAGGGTGTAAAAATGAGAAAAACCGCACTATTGCTGATTACAGTTCTGATATTTTGTACTTCCTGCAACAGTACCGCCAAAAACACATCGGAGCCGTTGAATTCCGATGCTGCAAGCGGCGGAAGTAATTACGGTGAAATCACCGACAGCTCAACCGGCAGTATGATTGATAACTCTCCCGGCGAAAACAAAACCGCTTATGAAAGCGCGTCCGCTGTTTCCGGCAAAAACGAAACGCATACAAATTTTGAAAGCAAGAAAAATACGGGCGGCTCAAATTCCAATGAAACACAGCCGGCAAACGAACCGGCAGCTCAAAAGAAATTAAACGGAATATCAATAGCCGAAATGCCGATTAAAACCGAATATGCGCCCGGTGAAAATTATGACGGTACCGGACTTGCAATAAATCTGTTATACAGCAACGGCGAAGTTCAGGTAATTGAAAAAGGCTTTAATGTCTACGGTTTTTCTTCGGGTAAAATCGGATTGTGTACAATTACAGTCGAATACAAAGGCTTTAAAACCTCGTATAATGTAGAAATAAAATCATTGGACGCCGACCTGTATGATATCAGGCATTTAGTCAGCGAGGATGTTAAAAAGTCTGTTAATCAATATGATGTTTACGGAAATTACTACGACCGGGCTTTGTTATTCTTTGCGTCGCCCAGCTATACAAGTAAGCTGATATGCAATCTCGGCGGTAAATACGAAAAATTCAAATGTACAATAGCGGTCAAGTCAGGCGACGGTTACGACGGCTCCTGCAACTTTATAGTTAATATATATTCAGACGATAAGCTCATATTTTCAAAGCAGGACATTACCAATTTAACAGAACCGCTTTTAATCGACTTGGATGTATCGAACTGTAATAATATGAAAATACTGGTTTCCGAAACAGATTTATTTAAACACGCCTTAATTTTCGCCAACTCAACTCTTGTTGCGAAAAAATAAGTAATTTACCGTTTTTGACTGAAAATCGGATATTAAAAAACACGGGCTGAACCCTTACGGTTCAGCCCGTGATGCTTTATTCAGACCTTTCGGAGGACTTAAAATGCTCTGAAAATAACCGAGGAAATCAAAAATGCGAGAGCAGGAACAACCGCGCCGGAAATGAGCTGGGCAGGAGTGTGCCGCTTTATCTTGAGCGACGACCAGAACACCGGTATCAGCAGAACAAAGCCGAGCGCGAACCAGGGACTGACATCAAAGCTGAGCAGAACTATCGGTCCGGCAATTCCGCAGGCGTGACCGCTGCATTTGATATGGAATACAAAGGTCGAGGCGGCTATGAGTACGCCGGATATCAGGTATGTGCCGTAAAGCACCTTTTCGGTAACGGTTGACTGCGAGCACATCGCAAAAACAAAGCCGGCTATATATCCCGCAACCGAAAGAATGATAGCGAGCTTTCTCTGGCGGCTTCTTCTGACCGATTTATTCCATATAAGGCTTATCGGATAGGCTGTCAGCGGCATAATGCAGAGGGTCAGTATGGCTGTTGCGAGATGTATATAATCGGTGAATGCTCCGGTAACGGTGCAGTATAATATCATAATGAGCGCAGCGGCGGCAAGCGGTGCTACGGTAATAATTCTTATGGTCTTTGCAAAAATTTTCATTTAAAACTTCTCCTCTCATAAATGCGCGGCAAAGACTTTTTAAAATTGCAGCGCGTTTGCGTTTCGCTGAAAACAGTTTACCCTTTTTTATAAAAAAAGTCACCCTATAAAAGTTTTTATTGATTCTATGAGTAAAATCGGTTAAAATAGAGTTTGCGGGAGTTTCTCTACCGAGAGTAGAATTCCTTTTGAACAGGGCAGTTTTGCGGCTTGCTGAAAGCCGGCAGAGGATTTCCCATAACGCCCGGTTCGCCTTCACTTAAAATAAATCTTTTAAAATGCAGGTGATAAACATTGTTGACCGAAGAACAGCTGCGCCGCAATTTTGCGGTTCGCCTTACATCATACAGAAAGCTCGCCGGACTGACGCAGCTTGAGCTTGCCGAAAAGCTTAACTATTCGGATAAATCGGTTTCAAAATGGGAACGGGGGGACGGTCTGCCCGATTTTTATGTTATTCTGCAGCTCGCAGAGCTGTTTTCGGTCTCGGTTGAGGACCTTATAGCCGAGGGCGTTCCGCGCAGACCGCTGCTTTCAAGAAACAAAGCGCTTACAACCCTGCTCGCTATGGGACTTCCCTGGCTGGTCGCGGTTATTCTGTTTGTTATTCTTAGAATAACCGTCCCGGAGTTTCGCGCCTGGCTGTTTTTCGTTTACGCCGTACCGGTAACGGCTATCGTTTCGATTGTTTTTACGATGCTGTGGTGGAAAAGGTGGCTTACCTTTATTTCGGTTTCAGCCCTTATCTGGACGATTCCGACCTGCCTTGTCGTAACCGTATCCGTCCACGGAATAGCGCTTTTTTATATTGTGGCGGCGGTACTCCAATTTATGACCGTGCTTTGGTTTTTAAGGAAGAAATAGGCGGCGGGACGGATTGTAAACATTTTGATACTTTTATTTTGCACACATATGTAGTAAAATACTTCTGTATCGTTTGGAATTTAAAAAGAAACGGGTGTTGAAAATGGCTGATAAGAACAACGGATTTTTCGATTTTGAAGATGACAGCCGGGATATAAGCTCACATTCCGAAAGCACAGGCAGGCATTATGAGGATATCGTTTCCGATTCCCGCGTAGCCAGGGCGGTCGGAATTGATTTTGTTGATTTTGAGGACTATTCGGATAAGCACACCTTCCGCAAAAAGCGGCGCGGAATTTTGGGCGCGGCGGACAGGTTCAACGAATGGTGGCACACGCTGACCGCCGGGAAAAAGGCGGCGTTTATCATAGGACTTACGGTTTTCACGCTGCTCTGCCTTTTCGCGATATGGAAATGGATGCCCCTCGGAATAAGGGGAAAGACATTTTGCAGCGCGTTCGGTCTGCTCGCATTAAACCTGCTGGTTTACGCTGGAATACGCTGGAACAGGCGGACGGTTCAGCGGGTGATTATGGTTGTTTTCACGACGCTGCTGAGCATTGTTCTGCTGATAACGACGGTGTTCTGGAACCCGTTTTTAAAGCTGTTTTACAACTTTGACCATAAGTTTCCGAGCAATAACGCCGATTTGGACGCCGTTCCGACAATCGATAAAAATATAACCAACATCGCCCTTTTCGGTATCGATACCCGCAACGAAAAGCAGTTCACCGGCAATTCGGACAGTATAATGATACTGAGCCTTAACGCCAAGGAGCATACGGTTAAGATTATTTCCGTTCTCCGCGACACGCTCGTTCCGATAGAAAAGGACGGCAAAACAACCTATAATAAGATAAACAGCGCCTATGCCCGCGGCGGCGCGGAGCTTGCGGTTAAAACGCTCAACAAGATATTCAATCTCGATATAACCGATTATGCAACCGTTAATTTCTACGGTATGGCGAAAATGATTGACGCGGTCGGCGGAATAGACGCCGAGCTTACCGACCGCGAGGTTACGGCGCGGGGTAACAATAACCACGGTATCAACGATATGATCGGCGAGGTCTGCCAGCTGATGGGCTACAACGCCAACGATTATTACGTTAAGCGCAGCGGTCAGCAGCACCTCAACGGTATTCAGGCGGTCGCCTATTCGAGAATACGCTATGTTCCGAACATCTGGGGAACAAACAACGACTACGGCAGAACCGACCGGCAGCGGTATGTTATGGAACAGCTTTTCACCAAAGCGATAACCATGGATAAATCCAAGTATCCGGGACTTATAAAAACTATGATTCCCTATACCGTTACCTCGCTCAATCCCGACGAAATTCTGAGCTACGCGCTCAATATTCTGAGGGACTCCCCGACCTTCCACCAGGAGCGCCTGCCAAAGGACGGCTATCAGATGCCCTCTCCGAGCGGCAGCTTCGGCTCGGTTGTTTATTACGACCTCGACTTCGGCGCAAAGCTGATTCATTCGTTTATTTACGACAATCTGCCGTTTGACGATTATGTTGCGCTGAACGGAATTTCAAAGAACAACTGGTATGCGAACAGGGGCGGCAGCGGCACGGCGTCGCAGGGCAGCGGCTCGAAAACGACCACCACTCCCTCTCACCCCTCAGGAACGGCATCGACCAACTCTTCCGGTTCTTCTTCGGGCAGCACCACGACCTCAACCGAAAGCACCTCCTCAGGCTCCTCCTCGACAGGCTCCTCCTCTTCGGAGGACTCAAAGCCCTCAACTCCGACCAAGCCCGACACCGGAGACAAGGACTCAAAGCCGGATTCCGGGGACGAAAAGCCGGGAGATAAGCCGTCAACTCCGGAAAATCCGGGCGAGAACCCGACCGACCCCGACCAGACCGGCGGCGGACACGACTGAAAATAAAAGAGGGAAAATTCATATCCGAAAGAGTGTTTTCAAAGCTCTCAAAAAATAAAGCTTGACATATTTCGATATATCGCTTATAATATTCGTGTTGCTGATCCGGAGACAGCAGGTGATTTTTAATCGTAAGGCTGAAAAGCCGCCTGCCGAGGTGTGCATGAATATTCATTGATTTCATGTCCGCTCCGTCCTTCGGTGCGGACTTTTTTCATCGGTTCGGCACGATTTTTTATCCGGAGGTGAAAAATTTATGCCGAACGCAAAGGTTCTTGAGCAAAAGCAGCAGCTCGTTGCGTCTCTCAAGGAAAAGCTTGACGCAGCTGTTACCGGTGTCGTGGTCGATTACAAGGGTATCACGGTGGCGGACGATACGGCTCTGCGCAAGGAGCTCCGCGAGGCGGGAGTTGAGTATTTCGTTGTTAAGAACACCATGCTCAGCCGCGCTGTTGAGGGAACCGCTCTTGAGGGAATGAAAGCCCATCTTGAGGGTACTACCGCTCTTGCTCTTTCAAATGAGGACTATGCCGCAGCTGCCCGTATTCTCTGCAAGTTTGCGGACGGACACGACAATTTCTCCGTCAAGACAGGTTTCCTGGACGGTGAGGTCGTTTCTGCCGAAACTATCGCAGATATCGCGAAGCTGCCGACCCGCGACGTGCTGCTTGCTACTGTTTGCAGCGTGTTCCAGGCTCCCATCGCGGCATTTGCCCGCGCCGTTAAGGCTATCGTCGATAAGGACGGTTCTGCTGAAGAAGCAGCTGAATAATTTTTAAAATACTGCCCGATAAACGGGACTTAAAAACAAAAAATGGAGGAAAAAATAATGGCATCCGAGAAAATTACTGCTATAATTGAAGAGTTAAAGACTCTTACCGTACTTGAGCTTTCCGAGCTCGTTAAGGCTGTTGAGGAGGAGTTCGGCGTATCCGCTGCCGCTGCTGTTGCAGTTGCTGCTCCCGCTGCCGGAGGCGCTGCCGCTGCTGAGGAGAAAACTGAGTTTGACGTTGTTCTCGCTTCTGCCGGCGATCAGAAGATTAAGGTTATAAAGGTTGTCCGCGAGATAACCGGTCTCGGCCTTGCAGACGCTAAGGCTGTTGTTGACGGCGCTCCCAAGACCCTCAAAGAGGCTGTTGCCAAGGAAGAGGCTGAGGAGATTAAGGCAAAGCTGGCTGAGGTCGGCGCTACTGTCGAGCTGAAGTAATTTTATCCGGCGTATAAGCAAAGGCGAAAATCCGTCCCTTAAAATCGGGTTCTGATTTGTCGGCTTTGCTTACGTTGACGGGGCTTAACCCCGTCAGCTAAAAGCTAAGATTAAAAGCCCCTGCCGCGGGATTACCCGCAGCGGGGGCTTTGATTATTAAGGTTAAAACCGGAAAGCTTTCAGGCGCAAAGGTCGCCACGGCAGATGTCAGACGTGCGCGGCGGCACCCTGCGCCGCCCCGACCCGTTAAGCCGCCTATCCGCAGCGGAATACGGAAAAATTTAATCAAAGGAATGTGAAAAAAAGCAGTATGTGGATTCTTTTCGCTTTCGGCTCGGCATTTTTTGCCGGGATTACCGCCGTTCTTGCCAAGTGCGGCATTAAAAAAACCGACTCCGACGCGGCAACCGCCATACGGACGGCGGTTGTGCTGCTGTTTTCCTAGCTTATGGTATGGATTGTCGGCTCCGCCGGCGGAATTACCTCGCTCAGCGCGAAAACCTGGGCTTTCCTCATTCTTTCCGGTCTTGCGACCGGCGGCTCCTGGCTCTGCTATTTCAGGGCATTGCAGCTCGGCGACGTTAATAAGGTCGTCCCGATAGACAAATCCTCAACCGTTTTAACCGTTCTGCTGGCGTTTATTTTCCTCGGAGAAAAAATCACTCCTTTAAAGGGCGCAGCCGTTGCCCTGATTGCCGCCGGAACGGTTCTGATGATAGAAAAAAAGAGCGTTTCGGGCGAGACTAAGGGAAAATCCTGGCTGATTTACGCCGTTTTATCCGCGGTTTTCGCCGCGCTGACCTCAATTCTCGGCAAAATCGGCATCAGCGGAACCGAGTCCAACCTCGGAACAGCCATAAGAACGGCGGTCGTTCTTGTTATGGCGTGGCTGCTCGTTTTCATAAAGGGCAAGCAGCACACTCTGCGCGAAATTCCGAAAAACGAGCTCGGCTTTATCTTTCTTTCCGGAATTGCGACCGGCGGCTCGTGGCTTTGCTATTATAAGGCGCTTCAGCAGGGTCCGGCAAGCGTTGTTGTTCCGATTGACAAGCTGAGCATTTTAATATCGATAGGCTTTTCCGCCGCCGTTTTCAAGGAACGCCTTACCAAAAAGGCGGCTTTGGGGCTGCTGCTCATAGTCGCCGGAACCCTCATTCTGATAAAAGCGCAGACCTAAAGCCGAAAAGGACCTTAGGTCTGCATAAACGGCTTTCCGCCGCGCAGGCATTGCCGTTTTAAATTTTAATTTACCGCGCGTTCACTCGAAAATATCCGCATACTGCTCACTCTGATTAAGCGACACATAATCGTCTCCGGCGATAATTATATGGTCTATCAAGTGAACCCCGATATGCTTTAAAGCGACCTTCAGCATTTTGGTTACCGCAATGTCGCCGCTGCTCGGCAGAGCTATTCCGCCGGGGTGGTTATGAGCGACGATAACGCAGGTTGCGCCGGTTTTGAGAATAAGCTCAATAACCTGCCTTGAGGACACTCCGACAGACGAAATATCTCCCTCCGACAAAAAATCGAAGGATATCAGCTGCGCCATACCGTCCATACTAAGCACCGAAAATCTCTCCCTCGTTTCTCCGAGATAGCGGTCCAGAAGGAATTTCCCGATTTCCTCCGGATTTTTAAAGCCGAAGCCGCGCTTATGCTGTTCGTCGCGGTAAAGCCGGGCTATCGGAAGTATCATTTTAAGCAGAACAACATTACTTTCGGTTATTCCTTTGAATTTAACAAGCTCCTCAACCGGCGCGTCCAGAACGCCGCCGATAGTGCGGTAACGCTCAATAAGCTGGTGCGCCAGAGGATTGGTGTCTCCCTGAGGAAGGCAGAAAAACAGCAGCATTTCAAGAATTTTATGCTGCGGGGTCGAATCGGGAAATCCGTTTTCGAGGAAATCCTTTTTCATTCTCGCCCTATGTCCTATATGACAGCCGTCCGCCATTTATCAATCACATCTCCGTTAAAATCTTATTCCGCATCGGGCTTTTTCTGCCCTGCGGAATATTTTTCTATCATTTTTTTGGAGTCCCTTTTGCCGCGCAGGGCAGCTTTTAGCTGCGCGGTCTTTTGCTTTTCAAACATAAGCTTGAGCAGCACCCAGCGGATAACCGCGCGCCGCTCGTGACGCGAGTCAACGCTGCCGCGGTGCTTATACCTGTAATAAATCGCGTTCCGAACAAAATAGTAGGTTCTAAACGGCGGATGATTATAGGTAAAAATCGGCTTTTGCAGCTTTTTTATATGAAGGACCCTGCCTATCGGGATAAAAAAGGTTATTTCCTGCGCCCTGCCGAGCCTATGATGCAGAACCGCCTCATTATCCCTTAAAATAACGTATCCGTTTTCGATAACCGTTGTGCAGAAATCGAAATCGACGTAATCTATAAACATAGCCTCGTCAAAGCCGCCGACCTCCCGCCAGACCTCCAGCCTTACAAGCGACGCCGAGGTGTCGCAGCGTTTCACCGTTTCATAAGGCGCCGGGCTTTCGGAGGACACTATCTGCGGCTCGTTGTCGTCAACATACCGCGGAGTTATAATCGCGACCTCCGGAATATCGGTATACCGGCAGAATTTTTCAATAATATCCGGCTCGGTAAGAGAGTCCTGGTCGAGAGTAAGCAGCCATTCATAGCCGTCGCCCTCCGCCGCCGAGCACATCTGATTGAGAGCGCGCGCAACCCCGGCATTTTCGCTGTTTTCAATAAGAACAATCCGCTCGTCCGGGCGGACAGCCGCCTTGAACTCTCCGAGATCTGAGGAGGCGTTATCAACAATATAAAGCCGTTCAACCTGCTTTAAAACAGCCTCGACATTCTCCTTTAGCCTTTGCGGCTCAGGCTCATACAGGGTTATCCCTGCGGCTATTTTCGGCATAATCTCACTTCCCCGCCTTTATCTCCGAAATATTATAGGGCGTTGTCTGGTAAACAAAATAGTTAAGCCAGTTTGAATAGAGCAGATTGGCGTTTGACCGCCAGCTGCAAACCGGCTCTAAGGATATATCGTCATCCGGGAAATAGTTTTTCGGAATTTCCGGGCGCAGCCCTGCCTGTCTGTCCCGGAAATACTCGTTTTTGAGGGTTTCCGCGTCGTATTCCGAATGTCCGGTTACGAAAATCTGCCGTCCCCCGGCAGTTGATATAACATAAGGGTCGCCGTTCTCGCCCGACGCGAGAATACGCAGCTGCGAAACGGCATTTATTTCCTCGGCGTAAACGGTCGTGTTCCTCGACTGCGGCACCATAAAGCTGTCGTCAAACCCGCGGAAAAGGATAGAGCGCTTATAATCGACTCTATGCGGAAAAACGCCCGAAAGCTTTTTGGGCAGAAGATGCTTTTTTATCCCGAAATGGTAATAAAGCCCTGCCTGCGCGCCCCAGCAGATATGGAAAACGGAGTGAACATGGCTCTTGCTCCATTCCATTATTTCGCAGAGCTCCTCCCAGTATTCAACCTCCTCAAACGGCATAAGCTCAACCGGCGCGCCGGTTATTATCATTCCGTCAAAGGTTTCGCCCTCAACCTCGTCAAAGGTCTTGTAAAAGGTGAAAAGATGCGCCGCAGAGGTGTTTTTCGAGCGGTGCGACCGGGTGTGCAGCAAGGTAAGGTCAACCTGTAACGGCGAGTTTCCGAGCAGCCGCGAAAGCTGGGTTTCGGTTTCAATCTTTTTCGGCATCAGGTTGAGCAGCAGAATTTTAAGCGGACGGATATCCTGAGTTATGGCGCGCGTTTCGGTCATAACAAAGATATTCTCCTCCGCCAGCGTTTTAACCGCCGGCAGGTCGTTAGGTATTTTTATCGGCATAGGCAGAACCTTAAATTCCGGCGAGTGCCTGACGGATATCCTCTATCAAATCCTCGGCGTTCTCTATTCCGCAGGAAAAGCGCACCAAATCTGACGGCACGCCTGCGGCGGCAAGCTCCTCGTCGTTCATCTGGCGGTGGGTTGAGCTTGCAGGGTGCAGACAGCAAGTGCGCGCGTCGGCAACGTGGGTTTCTATCGCGGCAAGCCGCAGTCCGCGCATGAATTTCTCCGCAGCCGCTCTGCCGCCCTTTATTCCGAAGCTGACAACTCCGCAAACGCCGTCCGGGAGATATTTTTGAGCGAGAGCATAATACTTATCCCCCTCAAGTCCCGGATAGCTGACCCAGCTTACACGCGGGTCGGTCTGAAGATATTTCGCAACGCTGAGCGCGTTTTCGCAGTGTCGGCGCATACGGACGTGCAGGCTTTCAAGCCCCAAATTAAGCAGAAATGCGTTCTGCGGCGCCTGAATTGAGCCGAGGTCGCGCATAAGCTGAACCGTCGCCTTGGTTATATATGCTCCGCCGATGCCGAACCGCTCGGTGTAGGTTACGCCGTGATAGCTTTCGTCCGGAGTGCAGAGTCCGGGGAATTTATCGGGATACTTCGTCCAGTCGAACTTTCCCGAATCGACTATGCAGCCGCCGACCGCCGCGCCGTGACCGTCCATATACTTCGTTGTCGAATGGGTAACTATATCCGCGCCCCATTCAAACGGGCGGCAGTTTACCGGGGTTGCAAAGGTGTTGTCGATAATAAGCGGAACGCCGTGAGAATGAGCGGCAGCGGCGAATTTTTCAATATCAAGCACCGTGAGCGCCGGATTTGCAACGGTTTCTCCGAAAACCGCCTTTGTATTCGAGCGGAACGCGGCGGCAAGCTCCTCATCGGAGCAATCGGGAGAAACAAATGTGAATTCAACCCCCATTCGCTTCATAGTGACCGCAAACAGGTTATATGTTCCGCCGTAGACAGAGGAGCTTGCGACAACATGGTCGCCGCAGGAGGCAATATTGAAAACCGCGAAAAAGTTCGCCGCCTGACCGGAGGAGGTCAGCATTGCCGCCGTTCCTCCCTCCATATCGCATATCTTCGCGGCAACGCAGTCGTTAGTCGGGTTTTGCAGGCGCGAATAGAAATATCCGCTCGCCTCAAGGTCGAAAAGCTTTCCCATATCCGAGCTTGTGTCGTACTTAAAGGTAGTGCTCTGACATATCGGAATTTCGCGCGGTTCGCCGTTTTTAGGCGTATAGCCGCTCTGAACGCACTTCGTTTCAATTCTGTAATTGCTCATTATTTTACCTCCCATGCTTTTCGGCGAGCGCCGCAAAGGCGTCGTC
Organism: uncultured Eubacteriales bacterium; assembly: GCA_934477125.1. Lineage (GTDB taxonomy): Bacteria > Bacillota > Clostridia > Oscillospirales > Acutalibacteraceae > UBA737. The sequence continues at coordinate 7,367 of CAKSOL010000006.1, read as the reverse complement.
CGCAATGTCGGCGGCGAGGGCGATATCCTCATCCGTTATTGCCGCGTTTATGAAATGGTTATGGTGCGAGGCTAAGAAAAGTCCTCTTGAAACACATTCGGCTATCCATTCCTGATGCAGCATAAGGCTGTCGTCGTCGGTAAGCCTTAAATAGAACAGCGCAGGCTCGCCCGAAACCGCAAGATTAAAGCCATGGCGCTCGGCGGCGGCGCTGAAAGCCGAGGTCAGCTTTTTGCCGGTTTCCCTGAACAGCTTCGGAGTATCGAGCCGCTTCATCTTCTCAACGCAGGCAATGCAGGCGGCAAAAGGAACCGCGCTCATCCAGTAGGAGCCGGTAAACGAAAGCGAGGAGGCAGCCGCCTTTAAATGCTCTCCTCCGCAGGCGGCGGACATATTATAGCCGTTTGCAAGCGCCTTGCAGAAGCAGATTATATCCGCCTTTATGCCGTAATAATGGTCGCTGCCGGCAAGGTCGAGCCGGAAACCGGCGCGAACGTCGTCGATTATCAGCAGCATATTATGCTTATCGCAGAAATCGCGGACGCTCTGCCATTTTTCGTGGTCGGCGCAGGTGTTATCGTAAAAATTACCGTGGTCATAGGGCTGCGCGATTACTGCCGCAACGTCTCCGCCGCATTCATCGTATGCCTGCTGCATAGCCTCAAGGTCGAACCATGGAACTATAACATTGTTCGCAACGTCCTCCGGGAGAATACCGGGATAATCCGCGCGCATTGCCCATGGGTCGTTGCCGTGGTAATAACCCTTGAAGAAAAGCACCTTTTTTCTGCCGGTCGCCGCTCTTGCGCACATAACCGCAAAGGTCGTAGCGTCGGTTCCGTTCTTCATAAAGTAAGCCCAGTCGGCGCAGGCTACCGTATCGACAAGCATTTCCGCACATTCAATCATTTTATAGGAAGGCGCGGTGGTGCAGTTGCCCTTTTTAAGCTGTTCGAGAGCCGCCGCGTCAACATCGGGGTCGTTATAGCCGAGAACGTTCGGTCCGTAGGCGCACATAAGGTCGAGATAACGGTTGCCGTCCATATCCCAGAAGTAGGTACCATCGGCGCGGGAGCTGATAAGCGGCCATTTCTCTATCGGGAGAAAAAGTCCCTCGCCGGGGCCTAAATGCCCGTAAACTCCGGACGGAATAACCTTCAGCGCGCGGTCGAACCAGGCGCGGCTTTCGGTGTGGTCATATTCTGGAAATCTGCTCATTTTTCGTTTCCTCCTCAGGAGAGATATACCGCGGCGCGGTCAAGAATACGGTTGATATTATCCACCATTGAAAGCATACCGGCAAGGCGGATATTTCCCCGGCAAAGCTCGTTCACGGTTGCGACCTTTCCGGCGAAAAGTCCGGCGGCAAGGTCGATGTCGGCAAACTCCATAACGGCGCGCGGATTTTCCGAGGGCGCGCGCAGAGCGGTAAAATGATGATTTTTAACCCTCAGCGTAACGGACGCGGTATCCTTTATTCCGAGGCTTACGTCGCCGTCCGGCGTTGCCGCGGCGGACTGCCTTGAAATGCTGTCGGTATTGGCAAGCGCCGCTATTGCGCCTGCTAAAACATACATTGTCATAAGCGTGTTTTCCTCGAAAAAGGCGCGGTTATCCATAGCTCCGGCGGCAGGTCTTAAAACCTCGTTGAGCCGGTCGGTAAGCTTTGTAAAGGTTCCGGCGAGAAAGGCGAGCGTTCCGACTGGATTGCGAACCGGCAGTCCCGGCTTCGACTCGTTTATAAGCGCGTTGAACTTTTCCGGCGAGGAAAAGCTCATTTTAAGTCCGCCGGCGTCCCCCTCCGAAAAAACGCAGCCGTTCTGCGAAAAGGAAAAGGAGCAGCAGGGTCCGCCCTTAACCGAAAAGCAGAGCGTTACCGGCTTTTTAAGCCCTTTCAGGATTTCCCGCGCCTTTTCGTCAATTTTACACAGGCTCTCAAGCGAACCCAATACGCCGTACATATTAACATACGCCATAGCCTTCTGTTCAATCATTTAAAAGTCCCCCTTTTTATTGCTGTTCGTCAAGAGTAAGCGAAAAGCTTTCCATAAACTCATTTAAGAAAACCTGCGCCTCCGGCAGCTGCATTTCCTCAACCGCCCTGCGGGTTGACTCTGCGGCTGCGGAAAACTCGCGGTTGCCCATATTCAGCTCCTCGGTGCATTTTATCAGCGCGGATATTTTATCCGCCGCCTTAACCAAACGCTCGGTCTCGCCGTCGGGATAATAAAGCGGCATAAAATCCTCCCTCATATCCTCCGGCAGCATATCGGTCAGCCGGTCGCAGGCGGTAGCCTCGATTTCCTTATAGGCGCGGCGCAGCTCCTCGTTATAATATTTTATCGGAGTCGGCATATCGCCGGTTATAATCTCGCTCGTGTCGTGAAACATAGCGGCGGCGGCAACGCGGCAGGGGTCTGTGTTCCCTCCGAACCGGCGGTTGCGGATAACCGCGAGCGCGTGAGCTATAAAAGCGGTCTCAAGGCTGTGCTCGCTGAGATTTTCATTTCGCGTATTGCGCATAAGCCCCCAGCGGTAAATATTTTTCATCCGCGAGAGCATAGCATAAAAATGATACATATTTTTCACTTCCGGGTTAAATACTCTAAGGATACTGACGTATTGTCTATTGAACATTATATCATTTTTTGATATAATATCAATAAGAAATTTCCGCCGCAGCGGCAAAATGGCGCGCTGCGGCGAGGTAAAAAAGGAGTTTTGGTATGCTCTTTTCCGAAAGCCGGGCGGTAACGCTGCGCCCGCGTAAAGAAAAACGACTTTCAACCTTTTTTGCGGCTCTGATAACCGCCGCCGCATTTTTTGTTCCCTATATGGCGCTGAGCGAGGGGTATTTTACATTTTTCGGCGATTTCAACGTTCAGCAGATACCGTTTTACAAGCTCTGCCACGCGGCGATAAAAAGCGGAAACATCGGCTGGAGCACCATTACCGACCTCGGAGCGAATTTTATCGGGTCATACAGCTTTTACCTTTTGGGAAGTCCGTTTTTCTGGCTTACCATTCCCTTTCCGAACAGCTTTGTTCCCTATCTTATGGGTCCGCTGCTGATACTGAAATTCGCCTGCGCCGCTCTTACGGCTTACTGCTATCTGCGCCGCTTTACCAAAACGCCCGAGGCGGCGAGGCTCGGCGGTCTGCTCTATGCCTTTTCCGGCTTTTCGGTTTATAACGTATTTTTCAATCATTTTCATGAGCCGATAATCGTTTTTCCGCTGCTGCTGCTCGCGCTTGAGCTGTTTTTAACCGAAAACCGGCGCGGCTGCTTTGCGCTCGCCGTGGCGCTCAGCGCGGTTGTGAATTACTTCTTCTTTTTCGGTATGGCGGTTTTCTGCATTATTTATTTCTTCGTCAGAGTATGCTCCGGCGCGGTAAAGCTGCGTTTTCCGCGCTTTCTGGCTCTGCTTTTCGAGGCGGTTATCGGGGTCGGCGTTTCGGCGTTTCTGCTGCTGCCCTCGGTTCTCGCCATTCTCGGCAACGGCAGAATATCCCAGCTCCAGCTGTTCAACGGCTGGAACGCCATTATGTACGGCAAGGAGCAGATTTATCTAAACATTATCGAGTGCTTCTTTTTCCCGCCCGACCTGCCTGCAAGACCGGTGTTTTTCCCCGGCGCGGATGTCAAATGGTCGTCGCTCGGAGGATGGCTGCCGGTTTTCAGTATGGCAGGGGTATTCACCTGGTTCTCCTCAAAGCGCGGCAGCTGGCAGAAGCGGCTTATCGGAATCTGCGTCTTTATGGCGATGGTTCCGGTTCTCAACAGCGCGTTTTATGCCTTCAACACCTCGTATTACGCGCGCTGGTTCTATATGCCGATACTGATTATGTGCCTTGTAACGGCGATTTTAAGCGAGGAGCAGACTGCCGACTGGAAAACCGGCTGGCGCTGGACCTTCGGAATAACCCTCGCGTTTGCGCTGACTATCGGCTTTTTCCCGCAGAAGGACACCGAGGCGATGAAAAATGCGGCTGACCCGGAAAAGCTGATACTCAAGTTCGGGCTTTACACTCCGGACAGCGAAAACACCTATATGTACCGCTTTTGGGCGACCGCTGCGATTGCGGTTCTGGGGCTTATCGTCCTGCGGCTGCTGCTCGGCGAGCATAAGCGGAACAGAAACGCCTTTATCTGCAGCTCAACCGCGCTGGTATGCGTGTTCTCGGTTATCTACGGCAACGTTTTTATCGCTACGGGGCGTTCCCATTCCTATGAGATAAAGGATGTTATGATCGACCGGATGATTGAGGGCAAGGTTGACCTTGATTATGACGGCACCTGGCGTATTGACGTTTACGACGGCGTTGACAACACCGGAATGTATCTCGGACTTCCGAGCATCAACTCTTTCCATTCGATTGTCCCTGCCTCGATTATGAATTTCTATAAGTATGTCGGCGAGAGCCGCGACGTTGCGAGCCGCCCCTCAACCGAAAATTCGGCGCTGAGACCCCTGCTCGCGGTTAAATACCTGCTCAACCGAACCGACGGCGACCGCTTTGAAAACGACGACGGCGAGGCGCAGATGCCGGGCTGGGAATATGTTAAAACCTCCGGCGGATATTATATTTACGAAAACAAAAATTATGTTCCCTACGGCGTTTCGTATGATTATTATATGACAAAGGATTTCTGCGACGGTTACAGCGAAAAAACCCGCGCAAATCTTATGCTCAAGGCGGTTCTGCTGACCGATGAGCAGATAAAGAAATACGGCGGAAATATGAAAAATCTTGCGGACGCAGGGTATTATAACAGCATTTCCGATTATGAAACCGACGGCAGTCTGACGGAGCAGACCGGGGAGAATACCTCTGCCGAGGGCAATTCCTCAAGCGATTCGGACGGTGTTTCCGATATTTCCGATACCTCCGGCGGAACTGGCGAAAAGCTCCCTTCCGTTACCCTCTCTCTTTCCGACGACGCCTTAGCCTCCGACAGCGCCCGCCTGAGGGCAACCGCCGCCGAAAGCTTTACCGAGGGCAAGAGCCGTTTTACCGCAAGAGTAACCCGCGAAAGCGCGTCGCTCGTTTACTTCCAGATTCCCTATGATGAGGGCTGGTCGGTAACGGTAAACGGCAAAAAGGCTGATATTGAGCAGGTAAACGTAGGCTTTATGGCGGTTCCGGTTGAAAAAGGCACGAGCGAAATCGTTTTCAGCTATGAAACTCCGGGACTTTACAGCGGTATTCTGATAACTGCCGGCAGTTTTGTTGTTTTGGTTATGTATCTGCTGATTTGGTTTGCCGCATCTCGCCGCAGACCGCCGGTTGTCGAATATCCTGAGGGCGACCGAATGCTGCGCGAATGGCGCGCGGACGATATCGCCGAGGCAAGGCTCGCCGCTCTCGGAGAGTCCGAGGAGGAGCCGCGCAGTATTTTAGACGACGACCCGATTGAAATTCCGAACCCGGACGGCGGCTTTTTCGGAGGGTTTAAGATAGACGATTCCGTTTTCGAGGACCTCGGAAAGGAGGCACCGCCGACTGCGGACGGACAGGCAGACCGCCCCGGCGAACATTCATCCGACCGGGCAGACGGCGGACTGCCGCCCGAAAGCGCCGAAAAGTCTGACCGCCCGCGCCGCGGAAAGCACGAGATTTAACAGACTGACAATAAATCACGCCGGGGCAAACGATACAGTTTGCCACGGCGCTGTTTTTATAATCCCAATCCCCGATGCCTTGACAGAATTCCGCTTATCTCAGCTCTGCCGGGATTTTGCGGTTTTTGAAATAATACTCTCTGTCGTGTTCGTTTATCTCCCGCAGCACCCTGCACGGATTGCCGACCGCTGCAACGTTATCCGGCAAATCCTTTGTTACAACGCTGCCCGCACCGACAACGACGTTATCGCCGACAGTAACCCCCGGCAGATAAAGCTCGCCGGTGTGCATTTTTCTTTCATTGATGACATCTTTGTTTTCCCTTCAAATAACTTAATATTTATCAGTTTTTTTACCGTTACAATCACGGCACAACATTTGACAATTCTCCGGCGTTGTATGCCCTCCCTTGCTCCAAGGCTTTATATGATCGCCTTCCATATCTTCAAATGCGAAATGCTCGCCGCAAATCGGACATATTCCGTTTTGCCTGCTGTAAGCTGCCAGCTTATCACGCTTATCAAAAGCTCTGATATTCAGCAGCCTTCCGGCATAAGGATCTGTTTCTCTGCATAGCAAATACTCATAAATACCCTTTATTTTCTGAACATCCTCGTCCTCATGCAATCGCTTGGTTTCCGCGCTCATAACTGCAGAATTATAAGTATTACCGTGATACTTGTTATAAAGTGCGCACCAATCAACGCCTTTCATATCCGAGAAATATTTTGGGAAAATTTTTTCAATCCAATGTATAACATCCTGAAAATACTGCCACAATTCATCGGCGTCATTATCTGATTTATGCGCTGCCATATATTCAGTAATATCCTTGATTTCTTGAAACCCACAGATTCCCTTTAATGCTTTTTCAAGCAGCTCTTGTCTGTTTGGATCTCCTGTTATGTACCTATCCGACAGACCTTTTGCAGCACATCCTCGCTTTGAAAAATATCTTTTTGCATCTGAAAGCCATGCCCCGGTATAAACAGAATTTCTGAGTTCCTGATCCGAAAGCTTTTCTCCTGCAATATTTACTACTTTAAACCACTCTAACTTTTCGGACTCCTCTCCCTCGCAAATATAAATTGTAAACTCATAACCCATAATTAAATTGTATTTATCGTCCGGCAGCGCGTCCCAATAATATTTTTGTCCGTTTAGAGTAATAGGAAATTTGTGTTTAAGATATTGCATTACAGAAAGTGTTCTCTGCTGACCGTCAAGAACCTCGTAACTCTCTTTTCCGGTTTTCACCCAATACATAACATTAAGCGGAAAACCTTTTAAAACTGTTTGGATAACCGCTTCCGCCTGTTCGTCGTCATACACAAACTCTCTCTGATACGGCGGACGTATAGCCAATTTGCCGCCATAAGCAAAAACACCGTCATCGCCGTTATCTGTATATCCGTCAAAAATTTCGCTGACTTTTATTCTCGTAGGTTCAATTTTCATTTTCGTTTCTCCTTTTAATCAAAATTCGCGCGTAGGTCTCCCGCCCATTTATAGTAAATCTGTGTCCGTATTTAGGATTATCCTCAACATATCTGTCAAGACCAACAATAGTAAACTGTTCGGGATTATACTTATCGAGAAACGTTATCGGGACACCCATTATGCCGCTGCATCCTGCGCCTGATGACAATTCTTGCGTACGTAATACGTCTGTCTGTCTGTCTGTCTGTCTGTCTGTCTGTCTGTCTGTCTGTCTGTCTGTCTGTCTGTCTGTCTGTCTGTCT